>CAVSCL010000046.1:0-20462 GCA_963726485.1 uncultured beta proteobacterium | reverse complement strand
ACCACCGTCAAAAAAGCCCGCGCCTGGCTGGCCGGGCATGCAGCTCGAAGTGCCGTTTCACGACTTCAAGAAACAGGGTGTCGATGCGGCGTGGCTGCGCAAGGTCATCAGGCAGACCGGCTGGCAGGCGCTGCTCAATACGCGCGGCACCACCTGGCGCAAACTGTCGGACGCGGAAAAAGCCGCCGCCAGTGACGAGGCCGGCGCGATCAGCGCTGATGCTGGCCGCAGTCGAGCGTCATCAAACGGCCGGTGCTGGAACACGAAGGTCGCTATCATCTCGGCTTCGCCGAAGACCAATACCAGGCCATTTTTGGAGCATGACCGCCGCATGGCCAATGAAACATTCGAACTTGCCGGTCGAACTGCTCAAACGCCGTTCGCTGACGCCCGACGACGCAGGCTGCCACGACCTCATCGCCGCACGCCTGGAGAAACTCGGCTTCCACTCGAGCGCCATTGCTACAACGGCGTCGACAATCTGTGGGCGCGCAAGGGCACGACGGCGCCGGTGGTCTGCTTCGCCGGCCACACCGACGTGGTGCCGACCGGCCCGCTGGACCAATGGCAGTCCGACCCGTTCGAGCCGACCGTGCGCGACGGCCAGCTGTATGGGCGCGGCGCGGCCGACATGAAAACCTCGATCGCCGCCTTCGTCACCGCGACCGAACGCTTCCTCGCCGCGCATCCCGACCACAGCGGTTCGATCGCCCTGCTGCTCACCTCCGACGAAGAAGGCCTCGCCATCGACGGCACGGTGCAAGGTGGTCGAAGCGCTGAAGGCGCGCGGCGAAACGCTCGACTACTGCATCGTCGGCGAGCCCACCTGCGTCGCCGAGCTCGGCGACACCATCAAGAACGGCCGGCGCGGCTCGCTGTCCGGCACGCTGCGCGTCAAGGGCGTGCAGGGCCATATCGCCTACCCGCACCTGGCGAAGAATCCGATCCACCTGGCCGCGCCGGCCATCGCCGAACTCGCCGCCACCGTGTGGGACGAGGGCAACGAATACTTTCCGCCGACCACCTGGCAGATCTCCAATATCCACGGCGGCACCGGCGCCACCAACGTCATCCCGGGCGCGGTCGAGATCCAGTTCAACTTCCGCTTTTCCACCGCCAGCACCGCGCGAAGGCCTGATGGACGCGCTGCACGAAATCCTCGACAAGCCACGGCCTCGAATACGAACTCGACTGGGAGCATGTCGGGCAAGCCCTATCCTCACCCCGCGCGGCCTGCTGTGCGACCGCGCTCAGCGAAGCGATCCAGCGAAGTCACCGGCATCACCCCCGAACTTTCCACCAGCGGCGGCACCTCGGACGGCCGCTTCATCGCCGACATCTGCCCGCAGGTGGTCGAATTCGGCCCGCTCAACGCCACCATCCACAAGCTGAACGAACACGTCGCGGTGGCAGACATCGAGCCGCTGGCGAGCGATTTATCAGAAGACGCTGGAAAAACTGCTGGCATAGAAACAGTTCTGACAATCGACATGCCGTCATTCCGGCGCAAGCCGGAATCTAGTGTTTTTCGCGGACTGGACACCGGCTTCCGCCGGTGTGACAAACTTTTGTCTTTCACGAAATGACACACAAAGCCACGATGAAACATTTCGAAGACATCGAATCCCTCATCACCGTGCGCGACTGGCTGCGCTTCGCGGTGTCGCGCTTCAACGAGGCCAAGCTGTTCTTCGGCCACGGCACGGACAATGCGCTTCGACGAAGCCGCCTACCTGATCCTGCACACGCTGCACCTGCCGCTGGACCGGCTCGAACCCTTTCTCGATGCGCGCCTGACCGCAGCGAACGCGACGAGGTGCTGAGCATCATCCAGCGCCGCGTCGAGAAGCGCATCCCTGCGGCCTACCTGACCCATCAGGCCTGGCTGGGCGAGTATCAGTTTCTACGTGGACGAGCGCGTCATCGTGCCGCGCTCGTTCATCGCCGAACTGCTGCTCGAACAGCTCAGCCCGTGGATCGCCGAACCGGACGAAGTGATCGACAGCGTGCTCGACCTGTGCACCGGCAGCGGCTGCCTCGCGATCCTGGCCGCGCATGCCTTCCCCGAATGCCGACGTGGACGCGGTGGACCTGTCGCCGGACGCGCTGGACGTCGCCGCGAAGAACGTCGCCGACTACGACCTGCAGGACCGCGTCGAGCCTGATCGAATCGGATCTGTTCGCCAAGCTGGATGGCCGAACATACGACCTGATCATCAGCAACCCGCCCTATGTCGATGCCGAATCGGTCGCCGCGCTGCCGCAGGAATATCTGGCACGAACCGGAAATGGCGCTGGGCAGCGGGCATGACGGCCTGGACGCGACGCGCATCATCCTCGCGCATGCCGCGCAGCACCTCACCCGAACGGCCTGCTGGTCGTCGAGATCGGCCACAACCGCGACGCGCTCGAAGCCGCCTACCCCGACCTGCCGTTCACCTGGCTGGATATCGAGCGCGGCGACCAGTTCGTGTTCATGCTGCGGCGCGAAGACCTCTAATCCGCTTGTATAAATTCCGATACCGTCATTCCGGCGAATACCCAGAGGGCACAAGAGCCGGAATCGAGCCCAATCAAGCAACTGGATGCCGGATCAAGTCCGGCATGACGAATTTATAGAACTGCTCTTAAGCCGGCTTCATCTTTCAGACTGCCCACGATCATCTCAGCCAACCGCTGCGCAGCGGCCTGAACTTCGTCCCCTGCTTCTTCTCCCGGACACACCGAGCCGATCTCGATTCCGTAAAGCTCCAGCCGGGGTGGCAGACTGCCGAGTTCGCGTGCCAGCCTCAACGCGGCGAGCACGCCGAAGCCATGGCTCGACAGCCCATGGCCATAGCCCGGCCAGTCCTGCTGATCAAAGCGCTGAATCTCGCCTGCCGGCCGTGGCCCTGCATGGCGTCGACCAGGATGACCCGGTCGACGCGATTCCAGCAGGGGAATCAGGTTGGCACCTGGACGATCCAGCTTCACAACTTCGATTCCATCAAGACCGGCGGCCAGCAAGGCATCGACTGTCAGCCAGCCGGCCTGGTCGTCGCCCGACGGCGAGCCGATGCCGAGGATGCGCATCGGGCTCACGTCCGCTCGACCTGCAGCCGCAGGAAATGCGTGGCGCAGGAAATGCACGGGTCGTAGTTGCGGATGACCGTCTCGGCCCGTGCGCCGCAGCGTCGTCCTCCGGCCGCGATCAAGGCCAAGGGACTCGAGCGATGCCGTGAGGTCCTCCTCGATGCGCGCCTGGTTCTGGCTGGTCGGCGGCACGATGCGGGCGGTGACGATCGCGTCCCTGCGCATCGGTCGTCGTAGCGGTGCCATAGCAGGCCGCGCGGCGCCTCGGTGCAGCCGAATCCCGTCCCCGGCGCGGGGGTCACCGGCGACGCAGGCGCAAGCCGGCATCGTCGTCAGTCGTCCAGCAGGCGGATGGCCTCCAGCAGCGCACAGTAGATTTCCACCGCGCGCGCGACGATGCTGTGGAACATGTTGCGGCTCGGGAAGCGCGATGCCGGTTCGGCGCAGCAGCTCCCGGACGGCGGCGGCAGGCGGTCATGGTTCAGATTGAGGCGCGCGAGCGGCCCGACCAGATAGGGCTGCTCGTGCGATAGGGAATGAACAGCGCCGTCGAATGGGCACGTGGAGCTCGCGGAAGTGCGGCTCGTAGGCATCGGCCTCGATATCGCAGTCCGTCGCTGGAGACGATGCGGCCTGCGTTCATCGGGTATTCGTCGGCGTGACGCAGCGCCACGCAGATGAAGTCCTGATCGTCCGTGCCGGCAGCGGAATGCGGCCGTCCAGCGCACCAGCGCCTCGGCACTTCCGGCAGCGCGCCGCGCAGCTTGTCCCGCAATGCCTGCATCTCGGCCGGTCGCGGCGCGCGGATGGAAGCCGCCGACCCGGACGCCCACCGGATGCACCGAGCGCGCGCCGAACAGGCGGATGATGTCGTTGCCGAGCGCCTGCAGGCGCAGGCCGCGGCGCACTTCGTCGGGATGCGCTGCGCGCCATCGTCGATGCGCTGTCGAAGCCGAGGAAATCCGGCGCGGCCAGCAGGTGGATATGCAGGCTGTGGCTCTGGATCCATTCGCCGCAGTAGAACAGCCGCCGCAGGGCGCGCACCCACGGACCGGGCTCGACGCCGAACAGCCTGTTCCAGCGCCTGCGACCGCGCTCATCTGGTAGGCGACCGGGCAGATGCCGCAGATGCGCGCGACCATGTCCGGCACCTCGGTGTAGTCGCGGCCTTCCAGAAATTTCTCGAACAGGCGCGGCGGCTCGAAGATGCGCAGGCGCAGCTCGGTCGATCTTGCCGTCCCGCGATGTGCAGCGTCGAGCGCGCCCTCGCCCTCGACCCGGGCGAGCACCGGCACGATGGATCGCGACCGTCGCTGCGATCACTCATCGCTTTCGGCGTCCTCGCCTTGTCGGCGCGTCGAGAAACGCCGGGCGCGGCGGCTGTTGATCGAAAGGAAGCGGCGGCGCAATCGCCTCGCGCTGCCAGCCCGAGTTCTGCGAACCGTGCGGCCAGCGCATGCGGTGTTGGCGTTCTCCGCCGGACCGTAGCAGCCGTAGCAGTCGCGGCCGAGGCTCGGGCACAGAGCGCGCCGCAGCCGGTGCGCGTCACCGGACCCATGCAGGGCATGCCGCGGGTCACCATCACGCACACGATGCCGGCGGCGCTTGCACTCAGTGCAGACCTTGTCGTGCTCCTCGGCGGCACGACGCCCCGAGCAGCGCGGGAATCACACCGCCAGCACCTGCCGGGCGTTGACCGGGCAGCCCCACAGTTCCAGATCCACCTTGCACGTGGCTGGCGATCGGCGTCGACCGTCGCCAGCGTGTCGATGACGGCGGGCGTGGCGTAAACGGACGCCACCCACTCGCCGGCCGCGCGCAGGTTGCGCAGCGCCTGGATGCCGCCCGCGGTGGCGCAGGCGCCGATGGTGACCAGGTAGCGGCTGTGTTGCGCGGACGTGCTCGGATGCGCTCGAGCTCCTCCGGCGTGGAGATGCTGCCTTCGACGAAGGCGATGTCCACTTCGGCATCCGCGATCCACCGGCCCGGCCTCGGCGAAATGCACGCAGCTCGACCCGTTCGGCCAGCGTCGAGCAGGTCTTCGCCCAGATTGAGCAAGGCCAGCTGGCAGCCGTCGCAGGAGCTGAACTTGTGGATCGCGACGCGCGGCTCGGGTTTCGTCGCATGCTCAAAAACCCCTGCAGCAAGCAATGCCTCGACCGCGGCATAGTTGAACACCGGGCCGTCGCGGCAGACGAAGCCGGCGCCGAACTGGCAGTGGCCGCAGTGCCCGACCGCACACTGCATGTTGCGTTCCATGCTGAGGAAGAGGCGCGACTCGGGCAGACCGCGCGCGCGAGCAGGCGTCGGCGGCGGCATGTCATCATGCCTTGCGGCCCGCACATCATGGCCACGGCGCTCGCGGGTCGAAGTTGGCGAGCTCGAACAGCTCGGTGACGCGGCCGACATGCCAGGGCCAGATTCGCCGCGCCCTCGCTCGCCGCCAGCAGCACCTGGATATCCGGCAGCTTCGCCCAGCGATCGTAGCGCTCGCGCCAGATCAGATCGTCGGAATGCTTGCACGCCCTGCATGATGACCAGCTTGCCGAAGCGTTCGCGCCGCCGCAGGATGTAGTTGATCACCGAGACCACCGGCGCGCAGCCGAGCCCGCCGGTGACCAGCACGACGTCGCGATCCGCGCACTTCCTGCAGCGGCCAGCCGCGGCCGAACGGGCCGCGCAGCCCGAGCTTGTCGCCCGGCTGCAGCGGGACAAACCATGGGTGACGCGTCCGAGGGCGCGGATGGTGTGGCCGATGCCGTCGCGCTCTTCCGGATCGGACACGATGGAGATCGGTACCTCGCCGACGCCGTAGAGGTAGAGCATGTTGAACTGGCCGGGCGCGAAGCGGTAAGCGGCCTGTGCCGCCGCATCGTCGAGACGCAGCCGCAGGGTGAAGATGGTGGGCGACTCCTGGGTGCGCGCCACCACCTGCGGCTGCGTGGCCGGCGTCGATCTCGTGCGGCGATTCACGGTACCTTCGCAACACGCATTCCGGTCTTCGCGGTGACGGCTAAGGATTGGCGCGCACCTCGCTGGCCTTCAGCGCGGCGACTTCCTCGGTCATATCGATGCCGACCGGGCACCAGGCGATGCAGCGGCCGCAGCCGACGCAGCCGCTGCGGCCGTACTGGTCGTGCCAGGTGGCCAGCTTGTGGGTCAGCCACTGGCGGTAGCGGCTGCGGATATCGGGCCGCACGTTGAAGCCGTGCAGATGGCCGTGCGCTTCGCCGAAGCAGGAATCCCAGATCCGGGCATGTTCGCTCGCCTGGCCATCGAGACTGGGTGCGTCCTGCTCGGCATGGCAAAAACAGGTCGGGCACACCGCCGTGCAGTTGCCGCAGGCGAGGCAGCGCGCCGCCACCTCGTCCCAGCGCGGATGTTCCAGCCGGCCCATCAAGGCATCGCGCAGATTGCGCGCCGGGCAGGCTGCGTGTCTGGCACGGCAGCAGCAGCCTGCCCCTGTTGCCGGGCGGCGTCGATCTGCTGCGGCGTGGCGGGCGACAGATCCAGCTCGTCCAGGACCGTAGCGCCTTTCGCGCTGCCCGCCACCGCGACGAAGCCGTCCGCCAGTTCCGCCAGCGCAATGTCATAGCCCAGCGGTCGGGGTCGGTCCGTCGCCGGTGGACGCGCAAAAACACGTCGCCGCCGGCTCCGCGCACTGCACCGCGACCAGAAACAGCCGCTCGCGCCGTTGCGCGTAATGCGGCGTCGCGCCGGCCTGCACGCAGGAAATGCGCATCCTGCAAGGCCAGCGCCGCCAGATCGCAGGCACGCACGCCGATGATGGCCTGCGCGGGCGCTTCCGGCAGCACGGCTGCGAATTGCAGCGCGCCTGCCGCGTCCCGCTCCACCCGCCACAGCGATTCCTGCGGCGCGAAGGTCTGCGGCTTGATCGCCTGCGGCCCGTTGGCCCAGGCGAAGTAGCGATTGTGCGGATCCTCGCGTCAGCCGGTAGCGTCCCGGCATCTGCTCGGCCTGCAGCCCGCGTGGCAGGCCATCAGGCGATTGAAGTTCGCGCATGACGATGGCGCCGTTCTCCACCGCCGGGCCCAAGCATTGATAGCCGAGCGTCATCAGCCTGGCCACCAGCGAAGACAGTTGTGCAAGCGGCAGAAATACCGCGCGGTCGGGTTCGGAATACATAGGCCAGGCGTTTGGCTTCAGATTTTCGCAGTGTATGCATAAAGCAGTGCGCAGGACAGGCATTTGCATTCACTCGGCAGCTTTCGTCCCTGTGCACAGACCGTCACGCAGCCTTCGTTATAATGGACCTTTCCGCAGCGATGGAGGAATGGGTCATGCAGCAACAACTGGATGTGTTCGTCGCCTCGTTCACCGCATTCTGGACGCAACTGGCCGGGTTTGTTCCGCAGTTGCTCGCCGCGCTGGTGCTGCTGTTCCTGGGCTGGCTGTTCGCCAATCTGGTACGCACCGGCGTCATGAAACTGCTCGACGTGCTGAAATTCGACAGCCTCGCCGAAAAAACCGGCATCGAGGCTTTTCTCAAGCAGGGCAACCTCGACATTTCACTGTCGCGGCTGCTGGGCAAACTGGCTTACTGGATCATCATCTTCGTCGTCATCGTCACCGTGGCCAACAGCCTGGGGCTGCACATGGTGGCCGAGTTGTTCAACCAGGTCGTGTTCTATATTCCCAACATCATCGTCGCCATTCTGGTGCTGGTGTTCGGCGTGCTGATTGCGCGCTTCATCAACCGCATGGTGTTCGCCTACCTCAACAACATCGGCGTGCAGGGCGCACTCACCATCAGCACGCTGTCGGAATACGGCGTCATCATCTTTGTCGTATTCGTGGCGCTGGAACAGCTGGCGATCGGCACCACCTTGCTGACCGCCGCCTTCCAGATCGGCTTCGGCGCAATTGGTCTGGCATTTGCCCTGGCGTTCGGCCTGGGTGGCCGCGAATGGGCCGCCGGCGTCATCAAGAAACTGACAGAGAAGTGAATAGATGGTCGGCAGCCGCTGAGTGCGAATCGTGCTCAGCGTCATGACAGGCAAGTTCCCGGCTTGGTCATCAAGCTGACGGGTATGGACTCGCGATTCAGCAATGCGGCCATGCAGGGCATGACCGCCCCTGACCCGGGCCGCGCGTGCCTGCATTGGCTGACTTAGGTCTAATATGTAATTGTTGTACTCTGCAAAGACTCTCTTGATGACTGGTCAGGGTTAAAGAAACAAAGGAGTGGGAGATGGAAACAGCTGTTTTAAAAAAAACTTTCCCGAAACTGACGCATCGTCTCGATAACCGGGACGCGGATTTTTTGACAACACTCCTGCGCGAACGGGAAGTCCCGGCCGGAACTGCCCTGATCGAGGATCGGATGCCGGCGATGCGCTGTTTCTCGTGATCGACGGCGAATTTCGCGTCGAAGTCACCCGGACAGACGGTGCTTTCGAAATTGACCGGATTGGCCCTGGGAAGTGGATCGGCGAGACACCCCTTTTCAGTGACGACCACACATCGACTTCCCGGGTTGTTGCCATCACCCCATCCCGCGCACTGGAATTGCAGCATGCCCGGTTTTGGTCTGCCCAGACAGAACATCCTGACTTGGTAAGCGCGCTTACCCGGGAATTTGTGGACCATATGTCGGAGCGTGTGCGCGCTGCGGACGAGTTGGTTACACGCTGCGGGAAGGGAGAATCGTCTGTCGACGCAAGCCCGCCGGGTCAATCCGAAAATCAGGGCTTGCTGAAGGGCTTGCTACACAAAATGACCGGCAAGGAAGGCTGACTATGCTGCTCAAGAATTTCCTCAAAAGTCAGTCCGTTCTTCATGGCTTGTCCGATCGTGACCTCGATGCCCTGGCTCACGCATTGGAAATCCGGGAGTATCCTGATGGGCACACCATCATCAAGGAATGCGTGCCCGGCAAAGAGGTTTATCTGCTGGTGGAAGGTCAGGTCATCGTGGCCCGATATAACGCTGTGTCCGGCCAGCAGGAGCAAATCAATTCAGCGAATCCGTGGCTTGCGGGTGTGCTTGTCCGGCACGCCACGCATCTGCCGGCGCGGGCTGGGCGCCATGCCGGCCCATTCCATCACCCGCGCGACCAGATCGTCGTCGAGCTCCATCTTCTGGCCGCGGCGCAGTTGCGGCGGCAGCACGATCGGGCCAAAGCGTATGCGGGTCAGCCGCGAAACCGTCAGGCCGAAGTGCTCGAACAGCCGCCGCACCTCGCGCTTGCGGCCTTCCTTGATGATCACGCGATACCAGCGGTTGGCGCCCTCGCCGCCTGCGGCGAAGCAGCTTTGCAACTGCGCCGGGCCGTCGTCGAGTTCGACCCCGGACAGCAACTGCGCAATCATGTCCTCGGTCAGTTCGCCCAGCACCCGCACCGCGTATTCGCGCTCGACCTCGAAGCGCGGGTGCATCAGCTGGTTGGCCAGTTCGCCCGAGGTGGTGAAGATCATCAGGCCGTCGGTGTTGTAGTCCAGCCGGCCGATCGAGATCCACTTGGCGCCGCGCAGCTTGGGCAGCGCGTCGAACACCGTGGCGCGGCCCTTGGGGTCGTCGCGGGTGACGATTTCGCCTTCCGACTTGTGATAGATCAGGATGCGCGTGCGCTTGTCCTCGAAGCGCAGGTAGACGCGGCGGCCGCTGACCTTGACGATGTCGCGCGGCCCGACCTTGCTGCCGATCGTGGCGGTCTCGCCGTTGACCTGCACCCGCCCCTCGGCAATCCATTCCTCCATCTCGCGGCGCGAGCCGATGCCGGCCGAGGCCAGCGCCTTTTGCAGGCGTTCGCTGGCTGCCTCGGGGGCGGTGGCCTGCTGCAGGCGGCTCGCCGCGCGCCCCATGGGGGCGGTGGGCGAACGGCGGATGGGGGATGCGGGGCGGGCCATATTCAATGAATCTCGGTGTCTGCACTCACCGGTGCG
The DNA here is from genome assembly GCA_963726485.1 of uncultured beta proteobacterium. Lineage (GTDB taxonomy): Bacteria > Pseudomonadota > Gammaproteobacteria > Burkholderiales > Thiobacillaceae > Thiobacillus. Next base: position 10,485 of record CAVSCL010000046.1, on the reverse strand, counting down.
GTGCTGACGCGGACGGTTTCGATCACCGCGCCAAACGTCTGGGGGACGTCATTGTCCAGCAATTCCTCGCGCAATTCAGGAATTAATGCAGTTTCATCCGGGGTGACGAGATTGCCGAGTTCTTCCAGCGGCGGCAATTCGGACAGCGTGCGCAAGCCCAGATCGCTGAGGAAATGGCCCGGTGGTGCCGAACAGCGCGGGGCGTCCCGGCACGTCGCGATGGCCGATGGCCTCGATCCAGCCGCGCTCTTCCAGCGTCTTGATGATGTTGGGGTTGACCGACACGCCGCGGATGTCCTCGATGTCGCCGCGCGTCACCGGCTGGCGGTAGGCGATGATGGCGAGCGTTTCCAGCACCGCGCGCGAGTAGCGCGGCGGCTTCTCGTTCTTCAGCCGCGACAGCCAGGGCTGCATCTCGGCGCGCGTCTGGAAGCGCCAGCCGTCCGCCACCTGCACCAGTTCCACGCCGCGGCCGTGCCACTGCGCGCGCAATTCGTCGAGCGCGCGGCGCAGCACGTCGCTGGCCAAGCCTTCTTCAGACGAGTCCTGCTCGAACATGCGCTTGAGATCGGCCAGCGACAGCGGCTCGACCGCCGCCAGCAGCGCCGCCTCCAGCACGACCTTCAGATCATCGGGATTGTCACTCGGTTGCAGATTCATGGAGCTTTACGTAAATGGGGGCAAACGGCTCGGCCTGCGTCACGTCGAGCAGGGTTTCCTTGGTCAGTTCCAGCACCGCGAGGAAAGTGACCACGAGTTCATGCACGGTCGAGGATTCCGGAAACAAGTCCTTGAATTCCAGTGAATTCGCCCGGCGTCAACTGCTTCAGAATCCGGCTCATGAGTTCGCGGATCGACAGATCCTGCCGGCCGATGCGGTGATGCGTGCGGTTCTTCGCGCGCGACAGGATCGCCAGCCAGGCGGCAGCGAGTTCTTCCGGATGCAGGCTCGGCAGGCGCCTGGCCGCCGCCGGCAGGAACACGCTGACCGTGTCGAAATCGCGCCCGGCCTGCGGCAAGGCGTCGAGATGCTGGCCGGCAAGCTTCATCTGCTCGTATTCCAGCAGGCGGCGCACCAGTTCGGCGCGCGGATCGTCGCCCTCGTTCGCCTCCTCGGCCTGCTCCCGGCGTGGCAGCAACATGCGCGACTTGATGTCGATCAGCATCGCCGCCATCAGCAGGTATTCCGCCGCCAGTTCCAGCCGCGTCGCGCGCGCCGCCTCGACGTAGGCCATGTACTGCTTGGTCAGCGCCGCCATCGGGATGTCGAGCACGTCCAGGTTCTGGCGGCGGATCAGGTAGAGCAGCAGATCGAGCGGGCCTTCGAAAGCTTCGAGAAACACCTCGAGCGCGTCCGGCGGAATGTAGAGATCCTGCGGCAGTTCGGTGAGCAGCTCGCCGCGCACCTTGATGACGGGTGCGGGTGGCGTGTCGAGGAGCGCGGGAGCATTCATGGCGGCATTTTACCCGAGCCTGCCGGGATGGCTTAATCCGAGATAATCCATTAGATAAAACTGCGTCATTCCGGCGAAGGCCGGAATCCAGCGGATTAAAAATCTCCCGCGCAAGCGGCACAACATCGCAGTACTGTCCGCTTCGCGGGGTGTTTCTCCATGCTGGATTCCGGCCTTCGCCGGAATGACGGGCTAATGGACAATCTCGGTTAATCCGCGTGTGGCCTGGTCCTGCTTCAGAACGCGCAATGCCCCAGAATTTTGACCCTTTTTGAACGAAAGTTTCGATGATTCTCCCCACCCGCGACTACAACTTGATGGACACACAACGCGCCGGCGAGGCCTGCCTGGAACCTATTGATGTTTCCGTAAATCATGACAACGTGGTCGTTCGCCCTGAGTAGGATATTCGCCCGTGGATCGAAAGGCGTTGCCAAGAAACAGGGCACGGGTGGTAGCGTTCGTGGTGTTGCTTTTGGGCAAAGACCGGCTGAGCACTGGTGCCATTGAGCCCGTCCTCTGAGTATGGTTGAGGCATCGTCGGCGAGTATGGTGAGTCCTCTGGCGAATTGGTGCTTGCCACCAGCGGGTCAGATCGACATCCCGATTGAGAGATTGAGCATATCGACATGCCCACGTCCGAGAGTGGCATTTACTCAAGGAGATAGCGACATGGCACAACGGGTTGACCCGACCAAGCACAGGACCGACGGCACATCGATCGAGCCGCTGAGCATCAAGCATCCCAACGCCGCCGGCATCGACATTGGCGGAGCGAGCCACTACGTTGCCGTTCCCCCTGACCGGGTAGGCAAAGGCGAGCAGGCGGTACGCGAATTCGGACCGCACACCGAAGACCTGGTCGCGGTGGCTGACTGGCTTGGCAGTTGCCGCATCGACACCGTTGCGCTTGAATCGACGGGGGTGTACTGGATCGCGCTGTACGAGCTCCTGCAATCGCGCGGCTTTGACGTGTGGCTGGTGGATGCCAAGAGCGTGCGCCATGTCAAGGCGCGCAAATCCGACGTTCTCGACTGCCAGTGGTTGCAGCAACTGCACAGCTTTGGACTGCTTTGCAGGGCACATCGACCGGATGAGCAGGTTTGTGCGTTGCGAGAGATGTCGCGGTTGCGCGATATCACCATCGATGAGCGCGCCCGGCATACCCAACGCATGCAAAAGGCGCTTACCCAAATGAACGTGCAACTTACCAATGTCATCACCGACATCACAGGCGAGACGGGCATGAACATCATCCGCGCCATCATCGCGGGTGAGCGTGACCGCATGAAGCTTGCGCAACTGAGGAATTATCGGGTTCATGCCAGCACCGAGCAGATTGCGAAGGCGCTCGAAGGGCGTTGGAGCCGCGAGCACCTGTTCAGCCTCGGCCACGAGCTCAAATCCTATGACTTCGCCAGCGAGCAGATCGCCGCACTCGACACCGAGATCGAGGCGATGCTCGACACGATGCGCATCTTCGACAAGACGCCCGTGGCCAACGCCAACAAGGGTCGCCGCAAGAACACTCTGGCCTTTGACGGCAGACGGGCGCTCATGAACTGGTGTGGTGTGGATTTGACCGAGGTGCCGGGTAGTCGACGTTGGCACAGCCATGAAGATACTCTCGGAACTGGGTAGCTCGCTCACCCGTTTCAATACCGCCAAGCATTTTTGCTCGTGGCTCGGGCTGTGCCCAGGCACACGGATTTCTGGCAACAAGAAGCTCTCCGGAGCCAGTAAGCGAATCCCCAACCGTGTTGCGTGCGCGCTCAAGCTTGCCGCTCTCGGACTGTCGCGCTCTCGCTGCGCCATGGGGGCCTATTACCGAAAGCTGGCCTTGCGCATGGGTTCGCCCAAGGCCATCACCGCTGTGGCGCATAAGCTCGCACGCATCGTCTATGCGATGCTCAGCGGACAGGCCGGCTACGTCAAAGAAGACCAAGTCATGCATGAAGCGCGCTACCGCGAACGCGCCATTAGAGCGCTGCACAGACGTGCGCAGGAACTCGGCTTGACGCTCTCGTCACAACCTGTTTCCGTCCATGCGTGATGCCACATGTCTCTCACCACGCATCCATAACTAATTGAAAGAGAATGAGAAAATTACTGTTTCTTGAGAGATTCTATGGTTCCAGTCAAGTGGTTTTGAGGCGCTGTGGATCGAAGTTTGTGTGATATCGATGGATCGACCAGGCAATGCGCGCGATTTTTCTGGCGATGATGACCAGGGCGGCGGTCGTGGGCAGGCCACGGGCGCGATAGTGCTCGTAAACGGGTTTCCAGACGCGGGTTCTGGCTGCCGCCATGGCGGCGTTGAACAGCAGCCGGCGCAATTCGGCGGGTCCGCGTTTGGACAGGCGGCGCTTGCCCACCTTGCGGCCGGAATCCCTGGGACGCGGATCGAGACCGGCGAAGGCGACAAACGCATCCGAACTGCGGAAGGGAAGGCGTGCCAGAGGCTCGATCAAGGCGATGCTCACCACCGGCCCGACCCCGTCGATGCTTTCAAGCTTGCGCCGATCCTCCTTCGCCCCCGGCATGGACGCGATCAGCGCATCCATGCGTTGCTCCAGCTTGGCGATCAAAGCGTCCATCCGCTCGACCAACGCACTCGTATCGCGTACCAACCCGGTCATGCCCTTCATGGACTGCTTCAATGCGCCTTTCAGCTTGACCAGCTGGGCGCGGCGCCGCAACAACCGTCCCAGTTGCCGCTGCGCGCGCGTGGCCGGGTGATAGGGGTGAAGGCGGGCATGTTCGTGAGCGATCAAACGCGCGATCAGCAAGGCATCGACGCGATCCGTCTTGGCGCGCAGGCCGACCGCCTGAGCGTAATGACGCGTGTCCTTGGGATTCAGCACAAAGACCGTGTGGCCGCTCTGGTACGCCAGGTCGGCCAGCAATTCGTGATAACAACCCGTGGCCTCCATGCCGATGCAGCTGCCGCTCGGCAAGCTTGCCAGCCAGGCCGTCAAGGCCGTTCGCTGATTCGGGATCGAACGGACGGTAGATCCCTGTTCGTCGCAGCCCACCACGACCGCATCCTTCGCTACATCCACACCGATATTGAGCAGTTTTTGCATGGCAGCACCTCCGGGTATAGAGTCAACTTGCTGGGGTGGGCACACGTTGGCGTAAGCTTGCGATCAAATCGGCGGTCATCATCTGCCGCTAGATTCCTCATCGACGCTGGCCGTGTGGGTGGGAGAGTTCTCAGTGAGTCTGTCTGTCGCAAACACAGCAGATGCTTGTCGATGTCCCTCCACCCCGGCGTCTCCCAGTCTTGCAGGAAACGCCGTGAAGAACCATACAAGCTTGTCGAAGCCCTGTGCCCACTCGGATATGCCCTTCGACAGGCTCAGGGCGAACGGCCACGTTGTCATGACTTACGGAAACATCAATAGATGCCCATGCATTGACCCGGTCACTCAACCTAATTTTTCTGCCGCTAAAACCGAGTACCTGTTCTCGCCGGGTTGTTGAGCCAGCTGAAACACAGGTGCAAGCGGAAGGTAAAATGCACCCAAGGACATTGAGCCTGACATCCACCAAATCGAAAGGAATCCAGATGGCAATGACCGTTGAAATCAAGGACAACAAACTCTGCATTGAAATTGATCTGGAAAAGCCCACGCCATCGTCTTCGGGCAAAACCCTGGTGGTCGCAAGTACCCATGGGAATGCCGTTACGACAGCCATGGTCGAAGGTAAGCCGGTCACGATCGGGCTGAATGCTTATATCAAGCCTTGAAACGGGAGTCATGATTCCAGTTCAGCGATCTGGCGTGGCATGGCTATGGAAGCCTCAAACCGGCCAGGATCGGCTTGCCCAATACCATGAAGATTCTTGAATACACGGGTCTTGACACCTCTCGCGTCAAGGCCAGCTACACCAAGGTGGCTGATGCCATCGCACGCCACGATTTTCGTGCTGCACAGGTCAAGAAACTTGCCAATATCAGCCACGGAAAATTCTACCGGGCCAAACTCGATGACGCGGACCGGCTGCTGTTTTCCCTGGTTCGCCACGGCGATGAGGTTTGCGTGCTGATGCTGGAAGTCATCGCCAATCACGAGTATGACAAGTCGCGTTTTTTGCGCGGCGCGGCGATTGATGAAAGCAAGATTCCCGACATTGATGCGGATGAGGCCATCAGGGATGCCCAACCCGTGCGCTACCTGCACCCGGAACGCACAGCCATTCACCTGTTGGACAAGCCCATCTCATTCGACGATACGCAAGACGCCATCTTTCGCCAGCCGCCACCGCTCATCGTGGTCGGCAGCGCCGGTAGCGGCAAGACAGCGCTGACCCTGGAAAAGCTCAAACACGCCGAAGGTGAGGTGCTGTACGTCACTCACTCCAGCTACCTGGCGCAGAGCGCCCGCGATCTCTACTATGCCAACGGTTTTGAGCACAGCGGGCAGGAAGCCGTGTTCCTCTCCTACCGCGAGTTCGTCGAATCCATCCACGTTCCGCCGGGTCGGGAGGCCAGTTGGCGCGACTTCGCCGGCTGGTTTGCGCGTATCCGGCAGGCCTTCAGGGAGTTTGACGGCCATCAGGTGTTTGAAGAAATTCGCGGTGTGATTGCGGCTGGCGCCAATGGCGTTCTATCGCGGGAGGACTACCGCACACTCGGCGTGCGCCAGTCGATCTTTCCTGCCGACCAGCGCGACACGCTCTACGATCTGTTCGACAAATATCGCGTCTGGCTGACGGAGGCAAAACTCTACGACCTCAATCTTGTGGCCCAGGAATGGCAGGCACTGGCCGCGCCACGCTACGACTTTGTGGTCATTGACGAGGTGCAAGACATCACCACCGTGCAATTGGCGCTGGTGCTGAAGACCTTGAAGAAGCCCGGCCACTTCCTGCTGTGCGGCGATTCCAACCAGATTGTCCATCCCAACTTCTTCTCCTGGAGTCAGGTCAAGAGCCTGTTCTGGAAAGACCCGAAGCTGGCCGAGCGGCAAGAACTGCACGTGCTCACTGCCAATTTCCGCAACGGGCGGGAGGCTACGCGCATTGCCAACCAGCTTTTGAAAATCAAGCAGCGGCGCTTTGGCTCCATCGACCGCGAGAGCAATTTTCTGGTCCAGGCCGTTGGCGGTGAGACCGGACAGGTCGCGCTGATGCCAGACAAGGACGCCACAAAACGCGAGCTGGATCAGAAGATTCGTGGGTCTACCCAGTTCGCCGTGCTGGTGATGCGCGACGAAGACAAGGCGGAAGCGCGCAAGCACTTCGCCACGCCCTTGCTGTTCTCCATCCATGAAGCCAAGGGCCTCGAATACGAGAACATTGTGCTCTACCGCTTTGTCTCCGATCACCGCGCTGAATTCAACGACATTATCGAAGGGGTCGCCAAGGCTGATCTGGCCATTGAGACGCTGGATTACCGGAGAGCCAAAGACAAAAGCGACAAGTCGCTGGAAGTCTACAAATTCTTCGTCAACGCCCTCTATGTAGCGCTAACGCGCGCTATCAAGAATATCTACATCATCGAGTCGGACACCGGTCATGGACTCTTTGAGCTGCTCGACATGAACATAGGCCAAGTCAAGGTAGAGGCGAAGCAATCCAGTCTTGAGGACTGGCAGAAAGAGGCACGCAAGCTGGCGCTTCAGGGCAAGCAGGAGCAGGCCGATGCGATCCACCGCACCATCCTTAAACAGACACCCGTGCCCTGGCCAGTGTTCAACGAAACGAAGGTCAATGAACTGCTGGTCAACGTGTTTCGCGAACAGGCACCCGGTGGCAAGATGAAGCAGCAGTTGTACGAGTATGCAGCCTGCTTTGACGAACCTGAGCTGGCGAAATGGCTACTCAATGAAGCGAAATTCGATCAGGCGAAACACTTTACCCAGCAACGCATGACACTGGGACGCAAGACCTACGTCCCCTACTTCGCCAGCCACTTCAAGGACATCCTGAAACAATGCGACCGGCACGGTATCGAGCATCGCCTGCCGATGAACCAGACGCCACTGATGGCCGCAGCCGCTGCCGGCAACGTGCCGCTGGTGGAAGCCCTGCTGGAGCGCGGTGCAGACCGCGAGGCTGTCGATCACTATGGCTACAACGCCCTGCACTGGGCCTTGCACGAAGCGTTCCGCGATCCACAATTTGCCCGCAGCGTTATTGCCACACTCTACGAACTCCTTGCCCCGGCCAGCATCGACGTCAATGCCGGTGATCGTCTGGTACGCATCGACCGGCATCTGTCCGAATATTTTCTCTTCCAGACGCTGTGGGTGCTGTTCAAGTCGCGCTTCACCCACGGGCAACGCAGAGCCATCGGTGCATTCGAGACACAGGCTATTCTGGAGGCTTGGCAGCATCTGCCGGCCAATGTCGTGCGTCCCGAACGAAACAAACGGCAGCATCTTTCAGGTGTGCTGGCGAGAAACGAGATCGCGCGAGATTACGCCTACAACCGGGCGCTGTTCATGCGCGTGACCCAAGGCTGGTATCAATTCAACCCAACACTCGCCGTGCGTTGCCGGACAGGCGAAAGCGAACACTGGACTCCAATTTATTCGGCGCTCAATCTGCCGCTCATCAACGAGTTTTCTTTCGATAATGGCTGGGAGAGTGTCTCGGATGCCATCGACAATTATCTGGCTTTGGCGGGCTTGCCCAAACGAACCATCCCCATCGCCGCTGAACGCGCGGTCGCCCGAGAGGAGTCTCTACAGCGTCAAAGGGAAGCACAGATAGCCGAAATACGCGCAGCCAAGGCGCGCCAACTGGCAGAACGGGCCGCCGTCGGACAACAGCAAGTCAAGTGGGGAACAAAGGAGGCTAAACGCAGGGAGATCGAGCGCGTGAGGCGGGAAATCGAGGATCGCAAGAAGCGTTGACTCACAATTATTGTGTTGGTCTCTTCATTGGCCAGAAAAACGAACAGGTCATTGCAACGGAAGTCACCAGCTGAAACGCGAAGCTCGGGCCACCAGGCCCTAATCCGTTCCAGGTTTCGATCCACGCAGCTTCTTGGTTTCGCCATGCCGCTGTTTGCTGTCCAGCCGACGTTTCCTGGATGCCAGCGTCGGGCGGGTGGGGCGGCGCGGCTTGTCCACTTCGCAGGCATCGCGAATCAACTCAATCAATCGTTCCAGCGCATCGTCGCGGTTGCGCCGCTGGCTGCGAAAGCGCTCGGCTTCGATGATCAGCACGCCATCCTGGGTGAGGCGGCGGCCGGCCAGGGTGACGAGGCGGGCGCGCACCGGTTCGGGCAGCGAGGGCGAGCGGGCGACGTCGAAGCGCAATTGCACCGCGGTGGACACCTTGTTGACGTTTTGGCCGCCGGGACCCGAGGCGCGCACGAATTCCTCCTGGATTTCGCGCTCGTCGAGTTCGATCTGGGCGTTGACCCGGATCATGTCAGCGGCTTGGCGATCACCACTTCACCACGTGCACGTTGTTGAGCGTGCGCCCCAGAAAGCGCTCGCCGATGGTCTGGAAGCGCAGCGGCACGTCGGTGACGTAGAAGTCGTAGCGCGGCTGGGCGGGGCCGGGGTTGGCGAGCTGCTTTTCGGCCAGGACCGCGGCGACCTGCTCGGCCATGGCTTCGGCGGAATCGACCAGCGCGACGTCGTCGCCGACCACCTGGCGCAGCAGCGGTTTCAGCAGCGGGTAATGGGTGCAGCCGAGCACCAGGGTGTCGATGTGCTCGGCTTGCAGCGGCTTCAGATAATCCTGTGCGGTCAACCGGGTCACTTCGTGATCGAGCCAGCCTTCTTCGACCAGCGGCACGAACAGCGCGCAGGCCTGCGAATAAATGCGCGAATCAGGCGCGTAGTCGTGGATGGCGCGCGCGTAGGCGTTGCTGTTGATGGTGGTGGGCGTGCCGATGACGCCGACCCGCTTGCCGCCGCGTGCCGACGCCGCGCCGGCGTCGATGACGTCGAGCACCGGCACCGGCGACAGGTCCTTGACCACCTGGGCCGCCACCGCCGCCATGGTGTTGCAGGCGATGACCAGCAGCTTGACGTCCTTTTCCAGCAGGAACTGCGCGATCTGGGTGGTGAAGTGGGTGATGGTCTCGACCGATTTCACGCCGTAGGGCACGCGCGCGGTGTCGCCGAAATAGACGATGTTCTCGTAGGGCAGGCGCTCCATCAGGGCGCGCACCACGGTCAGTCCGCCGATGCCGGAATCGAATACGCCAATCGGTGGTTTGGGCTCAGCGTTTGCTCCCTCTCCCGCGAGCGGGAGAGGGTTGGGGAGAGGGAGTGTGTCGCTGTGGACATGGGTGGCAGGATGGCGGGATGACAAAGACAGCATTTTACCTGCAGGGCCGCGGGCACTGCATTCATCGGTGCGGCATCCGGCATGAGCGGCTGCGGTTGCGATTCGGTGTGCAACACGGCGCCGCCCGATCCGGGCTACCGGCGTGCGCTGTGGATTGCGCTGGTGCTGAACGCGCTGATGTTCGGCGTCGAACTGGTTGCCAGCTTTGCGGCGCAATCGGTGTCGCTGCTGGCCGATGCGGTCGACTTTCTGGGCGACGCCGGCAACTACAGCGTCGCCCTGTTCGTGCTCGGACTGGCGCCGGCGTGGCGCTCGCGCACCGCGCTGTGGAAGGGCTGGCTGATGGTGGGCTACGGCGTGTTCGTGCTCGGCAAGTCGGCCTGGCAGTGGTCGGCCGGCGTGGTACCGGAACCGTTCATCATGGGCTGGGTGAGCCTGCTGGCGCTGGCGGTCAACGTCGGTGTGGCGGCGCTGCTGTATGCGCACCGGCAGGGCGACGCGCAGGCGCGTTCGGTATGGCTGTGCTCGCGCAACGACGCGCTCGGCAATCTGGCGGTGATGGGCGCGGCGGCCGGGGTGTGGGCAACTTCGCACGGCTGGCCGGACATTGCGGTGGCGCTGGTGCTGGCGGGGCTGGCGCTGACTTCGGGCGCGTCGGTGATCCGCCACGCCACGCAGGAATTGCAGGGCGGTCTAAACTCTCTTCCTGGCGCGCCAGCGCCCACGCCACGTGCTCGCGCACCAGTCCGGACGGATGATCCAGGCGTGCGC
>CAVSCL010000045.1:0-60547 GCA_963726485.1 uncultured beta proteobacterium | reverse complement strand
TGCCAGTTTACTCAATATGTTTGGCTGGAGTCTGAACATCGCGCTGACCCCATTTTATCCTTTGGCTCCTCGGCGAGCGGTGTCAATCCGGTACCCGGTGCGCGGTCGACTGGCGCCGGAATGGCCTCGCAGTTTGGCCTATAGTAAATGTCGAACATCACACGTAGGCCGAGATGGGCATTCACCCTGAAACTTCGCCAAGGCAGGTCCGCGTGGAGATCCACGCTGAGCAGCCTTCTGATTCCCAAAATCCGGGTATTCTCAGCCCACCGATCGCACGGAGCTTTCGTCAACTCCCGATATCGCTGATCGTCAATTTGGTAAATGGCCTCCTTCTGTCTGTTGTTCTATGGGACGCCGCGTCTGCGCCCGTCCAGCTCACCTGGTTACTGTTGCTCATCGCCGTTACGGGTGCCCGCTTTCTGACCTTGCGGGCCTATAGAAGGGCCGCGCCGGGCACCGAGTCGGACGAGGTTGTCTGGACGCACCATTTCGTGGTGGGAGCATGCGCTGCGGGTGTCGTGTGGGGTGCGTCTGGCGTCCTCCTGTTTCACCCCAGTTCTCTTCCACACCAAGTCGTTCTCGCTTTTGTGCTGGGTGGAATGGTCGCTGGCGCAGTGCCTCTGCTGTCATCCGTGGGGCACGCCTATTGGTATTTCGCGATCCCGGCCGTGCTGCCGATCAGCATACGCATGCTGTCCATGGGCGATACCACCCATCAAATTATGGGTTTGATGATAGCGATCTTCGGTATTGCCATGCTCGCCTCGTCCGCCCAGGTGCGCCGTCTGTTTGGTGATTTGGAAAGACTGCGCCGCGAACTGCTTTCGTCAATGGAACTGGGCAATGCGCTCGAAAATCTGGTCCGCCTGGATGCCCTCACTGGAATCCCCAACAAGCGGTTGTTCGAGGAAGAACTCAACAAGGAGTGGGGAAGAACGGAGCGCGACAAAGAGACGCTATCGGTCATCATCGCCGATATCGACCACTTCAAGGAATACAACGACTTCTATGGACACCCAGCCGGCGACAAATGCCTGGTCAAGGTGGCGCAAACGATGCATTCTGCACTGACTCGCCCCGGCGATGTGGTGGCCAGGATCGGTGGAGAAGAGTTTGCGTTCCTGCTGCCGCGAACAAATTTGAACGGGGCCATAGCCGTGGCAGAGCATATACGCGAGCGTATCCTCGCATTGAATCTGCCCCACGAAGCGACGACTGTGGCCAAGCAGGTCACCTTGAGTTTCGGCGTTTCGTCGTCTGATTGCGATTTGGTCTCCTCGCCTGCCGATCTGATCTGCGCTTCGGACGTGGCGCTATATGAGGCCAAACACCGGGGACGAAACCAGATCGCGCCAACTGCAACGTAGGCTGCCAAACCGCCATTCGGCAACCATGCCTCGACCGTCGCTTCCGCGTTCTATGACAGCCGCGCGCAACTCCCTGCATCGCCGCTCTCTCAGCCTACCCCGGCAAAGCCGGGGGATTTCCCTTATTGGGTTAACAGCGGAGCGGATGCACTTATGGCTGCCAGCTTGATGAAGCTACGTCTATCCATGATTTGTCGCCTTTTCTGATTCAGCCGCTGTTTGTATGCCCCTTATCCCGGTTCATTTGCCCACATACAAGGCGGGCAACTGCCGTTTCAGATTGGCGATCTTCGGCAGGTCGTTGATGACGATGTAGGGCTGGGTCGGGTGAAGGTCCAGATAATGCTGATGATAGGCCTCGGCATCATAGAAGCCCTTCAAAGGCGCGACCTCGGTGACGATGGGGCGCGCAAATACACCCGCCGCTTGCAGTTGGGCGATGTAGTCATCGGCCACTCGCTTCTGGTCCGCGTTGGCATAGAAGATCGCCGACCGATATTGCGACCCGGTGTCCGGTCCCTGCCGGTTCAGTTCGGTCGGGTCGTGCGCGACAGAAAAATACACCTTCAGGAGTTGCCCGTAGCTGATGCGCGCAGGGTCATAGGAAATCTGCACCGATTCGGCATGGCCGGTACGGCCTGAACTGACCTCTTCATAGCTGGCCGTACCCGCCTTGCCGCCGGCATAGCCCGATACCACCCGGGTAACGCCCTTGACGTGCTCGAACACGCCGGCCACCCCCCAGAAGCATCCGCCGGCCAGAACGGCCGTCTGGGCGCCGCTCGTCCTGGCAAGCGGGAGGTCGACGGCAGGATCGGGCAAAGGCGTGGCGACAGAAGCGGCTGAACACCCTGCCAGCGCGATGCCAACGATCGGTGCGATGACTGCAGAAAAAAGGCGATTCATGATGCGTACTCCTTTACTTTGATTCGGCAGAACTCAAAGCCTCAATGGAATCCGTAAGGTCTGCTGCATAGGGGCCGCTGATCGCGCGAACCTCGCATGCAGCAGACCGGCCGGCGATTTACTGCTTCATCCCGTCCTTGCCCATGCTGTCCTTGGACATGCTGTCCTTGGACATGCTTCCTTGGACATGCTCTCCTTGGACATGGAATCCATCGACATCGAATCCTTGCCCATGGTTTCCTTGCCCATGTGCTTCTTCTTCATGGCTTTCGTATCTTTCTTGTGCATAGTGGATTTGCCCATCTCGTTCTTCTGCATGCTGTTCTTGGCCATGCCATCCTGGGACATGCTGTCCTTGCTCATGGCATCGACTGCGAGCGCGCTGCCACCGGTGGCGAACAGGCCGAGGTACATCAGGGTTGCGATCATTTTGCTCATGGTGAATTCCTTTAAGGTGAGGTTGATTTGCGAAAATTGGCAGACATGCCATGTTTCAGGGCAGCCGAGGTCACTCAGCTGCCGCCGAACCAGTTGTACCCCTGGTCTTCCCAATAGCCCCCGGGGTAGGTGTTGGTGACGAAGATCGCCTGGATATGCTTGGGATTCTTGTAGCCGAGCTTGGTCGGCATGCGCAGCTTCATCGGAAAGCCGTAGCGCCGCGGCAGGGCCTGGCCGTCATAGCTGAGTGTCAGCAAGGTCTGCGGGTGCAGCGCGGTCGGCATGTCGATGCTTGTGTAGTAATCGTCGGCGCACTTGAAACCGACGTACCTGGCGCTGAGGTCGGCGCCCACCCGGCGCAGGAAGACCGAAAACGGCACCCCGCCCCATTTGCCGATGGCGCTCCAGCCTTCGACGCAGATGTGCCGCGTGATCTGCTCGGTTTGCGGCATGGCCCGGAGTTCTGGCAGGGTCCAGGCATGCTTGCCTGCCACCAGCCCGCTGACTTCCAGGCGGAAGGCGCCGGCATCCACGTCCGGCACTTTGTCCTCGTCATAGAAGGCGTTGAACGGGAACGGCCGGGTGATCATGGATTCAGGGTAGGTGGGCGCCAGCCGGTTGGGGTCGAACAGCCAGGCCTGAACCTTGTCGTTGAAGCGCGACATCTTCATCAACGCGTTCTCTGCACTCGCATCGTCGGTGATTGAACAGCCGGTCAGCAGGGACAGACCACCCAGCGTAAGCGTGCGCCGCATGAAGTGGCGCCGGGCGGGTTGTTCAAGGCGGCTCAACGCCTCCTTCACCACCGCGTCGCCATCAACCAGAGGGGAGTGCTTGATCATCTCTTTCCTTATCGGCCAAGGGTCATGGCGCGCAGGGTGCGCGGCACCCACGCCACCATGGCGAGGTGAACCGCGACGAACCCCACCAGCGCCGCCATGGCGAAAAAGTGCACGCGTCGAGCCGGCTCGTAGCCGCCCAGCAGTTCGCGCAGCAGGGGAAACTGCACGGATTTCCACAGCACCAGTCCTGACAGCACCAGCAGCACGCTGTCCGCCATGACGAACAGGTAGGCCAGACGCTGCACGCTGTTGTAGCGGCGCGGGTCCGCGTGCGACAGGTGCCCGCGCAGGGCGGCACGCAGATCGACGAGGAGCGTGCGGGGGGACAGCGGGAAGAACTTTTTCCACAGCCGGCCGCTGCCGGCATTGAGCAGCAGGTAGGCGAGGCCATTGGCGACCAGCAGCCACATGGCGGCAAAGTGCCACTGCAGCGCGCCCCCCAGCCAGCCGCCGAGGGTGAGGCTGTCGGCGAAACGGAAATCGAACAGCGGCGTGGCGTCATAGATGCGCCAGCCGCTCGTTGCCAGAATCCCCACCGCCAGGGCGTTCAGCCAGTGCGTGAGGCGCAGCCACAGCGGATGGATGGCGCGGGCGTCGTCAGTCATCAGGGGTTCCATGATCGTTTCCATGAGCCGGCCTCATGCACCCGGGCAGGATGCAGCGCGCAGGGCTTGCAGCACCGAGCCGGACCGTTCGTCCTGCACGAAGGCGACGCTCTCCAAGCGATTGCGCTGCCAGGCAACCGGCAGTCTGATCTCGCGTCGCACCCGTACCATCCCTTCACTGAGGCGGAAGGGGCCGAGCCATGCGCGCACGACATGGTCATGCGTCAGCGTCGCATCCTTGTTCTCGCCGGCCATGACCTTGGTGACCAGGCCGTTCTCGGCGACCGCCAGGTACAACACGGTTGCGCCGTTGCCCGCAGGGGCGGTCGCCACGGCATCCAGTGTCAGGACGTCATCTGCCGAGACGGCGGCATGCAAACGGATCGCAACCGAGGCCGGCTTTGCATTGACATCGCGCACCCTGTCACGCAGGGATACATTCCCTGGCTGAACGTCGGAACCGGCGACGAAGAACTGCGGCGTGTAGACCGTCCGCTGATGATTCACCTGCACCAGCCAGTTCTGGCGCTGCGCGAAGCGGTCTTGTGCGAAACGGTCGGTCCAGCCCAGACGGTCCCAGTAGCCGACATGCAGGGCCAGCGGCACGACCTCGGCGGAGGCACCCAGACTATCCGCCAGGTGGCTGAGCTGCCGGTCTGCCGGCGGGCAGCTGGAGCACCCCTCGGAGGTATACAGCTCGACCAGCGCGGCCGTGTTCGGGCCACTGCGTGCGTCGCAGGCTGCGCCGGCGCTAGCCGGCAGAGGTACAGCCAATATGGCGGTGGTTAAAACGACCGCTTGCAGATTCATGCCCAGGCTCCTCGGGGTGGGTGGACTGTCGCGCGTCGGCTCGGGACGTGCCGGTTGCGTGCGTTATGATGGGTAGTTCGCGCTGAAGGGGCGGTTGGTTACAGGCCAAGGCACAATTCGTCGCGATCAGCGGATTCGGATGAAATCTTGCGGGTCTGTAACCAAACGCCACCATGAAACGAATGAGAGATACAGGTCGGGCGAACGCCAGCGAGGCGCGGCTCAAGAGCTTGCTGATACGCGGTCTCGATGGGGAGGCCCCGGCCTACCAGGCCTTTCTCATGGAAATGAGCACGCACCTGCGCGCCTTTTTCAGGAAGCGCCTGACCCGTTTGCCGGACGAAGTGGAGGATCTCGTGCAGGAAACGCTGCTTGCCATTCATAACAAGCGTCAAACCTACGACGCCGACCAGCCATTGACGGCATGGGTACACGCCATTGCCAAGTACAAGCTCGTCGATCTGCTGCGCCGGCGCGCCAGCCGGGACGTGCTCACCGATCCGATCGACGACGAGATGGACCTTTTTTCCTCCGCCGACAGCGAGGCTGCAGAAGCGCGCAGGGATCTGGGCAAGCTGCTCGGCCAGTTGCCCGACCGGCAACGGCTGCCGATCGTCCATACCAAGCTGGAAGGCCTGTCGGTAACGGAAACCGCGCAGGTCACGGGAATGTCGGAGTCGGCGATCAAGGTCGGAGTCCACCGTGGCATGAAGGCGCTGGCCGCATTGATTCGAGGTACATCATGAAAACCGATGATCTGGTGGTATTGCTGGCGACCGGTGCGGGCAGTGTGCAGCGGCATGCCGCCGAACGCCGTTATGCGGTTGCCGTCGCCGTGGGCGTGATCGGGGCCAGCCTGCTGATGTGCGGCCTACTCGGTGTGCGCCCGGATCTGGCGGAAGCGAGCCGATTGCCGATGTTCTGGGCCAAGATCGGCTATGTCGCGTGCCTGGGCGTGGCGAGCCTGATGGCGGTATTGCGACTGTCACGGCCGGGCACCCGCCTCGGTCGGGTGCCGGCCATGCTCGCCGTGCCTGTGGTGGCCATGTGGGTTCTGGCGGCCATCGTCCTGGCCAGCGCCGAGCCGGATTTGCGTGCAGGGTTGGTGCTTGGCTCAACCTGGGCGAAATGTTCGTCCCTCATCGCCATGCTGTCTGTGCCGATGTTCGTCGCAACGCTATGGGCGATGCACGGCCTTGCCCCGACCCGCCTGCCGCTGGCCGGAACCGCAGCAGGCCTGTTGTCCGGCACCATCGGGGGGCTGGTCTACTGCCTGCACTGTCCCGAAATGGAGGCACCGTTTATTGGCATATGGTACCTGCTCGGCATGTTGATCCCCGCTGCGACGGGTGCCTTGCTGGGGCGTCGCATGCTGCGCTGGTAAGATCGGGCCATGAGACGGACGCGCGAACGTCCTTTCCATGCAGCAACCTACACATGGCCTAGATACTGCGAGGTTTTCTTATTGGGGGCGACGACTCCGCCGATGTGTTGGCCTTGGTTCGCAAGGCTGGGGAAAGCGGCAAGCATCTGGCCCTGATGGCCCAACTTCAATTGCCCCCGCGAATCATTTAACGGCGAGGGGCGTGACGGTATCAGACCGTACCCGGTCGAGATAACTGCTCGCCAGCGCCTTGTACAACGGGCGGGGGCAAATCATGCGGGACACGGCCGTCGCCAGCAGCGTCGCCAGCATCAGCGGCACCACCATGTCGTGGTTGTCGGTCATTTCCATCACGATGACAAACGCCGTGATTGGGGCCTGCACCACGCCTGCGAAATATGCCGCCATGCCGATCACGACCAGGGCGCCGGGATCCGCCTGGGTTACCAGATTCGCCACGGCCTGGCCGATTCCTGCGCCGGCCGACAGGCTGGGGGCGAACAACCCGCCGGGGATGCCGCTGATGAACGACACGAAGGTCGCGAGCATTTTCCACAGGCCATATGCAGCAGAAGCCTCGCCCGTCCCCTCGAGCAGGTGCTTGGCCTCCACGTAGCCGGTGCCGTAAACGGCGTTGCCGGATGCCAGCCCGATTAGCGCGAGCAGAAATCCGCAGACGGCGGCGAAGTGGACTGGGTGGGTGCGCATGAATACCCCTATCCGACCCGGCAGGCCATGCGCCGTGAAGGCCAGCAACAGGCGGCTGAATCCCCCACCCAGCGCGCCACCCGCCAGGCCACACAGCAGCACGCCTAGCCAGCCGGATGCTCCACTGAGGGCAGCGTGAGTCGAACCGAAATAGGTGTAATCGCCCTGCACGTAGACCGCAGCCAGACCCGCGATGATCACCGCGGTCAGCAGCGTGCCGCTGGAGCGTTCTTCGAAAGAGCGTGCCATTTCCTCGATGGCGAACACAATCCCGGCCAGCGGGGTATTGAACGCAGCCGCCACTCCCGCGCCGCCGCCCGCGATGATCAGGCCGCGCTCCGTCAGATGCCGGGGAAAGCGGATCAGCCTGCTCAGATTGTGGAGCAGCGCCGCGCCCACCTGGACCGTCGGGCCTTCTCGCCCTACGCTGGCGCCGCCCGCCAGGCCGATGCAGGTCAGCAGCATCTTGGCTGCAACCAGACGCAAGGACAGCACGCGGTCGCGCACCGGACCATCAGGCATGCGGATGGCAGCAATGGTCTGCGGGATGCCACTCCCCTCCGCCCCCTTGAAATAGCGCTGGGTCAGCGCGGCGACACCGGCCAGCGTCAACGGCGTGATCAACAAAGGCAGCCAGGGCGACACGGCAAGCACATGGCCAAACAACACGTGGGCGTAATCGCTGGCAAGCGCAAAAGCCGTCGCGGCCAATCCCACGCTGACCGCACCGCCCCAGAACAGCATGTGGCGTAACCATAAACGGGCCGAGAGCAGACCGACGCGGTGGCGTTTCTGCACATAGGGGAATTGGGGACGCGGCCAAGCCATGATCGCCCAATAGTATCTGCTTCGGTGCGCGCTTGTCACAGTGTCCCAATGCGCGTGCCGAAAGACAACGCTACTCGGTTTTAGTCAGATAACTGGGTGCCACTTAGGCGTTGTTGGGAGCAATTGTTGAATGGCATTGCACCAATTGGGCTGCATGTGCCACCAGAGCCGACATTGAAACTGCATGCCGCGATCGGCTGCTCAGGGTCGGGAGCCGTCTGTGGGATTGCGAAGGCCAACGACCGCAGAGGGTCGGGAGTGTGAATTCGCCGTTTTGGAAGCGGCCATTCAGCTTGAATTTCTAATCAACGACTGGTGTGCAGCGCATAGCAGACCTGATCTCCTCAGAGCGCCACCTCGGCTCTGGCCGAGGTCCAGTCCGACAGCCCGAAGTCCTTACCGGCGGCTTGAGGATCAGTTAGCCGCCACTGAGAATGCTGGAGTCATCCGGCCCCAAGACGTCGACAGGAGCCCCTCGATTCCCCGGAAATCAGCTTGGACCGATCAAGGAAACGGTTTCTTCAATCCTGCAATCGATTGCGCTGCGAACTTGCGATCGAAGCCGAAAACCCAGACCCGCTCAACCGATCAACGCCACCGCCTTGATCTGAACATAGATCAACAGGCCGGGCCTCAGTTCGAGCGCATGCGCTGAGCGCCGGGTCAGCCGCGCCAGCAGCGGCGACTGGCCGACACGCAGCTTGACCAGGGTGAGCGCCGGGATGGGCGTCGTCGACGCTGTCGACCACGACGGCGGGCAGGGTGTTGAGGATGCTGGTGCCGGTCATGGGCGCGCGCGCGAGGCTGACGTCGCGGGCGAGGATGCGTACCCGCGCGTGCCGGCCGACCGGCAGGCCGTGGTCGCGCACCCACAGGCGGCCGCCGGCGAATTCCATGTGCGCGAGATGCCATTCCTCGTCGCGCGCCGCCACCACGGCATCGAGCACCACGCCGGCGTCTTCGCCCAGCTTGATCGGCAGGTCGAGGCGGGAAAGCGTGTCGGTGAGCGGGCCGGCGGCGACTGCCGTTCCGCCTTCCATCACCACGATGTGGTCGGCCAGGCGCGCCACTTCATCGGGCGCATGGCTGACGTAGAGTACCGGGATGTCGAGCTCGTCGTGCAGGCGTTCCAGATAGGGCAGGATTTCCTGTTTGCGGGCCAGATCAAGCGCGGCAAGCGGCTCGTCCAGAAGCAGGATTTTCGGACTCACGGCCAAGGCGCGGGCGATGGCGACACGCTGGCGTTCGCCGCCTGACAGGCGGTCCGGGTGGCGGTCGAGCAGGTGGCCGATGCCGAGCATGTCCACCGCTCGGTCGAGCGAGACGCGGCGCTGCGCTTGCGGCACGCGCTTCTGCCCGTATTCCAGATTGGCCTGCACGCTCAGATGCGGAAACAGGCTGGCTTCCTGGAACACATAGCCCAGCGGACGCTGCCAGGTCGGCCGGAAAATGTCGTCGTCCTGCCAGACATCGCCGTTGACGGATAGCATGCCGCCGGGTGCATGCTCCAGTCCCGCGACGGCGCGCAGCAGCGTGGTCTTGCCTGAACCCGAATGGCCGAACAGCGCGGTGACGCCGCGGCCGGGCAGGTCGAGATCGACGTCCAGCGAGAAGCCGGAGTAGTCGAGCTTGAAGCGGGCGCGGATGCCGGGTTGGGTGACGGGGCTCACGTGCGCCGCCCGGTCGGATTCAGGGTGTACAGCGCCAGCAGCACGACGAAGGAGAACGCCACCATGCCCGCCGCCAGCCAGTGCGCCTGCGCGTATTCCAGCGCCTCGACGTGATCGTAGATCTGTACCGACACCACGCGCGTCTGGTTCGGGATGTTGCCGCCTATCATCAGCACCACGCCGAACTCGCCGACGGTGTGGGCAAAGCCGAGCACCGTGGCGGTGAGGTAGCCGGGCCGCGCCAGCGGCAACACGACGCTGAAGAAACTGTCCAACGGCGAGGCGCGCAAGGTGGCCGCCGCTTCCAGCGGGCGTTCGCCGATGGCCTCGAAGGCGTTCTGGATCGGTTGCACCACGAAGGGCAGCGAATAGAACACCGAGGCCACCACCAGCCCGGCGAAGGTGAACGGCAGCACCCCCAGCCCCAGTGCCTGCGTGAGCTGGCCGACCGGGCCGTTCGGTCCCATCGCCACCAGCAGATAGAAGCCGATCACCGTCGGCGGCAGCACGATGGGCAGCGCCACCACGGCCCCCACCGCGCCTTTCAACGCCGAGCGGGTGCGCGCCAGCCACCAGGCGATGGGCGTGCCGATCAATAGCAGCAGCACCGTGGTGACGGTTGCGAGCTTGAGGGTGAGCCAAATGGCGGCGAGGTCGGGGCTTTCGAGCATGGCAGACGAAGTTTACAGACCGTAGCCGTAGCCCTTGATGATCGCCCTCGCCTTGTCGCCCTTCAGATACTTCATCAGCGCCTCGGCGGCGGCGTTGTCCTTGCCCTTGGCCAGGATCACCCCATCCTGGCGAATGGGTGTGTGCAGGGTGGCCGGCACGATCCACGCCGAACCGGTCGCCACCTTGCCGTCCTTCATCACCTGGGAAAGCGCGACGAAGCCCAGTTCCGCATTGCCGGTGCTTATGAACTGATAGGTCTGGGCGATGTTCTCGCCTTGCACGAACCTGCTTTCGACGCTGCCGAGCAGACCGAGTCTGGTCAGGGTCTCGACCGCCGCAGCACCGTAGGGCGCCAGCTTGGGGTTGGCCAGCGCCAGGTGTGCGAACGCGCCCTGCTTCAGCACCTCGCCCTTGTCGTCCACGTAACCGGGCTTGGCCGACCACAGCGCCAGCTGGCCGATCGCGTAGGTGAAGCGGCTGCCGCTAACGGCGAGTCCCTCTTTTTCCAGTTTGGCCGGAGTTTCGTCGTCTGCCGCGAGCAATACTTCGAAGGGCGCGCCGTTCTTGATCTGGGCGTAGAACTTGCCGGTGGCGCCGAATGCAAGCTGCGCCTTGTGGCCGGTGTCCTTCTCGAAATCGGCGGCGATTGTCTGCATCGGCGCGGTGAAGTTGGCGGCGACGGCGACCTGCACTTCAGCGGCGAAGGCGCTGGAAGAAATCAGCGCCAGAAGCAGGATCAAGGAAATGAAATGGTGGGTGGGCACGGTGATATTTCCTGGTGAGGCTTAGTTTATTTCCCTCGCCCAGCGGGATAGGGTGGCGAAGCCGGGTGAGGGAGAGGGGTCACTTCAATAGTACAGACCCTGCTTTCCGGCATTTCTCCCTCACCCCCTACCCCTCTCCCGCTGGGAGAGGGGAGTAAAGCATGCTACTCCTCGTCCATCCACGCCAGCACCACGCCGATCGCCACCTCGGGGTCGTTGGTCAGCGTCAGACAGTGTTCGCTTCCATTGACGAGATAGACGTTGAAGCCGGGCCGCTCCAGCACCGGCGACAGGCGTGCCGGCACGTCGTCGTCGCCGCACAGGGTGAAGTGCAGGCCGGGCCACTTGCCGCGCAGACAATCCAGCGCGGTGTCGTCGAGGAACTGGAATTCCGACGCGGCATCCGCGATATGGCTCAGGGTTTCGCGCGGGATCATGCGTCGAGTTCCTCCTCTTCCTCGGCGAATTTGGCGAGGCTTTGCGCTTCGACACCGAGGATCTTCGCCAGCCACGGCGGCGGCGCATCGAGGACGGATTGCAGGCGGGCGATGACTTCGCGCGCCGGACCGGTCTGCGGATATTTCATGGGATGCACGCCGGCGCGCACGATCTTGGCGGCGGCCGGGCCGCCCACCGACTGCACGTACACGATCTGGCAGTCGTTGATGAGCGCGGCGCGCGCCGCGTTCTTGTCCTCGGCCAGAGTCCGCTTCCAGCGTGGGGCGCACCGCCACCAGCCGGATTTCATCCTTGCTGAGCTGATAGATCAGAAAACGCAGGGCGGAGCCGAAGTGTCCGTCGAGGTTCTCGTCGCTGTTCGAGGCCACGGCCACCCGCATACTGCCGGGCATGTCGCCCTCGGCGTAGGCTTCGACCGGCGGCAGGTCGTCGTCGTGGTCGACGTCCTCGCCCCACAGATAGCGCACGGCGAGCTTGAGCGACTCCATGTCGACGTCGGTTTCAATCGCGGTTTCCTGCGTTTCCTCGGCCGTCAGCGCCTGCTTGAGATCGGTGACGGTGAGGCCGGCGAGCTTGGCTTCGTTTACCGGAAAGCCGAGCTTCTTCACGACCCACTGCGTGAATTGGCGGGTATCCACGCCTTCGAGGACGCGGGCGGCGAGTGCGATGCGCAATGCTGCGCCCTGGGTGATGGTGGTCATGTCACACGCTCCTGTTTGTTACCTGTTGGTCACCCCGGCGGAGGCCGGGGTCCAGTGCATCTGGATTCCGGCCTCCGCCGGAATGACGGGTTACGCCGCCAGCGGGATGATGCAGTTGTCGATCGGGCAGAGCGACACGCATTTGGGCGAGTCGTAGTCTCCGTCGCATTCGGTGCAGGTATCCGGGTTGATGATGTACACGCCCTTCTTGATGCGGATGGACGCGGTGGGGCAGTCCGCTTCGCAGTCAGCACAGGCGGTGCAGAGTTCGGCAACGATTTTGAGTGCCATGATGTTTTCCTTTCAGTTCACTTTATTCTGCCGCGTCCATGCGCCTGGCGCGCACGGAAATCGGCAGCCTGGGCGGCGCGGGCAACGGGTCGACGTAGTAGGCACCGCCGTTGTTGAGCTTGATCTCGCCGCCCCACTTGTCGGCCTGGTCGAACTCCATCGAGGTGATGGTGTCCTCCAGGTCGCGCTTGGGCAGGTAGAACACATACTCGCCTGCGGCACCGCGTCGAATCATGATGTTGGCCATTTGGGTTCCTCGGTTGTTCCCTCTCGCACCGGGAGAGGGCTAGGGGTGAGGGAACGGCGGTCATCCAGGCACAAAAAGCCAGATTAACCTCTGCTCCCTCACCCCCGGCCCCTCCCCCCAGGGAGTCGCTGGTCAGCGGATCAGGTCGTAGTTGTAGTCCGTCGTCCCCATGCCGCGGGTCTCTTCGTCCAGGCGTTCCAGCACGGCGTTCACCAGGGTCGTGAGCATGGTCATGGCGCCCTCGTACCCCAGCGTGGTCATGCGATGCAGGTGATGGCGGTCGAAGATCGGGAAGCCGATGCGGATCAGCGGGACTTCGAACTCCTTGCCCTTGTGCAGGGTGTCACGCTGGATGAACTTGCCGTAGCTGTTGCCGATGATGAAGTCGGGCTTGTCGGTGAACACCAGCGAACGCAGGTGCCACAGATCGGCGCCGGGATAGGCCTTGCAGTTCACGCCGTAGGGCGAGGACTCGAGCAGCTTCTTCATCGCCTTGTCCCATTTCTTGGATCCGTTGTTGCAGACAACGTGAACCGGCTCGGCGCCCAGTTCCAGCAGGAACTTGACCATGCCCATGGTGAAGTCCGGATCGCCGTACAGGGCGAAACGCTTGCCGTGCAGCCAGGTGTGGCTGTCGGTCATCATGTCGACCAGGCGGCCGCGTTCCTTGACCAGCGACTCGGGAATCGGCTTGCCGGTGACTTCCGCCACTTTCATCAGCCACTCGTCGGTCCATTCCAGGCCCATCGGGATGTCGAGCTTGGGCACGTCCTGGTTCCAGGTGCCTTCGACCAGCTTCCTGGTCTTTTCCAGTTGCATCGGCTGCATCAGGAAAGTGGTGATGGCGTTGGGCGCATCCTTCACTTCGTCCTGCGTGGTGCCGCCGGAGTACATGCGGAACGTGCCGTCGGCCGGGGTGTCGAGCACTTCGGTCGGGTCGGACAGCATGCTGTGCGCCACGCCCATTTCATCGAGCATGCGATGGATGACGCGGAAGTTGCCGAGATAGGTTTCGAAGCCCGGCACGATGTTGATCTTGCCGTTGCTGCCGACCTTCTTGCCTTCCATGTAGTTGAGGGTGAAGTAGCGGGCGATGCCTTCGAACATGTTGTCCCAGCCGGTGACATGGCTGCCGACGAAAGACGGCGTGTGGGCGTAGGGCACCGGGTAGTCCTGGGGAATGTGTCCTTCCTTCTTGGTGTTGTTGATGAAGGCGTTGAGGTCGTCGCCGATCACTTCCGCCATGCAGGTGGTGGACACCGCGATCATGTCGGGCTTGTACAGCGCCCTGGCGTTTTCCAGGCCGTCGTACATGTTCTTCTGGCCGCCGAACACGGCCGCGTCTTCCGTCATCGAGTCGGACACGCAGGCGATGGGCTCCTTGAAGTGGCGGTTGAAGTAGGTGCGGAAATAGGCCACGCAACCCTGCGAACCGTGCACGTAGGGCAGGGTCTTTTCGAAGCCCAGCGCGCACAGCACGGCGCCCAGCGGCTGGCAGGCCTTGGCCGGGTTGACGGTCAGCGCCTCGCGCTTGAAATTGAGTTCCTGGTATTCCAGGGAGGTGGACCACTTGAAGGTCTCGTCGATCCTGCCCTGATCGGCGCGCTCTTCGAACGTGACCTGCTTGTTCTTGATCATCGCCTTGTATTCGTCATTGCGAAACAGGGGATACGACGGTTTGATGTCTTCAACGACTTGCATGTTCATCTCCTGGCCCGAGCCGCCAATCTGCGGACACGAGCGTGGGTTGATCGGTTTTTCTCCCCTCGCCCGTAAACGGGAGAGGGGCCGGGGGGAGAGGGAGAGCGGTTGCGTCAGCTAAACCCGCCCTCTCCCCAACCCCTCCCCCGCATGCGGGGGAGGGGCTTTGACTTAAGCAGCCTGGGCGATCGCCTCCGCTTGCGGCTTCTTCTGCCAGGGCGGGGTGAGAATCTTCCAGCACGGGTTGTTGATGGTCATGTCCATATCGCGGGCGAAAATGGCGAAACCGTCGTAGCCGTGGTACGGGCCGGAGTAGTCCCAGGAGTGCATCTGGCGGAACGGCACCCCCATCTTCTGGAAGATGTACTTTTCCTTGATGCCGGAGCCGATCAGGTCGGGCTTGACCCGCTTCACGAACTCCTCGAACTCGAAGCCGGTGACGTCGTCGTACAGCAGCGTCGCGTTGCCCATTTCCTTGATGGTGCGGTCGTAGTCGTCGTTGTGGCCGAATTCGTAGCCGGTGCCGACCACTTCCATGCCCAGGTCTTCATACGAACCGATCACGTGACGCGGGCGCAGGCCGCCGACATACAGCATCACGCGCTTGCCTTCGAGACGGGTGCGGTACTTGGCGATGATTTCATCGACCATCGGCTGGTACTTGGCGATCACCGCTTCCGCACCGGCCTTGATCTTGTCGTCGAAGTGCGCGGCGATGGCACGCAGCGACTCGGCGATCTTGGTCGGGCCGAAGAAGTTGTACTCGATCCAGGGGATGCTGTACTTCTCTTCCATGTGGCGCGCGATGTAGTTCATCGAGCGGTAGCAGTGGATGAGGTTGAGCTTCACTTTCGGGGTGAGCTCGATTTCCGCCAGGGTGCCGTCGCCGGACCACTGGGCCACCACGCGCAGCCCCATTTCCTCGAGCAGGATGCGCGACGACCAGGCGTCGCCGCCGATGTTGTAGTCGCCGATGATGGAGACGTCGTAGGGGCCGGGCACGAATTCGGTCTTCACATCCTTGCCGTCACGCGAGAACACCCAGTCGCGGATGGAATCGTTGGCGATGTGGTGGCCGAGCGACTGCGACACGCCGCGAAAGCCTTCGCAGCGCACCGGCACCACCGGCTTGTCGATTTCGGCGGCGCCTTTCTTGGACACCGCTTCGATATCATCTCCAATCAGCCCGATCGGGCACTCGGACTGCACGCGTGATACCCTTGTGCAGCGGAAACAGCCCCTCGATCTCATTGATGATCTTGGCGAGCTTCTTGTCGCCGCCGAACACGATGTCCTTTTCCTGAAAGTCGGAAGTGAAGTTCATCGTGCCGAAGGTGTTCACGCCGGTGACGCCCACGTAGTAGTTGCGGCGGCCGGCGCGGGAATATTGACCGCAGCCGACGGGGCCGTGGGAGATGTGGATCATGTCCTTGATCGGACCCCACACCACGCCCTTGGAACCGGCGTAGGCGCAGCCGCGGATGGTCATCACACCGGGCAGCGACTTGCGGTTGGAAGTAATGCACTTCTTGGATTGTTCAACGCTCTGGTCGTTGACCGCCAGATGCTTGGCCCGGTCTTTCTGGGCTTTTTCGGGATAAACCTCGAGCACCTCCTTGATGAGGGCTTCGGTTTCTTCACGCGTCAATGCAGACATTTCGTTCTCCATGCACGCCGCCACCAATCTGTGGACAGCCTGTGACAGGTTTCGAATGCGTCACTCCTCGCAAAGAGGAACGACGTCCGGGTATTACGCGGCAGCCACCACCGCTTCTTCGGCAGCCGTCTTGCCGATGATGGATTCGTCTTCCTCATCCATCACGCCGAATTTCATCAGCAGGTCTTCCAGCTCGTCCATCGTGATCGGGGTCGGGATGACCCAGTTGCGGTTCTCGATGATCTTGTTGGCCAGATCGCGGTACTCCTGCGCCTGCTTGGCACCCGGTTCGTACTCGATCACGGTCATGCGGCGGATCTCGGCGCGCTGCACCACGTTGTCGCGGGGGACGAAGTGGATCATGGTGGTGCCGAGCTGGCGCGCCAGTTCCATGATCAGTTCGTCTTCACGCGCGGTATTGCGGCTGTTGCAGATCAGGCCGGCCAGACGCACGCTGCCGGAGTTGGCGTACTTCACGATGCCCTTGGCGATGTTGTTGGCGGCGTACATGGCCATCATTTCGCCGGAACAGACGATGTAGATTTCCTGCGCCTTGTTCTCGCGAATCGGCATGGCGAAACCGCCGCACACCACGTCGCCGAGCACGTCGTAGAACACGAAGTCGAGGTCTTCCTCGTACGCGCCTTCCTCTTCCAGGAAGTTGATCGCGGTAATGACGCCGCGGCCGGCACAGCCGACGCCGGGCTCGGGGCCGCCGGATTCCACGCACTTGATGTCGCGGTAGCCGACCTTCATCACGTCTTCCAGTTCCAGGTCTTCCACGGAACCGGCATCAGCCGCCATCTGCATGATGGAGTTCTGAGCTTTTGCGTGCAGGATCAGGCGGGTAGAATCCGCCTTGGGGTCGCAACCCACAATCATCACTTTCTTGCCGGCCTCGGCGAGGCCAGCCACCAAATTCTGGGTAGTGGTCGATTTGCCAATACCCCCCTTGCCATAAATCGCGCATTGACGCAGACGAGCCATGTCACTCTCCTTGTGTGTAGACGGTGCGATTGAAATATTTCGTTCGCACCAGAGTTATCGCAAGCGCCATGCCAGCCCGGAAATGAGATGCTAACCATCTGATATGAAAGAGAATGCAGGGTCGGACATCACACCGCAAACAGGTGTCGGACATAACAATGGCCCGGTCTTTGTAGGGGTGCCGACAAGGCCGGACAGCCTGCCGGGCAGCGCGCGCCTGCCGATCAACCGCTGCAACCTGCCGGCGTCGATTCTCGGCAGCCTCAGCTATCAGCGTCACCCCGTTCCGCTCAAGCTGGACGGCGTCGAGGAACTGCATCGCAAGCTGTTCGCCGCACTCGACGCGCTGCCCGATCCGCACCAGCGCGCGCAGCTGTTCATGACCCACATGGCGGCGGCCTTCAGCCTCGACCATCCCGAGGAAGCCGGCTACAGCGAGACCGCGCACGACCGCGCCCGCGCCACCTATCTGCGCCTGATGCGCGGCTGGGCGTTCGATCCGGACGGCCAGGAAGGCGCGGTGCTCAAGGGCTGGGTGGAATCGCGTTTCGGCCTGCTGCCGCGCCACCACGGCGGCCCCATCCGCGATTTCTCCGGCGACACCTATCGCCGTTACCTGGAGGCGCGCAGCCGCGGACTGTACGGCGCCAACGCGCTGGAAGCGCAGCTCGACCTGCTCTACAGCTACTGCCAGCACGAGCTGGCGCGCCAGCGTTTGAACGACATAGCGCCGCAGGCGCACCGCGTCCCCCTCGCCCGCGAGCGGGAGAGGGTCAGGGGTGAGGGGCCTGTCGACGGCGATTTCGCCGTCGACAGGCCGGGGCAAACCCACCTCACGCTCTACCGCGGCGTCAACCGCGTCGGGGACTACGAAGTGCTGCGGGAACGGTCGCCCAGCCGGCGCGTGGTGCTGCTCAACAATCTCAACTCCTTCACCCGCGAACGCGAGCGCGCGGGCGAGTTCGGCGACTTCATCCTGGAAGTGCAGGTGCCGCTACCCAAGGTTTTCTTCTTCCACCGGCTGCTGCCGGGCGTGCTCAAGGGCGAGGACGAGTTCGTGGTGATCGGCGGGGTGTATGAAGTGGAGGTTTCGAGCACCTGAACGGCATCCGGCGCAATGCGCTTCGCTTATTGCGCCCTACCTGCTCGCCCCCGTCGTAGGGCGCATTAGCCGAAGGCGTAATGCGCCGCATGCAATCGCCGCGAAGCTAATCCACATACCCGACCCCGCCCTCATCGCCACCCGCCCAATCCAGCGGATACATCCCCTGCTCAACAAGCCGGTGAAAAGTCGAATATGGCCAGTCGCACACACGTTTGACCAATCCGTGCTTCAGCGGATTGATGTGAACATAATCCAAATGCGCCCGAAAGTCCGCCTCGTCGCGTATCAAATGCTCCCAATAACGGCGTTGCCAAATACCTCGTTCGCCACGACGGACGCGTACAGGGGATCGATGTTCGTTGAGTGGCAAGCCCTTGGAAAAGCCGGCCTTGATCAAGCGCCACCGCGTGGAAAAATCAGTGTCGTTTGGCGGCAGCTCAATCACGCAGTGAAGGTGCTCGGGCAACACGACCCATGCATGAATGACGAAGGGATGCCGCTGTCGTATTGATTTAACCGTCTCCCGCAGCAAATCGATATGCCGCGTCAGCAAATCGTTACCTCGCCGCTGAAGCAGGTTGACCGTAAAGAAATAGGTTCCGCCTGGATGCCAGGCACGACGGTAATCGGGCATGGCGAAAGTATCAGCAGCTATTGCATCCGGCGCAATGCCCGATCGCTTATTGCGCCCTACCAAGTCGTCGTAGGGCGCATTAGCCGAAGGCGTAATGCGCCGGATGGGTGAGTGGGGGATGTTTGCGACACGCTTTCCCGCCTTGGCGCAAACCCGACATTCGCCATAGGCCGCAAACCCGCGCCGATCCGTGCTTCGCGCTGCGGCCCGCTTCTTGCACCACCACCCGTGTTGCCCCAACAAGGAGTTGTCCATGCATTCCCGCTTCGAAACCATCCTGACGGGCCTGGCTGAAGGCACGGTGGTCCCCTATCTCGGACCCGGCGCACTGGCCGGCGTGATCGACCCCCAGTCCGGACGCGCCATCCCCGCCGACAGCGACAGCCTGATCCTGGCCATCAACGACGGCAAGCCGATGGCGCCGAAACTGATGTTCGAATTTTCGCGCGCGGCCATGCACCTGGAACTGAAGCGCGGCCGCTCGGCGTTAACCCGCCTGCTGGACGCCACCTACCGCGACACCGCCTGGAGCGCCTCCGCACTGCACACCTGGCTGGCCGGGAAAAACCTGCCCTATGTGGTGGACATCAACCGCGACACGCTGATGCAGAAGGCGTACGCCAGCACGCCGCACATCCTCATCGTCGGCATGGCGCGCATTGCCGGCACCGCCTACCGCTTCCGCATCTACCACTACGACGGCACCGCCTACACGCCGATCGAACAGGAAGCCGTGAACACCAGCCTGCCGGTGCTGTTCAAGCCGCAGGGCACGCCCCTGCCGGAATCCGACTACATTGCCTCGGACGCCGATTTCGTCGATTACGTCACCGAGCTGATGGGCGGCTTTGCGATTCCCTCCTTCGTCAAGCGCATGCGCCAGGGCCGCCAGTACCTGCTGCTGGGCCTGCGCCTGACGCGCGACACCGAACGCATGGTGATGAGCGAAATCGTGTTCGGTGCCGGCCAGCCCACCGGCTGGGCGCTGATTCCGAATGCCACCGACAAGGAAAAGCGCTTTCTGGCCAAGCAGGGATTCGAATGGGTGGACGCGGACGTGGCCGACTTTCTGGCGGCCGCCGAAGCCTGGCAGAACGGCGGCGTCACGCGCGCCGAGGCGGCATGATGCTGGCCGCCCTGCACCCCTCACCGACGCAACGGCTTCCGCCGTCGATGGAGACGAGCGGCGTGGACGCGACGCACCAGGCGCTCGCCGAATTGATCGAAGGGCTGATCCAGGCCGACAGTGCTGCATTTCCGTGGCGCTTCCAGGCACTGCTGGCGCTGATGCGGCTGCATATCGCCGAGGAGAGGTGGGCTGATGCGGGCCAGCCGCTATCCCGGCATCGCCGAGCATGAGGGCGAACATCACCGCGTGCTGGGCGAACTGGTGCAGCTCAATCTGTCGATCAAGCGGGGGCGCATCGCGCTGGCGCGTGCCTATGTGAAGGATGGGCTGGCGCCGTGGTTCCACCTGCATACGGCGACCATGGATGCGGCACTGACGGCCCATCTCGAACGCCCGGCGGGATAAGGGCGCCGCCTGTCCGGTATTTGTAGGATTTGCGACAAGCGCGCGCCCGGCCTTGTCGTCATCGGCCCGGCGGCGCTGCCTGTCCCGAAGTTTGTTCCGGCAAATCAAGCCCTTGCGGATTTGTCACATCTGGCACGCCACTTGCGAAGTAACACCTAGGATGCCCCATCCGGGGCAAGCAAACGCGCTAACCAAACCGTGCCAGGAACCAACCGTTTCCCCTACATGAGCAATGCCGACACGCCGCGCGCGGACTGCACGGCGTGTCCGCATCGCGACACCGTGCGGGTAGCCGGACGCTGCGAGCCCGGGGATCGCTGCCTGATTGCCCACAGCGGGCGGCAGATCGAGCGCTTCCTGCGCATGAACCCCGAGTTTGCCGTGACCTGCCTGCAGGATGCGTTCTGGGAACGACGCGCCATCGCCGTGCGCTACGCGCCGGTCGAGGCCGTACGCACGCTCGCCCACGACACCGACGAGGCGGTGCGCCGCGCCGTGGTCACCCGGCTGCCGCCGGACGAGTTGATGGCTTACATCGGCGACAGCGACCGCGAAGTACGCATCACCGTGGCCAGCAAGCTGCCCGCCGAACGCCTGCATGTGATGCTCGGCGACCCCGACTACCTGGTGCGCCAGCATGTGGCGCAGCGCATTCCCCACGGCAGCCTGTCGCGGCTGGTGCACGATGAGGACCGCGAAGTGCGCAAGGAAGTGGCGCGCCGGCTGCCGTCGTTCGTCCTGTCGAAAATGGCAGGCGACGAGGACCCGGAAATACGCGCCATCGCCGCTGCGCGTATGCTGCCCGATGACGCCGCGCGCATGCTGGATGATCGCGGACTGGCGCGTGCGCCTGGGCGCGATCGGGCAGGCGCCGCTCAACGCCATTCGCGCCCTGGTCGGTGATGAAGACCGGGACGTGCGGGAACAGGTGTTAGTCCGTCTCAATGAAACGCGGCAGGATCAGGGACACGCTGATATATTCCCCTCATAAGGTGCTTCCTTAAGGACACGACATGAACGGTTGCCCCATCGACGATCACGCATTGCAGCAGCTTGTTGCCGAACTCGAAGCCACGCCGCCGCGTCCGCATCACAGCGGCCTCCTGGAAACGGCCGGCCGCGCGCTACCCGGCCAGCCGTTCCGCTTCGTGCTCAGCCGGGGCGGCTGGTATCGTCCGGGCGGCGTCGTACGGGCCAGCGGCGAACGGGTCGCGGACAAACTGGAAGCCTGGGCCGAAGCAGAACTGGCCGACAGTGACGGCGACATGGATGCGTTCATGGAACGTCATGACGACGATGGCCTGATCGCCACCCGCCTCAGCGGCCGCACGCATTACTTCGTCGCGCCCTATGGCCCCGCGCCTGCCGATTTTCTGCAACTGGAGATCGAAGAGCTGCATGAAGTGCAGGATCGGCGCCTGTTTTCGGAAGGCGATCCGCCCGCCGACCTGCAGGAACTGATCGACCCCCTGCACCCGTCCACGGTGGAAGCGCATCCGGTCGCGCCGCCGCACTACCGTTTCCGGCGGCTGACCGACATGCGTTATGTCGTCGTGCGGCTGCCGGCGCCGATCGGACAAGTCCACCCGCTGTCGCGATTTCTGGCCGAGTGGGCAAGCAGCCAGACCCGCACGAAAAACCATTTCTGCGATCACTGGATCATCGCCCTGCGCGAGCACCAGGATCGTTATCGCAACCCGGTGCTCTCGGTCTCGCCCGTATCGGTGCACGCCAGGAAACTCAAGCCCTTTCACTGGAATCCGCAGGCTAACGGGGTGGATGCGGCCAGCCAGTTGCTGGCATTCGATCGCGCCGCCGGCTATCCCGGCGCCTGGTATTTCCACATGGTGGCGGGCGGCCTGACGCCACGCGATACCGCCAACACGTTGGCCGGCGATCTCGATGCGGGCTACAACTATCTGCGCGAGCAGGAGGCAAAACTGCTCGTGGACTGGATGCGCTCGCCCTACAGCGCATAGAATCGCGTCGTTGCGGGTGCTGATTTATTCCCCTCTCCCAGCGGGAGAGGGTTACTCGAAATGGATCAGCACCTCGTTGGCGCGGGCGCCCGATGCGCCCCGTATTTCTTAATAACCACATAATCCCGCCTTGCTGCCCTTCCCCGTCGAGTTCTTCTTCTTCGCCCTGACCCTCGTCGGGGTGGCTGTTTTCCACCAGCGCAATTTCGAGATCGCCCTGGCGGGCCTCGTCGTCATCGCCCTGTACAAGGTCTCGATGCTGGGCTACGACTTGCTGCCCCACCTCGGACACGAGGCGCCGCTGCTGCTCAATCTGCTGGGGCTGCTGCTGGGTTTTGCCATCCTCGCCAAGGTGTTCGAGGAATCGCACGTGCCCGACCTGCTGCCGCACTGGCTGCCCGACGACTGGCGCGGCGGCTTTCTGCTGCTGGTGATGGTGGCGGTGATCTCCAGCTTTCTCGACAACATCGCCGCCGCCATGATCGGCGGCGTCGTCGCGCGCCGGGTGTTCCAGGGCCGGGTCATGGTGGGGTATCTCGCGGCCATCGTCGCCGCCTCCAACGCCGGCGGCGCGGGCTCGGTGGTGGGCGACACCACCACCACCATGATGTGGATCGCCGGCGTGCCTGCCCTGCATGTGGTCGACGCGTTCGTCGCCTCCATCGTCGCCGTCGCCTTCTCGGGTTTCATCGCCGCCCGCCAGCAGCATGCCTGGCAGCCCATCCGCAAGGACTGGCCGCGCGATCACGAGGTGGACTGGATGCGGCTGGGCGTGGTGGGGCTCATCATCGCCGGCGCGATTATCGCCAACGTGGCCTTCGGTTTTCCCGCGGTCGGCGTCTGGGCGGCCATCCTGCTGGGTGCCGCCATCCGTCCGGCACCCTGGGGCGAAGCGCGCCATGCGCTCAAGGGCAGCCTGTTCCTGATCTTCCTGGTCACCGCCGCGAGCCTGATGCCGGTGGACAAGCTGCCCGAAGCATCGGTGCACACCACCTTCGGCCTGGGCTTCGTCTCGGCCGTGTTCGACAACATCCCGCTCACCAAGCTCGCGCTGGATCAGGGCGGCTACGACTGGGGCATGCTCGCCTTCGCGGTCGGCTACGGCGGCTCGATGATCTGGTTCGGCTCCTCCGCCGGCGTCGCCATCACCAACGAATTCGAGGAAGCCAAGGACACGTGGCGCTGGATCAGGGAAGGCTGGCACGTCGCGGTGGCCTACGTGCTGGGGTTCTGGGTGCTGTATCTGGCGCTGGGCTGGCACCCCGACCTGCTGTTTGGAGCGGGCGGATGAATCGGATTCGCCAGGTTCGGCTGATTCGGCGCAATGCGCTTTGCTTATTGACGCCCTACCATTGCGCCTCATAATCAGGCATCTGATACCGGCTGTGGGCGAAACTATAGGAGCAATAGTCATGAACCGTTTATCTACCGCAATAATGGCCGCGACCCTGGGCATCACGGCGGCGTCAGCACTGGCCGTGTTTGCATCGTCTGTTGCCGCCGCGCCGCTTCCCGATCCCGCAGTCGATATCCCTCTGGCAAAGTCGGCTGGCACCCAGACAGCCGTGCTGGCGGGCGGTTGCTTCTGGGGCGTGGAGGGCGTATTCGAGCACGTCAAGGGCGTCACCCGGGTCGTATCGGGCTACGCAGGCGGCAAAGCGGATACCGCCCAATACGATCTGGTGAGTACCGGCCGGACCGGCCATGCGGAATCGGTGAGCATCTCCTACGACCCTGCGCGCATCAGTTATGGACAACTGTTGAAGGTGTTCTTTTCCGTCGCGCACGACCCGACGGAACTGAACCGCCAGGGCCCGGATACCGGCACGCAATACCGCTCGGCGATCTTCGTTGCCAACAACGATCAAAAGCGGGTGGCCGACGCCTACATCGCCCAGTTGCAGGCGGCACATGCGTTTCCCCACCCCATCGTCACCCAGGTCAGTCCGCTGACGCGGTTTTACGACGCCGAGGCTTACCATCAGGATTATCTGGTGCATCACCCGGATCAACCGTACATCGTCATCAACGACTTGCCGAAGATCGCCGATCTGCAACGGCAGTTTCCGGCCCTGTATATTGGCAAATGACCGGGTAGGCGAACGCGGATTTTTTGTACCGAAAGGTCACCATGCGGCCCGGATGCCAACCCGAAAGGAGAGGTGGCGGTGAGGATCACGGAGATTTGGCGATATCCGGTCAAGACGATGGCCGGAGAGAAACTGCAACGGGCTGGCGTCGGGCCGCTCGGTATCGACGGTGACCGGGTCGTGCATGTCGAGGACGCCGGGGGCCGGGTGATCACCTCCCGCTCGCATCCGCGCTTTCTGGGCCATAAAGGCTCGCTGGGCACGCATGGCGAAGTCATGGTGGACCGCAGGCCGTGGGACAGTCCGGAGGTCGCCGCCGAAGTTGTGGACATCGCCGGGCCGGGCGCAAAGCTGGTGCGCTACGAGGGCGCCGAGCGCTTCGACGTGCTGCCATTGCTCATCGCCACCGACGGCGCAATCGCGGCGTTCGGCCACGACCGTCGCCGCTTGCGGCCCAACATCGTCATCGGCGGCGTCGATGGGTTGAGCGAACGCGAGTGGCCGGGCTCGTGCCTGCGGATCGGCAACGTGCTCATCGGTGTCCAGAATCTGCGTCTGCGCTGCATCATGACGTCATACGACCCCGACACCCTGGTCCAGGATAAGGAAATCACCCGCGGCATCTACCGGCGCTTCGAAGGCAAGCTGGCGCTCAACTGCTTCGTGATCGAAGGCGGCGAGATTGCCGTCGGCGACGAGGTGCAACGGGTGCCGGGGCGTGCCTGTACGGAAGCTGCTGTGTTCACCGAATAGGTCGACCTTTGCTTATCCGGTTGATTGCCAAAGTAGTTGAGAATGCCAAGCGGCGACATCAGCCTTCGTAGGGCGGATTAGCGCAGCGTAATCCGCCGAATGTGTTCCACCATACGGCGCAATGCGCTTCGCTTATTACGCCCTACAGGGTGTGGGTTTTGGCAATTAACCGGATAGGCAGGGGTCGACCATCGCCGTGGATTCCGGGGGTCGCCCTTCCGGCTGCAGCGCGCAGCCGACGGCCTATATCTGCTGGTATCCTGACCGTCCAATGCAAGGGGCCCCCGGAACATGACCACGCTTTTCAGCCCTCTCAATCTTGGGGCAACGACTGTGCCGAATCGCATCTTCATGGCACCCCTCACCCGCTGCCGAGCCAGCGCCGAGCACATACCGAATGCCTTGATGGCTGAATACTATGCCCAGCGAGCCAGTGCCGGACTGATCATTGCCGAAGCCACAATGGCAATGGAGGGCCATTCCTCGTTCTGGATGGAGCCCGGAATCTACTCCGCCGCCCAGGTCGCCGGATGGAATCAGACAACCGATGCGGTTCACGCCGCTGGCGGTCGAATCTTCCTCCAGATCTGGCATGGCGGGCGAGCCTGTCATCCGCTTCTCAACCAGGGCACCCAACCTGTTGCGCCCAGTCCCATAGCGATTACCGGTGACGAAGTGAATACACCAGAAGGAATGCAGCCCTATGTCATCCCTCGCGAACTTCGCGATGATGAACTTCCCGGCATTGTCGCGGGATTCAAAAAGGCTGCCGAGAATGCCAAGGCCGCAGGCTTCGACGGCGTCGAAGTGCATGGCGCCAACGGCTACTTGCTGGATGAGTTCCTGCGCGATAGCGCGAACAAGCGCAGCGGCCCCTATGGTGGCTCCGTTGAAAACAGGGCACGACTCATGTTCGAGGTGATCGAAGCCATCAGCAGCGTCTGGGGTAGTGATCGGGTTGGACTGCGCATTTCCCCGATCAACAGCTACAACAGCATGATCGACAGCGACCCGATCGGGCTTACAGCCTGGCTCGCTACCCATCTCAATGATTTTGGTCTCGCCTATCTTCACGTCATGCGTGGTGATTTCTTCCAGCAGCAAAGCGGTGACGTGATGACGCCTGTCCGGGCAAATTACAAAGGTGTGCTGGTCGGCAATATGGGCTACACGGCCGACGAAGCGGACAAGGCCATTGCCGAAGGAAAACTTGATGCCGTCGCCTTTGGCACCAGTTTCCTGGCCAATCCCGATCTGCCGGCCCGGATCAAAGCGGGCGCGTCGCTGAATCAGCCCAACCCAGCCACTTTCTACACATCGGGACCTGAAGGCTATACCGACTATCCGGCATTGGGCTCCTGATCCGCCCATCAATTTCAGGATTGCATTGACGGGACCGGCGGATTGCCTATTCAGGCCGCAGCGGTGTATTCGGAAACGCCGCTGACGGACCATAAGCGAAAGTTTGGTCAGGCTGCTGCGAACGTCTTAAAGTCGGCCACAGCAGACGGCCACGATTGCTGTAGAGGTAATCCTGATAGTCCTTGGGAGCGTCATTACCGAACTGATGGCTTTGTGAATTGCGCTGAGACCTCTATGGCGATCACACACTGCCTTCCACCAATGTCGATCAGCTCAAGTGATGGTCCGCTGCGGGTGCGATACGGTTTCCCCAGGATGACCGCCGATTATGAGTGGAACGCTGACGAAGGCAACTGAGAATATCAGCAGAAGGGTGCCAATAATTCTGGCACGGAGTTTCTGGGTGAATGCCATGTTTCTTTCCTCAAAGGATGGCGCGGGCGCGTCAATAGTTTTCAGAATAACGACCACGAATTAAGTAGACATTAAGACATCGACCGTGGCAACCAGAACGCCGCAGCGTCAATGCTCATAATGCGAAGGGCTTGCCCGTAATCGCAGGGAGTGCGGCATTGCCCACGCGCCGACTTGTGTGGCCGCTTCGGCCGATGACCTGCCTGCCATGGCTGGGTTGTCGGCCGTCGCGTCCTCGGCCGGAACGGCCATAGAAGGCATGACGGTTGAACGGCCAGCAGCACTTCGTATTGCAGCCGTTCGTTCACTTCTGACTAAAAAGTTGGGCCGACGAAGCTGAACGGCCGCTTCTCGAAAACCGCTACTCACCCTTTCGACCCGTTGCCGTCATTCGCTGCTCCGTTGCTTCTCCGACCGCTTTGTATCTTGGAGGAGACCGACGCAAAGATCACACGAATGCGAGTTGTTCGGCTTTCTCGGTCGAAAGCGAAAACCATCAATCACTTTTTCATGTCTGCTGTCCTGATCATCGACAGGCCAGCACTATCAGGCAAGACCCTTCCCTTAGATGTCCCTCCCCCCGTTCACGAAACGTTGCCGCCGTCCTGTAGTAAAGTTCGAGCGGTGTTCGTCTAGTTGTTGGTCCAGCGCACACCGCCCAGAAAGCTGGGGCAAGGCCAGTCGGCCTGCGGATTTCGCGTCACGCTACGTTGCATTGCCGGATATGTTAATCAGCACCTGGGAAAAGGAGCCGTCAATGAATACCTTGTCAATGTCGTACATGCTTTTCTTGGTCATCGCAACGTTGGCTACTGGCTCAGCAACGGCCGAACCAAAGACTCCTGCAGCAAATGGCGTGATAAGCCCCAGTATGGCCGGCGGCGTAACATCAGCAGACGGTGTCGTTGCCCGCCCGAACCCAGAAGCGGCCACTGCCATGGAGTTGGCGAAGGCAGCCCTTGACCGGGTGGTCACCACCTATCAGGTCGATCCGGATAAGGTAAAGAATCTGGTTAAGGGCAGCCAGGGATTTGCCGTACTGGAGAATCTGGTGAAGGTGGGCTTTGTCGCCGCCCAGATACACGGGCAGGGTTTTCTGGTTTTTCGGCAGAAGAACGGCCGCTGGGGCCCTCCTCTCATGCTGGAGGTCTATGGAACCAGTGTTGGACCTCAGATCGGCATGCGGGTGACCGATGTGCTGATCGTCTTCAAGACAAGAAAGAGCATGCAGGACCTCCTGAATGGACGTTTCTTGAATGGTGTGGTGACTCCCGGCGGTTCGTATCTGTATGTAAGCACCGATGCTGCCAACTCACCCACTGGGATCGTTACTTACAGCCTGCATCGGGGATTGATGCTGGGGCAGTCGACAGATGAGTATCACGTTCGCCTGTTGGATCAGGCCAACCTGAGGCTTTATGGCAAGCGACTCAAAGGCGGAGAAGTTGCCCACATTGATCAAGTCGGTCTGCGTCTGCCCGCACCCGTGGACATGTTCGTCGATTACGTCAATAAGCAGCTTGGCGAGCCACCCCATGAGGTGGATTGGAAGACCGGCGGTCCGATGCCCAAGCAGTAGCGATGTCCAGGAAGCGCCCAACGCAGCTTGCCGGGCAACGCAGACAAGGCGAACATCAAGGCAGTCCTCAAGCATGGCATGTTGAATTCAGCCTGCCCAAATCAGCGGAGAACAGACCAAGTCACTTGAGTGAAAATTCAATAGAGCGGAAGCGGCCATGTCGGCTCAGGTAAGCATGATTGCGTTCTGCATGCCACGAATATCGGGAAGGGGAGATAAACATGAAGGATGCTCAAACAATTCATCCCAGCTTGGTGGAACGTTTCCAATTCCTCCTGCTTGGTCCTCGTGATTTGCTATTGAAGTTGATCTGTACGAATTATCGCAGTTTTCTGTGGGGTTTCAGGAGGCTGTCTCCGAGGTACATGGCTTGGACGTCCAAAATTCGGGCCCGCCGTGCCTTTTATGATGCGGTGAGGAATGTCCCGGCATACGCGCAATTTGTCAAGGATCGAAACGCTACAAGAGACGGCATACCCGAAATGGACAAGGACTCCTATATAAAAGTCTTTCCTACGGAAGCCCGTTGTGTTGGGGGGGAGCTACCAGCAACTCAAACGATGATAGACGAATCATCCGGGAGCACGGGAACCCCCTACAACTGGATACGTAGCCTCAAAGAGCGTCACGAGAGTCACTTGTTCATAAGTTACTTTGCCACCTACTGCTTTGGTTCGGAGCCAAGGCTTACGATTAACGCATTCTCGATGGGCGCATGGGCAACGGGACTTAACATGGGTCTGGCGTTGCAGAGAAACAGCGTTGTCAAGAACACCGGGCCCGACATCTCCAAGATATTCAGTACCCTTGAGTTCTTTGGCCCGCGTTATGTTTATTTGATCATGGGGTATCCCCCTTTCTTGAAAAATCTGATTGACACGGCGGAGAAGAATGGGTTTCCGCTCAAGGATTATCGTCTTCACGGCTTGGTCGGTGGTGAAGGAATGTCTGAAGGGTTGCGCGATTACTTGCTCCAGTCTTTTCAAAAGGTGTACAGCGGTTATGGTGCAACCGATCTTGAGATAGGGATCGCGGGAGAGACCCCCCTTTCAGTAGTTATCCGGCGTTTGGCCAGGGACGCACCGGAAGTGCGTCAAAAACTATTCGGTCACGATTCCCGGTTACCGATGCTTTTCCAGTACAACCCCCTCATGCATTACGTCGAAGTGAACGAGAACATGGAGTTGCTTTTTACCATTACACGCTCATCGGTCCTCTCGCCACGAATCCGCTACAACGTGCACGATCAGGGAGGAGTTGCCAGGTATGACGAGATGGCAGAGTGGCTTGCCTCATCAGGGCATGACATCAGGCAGTTGGTGACACAATCCGGCAGCCGCACTATCGGGATTCCTTTCCTCTGGATCTATGGCAGGCGCGATTACACCGTTAGCGTGATGGGCGCCAATATTTATCCAGAAGACCTTGAGCAGTGTCTCTACGCGGTTCCGGAGCTTGCCCGCATCACGCGCTCATTCTGCCTTTCCTTATCGGAGGGACTGCGCGGCGAGGTGAGGCTTTGTTGCAATTTTGAAATCGAGGTTGAGCCCAGCCAGGATGTTGAAAACAATTTCAGAACGTCCATGCTTGAAGGGCTTATCCGCCTGAATGCTGACTTCCGCACGGCCTGGCAAGAGTTCCCGCAGGCAATGGTTCCTGAAATCCATCTTTACGGATTGGGTATGGGCCCGTTTGCTGCGGATAGGGACAAGATCAAGCAGGTTCGCTTTCTTGCCCAGTCAGCCCATTAGACGGTCAGTTGCAGAATGAACAGAGTTGTCCAGTTTGTCCTCAAGAACCGAGGCGCGGTGCTCATTTTCTGGGCCCTCGCGTTCTTAATTGGAGGCGTTTTCGCTCTTCGCCTTCAGTCGGTCCTATACGGAAGTAGCGACATTATCCGCGATA
This sequence comes from uncultured beta proteobacterium, assembly GCA_963726485.1. Lineage (GTDB taxonomy): Bacteria > Pseudomonadota > Gammaproteobacteria > Burkholderiales > Thiobacillaceae > Thiobacillus. The sequence goes on along the minus strand of CAVSCL010000045.1, from coordinate 30,152 downwards.
GTCCCTCGGACAAGGTGACGCAGGTGCTGAACCAAAAGTTCGGCCGAGGCGCTGCTTATCAATTTCCGGTGTTGCTTGAAAGCCCGGATATTCCGGTTAATGACCCTCGCTTTGTTCAAGCGGCTCACTCATTGGAACAGACGCTCATTAAGGATAAAGAAGTTCGACAGGTCCGGAGCTTCTGGAATTCGGGAACGCCCGAGCTTCTCGGCAAGAACGGAAAGAGCGCCCTCTTCCTCGTTGTGCCCAACGCTGAGGATTTTTCAGACGCTGATAATCTCACAGACCGTATCCGTGCACGAGCACAAAGCGCCGTACCCACCTCCGATTTCACTGTAAAGGTCACTGGCGCAGTAGCCATGTTCCATGACTTAAATAAAAATTCTTCATCTGATTTGCTGGATGCGGAGCGAATTGGCATTCCACTAACGCTGTTCATACTCCTCATTGTCTTCAGGGCCCCTCTGGCCGCCTCGCTGCCGCTAATTGTCGCGATGATTTCGGTCACCATAAGCATGGCGGGACTTTACTTTCTGAGTTACTGGATGCCCGTGAGCGTTTTTGCCCAGAACGTCGTATCGATGATAGGGCTGGGTGTGGGGGTCGATTACGCACTTTTCACATTAAGTCGCTTCCGCCAAGCCCTGAGTCTGGGGGCAAGCCCCGCGGCGGCTGCGTTGGAAGCCTCGACCGCAGTCGGGCACGCCGTAATTGTTTCTGGCCTGACGGTAGCCATCGGCTTTATGTCGCTCTTTCTTGTAAACGCAAGGTTTCTTCACACGCTTGCGCTGGGCGGCGCGATGGTCGTAATCGTCTGTCTGTCTGCCACCCTGAGTCTTCTACCAATCTTGCTTTCCTATTTTGGCGAACGGGTGAACTGGCCCAGGAAACTCGAAAGTCAATCACCTTTAGGGGAGCACCCCCGGCATCTATGGGGAGACTGGGCACGTTCCATCATGCGGCGGCCATGGCTTTACGTCATTCCTGCCGTTTTGGTGTTAGCGATATTCATTGCCCCCGTTTCTCGGCTCGCAGTCTGGAACGTCGGCGCCAAAGATCTCGATGCACGGATGGAAGCGCGCCAAGGTCTTGAGATTCTCGATAAGAATTTTGAACAGGGATGGATGGCCCCGGTGGTAATACTCCTGGAAAGCGAGAATTCCAGTCTCTTGGACCCGAAACGTCAAGAAGCGGTACTTGCTTTGGCATCAAGGCTTGGCGCTGATCACAGAGTGGCCGCTGTCCTGGGATATCCACGACTACTTGCGGCTGTTGGGCCGGCACGCCTTCATATTCACTCGCAGGCTGATTTGCCAGAAGCTCTGCAATCACTGGCGGCCGACGTCATCAGTGCTGATCAGAAAGCAGGCCTAATCGTCCTTATCACAAGACAACCACCCGAGAGCACCGCAGTGAAGGCAGCTGGTCGCAGAGCTTAGGAAGGACACTTGGCCCGATGTTCAGGGCGCTGGAATACGTGTACGAGTCGGAGGAGCCACTGCCATGGTGGCTGACTTTGACAAGGAGATGCTTGACGGAACCTGGCGAGTGATTCCGGCAGTACTCGCACTGACATTTGTTGTGCTCCTGATTCTTTTCAAATCCTTGCTCATTCCGCTCAAAGCGACGATCCTGAATCTTCTCTCTGTTTTGGCCGCTTACGGTTTTCTTGTCTATTTGTTTCAGGATGGGTTTGGCGCGGGCCTCATCGGTCTCAATCCACCTGGTGGGCTGAATTCTTTCATCGTCCTTATGCTCTTTACCGTGTTGTTCGGCCTTTCCATGGACTATGAGGTCTTCCTTCTCACCCATATCCGGGAAGAATACAAGAAGAGCCTGGATAACGCTTCTTCAGTGGCCGCGGGCCTTCAGCGGACAGCAGGCCTGATTACCAGTGCGGCCCTCATCATGGTCTGCCTGTTTGCTTCCTTTGGATTTGCTGGCCTCGTAGCGACGAGAGAATTTGGATTGGGGCTGGCTTTTGCGGTCTTGCTTGACGCGACCTTGATTCGGGTGGTCTTGGTTCCAGCCCTGATGGAACTCTTCGGATCTGCTAACTGGTGGCTGCCCGCGTGGCTAAGATATAACCGGTCGGGGGGATAGAGCTGGCGCGACTCGCAGTACGAGCCGGTATTCGAGCCCGCTGGCAGATTGGCCCTGCGCAATATGCTGGGTCAGACGGCGACCCATCGCATCCTGACAGGCGCGGTCTACCGACAATACCTCAGCGGACAGCCGTACCAAATGGGGGGCAACTCAGGGATGGGCCGATTGATGACCGCGCATTTCAACGGTGCCTATCCCGCGCGAACCCGCCGAGATCGCAGCCATTCCCTAACCCGGCATCCGCAATCTGGTACGTCAGCGTATGGCTAAGTTAGACGAACCTACCAAGACAAAGACTGGTAAGTGGCACGTCCGTGGAAGTGGTGTAAATCTAGCTGATGAGCGGAAGGCCATCGAAATCTCTGGTAGGGCTGAGACTGCGAAGGTCAACCGGACCAAGGAGGATACGATGGCCGAAGACAGCATGGCATGTATGCAGTGGATCCGACAACAGGGGAGCGAAGATTTTCGCGTTCGCTGATCGACGCAGTATTGGCAAAGTGACGGATTTCAAGCTTTCGAACGAGATTGCGGCGTAAGTTTACTCAACTAACCGGAGATGCAGCCTCGAATCTACATCACGTTTGTGGACGCTACATAGTGCCCCAGGTCCATAATGTTTGACGTTCGAACTGAATCATTGGAACGTTCACAGGTTTTCCTTCAACTGTGAGGGTGTGAATGTAAAGATCAAAGTTCCGTGGCCACGCCTCTGGCCGATATGCCAAATCCACTTGGCCACCCACTTTGTGTAGGTCCGGTGCATATTTTGCATACGTTGATTTGAGCTCTTTTCCATTTATTACGACAACACAACTAGATGGGATAATTTCCATACTTGGATCTAAAGCCAGGGAGATACGAATATAAGCTTCGTTTTCTGGATATGGCGCACCATTCGCCATGAAAGAATTTTCAGCCGTGACACGAAGCCGCCGTTCTCCAAAATTCACATCGAGACCGCTGTTTATTGTTGGATAAGTGTTTGGGCCACCCTCTACTGCACGGTTTGAGGAACGCGTCGCAACAGGTGTTGCAATACCTCCAAATGCGTGTGGCTCATAATATTCAATATGGGCGGGATATACACCACATGATGTTAGCAATAAACAACTCATGACCATGGTGGCAATGTTGACACCAGTTCTAATTTCTCCATTTCGCATGTTGTATCCTGGGTCACTCAACTTTGTCTAACGGGCTTCCTTCACTCTTGTGGACATTCTTCCGCTTCCGGTTTGCAACTGCTGAAATGCCCGCGGACTCAGTAAGTCGAGATGGCTGCGCATAAGGGGCCCGGCTCGAAGCGAATTGTGATATCCAGCCGCACTTGCCACACTTAACATTATTGGTCAAAAAATCGCGGGGGTCCATTGCGTCAGTCAGACCGGATCCACGCCGGCACGCTGGCGCGATCCGCGCGCATCAAACGTGACCGTCGGCTTCTTGCACCGCTCACCGGCTGGTTTGGGTCGGGAGTACGCATTCACGGAAGCGGACACTCGGTGATCCGCGAATGACCAGTCAGACGGCCATAGCGGATGTACTTACCTTGCTGGGAGTAAGGCCGCTTCGGCCGACTTTGAGACAGTCAGACGAGAACAATATCGGACCGAAGTTCGGCCTTATGTGGAGCGCTACATAAGCGAAGTAATCGGGAGTCGACTTTCAACCGCAGCATCCAATAGCGTCGCCAACGACCGCTAACAGAAGTACAGAGACTGGGTCACCTTCGTGCTAAGGTTTTTGTAGCTCAACGCTTTTTACGCTCCTCGATTTCCCGCCTCACGCGTTCGATTTCCCTGCGTTTGGCTTCCTTTGTCCCCCACTTGACTTGCTGTTGCCCGACGGCGGCCTGATCTGCCAGTTGGCGCGCCTTGGCTGCTCGTATTTCGGCTATCTGTGCTTCCCTCTGCCGCCGTAAAGCCTCCTCTCGGACGACCGCGCGTTCAGCGGCGATGGGCGTGGTGCGTTTGGGCAAGCCCGCCAAAGCCAGATAATTGTCGATGGCATCCGAGACACTCTCCCAGCCATTATCGAAAGAAAACTCGTTGATGAGCGGCAGATTGAGCGCCGAATAAATTGGAGTCCAGTGTTCGCTATCGCCTGTCCGGAAACGCACCTCGAGTGTTGGGTTGAACTGATACCAGCCTTGGGTCACGCGCATGAACAGCGCCCGATTGTAGGCATAATCGCGGCCGATCTCGTTTCTCGCCAGCACACCTGAAAGATGCTGCCGTTTGTTTCGTTCGGGACGCACGACATTGGCCGGCAGATGCTGCCAAGCCTCCAGAATGGCCTGTGTCTCGAATGCACCGATGGCTCTGCGCTGCCCGTGGGTGAAGCGCGACTTGAACAGCACCCACAGCGTCTGGAAGAGAAAATATTCGGACAGATGCCGGTCGATGCGTACCAGCCGATCACCGGCATTGACGTCGATGCTGGCCGGGGCAAGGAGTTCGTAGAGTGTGGCAATAGCGCTGCGGGCAAATTGTGGATCGCGGAACGCTTCGTGCAAGGCCCAGTGCAGGGCATTGTAGCCATAGTGATCGACGGCCTCGCGGTCGGCACCGCGCGCCAGCAGGGCTTCCACCAGCGGCACGTTGCCGGCAGCGGCTGCGGCCATCAGTGGCGTCTGGTTCATCGGCAGGCGATGCTCGATACCGTGCTGGTCGCATTGTTTCAGGATGTCCTTGAAGTGGCTGGCGAAGTAGGGGACGTAGGTCTTGCGTCCCAGTGTCATGCGTTGCTGGGTAAAGTGTTTCGCCTGATCGAATTTCGCTTCATTGAGTAGCCATTTCGCCAGCTCAGGTTCGTCAAAGCAGGCTGCATAGTCGTACAACTGCTGCTTCATCTTGCCACCGGGTGCCTGTTCGCGAAACACGTTGACCAGCAGTTCATTGACCTTCGTTTCGTTGAACACCGGCCAGGGCACGGGTGTCTGTTTAAGGATGGTGCGGTGGATCGCATCGGCCTGCTCCTGCTTGCCCTGAAGCGCCAGCTTGCGTGCCTCTTTCTGCCAGTCCTCAAGACTGGATTGCTTCGCCTCTACCTTGACCTGGCCTATGTTTATGTCGAGCAGCTCAAAGAGTCCATGACCGGTGTCCGACTCGATGATGTAGATATTCCTGATAGCGCGCGTTAGCGCTACATAGAGGGCGTTGACGAAGAATTTGTAGACTTCCAGCGACTTGTCGCTTTTGTCTTTGGCTCTCCGGTAATCCAGCGTCTCAATGGCCAGATCAGCCTTGGCGACCCCTTCAATAATGTCGTTGAATTCAGCGCGGTGATCGGAGACAAAGCGGTAGAGCACAATGTTCTCGTATTCGAGGCCCTTGGCTTCATGGATGGAGAACAGCAGGGGCGTGGCGAAGTGCTTGCGCGCTTCCGCCTTGTCTTCGTCGCGCATCACCAGCACGGCGAACTGGGTAGACCCACGAATCTTCTGATCCAGCTCGCGTTTTGTGGCGTCCTTGTCTGGCATCAGCGCGACCTGTCCGGTCTCACCGCCAACGGCCTGGACCAGAAAATTGCTCTCGCGGTCGATGGAGCCAAAGCGCCGCTGTTTGATTTTTAGCAGTTGGTTGGCAACGCGCGTAGCCTCCAGCCCGTTGCGGAAATTGGCGGTGAGCACGCGCAGTTCTTGCCGCTCGGCCAGCTTCGGGTCTTTCCAGAACAGGCTCTTGACCTGACTCCAGGAGAAGAAGTTGGGATGGACAATCTGGTTGGAATCGCCGCACAGCAGGAAGTGGCCGGGTTTCCTCAAGGTCTTCAGCACCAGCGCCAATTGCGCGGTGGTGATGTCTTGCACCTCGTCAATGACCACAAAATCGTAGCGTGGCGCGGCCAGTGCCTGCCATTCCTGTGCCACAAGATTGAGGTCGTAGAGTTTTGCCTCCGTCAGCCAGACGCGATATTTGTCGAACAGATCGTAGAGCGTGTCGCGCTGGTCGGCAGGAAAGATCGACTGGCGCACGCCGAGTGTGCGGTAGTCCTCCCGCGATAGAACGCCATTGGCGCCAGCCGCAATCACGCCGCGAATTTCTTCAAAGACCTGATGGCCGTCAAACTCCCTGAAGGTCTGCCGGATGCGCGCAAACCAGCCGGCGAAATCGCGCCAACTGGCCTCCCGACCCGGCGGAACGTGGATGGATTCGACGAACTCGCGGTAGGAGAGGAACACGGCTTCCTGCCCGCTGTGCTCAAAACCGTTGGCATAGTAGAGATCGCGGGCGCTCTGCGCCAGGTAGCTGGAGTGGGTGACGTACAGCACCTCACCTTCGGCGTGTTTGAGCTTTTCCAGAGTCAACGCCGTCTTGCCGCTACCGGCGCTGCCGACCACGATGAGCGGCGGCGGCTGGCGATAGATGGCGTCTTGCGTGTCATCGAAGGAGATGGGCTTGTCCAGCAGGTGAATGGCTGTGCGTTCCGGGTGCAGGTAGCGCACGGGTTGGGCATCCCTGATGGCCTCATCCGCATCAATGTCGGGAATTTTGCTTTCATCAATCGCCGCGCCGCGCAGAAAACGCGACTTGTCATACTCGTGATTGGCGATGACTTCCAGCATCAGCACGCAAACCTCGTCGCCGTGACGAACCAGGGAAAACAGCAGCCGGTCCGAGTCATCGAGTTTGGCCCGGTAGAATTTTCCGTGGCTGATATTGGCAAGTTTCTTGACCTGTGCAGCACGAAAATCGTGACGTGCGATGGCATCAGCCACCTTGGTGTAGCTGGTCTTGACGCGAGAGGTGTCTAGACCCGTGTATTCAAGAATCTTCATACTTTGCTTTTCCGCTTGATTGCCAAAGTAGTTGAGTATGCCAAGCGGCGACATCAGCCTTCGTAGGGCGGATTAGCGCAGCGTAATCCGCCGAATGTGTTCCACCATACGGCGCAATGCGCTTCGCTTATTACGCCCTACAGGGTGTGGGTTTTGGCAATTAACCGGATAGGCAGGCTTCATACTATTGGCAAGCCGATTCTGGCCGGTTTGAGGCTCCCATAGCCATGTCACGCCAGATCGCTGAACCGGAATCATGACTCCCGTTTCAAGGCTTGATATAAGCATTCAGCCCGATCGTGACCGGCTTACCTTCGACCATGGCTGTCGTAACGGCATTCCCATGGGTACTGGCGACCACCAGGGTTTTGCCCGAAGACGATGGCGTGGGCTTTTCCAGATCAATTTCAATGCAGAGTTTGTTGTCCTTGATTTCAACGGTCATTGCCATCTGGATTCCTTTCGATTGGGTGGATGTCAGGCTCAATGTCCTTGGGTGGATTTTACCTTCCGCTTGCACCTGTGTTTCAGCTGGCTCAACAACCCGGCGAGAACAGGTACTCGGTTTTAGCGGCAGAAAAATTAGCTTGAGTGACCGGGTCGATGCGTGGGCATGTAGCGGGTACAACATTTAACCGCGCCTGAATGGAAGGCATGACAGCGGTGAGGCTTGCAATGAGTTCTGCCTGATTTCCCTGGCTGGAGATACTGCTCATTGCTTGCCAATGGAACCCACATGCTCTCACTCCCACCCATATTCCATACATTCCAGCACTGCGCCCCCTATGTTCACCCCATACGGCTGGCAGTCGGCACCGGCGGTCTGTGGATTATCGATCCTTCCATAATTCATGAGATTACCAACCCGTGTAGGGCGGATGAGGCCGCAGGCCGTTATCCGCCGAATGTGAGATGCCCATACGGCGGAAGGCGCTGCGCTTTTCCGCCCTACGAAAATTGCAATCAAGTGTAGTTGTCATGTATTACGGAATTCTCAATAAGGTAGTCTGCTGCGGGAGATTAGATTCATTGAAGCGTTATTTGGAGACGAGCCACTCGTGCCCAACAATGGCCCTTGGTTAAGAGTCTGCTGTTGGGCAGCGAATTAACAACATGCCTGACGACTGTCTGCCGTCATTGAGTGCGCCGGAATATGCGTTCCTGGACGGCCGGTGTAGCGCAGTAAGCTGTCGGTGTCTGAGCTGGCATGATTTGCAAGTCATCGGCCTTATGTAAAGCTTTGCACAAGGCCGACCAACGGACGGTCAATGCGGACTGCCCGACAGACCGTAAGGGGTCGGTAGCTGAAACCCGCGGGCGCAATAACCGAAGGGCATTGCGCCCTGGGGTTCAAGGAAAAACAGCGTGTCTGTTGAACGCGATTCCAGGCTTTTTTGCCGTTGCTGTTCCTCCATTTCGCCCCCGCCTTGTAGGGTTTGCGACACGAAACGCTCCCACAAATTCCACTGAAATCAGGCACATACCCTTTGGCATGACCCTTGCGATGGATAGTTCAGGACCTATTCCGAGCGAGCCGCCATGCAAGCCAAGGACATCGCCGAGTTACTGAACGAACCGGCCTGCGAGCACAACACGAAGTCGAAATCCGGCTGCGCCAAGCCCAAGCCGGGGGCGACGGCGGGCGGCTGTTCGTTCGACGGCGCGCAGATCGCGCTGCTGCCGATCGCCGACGTCGCGCACATCGTGCACGGGCCGATCGCCTGCGCCGGATCGAGCTGGGACAACCGCGGCACGCGCTCATGCGGCCCCACGCTCTACAAGATCGGCATGACCACCGACCTCACCGAGCAGGACGTGATCATGGGCCGCAGCGAGAAGCGGCTGTTCCATTCCATCAAGCAGGCCATCGACAGCTATCACCCCGCCGCGGTGTTCGTCTACAACACCTGCGTGCCGGCGCTGGTCGGCGACGACGTCGACGCGGTGTGCAAGGACGCGGCGCAGCGCTACGGCGTGCCGGTGGTGCCGGTCGACTGCGCCGGTTTCTACGGCACCAAGAACCTGGGCAACCGCATCGCCGGCGACTCCATGTTCAAGTACGTGATCGGCACGCGCGACCCCGATCCGGTGCCGCCCGAAGCGCAGCGCCCCGGCATCACCGTGCACGACGTCAACCTGATCGGCGAATACAACATCGCCGGCGAGTTCTGGCATGTGCTGCCGCTGTTCGACGAACTCGGCCTGCGCATCCTCTGCACGCTGTCGGGCGATGCGCGCTTCCACGAGGTGCAGACCATGCACCGCGCCGAGGCCAGCATGGTGGTGTGCGCCAAGGCGCTGCTCAACGTCGCGCGCAAGCTGGAATCGACGCACGGCGTGCCCTTCTTCGAAGGCAGCTTCTACGGCGTCACCGACACCAGCCACGCCTTCCGCGAATTCGCCCGCCTGCTCGGCGACGCCTCGCTCAGCGAACGCATCGAGGCGATGATCGCGCGCGAGGAAGCGCAAGGTCGACGCCGCGCTGGAACCGTGGCGGCAGCGCCTGCAAGGGCAAGCGCGTGCTGCTCTACACCGGCGGCGTGAAGTCCTGGTCCATCGTCTCGGCGCTGCAGGATCTGGGCATGGACGTGGTCGCCACCGGCACCAACAAATCCACCGAGGAAGACAAGGCGCGCATCCGCGAACTGATGGGCGAGAAGACCAAGATGATCACCGACGGCAGCCCCAAGGCGCTGCTCGGCATCGTCAAGGAATACCAGGCCGACATCCTCATCGCCGGCGGCCGCAACATGTACACCGCGCTGAAGGCGCGCATCCCCTTCCTCGACATCAACCAGGAACGCGAATTCGGCTACGCCGGCTACACCGGCATGACCGAACTGGCGCGGCAACTGGCGCTGACGATCGAAAGCCCGGTGTGGGAAGCGGTGCGGAAACCGGCGCCGTGGGCAAAAAGTGGCGCGCCGGGGATAGAACTGACGGCTTAGGAAGCGCTGCTATCGTCGCCGGCGATAGCCGGGGTCAGGTGTCTGATTCTTCTGAATCCGCATTCGCGATGACGGAAGTTTATTCGAGCCTTTATGCCCTGCTCAACGCCTCATGTCCAGACTACTGGCGCACTCAGAAGCCATTCGCATGCTAGATTCTGTCCAGTCTGGCCAGAATCTATGGCCCAGCACGAATTGCAGTTCGACCACCGTTCGGCCTGAACTGTCGATTGTCGTAGCCGCCATGTTTCGACGCGCTCAGCTCGAATGACACTCTTGGATGCAAGTAGTGCCGATGCTTTACGTAGAGGTAAACCATGCGAACCAAATCGACTGCAGGAAGTCGACAGTCTGGTCAGCTCAGTTCTTCAGGCAGCGAGCAGCGATGCGCAGGTCGACCGTGCATGGCCGCCCACGGCCGTTGGTCTCGACCGGAGGAGATCGCGAAGATGGCCGTTCCGGCCGGTCGCGTGAATTGGTCGGCCGTCTCCCCAGGATTCAGCTTGAGGCGATAGGCACGGCCGCGCGAATTCTCCAGTGCGACTTCGAATGGAGGAAACCGGCTTTCCGATGCGCTGATGGAACCAGCCGTTGCTGGCACCATCAGCTCCGTGGCAATGACATGAACTGTATCCTTGCCGGCGGCGATCACTCGATGGGAATAAGGGCCCCTTTCCGTGGACTTGAAGAGCACGGCCCCCGCCCGTATCTTGGAAGCCACCGCCTTTTCTCCAAAAGGCTGATCCGCGACGTCAGCGCTTCGAAAGAACACGAAGAAGGCATCAAAATGGTGCTCATGGTAAAGCGAGGCCTTTCCTTCCGGAAAGACAGCTTCAATCATGCGCACCCGGCCATTGTCGAACCTGACCTTATGGTCGGGCTCCGACGTGATGGGAATCACGCCGTCCGGCGGCTGCGCAATGCCGGGGATCGATGCAAGGAGTCCCAGCCAGAAGCAGAACAATGTTGCAACGAGCAGACGCGTACGCGCGGTTTGAGCGGTATTCAGCATATTCAGTCCCTCTCCTAAACGCACCTAACCTGCCCTTATGGAAGCGTTTGTTGGGCGAGGTATCCGTGGTCACTTCCGAGTTATTCACCCACTATGGTCGTATCTGGTTGTCCCTTTTCAAAAATCCCGAAAGTGACAGCCTTGAAGGGCGTGGCGGGACACGGGTTGATGGCCTGATGCACGACCCTGCCAGGGATGTGCAGCGTTTCACCTTTGTTGAGCGTCACCTTCCCTATTCCCGCGACATCCAATGTCAATGAGCCTTCTGTCACGTAGATGAACTCATCGCCTGGATGATAGTGCTTCTTGCCAACCAGCCCTGGAGCACCGTCAACGGTCAGCACAATCGCCTCCATTCCAGGCGCTACCGCAAGGTCTGTTTTCGAAAGCACCGTGCGTTGCTGCCCCTGCCCCAGCACCCCATTGTCTTTGGATATGGTCTGCTCATGGCCACGGCGCAATGCCATGGACTCACGGTGGTGACGCGAAATGCCCAGGAGTATCGAATCCTTCCCGTGCGTCTTGAATCCGTGGATGCAATGAGGAAGGCCTGCGTCCGTCGGTGTTGTAACCGCGCCGCGCCCCGTTGTCGGGTTTGCGACAAGATCTGGCAGTTCAATCCCATGAAATAAAAGGCATTTTTCATGGCATGGGGTTTGCGATGTAGACAGTATCGATGTCTTTTTCGCATGCTCGCCATGGCCGAAATCATCAAACGCAACAAGGCGCTCGCCGTCAGCCCGCTGAAAGTCAGCCAGCCGGTCGGCGCCTCGCTCGCCTTTCTCGGCATCAACCGCGCCATTCCCGATGATGCACGGTTCGCAGGGCTGCACCGCCTTCGGCAAGGTGTTTTTCGTGCGCCATTTCCGCGAGCCGATTCCGCTGCAGACCACCGCGATGGACCAGACGTCCACCGTGCTGGGCGCGGACGACAACGTGATCGAGGGCTTGCGTGCCATCGCCGAAAAGAGCCGTCCCGCGCTGATCGGCCTGCCGACCACGGGCCTGTCGGAAACCCAGGGCGCGGACATCTATCGCCTGGTCAAACAGTTCCACAGCGCCTGTCCCGAATACGCCGACATCCCGGTGGTGCCGGTGGTCACGCCGGACTTCAGCGGCTGCCTGGAAAGCGGCTACGCGCTGGCGGTGAAATCGATGATCGACGTGCTGGTGCCGGAAAGCGCCAGCGTCGGCAAGCGCCACAAGCAGGTGAACGTGCTGGCCGGTTCGCTGCTGACGCCGGGCGATCTGGAGCACATCAAGGAGCTGGTCGAAGCCTTCGGCCTGCGCCCGGTGGTGCTGCCGGACATCGCCGATTCGCTCGACGGCCATCTCACCGATGCCGAGTCGAGTCCCGCTGACCACCGGCGGCACGCCGGTGTCGGAGATCGTCACGCATGGGCGAATCGGTGGCGACGCTGGTCATCGGCCGCTCGCTCGACCCGGCCGCCGATCTGCTGCAAGGAACGCACCCGGTGCCCGACTACCGCTTCGACACGCTGATGGGGCTGGAAGCGGTCGATGCCTTCGTCCATGCGCTGGCGCTGATCTCCGGCCAGCCGGTGCCGGAAAAACTCGAACGCCAGCGCGCGCAGTTGCAGGACGCGATGGTCGACACCCACTTCATGCTCGGCTTCGCCCGCGTCGCCATCGCCGGCGACCCCGATCTGCTGTACGGCTACGCCCGCCTGGTCACCGACATGGGCTGCGAAGTCACCGCCGCGGTGGCGCCGTCGCGCGCGCCGGTGCTGGACGACGTGCCCGCCGCCCAGGTCAAGCTGGGCGACCTGGAAGACCTGGAACTGGCGGCACGCGAACACGGTGCCGATCTGGTCATCAGCAATTCCCACGCGGTCGAAACGGCGCAGCGTCTGGGCGTGCCGCTGCTGCGCGCCGGCTTTCCGCAATACGACCTGATCGGCGGCTATCAGCGGCTGTGGGTCGGCTATCGCGGCACCCGGCAGACGCTGTTCGACCTCGCCAACATCCTGGTGAGCAACGGCCACCACGAGATTCCCGCCTACCACTCCATCTACCACCGCCGCGGAGGCCAGCCATGCGTCATCTGCGCCTGGTCATCCCCACTGAGGAGTCCAGCATGAGCGTGAAAATCGCCTTTGCCAGCAGCGACCGCCGTCAGGTCGACCAGCACTTCGGCGCTGCGGAATCGTTCGCCATTTACGAGCTGTCCGATGACGACGCCCGTCTGGTGGAAGTGGCCGAATTCACCGACACCGACACCGCCATGGACGGCCACGAAGGCAAGCTCGCCGGCAAGATCGACCTGCTGCAGGAGTGCGCCGCCGTCTACTGCAACGCCGTCGGCGCCTCCGCCATCAAGCAGTTGCTGGCGCGCGGCATCCAGCCGCTGAAGGTGGAGGAAGGCACCGCCATCGACACCCTGCTGGGCGAGCTGAACCAGAGCCTGCAGAGCAACCCGCCGGCCTGGATGGTGAAGCAGATCAAGCGCCAGAACGCGGGCGACCGCTTTGGTTCCATGGCCGAAGAGAAGTTGGGAAGAATGAGTTACCTCACTCCTTTCATCCCGGCGCGGCGGTCGCCTCCCTCTCCCCAACCCTCTCCCGCAAGCGGGCGAGGGAGCGAACGTGACGTGCCCAAACCGATTGACGACCGCTTTGGTTCGATGGCCGAAGAGGGGTGGGAAGAATGAACGACATGGGCGAATTCCCCTCTCCCCAACCCTCTCCCGCTTGCGGGAGAGGGAGCAAACGCCGGCCTTTAGCCCGTCAGGTGCAAACCGATCGATGATCGAAACCCGCACCCGCGTCATTTCCATCGCCGGCGGCAAGGTCTGGGTGGAAGCCTCGGCCGAGCAGGGCTGCTCGGCCTGCCATTCGCAAAGTACCTGCGGCCTGTCCGGTCTGGGGAAATATCTCAACCGTGGCCGCGCCCCGGTGTCGGTGAGCTGCGATCTGCCCGTCCAGCCGGGCGACAGCCTGGTGCTGAACCTGGCCGAATCCGACCTGCTGCGCGCCGGCCTGCTGGCCTATCTGCTGCCCACCGTGCTGTCCGTGCTCGGCGCAATCGTGGCGACCCTGTCCGGCCTCGGCGATGCCGCGGCGGCGGTGTCCATGCTGGCGGGCTTTGCCGCCGGCCTGCTCCATTGCCCGCCTGTTCTCCCGCGCGCCGCGCTTTCAGTATTTCACGCATCGCCCCTTCCGATCAGCCCATTCAAGGAGACTCACATGACTGAAGCAGCAACCGTCGAACGCGACCCCATCCTGGAAACCGAATTCATCAAGGAGATGGTCAAGCAAATGCGCGCCATCGATAACTACGGCACCTACGACGGCTGGCCGGTGGAACGCATCCTCGCGCCCTACATCCTTTCCAAGGACCAGCGCCGCGCGATTCCCGTGATCGGCGACCCCGACGAACAGACCTTGTCGCGCGTCAGGGCGTTCTACAACGCCATTTCCACGCTCGATCGAGAAGGAATGCGGGCTGATGGCCGTGCCCATGCTGAACATCACCCACGAAGGCTTTGGCCGCGCGTTTATCACGGTGGGCAAGCTGGTGGTGATGGATCGTGTCGTGCGCGACGTGCATCGCTACGGTTACGAAAGCCTGTCGAAGATGAAGGACGAAGCGGACAAGCTGCTTTCAGTGGCGCTGGAGATCGTGGGGAAATATCCCGAGGTCGCGGGACTGTAAGCGGCAGGAGTGGCACATGAACGAAGACGAACTGAAAGACCTCGACCGCGAGGTCAAGAAACTCAAGCGCATCGCCAGCGAGTGGGCGTCGCAACTGCACGATCTGGTGGAAGACCGCCTGCCTGCCGGCTACGCGGAAATCCACCCGATCGCGCAATCGACTTACGACGCCTGCAAGACCTGGGCCGATGCCAACGCCCGCCTGAGCGCGGCGCAGAAAGAAGGCTGACATGGATCCCATAACCGGACTCACCCGCGGCGGCGCGAACTGGACGCCAACCTTTCTGATGGCGCTCAACCAGAAGACCTGCATCGGCTGCGGCCGCTGCTACAAGGTCTGCCCGCGCAACGTATTCGACCTGATCGAACGCGAAGCCGACGACGACTCGTATGACGACGACGAAGACAACAACATGGTCATGTCGATCGCCAACGCGCTCGACTGCATCGGCTGCGGCTCCTGCGCACGGGTCTGTCCCAAGCAGTGCCATACCCACCAATCCCTGCCTCTCAACGCCTGAGGTTTGCCATGCCGAAACCCGAAAAACACGTGTTCATCTGCACTCAGGCAAGGCCGTCCGGGCATCCCCGCGGCTCGTGCGCCGAGCGCGGCTGCCGCGAAGTGCAGGACGAATTCCTCTACCAGTACCAGCAGCGCCAGTGCTTCGACACCATCGCGGTCACGCTCACCGGTTGCATCGGCCCGTGCGGCATGGGCCCGAATGTGCTGGTCTATCCCGAGGGCATTCTCTACAGCAACGTCAAAGTGTCTGACGTAAACACGATCTTCGACCAGCACCTGCTGGGCGGCCAGCCGGTGGAAAGCCTCAAGGCGCCGGCCGAGATATGGTGAGCATGATGCTGCCCGACACCTGGCAGGAAACCGCCGAGCAACTGTGCGCGGTGCTGCTCAAGGAAGCGGCGCGCTATGGCGCCGATCCTCTGCCCGCCATCCTGCTGCGGGACGCGGTTTTCTGCGAAATCGATCGATCGCGCCAGCGACCTGCCCGGCTATGAAGGCACCTGGCGCAACCCGCATGGCAGTCGTTGCGGCAGTCTCATCATCAACAGCGATGGCAGTTATTACGCCGAATACGATGTGCTCACGCCGCATCCCGACAAACCCGCCTGGTTCGTCGAGGCCGTCACGGCCTGGGGGCGCGACGGCGTGGTGAAGGCGGAACCGCGCCTGCTGGCGGCGGTGTGAACGGAGTTGCCGCCATGGAAATGCCGTCCGACCTGCGCCTCATCCTCGTGCACAAGCAGAAGACCAGCGGCCGCCTGCGCTTTTTGCGCCTGCCGCACGGCACTGTCGCTTTCACGCCGCTTGCCGCCCTTGTCCGCGCTGATGGAGCACGCGGCGCCGCCGCAGGTGGTGCCTCACCCGGCGGTCTTCCTCAAGGCGGCCGAGGACAGACTGGGCCTGCCCGCCGGCAGCCTGGTGCACGAACCCGAATTCCAGGCCACGGTGGACACGCCGGACGGCCCGGTCGCCCTGCATCTCGCCAGCTTCACCACCATCGACCCGCCCTTCGACGAAGCCGCGGCCCTGGGCGGAAAGTTCATCGCCATCACCGAGGCCGCGGGCGGCATGCCGGTGGAGATGGATCTGCTGCGTCATGCCTACGAGGTGCTGCTCGGATGAACGCGCTTTCTTTCTCTGCGCACCGCATCAAAGATCGCGCGATGCCGTCATTCCGGCGCACGCCGGAATCCAGTCTTTATCAAGGCGCTGGACACCGGCTTCCGCCGGTGCTGACGAATTGTTCGGAGACGCCTTTCAGTCTCGAGTTTCAAGGAGCTCAGCCATGTCCCTCAATCGTCGTGATTTCATGAAGCTCGGCCTCGGCGCCTGCCTGCTGCCCGCCATCGGCACCTCGCGCGCCGACACCCTGGTCAGCGAGCAGATGTACGTTTTCGGCACCCTGGTCGAGGTGGATGTGCTGGCTGCGGACACCGAAGCCGCGCGTGCGGCCATCGCCGACGTGTCGCACACCTTCTCGCTGCAGAACCGCGACTGGCATGCGTGGAAGCCCGGTGCGCTCGGCGACCTCAACCGCGCCCTGGCGGCCGGCCGCGAGCATGTCGTCGAGCCCGGCCTGCTGTCGATGCTGCACGAAGCCAGGGAAATCGCCCACGCCAGCGGCGGCCTCTACAACCCGGCTATCGGCAGTCTGGTGGGGCTGTGGGGTTTCCACAGCGACGAGCTCCCCGTCGGCGCACCGCCCGATGCGGCGGTCGTGGCGCAACTCGTCGCTGCCGCTCCGGGCATGGAAGACCTGGTGTTCAAGGGCAATCGGGTCAGCAGCCGCAACCCCCATGTGCAGATCGACCTCGGCGGCCATGCCAAGGGCGTGGCCATCGACCTGGCGCTGGACCGGCTCGCCCAACTCGGATACGGCAATGCCCTGGTGAATCTGGGCGGCAACCTCGCGGTGTCGGGCGACCGCGGCGGGCGGCCCTGGCGCATCGGCGTGCGCCATCCGCAGGGCCGCGGCGCGCTGGCCTCGCTGGAAATCAGCGGCCGCATGGCCGTGGTGACCTCCGGCACCTATGAACGCTACCGCCAGAGTGGCGACCGGCGTTATCCGCACATCATCGACCCGCGCAGCGGCCAGCCGGCGAGCCACGTGGTGTCCGCCACGGTGCTGCACCGCCATGCCGCGCGGGCGGACGGGCCCGCGACCGCGCTGGTGGTGGCGGGACCCGAGGCCTGGGTGGACGTCGCCCGGCGCATGGGGCTGGAAGAAGTCATGATCGTCGACGATCACGGGACGGGTGCAGCTCACCCCCGGCATGGCCGCGCGGGTGCAATTCGTCGTGCAGCCGGCAAGCGTCAAAATCGTGGAACTGGCGTGATGAGCGTTTTCCAAAGGGGCGACCGGGTATTCGCCGCGCAGGACCTGTTCAACGATCCGCTGGAAGAAACCGGCGAGAGCGGCATTCCCGGTCTCAATCCCGGCGACCTGCTCGCGCCCGCCGGCGCCCGCGGCATGGTGGTCAATGTCGGCCACGTGGAAGCCGCGCCCGAGGATGAAATCTTTCTGGTGAGTTTCGAGACCGGGCCGAATGGACAACTTGCCGAACCCATCGGCTGCCTGGCGAGCGAACTGTCCTACGAGCCGACTGCGCCATGACGTGCGCGGCACTGTCTGCCGCAGTGCCGGTCGAAACGCGTATGAACACCACGTCGACCCGCGCAGCAACGGTGGCGGATTACCACCAGCGCACCAAGCACCACCTCGACCGCTACGCCGCCGGGCCGGGCACACTCGACTGGGAGGCGCAGCCCGACCCGTTCCGTCACTGGGTGGATGCGCAGACCCTGGCCCTGCCGCGCGACCTGCCCAAGCTCGATATCACCTGGAACGCGCTGCCCGACCCGCGTCCTGCCGCGCCGCTGGATGTCGTCTCGCTCAGCACCCTGCTGCGTTTATCCGTCGGCGTCACCGCCTGGAAGGAATACGCCGGGTCGCGCTGGGCGCTGCGGGCGAACCCCTCCTCGGGCAACCTGCACCCCACCGAAACCTGGGTCATCGCCGCCGGTGTGCAAGGGGTCGCTAACGGCCTGCACCATTACCACAGCCGCTCGCACGTGCTGGAGCAGCGGGCGTGGGAGACTCCCCTCTCCCGCACGCGGGAGTACGGCGGCCGGGGGAGAGGGCTACGGCCTGTGGCTTGGCTTCAGTTCCATCCACTGGCGCGAGGCCTGGAAATACGGCGAACGCGCCTTCCGCTACTGCCAGCTCGACCTCGGCCATGTGCTGGCCGCCGCGAGCTACGCCGCCGCCTTGCTGGGCTGGCGCGCGCAGGTGCTGAGTCTGGATTCGCTTGAAGTGGCTCGGTGTCTGGGGCTGGATCGCGACACGGATTTTGCGGGGGTGGAGGCGGAGGAACCGGAGGTCATCGTCGCGCTCGATGCAAGCGCTTCCTTACCTGCTAACTGGCCCCACTGGGCAGGCAAGCCCAGCCAGCTCGACCCGCGCCCGCTCTACCAGTGGCCGGTGATCGAGGAAGTGGCGGCGGCCACGCGCGGGCACCGTGCCAACCCCCGATCCGTCATTCCGGCGAACGCCGGAATCCAGCCGAATCAAACTGGATCCCGGCGTTCGCCGGGATGACGGACATCCCCGCCACCCAGGTCATCCTCAATCGCCGCAGCGCCCAGGCCTTCGACGGCCAATCGATCCTGCCCCACGCCGTGTTCCGCCGTCTGCTGTCCTGCCTGCTGCCCGGCGGCGCGCCGGTGTGGGACCTGTGGCCGCATGCCCCGCGCGTGCATCCGGTGCTGCTGGTACATCGGGTGGAAGGCGTCGCGCCCGGCCTGTATGCGCTGCCGCGCAGCGACGCCGCCGAAGCCGCGTTGCGCGATGCCTGCCGCGCCGAATTCAAATGGATCGCGGCCGACCCCGATCTGCCGCTGTTTCAACTGATTCAAGCCGCCGCCGCCAAAACCGCGCGCACGCTGTCCTGCCATCAGGACATCGCCTCGCACAGCGCCGTCACCTTCATGTTCGTTGCCGAATTCGCGGCGCCCATCGCGGAAAACCCCGCCGCCTACCGCCACCTGCACTGGGAGGCGGGCATGCTCGGCCACGTCATCACGCTGGAGGCCGAAGCCGCCGGCTGGCGCGGCACCGGGATCGGCTGCTTCTTCGACGATGCCGACCATGACGTGCTGGGCCTCACCGATAACCGCTTTCAGGTGCTGTACCACTTTGCCGTGGGCATGCCTGTGGACGATCCCCGACTCCTGACCCTGCCCGCCTATGAATGACATCGCACTCAAAGCCTGGCTCGAAAGCGAAGGCTTCCCCTCCGCAGATTCCCTGCGAAGAAACCCTGCGACGGCCGGATCGCCAACGCCACCACGCCGCTGATGCATGCCGCCCGGCTGGGCCGCGTCGGGTTCATCGGCGAACTGCTGACGCGCGGCGCCGACCCGCGCGAGATGAACGCCGATGGCAACGGCGCGCTGTGGTTTGCCTGCTTCGCCGACAGCGCACCCTGCGTGAACGCCCTGATCATGGCCGGCGCGCCGCTCGACAGCCAGAACGTCAACGGCGCCACCGCGCTGATCTACGCTGCCTCGGCGGGCAAGACCGAAATCGTCAAACTGCTGCTGGAAGCCGGCGCCGACACCACGATGGAGACCCTGGACGGCTTCACCGCGCTGGAACTGGCGGCCAACCGCGCCTGCATGAAAATGCTCCGGGACAAGCACAGAGCAATTGCAGGCGGCATGATCGAAGGCCCACCCGGCGGCATCGAGCTTGCCCGCCGACGTCCTCGCCCTGCTGCAACGCGGCATGGCGCAGCACCCGCAAGGGGACGCCGCCGGACACTCGCCCTGCTGGCGGCATCGCGCAGCACCGCAGCGACCTGGCTGCGCCGAATTGCTGTTCGGCATCGCTCGCAAGTTCACGGCTCCCGAATGCCAGTTCGACGCCGCCTCGACATGGCCGCGCTGGGCATGCGCGAGCGCCCGGCTCGGCAGCTGTCGCCGGACTGGCGCGACTGGACCTCGACATGTACGGCAAGAAAGCCAGCTTCGCCCTGCTGACCCTCAGGCCATGGCCTTCATCGAACTGCGCCGTGGCAACCCGCCCGCCTCGGTCGAAGTTCTGGAGCGCCTGGCTCGACCCCAGCGACGGGATCGGCAGTTCCGTGGTGGCTGCGGGGATTCAGGGGAGCACGCCAAAAAACAATTCGAAGCGGACCCCTTTCGTTCACGCTCTACGGTCTTTTCAGTTCGATCAGCGTGATTTCAGGCGGAGACAGGAAGCGGATGGGAGGTCCCCAGGTACCGGTTCCGCGGCTGACATAGAGCTGGCGGCCGCCCGGCAGGTCGTAGCGGCCCTCGATCAAGGGGTAGACCGTTTTTACCAGCAGGCCGAAGGGAAAAATCTGGCCGTTGTGGGTATGACCCGAGAGTTGCAGGTCGAAACGCGACTGGGGATCGATGACGGGCTGATGCTTGAGCAGAACGACAAAACGCCCGGCTGGTATCGCGGCCAGCATCCGTGCTTCATCCGTCTTGCTTGCACGCACCGCCGGGTCGTCAACCCCGGCCAGCGTAACGGTTTCAGTCACATCCGCGGCTTCCCAGCGCAGCAGTTTAAAGCCGGAGCGAACATGGAAATCCAGCGCATGCTCCAGCCCCGCATAGCGTTCATGGTTGCCGGTGACGGCAAATTTTCCGTAGCGCGGTTGATAGGCAGCAAACCGCGATGACAGGCCATCCACGTAATGGGCTTCGGCATCCACCAGATCGCCGGTGGAGACCAGGATATCGGGTTGAAGCTCGTTGAGCTTTTCCAGGATGCGATCGAGCCGTTGCTTCCCGATGAGGATGCCCAGATGCACATCGGAAATCTGTGCAATGCGCAGGCCAGGGCCGGCCGGAAGTTTGTCCGAATAGATCGTGACCCGCTCCACCCTTGGATGCCTCGCGGAATAGAAACCCACCATCCACAAAGCCAAGGTCAGCAAGACCAAAACCAGAAAGGCGGGACGCACGGCAGGCATGGGCAGGGATGCCAGGCGAGCCCCCCAGCCATAGATATCCATGGCCAGGCCGAGCCAGATGAAGAGAAAGGAAAACCCCATCCAGCCGAAAACAAGCCAGGCACTGCTGACCGCAAGAGCATGACAATCGGGACAACGTTCCAGACGCCATTGCAGGAGTGGGCCTATCGTCATCAACCCTGCCCAGACCAGGGCCAGCGCCCAGCCCCATCCCACCAGATCGAAGGCGCGAATGGCCTTGGCGGCAAAGTAAATCTGGATGCCGCCGTAGAGAAGAAGAATCAGAACAAAACGCATGGACGGCGGGTGAAGTGGGCGGGTTGTTATCTTAACCCCTGGCCAATTGGCAGCGCCCGCCTGTCCTCGCGGCAATCACTTATGGGTTATCCAATACGGTCGTAGATATAACCCAAATATTATTTTTACCTTGTATTATGATAATACATAGATTATCTTTAAGGCATTACAAGATAACATATTGGTTATCGAGAATGCGCCCCGAAGACCGTGAAGCCGCCCGCCGCCAGCTCGACAAGCGTTTGAGCCTGCTCAACGCCGACGCCTTGGCACGCCCGCCGCGCGGCTGGGTCAAGGCCATCCGCGAAGCGCTCGGCATGACCACCGCCCAGCTTGCAAAGCGTCTGGGCGTCAGCCAGCCGCGCGTCGTCGCCATCGAGCAGGCCGAAGCGAAAGGCACCATCACCCTGGACAGCCTCGAACGCGCAGCCAACGCACTGGACTGCCGGCTCGTCTACGCCCTGGTGCCCCGCCAACCCCTGGACGCGCTGGTCGAGGAACGCGCCGCCCGTCTTGCGAGCAAGCGGCTGGATTCCACACGCCACACCATGGCGCTTGAAGCGCAGGCGCTCGACACCGCCGACGAGAACGAACAGCGCAAGCGCCTCATCCGCCGGCTGATCGAACAGGCGGGCTCCGAACTGTGGGAGGGTGCATGAGCGACCCGCTGCTGGAAGAGGACGACGCCTCCACTCCGCTGACCGCCGAGGAACGCGAGGGGCTGATTCCGTCCTACATCACCCTGCGCCGCGAGCTGAACGAAGCGGAACAGGCGAACATCCTCGAAGCCGAGGCATGGGCCTTCGCACGCACGCGCGACGTACTCGACGAAGGCTTTCTGACGGATTTGCACAAACGCATGTTCCGGCACGTGTGGCGCTGGGCCGGCAAGTTCAGGCAAACCGAACGCAACGTCGGCGTCGACCCCCACCGCATTGCCACCGACCTGCGCTTGTTGCTGGACGATTGCCGCTACTGGATCGAACACGGCACCTATCCGCCGGATGAAATCGGCGCGCGCTTTCATCACCGGCTCGTCTCCATCCACCCCTTCCCGAACGGCAACGGTCGCCATGCACGACTGGCCACCGACCTGCTCCTGGTCGCACTCGGCCAGCCGCGCTTCAGTTGGGGCAAAACCAATCTGGTGAATCCGGGTGAAACCCGGCGGGCTTATGTTGCTGCGTTGCGGGCTGCCGACGGGCGGGATATTGGGCCGCTGCTGGAGTTTGTACGTTCGTGAACTGCGAAGTAGCTATAGAAGGATGCTCAAGTCACCGCTTATTTCTGCGGTGTCTATCTAATCCTGATAACAATCCGAAGCTGACCCTGCCGGCGGCTTACCCGACCCCCTTGATAATCCCCTGAGCACTACGAGCACATGAGCACGTTAAGAGCACGTAGGAGCACCGTGAGCACTACAGCAATGCGGGAAAACGACAAGACAATGGGGGTTCTCGTGATCTATCTGAGATATATCGCTCAACTAGCATCTACGGGATGCATTACCTTGACGAACTGCTGATATGAAAAGCTTACCTCTATCAACGAAATTCAAACCATATCGATGGCGAGTAATCATTGCTCTGGATACACTAGTTCTCGATACTGATCTCAAGCTCAGGACGCGTTGAAGCTACTAATCGGGGCATCCAAATCCCGCTTGGCTGACGAGCATGGCAACAACACGGGCTTCCAAAACCCGGTCCCGAGCCCTTTCCACCATTGAGGAATAGTGATGGTAATTGCATTGAACATGAAGCAGACAAAAGCTGGCCCAAGATGGAGGAACGCGCGTTGGCTATGCGAGCCGAACTCTGGCCCGATGTGTCAGAAGAGTCCTTCTGGGATCGAAGGAATGCGAGTCGATTCACCACGATGCCCAGAACGATGTCATATCTCATGAACATTATCGACTCTCTGACAAAGGGGCAGCCCGCAGGAAGGGCCTACATGACTATATGGTGCCGCCTTTTCCATCCCGGTATCGTCGAGCTGGGCAGCGAAAAGAAAATGGCTTTCGAAGCAAGCTTCACTGGCGAACGTGCCGTAGACACTTGGCGTAAGCGCATGCGGCATCTCAAGAAGCTTGGATTCATTGATTACAAACCAGGAACTGATCACGACTTTCAGTGGGTGCTTGTTTTCAATCCGCATCATGTTATCGAACGGCTTGGCAACAAAGTGCAAGAGCGATATCGAGCCGCATGGCGGGAGCGCGCTATTGAACTTGGCGCAAAGGATCTTGGACCACCTCCTGAGGTAACAAGGAAGGTATCGCCTAAAGCGAATTCCCCGAAGTCTCCTGCTAAGAGAACATTGACGAAGAAATCTTAGGATCAGGCAGTAAAGCGACTGTAGTTAGCCGACTGATTAACGGGGAGGAATAGTAATGAAGCTGAAATCTATGACCGTGGCGAACTTCCGATGCTACAAGAATCCTCTGACGGTTTCATTTGATGATATGACGACTTTTGTTGGAAGGAACGACTCTGGGAAATCCACGTTGCTCGATGCCCTCGATGCCTTTTTCAACGACAAGGGATTGGATAAGAACGATGCGGCTAAGAAAGGCAATGCAAAGGAGGTCAGCATTACTTGTGTCTTCACGGACCTCCCAAGCCAGCTCATTCTTGATGAAAATGCCCCTACTAGTCTGGCAGAAGAATTCCTTCTCAACCCGGACGGCGACCTGGAAATCACCAAGATTTACAACTGCTCTATCGACAAACCGAAAGTAACCGAACTGAAGATCAAAGCGGTCCATCCTGGTGCAAAAGGCGTGACTGATTTGCTGGCACTTAAGATCGATGAATTGAAGCAGCGCGGTGAACAGCTTGGTGTCGACATGGTTGCCGTGAACAAGAAGGTAAAGCGCGAGCTGCGCAACGCAATTCGCGCCAAGGTTGGAATTCTTGCACCCGTCCCAACTGAGGTACTTCTCGTCGGCGACGGTGTTGATGACAAAGGAAACGCCTCCAAAGTTTGGGAGGGCTTACGCGCCGCATTGCCACTTTACGCGCTATTCAAAAGCGACCGGCAAAGCTCCGACCAAGATATTGAGGCGCAAGACCCCCTCAAAATTGCCATCAAGGAAGCGCTTTCGGCAAAAGCGGCAGACCTGCAAGCACTTATGACTTTCGTAGAGCAAGAAGTCAAAAAAGTTGCTGACTTGACCCTGAAAAAACTTAAGGAAATGGACCCGGCTGTTGCCGCGACGCTCGATCCCAAGTTCGAGAAACCAAACTGGGCGACACTGATCAAGGCCAGCATTACTGGTGATGACGATATCCCGCTTAACAAGCGCGGTAGCGGGGTTCGGCGACTAATTCTGCTAAATTTTTTCCGTGCAAAAGCCGAGAGGGCCATGCGTGAAAAAGGAAGCATCTTCAGCCATCTACGCTATCGAAGAGCCTGAAACCAGCCAGCATCCGCATAACCAACGAATGCTGATGCGCGCCCTCCGGCAGCTTGCAAACGGCAATGACCAAGTGATCGTGACCACCCATACACCAATGCTTGCCCGGACTCTTCCAAGTACAAGCCTACGTTTCATATCAAAAGCAAGCGACGATTTAAGGTCTATCTCTATTGGCGGAACCGAAGCAGTAAATGAGGCGATTGCTCATAGCCTCGGCATCTTGCCTGATCACACCGTCAAGATATTTATCGTTGTTGAAGGCATCCATGACATAGCGTTCATGAAAAGCCTGTCGCAAATGTTCCTATTACACGGTAGCGCCGTTCCCGATCTAGAAGCGCTTGAGCTAGCTGGCGAATTGATCTTCGTCCCGGTCAGCGGGGCAGAAAACTTGGGATATTGGGCATCTCGATTGGCCAAACTCAACCGCCCAGAGTTTCATCTTTATGACCGCGACTCTCCGTCGGGCTCCCCCGCAAAGCATCAAGCGAAAGTAGATACCGTTAATGAGCGTGCGAACTGCAAAGCGGTTTCAACCTCACGGCTGACAATCGAGAACTTCGTGCATCATCAGGCGATTAACTTGTGCGCCCAAGCGGGTGGACTCGCCTGTAACCTGCCGACGTCGTATGGACCGGACGAGAATGTACCTGCATTGCTAACGATCGAGTTGAATAAGTACGCACCACCGCATTCCAAATGGGGGGCTAACCGAGTGAAAGGGTGGCTAGCTGAAACAGTTGTGCCAACGATGGAACCAGACATGCTTGCAGAAATCGACCCCGATGGTGAAATGAGAGGGTGGATGCACGACATCGATACGATGCTCAACGCATCCACTGTTTAAGTGTTTGGCACACTTCACTTCATCACCAACCCGAACTCCTTGGCAATCAACAGCAGCCACGTCTCCAGCCTGTCTTCCAGCAACATTTTCTGGTTGTCCAGGTCCTGCACCAGGCCGACGAACTCGCCGTCGATTTCCGCCTTGGATGCAATGAAGTCGTAGCCGTCGGTAGGCCAGAATCCCACGACTTTGGCGCCGCGCGCTTTCACGAATTCGTATAGCTCACCGAGGGCATCGGCGAAGTTGTCGGGGTATTTTTCCTGGTCGCCCAGGCCGTAGAGGGCGACGGTCTTGCCGCTGAAATCGATGTCGGCGAGCCGGGGCAGGAATTCGGCCCAGCTCGCGTTCTGGCAGTCAGTATCCAGGCCGGGCATCTGGCCTTCGCCCAGCGTGGGGGTGCCGAGGATGAGGTGGCCGTGGCTTGCGATCAGTTCGGGCGTGGCCTTGTTGACGTTGAGCGGGTCGGCCATCAGATCGTCGTCCGGAAAACGCCTTTTGATCATCTTGGCGATCTTGCGGGTGTTGCCGGTGTTGCTGCCGAAAAATATGCCGATGCGGGCCATGATGGTTTCCTTTGTGCACAGACGCCGGCGCAGAATACGCGGGCCTGAGTAACACCTAGCAAGCAGCGCGCCGCGGCGGGCGTTTCGAGCGCTTCCGACAAGCGGCTGATTTCCCACGCAGTTCTTCTCGGGCCGCTGACCAGGGGTGTTGTTGCAAACCCTACAAGCCCCCCTTCCGGTTGGGTTCCGCACACGGAGGTTGGGCGTCTGGCCGGAGCATTCGATAGACAAAACAACGAGTTGGTGTCCGTCGCCGCGCTGGCATGGGGCTTGCGATATCCGGGGTGTGTATCCCTTCACCCTGCCAGGAGGCAAACCATGCTTACGCTTACCCCCAGCGCGCTCTCCGCTGTAGAGAAATTCATCAAAGGTTCCGACACGCCGGTGGCGGGACTGCGCATCGCCATTTCCGGTGGCGGCTGCTCCGGCTTTCAGTACGGCATGCGGCTGGAAGAGGCCAAAGCCGAGGACGACGTGGAAGTGGCGGTGGGCAGCGTGATGCTGCTGATCGATCCCTTCTCCGCGCCCATGCTGGACGGCGTGACCGTGGACTTCGTCGACAGCCTGAATGGCTCCGGCTTCAAATTCGAGAACCCCAACGCGACCTCCAGTTGCGCGTGCGGTTCTTCCTTCTCTGCGTGAAAACGTTCACGTCCATGAACATTTTCTCTCTCACCCCCAGCCCGTCCCCCGCTTGCGGGCGATGGGAGCAACTCTAGGAGCACGTCATGTGGGATTACTCGGACAAGGTCAAGGAACACTTCTTCCAGCCGCGCAACGCCGGGCCGCTTGCGGACGCCAACGCGGTGGGCGATGTCGGCTCCATCTCCTGCGGCGACGCGCTGCGCCTGATGCTGAAGGTGGACCCGGAAACGGAAACCATCCAGGACGCCCACTTTCAGACCTTCGGCTGCGGCTCGGCCATCGCGTCGTCGTCGGCGCTGACTGAAATCGTCAAGGGCATGAAGCTCGACGATGCGCTGAAGGTGAGCAACCAGGACATCGCCGATTATCTGGACGGCCTGCCGCCGGAGAAGATGCACTGCTCGGTGATGGGACGCGAGGCGCTGCAGGCGGCCATCGCCAACTACCGCGGCGAGGAGTGGAGCGACGACCACGAGGAAGGCGCGCTGATCTGCAAGTGCTTCGCCATCGACGCGGTGCTGATCGAGGACACGGTGCGTGCCAATAACCTGTCGACGATGGAAGACGTGATCAACTACACCAAGGCCGGCGGCGGCTGCGCTTCGTGCCACGAAGGCATCGAGGAAATTCTGGCCAAGGTGCTGGCGGAGCGCGGCGAAACCTTCAAGGCGGTGCCGGTGAAGGCATCGGCACCGCTCAAGCCCGGCAAGCTCACCAACCTGGAGCGCATCCGCCGCATCGAGGCGGTGCTGGAATCGGTCGCGCCCGCAACTGCAGCGCGACCACGGCGACATCGAGTTGGTCGACGTCGACGGCAAGACGGTCTACGTCAGCATGACCGGCGCCTGCGCCGGCTGCCAGATGGAAGCGCTGACGCTGCAAGGCATCCAGCAGAAGCTGATGGAAGAGCTGGGCGAATTGATCAAGCTCGTCCCCACCCGCGCCGGTTCGCTTGCGCGCGCCACCAGCCAGCCGTAACCAACAGTCCCCTCTCCCCCAAGCGGGAGGGGCCTGAATCCAAGGAGCCAACATGCAAGGCATCTACCTCGACAACAACGCCACCACGCGCGTCGCGCCCGAAGTCGTGGACGCGATGATGCCCTTTCTGCGGGAGTATTGGGGCAATCCTTCCAGCACGTATGTGTTTGGGCGGCAGGTCGGCGAGCACGTGGACCAGGCGCGGGCCAGGGTCGCGGCGCTGATCAACGCGGAGCCGCGGGAGATCATCTTCACCAGTTGCGGCACCGAGAGCAACAACTCGGCGATCCACAGCGCCCTGGTCACCCAGCCGGAGAAACGGCACGTCCTGACCACCGCCGTCGAGCATTCGGCGAATACCAAGTTCTGCGACCTGCTCCAGAAGCGGGGCTACACCGTCACGTTCCTGCCGGTCGCGCCGGATGGGGCGCTGGACCTGCAACAGCTGGAGAGTCAATCCGCCCGGACACCGCCATCGTCTCGGTGATGTGGGCCAACAACGAGACGGGCGTCCTGTTCCCGGTCCGGGAAATCGCGGCCATCTGCCGACGCAAAGGCGTGCTGTTCCACACGGACGCGGTGCAGACGCCGGGCAAGTTGAAGATCGACGTGCGGGAGCTGGACGTGGATTTCCTGTCGTTGTCCGCGCACAAGCTGCATGCGCCCAAAGGCATCGGGCTGCTCTACGTGAAGCGCCGCGTGAAATACCAGCCCTACGTCGTCGGCGGCGGGCAGGAGCGTGGCCGGCGCGGCGGCACCGAAAACGTCGCCAACATCGTCGCCTTTGGCCGGGCGGCGGAACTGGCGATGGCAGCGTGCCGGACGAAAACACCCGCGTCCGCGCCTGCGGGACAAGTTGGAGGACGGCATCCTGGCGCGCTATCCGCACGCCTCGCGCAACGGCGCCAAGAGCCGCGCCTGCCCAACACCAGCAACATCGCCTTCGAGGGCGTCGAGGCGGAAGGCATCCTGATGTTGCTGGACCAGGCGGGCATCTGCGCTTCGAGCGGTTCGGCCTGCACCACCGGTTCGCTGGACCCCTCCCACGTGCTGACCGCGATGGGCATACCCTACACCGCCGCCCACGGCACCACCCGCTTCTCGCTGTCGCGCTACACGACCGAAGAAGAGATCGACCGCGTCATCCAGGTGGTGCCGGAAATCGTCGCCCAGCTGCGGAAACTGTCGCCCTACTGGGGCGAGAACGGCCCCTCGGCGCAGCCGGAAAAAGACTTTGCGCCGGTGTATGCCTGAGTGCTCCGACCGGTCGGCTCCGCTGCAGACAGCCAGTACCGGGTCAGGAGCGGCCGGGCTCGATTACGGCGCCGGTTTGCGTTCCCGTTACGCTTTCCAGATATGCACGCGCCACGATCGCCGCCGGAAGACCGGGCGCCGGATCCATGCCCAACTTCTCCAGCGTCTCGCTGACCCACGGCGGACTCACGGCATTGACGCGGATTTCCCGTGGGGCTTCCAGCGCGGCTGCGCGCACGAATCCTTCCAGCGCCGCGTTGACCAGGCTGATGGCCACGCCGCCTACCATCGGCGAGCGCGCCAGGATGCCGCTGGTCACTGTGATGGAACCGCCGTCCCGCAGGTGTCCGAAACCGAGCCGGACCAGGTTGACCTGGCCGAGAAGCTTGTTGGCGATGGAGAACCGGAAGTCCTCATCGCTCAATTGCGCCAGCGGACCGAACCTTGCATCCCCGGCAGCGCTCACGACGGCATCGACGACACCGACCTGCCGGTACATGGCCGCTATGGATTCGGGGTCCGCCATGTCCAGCACGATGGAGGTGCTGCGGCGGCTGACCGGCACCACTTCGTGCCCTGGCTCCAGCGCAGCGACCACCGCGTGACCGATTGTTCCACTGGCACCCACGACAAGTATCCGCATTTCAGACCGCTCCTCTTCTCGATGGCCCGCACCAAACACGCTGCTGGCGCTCACGGCAGGCGCAGCAACTTGAAGGCATGCGTCCATTGCGTTGCGCAACAGGCCGGGAATGCACCACAACATGCACAGCGGCTCGATGGCGCGCGCGGCCTCGACCTTGCCCATGTCCGCCACTTCCCAGCCAAACTGGTCGAGGATTTCCACGACCGTTTGCTTGGCCGCATCGTCGTTGCCGCAAATGAACATCGTCGGTCGGCCACCCGGAAAATTCGGGTTCACCATGAAGGCATTGCCGACGGAATTGAAGGCCTTGACGAATCGTGCGTCCGGAGCGGCCCGTTGCAGGCGTTCCATCTGCGACTCATCGAGGCTTGTGAAAAAGCGCAGCACACCGTTGACGGGCGGCAGGTCCGCGATCGGGTTGGTCGCGTCGATCACGACCTTGCCTGACAGAT
>CAVSCL010000044.1:0-302145 GCA_963726485.1 uncultured beta proteobacterium | reverse complement strand
GGCTCAGCATGTAGTGCATGGCGAGACGCGGATCGTCGATCTGCACCTGGAAGCCCGCCGCAACGATGCCCTCGTATTCCTCGCGCAGCGCCTCGGCGACGGCCAGGACATGCTCGTCGTCGTTTTGGTAGTGGCGGTTCTCCATCATGCCGGCGCAGCTCGACGGCGAGACCGAGGGGACGAAGACGCCGACCGCATCCTGCCCGCCGAGCGCCGCCTCGAGGTTCGCCAGGTCCTCGGCGAGCTGCTTGTGCCCGGTGTATTTGATCGGACCGGTGCAGGCGAACCTGGGCTGCTGCGAACCGGAATGCGCCCCGTCCTTGTAGAAGGTGGGAAATGCCATGTTCTCGCGTGTGCGCCGCTCGCCTCCTTTCGGGGCGATCGCCTCGATGCCGGACAGACGGTCGGAGATGTAGTGCTGGAAACTCGTCTTCGACTGCTCGCCGTCGCTGACGACGTCGAGCCCGATCTCGCGCTGCTTGCGCACGATCTCCGCCACCGCCTCGCGCGTTTCGCGCCCGAGCGCCTGCGCGTCGAACGGCTTCCGGCTCATGCGGGCGAACAGCAGGGCCGACAGCGAAGCCCGCCGCGGCAGGCTTCCGGCGTGGGTCGTGAGGATGCGTCGGTTGCGTTCTGCGAGCGTGGCCATTTCTCTTGTCCTTTCCGATCGGTCGCGCCTATCTGCCGAGGCGGCAGGGCGAGTCTTGCTCGTCGTCGCCGAGCGTGTCGAGATCGTTGGTGCGATGCAGGAAGCCCTCGATCGGCGCGCGCGCCGCAACGCCGTACGGCGTCGCCAGCAGCACCGCCTGGCGCAGCTGCTGGTCCCAGCGGCGCACGCTCACCGCGACGCCCTTGTCGCCGTCGAAGCCGGCGCCCCAGGATGAAGTCGCGCAGCTTGCGCAGCTCGATCGAGCGCGTCGCCTGTGCCGCCTTCACCACCATGCGGACCGCCATCCAGGCCGCCCAGTCGGCGCTCTCCATGTGACGTCCGCCGGTCAGCTTGTGGAAACGCGCATTCACCTGGGGCCCGCCGTTGTGCTCCCAGGTCCAATGCCAGGCGACCGGCTCGAGATCGATGCTGCCCACGATCGGCCGCGCCCGCACCGTGCGGTAGGAAACCTCTCGCGCGAACTCGAACGCATGGTCGGCCACGAACACCACGTCGTAGTCGCGGGCAAGCGCGGTCAGCAGCAGCGGATTGTTGAGCTCGCGGTCGCGCGGATCGGTGCCCGGCTCGAAATTGCGCTTCGTCACGATGCGGCCGCCGAATTTCGTCAACGACTTTGCCCATCATTGGTGCGTCGCGCTTTCCGCGGTCTGCCAACGGCCGCTCCTTGTCGGGCAAGGCAACGCCATCCCAACTCGACTTGGCATGGCGAATAAGGAAAAGCGTTCTTTTCATTGAACCCTCTTCGACGGGCATCCGTCGGTATTTTGCCACCGTCCGCTTACGGGTAACATGACAAACGGCAGCAGCCAGGCAAGCGGAAGTTCACGTCGCTCAATCATTGTGACCGTTTCTCGGCCAAAGCGGCCCGTGATGTCACGAAAAGAAACCGGCTGCTATGATCTGCTAACTGGGCATACACAGCCGCAGCCGTTGTGGAGTATCCGCTTAATCCCAGGCGGAAATATTCCACCTTAGGTATCAGGGCAGCGCGCAGTCGATCACACAGACGCGAACGCGGCGATCTCCTCGACGGTGAGCGTCTGCCGTAAGCGCTCTTCGAGTTCGACAGCGCTGCGCGGCTTCTTTCCTTCCTGGGGCAAGGGCATTTCCTTGCCGCCAAACCAGAACACCAGATAGATACCCAAGCCATCGGCGCCGGGATCGCGGGTATAGCGTTCGATCAGTTGTTCGTGGATCGCACGCCATAGATCTGAGTGGCTGTCCTTCTTGATCTCGATGGGCACGTTGAAGCCTTGCGCGCCGCCGAAGGCGACGCGGATGTCGGCGCGCTTGTCCTCGGCGTAATAGCCTTCCTTGACCGCATCAACGCCGAGCCGGCCGAGACGTTCGATCAGATCGGACATCAGGGCGTCGCGACAATCGTTCTCTGGTTTCGGTCGTTCCGGCTTGCCGTTTGTGCCGTAGCTCCAGTACTGGCGGTAATCGTTGGTGCTGCCATCGCGAATCTTGCGGGCCAGATCGCGCAGATGCGCGTAAGCCAGCGCGGCGAGGTCGGCAGCATTGGCCGGTTCACGGTTGGCGAGAGTGAGGCAGACTTTCGGCAGCATCGAGATGGCGGAAGCTGGCCTTGCGACGCGCGACACGTTGTGTGTGGGTGGCATGCCGCAGGCGGTTGTGCCATGGCGCCAGCTTCGGTAAGGCCAGCAGCCGTTCCAGTTCCTGCATGGCGGCTTCGCTCGGGTTGCCGCCGAGCGTGTCGATGAAGGCGCGTACCTCTTCGGCTGTCTGCATGGTCGGGCTGACCCAACGCTCGCCCAATAAGTGTTCGGGTGGGCTGTCCGGCGCCAGCAGTTCTATCAGGAGTGCCAGCGAGGATTCAGGCAGAGCGGCATTGAAGCCGGGGCGCCGTTCGCGGTCATGCAGAAAGGCGCCGAGGTGGCCACGCAACGCCTTGCTGGTTCCGATATGGGCGGCGAGCGCCGCTTCGTAGCCAGCCGGTGAAATTAGCAAACCGCAGGCGAGCCAATAGACGCGCTGCGCCGCGCTCATGCTGCCCTGTGCCAGTCGCGCCGAGACGATGGCGGCGAGCGTCGGACGGTTGAGATGGCGCAAGCCGGCTTTGAGCAGCGGATCGAGCGCGCTGGCGAGCACCTTGTTCTTCGCGCGCAGCGGAAAGCCTTTCAGCAGATCGGGCAGCGCTGCGCGAGCGACCGAGGCGTAATCGTCGTTGTAGGCAAGTTCCCAGATGCCGTGCAGATGCTCGTCCCCCTTGCGCAGCAGCGGCAACGCATAGGCGACCAGTACCTCGGCGACCAGATCGGATCGCGCCTTAACCAGGGCCACGAACCAGTCCGACTCTTTTTCCGCAACCCAGGTGAGGCGGAAAGCCAACAGCTTGCGCAGCACTTCGTCGTCGAGATGCAGTGCGGCTTCGGGATTGCTGGCGTAGAGTTCCTCCATGCCGGCCAGGCAGGCTTGGCGGATGAAGTGCATGCGGCCCTTGGTTTCGAGGTCGACGATCTCAACGACGCTTGGCAGATCGTCACGATCGAGAGAGCGTCGGAAGCCGACGTAAGCCGCTTCGATCAACTCCTGGTCGCCGCCGAGGAAGTCGGCGAGACGTTCGTGGGGTGTCTCGCCTTTGACGTCGAGAAAGCGTCGCAAATACACCTGCGCCAGTTCGTGCAGAATTTGCGGATGGGCTCTGCCGGCGCGGATTGCGTCGAGATGCTCGCGGAAGCGACTGCGCCAGCCCTCTTTGCGTTGTTCGCGATCCTTGTCCCACTCGCGCTTTTTGGCCGCGTCTTCCCTGCGCCAATCTTCGATGTTGCAATAAACGAAACTTCGTAGATAGGCTTCAAACTCCGGATGCGCCGCGATCCAGGGGGCAAGGTAGTCCAAGGCATCTAGCGTCAGACATTCCTGTCCACCTTGGCCGATTAGCTGCCTTGCCGCCTGCGCAAAATAGAAGTGCTGGAATTCGCCGTGCGTTTCGGCCGCCGCCCGTTCCAGATACCAGGGGACGATGTCGTCCGGTGGCTCTGCGCAGTACAGGCGGGATGCACAATGAAACAGACACGACCATATTTTCCTTGTCGATGCAGCGTGCGGCGCCGACAAGCAGCATGGCCTTGTAGCGTTCCGCCGCGCCGCAAGCCAGGCGGCGACATGCTTCTGGTGCTCGTCATCAATGCGCGGTTGGTCGTATCGTCCAATCCCGCACCCAGCCAATCGTACAGCCGCGCATCGTCGATAGTGTCGCCGTACGTTTCAAGCGCGCGCGCCAGCAGGCCGCCCTCCATGCGGTCGGCCTGATAACCGTCGAGCGATTTGCGCAAGGTCGGACTTCTTTGCGCCAACTCGTCGAGTTCTGGCAGCGTTTCCGCCTGCGCACTTTCCGGCAGATGGTGTCCCCAGAACATACGATAGTCGCCGATCAGGCGATCTTGTTTTTCCTGGTGCAGGAAGTCGAACACTTCCGCCGGCCGGATGAACTCGGGGAATAGTTCCGTCAGCAATCGATCGAGCAACTGGTCGTCCTTGTCCTCTACTATTCCGGCTTGCACGCCTCTGGCAATGGCGACAAGGCGAGTGGCATTGCGCGGCAGGTCGCGCAGCAGAATCTTCAGGGCCGAGTGGCGGATGTGCTCAGGATAGCTGGCGTCGCGCGCGGCTGCGTCGAGAAGGGCTTCAAACCGCGTCGTATCCGTGCCCAATTCGGCCAGCGGCGGACCGTGGCGCAGCGCGTCCAGCGCGCAATCGAGCAGGGCGAGATCGGCCTCGGAGCGCGAGGGTTCGGCGAGCAATTCCAGGAACACCGGCACCATGTCGGGTGTGGCCAGTGCGCCGAAAGGCGCGGCGGTCCAGTCCTGGAAGCGGAAATTGGCGTAGCGCTCGGCTTCGGCTTTGAGCGCGGCGAGCACGCGGCGCTTGTCGTCCGTCGGGAAGTCGCGCACATCGCCGTAGAGCACGACGCCGAGCGGGTCACGGCCGACGAGTTCGGCGCGCGCCGCCGCGGCAATGCACGGCGAGCCAAGCAGCTAGGCCGCGCAGATCGGGCACGATGCCGCCATCCTCGCCGGCGATCAGCGCAACGACGCGCCCGAGCGGCAAGCCTTCGCTATCGATCAGGGTCGCCAGATGGCGCGCGCCGAGGAACTCGGCGATGCTGCGATGGACCGGAATGCGCTGCTGGTCGCGCTCGTCGCGCTGAAACAGGCCGCTTGCCAGCGCGTCCAGCAATGACAGGTTGCGAGAGGCGGAAAGCTCGCGCCAGAGGACGTGCTGATCGTCCGCCGTATCGTCGTCGAGAGCAAAGCCGGCGATGCCCGCGAGCAGCTGCACAGCGCAGAGCAAACCTGCCGCGTACAAGCAGGGCATCCGCCGTCGGCGCGTTGGCGCGTGTCGCGGCACGGCGCTCCGGGTTGAGTTCCCGCACCAGTTGCTGGCAGGCAAGCTCGTAGGTCTTGCGGCGGCCGTCGGGCCAGGTCTCGCCAACCGCGCGAGCCAGCAGGGTCAGCGTTTGCGGATTTCGTAGCAAGTCGGCCAGTCCGTGGCGCTCAGCTTGACGAACGAAATCCGCCGGATCGGCGCGGCCGAACTTGTGTGCGAGCAGCAAGGCGATGTCGGCGTCGCTCAGCGGATCAAGGTGCAGGACGGCGAGCGAGCCGCCGGGCGCAACCTCCAACAGGGCGGCGCTGTCGCTGTCACCGTACCAGTCAGCCTCGCGGCATGAAAGTCGGAAGGCCGGGCGACCGAGGCGGTCGAGATGCTGCCGCACTTGGTACAGCGGCGTGCGGCCGTCGCCGCCGGCCGCACGCATTTCGTCGAGGCCGTCGATGAACAGCGTCTTGCCGGCGAGCTTGCGGGGCTAGGGTCGAGGGTGGCGAAGGTCCGTGCCCGGAGGTAATGGCCGCCGGTGGCTGCCGCCTCGCGCTCGAATGACTTGGTCTTGCCGGCACCGGGGTCGCCCAGCAGCACATAGGCCGGCGCGGC
Source organism: uncultured beta proteobacterium (assembly GCA_963726485.1). Taxonomy (GTDB): domain Bacteria; phylum Pseudomonadota; class Gammaproteobacteria; order Burkholderiales; family Thiobacillaceae; genus Thiobacillus. The sequence continues at coordinate 296,519 of CAVSCL010000044.1, read as the reverse complement.
GCGGAAATCCTCCAGCGGCTGGCTCTTGCGTTCACCGCTTTGCTCGTTGCGCGTTGTGCAGGTGCGCGGCACCAGCAGGTCGGGATCGACGACTTGGCTCAAAACCAGTGCTCCGCCGGATAGGAAAGGAACTCGGCCAGCGGGATGCCACCGTCGCCGATTAACAGGTGGCGGCAGGCGCCAAAGCTCTTCTCGAAGGCGTCCAATCCCGCGAGCTTGCCCGACACGCTGCCGCTCTTGACTTCGATGGCGACCAGCCGCTGTCCGCGTTCGAGCACGAAATCCACCTCGTCGGTGCCGTCTCGCCAGTAATAGAGGCGGCAGTCTGGCGCAGCCGTGTTGTGCAAGTGCGCGCCGACAACGCTCTCCACAACGCGGCCGCGATAGCTGCGGTCGGCTTGGGCCTCGGCTTTCGTGTAACCGGAACCGACCGACATTGAGCGCCATGTTCAGCACGTTGAGCTTGGGTGAGGAGGACTTCGGCGATGGGGCTGGCTGGCATACTTGTGCAACCCACGAATCAAGCCGGCGTTTCCGAGCAAATCAAGATAGTGGGCGAGGGTCACGGTGTTTCCCGCGTCCTCCAGTTGCCCTTTCATCTTGTTGTAGGAGAGTTCCTGGCCGGAATAGCGGCAGCCGAGATAAAACAACCGGCGCAGCAGTGCGGGCTTGTCTACCCGCGTCATCATCAGGATGTCCTTCTCGATGCTCGGCTCGATCAGTCCGGTATTGACGTAGCTGCGCCAGCGCGGCTCGTCGCGGACCAGCGGCGCGCTGCCGGGATAGCCGCCGAAGTAGAGGTAATCTTCGAGGTCGAAATCGAAGGCGTCGGCCATTTCCCGGAACGACCAATGCGTGAGCGGGATGGTTTCGTAACGTCCGGCTAGGCTTTCGCTCATGCCCTGCTGCATCAGCAGTGGCGACGAGCCGAGCAGGACGACGTGCAACGCCAGACCTTCCGCGCGGTCGGCATCCCACAGGCCTTTCACGATGTCGACCAGCGCGGAATCTTCTGGATTTCGTCGAGGGCAAGAATGTGGCCATCCGCGCTTTCCCGCGCCGCTGTTCTGGCCCGCTGCGAAATGTCGACCAGCCAAGCGCTGTCGCGGGGCGCGGCTGCTTGGCGCTTGGTAGGCGCGGAACTCGAATCTGCGCCCAGCGCGGAAGAACCTTCCGGGTCATCCACCGCGACGAAGGAATTGCGTTCCGGCGGATAGTTTGCGAGCACACCGCGCACCAGTGTCGTCTTGCCAACTTGGCGTGGGCCGGCGACGATAATCAGGAATCGCGGCGGCTCACGCAGACGCTCTTGCAGCGTTTCGGTCTCAGGGCGTTGGTAGGATGGAATCACTGAATTTACAATTGTGAGTAAAATTACTCACAATGATAAATGAGAGATGGCGCACTATCAATCAATGAGTTGCAGGCTTTCATGATCAATACTTAAATGACTTCTCGGGAGCGGTCAGGGTGGAAGGTTGAGAATACGGTTGTTCGGTTTCCGAACCTCGGCAACGGCAGGTATCAAACTTGTAGCTGACATCGCTCGTTCGGAATCGCTACGACAGCTTCGGCCGATGACCGGACAAATGTGGTGATTACCCTGACCGTCTGAAACGTATCGAAATCTACACCTACCCCATCAGCTGCTTATGTCTTTCACCCCCTCCGCCGATGTTGCGTCAGCCTCGGCGTGACGCTCCACCCGAAAAAACAGCCAAATACCGCCCCGGCACTTCCACCTGAGCGGCCTCGCCCATGTGAATTACCCGATGAAGAGCGGAATCGACGAGCACGAGCAGAACGGCGTTACCGCACCCAGCCCAACCGCCATGAAGCGGCTTTGCAGATTGCCGCGGTTGCGAATGAACTCGCGCACCTTTTCGGGCTTGAGCAGGGCACGCAGCAGGCCCATGAGGTAGATCACCAGCGTGAGCAGCACCAGAATTTTCGCCACGTCCATGACGAAGAAATGCACCTCCGCGTCAAGAGAACTGTCCGGCGTCAGGCCGGCCAGGTCGAAAACCAGCAGGCTGGCGAACGCATCGAACATTACTGCGACTCGTACTCGGTGAACGCCCGGTTCATGTTGGCCCGGTGCAGGCTTTCGTAGTTTTCCAGATGTCTGAACGCAGGCATGTCAGCGTAGCGATCCAGCGTCGCGTCCATCGGTTCCATATCCTTCGCGGCGGCGCCCACCTTTCCGGCGAGGAAATCGTAGTAGTCGCCGGTTTCACGCTGCGCCTGCGCAAGGTCGCAGACACGTCCATGACCCGGGACAATGCGCGTGGGCTTCAGAGCGACCATCGCATGGAAGGCCTTCTGGCTGTTCTTCACGCTGGACCAGGGCAACACGCCCAGCAGGCGGTCCACAGAGACCAGATCACCACTGAACATCACGCCGTGCTGCGGCAGCCACACCCAGGCGTCACCCGGGAAATGGGCATCGGTGTAAGTCAGCGTGAGCATCTCGCCGCCCAGGTCCAGCGTGACGGAATCGCCTGCGAGGGTTTTGGGCGCAGGCAACGGCTTCGTACCCTGCATGCGTTCGCCGAGAAAGCGCTTCATCCCGTCCATGTGCTGCGTCGCGTATTCGGCCTGGGTGTCGGCGGTGCGGGCGAGCGCAATCACCTCGGCGCCCTTGCCGGCGAAATAGTCGTTGCCCAGCCAGCGGTGATCCTGGCTGCCGGTGTTGATGACCCAGCGCACCGGCTTGTCGGTCACCCTGGCGATGGCGGCGTCAATTTTCTCGGCGCCGAGGCGACTGGCGCCGGAGTCGATCAGAATCACCCCCTTGGGCGTGACGATGAAGCCGAAGTTGGCGTTGAGGCCGTCGTTTCCGGCGCTGCGCTGACCCAATGGGCCGACAATGGCGTAGACCGTCATCCGTCACGCGTTCAGCCTTGGGTTGATACTCGGCGCGGGCGCCCACGGTGAGGGTGCCGGTCAGGACGGCAAGCACCAGCAGGACAAAATGTTTCAGCATGACGGGACGCTCAGCGGGTTGGCAGTCCCGCTTCGTACCACGCCTTGCTGCGGTTCACGATCTTCACCACCAGCAGCATCACCGGCACCTCGATCAGCACACCCACCACGGTGGCCAGCGCCGCGCCCGACTGGAAGCCGAACAGCGCGATTGCCGCCGCCACCGCCAGTTCGAAAAAGTTGGACGCGCCGATCAGCGCCGACGGGCAGGCCACGCTGTGCTTTTCGCCCACCTTGCGGTTGAGCCAGTAGGCCAGCGCCGAGTTGAAGAACACCTGGATCAGGATGGGCACGGCCAGCAGCGCAATGATCAGCGGCTGCGCGGATGATCGCCTCGCCCTGGAAGGCGAACAGCAGCACCAGCGTCGCCAGCAACGCAAGGATCGAGGCGTGGCCGAGCTGCGCCATCACTGCGTCGAACGCCGCCTGTCCGCGTTTCAGCAGCTGCTTGCGCCAGATCTGCGCCAGGATCACCGGGATGACGATGTACAGCACCACCGAGGTGAACAGCGTGTCCCACGGCACGACGATCGCCGACAGCCCGAGCAGCAGGCCGACGATGGGCGCGAAGGCGAAGATCATGATGGTGTCGTTGAGCGCCACCTGCGACAGGGTGAAATACGGATCGCCGCCGGTCAGCCGGCTCCACACGAACACCATCGCGGTGCAAGGCGCGGCGGCCAGCAGAATCAGGCCGGCGACGTAACTGTCGAGCTGTTCCGCCGGCAGATACGGAGCGAACCAGTGGCGGATGAACAGCCACGCCAGCAGCGCCATGGAGAACGGCTTCACCGCCCAGTTGACGAACAGGGTGACGCCGATGCCTTTCCAGTGCGACCTCACCTGATGCAGCGCGCCGAAGTCGATCTTCATCAGCATGGGGATGATCATCACCCAGATCAGCAGGCCGACCGGGATGTTCACCTGCGCCACTTCCATACGCCCCAGCACCTGGAAGGGCGCCGGCAGCATTTGCCCGAGCAGCACGCCGGCGACAATGCACAGCGCCACCCACAGGGTGAGTCCAGCGCTCGAACACGCTCATCGGCACGCCGGCGGCACGCTTCCCCGTCACCTCGCACTGCGCGCTCACCGTGCGCGCTCCATCAAACCTGGCGCGCTCATGCCGTCTTTCCGATATCGCGTACGGCCTGTTGCAGCTTCATGCTGTCGAGCGTGGCGAACGGCAGGCTGACGAACAGGGAGATGCGCCGCTGCAACTGGTTCATGGCATCGAAGAAGGCGCGACGTTTTTTCTCGTCGCTCGCCTTCGACGGCGGCGGGGTCGGGAATGCCCCAGTGCGCGGTCATCGGCTGGCCGGGCCACACCGGGCAGACTTCGCCCGCCGCCTTGTCGCATACCGTAATGACGAAATCGAGTTGAGGGGAATCGGGCCGGGCGAATTCGTCCCACGGTTTGCTGCGCAGTCCGCTGATCGGGAAATGGTTTTTCTCCAGCAGTTCCAGCGCAAACGGGTTGACCTGACCGGCCGGATGACTGCCCGCGCTGTACGCCCGGAAACGCCCTTTTCCAAGATCATTCAACAGCGACTCGGCCAGGATCGAGCGCGCCGAATTGCCGGTACACAGGAACAGCACGTTGAAAACGGTGTTATCCATGGAACGTCTCCGGATGCAGATGTGCAATCAGGCTGCGACTTGCAGCCCGAACTTGTCGCGCACGGCTGTGACCAGCCGGTTGCGGATGTCGTCGCGCACCGCAATGAAGCTGTCCAGCGGCTCGCCGTGCGGATCGTGGAACGGCAGATGAATGGCGGGAATCGGCTTGGGGAAGATGGGGCAGGCTTCGCGGGCGTTGTCGCACACCGTCACCACCAGGTCGATGGCCTCGTTCATCACCGCATCGATGTCTTTCGGATGCAGTCCGTCGGTCGGCAGTCCGGCAAGCTTCAGCGCCTCGATCGCGCCGTCGGCCACCTTGGGCTGCGGCCGGGTGCCGGCGGACAGCGCGCGCACCTGACCGGCGAGGTCATGGTTCAGCAGCACTTCGGCCATTTGCGACCGGCAGGAATTGCCGGTGCACAGCACCAGCACGGTGTAGGCTTGGGCCACGATGATTCCTTTTTTTGATTGAAATGTGGAACTCAGCAGCATCCCGAAGCCGGCTTGGCCTTGACCGGGATGCAACCGGAAATCTTGGCCACGGCGGGCTCGGGCACGCAGCACCCGCTCGCCTCCTGCCCGCCGAACACGGGCACGCTGTCGAGCGTGTGATAGGTTTCCCAGGCGATGCCGGTCGGGTCGGTCGCCCAGTATTTGTCCGACTTGGCGTAGCAGCAGGCGGTGCCCATTTCTTCGATCACGTCGGCGTCCAGCTTTTGCAGGCGGCCACTCATCTCGGCCAGCTCGTCGGCGTTTTCCACCTGCACGCCCAGATGATTCAGGCCGGGCGTCGCGCCGCGCGCCGAAATGGCGAAGTTCACGCGTGGATCGTCGAGCATCCATTTCGCGTAGTCGGTCTTGACCACGGTGGGCTCGCTGGCAAACAGCGTCGAATAAAACTGGATGCTGGCGGCGAGATCGTCGACCGCAACGTGTACGTGCAGGCGTTTCATGAGGGTTCCTTTTCTGTAGCGCTGGATTTTTCGGGTTCGCACGCCGGGTTGCAAACCGGTGTACAGGGATTGCCGCCGCAGCAGTTTTCGGTGAGGTAAGCCACCAGGGCATTCATCGCGTCGAACTGCGCCGTGTAGATCACGAAGCGTCCTTCCTGGCGCGACAGCGCCAGTCCGGCGTGGCTGAGTTCCTTCAGGTGGAACGACAGCGACGACGGCGGGATGCCGGTCAGCTCGCTGATCCTGCCTGCAGCCAGCCCGGCCGGCCCGGCCTGGACGAGCGTGCGGAACACCGCCAGGCGAGAAGCCTGGGCAAGTGCGGACAAGGCGATGACGGCGTCTTTTGTTTCCATGTTTCAATGATAATCGAAATATGGAAACAAAAGCAAGCCTTGCCCCGCCATTTGCCTACGCGTGATCAGTGCTCGCAACAAGAAATGAACACGATCGCCTGATTGCTCCCGACAGCAGCGAGCGGCGAGTTGGGCGGCAAATTGGCTCGAAAACCGGACGGTCGCGGTTATCCCCTTGACCGTCTGAACCCGGCCGAACCCGGTATATACGCTTCGCTAATCCCTACACGCCATTCCGACTTACGGAAACGATACGGGATCCTTCTGAAATACCGTTTTCGACACCCGATTCCAAATGCTATTTTTTCTACCTATCGGGACGGCAAGGTGTGGAAGCCGCTGCGGAGCTCACCGCAGCAGGGCAACCGCGGCGATCACTGCCAACAGTGCCACCCCGCCAACGGCGATCACTGCGGTCAGGGTTTTCACCTTGCCCTCGATCTGGACCACCTCGGCCCGCAACCGGTCGTTCCATCTGTCGGCGAGCCGTGTCGCCATCCGCTCCTCGAGATCGGGGTCCGCTTCTGTCGCCGGCCGGGTGCTGCCCAGGTCGGCGATCAGACGGCGCACCTGGGTTTCGCTCAACCGTTCGCGCAGGTCGCTGATCTTGGCCTCGATCGCCTTGAGCAGCCCGCCGCCCTCGTCGGCTTCCGGCGCGCGAACCAATGGCGCTTCGTGCTCGATGACCGTCAGATCGCGCGGCGCCTCGGCAGCCCATGCCCCCCGGCCGGGATAGCCCGGCTGCAGCGCCGCGCCAATCACTTCCCGCATCTGCGCAATCCGCTGTTCCAGCACCCGCTGCACACTTTCGTCGATGCCGGCCTGGGCCATTTCATCGAGCTTTTCTTCCAGCGCCTGGAAGCGGTGGGTCCAGCCATCGTCGCTGGCCGCCAGCCGGGCCTGTTGCTCTTCCAGGCCGGCAGCCAGTTGCGTCCGCTCCTGCTCGTACCGGGTCATGAGCCGCTCGCGCTCCGCTTCGATCTGCGCCTGCAGCCGCTCACCCCCGGCCGCCAGCTCCGCTTCCAGCGCTTCCCGCATCATCGAAATCGCCTGTACCTGGTCACGCTGCGCCTCGAGCTCGGAACGCAACGCTTCGTGCTGTTCCTGCAACTGGGCTGTCAGGCTTTCGCGCAAGGACTCCTCCAGCGGTATTGGCGACCGATCCTCGAGTTGGGTCTGGAGTTCATTCCGCATTTCCGCCAGCCGCGGCGCGATGCGCGCGTCCATGGCCGCCAGCATCGTCTCCAAATCCGGCCCCGGCGTGTGTTCGACGCTCTCGATTGCCACCAGCCGCTTGTCGAGGACCTCGAAGCGCTGGTCATGCCCGGCTTCCGAGGACAGCGTGCCGTCCGAAAGCTGTTTCATATCCTCCGACAATGCGTCCACGCGCCCGGCAAGCTCGCCGACGCGATGCTCGACTTGCGCATGCTGGTCGCCGGCCCTGACCAGCAGTTCCTGCCGCAGACTTTCCAGCAATGGCTCCTGGCGCTCAGTCCTTGCCTGGAGCTCGGCCAGCCGCGGTGCGACCTGCTGCTCGACCTTTTCCAGCACGGTATCGAGATCCGGCGCCGCCCCGAGCGCCCCGGATTCCAGCGGAACGAGCCGTTGTTCGATGGCGTTCAACTGCTGCCGCAGTGTTTCGGCATCCACCGCGCCGCGGTGGAGCTCAGCCATTCCCGCTGCGGTCTCGTCGAGCTGTTCGCGCCAGCGCACACTCCATTCCTGCTGCGCCTTGCGCTCGTTCTCGAATTCTGCCTCCACCTGCGTCTTGAGCTCGGCCAGGAGGTCGCCATGCAGGTGCTCGATGAACTCGCCGAGCACGCGCTCGACCAGCGCGTTCACCGCCGCCTGGTCCATGACCGGCGCCGCTATTCGCTCGACTGCCACCGGCTGGGGGGCGGCCTCCCCGGCCGCACTGGGCGCCGGTCCGGTAACCGTCTCCGGGATCGAACTCAGTATCGCCTCAAGCACGCCGGCGGCCGGCGGCTTGCCGATGGCGTGAGTGGCCCCGATCGAGCGTGCCTCCTCGACATAGGCCTCGTCGTCCCTGCCGCTGGAGATGATGATGGGGATGGCCTGCGTGGCCGGGGTCGACTTGATCCGCCGGGTCGCTTCGAAACCGTCCATGTCCGGCATGAGGTGGTCCATGAAGATGATGTCGGGCCGGTTCTGCGCGAGGTAATCCAGAGCCTGCTGGGCCGATTCCGCGAGATCCACCACGACGCCGTGCACTTCCAGCTTCTTCTTCAGGGTCAGACGAGCCACTTTCGAATCATCCACCACCAGCACGCGTTTGTAATTCATAGCCGACTGTCCCCAAAAAATAGGAAATTCAAGTACATCAAAAAAAGTATCTCTGAGCCTGGCAGCCGCGGTCAATCGCCGATTTCGCGTCGGGCACCGTCAAGAAACGGCCAGAATCGCGATCCGATCACTGCCTGGTGATCGCGCCGAAGTCCAGATGGTGCGTTAGCACCACGTCCTCAAGGTATGGGTAGCCGGCAAGGAAGCGCTGAAATATTCTCGCCGTTCGCCCTGAGCTTGTTGAAGGGCGTTGCAAGCTATTGATAGCAGACGTGGTGATTCCGTTCATGGTTCGACAGGCCAGTAACGGAATAAATCGGCGCTTCCTTAATGGCAGAAACGCGGTCTATTACGCTTCGCTCATCCCCACGCACCATTCCGCCTTACGGAAACGATACCGACTCGATCTGACAGACCGTTTTCAACACCCGGTTCCGAATACCCTTTTTTGCCTATCGGGACGGCAAGGTGTTGAATCCGCTGAATTCGCCCTCGGCGGCAGACTGATCGACACGCTCCACCCGCGCCTGCGGCGGACCTATGCGCACCCAGGCCAGCATGGCGGCAATCGCCGCGTCGCTTCCCTGGATCAGTGCTTCGACGGAACCGTCACTGCAGTTACGCACCCAGCCGGCGACACCGAGCCTGTCGGCTTCCAGGCGCATGGATTCGCGAAACCACACCCCCTGCACCCGGCCATGAATCAGGAGATGGAGCGTCTTCACTTCACCTTCATGCCGGGTTCGGCGCCGCTATCCGGCGACAGGATGAACAACCCGGGCGTATCGCCGGATGCCGCCAGCACCATGCCCTCGGACATGCCGAATTTCATCTTGCGCGGGGCGAGGTTGGCGACCATCACCGTCAAGCGTCCGACCAGCGTCTCCGGCGCGTAGGCCGACTTGATGCCGGCAAACACCTGGCGCGTGCCGAGCGAGCCAAGATCCAGCGTCAGGCGCAGCAGCTTGTCCGCGCCTTCGACGTGGTAGGCTTCGGCGATGCGGGCGATGCGCAGATCGACCTTGCTGAAGTCGTCGATGCTGATGGTTTCGGCGACCGGCTGCGCGGCGTGGACTTGCGCTTCGGCGTGACGAACCGGCGCGGGAGCGGGCTACGGGTTCCAGATTCTGTTTGTTGGCGTCCACCATGGCTTCGATGGATTTGGGGTCGATACGGGTCATGAGATGGCTGTACTCGTTGATGCGGCGGCGGATGAACAGGGATTGCGCGTCGTCCCACAGCAGCGGCTTGATGTTGAGGAAGGCCTCGACCTGTTCGGCAAGCCTGGGCAACACCGGCTTGAGGTACAGCGTGAGCAGGCGGAACAGTTGAGCGCGACGGTGCAGACTTCATGCAGGCGATACACCGCCTCGTCTTGCTTCGCCAGCTCCCATGGTTTTTCATCGGCCACATACTGGTTGGCGCGGTCGGCCAGCGCCATGATTTCGCGCAGCGCGCGGCCATAGTCGCGGGCTTCGTAGTGGCCGGCAATGTCATGGGCCGCGGCCTGGAACTCGCCGATGAGCTCGATGTTGGCCACGCCTTCGGCCAGCTTGCCGTCGAATTTCCTGTGGATGAACCCGGCGCAGCGCGACGGCGATGTTGATGAACTTGCCGACCAGATCCGAATTCACGCGGGCGACAAAGTCTTCGAGGTTCAGATCGATGTCTTCCAGCGTGCCGTTCAATTTGGCGGCGTAGTAATAGCGCAGCCACTCGGGGTTGAGGTTCTGCGCCAGGTAGCTCTCGGCGGTGATGAAAGTGCCGCGCGACTTGGACATTTTCTGGCCGTTCACGGTGAGAAAGCCATGCGCGAAGATCGCCGTCGGCAGGCGGTAGTCGGAATACTTCAGCATGGCCGGCCAGAACAGGGCGTGGAAATAGAGAATGTCCTTGCCGATGAAGTGCACCAGTTCGGTCCGGGAATCCGGGCCCCACCAGTCGTTGAAGTCCAGACCATGCATCGCTGCGTATTTGGCGAAGCTCGCCATATAGCCCACCGGCGCATCCAGCCAGACGTAGAAATACTTGCCCGGCGCGCCGGGGATTTCGAAACCGAAATAGGGCGCATCGCGGCTGATGTCCCAGTTTTGCAGGCCGGCTTCGAACCATTCCTGCATCTTGTTGGCGGCTTCCAGTTGCAGGCTGCCCGAGGTGGTCCACCCGCGCAGGAAGTCCTCGCATGCGCCGAGCCTGAAGAAATGATGCTCGGAATCCTTGTGGATGGGCGTGGCGCCCGACACGGCGGACACCGGGTTCTTCAGTTCCGTCGGGCTGTAGGTCGCGCCGCAGACTTCGCAGTTGTCGCCGTACTGATCCGCCGCGCCGCAGCGCGGGCATTCGCCCTTGATGAAGCGGTCCGGCAGGAACATCTGCTTTACCGGGTCATACATCTGGGCGATGGTCTTGATTTCGATCAGCCCCGCGTCCTTCAGGCGGCGGTAAATCGTCGAAGCCAGCTCGCGATTCTCGTCCGAATGCGTCGAGTAGTAATGGTCAAAACCGATATGGAAGCCGGCAAAGTCGCGCGTGTGTTCCTGCCAGACCCGGTCGATCAGTTGCTGCGGCGTGATGCCTTCCTTTTCCGCCCGCAGCATGATCGCCGTGCCGTGCGTGTCGTCGGCGCAGACATAGCGGCAGTCGTGTCCGCGCATCTTCTGGAAGCGCACCCAGATGTCGGTCTGGATGTATTCCACCAGGTGGCCGAGGTGAATGCTGCCGTTGGCGTAGGGCAGGGCGGAGGTGACGAGAATCTTGCGGGTCATGGTTTGCTTATTTGATGTTTGCAGGGTCGAGCAGCTTCAATCCCTTGAAGTAGTCACGGTAAAAACCGCGGTCGCGCGTCAGCAGCCGGTCGCATTGCCGGCTGGCATGGCTGGCGATCATGAAGTCGGCCACCATGCGGCTTCGCTTGCCGCCCGTTTCGCGGTATTTTTGCCACATCGCACCCGCCATCAGCGCGGCCTCCTGATTCAGTGCGCTGTATCCGATGCCGACGGTACTCATGGCCTGGAGCAGTGCGGTTTCGCTCGGGAATAGCGCGCGGGTTTCCGCCCACACGACTTCGCACGCAATCACGCCGCCTTCCGCGAGCGCCAGATTCAGCGCGGCCGAGGATGTCGCGCCATGGTGCGGGTCAGCGCCAAACACGTCCAGTAAAACAGGGGTGTCCACGGCGGTGAGCATTATCCGGCTTTGCCGCGCAGGGATGCGATCAGTTTGTCGGTGTTCTGATTCCCGCCCAGACAGCCATAAACCTTGGAAACCGGGTCGTCCATGGCTTTGCGCGCTACCAGGACGCCGTTTCGGGTATCGAAATCCAGCACGGTTCCAGGCGTGATACCCAGTTTATCCCGCAAGCTTTTCGGGATGGTGACTTGTCCGCGTTCCGCCACGATGGCTTTCATGCTTGTGCTCCTGAATATGCAGCCAGGTACGAATTATAATCCATACTTTTAGTGTATGGATTAAATGTATCGGCCATTTTCGACGATGCATCGCTCCTGAGTCCTTCTACGATTCAGAATTTGATAGTCCCACTGCTTTACAATTCATTGGTCCCGCAGGGTATGGCCTTGCCTGCCCGTGTCGGGTGCCTGTCCCATCCCGATCACAAACCGATGCTTCCCCGAAACCGTGCGCGGGATTTCATCCATGTAATTCACTTCGAGCACCATCTTCGCATCAATATCCCTGCGGATGTTCGCAACCAGCGACGCCAGCGCTTCGGAATCCAGTGGCCGAGATGCGACCAGGTTCAGCGCGAGCTTGTCGACATCGCCCTGCACCCACTGGTATTGCCGGATCTGCGTCTGCCCATACAGCAACCGGTTGAAGTAGGCGGGGTGTACGGTCTTGCCGCTGCTGGTGCGGATGAGGTCGTTCTGCCGGCACATGTCCATTTCCATCAGCGGAAACGGCAGGCCGCAGCCGCATTCGCCGTCGAGCAGCCGGCCGGAATCGCCGATGTCGTAGCGGATCATCGGCATCAGGCGGTTGGTAAGCGAGGTGACGAGAAGGCGGTCTTCATTCTCCAGCGGCACCGATTCGAGGGCCACCATGTCGGTGAAGACATGAATGAAGCCGAGCCGGCATTCGCAGGCGATGTTGGGGATTTCGCGGCTGCCGTACTGGTTGAACACCTTGCAGCCAAAGGCCTGTTCCATGCACTGGCGCTGCCCGTCGTTGAGCACTTCGGCGGTGGAATACACGCCGAGCAGGGTCTTCGGCATGGGCATCCGGTTTTCAGTCACAACGCGCGCGACTTCGGCAAGCAGCGAGGCGTAGCCCTGCAGCAGCACGGGCCGGTAGGTCTGGATGAAGCGCGCCCATTCGACAAGCTGCGCTTCGGTGTACTCAAAAGCGGCGATGGTGTGCTCGGCCGCGATGAAGTCATCGAGCTGCGTGCCGAACACGCCGCCGGGGACGACGTCCTGCCGCGCGCCCCAGAAGTTGAGAATTTTCTGCCCCGGCCGCCAGCCCGAGAGCATGTAGCTGCGCATCATGCCGGCGCGCATCAGTTCGTGCTTGGCATCGTCGTACCAGAATGCCAGTGGCTTGCCGGTGGAGCCACCGGTATGGCCGATTCTGGCCTGGGTTCGGTCAGCGGTATCGGAGAGCAGGTCGTCGAGCCGTTCGCGCACGACGTCCTTGGTCAGGATGGGAAGCCCGGTGATATCGAAGTCCTCGCGATCGAGAAAGGGTCTGAAGGTTTCGGCATAGTACGGCGCGTGCCGCGCCGCAAAGCGCACGATTTCATTCAGCTTGCATCGCTGTTTGGCCAGCACCTCGTCGCGGCTGAGCGTCTGGGTGCGAAGCAGCGTTTCGAGATGCGCGTAACGGGCCGGATACTGGCGGCGATGCAGCCAATGGCGCAGCGGACGGATCATTTTCTATGACTGGCTCGCCATGTTGCTACGCGCCTCGCGACGACAATGGCTGAGGATGTTCATTTGCCAAAGCCTTCAGCGCCCGATGCCACGCCTGCCGGTCCTGGTGGAAATGCGTGATGGCGTCGAGTTGCCGGCTGCGCCAGCGTGGCCAGGTGGCAGCGGCATGAATGCGGGTTTCACACGCCGATCCGATGCCAAAGTTGCGTTCAATGTTGCCGATGAAAGCCCGGAAGTTTGCGCAGGCGCTGGTCAGCGCTTCGGTGCGATGCCACCAGGCGTTCGGGTCATTGAACAACCCCTGCAACTGGCCAAGCCTTTCGAGAACGGCATCACGTTTCGCAAGGTACTTCTGTCGCATTTCAAGAATGCACGGCGTCCAGCGTTTGGACGACGACATCCTGGTCAATTTCCTGTTGCGGGAAGTCCATTCCTGCGAGACGCTCGATGGTAAACAGCATCACGTCGCCATAAAACTGGCGCTCGAATTCATCGCACAGTTCGACGGTTTCTTGAGCCGTCACGACACCGGGGCGGAATTCGGACTGCCCGGTGGCGTCCATCGTGCGTGTGTGTAGCATGGGCAAATTGGCCGAAACGAAACGATGGCCGAGTGCCGAACGGAGCATGCGCCCCAGCGACGGCCCCGACATTCTCAGACGCAATGGCGCGAAGGGAATGAACCACTCCAGCGCCTCGGGGCGGAAGATGTAGTTGCCGGTATAGACGGTTCGCGCGGGCTGCACGCTGGCGAGTGCGTCAGAATGGTCATACCAGGTGATGCGGGTTGGATGCTCGCCGTGGAAAAAACGCTCCAGACGTTTCGAGAAATCGTCGAAACACGCAGCGTTGCCCGGGCTTCCTGGCAGAGCACAGCGGTAGCGATAGGCTCCGGCGACCTGGCTGAAGCCGAACAGGTCGGCCATGTCGTGATACGCAGATTCGCCCGAGCCCTGTGTGCCGGATATTTGCTGACGATAGGTTTGATGCGGATCGCTCGTGGTCATTTCGCGCACAAAGCCAATCACGTCTTCAAGAAAATTGGCCGCCATCACGGCTGGAGACACGGGCGGGTCGCCGACCACCTTGCCTGTCAGCACCAGTGCATCGGTCGCGCTGAAAATGGCATCGAGTTGGGCAAGGAAGTTCACCGCGCACACGTTGCGGCTGCCATCCGGTTTGGGGATATTGACCTTGAAGGTCTGATCGGCATCGACCGTGTAAAAAAGCACGTGCGCTTCCGTGGCATGCCGCTGCGCCAGCTTCAGGTAGGCGATGTTGCGCATGACGGCCTGGCCCTTGTGGCTGAAGGCTTCGCGGCTGGTGTCGCCGGTGATACGTGTGAGGGGCACGTTTGCGGGCAACGACGCCATGAGCGTGATCTGGTCAGCCAGTCCAAAGTAGGTGGTGGCGATACCCGACTGATCAAACTCGCGGGCAATGGCCTGGTTGGCGGCGATGAGTCCGGGGTCGCACGTGTCATCCGCAATCAGCACGGAAACTTTCTGATATGTCTCATCGTGCATCCCGCCGTAACCGAAGGTGCGGCAGAGCTCCAGCAGACTGTCGAGGCAGGTTCTCAGTTGCTGCGGGTTGTCGGCGACGGGAATGACGATCACGAAGTGGTGGCGGGTGTCGTTCCCCTGTGCGGCGATCAGCGCTTCAAGCCGCCGCCACGCCGATTGGTACGATGGCAGCAACGACTCATTGAAGCCGTTTTCCCACAGGGCAAGCTCGAATCGTGCGATGACGGCCCGTTGTGAGGCAATTTGTTCGGCAAGGCTGCCGCTCAAGGGACACGCGCTGCCTCGCGTGGATGCTTCAGTTCTCACTCGCAGCTCCCCTTCCCCAACCCTCTCCCGGGCTTCGCCTCCCTCTCCCCAACCCTCTCCCTCGCCTCTCCCGCAAACGGGAGAGGGGGCAAACGTAATGCCAAAACCGATTGACGGGAGAGGGGGAGAACGTAGCGCCCGCAACCGATGGCTTCGCCCCCTCACCCCAACCCTCTCCCGCCAGCGGGCGAGGGAGCGAACGTAATGCCCAAACCGATTTAACGAGCCGACAGGTAGCTGGGGAAGGCATGTTTGTCCAACAGAATTTCGATGAGATTGATCGCGCTGATCAGATCGGCGCGCTCGAACAGTGCGTCAAGGTCGGCCTCGGTCTCGATCCGGTAGTGCTGGATACCGAACGACTGCGCCAGCAGTTTGAAATCCGGATTGACGAAGTCGCAGTCGATGTAGCGCTCGCCATACAACTGATACTGGTTCTTGCGGATCAGGCTGAGGGTGGCGTTGTTGATCACCACCACATTCAGGGGAATGCGGTAATTCACCGCTGTCATCATTTCCATGCAGCACATCTGGAAGCCGCCATCGCCGAGGATGGCGAAGGTCGGGCTGCTCCTGGCAAAAAAGCGCGCGCCGATGGCGGCCGGGATGGCATGGCCCAGCGAGGAGATGCCTGAGTTCGGGAAGTAGTGGTTGCGGTCGGAGACGTCGAAATAGCTCTGCGCAAAAACGATGTTGTCGTCAAAGATCAGCACATCCTTTGGAAAATGCGCGGCCAGGCGGTCGAAGAACTGTTTCATGATGCGGAATTTCGCCTGCTGCGCGGCTTCCTCGCTGCCCAGTGGCTGCTTCGCTGTCCGGCGATGGCTGTCGAGTTTGTCCTGCCTGGTGGGCGATGCGCCATGTGCTTCCAGCGCAGTCAGCACTTCTGTCACCACCTCGCGGATGTCGCCGTGTATCGCCACATCCGGCCTGAATACCCTGCCCAGTTGTCCGGTGTTGCTGTCCACCTGCGCCAGCTTCTTGTCGGCGAGCAGTTTCGCGTCCCACAGATAACTGGTGCGCTCGTTGAACCCGGCCCCCAGAAAAATGACCAGGTCGGCATGATCGACAATGTAGCGGTAGGCATGGCCATTCGACGTGACTCCCAGGCAGCCCAGTGACAATGGCTTTCCCTCGGCCACCACGCCCTTGCCCTTCAGGCTTGTCGCCACCGGAATGCCCATGCATTCACTCAGTTGCGCCACAACATCGCGCGCGCCGGCCTTGACGCAGCCATAGCCCGCCACAATGACCGGATAGCTCGCGGACTGGATCAAGCTCACGAGTTCGGACACGGACGATGACTGCGTTTCCAGGGCGGGAGCGCGGCGCGGGATGTGGAGTTGATCGAGCACTTCTTCGCCGACCCATTCCTTCTGCACATTGTAGGGTATGGAAAGCAGCACGGGTCCCGGCTCATGGCCGAGCAGCGCCTGGGTGGCCTGATTCAGCACCTGGCCCAGATAGTCCGTGCGCTCGATAAGTTTGCGGTAGCGGGTAATGCTTGCGAACAGGGCGCACTGGTCGATGGCGCCGCCTTCGCCCGAGCTTTCCTGCAGGCCGCCCTTGCCGAAGATGTAGGTCGAGGTTTCACCGGTGACAACCAATACCGGCAGCCGTTCCGCATAAGCATTGGCGATGCCGGTCACCAGATTGGTCGCACCGGGACCCGCCGTGGCGATGCAGGCGGATACCTGATGCGAAACCCGGGCATAGCCGCCAGCCATGAAGGCCGCGCCCTGCTCGTGCTTGGCCAGCACGCTCCTTACGGTCGAATCAAGCATACGGTCATAGATCGGCAGAACATGGGCGCCCGGCATGCCGAAAATGCATTCGACGCCGAGACGCTCCAGATACCTGACGATCAGTTCGCTGACGGAAATGTTCATTTGCCTTGTTTCAATCATGGGCCAGGGATGACCCTGGACCGACGCGCCCATGCCGGTGCAGCGGAAGGGCTCGATTTGAGCACAAGACGCCGGATTGGGGAACCGTTGACAAGGCCTGAAAATCGGCTTCGCCGTCCCGGCAGCGCAGCCGGTCAGTACCAGCAACAGAACGACAAAAGGCAGCAGCAGCGCGGGCATGACCGCGAGTTTGGTAGAATCGGGCATCCTTTCATGCCACCCCAGCCATCATGTCCGGCAGCACACTCGGTACGCTCTTTTCGGTAACGTCTTTCGGCGAATCCCACGGCCCGGCCATCGGTTGCGTGGTGGATGGCTGCCCGCCCGGCATGGCGCTTGTCGAAGCCGATATCCAACTCGAACTCGACCGCCGCAAACCGGGCACCTCGCGCCACGTCACCCAACGGCGCGAATCCGACACGGTGGAGATACTCTCCGGCGTATTCGAGGGCAAAACCACGGGTACCCCAATCGCGCTGCTGATCCGCAACGAGGATCAACGCAGCAAGGACTACGGCAATATCGCGGAGACCTTCCGTCCCGGTCATGCGGACTACACCTACTGGCACAAATACGGAATTCGCGACTATCGCGGCGGCGGACGTTCCAGCGCGCGAGAGACCGCGGTACGGGTGGCGGCAGGCGCCATCGCCAAGAAATGGCTGGCCCAGAAATACGGTACCGTGATACGCGGCTATATGTCTCAATTGGGGCCGATATCCATCCCGTTTGTCGGTTGGGACAGCGTCAACGACAATGCGTTTTTCTCCCCCGACCCCGGCAAGGTCGCCGAACTGGAAGCCTATATGGACGCGCTGCGCAAATCCGGCGACTCCGTCGGCGCGCGCATCACCGTAGTGGCCGAGAATGTTCCGGTGGGGCTGGGCGAGCCGGTGTACGACCGGATTGATGCCGATCTCGCCCACGCGCTGATGAGCATCAACGCCGTCAAAGGCGTGGAAATTGGCGACGGCTTTGCCGTGGTGGCGCAGAAGGGCACCGAACACCGCGACGAATTGACTCCCGAAGGATTTCTGTCGAATCACGCCGGCGGCATCCTTGGCGGCATTTCCACCGGGCAGGACATCGTTGCTTCCATCGCCATCAAACCCACCTCGAGCATCCGCCTGCCGGGGCGCTCCATCAACAAACAGGGCGAAGCCATCGAAGTCGTCACCCACGGACGCCACGACCCCTGCGTCGGCATCCGCGCAACGCCGATTGCCGAATCCATGCTGGCGATTGTGCTGATGGATCATGCCCTGCGTCATCGGGCACAGTGCGGCGATGTGGCGGTGGATACGCCCGGGATTCCGGGGAAGGTGCTTGACGCCTGACCTTAACGCGTTAGCTATTCGAACGGACAGGGCGAGATGCGCCGCCCCGAATCATGAACGTCGCTTATCGCCATGTCCGTTCCCTCACCCCTGTCCTCTCCCACGTTGCGGGCGAGTGGGACGGAGCCTCGCTTCGCGATTTCCACGTTAATCTGCTAGTCTGAAAACCTGTTCATCAACATAAGAGGTCTACCATGCCCGAATTCAACGAAACCACCGTCGTATCGCAGGGAAAACTCGTCGCCGATATGAAAGCCGTCATCGCCGATGCCGAGGAGATGCTGCACGCCACCGTCGACCAGACGGGTGAAAAAGTCGCCGGGTTGCGCGCACGCATTCAGGAACGTCTGCACGATGCCCGGATTCGCCTGGCGGATGCCGAAGCCGTTCTGGTAGACAAGACCCGCGCTGCAGCGCGCGCCACCGATGCCTACGTGCATGAAAATCCGTGGAAGGCGGTAGGTGTTGCGGCCGGCGTCGGTTTCCTCGTGGGCTTCATCCTCGGCCGCCGTTAACGGTCTTGAGCGCTCAGCCGGGCGGCGATGGCCTCTTCGCTGCAGTGAAAAACCTTGCGGCGACACTCGTCGCAACGGTTCGTACGCGTCTGGAATTACTCGGCAACGAAGTTGAGGCGGAAAAGCTGCGCGCCCTGCGGTTGCTGCTGCTCACACAGGCGTTAATGTTCTGCCTGGGCTTGGGAGTACTGCTGGGTGTGGTGCTGATTGTGCTGTTGATGTGGGATCAGCGCATCGCCGTCGTCGGCGTGTTTACCGCGCTGTTTATAGGTCTCGCTGTTTATTTCTACGCCGCAATCCGGCGCGCGCTGCGGCGCCCGGAGCCGGTCTTTGCGGCGAGCCTTGCCGAACTGAAGGAAGATCTGCGTCAGCTGAAAGCCGCCTCCAGCCATGGACAAACGCCTCATTGAACTCCACCAGCAGCGCGGGCGGTTGATCGAGCGCATTGCTATGCAGCGCGGTACGCTTGCCCGCGAGCTGGCGCCGGTGCGCGCCACCCTCGGCACGACGGACCGCGCACTGGCTGCCGTGCGCGACTCGGTCTGTTACCTGCGGCAACACCCCGCTGCTGTGGCGGCGCTTGCCGCAGCATTGTTTGCACTTAAGCCGCGCATGCTCTGGCGTTGGCTGCAGCGCGGTTTCCTGGTCTGGCGCAGTTGGCGTGCGCTGCGCGGCGTGCTGTGGAGTTTGCAGCAGCGGCCACCGGGAAATTCTGGCTCGAGTAAGCAATAAGGCCACCGGCCTTCGGACCGGTGACCTTATTGCCGGACAGTCGGTTGCAGTGATGCATGAATCTATCAGTGGCGCTTGTCCAGGTATTTTTCGCGCTCACTTTTCAGCTGTTCGAGCTGGCGATTGATAAGAATCACGTCGGGATGCTGGGGCGTATATTTCAACAGCAGTTCGGTTTTTTTCAACTCCAGCGCAACCCGTTTTTGTTCCAGACCCAGAAGGTAGGCATCCTGTTCCACCATTCCTGGTGACGCCTTGGTTTGCGCCTGGGCTGCTTTCATTCTTGAACTTTTGGCTTGCGCCGGTTGTGGATTGTTTTCGGGGTTGAGCTTGCCTGATGCGGCTTCTCCTGCCGGGTGAATCCGGTTTGTTCCTGGGCCGAGGGAATTTGAAATGGGCGGGAATGGAGGCTCGATGCTTCTGTCTGATTGCGTTTCGGGCGCAGGGTTCAGGAAATGGCTGATCGTCATGATGCCAAGGGCGACGAGCAGAAAAATGGCTGCGGGTATGCTGAATGCGATGATTGCCAATGCGCGGGGGACACGGTTTGAGTCCACGGGACCGGGCGCAGCGGGAGCGGGATGCTCCAGCATGCGCAGTTCCTCAATCAGCCCACGCGCGTCATAACGCGCATGAGCTTTCTTCTCCAGCATGCGCATGATGATGCGATCGAAAGATGGCGGAAACAAGGGCTGCAATTTTGCCGGTGAATCCGGAATCGCATTGATGACACGGAAAAGGATGGTGGGGAGGTTATCGCCGTCAAATGCATAGTTGCCTGTTGCCATCTCGTACAGTACGGCGCCAAGGGAAAAGATGTCGGACCGGCCGTCGACTTCGCGCCCCATGGCCTGTTCAGGCGACATGTAGCGAGGTGATCCAAGCATGATCCCGGTTTGTGTTGCATCACTGCTGGAGAGATGGGCAATACCGAAGTCGGTCAGCTTGATCCGGCGGTGCTGACCGGTGAGGATGACATTGGAGGGTTTGACATCGCGGTGTATGACGCCGTGCTCATGCGCGAAAGCAAGGGCTTCGGCCATCTGCAGCGCGGTTTGCAGTACCAGGTCCGGGGCCATCGGCCCCTCGTCCATGATTTCGCGCAGCGTGGGCCCGGAGAGGTACTCCATGGCGATATAGGCGACTTCGTCCGTCTCGCCCACATCGTAGATGGTTACGATATTCGGGTGCGAGAGCCGACCGGCGCTTTGAGCTTCGCGCAGAAAGCGTCCCTCGAATTCCGCCCCTTCTTCCTTGAGCCGGGCAAGGGCTACGGTCTTGATGGCGACCGTGCGTTCAATGAGCGGATCGAGCGCCTTGTAGACGGTGCCCGTTGCACCCCGGCCAATTTTTTCGATAACTTCATAGCGACCGATTTTCATGGTCAGCGGAGTTTAGCGGAGTTTCACGCCTGACACGCAATGACTTGACCGCGGGTATCGGCGCTATCCGGACCCATCATGAACAGATATTGCGGCATGAGCGCTTCTGGTTGTGGCAGCGATTCTCGTGCCTGCCCTGGATGCGTGAGCGAGCGCAAGGGGGTGGCGACCGGGCCGGGAATGAGCGTGTTGATACGGATGTTGGGCTGCAATTCCAGTTCCTGCGACCATATTCGGGTCAGTGTTTCAAGTCCGGATTTGGCCACGGCGTAGCCACCCCAGTAGGCAGCGGGCGTGTGGCCGTGAGTTTCGCCGGTAAAGATGACCGATGCATCCGGAGCGCCGTGCAATAACGGCAATGCGGCGCGGGTCAGTGCAAAGGGAGCGATCAGGTTGACGCGCATCAGGGTCTGCCATTGTTCCAGGTTTTGCAGACTGAGCGGGGTGAGGCTGTAGAAGGCGTGGGCGCTGTGGAGGATGCCGTCCAGTCGTTTCAGGTGGTGAGCGATGGCGCCTGCCAGGTTCTCAAACCCCCGGTCATCGGCAGCGGCAAGATCGAACGGAAACAAGGCGGGCTCAGGGCCGCCTGCCGCCATGATTTCGTCATATACGGCCTCGAGTCTTGGCTCATTGCGCGCGAGCAGGGCAACGGTTGCACCATGACGGGCATAGGCGAGACTGGCGGCACGTCCCAGTCCCGAACTGGCTCCGGTGACAAGAATGACGCGGCCTTCAAGCAGATTCGCGGGGGGGGAGTAGTTTTTCATAGACGTTGGAGCAGGGCCTGTGCCGATTTTACTCCGCTCAGAGTCGCACTCTCGAGCGTGGCAGGATAAGGCCCTGCGGTGTAGTCCCCGGCCAGAAAAATCCGCGGATGGGCGGTGACGCTGTCTGGCCGGGTCATGCCGGGACGACAGGTGCAGGTTGCCTGCTTTTCGATGACGGTCTTGCGCCAGCGCGGGCTGGGCAGGTCGGCCACGCGGGAGAGTTGCCGCTCCGATCTGGCCAGCCAGCCAGCTTGTCTGGTCGGCCCGGAGGCGGCGCTGACCACGATCGCCAGCAGCCCATTCTGGCCGTGGGTGCGCCCGCGGTCGAACACGAATTGACCTGGCCCGTCTGACAGGGCCAGCATGGGGCGTGACAGAGACACGGTATCAGGATATTGCAGGTAGGCCGTGGCGATGGCTTCGTAATCATAGGCGCCGACCGAGGAGGCAAGAGCGGACAGTTCTGGTATGTTGATGCACAGTCCAGGCAGGTGTTGCGGTGCGACGGCGATAATGACGTGTTCATAAGTCGCCATCCGATCCTGCAAGGCCAGCGTGATGCCGCCTGTCACAGGATGCAATGCCCTGATACGGGTTTGCATGTGGATTCTGCCGCAGGTCGCAAGCACCTTGCGGGCCACCGGCTCGGGGAACATGCGGGTCAGGTCGCAGCACGGGAGCAGCAGGTCGCTATGCTGTCGCTGTCCGCCGAAAATCGCGGCCAGTACATGGCGGAATACTTCTGCGCTGGCGTGTTCCGGCGCGGTGTTCAATGCCGAGACGCAGAGCGGATGCCACAGGCGGGTGCACAGTGTCTCGGGCTGGCCGGAAAGCAACTGGCTGACGGTGGCGGGCAGTCTTTCCGGGCCCGGGTTCAGCAGCTTGTGCACCCAGCGCAGGGCGGCCCATTTTTCGCTTGGCTTGAGACCACGCGCGCCCAGCAGCCCGATCAGCAGGTGCAGTGGCGCGGGCAGACGGGGGCAGTTCAGGCGGAAGTCGGGTGGTTGCTCGATGGCCAGGGGCAGACGCAGGAGTCCTGATTCCGGGGTGTCCGGATGGACTTCGGAGAGAAGTTTCAGGGTCTGGGTGTAGGCGCCGAGCAGGATGTGCTGGCCATTGTCCAGACGGCAAGCCTCCAGGTCGACCGCGCGGGCGCGTCCGCCCAGGGTGCGCGCGGCTTCGTACAAATCCACGGCGATACCCGCCTGAGCCAGGGTCAGTGCCGCAGCGCATCCTGCCCAGCCGCCACCGATGATAGCCGCGCGCGCGGTCATGCTGCCAGCCAGGTTTTACCAGCCAGCCAGAATTTGCGGATCGGGGTCAGGGAAATCCGCGCCTGAAGAACCGGAAATTGTGCGCGCATGATTTCGTCGAGCAAGGCGCGATAAATGGCCGCCATGACCAGGCCAGGCCGCTGTGATTTCCGGTCCACGCCGGGTAATTCATCCAGGGCTTTCTGGTACAGGGAGGCTGCGCGTTCGTACTGGAACCGTATCAGCGACTGGAACTCGGGTGTGGGCCGGGCCTGCAGAATGTCGGTTTCGCTGACGCCGAACCGCGCAAGCTCGTCCTGGGGCAGATAAATCCTGCCGCGGCGCGCGTCTTCGCCGACATCCCGGATGATGTTGGTGAGTTGAAATGCGAGGCCCAGATCATGGGCGTATTTGCGGGTCGCCCGATCCTTGTATCCAAAAATGGTCGCGGCAAGCTCGCCCACCACACTGGCGACGCGATAACAGTAAAGCTGCAGGGTTTTGAAATCCGGATATCGGTGACAGGCCAGATCCATTGCCATGCCGTCCACGATTTCGAGCAGCAACTCCAGAGGCAGCGAACGGCCCTGAGCGGTATCGAAAAGTGCGCGCGTGACGGGGTGTTGGGGCGTGCCTTCGGCCAATCGCCCCAGTTCCTTGCGCCACCAGTCGAGCTTGGTTCCCGCCACATAGGGGTCGCGGCACTCATCCACCACGTCATCCAGTTCGCGACACAGGGCATAGAAAGCCGTGATGGCACGCCGGGTTTGCTGCGGCAGGAACAGGAAACTGTAATAGAAACTGGATCCGCTGGCGGCAGCGCGGGTCTGGCAATATTGATGGGGGTTCATCGAAGCGCCCGTCCCAGCATGACGATCCAGTCGCGCCTGGTTAGCACCGGGCGGTTATTGAATACGCAAGCTGGATCCTCATGCAGTTTGCGCAGGATGGTTTCGCCGCCGAGGATGGTCAGGCGCAGTTCCAGCCCGATTCTGCCTTTGAGTTGTCTGCCCAGGGGCGCGCCCGCCTGAAGCAGCTTGCGCGTGCGCTCGATCTGCCGATGCATGAACATGTGCCATAAGCCGCCGCTGTCGCCGCGTGCTATCTGATTCTCGGCAATATGGAGCGCGGCCAGTTCGTCCTGCGGCAGATAGATCCGGTCTTTGCCGTAGTCCACGGCGATGTCCTGCAGGAAATTGATGAGTTGCAGGCTGCTGCATATGGCGTCGGAAAAGGCCAGGTGGCGCAGGTCGTGGTCGCCGTAGAGATGCATCATCAGCCGCCCCACCGGGTTGGCGGAGCGGCGGCAATAATCCATGACTTCGCCAAAATTCGCGTAGCGGGTTTTTTCCACATCCTGCGCAAAGGCCGATAGCAGATCGCGGAATGGCTGCACCGGAAGGGCGTGTTCGCGGATTGCGCGGGCCAGTGGCGTGATGACCGGATGATCGACGGGAGTGCCAGTCTCAATGCTGTCGAGCAGGGTGTGATAGTGCGCCAGCCGGGAGAGGCGCTCGGACGCAGCCATATCGCCTTCGTCCGCAATGTCGTCTGCGGTGCGGGCAAACCGGTAGATGGCCTCGACCGGTTTTCTTAACCGTTTGGGCAGGAGCCAGGAGGCAACAGGAAAGTTTTCGTAGTGATCGACCGGCACCGGCAAGAAAAAAACAGAGTGGGAATAAAGACTTAGGACCGATACCCATACAGGCCGGGTGACAGCATCACATTGATTATATTACACTTATCGGTTGATAGTGTTGCGGCCCGGCCGCGAAAGTGGCGGAATTGGTAGACGCACTGGATTTAGGTTCCAGCGCCTCGCGGCGTGGGGGTTCGAGTCCCCCCTTTCGCACCACCTTGTTTCATGATGCATCGGCCATTTTTTATGATGCGATGATGCATGGTTTTTATAACCCACAAATTTATTCATATTCAGGCGGGAAGTGTTTCATGCAAGCAAATATTGAAGTTCTCGAGGGCCTGGCCCGACGTTTGAATCTGAGCGTGCCGATGGCGCAGGTGGAGGCCGAAGTTCAAGGCCGTCTGAAACGGCTGGCGCGCAATGTCAAAATGGACGGCTTTCGCCCCGGCAAGGCCCCGATGAGTGCCGTGGCACGCCAATACAGCCAAGGAGTGAGGCAGGATGTCTTAGGCGAAACGCTGCAGGCACGCTTTGGCGAAGCGGTACAGGCGCATCAATTGAAGATCGCAGGTTACCCGAGTTTTGAACCTCAGGCCGGCGGGGATCAGGGTGAACTGCGCTTCAGCGCAAGCTTTGAGGTTTATCCGGAAGTCATCATTGGCGATTTGTCGTCAGGCAAATTGATCAAGCCCATCGTGAGCCTGGGCGATGCCGATATCAGAAAAACCCTTGAAGTGTTGCAAAAGCAGCGGCGCAGCTTTGAGCCGATTGATCGTGCAGCTGTTGAGGGGGATCTGGTCAAGTTTGACTATCAGGGAACTATTGCAGGCGAAGCATTTGCAGGAGGTAAAGGCGAAGACTTTTCCACCGTGGTCGGAGAGGGCCGCCTGCTCAAGGAATTTGAAAAGAACCTGACGGGCGTCAAGGCGGGGGAAAGCAAAGGCTTCGATCTGACTTTTCCGGCGGACTACATGGCCAAGGAACTCGCAGGCAAACCGGCGCATTTCGAGATACAGGTGAAGGAAGTCCAGGCACCCAGGCTGCCACAGGTTGACAGCGCTTTTGCCATGGCGCTGGGCGTGGAGGATGGTAATGTGGATAAACTCATGGCCGAGATCAAAGCCAACCTTGAACGTGAAGTGGCTCGTCGTGTGCGAAATCGGATGAAAGAACAAACGATGGAGTTATTGCTACAAAAGACCAGCCTGGATTTGCCGCAAAGCCTGGTGGGCATGGAGGTGGAGCGCCTGCGCAAATTGACCGAGACTGACATGCAGACGCGCGGAGTTCAGGCCAAGAAGCTTTCTGCCGATATGTTCACAGGACAGGCGGAACGTCGTGTTCGTTTAGGCTTGATTCTTGCTGAAGTGATACAGAAACAACATCTGACCACGCAGCCCGAGCAAATCCGGACATTGATTGAAGAACAGGCGCAGAGCTACGAAGCGCCGGATGAGGTATTACAGTGGTACTACCAGAGTCCGGAGAGAATGCAGGAAATCGAGTCCATGGCGCTGGAGGAGAATGTGGTAGCATGGGTTGTGGGGCAGGCCCAAGTGGAAGAAGTACAGACCTCTTTTGAAGAACTGATGGGGCGCACCTGATGCAACGTGACTATATGATTGATCGTAACCACATCGAGCCGCAGTCTTTGGGGCTGGTACCGATGGTGGTTGAGCAGAGCGGTCGGGGCGAACGCGCCTACGATATTTATTCGCGCCTGCTCAAGGAGCGGGTCATTTTTCTGGTCGGGCCCGTTAACGATGCCACGGCCAACCTGGTTGTGGCCCAGATGCTTTTCCTTGAATCCGAAAACCCGGACAAGGATATTTATTTCTATATCAATTCACCGGGCGGTTCCGTTTCTGCCGGGATGTCCATTTACGACACCATGCAGTTCGTCAAACCGGATGTATCGACCCTTTGTATGGGGCAGGCAGCCAGCATGGGGTCGTTCCTGCTGACGGCGGGCGCCAAGGGCAAGCGCTTCTGTCTGCCTAATTCACGCGTCATGATTCATCAGCCTTTGGGCGGATACCAGGGGCAGGCCTCGGATATTGAAATTCATGCCAAGGAAATTCTCTATCTGAAAGCGCGCCTGAATGACATGCTGGCCTTGCATTCGGGACAAACTCTGGAAACGATCGAGCGCGATACCGATCGCGATAATTTCATGAGTGCGGACGAAGCAGTGAAATATGGTCTGGTTGACAAGGTGCTGACCAGCCGTAACGAGGCCGCGGGTAATTAAGGGCAATTTAAGGAATACGCCATGGCGGACAAAGGTTCGAGCGAAAAACTTCTATATTGCTCCTTCTGCGGCAAGAGCCAGCATGAGGTACGCAAGCTGATAGCTGGGCCGTCGGTTTTTATTTGCGATGAATGCGTTGAATTATGTAACGACATCATTCGTGAGGAAATCCAGCAGGCGCAAGGTCAGAAGGGCGGCGGCTCCGACTTGCCCACGCCGCATGAAATCAGCGAGATTCTCGACCAGTACGTGATCGGCCAGGGACAGGCAAAGAAAGCACTGGCCGTCGCGGTTTATAACCATTACAAGCGCCTTCGCAGCAGCGCCACCAATAGCGAAGTCGAACTGGCCAAGAGCAATATCCTTCTGATCGGACCTACGGGCTCCGGAAAGACATTGCTGGCGCAAACATTGGCGCGTTTGTTGAACGTGCCTTTTGTCATTGCCGATGCCACCACGCTTACTGAAGCCGGCTATGTGGGCGAGGATGTCGAAAACATCATCCAGAAGCTGCTGCAAAAGTGCGACTACGATATCGAGAAGGCCAAGCAGGGTATTGTCTACATTGATGAAATCGACAAGATATCGCGCAAGTCAGACAACCCCTCGATAACCCGCGATGTGTCGGGCGAGGGCGTGCAGCAGGCTTTGCTAAAACTGATCGAAGGCACGACGGCCTCCATCCCTCCGCAAGGCGGACGCAAACATCCGAATCAGGAATTTGTCCAGGTGGATACCACGAATATCCTGTTCGTCTGCGGCGGGGCGTTCAGCGGGCTGGAGAAGGTGATTCGTCGCCGCACGGAAAAAGGCGGGATTGGCTTCGGTGCACAGGTCAAGAATGTCGATGAAACCAAGCGTGATGTTGAGTTGCTGCATCAGGTTGAGCCCGAGGACTTGATCAAGTACGGCCTGATTCCGGAATTTGTGGGACGCTTGCCCGTGGTGACGACACTTGACGAGCTCGATGAATCCGCTCTGATGCAGATTCTTACCGAGCCCAAGAATGCGTTGACCAAACAGTTTGCCAAGCTGTTCAAGATGGAAGGTGTGGAACTTGAATTCCGCGACGCAGCGCTGAAGGCTATCGCCGAGCGGGCGCTTGATCGCCGAACCGGCGCGCGGGGCTTGCGCTCCATCATTGAGCATGCGCTGCTCGATACCATGTACGATCTGCCTTCCCTCAAAGGAGTCAGCAAGGTTGTCGTGGACGAAGGACTGATTAATGGGGAATCCCAGCCTTTGTTGATTTATTCCGATCAACCTGACCAGTCACGGGCCGCAGGCGGGTGATCGCGTGCCGATCGTGACTCAAACGGTCTCTGCTTGAACTATCACGAACAAGCCCCATCTTATTTAATGGGGCTTGTTTGCATTTTAAGACCCATAACCACAACCCAAGCTAGGAATAAACCATGAGCTCCAATCAATCTCCTGAGCAGGTCAGCTTGCCACTGCTGCCCCTGCGCGATGTCGTGGTTTTCCCCCATATGGTGATTCCGCTGTTCGTGGGGCGGCCAAAATCGATCAAGGCGCTGGAAACCTCGATGGAATCGGGCAAAAGTATTTTTCTTGTTGCACAAAAGACCGCGGCGCAGGACGACCCCACCCCGGAAGATCTTTACGCTACAGGTAGCGTAGCGACAGTATTGCAAATGCTCAAACTGCCGGATGGCACGGTGAAGGTATTGGTGGAAGGTAATCAGCGTGCACGTGTAATCCAGGTGACCGACATGGGTAGTCATCTCAGTGCGCAGGCCGAGATTGTGCCGCCTGAGGGCGAGGAACGCGTCGAGGTTGAAGCCATGCGCCGCGCATTGCTCACGCAATTTGATCAATACGTCAAACTCAACAAGAAGATCCCCCCCGAGATTCTGACTTCGCTTTCAGGCATCGACGAAGGGGGGCGTCTGGCTGACACCATAGTGGCGCACCTGCCGTTGAAACTGGAACAGAAGCAGGAAGTTCTGGAAATGATCGAGGTCAACAAACGCCTCGAACACCTTCTCGGCCTGCTGGAAGGCGAACTCGATATTCTCCAGGTTGAGAAGCGCATCCGTGGCCGTGTCAAACGGCAGATGGAGAAAAGCCAGCGCGAGTATTACCTCAATGAACAAGTCAAGGCCATCCAGAAAGAACTGGGCGACATCGAGGAAGGCGCCGAGCTCGAAGAGATCGAGAAGCGCGTCAAAGATGCCAAGATGTCCAAGGAAGCAGAAACCAAGGCTCTGGCCGAGTTGAAGAAGCTGCGCATGATGTCGCCGATGTCAGCGGAAGCCACGGTGGTTCGCAGTTATATAGAAGCCATGGTTGGGCTGCCCTGGAAGAAGAAGACCAAGATCAGCAAGGATTTGGCCAAGGCCGAGAAGGTGCTCGATGAAGACCACTACGGCCTCGACAAGGTTAAAGAGCGCATCCTTGAATACCTCGCAGTGCAACAGCGGGTCGAGAAGGTCAAGGCTCCGATTCTTTGTCTGGTAGGCCCGCCCGGAGTGGGCAAGACTTCGCTGGGGCAATCCATTGCGCGCGCAACCAATCGCAAGTTTGTGCGCATGGCACTGGGAGGTGTGCGCGACGAGGCTGAAATTCGCGGTCACCGTCGGACCTATATTGGATCCATGCCAGGAAAGATTCTGCAAAGCCTGACCAAGGTGGGGGTACGCAATCCGCTGTTCCTGCTCGACGAAGTCGACAAAATGGGCATGGATTTAAGGGGTGACCCCTCATCTGCCCTGTTGGAAGTGCTCGACCCGGAGCAGAACCACACCTTTCAGGATCATTACATTGAAGTTGAGTATGACTTGTCGGACATCATGTTTGTCGCCACCGCCAACACGCTCAATTTGCCGGCCCCGCTGCTTGATCGCATGGAGGTTATTCGCCTGTCTGGTTATACCGAAGATGAAAAAATCAACATCGCAGAGCGTTATCTCGTCAAGAAGCAGATGAAGGTCAATGGCATTCTGGACAGCGAGTTGAGTATTGCCGAATCAGCCTTGCGCGATATCGTTCGCTACTACACGCGTGAGGCGGGTGTGCGCAGTCTGGAACGTGATATTTCCAAGTTGTGCCGAAAAGCAGTCAAGCTGCTGCTGCTGAAGAAGCATAAGGGCAAGATTACGGTGACTTCACGCAACCTGGAGAAATTCCTCGGCGTTCGCCGCTTCAGTTTTGGCATTGCCGAGAAACATAACCAGGTGGGGCAGGTTACTGGACTGGCCTGGACCGAAGTGGGCGGCGAGTTGCTTACCATTGAGGCGGTTTCCTTACCAGGAAAGGGCAAAATGACCACGACCGGCAAGCTGGGTGAAGTGATGCAGGAGTCGATTCAGGCGGCGCTTTCTGTGGTTCGCTCGCGTGCGCGCAAGTTAGGCATACAGGATGATTTCCACCAGAAGCGTGATATCCACATTCACTTGCCGGAAGGAGCTACGCCCAAAGACGGGCCCTCAGCCGGCATTGCACTCAGCACCGCCATGGTGTCGATTTTGACCGGCATTCCGGTGCGGGCGGATGTTGCGATGACGGGTGAAATTACTTTGCGTGGAGAAGTATTGCCGATTGGCGGGCTCAAAGAAAAATTGCTGGCCGCACATCGTGGTGGAATCAAGACGGTGTTGATCCCGGAAGAAAACGTCAAGGATCTGACCGAGATTCCTGACAACATCAAGAATAAACTCGACATCCATCCGGTTAAGTGGATCGACCAAGTACTTGAATTGGCACTGGAACGCCTGCCGGAACCGCTGCCAGATGAGCCAGCCGTTGAGTCTGAAGTGATTGCCGTAACGGAAGAAAAATCAGATGGAATTGCAACAATAAAACACTAAGCCAGAATTGACCAATACCAAATCCCGCGCTTGACGCGGGATTTTTTTCGTCGTATGCCCTGAAAACCGCTTGACACAAGGTTTTGCGGGTTGTTATAAAAGCGGCCACAGGGTTTTCCTGTGCCACTTTAACTGAAGGGGACAACACGTGAACAAATCTGAACTGATCGATTCCATCGCTGACTCTGCTGATATTTCCAAAGCTGCCGCTGGCCGCGCACTGGATGCAGCAGTCGAGGCTGTCAAGAAAGCAATGAAGAAAGGTGACATGGTCACGCTGGTAGGTTTTGGCACTTTTTATGTTGGCAAGCGTGCTGCTCGCACTGGCCGCAATCCACGCACCGGCGCCGCCATCAAGATCAAGGCTGCAAAGGTGCCGAAATTCCGTGCCGGAAAAGGCTTGAAGGACTCCATTAACTAATAAGTTGGCTCACGTAAGCATTTGGCAATAGCCGAGAAAATATTGTAAAATGTTCTGCTTTGCCGGGTGCTTAGCTCAGCTGGTAGAGCGTCGCCTTTACACGGCGAATGTCGGGGGTTCGAGCCCCTCAGCACCCACCAGCAGGGTCGACCGGAGCAGCAAAAAAAGCAGGGCATTTATGTATTGGAGTGGTAGTTCAGTTGGTTAGAATACCGGCCTGTCACGCCGGGGGTCGCGGGTTCGAGTCCCGTCCACTCCGCCAATAACAAAAAGGGCGAACGTAAGTTCGCCTTTTTTTCTTTTCTCGCCGCTCACGATGAAATAATCGCGGTGTTATAGGCGAGAATTCATTATTTAATCTAGTGATTTGAGGGAACCATGCTCGAAGCTATTCGCAAGCATGCGCAGGGCTGGCTGGCCAAGGTCATTCTGGCATTGATCACAATACCGTTCGCATTATGGGGGATTGATTCCTATATGCAGAGCGGCAGG
Source organism: uncultured beta proteobacterium (assembly GCA_963726485.1). Classification (GTDB taxonomy): domain Bacteria; phylum Pseudomonadota; class Gammaproteobacteria; order Burkholderiales; family Thiobacillaceae; genus Thiobacillus. The sequence goes on along the minus strand of CAVSCL010000044.1, from coordinate 265,051 downwards.
GGGGTCGGCGTGGTAGCCGAAGTTGGGGATGCGCAGATTTCGCAACAGGAATTTGCCCGCGCATTGCAGGAACAGGGAGACCGCATGCGGGAGGCGCAGGGTCCCAACTTTGAGCCGTCAGTGATAAACACGCCTGAGTTTCGTCAGCAAGTGCTGAAGCGCTTGGTAGAGCGCGAGGCCTTGCTCCTCGATGCAAGACAGCAGCGTTTCCGTACGCCCGATTCGTATGTCGAAGCCGTCTTGTTACAGGCACCGGCCTTTCAGGAAAATGGTGCGTTTTCCAGGCAGCGCTATGAGGCCTTGTTGCGGCAGCGTGGAATGAGTCCGGCGGGATTTGAGAATGAGTTGCGGCAGGAATTCATGATTGAGGTGGAACTCAGTCCTGCGTCGCTGGGGGCTTTTTCAGCCAAGACTTCGTTGGCGCAGATTTCCCGCCTGGTCTTGCAGCAGCGTGAAATTTCTTGGGCGGATATGAACCCCGCCGACGTCTCCGGGGAAGTCAAGGTGACGCCAGTCGATGTGCAGAATTATTACAACAGTCACAAGGCGGAATTCACCGAGCCTGAACGAATCAGGGCCGAATATCTGACGCTTACGTTCGATTCCGTTGCGCAAGGGATGGCGGTCAGCAATGAGGAAATCAAGCAGTATTACCAGGCAAATTCCAGCAAGTTCGGCCGCCCTGAGCAGCGCAGCGCCAGTCATATTCTGATTGCCGTTGCCAGGAACGCGGATGCAGCAGCCCGGGCACAAGCCCGATCCAAGGCAACTCAACTAGTCGAAGCGCTGCGCAAGGCGCCTGCGAGTTTTGGCGAGGTCGCGCGCAAGGAATCCCAAGATCCGGGTTCGGCGGCACAGAATGGCAGTCTCGGCAGTTTTGGGCGCGGTGCGATGGTCAAGCCGTTTGAGGATGCCGTCTTTAGCATGAAGGTCGGCGAAATTCGCGGGCCGGTGGAAAGCGATTTCGGCTTTCACATCATTCGTCTGGATGGCATACAGGCGGCAACGGTGGCGCCCCTGGAGGCCGTGAGAGCAGAAGTCGAGTCCGAATTGCGCAAGCAGAAGGCGCAGAAAAAATTTGCCGAGGTGGCAGAAAGCTTCAGCAATCTGGTTTACGAAAAGGCTGACAGCCTGAAGCCCGCGGCTGACGCCATGAAACTCGCTGTGCAAAGTACCGACTGGATGTCTTCCGGCAGCGCGCCAGCACCATTCAATCATGCCGGGCTGGCCAAAGTGCTTTTCAGCGCCGACGCCATCAAGAACAAGCAAAATACCGAGGCCATCGAGATTGCGCCGGGCGTGCTGGTTGCCGCGCGGGTAATCGATCATCGTCCTGCTGCCGTACGCGCCTTGAGCGAGGTGTCGTCCGGCATCCAGAAAAAGTTGCGTAGTGAGCGTGCGGCGCAATTGATGGCGCAGAAGGGTGAGGCGCTGATCAAACAACTTAAACAGGGAAATGAGCCCGGTTTGCGCTGGTCGGCTTTTCAGACAGTCAGCAGGCAGCAGCCCGCGGGACTTGATCAGAAAGATATTGCAGCCACGTTCCGGGCTGATGTGAGCAAACTGCCGGCCTATACTGGCTTTGCCAAGCCGGATGGTGTGTATCGTATCGTGCGGATCAGCCGGGTGCTGGACGGGCAGGCGAAGGATCCGGGACTGCTGTCTTCCATTGAAGTAGGCGTGCAACAGGCGATACAACGTGCGGACCTGGCTGCGATGATTGCCCTGGCCAAGGCGGGGCAGAAAGTGGAGATTCGTCCGAACGCCATCGAACAGAAATAGGCAATAGCCTTACCAATTTGATTATGCATGACCAGAAATGGCCAATGAATTAATAAAAACGCGCCACAAAGGCGCGTTTTTATTACGCAGACATGGCTGGATCAGGCGTCGGCGCCTGCCGTGGAGTTGAAGCCGGCATCCACATAGGTGATTTCTCCCGTAATTCCGGAAGCCAGATCGCTCATCAGGAAGGCTGCGGCATTGCCGACTTCCTGAATGGTGACGTTGCGGCGCAGCGGGGCATTCTTGGCGACCAAATCGAGTTTCTCGCTGAACTTCGCGATGCCGCTGGCGGCCAAAGTCTTGATCGGGCCAGCGGATACCGCATTGACGCGAATTCCCTTTGGTCCGAGACTTTGCGCCAGGTAATAGACATTCGATTCAAGGCTGGCCTTGGCCAGCCCCATGACATTGTAGTTGGGTGCGGAGCGAATGGCGCCAAGGTAAGTAAGCGTCAGCAGGGCAGCATTGCGGCCTTGCATCATCGGCAGCGCGGCTTTGGCCAAGGCGGCGAAACTGTAGGAACTGATGTCATGGGCGATGCGAAAAGATTCACGCGAGACCGATTCGAGGTAGTCGCCCGCCAATGCTTCCTTGGGTGCATAGGCGATGGAATGAACGAAGCCATCAAAGCCGTTCCATTGCCTGGCAAGCGCGGAAAACAGCGCCGCGATTTCTTCATCGCTGCCCACATCGCAGGGGAAAACCAGATCGGAACCGAACTCCCCGGCAAATCCGGCAACCCGGTCCCTGATGCGTTCGCTCTGATAGGTGAAGGCGAGTTCCGCACCTTCGCGTCTGCACGCCGTGGCGATGCCGTAGGCGATGGAGCGGTTTGAAATCAGCCCGGTAATCAGAATACGTTTTCCGACAAGGAATCCCATGGTGGTCTCGGGTAGTGGGTGCAGGTTGCGATTATAACGGCTGACGCAAGCTCAGCGCTTGGGTACACTTGCGGCATGTTGCATGTCCGTACGATTCTGCTGCTCGTTCTTGCCAGTCTGCTGTCTGCCTGTTCCGGCAACTGGAACAACCCCTACCCGGCAGCAGAGCGCGATGCCGCGATTCTCTACACTTCGTTTGAGGAACGTCCCAAGCATCTTGATCCGGCGCGTTCCTACAGCTCGAACGAAGCTGAATTCACCGCGCAGATCTATGAGCCGCCGCTACAGTACGACTTTCTCAAACGCCCTTATACGCTGATTCCGCTGTCCGCGCAGGCGGTGCCCAAGCCGCAGTATTTTGATGCGCGGGGCAAGCGTCTTCCGGATGATGCGCCTGCCGAGCAGATCGAGCGCAGCGTGTATGAGTTGCGGATCAAGCCGGGCATTCTGTATCAGCCGCATCCGGCTTTGGCACGGGATGCCGCAGGGCGCTATCGCTATCATGCGATGAAAGCCGCAGATGTGGGCAGCAAGCAGCAGATCAGCGAGTTTCCGCATGTCGGTACGCGCGAACTGACTGCCTCCGACTATGTGTACCAGATCAAGCGCCTGGCCAGCCCCAAGGTTGGCTCACCAATTTTCGGCCTGATGAGCGAGTACATTGTCGGTTTGAAACAACTGGGCGACACGCTGGAGAAGGCGGCCAGGGAAAATCCCGATCAACGCCTCGATCTCAATGCGTACCCGCTGGCGGGTGCGGAAGTGGTTGACCGCTACACCTACCGCATCAGCATCAAGGGCAAGTATCCGCAATTCATCTACTGGCTGGCCATGCCTTTTTTTTCGCCGATCCCATGGGAGGCGGAAGTGTTCTATGCCCAGCCTGGCATGGCGGAGAAGAACTTCAATCTCGACTGGCAGCCGGTCGGCACCGGGCCCTATCGGCTGACCGTCAACGATCCCAACCGCCAGATGGTGCTGGAAAGGAATCCCAATTTCCATGGTGAGCGCTATCCCGCGGAGGGCGGGCCGGAGGACGCGGCTGCGGGTTTGTTGGCCGATGCGGGCAAAGCGCTGCCGCTGGTCGACAAGGTGGTGTTCAGCCTGGAAAAGGAAACGATCCCCTACTGGAACAAGTTTCTGCAGGGCTACTACGACAGCTCGGGCATCGGTTCCGACAGTTTCGATCAGGCGGTGCAGTTTTCCGCAGGCGGCGATCCGCAGCTCACCGACAGCATGCGCGAAAAGGGCATTCGCCTGGTGACGGCGGTGGCGACGAGCCTCAACTACATCGGCTTCAACATGCTGGATCCGGTGGTGGGCGGCTTGAGCGAGGATAAGCGCAAGCTGCGTCGTGCGCTGTCGATTGCGTTCGATCACGAAGAATTTATCTCGATTTTTCTCAATGGCCGCGGCATCCCCGGGCAGGGGCCGTTGCCGCCGGGAATTTTCGGCTATCTGGAGGGGGCGGCCGGGATCAATCCCTATGTATTCGAGAATCATCAGGGTCAGCCCCGCCGCCGTTCCATTGATGAGGCACGCCGGCTGCTGGCCGAGGCAGGTTATCCTGACGGGCGCGACGCAAAAACCGGCGCGCCACTGGTGCTGAATTTCGACACCGCGGCCTCGGGGCCGGATGCCAAGTCGCGCCTCGACTGGATGAAAAAGCAGCTGGCCAAGCTCAACGTGCAACTGGTCGTGCGCGGTACCGACTACAACCGTTTCCAGGACAAGATGCAGAAGGGCAATGCCCAGATGTTCGAATGGGGCTGGAACGCGGATTATCCAGACCCGGAAAATTTCCTGTTCCTGCTCTACGGGCCGAACAAGAAAGTCGGCAAGGGGGGCGAGAACGCCGCCAACTATGAAAACCCGGAATTCGACCGCCTGTTCAAGCAAATGAAGGACATGGACAACGGCCCCGCGCGTCAACAGGTCATCAATGAAATGGTCGAAATCGCACGCCGCGATGCGCCGTGGATATTCGCATTCCATCCCAAGACGTTCGGCCTGGGCCACGCCTGGGTACACAACGTCAAACCCAATCTGATGGCGAACAACACCCTCAAGTATCGCCGCATCGATGCGGCCTTGCGAGCCGCCAAGCGCGCCGAATGGAACCGGCCTGTGCTGTGGCCGTTGGGGCTTGGCGCGGGGATCATGATCGCGGCGATTGCGCCGGCGTGGATTGCATGGCGCCGGCGTGAAAGGAGTATCGCGCGATGATGGCCTACATCCTGCGCCGCCTGCTCTACGCCATCCCAATTCTGATTGGCGTGAATTTGCTCACCTTCACCCTGTTTTTTGTCGTCAACACGCCGGACGATATGGCGCGGCTGCATCTGGGGGTGAAACGTGTCACGCCGGAAGCCATCGAACGCTGGAAAGCCGAGCATGGCTACGACAAACCGCTGCTGCTGAACACCCGGGCGGCAGGAACCTCGAAGGTGAGCGATACCATCTTCTACCAGCACTCTGCCGCGATGTTCGCGTTTGAGTTCGGCAAGTCGGATGACGGGCGCAACATCGGCAATGAAATCAGGAACCGCATGGGCCCGAGTCTGGCGATCGCGCTGCCCGTGTTTGTGATCGGCCTGATGGTCAACGTCACGTTTGCGCTGTTGATGGTGTTTTTCAGATCGACCTATCTCGACGTGTGGGGCGTGGTGTTGTGCGTGGTGTTGATGTCGATCTCCGGGCTGTTCTACATCATCGCCGGCCAGTATTTCATCGCCAAGTTATGGAACCTGTTGCCGATATCCGGCTTTGCCGGCGGCATTGACGGCCTGAAGTTCATTCTCCTGCCGGTGCTGGTCAGCATCGTGGGCGGCATCGGCAGCGGGGCGCGCTGGTATCGCACCATTTTCCTCGAAGAAATCGGCAAGGACTACGTGCGCACCGCCCGCGCCAAGGGCCTGGCGGAGACGCGCGTATTGTTTCGCCATGTGTTGAAGAACGGCATGATCCCCATCCTGACTGGCGCGGTGGTGGTGCTGCCGCTGCTGTTCATGGGCAGCCTGATTACCGAATCCTTCTTCGGCATTCCCGGGCTGGGCAGCTACACCATCGACGCAATTCAGTCGCAGGACTTTGCCATCGTGCGTGCGATGGTGTTTCTGGGGTCGTTCCTCTATATCGTCGGGCTGATCCTCACCGACATTTCCTATTCCTGGGCGGATCCGCGGGTGCGCCTGCAATGAGCATTCAGCCCGTGATGTTGTGGACCGACGCGCTGATTTTCCTGCTGCTGGCAGGGGTGCTGGGATTCGTCTGGATGATCCGCCGCCGCGAGCATCTGCTTGCCCCCTGGCGGCGGGTGGGGCGAAGCCCGATGGCGATGGGTTCGGTGGTGCTGCTGCTGGTATTCGTGGTGATCGGTCTGCTCGATTCACTGCATTATCGCCCGCGTCTGCATGGCGGTGAGCCGGACAAGCCGCAGTACGCAGTGGAAGTGCTGAGCGCGTTCGATGCCCTGGTGTCGGGTCTGCGCACGCAGCAGGAAAAGACCTATTCCGCGCCTTTGGCCATGCACCTGTATGCCAAGGAGTTCATCGACCGGGACGGCGTGCAGGTGCGCGACTATCCGCGTTTGCAATTCGGTGGCGCGCAGCTTGCGGATGCAAGCGGGCATCGGGCGGATATCGCACGGCGAGCCCTGGCGGGCGGCGGGTATGGCGTATTGATGAGTGTCGCGGCGACGGTTCTGCTCGGCCTGTGGCAGGCACGCCGTCGGCAACTGAAACTGTACGACTGGCTGGCGGCAGGCTGGCGCGGCCGGCTGAACTGGCCGATGCGCACGGTCGTCGCGATGGTATCCGCCCTGCTGATACTGGGCGGCATCACCGCCAGTCTGGCAGCGGCTTATCACGTATTCGGCACCGACAAAGTCGGGCAGGACGTGCTCTACATCAGCCTGAAGAGCATCCGCACCGGCCTGGTCATCGGCACGCTCACCACGCTGGTCACGCTGCCGCTGGCGATCGGACTGGGCATCACCGCAGGCTATTTTCGCGGCTGGGTGGACGATGTCATCCAATACCTTTACACCGTGCTCAACTCCATTCCCGGCGTGTTGCTGATCGCGGCATCCGTGCTGATTGTGCAGGTGTATATCGAATCCAACCCGACGCTTTTTGACACGGCGGCCGCGCGCGCCGATATCCGCCTGTTGGCGCTCTGCCTCATCATGGGCGTGACGAGCTGGACCGGCCTGGCCCGATTGCTGCGCGGCGAGGCGCTCAAACTGCGCACGCTGGACTATGTCGAAGCGGCGCGCGCCTTTGGCGTGGCGCATGGGCGCATCATCACCCGCCACATTTTCCCCAACGTGTTCCACCTGGTGCTGATTTCCATCGTGCTCGACTTTTCCGGGCTGGTGCTGGCCGAGGCCGTGCTGTCCTACGTCGGCGTCGGCGTCGATCCGAGCATGTATAGCTGGGGCAACATGATCAACGGCGCGCGGCTGGAACTGGCGCGCGAACCCACGGTGTGGTGGCAGTTGGGCGCCGCTTTCGTATTCATGTTCGCGCTGGTGCTGGCCGCCAATCTCTTTGCCGACGGCGTGCGCGATGCGTTTGACCCGCGCACGGGCGGGCGGCGATGAAGCGCCTGCTCGAAGTCCGCGACCTGGTCACCGAACTGGGTGCGGGATCGGGAAGAATCCGCGCCGTGGACGGCATTTCGTTCAGCGTGGCGGCGGGCGAAACCTATGCGCTGCTGGGCGAGTCCGGCTGCGGCAAATCGATGACGGCTTTGTCGCTGATGCGTCTGCTGCCGGACGGCGGACGCATAGTTTCGGGCAGCGTCCACCTGGGCGATGAAGACGTGCTGGCCATCTCCGAGCGCGACATGCGCCGGCTGCGCGGCGGTCGCATGGCCATGATTTTCCAGGAACCGATGCTGGCCCTGAATCCGGTGTTGAAGGTCGGCTTCCAGATCGGCGAGGCGCTTGCCGTTCACCGGCGGCTGACCGGACAAGCCGCGCTGAATGCGGCCCGGGGCTTGCTCGATGCGGTCGGCGTGCCGGATGCCGCGCGTCGTCTGGACACCTATCCGTTTGAACTTTCCGGCGGCCTGCGCCAGCGCGTGATGATCGCCATGGCGCTGGCGGGCAAACCGCAACTCCTGATCGCCGACGAGCCGACCACGGCGCTGGATGTGACCATTCAGGCGCAGGTGCTGGAAGTGCTGCGCGATTTGCGCGCGCAACAGAACATGGGGATGCTGCTGATTACGCACGACCTCGGCGTGGTCGCAGAGAACGCGGACCGGGTGGGCGTGATGTACGCGGGCGAACTGGTCGAGGAGGGCGAGCGCGAGGCTTTCTTCCGCGCGCCGCAACACCCTTATAGCCGCATGCTGTTCGCCAGCCTGCCGCAGCCGGGAGACGGCGCGCGCCTGGCGATGATTCCGGGCCAGGTGCCGCGGCTCGATGGTTCCCTGGCGGGCTGCCGCTTCGCGCCGCGCTGTCCCCATGCCTATGCGCGCTGTCGCGAGGAATCGCCGGGCTGGACCGAATCCGGCAGCGGCCAGCGCGTGCGCTGCCACCTCGCGGGAAAGCTCCCGCAAAAAATCGAGCGGGTGGCGGCGCCGCCAAGGGGCCGCGCCCTGCAAACGGAACCCCTGCTCCAGGTGCAGGGACTCAAAGTGTATTTTCCCATCCGGCGCGGCTTCATCCAGCGCGCCGTCGGCCAGGTGCGCGCCGTGGACGGCGTATCCCTGGGGGTGCGGGCAGGGCGCACCCTGGCGCTGGTCGGCGAATCCGGCTGCGGCAAGACTACCGTAGGCAAGGCCATCCTGCGGCTGATCGAGCCCACCGCGGGCGAAATCACGCTGGCGGGCACGATGCTGACAAGCGGCAACGCCCGGGCGATGCATGCGCTTCGATCCCAGGCGCAAATGATCTTCCAGGATCCGTTCAGCTCGCTCAATCCGCGCATGCGCGTGGCTGACATCCTGCTCGAAGGCATGGATGCGCTCGATGTCGGCGCGGCGGCGGACCGGCGTTCGGCGGTCGCCGCCTTGCTGCGGCAAGTCGGCTTGCCGGATGACGCCGGGGATCGCTATCCGCATGAGTTTTCGGGCGGGCAGCGGCAGCGCATTGCGATCGCCCGCGCGCTTGCCGTATCGCCGAGGCTGGTGATCTGCGACGAACCCACCAGCGCGCTGGATGTATCGGTGCAGGCGCAAATCCTCAACCTCCTGAAAGACCTGCAGGACACGCTGGGCCTGGCCTACCTTTTCATCACCCACAACCTGGCGGTGGTGGAATATCTCGCGCACGAAGTCGCCGTCATGTATCTTGGCCGCATCGTCGAACAGGGCTCCGCCGCCGACGTGCTGCGCGCCCCGCGCCATCCCTACACCCTGGCGCTGGTGAGCGCCGTGCCCAGCATCGACGGCCACACCGGCAAGACCGTCATCCGCCTGGCGGGCGACCAGCCCTCGCCACTCAACCCGCCGTCAGGCTGTCACTTCCACCCGCGTTGTTCCCATGCCGGCGAGCTATGCCGTCAGACCTATCCGGAAAAAACCGATACCGGGAATGGGCACAGCGTGCGTTGTCACTGGGTGGCGGGGCAGCTTTAGCCCCGCGCAAGGTCATGCCCACCGCCGGTAATGGTCAATCCATGCTGCCGGATCACGCAGCGCCATCCTCTGTGCAAGCTGCGAAATCGGGTCGCGACGCGATCACTCGCGCCATGGCTGCTTGATTCGTGGGGAAACCTCGGACCCGGGCCCTATCAGCTCTTTGTTGGACAGCAATGTATTAGTATTTTCGATTAGCCTGATTTACCGTCTGTGCTTTATTGACTTAATAGGTAAATCAATCTCAAGAATACCCTAACAAAACAAGGGTCTTGGGTCGGCGCAATAGTCGCGTTGCGAACATTCAGGAGACCACCATGACTACTGTGAAGATACGGGGCAGGTTCCCGTTCCGTCTGTTTTCTGTGCTCTTTATTCCTATCGCTCTGCTAATCCTCGGTGGCGCATGGTATGTGGGGCATGAACGGATTGACGGCGAGTTGAACCTGGTGCAGGCAAACGAGATCAGCAAGGTCGTCCTGGGCGTCAGGCGCCTGGATGGCGAAATGCAGGTACCGCTGCAACAACTGCGCACACTCGCCAACGCAGATGCGGTGCGACGGGCCATTGACGACGGCGGCACGGGTGCGGTCAGGGACATGGAAACCGCCTTCCTGACCTTGATCGCCTACAACAAAAACTATAACCAGGTGCGCTGGATCGATGAGACCGGCATGGAACGGGTGCGGGTGAACAATGTGGACGGTCATCCCATACCGGTAACGCAGGACCGGCTGCAGAACAAGGCTGGCAGCTATTACTTCACCAAGGCCATGCGGCTCAAACCCAACGAAGTGTATATGTCCCCGCTCGATCTCAACATCGAGCAGGACCAGGTCGAGGTCCCCTACAAACCCATGATGCGGCTCGCGACCCCCGTCCAGGACCGGAACGGCCTGCCGCGCGGCATTCTGATCGTCAACATCGCGGCCCAGCGCCTGCTGGATGCGTTTACCGAGAGCGTGGCGGAGAACCGCGATCACGTCATGCTGGTGAACCCCGAAGGTTATTGGCTCAGGAGTACGAATACGAAGGATGAATGGGGATTCATGTTTCAGCGCAGGGAGACCCTGGGCAGCCGCTACCCCGAAGCCTGGAAGGCCATATCCCGCACCCCCAATGGCCAGGTCGAACTAAGTGATGGACTCTGGACATGGAGTACTGTCTCTCCGCTCAAGGTGGAAGACAGCACGGGCATCGCAGACGTCCCTTATTGGCTGGCCATCTCCCATCTGCCTTCCAATCATCCTGGCCCTGGTGCGTGACGGCGCCTGGAAGACGGTCAGCATCCCAACCCTCGTATTGCTGGTCTTATCCGGCTTCTTCGCCGCGTGGCTGGCGCTGGCTGTGACCGGCCGCAAGCAGGCGGCGATCGAGGCAGCGCGAGCCCAGGCCAAGGCGGAAGCGGCCAAACAGTTGTACGAGGCGCAGGAACGCTACAACATGGCGGTGAAAGCCAATGTCAACGGCGTGCTGGTGGTCGATACGGAAGGCCTCATCGTGATGGCCAATCCGGCGCTCGAGCGCATGTTCGGATACGACAAGGGAGAACTGCTCGGCCAGCCACTGGAAACCCTGTTGCCCGAGACGGATCGCCGCCAGCACAGCGGGGATCGCGCGGCCTACCTGCGCGCCCCGGTCGCGAGGGCCATGGGCACCGGGCGCGACCTGCACGGCCGGCGCAAGGACGGCAGCGTGTTCCCCGTGGAGATCAGCCTGAGTCCCTTCACCGATCACGGCAAGCAGTATGTGGATGCCATTGTCGCCGACATTTCCGAGCGCAAGCGAAGCGAACTTCTCCTTAAGAAAAGCGAAGCCCGTTTGCAGCTTGCTATGGCAAACCAGCCCCAACGGGCTGGTGGTCGTGGATGCCGAAGGCCGGATACAGATGGCGAATCCCACGCTTGAACGCATGTTCGGCTACGAGCCCGGAGAGCTTCTCAACCAGCCCGTGGAAAACCTGGTGCCGGAAGCAAGCCGTGACCAGCACACGCAGCAGCGCATGCAATACCTGCACAACCCCTCGGTCAGATCCATGGGCGCCGGGCTCAACCTGCAAGGCCAGCGCAAGAACGGCAGCACCTTCCCGATAGAAGTGAGCCTGGCGAATTTCACCGAGGAGGGTCAGGTATTTGCCCAGGCGACGGTCGTGGATATGACCGGGTGGAAGTTCCATTCTGGGTCAGTAGCGTCGCAACCTCAGTCTGTCGTGTAATAGACTGAGCGCGTGGTACGGAGGCAAAAGGGTAGCGTCCCCGTTCATCCGCAGACTTCGAACGGCCTCAATCGCTGCCCCCCGTTGGCAGGCTTCATGTCCCAGTCAGACGCGGGCGTCGCACCGCGCCGATTAAGCCAGCGGGCAAAGGGTTGGGCTTTGGTGACCGTTTGCTATCAGCCGGAAAAGGGCTAAAGAAACATTAGACGGGAGCTTTTTTTTGTTATCCACAAGGAGGTCGAAAATGAACAAGCTAAGCCGTTTTCTCAGTTTCGTGTTTCTGTCCCTCATGCTATCGATGAGTCTCCGGGCCTCGGCCGGAGATGTCCAGCGTGTGGGAGGCGCGTATGTCATCCATCTGCCCGCCGCCACCAACTTCGATCAGGTGGTGGACCGGCTGCAGCATGAAGTCCTTGCCCACAACTGGGAGGTGCTCAAGACCCAGGATGTCGACGAGGGCCTCAGGACGCATTACGGAATGGATATCCAGAATAAGATTGTCTATGCCTGCAAGTCCCAGTACCTGGCCCAGGCCATCAAGGAGGATCCCAACATCACCCTGATCGTGCCCTGCCGCTTTGCCGTCTATCGGGTCGGGCCGACCGGGGAAGCGGTCGGTGGCAAGCAGGATGACTGCCGGGGCGGCAAGGTCGTGGTGGGCGTGGCCGACCCGGAGCAAGAGGCCGAGTCCTTGGGCATCCAGCACCGGGCGGCGGCGGGGACCGCCGGCAAGGAACTGCAGGACATCCTTCAGGCGGTGGCTGATGCCTTCAAGGCCCAATGACGATTGCCGGCGTTAGCTGCCCGGGCAGGGAATACCCTCGGTGCAGCTTTCGTCAGGCCGTCCGACAATTGGAAACAACAAAACTGGACGCTAGCCTTTATTCACGCGGCAATGGGGTCAAGTCGCTCACCCTGTGCAATACGGGAGACCCCTTCGATCTGGTCGTCGCGGCTCATTGACCGGGAGAACGCGTGGAACCATAATGGTTCCATTCTGGTTGGAGAGAGCCATGCCCACGACATTGACGCTAAAGAACATTCCCGACGAAGTGTATGAACGCCTGAAGCATGCCGCCGCAATGCACCGGCGCAGCCTCAACAGCGAGGTGATTGTGTGCCTGGAAACGGTGCTGATACCCACCCGGCTCACGCCCGGCGAACGGATCGCGCGCGCGCGCGAACTTCGAGCCGCGCTCCCGCAGATGAAATTCCGCGCGCGTGACATCGACACCATGAAGAAACAGGGTCGCCCATGATCGTGGTGGACACCAACGTCCTGGCCTACCTGTACCTGCCGGGCGAATACACCGCCGCTGCCGAAACCTGGCTTGAGCGCGACCCCGAGTGGGCAGCGCCCATGCTCTGGCGCAGCGAGTTCCGCAACATCCTGGCCGGCTACATGCGGCGCGGCGCGCTGACTTTCGAGCAGGCTAACAGCCTGCAACGCGAGGCCGAAAGCCTGCTTGAAGGGGCGGAATACGAGGTGGATTCGTTCAGCGTGCTTGAGCTGGTGCGGGACAGCGATTGCTCGGCCTACGACTGCGAATTCGTTGCGCTGGCGGCCAAGCTTGGAACCCAACTGGTGACGATGGACGGCAAGTTGCTGCGTGCGTTCCCGAAGCGGGCGACCGCGCTTGCTTCAGGTTAATTCCTTGAGGTTATGCAATACAACATGGCTCGGCCGGTAGGTTGCATAGGTGTTGGTGCAGGACTAGACCCCGAAGCTTGCGAGGCTCGGGCTCGCAGAATAATTAACGCTGACCCGTTTGATTCATTTGACCGCGGTTGACGCAGCAAATGCACGCTAACGTGCGCGATCAATGGACGTCGGGGCGCGGCCATGCTGTTCATCATCTGATCTATTCCGCCATCGCACTCTGGTTCCTCTATGGCTTGCTGGTTCCGACGAAGGCGGTGGCGGACGCGCCATCCATGATCGACATCATCGCGCGTTTGGGGAGGAGCGCAGCAAAAGCGAGAGCGGGTTAAAACGTCTGCGAACCGGCTCGACAGTTTGTTGTCTGCGGAGTGCAAAGCCGTAGCTTGGCCAAGCACCTTGAGGAATTATAAGGGGCCAGGCACACATTTGCAGCGTGTTGAAATTCACCGCCTGCCTTCAGCGACCTGCGCAAGAGGTTGACATGGAACGTGCTACTCGGACAACAGAAGAGCAACAGTGGACAGACCACGGTTTCCACATGCCTGCTTAATGCGCGGCTTTCCCATAAGCCAGTTCAAGCCGCCGTGCGAGCGCGTCAAGCCGCTTGTCCAGTGTCCACAGCTTTGCGCCTTCGGTGAGGGCGGTGGCGGCCAACAAATGCGCGTCGATATAGCCGATGCCATGCCCCATCAGCCGATGGCGTTCGATGAAGAATAATACTTCCTGTTCCTGTGCCACCCGCGCTTGAGGCAGGGCGGACAGCAGGCCGAGTATCCTGGTTCGTGATTTGAGGTTGCCGCACCCCAGTTCGCCAATGATGAAGGGGTGCGTGAGCGCCAGGCCGGATTGCAGGATGGCGGCCACCTGGGCATCACCCTGCCGCAAGTGGTCGATCCACACCGAGGTGTCGAGCAGAATCACGACTTCGCGTGGCTGCGGCGTCGCGGGATGGGGCTCAGGTCGGGTTGGCTGCCGCCCAGTTGAGCCAGCCGGCGCGCGCTCTCGCGCTGGATCAGTGCCGTCAGCGCTTCGCGCAGCAAGGCGGATCGCTCCTGTACGCCAGACAGCGCCTGGGCGTGTTCCAACAGGGCATCGTCGAGGTTGATAGTCGTGCGCATAGCGGTTTCCGCTCAGGAATGATGCTCAAGCTTAGCATCATTTGATGCTAAGGTTGATGTGCGATAAGGGGCGCGTAGGTACGTCGGCGGGAATCAGATGTAGACGGAAGCGGCCGGGTTGACCGGCCGGTCAATCGAGCCAAGCCGGCAATGCAGAAACACAAACCGATTTCGGATTCTGTGGGGAAGACCACTCATGCGAAACGAGTTAAAAAAATAGCTCGAAGGTAAAAACCTGTTCTCTGCTCTACCCTTTAGCTATTCTTTAGCTGCTTTTATCTAATGCCGATGACAAGGACTGGGAGGTCGCCGCATGAAAATTATCATATCGCTATTGCTGCTGTTGCCGCTCACCACCGCTTGCGCGAGCGACCCGAGCAAGGCCGAACTGGATGCCGAAGTGAAACGGCTGTGCGCCATTGATGGTGGGGTGAAGGTGTATGAGACGGTGAAGCTGCCGGCGGACAAGTTCAATCAGTGGGGGCAGATCAATTTCTATAGGCCGACTCAAGGGGAAAATGCGTTGGGGCCGGAGTATTATCTTTAAATGGGATATTCACTATTACAAGAAAGGTGAACCCGCTGTGAATGGTGCTCAAGAAACTTCCATGAGACGTGATCATATCAAGATCACAAGAAAATCCGATATGAAATTACTAGGTGAGCAGTTGTTATGTACCACAGAGGCGGGCGGTGACTTGCCGGGGCCGTGGCATGCCTTCGTCATTTCACTGCCCTGATGTGTTAGAGGCGAATTCCGTCATATTGATGAAGCAAGATTTTCACCAAATCCAATAGAGGGAGATAAAAAATGAGCACGATCAATCGACTACTTTCGTTCAAGCTGAACTTGCACTCGCTGCATATGGCACATTTGGCGTTGGATGTGATCCCACTGCAATGCTGACAGGATAATGACGTGGGCATGTCCACCGCCCAAGCCGCCCGCTTTGCCTGCAACCTGGACTGCTCGCCGCCCACATTCTCCGACTCTGTGACTGGCCTCTCTGCCACAGTCTTTCAAAACAATCCGACCGGACAAAAAATATCTCGCCATCCGCGGCACCGAACCCACCGGCACAGACTTCACGACGGATGGGTTGCTTGCGCTGGGTCTGCCCTCGAATCTCAACCCCCAATTCACCGCCCTCAAAACACAGATCGACGCATGGCTTGCGGATCCTGCCGTACTTAAAGACCAAAGTTTCACCGTCAGCGGCCACAGCCTGGGCGGCTATCTTGCAGCAGCCGTCAAGCAATCCTACTCACAAGTCACCGACGCCTACCTCTTCAACGCCCCAGGCGTAGGCGGTCCACTGGGCAATCTGGCCAATGCCCTTACCAGCGCCCTGGGCTTGAGCGGCGCCCCCACCGGCAACATCTGGAACGTGCGTGGCTCCGAAGGTTTCCCCATTATCTCCGGCCTGGGCTACCAGCTCGGCGCGGCCGTCCGTGTTCAGACCGAAGCGACGGACAACCCGCTCAACAACCACAGCATCGTCGGGCTGACCGACGCCCTGGCCGTGCATTCGCTTTATTCACAACTCGCTCCCAGTCTGAAACAGGATCAACTCAATGCCCTGATTGATGCATCAGGCGCCGCCACGGGTCAGACCCTCGAATCCGCCCTGGACGCGCTGCGTACGAATTATCCTGCGGCCCTGGCACAGCCGCAAACGACAGCCGGCGACCGCAACGCCTTCTACGCCAACCTCTATGCGCTTCAAAACAGCTCTGCCTATACCGCCCTGGCGGGCAAGGCGCAACTGACGCCGCTCACCGGGTTGTCCGCCAACGACATCGCCACGCAGGCCAAGGGCAGCGACGCCCGGGGCCTGGCAACCCGCTACGCCCTCGATGCGCTCAATCCCTTTGTGCTGGCCGGTGCCGACTACAGCGTCTTCAATACCGACGGCGCGCTGGAACTTTACGACCCCGCCACCGGCACGGGCGACATAACCGAACAATACCTGGCCGACCGCTGCAGCCCTGCTGGAACGCAAGATGTGGTTCAGCACCCATGACAAGAACCCGGTCGATACCACTGTCGGGGACGACCCCTACAATCACCCCTTTCAAAACGAATCCTCTTATTACCAAGACGTCGCCACTGATTACAAGATTCAACAGGGCGGGTTCTACTCCAACACCCGTCATTACTTCTTCGGTGGCGATGGGGCGGATGTACATGCCGGATCGGCGGTTGAAGACCACCTCTATGGAGGACTCGGAGCCGATACCCTCAACGGCAACCAGGGCAACGACCACATGGAAGGCGGCCAGGGTGTTGACACCTACCTCATCCACCCCGGCGACGGCTTTGACACCGTGTTCGACAGCGATGGCCTGGGCGTCATCCAGTTCGGCAGCACTGAAGCCAAAGGCAGCGTCGGCCTCGCCCCCGCCGACTGGAAACCGCTGGGCGCCAACCACTGGCTGGACACGCAACACGGCATTACCTACACGCGTGCGTCCGACGGCACCGACGGCGAAGTGCTGACCATCGCCATGGGTGGTGGCGGCGTCACCGTGCGCGGCTGGCACGAGGGGGAACTGGGCATCGAACTGGGAGCGGGCGCCCCGGCCGCGCCGGGGGTGCTCCTCACCGGCGGGGACGACGTCCTCCCTGCGGCGACGGGCGCGCTGGATGGTCTCGCCGGTAACGACCTGGTCTTTTCCTCCGGGGGCGACGCCACGCTCGACGGCGGCGGCGACCACGACTGGCTCTCCGGCAACGCGGGCGACGACACCCTCAGCGGAGACGCAGGCAACGATTACCTCGCCGGCGGGCCGGGCCTCGATGTGCTCGAAGGCGGGGCGGGCAACGACTTGCTGCTCGTCTATCCGGTCAATGCTTTCGAGGAAGCGGTGCCCAGTGTCGGCGGGGTGGCCGTGAACGAAGACGACTGGCGACGTTTCAGTCGCGACTGGAGTTGGGGCGTCACTTTCACCCCCACCCCCGACTGGGTCGCCGATCCCGCCGGCCTGTATTTCAACGTAAGCTTCACCTTCAGCGGCCCCGAGACCCCGGCGGGCGAACGGGGCGTCCTCTACCGCGACTACGGTCTCGCGGAATCCGACACCCAGGGCGACGTGCTCGACGGCGGCGCCGACGATGACGTCCTGCTCGGCTACCTGGGCGAGGACTTCTTGTTCGGCGGAACGGGCAACGACCGGCTGGCGGGGGCAGAAGGCAACGACGCCCTCTTCGGTGACGAAGGCGACGACTGGGCTGCGGGCGGCCCCGGCGACGACACCCTCGTCGGCGGCCCTGAAGCAACCCCTGAAACCGACGCCGATCGGCTCTACGGCGAGGAAGGCGACGACGTTCTGTTGGGCGGGGCGGGTAACGACCACCTCGAAGGCGATTACCCGACGCTGTCTTACGCGAACCAGGGCAACGATACGCTGGATGGTGGGGCGGGAAACGACGAACTTCTGGGCCAGGGGGGCGATGACACGATCGACGGCGGCGCCGGCGACGACGTGGCCATCGGCGGTGGTGGGCACGACATCCTCGAAGGTGGCGCCGGTGCCGATGAACTGCAGGGTGACGAAGTGGGACTTGCCCCGGAACAGCACGGCAATGACGTGCTCTTCGGCGGGGAGGGGAATGACACCCTCTTCGGCCAGGGCGGGGCCGACGAACTTTACGGTGAGGAGGGCGACGACTATCTGCAAGGTGATGCCCCCGGTCTCGATGATGCCTCGCACGGCGCGGATTATCTCGACGGCGGGGCGGGAAACGACACCCTGATCGGCGGCGGTGGCGACGACACCCTGACCGGCGGCGCAGGCACGGATACCATGGAAGGCGGTGCAGGCGATGACACCTATATTCTGGACGGCGAGAGCGACGACACCATCGACGATCCGGAAGGTGCCAACACGCTATTCCTCCCGGCTAGCACGACACGGGAGAATGTCACCCTAAGCGACGGGAGCCATGAGGTCAGGACACCTGCAGCTGCATTTCAGCAACGACCACGGAATCACGCTGAACAACGCCTTGTTTGGGGCAAACTTCACGATCCGCTTTGGCGACGGAGCCGAGACCACGGTCCAGGAATGGGCCGCCACTGCTCTTTTCACGCCGCTTAACCTCTATGCCCACGACTTTGGCGCAACCCTCTACGGCGGTGCAGCGACGGACCAGCTTTGGGGTGGAATGGGTGACGACACCCTCGATGGAGGAGAGGGTAGCGACGTCATACGCGGGGGTGGCGGTGCGGATGTCCTGACAGGGGGGCGTGGCGATGATCGCCTGGAAGGCCAGCCGGGCGATGATGTCCTCATTGGCGGCGTCGGCAATGACGAACTGGACGCGGGTGACGGGGCGGACGTGTACCGCATCGCACGCGGAGACGGCGAGGACCGGATCGTGGACAGCGGACAGGATCTGGCCATCGACCGGGTGGTGTTCGCGGAGGATATTACTGCCGGAGAGGCGCAATTTACGCGTAAGGTCAACGGCGATCTGGTGGTCGCGCTCGCCGACGGATCGGCGCGTCTCACGCTGCCCGGCTGGTTCAACGATCGGGCAGCGCGGGTGGATGAGTTCGTCTTTGGCGATGGCACGGTGACGGCCGCCGAGCTGGAAGGCCTGGCTCCGGAACCCGCGCAGGGTAGCGCGGAGGCGGATGTGATGGTGGGCACTTCCAGAGGCGATGCGTTGTATGGGCTGGACGGCGACGACGATCTGAATGGCGGTAATGGAGACGACATCCTGGCGGGGGGAGCGGGCCGTGACGTGTACCACTTCAGCCTGGGCGGCGGGCGGGATACGGTCAGGGAGGAGCCCGATGAAGAAAGCCTCATCGTTCTTGACCATCTCGATCTCGAAGACTTGACCGGGGAGCGGGCCGGTGACGATCTGGTGCTCAAGTCCACACAGGCTTTGGACAGCCTGAGCTTGAAGAACTACTTCAGTCACCCCGAAAACTGGAAAATCAAGGAGGCGGGCGACGGCAGCGAACTGGCCTTGTCCGAGGTGCTGGCGGAGAATGCCAGCCGGCTGGCAGGTTTGGACAAAGTGAGCGCACTGAAGGAGCAATTCGCCAACGCCTGGCGCGCTCAACAGACGGCGCAGCTCCTGGCGCAAGGATATACACCGCGGGAGGACGGAGGGTTCGAGAACGTTATTGCCCAATTCCAATACGAGATCACGGATCGCACCCCCATTGCTTTGGAACCTGCGCGAAAACACGAAATCTGGGGCAATGCTTGGATTGGACAAGCTTATTTCCCCGGGCCGTACTACACCGCCGAACTGAGCACCGTCGTGCTGGAGAGCGATGCGGCGGAGATTGTCGGCGACAAAAAGGCATTCGAGCAACTGGACGGCGGAAGCAGCATTTATGATCTTGCCATCCACTGGGAGCCCCCGGCGATTGACCGGTTCCACTACCCATCCCTTGACAATGCCGTGCCGGTGACCACTTCATGGACAATTCATCTGGGGGAAGACAGCAGCGGTTTTTCGTATGATCCCTCGAACACCATTGTTGTTCCGCTCGCCGATCAGCCCAGTTATTACCGGGTCACGACCACGCACTATGTGAATGGCGCGGTTTGGATGAATGATGTCACGCTCATGACAGGGACCGGTCAAGGTCGTGTGATAGGGCCCTCGGAGGGTCCGGTGACGGTGCTGGACGGCATCGCCCTGGGCGAGACGGTTCTGAATGGTCAAGCCTTGCCTACCCGTGTCACGGCGGAGCTCAAACACTTTAGCCAAACGATCACGCGCGAAGATATACGGGCGGGCGCCGGGAATAACCGGATACAACTCGGCTTTTACTATTCGAGCACCGGGGATATGGTGGATGCGGGGGCCGGTGACGATATCATTGTCGCTGATGAGCAAAAAAGGTTTGAGGGTGGCCTCACCAACGGCGTTCTCACGGGTCAGAACCCATACAGCGACGACATATCCACAAGCGAGGAAGACAATGCTGCCATCATCGGAAGTTTTTTTGCCGGCGGTGAAGGCAATGACCAGATAGCGGCTGGCTGGGCCAATGACCTCTTGATCGGCGGCAAAGGCGACGACTACTTGTCGGGCGGCGGCGGGGCGGATCGTTATGTATTTCTTGCCGAGGATGAGGGGGTGGACCTTGTCTATGACGGAGGGACCATCCCTTATGCCGGGATGGAGTGGATCGACAAGGTCATTCCTCCCCCGGTCGATGTGGTGGAATTCGGAGAAGGAATCGCCCCGGAGGCTCTCAGTTTCAGCTTCGGACAGTATTACTATCAAGAGCCCTACCCCACTTTGGACATCTCCTGGGGCCTGAACAAGACTGTCCGGATCGCGCTCAATCAGAATCCCCCGCTCACCGAACCGCAGCCACATTCAAATGGGGGATATAACCGAGAGGATCTGGACCCGGGCTGGGGAATAGAGCAGTTTCGCTTCGCCGACGGGACGATCTTCTCTCTGGAGGAAATGCTCGCGAAAGCGGGACCGGCGCCAAGCAGCCTGGAACAGTACCAAGGCTATCACTTGATTGATGGGCGGCTCGTTCACGTGCAAGCCTTGCAAACGGCCGGTGTCTTGACTGGCACCGGGCCGGAGAACGTCATGCAGGCTGGGGATCGATCCTCCGACGTCGGGCTGGTTAACGAGTTTTTTTCCGGGCCTGGAAAAAATTTGCTGATCGGCCGTGGGGGAGACGTACTGCATCTGGCCGCCGGCAGTGAAACCAACTTCATCCTGCCGTTCAGGTATCTGAGTCTGGATGATCCGGGGCTCAGTCTCGCGCGCTCCGGCGATGACCTCACCGTGGTGTATACCAATCAATACTACTCCGACGCGGTTTTCACCGTGAAGGACTGGTTTGCTCAGACCCGTCATCCCCGCTTGTACCTGGATGGCCGGCTTGAGATCAACGCCCTGGCATCGAGCCTGGAGGCGCTTCACGGGGGCAATGTACCTGATGGCGCGATGGCGAACTTCAATGACCTCGACCAAAGCATTGCCCGCATCGACCCGTCAACGGCCTTTTTGCCCGAATTCACGCAGACATTGCTAGCGCGTCGTGGCGATTATTACGCCGATGCTCCGCTTCTTGGCAACCTGACCCAAGCCTTGAGACCTTTTTCCTTTGCTTTGGGTATGGGAGAAGTTCGGTCCAGTCAGGTGCCGGATTTCGACCTGATCGTGTTCGATAGCGTCTCGCCTGCCGATTTGCGCGTGGAGCGCCAAGGTCAGGACCTGTTGATTGGCCATGTCAATGGCGCCGATCAGCTGCGCTTGGCAGCCTGGTATGACCAGCCCAGGCAGCTACAGGGATGGTTTGCCAGCGGGGTCCGCTGGGAAGCGGATGCGTCCGGCATCACCGTCGAGGGCACGGCAGCGGATGAAACGCTCATCGCACCGGATGACTTCGGCTACAGACTACGGGGCGGGGACGGTGACGATATGCTTCAAGGCGCGGGCGGCAGCGATACCCTGAATGGCGGCGAAGGCGCCGACAGCCTGAACGGTGACTCCGGTTCCGACACTTACGAGTTCAGCCTGGGCGACGGGGTGGACACCATCCACGAGGCGCATGGCGACGCTTATACCGACGTGCTGAAATTCGGCGCCGGAATTATTCCCGGCGAAGTGACGGCGGCGCGCAGCGGCAACGACCTGGAGCTTGCGCACGCCAACGGCGCTGACAAGGTGGTCATCGCCGACTGGTTTACCGGCAGTGAAGACGCCTGCCCGCTCGACCGGGTGGAATTCGCCGACGGCACGGTATGGGACGCAGCCATGCTCTCCGCAGCCGGGGAGATATCTATTCGCGGCACGGAAGGCGATGACATCCTCCATGCGCCGGACGCTTCGGGCCATACGCTCATAGGCCGCGCGGGTGACGATATCCTCGTCGGCGCCGCCGGATCGGATGAACTTCAAGGCGGGACAGGGGATGACATCCTCGAAGGCGGCGCGGGAGGAGACACCTATCTCTACAATCTGGGCGACGGCACGGATCGCATCCACGACACCGGCGGAGAAGTGGACGGGGAGGGCAATCCCCTGGACAACGTGCTGCGCTTTGGCGATGGCATTAGCCCGTCGGACCTGAAGTTGGGGTTGGGGTCTCTGGTCATCCAGGTGCGCGGCGACCCCAAGGACACGATCCACCTCGATCCCTTCAATCCCGAGGACGTGTTTGCGCAACGGTCCATCGACCGCTTCGAGTTTGCGGACGGCTCGGCGCTGACCTATGAGCAGTTGCTGGGACGCGGCTTCGACATCGAAGGCACGGCGGCGGACGACGACCTCACCGGCACCAACATCCAGGACCGCATCGTCGGCGGGGCGGGCGACGACACGCTGAGGGGCGGGCGAGGCGCGGACACGCTGCTGGGTGGGGAGGGCGTCGATCGCTATGTCTTCAACCTGGGCGACGGTGTGGACGTCATCGCCGACGGTGTGACGGCGGGGGCCGGCAGCATCCTCCGTTTCGGCCGCGGCATTGCCCTCGACAGCCTGGAACTGGTCACCGACAGCGCCGATCTCGTCATCCGCTATGGCCACGGCGGCGACGAGCTGCGGGTGCGCAACTTCGACCCGGACGACCCCGCGCGCCGGGTGATCGAGCGCATCGAGTTCGACGACGGCGTGGCCATCCCCTTCGCCCGGTTGACCAACCGGGCGCCGCTGGCGTCCGCCTTGACGGATCAAGCCGCGCGGGAAGACGAGCCTTTCAACCTGGTGCTGCCGGCAGGCAGCTTCGTTGACCCGGAAGGGGCGGGTCTGCTGCTGCAAGCGACGCTGGACGACGGTCGTCCGCTTCCGGACTGGCTCAATTTTGATCCTGTCGCCTCGCGCTTCCACGGCACGCCCGGCAACGATGCGGCGGGGGAATACGCCATCCGGGTGAGCGCCGCCGATCCGCTCGGGGCAACGGTAGCCGCCGGGTTCCGGCTGACGGTGCAGGATCGTAACCACGCGCCCGAACTCATGCGGGCGCTGCCCGACCAGCGCACCCCGCACGGCGGCTGGTCCGAGTGGAGCCTGCCCAAGGACAGCTTCGCCGACGAGGACGTGGCCGACCGCCTGCGCTTTGCCGCCACACGTGCCGACGGCTCCCCGCTGCCCGGCTGGCTGTCGTTCGACGCGAGCCGCCTTAGTTTCCGTGCCACACCCAATATCCAGGCGGGCATTTACGACATCCGGGTGCGTGCCACCGACACCGGAGGATTGAGTGCCTCGGACGTGTTCCGTCTCACCGTGGCGGCGGATCGTCAGGAAGCATTCGGCGGCGCAGTCAATGTCGCGCCGGGCACCGCCGGTTCACTGCTGGACAGCAATGTATTGAAGCTGGTGCACGCGATGGCCGTTTTCGCGCCACCGGCTGCCGCGCAGACCAGTTTGCCCGCGAACGACCCGGTCGGTCTGGCGCCGGTAATTGCAGTCAACTGGCAATAAAAACCCGGCTGTCAGTTGCGATCCGGATGTGGGGTGCACTGCCGCGCGCCCTCGATAGCATTGCATTGCCGCGTGCGCACGGCGCACCCTGCAAACGCCCAACACGTGACTTGTTGCAGCCGCAGGCCACGGCGGAAGCCGTTGCGCCTTGCCCGCTCCCAAAAAAGCCGCACCCTTCATATCGTCCAAAGCCGGATCAAGGTTGAAATGAATGGCTTATCAATTTAGAATAGCGGGCTGTCCGGAATGGTTCGGACAAATTCGCACACCTGCCGTTAAAGGGTGGCGCCAGGCTCGATCAAACACGGGCGGCGCTGCTGGCGGGTGGAGGCTCAACCCTTTAGGAGATTTTCATGTCGGTCACCATGCGTCAAATGCTGGAAGCCGGGGTTCATTTCGGTCACCAGACCCGCTTCTGGCACCCCAAGATGGCTCCGTATATTTTCGGCCATCGCAACAAGATTCATATCGTCAATCTGGAGAAGTCGCTGCCGATGTTCCAGGAGGCGATGAAGTTTGTGAACAAGCTTGCCGCCAACAAGGGCACGGTGCTGTTCGTGGGCACCAAGCGCGCGGCGCGCGATATCGTGCGCGAGGAAGCCATGCGCGCCGGGATGCCTTATGTCGACAACCGCTGGCTGGGCGGCATGCTGACCAACTTCAAGACCGTCAAGCTGTCGATCAAGCGTTTGAACGATCTGGAAGCCTCGCTGTCCGAACCGGGCCGTCTGTCCAAGAAGGAAACCCTGACCGTACAGCGCGAAGTCGACAAGCTGAACCGCAGCCTGGGCGGCATCCGCGAAATGAGCGCTCTGCCGGATGCCATTTTCATCATCGATGTCGGCTACCAGAAAGGGACCGTGGTCGAGGCCAAGAAACTGGGTATCCCGGTGATCGGCGTGGTCGATACCAACAACAGCCCGGACGGCGTGGATTACATCATCCCGGGCAATGACGACTCCAACCGCGCCATCCGTCTGTATGCGCGCGGTGTGGCGGATGCTGCGCTGGAAGGCCGTGCCCAGGTGGTCAGCGAAATTGTCGGCGGAGAAGAGTTCGTCGAAGTCGAAGAAGGCAGCGTTGCCGCGGAGTAATCGCCGCGGTTCCTGGCAAATTTGATGATGCATGGTCAAGAATGGCCAATGCATTGGTTTGATGATGCATTGTCAGAAATGGCCAATGCATTCTGAATTTTGAGGGGGGGCGCACGCCCCTTCTTTCATATCAGTAATTCGGCGTTAACCCGCCCTAACAAGTTGGAGTGAAGAATGGCTGAAATTACCGCAAGCATGGTCAAGGACCTGCGTGAAAAAACCGATGCGCCGATGATGGATTGCAAGAAGGCGCTGCTTGAGGCCGGCGGCGACACGGACAAGGCCGAGGAAATCCTGCGCGTGCGCTTTGGCAACAAGGCCGCCAAGAGTGCGGGCCGGGTGGCGGCCGAGGGTGTGGTGACCATCGCGATCAGCGCGGACGGCAAGACGGCGGCGATGCTGGAAGTCAATTGCGAGACCGACTTTGTGGCCAAGAACGACGATTTCATGGCCTTGTCCCGAACGCTGGCCGAGATGGTGATGAAGCAGAATCCCGCCGATGTGGCTGCCCTGTCTGCGTTGCCTTATGGCGGCAAGACGGTGGAAGAGGCGCGCACCGAGCTGGTGGGCAAGATGGGCGAGAACATGTCGATCCGCCGCTTCGTGCGGCTGGGCGCCCAGGGCAGGTTCGCCAGCTATATCCATGGCGGCAAGATCGGCGTGCTGGTCGATGTGACCGGCGACGAAGCGCTGGCGCGCGACATCGCCATGCACATCGCCGCGTCCAAGCCCAGGTCGCTCGACGCGTCGGGCGTGCCGCAGGATCTGATCGACACCGAGCGCCGCGTGGCCATTGAAAAAGCCAGGGAAGCCAAGAAGCCGGAAGCCATGCTGGAAAAGATCGCCGAAGGCTCGGTGCAGAAGTTCCTCAAGGAAGTCACCCTGCTGTCGCAGCCTTTCGTCAAGGACGACAAGCAGACGGTCGAGCAGGTGCTCAAATCCAGAGGCTCGCAGTGCCACGGCTTCACCCTGTATGTGGTGGGTGAGGGCATCGAGAAGAAGGTGTCCGACTTCGCCGCTGAAGTCGCCGCCGCCTCCAGGGTTTAAGCGCCGGGGAATAGACGAACATGGCCGCTGCCCGTCGCATCCTGTTGAAGCTCTCCGGCGAGGCGCTGATGGGGCCGGATGCGTTCGGCTATCACGCCGGAACCCTGGCCGGTTTTGCCGCCCAGATCAAGGAGGTGGTTGCGCTGGGCGTGCAGGTGGGGATCGTGGTCGGCGGCGGCAATCTGTTCCGGGGCGCCAGCGGCGCCTTGTCCGGCATGGATCGGGCGACGGCGGACAGCATGGGCATGCTGGCCACGGTCATGAATGCCCTGGCGCTGAAGGAATCGCTGGAGCGCGCGGGCGTGGCGGCGCGGGTGCAGACTGCCGTGACGATTGCGCATGTGGGCGAAGGTTTCGAGCGCGACAGCGCGGTGCGCCATCTGCAGGCGGGACGCGTGGTGATTTTCGGGGGCGGGACCGGCAATCCCTTCTTCACCACGGACACGGCGTCCGCGCTGCGCGCCGCCGAAATCGGCGCTGACCTGATGCTGAAAGCGACCAAGGTGGATGGGGTGTACAGCGCTGATCCGAAAAAGGACCCGAGCGCGACGCGCTACGAAACCTTGAGCTTTGACGAGGCAATCGCAAGAAATCTGGCGGTGCTCGATACCGCTGCGTTTGCTTTGTGCCGCGAGCAGGGTTTGTCCCTGGTCGTCTTCAATATTTTCAAGCCCGGCGCACTGAAACGGGCCGTCATGGGTGAAGACGAGGGCACGCGCGTTACCGCGTTACCTTGAACCGAGGAGAGTTTCATGGCTGAACACACGATCGCCGAGATCAAGCAATCCGCCGAACAGAAAATGGGCAAGAGTCTGGAAGCCTTGAAGAACGATCTGGGCAAGGTGCGTACCGGCCGTGCGAGCACCGGCATTCTCGACCACGTCATGGTGGATTACTACGGCAATCCGACGGCGCTGCCGCAGGTGGCGAATGTGAGCCTGATCGACAGCCGCACCATCGGCGTGTCGCCGTGGGAAAAGAAAATGGTGGGCGCGGTGGAAAAGGCCATACGCGATTCCGATCTGGGCTTGAATCCCGCGACCCACGGTGAAATCATCCGCGTGCCGATGCCGGCATTGACCGAAGAGCGCCGGCGCGAACTGATCAGGGTGGTGCGGGGCGAGGCCGAAGGCGCGCGGGTCGCGGTACGCAACATCCGCCGCGACGCCAACGGCGCGCTGAAAGAGATGCTGAAGGCGAAAACCGCGACCGAGGACGAGGAGCGGCGCACCCAGGACGAGGTGCAGAAGCTCACCGACAAGTACATCGGCGAGATCGACAAGATGCTGGCCGACAAAGAGAAAGACCTGCTCGCGGTCTGAGCAGCCAGCCTGTGCCCGCCAGCTCAACCCGAGCAATTCCTGCCATCAGCGACGTGCCGCAGCACATTGCCATCATCATGGATGGCAATGGGCGCTGGGCGAAGCGACGCTTGCTGCCCCGGATCGCCGGACACCGCAAGGGAGTCGAGGCGTTGCGCGGCGTCATCCGTGCCTGCGCCGAGCGGGGGGTCGCGCATCTTACGGTCTTCGCTTTCAGCTCCGAGAACTGGCGGCGGCCGCAGGAGGAAGTGACGCTGCTGATGGAACTGTTCATGCGCGCGCTGGAGAACGAGGTCGCCAGGCTGCACGAGAACGGTATTCGCTTTCGTGTGATTGGCAAGCTGTCGGGCTTTTCCGAACGCATCCAGGCCCTGATTCGTGATGCCGAAGCCCTCACCCGCGACAACACGCGTCTGACCTTTACCGTGGCGGCCAATTATGGAGGGCGCTGGGACATTCTGCAGTCGGTACGCAAGTTGCTGAGTGAAAAGAAACCGGGTGATGAGATCGTCGAAGAGGACCTCGCCAGACACCTGTGTCTGGCCGATCTGCCGGAGCCCGATCTGTTTATCCGTACCGGAGGCGAGCAGCGCATCAGCAATTTTCTGCTGTGGCAACTGGCCTATACCGAGCTTCATTTCACCGACACCTTGTGGCCGGATTTCAATTCCCGCGCGCTGGATGCGGCGATTGCGTCCTATCGCAAGCGGGAACGGCGCTTTGGCCGCACCAGTGAGCAACTCGATGCATCCGGTACTTAGACGTGTGATCACCGCCATGGTGTTGCTGGGCGGATTTATCCCTGCCCTGTTCTGGGCGCCGGCCTGGCTGTGGGCGGCGCTGGTATCCGGGGTGGTGGTGGCGGCGGCGTACGAATGGGCGCGCCTGAGTTTGTTTCCTGGCGCTTTCGGCGCCGTGTATTCGGGTTTGCTCGGCCTGATTTCCTTGAGCCTGCCTTATCTTCCCGACGTCGACCCTACCGCCATTCAGTATGGACTCATGATCGTGGCTGCCGTGTTCTGGGTGGCGATCGCGCCGCTTTGGCTGTCGCGCCGCTGGCGCGGCTTCGGATACCTGCGGCGCGCCGCCGTGGGCATGATCGTGCTGCTGCCGACCTGGGCGGCCCTGCTTTACCTGCGTGAGCGCGGGCCATGGATCCTGCTGGCGGTGCTGGCGGTGGTGTGGATTGCCGATACGGCGGCCTTTTTTTCCGGTCGCCGCTTCGGCTGGTACAAGCTCGCGCCCGCCATCAGTCCCGGTAAGACCTGGGAGGGCGTGGCCGGCGCCATGGCCGCACTATTGCTGTATGCGTCGGCGGTGAGTGCGGCGGTGCATGGCTTGCGCATCATGGGGGCCTTGTTGATGGCGATGACCCTGCTGTATTTCTCGGTGCTGGGCGATTTGTTCGAATCGTGGATCAAGCGGGTGGCCGACCGGAAGGACAGCGGGACGCTCCTGCCCGGCCACGGCGGCGTGCTGGACCGGGTGGATGCGCTGACCGCCGCCCTGCCCATCGCGGCGGGTTTGCTCATGCTGGTGGATGCGCGGGTTGAAATATTTTGATGACGACAATGGTCGCCCGAGTATCCGCCCCCGCCCCAACTCCGCTCCGCACCCCACGGAGCGGGTTGTACCCCGGTCCGGCTGCGAGGGCCGGAAGCAGCGCTTCCGGAAACCTCCTCGCGTTCCTCATGCGGGGGCATACGACTCCGCATGGGCTTCAGCCCATAGCGGATCGGAGTCCCCTCGTGGGGCAAACGCTATGCCCAAACCGATGGCTTCGCCCCCCCACCCCAACCCTCCCCCGCAAGCGGGAGAGGGGGCAAACGTTATGCCCAAAGCGATTGACGGGGGATTGATCGTGGCGCCGCGCATACTCACGGTACTGGGTGCGACGGGCTCCATCGGCGTCAGCACGCTGGACGTGGTGGCGCGGCACCCGGGGCGTTTCGAGATTTTTGCCCTGACCGGCGCGACCCAGGTCGAACGCATGTTCGAACAGTGCCGGGTTCATCGCCCCAAATATGCAGTGATGACGATTGCCCGGGCTGCAGCCGAGTTGCGTGAACGCCTCCGGAACGCGGGCCTGGCCACCGAGGTGCTGGAAGGCGGGGCCGCACTGACCGAAGTCGCCATGCATCCCGAAGTCGATACCGTGATGGCGGCCATTGTCGGGGCGGCGGGCTTGCCTGCTACCCTTGCCGCGGCGCAGGCAGGCAAACGCATTCTGCTGGCCAACAAGGAAACGCTGGTGGTGTCGGGGCAGTTATTCATGGATGCGATTGCCGCCAGCGGTGCGGAATTGCTGCCGATCGATTCCGAGCACAACGCGATCTTTCAGGCCTTGCCGCGCGAATTCAATGGCGATTTCCTGCAGGCCGGGGTGAGGTCATTGTGGCTCACTGCGTCCGGCGGCCCGTTCCGGCAACTATCCGCGGAACAAATTGCCCGGGCGACGCCTGAGCAGGCGATCGCCCATCCCAACTGGGTCATGGGCAGGAAGATCTCCGTCGATTCGGCCAGCCTGATGAACAAGGGGCTGGAGGTGATCGAGGCGCGCTGGCTGTTCAATGCACGGCCTGAACAAATCAAGGTGGTGGTGCATCCGCAAAGCATCGTGCATTCCATGGTCGAGTACGCGGACGGTTCGGTGATTGCGCAAATGGGCACGCCCGACATGCGCACCCCGATCGCCTATGCCCTGGGATTCCCCGAGCGCATCGAGGCAGGGGTATCCGCGCTCGATCTGCTGGGCAGGAATCTTACTTTCGAGGCGCCGGATCATGCGCGCTTTCCCTGTCTGGGATTGGCTTTCGATGCGTTGCGCGCCGGCGGCCGGGCCGCGGCGGTGTTGAATGCAGCCAACGAAGTGGCGGTTGCCCGTTTTCTCGATGGCGCCGTGCCGTTCACAGCGATCCCGGACAGCATCGCTCATGCCATGGATAAACTGGCGGGGGAACCGGCCGATTCGCTTGAAGCCCTGCTGGACGCGGATCGCCGTGCGCGCGAAGTCGCATCGGATTACCTCGAGACATGCCGCCGATGAACCTGCTCCATACCCTGCTGTGGTTCATGGTCGCGCTCGGCGTGCTGGTCGTGGTGCACGAGTTTGGCCACTTTCTGGCGGCGCGGCTGGCCGGGGTCAAAGTCCTGCGTTTCTCGGTCGGATTCGGCAAGCCGCTGTTTGTGCGCCGCTTGGGGCGCGACGGCACCGAATGGGCGATCTGCGCATTGCCTCTGGGCGGTTACGTCAAGATGCTGGATGAGCGCGAGGCAACCGTGCCGGCCAACGAGGCGCACCGCAGTTTCAATCGCGCCACGGTGTGGCGGCGCATCGGCATTGTACTGGCCGGGCCGCTGGCCAATTTTGTGCTGGCCATCGTGTTGTACTGGGTTCTGTTTCTGCACGGCATTCCCGCATTGAAACCCATGATCGGCCAGCCGCCGGCTAACACCCCTGCAGCCTCCGCGGGACTCGTGGCGGGGGATGAAATCATTCGGGTGGGTGATAGCGGGGTTCAGTCGTTCCAGGATTTGCGCCTGGCGCTGCTGCGCGCCGGGGTCGCGGGTGAGCCGGTTACGCTGGAACTGAATGGGGGTCGCAGCGTGCGACTGGATACACGCGGCATGCAGACCGAGAATATGGAGCAGGACCCCCTGCAACCCCTGGGAATTTTGCGTTTCGAACCTGAAATTCCGGCCGTGATCGGCAAGGTGCTGCCGAATGGAGTGGCGGCAACCGCGGGTTTACTGCCAGGAGACCGTTTGCTTGAAGCCAGCGGTCAAAGACTGGAAAGCTGGCAGGATTGGGTTGCGCTGGTACGTAAGAATCCGGGGCGGCCTCTTGCCATCACTGTCGAACGACACGGGTTGAACATTCCCGTGAGCATGACTCCAGCCCCCGCTCAGGAGCGCGGCCAGACGGTCGGCAAGATCGGCGCAGCGCCGCAAGTGGATGAAAAGCTTTTTGCCGGTTTGATGACTGAAGTACGCTACGGTCCGGTTGATGCGCTGCTCCAGGGCGCAATTAGAACCTGGGATATGTCGGAATTTACGCTCGAAATGATGGGGCGCATGGTATTGGGCCAGGTTTCCCTGAAGAACCTGTCCGGCCCCTTGACCATTGCCGAATATGCCGGTCAGTCGGCGGCGCTGGGGTGGTTGAGTTTCGCGGGTTTCCTCGCCCTGGTCAGCGTGAGCCTGGGCGTGCTGAACCTGCTTCCCATCCCGCTACTGGATGGTGGGCACCTCTTGTACTATATTTCCGAAATTTTTACCGGAAGGCCTGTCCCGGAACGGGTCATGGAACTGGGCAGCCGTGTCGGTTTCGGTTTGTTGATGCTGCTGACTGCATTCGCCCTGTACAATGATTTGCAGCGCCTGACTTCCGGGTGATTTCATAAAAATATGTTGAAGAACCGCATCATCATTGCGCTGCTGGCTGCGTTTGCGGCGCAGAACGGGAATGCAGCCGAGCCGTTTGTTGTCCGGGATATTCGGATCGAGGGTATCCAGCGTACCGAGGCGGGGACGGTGTTCAGTTATCTCCCGGTAAAGGTGGGCGATACGCTGGACGCCGACAAGGTCACGGCCGCGATCAAGGCGCTTTACGCGACCGGTTTCTTCAAGGATGTGCGTCTCGAAGAACAGGACGGCGTACTGATCGTGACGGTGGAAGAGCGCCCGTCCATTTCGAATGTCACGTTCACGGGCGCCAAGGAATTTTCCGATGAAGATCTCAAGAACGGCCTGAAACAGGTCGGCCTGACGGAGGGTCGCGTGCTGGATCGTGCGCTGCTGGAAAAAGCGCAGCAGGAGCTTGAGCGGCAGTATTTTAACCGCGGCATGTACGCCGTCCAGATCAAGTCCACCGTCACGCCGCTGGATCGCAACCGGGTGTCGGTGCAGTTCGATGTGGTCGAGGGAAGCATCGCAAAAATCCGGCAGATCAATATTGTCGGCAACAAGGTCTTCAAGGAAAAGGAACTGCTGGGCGAGTTTTCCTCCACGACGCCAAACTGGCTGTCCTGGTACACCAAGGACGATCAATATTCCAAGGCCAAGCTGGCGGGGGACATCGAGAAGCTGCGTTCTTTCTATCTCAACCGCGGCTATATCGAGTTCAATGTCGATTCCACCCAGGTGTCCATTTCCCCCGACAAGGAAGATATCTACATTACCGTCAATGTAACGGAAGGGCCGCTTTATACCGTCTCCGAGGTCAAGCTTGCCGGGCAGACTCTGGTCCCCGAGGAAGAACTGAATAAACTCATTATGCTCAAGCCGGGCGATGTGTTCGCGCGCGACAAGCTCACCGAATCCACCAAGAAAATTGCCGACCTTCTCGGCAACGAGGGTTATGCCTTTGCCAATGTCAATGCCATTCCGGAACTCGACAAGGACAAGTATCAGGTTGCGTTCACCCTGTTTGTCGATCCGGGGCGTCGTGTTTATGTGGACCGCGTCAACATTACCGGCAATACCAAGACGCGCGACGAAGTGGTGCGGCGTGAGATTCGCCAGATGGAAGGGGGATGGTACGACGCGTCAAAAATCAACCGTTCCCGTGAACGCCTGAACGTCCTGGGCTATTTCAATGAAGTCAACGTCGAGACCCCGCCCGTGCCCGGCACGACGGATCAGGTCGACGTCAATTTCAGCGTCACGGAAAAGTCGACAGGCAGCATCCTGGTGGGGGCGGGCTTCTCTTCATCCGAAGGACTGATACTCTCGGGCTCGGTATCGCAGAGCAACGTATTCGGCACCGGAAACCACTTGTCCTTGCAGATCAACACCAGCAAAGTGAACACTGTCTATTCGCTGTCCTACACCGACCCCTATTTCACCCTGGACGGGGTCAGTCTGGGAGGAGACATCTATCTTCGCCAGCTCAACGGGGATGAACTGAATGGGGTGGCGGGATACCAAACCAGGACCAAAGGCATAGGGACTCATCTGGGTATTCCGATCAATGAAAAGGACACCATTACCTTGGGGCTTACTTACGAGCAGACCGACCTGACCCTCACCCAAAGCAGCTCCCTGGAATACCTGCTTTTCGCCCTCCTATACGGCAACAGTTATGATACGCTGCGCCTGGATACAAGCTGGTCGCGTAATACCGTGGACAGTGTTTTGTACCCGACCCGGGGCGCGAATCAGCGGCTTGCGGCTGAAATTGGTATACCGCCGGCCGAATTGCGATATTATAAAGTTTCGTATCAGTATCAGCAGTATCTCCCCTTGTACAAGGACTTCACCCTGATGCTCAATGGCGAAATCGGCTACGGAGACGGGCTTGACGGCAACCCGCTGCCCTTCTTCAAGAATTTCTACGCAGGCGGAGTGAGTTCGGTACGAGGTTTCAAAACCGCCACACTCGGTCCCAGAGACCTTCGCGGCGATGCAGTGGGCGGCGACAAGCGGCTGGTTGGAAACGCGGAGCTTTACTTCCCCCTGCCAGGCATGAAGAATGACCATTCCCTGCGCTTTTCCGCGTTTATCGATGGGGGGACGGTGTATGGCCCGAACCAGGATTACAACTTCAATGATTTGAGTTTTTCGGCGGGTCTCGGGCTGATGTGGGTCTCACCCCTGGGACCGCTTAAATTCAGTCTTGCCGAGCCTCTGGTTAAACAGCCGGGCGCCGATACCGAGATGTTTCAATTTACCATGGGCAATGTGTTCTGAACGGGTCTTCTGGAGTATTCAAGATGCAAATCAAACAATTCGCTGGTTTCGCCGTGGCCACCCTGATGCTTGCAAGCGGCGTCGCGATGGCGGACACCAAAATCGGCTTCGTCAATACCGAGAAATTGCTGCGTGAGGCGCCGTTATCGGTGGCGGCACAGAAGAAACTCGAAAAGGAGTTTTCCGCCCGCGAACAGGAACTGCAAAAAATGGCCAAGCAGGCGCGCGATCTTCAGGGTCAACTCGACAAGGACAGCGTGACCATGGCCGAATCGGAACGCAAGGCAAAGGAGCGCGATCTGGCCAATCTTACCCGTGAGCTGCAGCGTCAGGGCCGCGAATACCGCGAAGACCTCAACCTGCGCCGCAATGAGGAATTGGGCCAGATTCAGGAACGGGCGCGCAAGGTTATCCAGGAAATTGCCAGGTCCGAAAAATACGATCTGATTATCGAACAGGTGATCTACGCGGACCCAAAAAGCGACATCACCGACAAGGTGATGAAAGCCCTGAGCGGCAAGTAAGCAGACATGGCGGTCGCGCAACCCCGAATTGAATGCATGGGCCATTTTTGACAATGCATAATGAATTAGATGTCGCGATCGCCGTGTCTTCTACCTCCCTTGCAGGGCGCGTTCCGGCTTGCACGCCGAAACCGCTCGATGGGCGCGGAGCTGGCTCCGCGAATTCCCCCTCTCGCCCCCGCCCTCTACCCCTGCGGGGCACCGAGGTCCCGGCGGCAGAGGGCGACGTAGCGTCGCTGGCGCGACGTTCACGTTAACCGGGCGGCGAGGGGCGTGGCCTATTCTCTGGCGGCATTGGTTTCCCGGTTAGGCGGGGAACTGCTGGGGGAAGGGGATACCGTCATCAGCCAGGTCGCTTCGCTGGACAAGGCCGGGCCGCAGGCGATCGGCTTTGTTTCACAGTCCAGATATCTCGCCCAGCTGAGCCACACCCGGGCAGGCGCTGTCATTCTCCCCCCCGATGCGCGCGATGCCACATCGCTGCCGCGCATCCTCACGCCCAATCCCTATCTGTATTTCGCGCGCGTCTCTTCATTGCTGAATCCGCCGCCCCGCCCCGAGCCTGGCGTGCATCCACGGGCTTCGGTGGCGTCCAGCGCGCGGGTGGCCGAGGATGCCAGCATTGCGGCCGGAGCGGTCATTGGAGAAGACGCCGAGATCGGATCGGGCAGCAGCATCGGCCCCAACTGCGTGATTGGCGACAAGGTTCGGGTCGGTCGTGATTGTCTGGTGTACGGCAATGTCACGATCTATCATGGCTGCATAATCGGGGACCGCGCCATTCTGCATTCGGCTTGCGTGATCGGCGCTGATGGATTCGGCTTTGCGCCCGACCAGGGACGCTGGGAGAAAATCCCGCAGATTGGCCGGGTGGTGATTGGCGACGATGTCGAGGTCGGCGCATGTACCACGATAGACCGGGGCGCGCTCGAAGATACCGTGATCGAGGAGGGGGTGAAGCTGGATAATCTGATTCAGGTCGCGCACAACGTGCATATTGGCGCGCATACCGCCATTGCCGCCTGCACCGGCATTGCCGGCAGCGCGAAAATTGGCCGCCACTGCACCATCGGCGGCGCGGCCATGATTTTCGGCCATATCGAGATCGCGGATGGCACGCGCATTTCCACCAATACGCTCATTACCAAATCCCTGACCCGGCCGGGAACCTATACTTCAGCCTTGCCTTTTTCCGAGCATGCGGTCTGGCAAAGGAATGCCGTCCACCTGCGCAACCTCGACCAACTGGTGAATCGTGTCAAGGCGCTGGAAGCGCGGCTCGCCGAACTGGAAAGCACATCATGATTATGAACATCGAGCAGGTCATGCAGTACCTGCCCCATCGTTACCCGTTTCTGATGGTCGACAAAGTGATCGAGATGGAACTGGGCAAAAGCATCACCGCAATCAAGAATGTGACCATCAATGAGCCGTTCTTCCCCGGCCATTTTCCGGGCGCGCCCGTCATGCCCGGCGTGATGATTCTGGAAGCGCTGGCGCAGGCGGCGGCGATTCTGTCGTTCAAGACGGATCACTACGCACCGGAGGACGTGGGAGTGATTTATTTTGCCGGTATCGACAAAGCGCGTTTCAAGAAGCCGGTCATGCCCGGCGACCAGCTTGTCCTCAAGGCGGAAATCCTGCGCACGATGCGCGGCGTCTGGAAATACTCTGCGCGCGCGGAAGTGGATGGAGCCATGGCGGCCGAAGCGGAACTGATGGCGACCTTGCGCCGCAAGACATGACATGGCGATCATCCATCCCACTGCGATAGTGGCTCCGGGCGCCGAGCTCGCCGACGATGTCGGGATCGGGCCTTATTCCGTCATTGGCGGGCATGTCGAGATCGGCCCGGGCACCACGGTCGGATCGCACGCGGTTATCTCCGGGCATACCCGCATCGGCGCGCACAACCGGATTTTCCATCTGGTCTCGCTGGGCGAAGCGCCGCAGGACAAAAAATACGCGGGCGAGCCCACGCGGCTGGTCATTGGCGATCACAACGTGATTCGCGAATTCTGCACTTTCAATACGGGCACCGTGCAGGATCAGGGCGTGACGCGCATCGGGTCGCACAACTGGATCATGGCCTACGCGCACATCGCACATGACTGCGTGGTGGGGGACAACACCATTTTTGCCAACAATGCGTCCATCGCCGGTCATGTCGAAATCGGAGACTGGGCGATACTCGGCGGCTTTACCGGGGTGCACCAATTCTGCAAAGTGGGGGCGCATGTCATGACCAGCGCTTCCAGCCTGGTATTGAAGGATGTTCCGCCTTATGTGCTGGTGGCGGGCCAGCCTGCCGCACCGTACAGCATGAATAACGAAGGACTCAGGCGGCGCGGTTTTTCGGCCGAGACCCTGGCGGCCTTGAAGCGCGCCTACAAGACGCTCTATCGCGAGGGCAATACGCTGGAAGAGGCGCTCGCCAAGCTCGCCGAACAGGCTGCGACGTGCCCCGAGATCACCCCGCTGGTGGATTTCATCGCGCGTTCCGAGCGCGGCATTGTGCGGTGATTGAACCCGTTTCCATTTCAAGCTCGTGATTGAACTGGGCCTGGTCGCAGGCGAGGCCTCCGGCGACTTGCTGGGCGCCCATCTGGTCTCTGCGCTCAAGGCGCGCGTTCCGGATCTCGTCGTCAGCGGCATTGCCGGGCCGCGCCTGGTGGAGGCGGGCGTCCGCGCGATCTATCCCAGCCAGAAACTGGCCGTCAACGGTTATATCGAGGTACTGGCGCACCTGCCTGAGCTGCTGTGGATACGCAGCCAGATAGCGCGCCGTTTTCTGCGCGAACGGCCGCGCGCCTTCATCGGCATCGACGCCCCGGATTTCAATTTCGGGCTGGAAGAAAAACTCAAACGCGCCGGCATTCCCACCCTGCATTTCGTCAGCCCGTCGATCTGGGCCTGGCGCGGCGAGCGCATACACCGCATCAAGCGCGCCGTCTCCCACATGCTGGTGGTGTTTCCCTTCGAGGCGGAAATCTATCGGCAGGCGGGCGTGCCGGTGACCTATGTCGGCCATCCGCTGGCCGATGTCATTCCCCTCGAACCCGACCCTGCCGCTGCGCGCCGTGAGCTGGGTCTGCCCGCGTCCGTACCGCTGGTGGCGTTGTTGCCGGGCAGCCGCATGGGCGAAGTCAAGCGCCTGCTGGCGCCAATGCTGGGCGCGGCCCGGCGGATTGCCCAGGCCCGGCCCGCCACGCGTTTCCTGATGCCCGCCGCGAGCGCGGCCGTGCGCGAGTTCATCCGCACCCGTGCGCCGCAAGACCTGGCCCTGCACCTCCTCGATGGCCAGTCGCATGTTGCACTTGAAGCCTGCGACGTGGCGCTGCTGGCTTCCGGTACCGCCGCACTGGAAGCCGCGTTGTACAAAAAACCCATGGTGATTACCTATATCGTGCCGTGGCTGACCGCGGCCCTGGTTCGGCGCAAAACCTATCTGCCCTATGCCGGTCTGCCCAATATCCTCGCCGGACGCTTCGTGGTTCCCGAACTGCTGCAGGAGGAGGCGACCCCGGAGGCGCTGGCGCGCGCGGTACTCGGGTGGTTTGACGACAGCGCACGGCAACAGGAGGCGGCTGAAGAATTCCGCCGTCAGCATCTTCAACTGCGCCAGGGCGCGGCGGACCGCATTGCCGATGCCGTGCTGCCCTATCTGGCGGTCCACGCATGAAATTATTGGACCCTGGACCGCCCGGCATGTGCGGCGTGGACGAAGCCGGACGCGGCCCGCTCGCGGGCCCGGTTGTAGCCGCTGCCGTCATGCTCGATCCCGATCATCCGGTGGCAGGTTTGCGCGACTCCAAGAAACTCAGGCCGGAAGCCCGCGAACGTCTGGCAGGCATGATCCGTGAGCGTGCCATCGCCTGGTGCGTGGCCGAGGCCAGCGTGGCAGAAATTGATCGCATGAACATTCTGCGCGCGACCCTGCTCGCCATGCGTCGCGCCGTTGACGGCTTGCAGCGGCCGCCCGGTGTAGTGTGGGTCGACGGCAATCGTTGCCCGGACTGGCCATGGCCTTCACAAGCCGTGGTCAAGGGCGATGACAAGGTCGCAGCGATCGCCGCCGCGTCCATCCTCGCCAAAACCGCGCGCGACAGCCTCATGCGCAGAATCCACGGCGACTTTCCGGGCTACGGCTTTGAGCAGCACATGGGTTACGGCACCGCAGCGCATCTGCAAGCCCTGAAAGCCCTCGGGCCTTGTCCGCAGCATCGGCGCAGTTTTGCTCCGGTCAGGCTGCTGCTCGATCAGCAGAATTTATTTTGAAGCCGGATTGTCAGCCCAATAAGAGCAAAATTGCTTACGTAGCAGCGGCCACAGCCAAGAATTTCAAACAAAGCGCAGCTGTGGCCGCTCCCCAAGACCTGATTGCTAATTTGAATTGAAAGGAAGCGCCTTATGATCACTGCCCTGTTTCTGCACCTCATCAGTGTCGTTGTCTGGGTTGGCGGCATGTTCTTCGCCTACCTGGCGCTGCGTCCGGTTGCCGCCAGCGTCCTGGAACCGCCGCAACGCCTGACTTTGTGGGCGGGCGTATTCGATAAATTCTTTCCCTGGGTGTGGCTGGCGGTGGCGCTGATACTAGGCAGCGGCCTGTACATGATCGATCTGATGGCTTGGTTCGAAGCGCCATATTTTGTTCTCGTCATGTTTGCGTCAGGGGTGGTGATGATGCTGATTTTTGCCCATGTCTTCTTCGCGCCCTATAAACGGCTCAAGCGCGCCGTTGCCAATCAGGACTGGAAAACCGGCGGCACGGCGCTGGGGCAGATACGCATGATGATCGGGATCAATCTCAGTATTGGACTGCTCACCATTACCGTCTCCATGCTGGGCCGGGCATTCTACTAGGTGTGAGACAGAGTTCCTGCCGCATGACGCACACGATGAGCCTGGGGCTGTGCGGCTCGATGGGCGCGGAGGCATGAACCGTCGCATTCTGATCGTGCGCCTGTCCGCGATCGGCGACGTGGTGATGGCTTCCGGCTTGATCCCGGCGCTGCGCGCGCGCTTCCCCGACGCGCATATCGCCTGGCTCGCCGAACCTGCGGTGCGGGATCTGCTCGCCGCCAACCCGCGTCTGGACGAAGTGATCGTGTGGCCGCGCGCCGATTGGCAGCGGCTGTGGCGCGAAAAGCGTTATGGCGAACTGGTCCGTGCCATTCGCGGCTTGGTGCGCGAACTGCGGGCGCGCCGCTTCGATCTGGTGCTCGATCTGCAAGGCCTTTTGAAAAGCGGGTTGTGGGCAAGGCTCACGGGCGCCAGGCAACGCATCGGCATCGGCTCCCGCGAGGGCGCGCAGTGGCTGATGACCGAGGTGTTGCCGCGGCACTCGGCGGACCAGCGCATCGGCTCGGAGTACCGGATGCTGGCCCGGAAGCTGGGCGCGAAGGATGCCGACTTCCACATGGACCTGGTGCTTGCCGCTGCCGATCGGCTCGCGGCCGATGCGCTGGTGCGCGAAGTGCTGGACGCCGGTGCAGCCGGCGCACCATCCGGCTTTATCGCCATTGCACCCTTTACCACCCGCCCGCAGAAGCACTGGTTCGAGGAGCGCTGGGCCGAGCTCGTGTCCAGGCTCCACGCGGCCAGCGGCCTGCCGGTTCTCATGCTGGGCGGGCCCGCCGATCGCGAGGCCGCTGCCCGTATCGCTACCGCCTGTATCGCGACCGCGGCGCACGGCCTGATCGATCTCACGGGACGCACCGGCATCGCCGCCACGGCGGCGATAATCGGGCAGGCGCGGCTGTTGATCGGGGTCGATACCGGGCTTACCCACATGGGCATCGCGCTCGCCGTACCCACCATCGCGCTGTTCGGATCGACCCGTCCCTATCTCGATACCGCGTCGCCCACGGCCCGTGTTCTCTATGAGCCGCTCGCATGTTCGCCCTGCCGGCGGCACCCCACCTGTGGCGGCAGCTATGACTGCATGCGCGCGCATACGGTTGACCTGGTTCACGCCCTGGCGCTGGAACTGATGAATGCGGCACGGGTGACCGCGCCTGCTGAAAGCCGTTTTTCCGTCCCGGGACAAATGGTCCAGGACGAATCCTGATGAAGGTCCTGCACCTGGAGACCGGTCGCCATCTTTACGGCGGCGCCCTGCAAGTCGTTTTCCTGCTGCGCGAACTCGCGCGGCAGACCGGCGACGAGCACGTGCTGGTCTGTCCGGCGGGCGCGGCCATTGCCGGAGTGGTACGCACAGCCGGGGCGCGCGTCATCGAACTGCCGCTTGGCGGCGACCTCGACCTGGCCATGACAGGCCGGCTGCGTCGCTTGCTGCGCGTGGAGCAGGCCGATGTGCTGCATGTTCACAGCCGCCGCGGCGCCGACTTGTGGGGCGGGCTTGCTGCGCGGCTTGAGCGGGTGCCGGCGGTACTGAGCCGGCGTGTCGACAATCCCGAACCCCGTGCGCTGGTGGCGTTGAAGTACCGGCTCTATGCGCGGGTGGTCACGATATCGCAGGGCATACGTGAAGTGTTGCTCGCCGAGGGCGTGCCGGCTCACAAGCTCGTGTGTGTGCCAAGCGCGGTCGATACCGGGGTATACCGCCCCGGCGGCGACAGGACCTGGCTCGCCGCCGAATTCGGTTTGCCGGCGGACAGCCTCACGCTGGGCATGGCCGCGCAATTCATCGAGCGCAAGGGGCACCGCGTATTGCTCGATGCGCTGCCGCCGGTATTCGAGCGCCAGCCGCGGCTGCGCGTGCTGCTGTTCGGCAAAGGCCCGCTGCTCGCCAGGATCCGCGCCGAAGTCGCGCGCCGCGGCTGGGACGAGCGGGTCAAGCTCCCCGGTTTTCGCGACGACATGGCGCGCATCATTCCGGCGCTCGACCTGCTGGTACACCCGGCTTTCATGGAGGGTCTGGGCGTCGTGCTGTTGCAGGCCGCCGCCTGCGGGCTGCCTGTTGTCGCCGGACGCGCCGGTGGCATTCCCGAAATTGTCCGCCACGGCGAGAACGGACTGCTGGTTGAGCCGGGTGATGTCGCTGGACTTGCCGCCGCACTGAATGCGCTGCTCGCCGACGCCGGACTGCGTCAGCGCTACGGCAGCGCAGGCCGCGCCATCGTCGAGCGCGACTTTTCCATTCCGGCGATGGTCGCGGGCAACCGGCAGGTGTATGCAAGCCTGCTGCGGTCGCGCGGATGAAGCGCAAAATCGCATGTTGTAACGGCAAACATTAATTAATAGAGTCAATTTCATGCAAGATTCCAGCCATTCCAGTCCAGGTCCCGAGATTCTGGTTGGTGTTATCACTTTCCATCGTCCCCTGATGCTGTCGGCGTTGCTGGATAGCCTGGCCAGGCAAACCCTGACTGCGGGGAACGACAAGATCGCGCTGGTCGTGGTCGACAACGATCCCGGGCGTTCGGCCGAAGCGGCGTTTCAGGAAAAGGCCAAGCCCATGCCGTTTCCTGCCACCTACCTGTCGGAACCCAAACGGGGAATTCCGTTTGCCCGCAACCGGATACTGGATGAGGCGCTATCCCGGAATGCGCGCTATATCGCTTTTATCGACGATGACGAGATGGCCACGGAAGATTGGCTGGAGCAGCTCTATGCCGTCATCAGGGAAACCGGGGCGGATGCGGTGCAGGGGCCGGTCAGGTATGTTCCGGAAGCGGGCTGCGCGGCCTGGATGGCCGAGGAACTGGCGTGGCGCAGCCGGCGCATGCAGAAGCACAAGGAGGCTTCCGTGCGCCCCAAGCTTTCCACGCGCAACGTGATCATGTCCGTCCGGCTGGTATCCGAGCTTGGCCTGAGGTTTGCCGAATCCTTTGCGCTGAGCGGAGGCAGCGATGTCGATTTTTTCTACCGCGCGCATCAGAAAGGCTCAAAAAACATCTGGACCAATCGTGCGCTGGTGATTGAAACGGTGCCGCTTTCGCGCTTGACGCTAAAGTTTCAATTGCAAAGGGCGTTCAGGTCGGCAGCCGGGACGACGCACTCCCGATGTGCCATCAATGGCTGGGTTGCGACGGCCCTGCTCACGTTCCCCAAAATCATGGGCAAGCTGGTCATGGGCTTGCTGCAACTGCTGACCACGGGGCTATTCAGCCGGCGCCAGCGGTTACGGGCGCTGCGTTCCCTTGCACTCGGGGTCGGTCATATTTCCGGACTGGCAGGGTTCAGAGGCAGCCAGTATGGGCAGATCCAGGGTTATTGAGCGGTTTTGCCCATTGTCCCCGATCTGCGCATTGTCAACGGCCCGCTGCCTGATCCCACAGGCTGGAAAGCAGATGCTTGTGGCGCTGGATGTCTGACTTCCTGGCTTGTTCGAAACCCCGTTCGCGGACATCTTCGGGCACATCCTTGCGGATGATTTCCGCCACTTCCGCTATCGATTCGTAAGCATAGCCTGCGCCGCCCAGATACTCCTTGACGTCGGGGCGGATATTCGCCAGGCAGGCGCCCACGCCCGCGGCCTGGGCTTCGGCTATCGCAAGAGGCCAGCCTACCGTGCCTATTTTCCTGCTTGCCGTATAGACGAGCCACTGATGCTTCTTGTATTCGGCCGGCATCCGGTCGTGCTGGATGACATGGGCAACTTCGATCGGGCTTCCTTTCTTAAGGTTGTACTCTTCGATCTGATCGGTCAAGAAGCCGATCGGGTACAAATGGAATGGACGCTCGGGAACCAGCGCGCCCAGATCGACAAAATCAGTCATCTGTTTCTTTGGAATACACGCGCCGACATTCATGACGCCGTTGCCATTCGGACCCCGGTCATGGAAGCGCTCGTAGGAGATCACCGGATAGCAGTCAATCAGCTTGTTGCCGGACATGCCCATTTTTTCCAGGATCGGGCGGGAGAAGGGAAAGGAAAGGACGCCGAGACAGTAGGGGGAATTCACGTGCGAAACCACCTGCTCCGGCCCGAAACCCGTGAAATTCGGGCGGCCCTGCATCCACTTGATGAACCGCCGGAGCAGGTACTTGGGGTCGCCCTTGCCGAGCACGTCGAAGGAATGGGCACGCACGGTATAAGGAATACCCGTCTTTTTCGCGATGCGCTGCAGAACCGGAATCATGTGCAGCCAATGCGTATGGATGACATGGGGGCGGAAGGTCTGGATCTTTTCGATCACCTGCCACAGGTTCCTGACCTTGGTGTAGGGGCGGCTGGTTTCGTAGGCGAGATTGGGTACGGCCATGCAGACGACTTCGATTTCATACTGGTCTTCCAGCGCCTCGATTTCATATCGGATATAAGTCTGCGAAAGCTGCGGATAGGTGCGCACGACATAAAGCACACGGATTTTTTCGGCGGTTTGTGCGGCAGAAGTCATCGATAGCTCACAATCTCAAGGAGTCGGTTAAGCATTGTCCGATATTCAGGGTGAGGATCAAAGGCCCTGGACGCGCTAATTACTGACTATGCCTTGAGGCAGGCGGCAGGCAAACGCGCTCGCGAACAGCAGGATCATGTAAAAGCGGATTTCGTAGTGCAGGAGCCGAAAGTCAAACAGGCTCCACGCCGCCATCAGCAGCAGCGAACCGATGATGAAACAAGCCTGATCGGCGGGCAGACGCTCGCTGCGCATGGCGTTTAGCGTGCTGCGGAAGGCATGAGTGAACAATGCGAGCGCCACGCCCAGCCCGGCCAGTCCGAATTGCAACAGCAATTCCAGATAGGTATTGTGGACGTGGTCGTAAGGCCGGCCGTCGAGAAAGGTGCCGGGTAGTCCACGCGCCGCCACCAGAGCCTGGGTGGTGCCCGGGCCCCAGCCGAGCAGCGGATGCTCAAGCCAGGTGCGCAAGGCAAAGCTCCACAGATGGATGCGTGTCCCCGCACTGTCCGCGGGCACCTTGCCGAGATCGCCGCTCAGGATCGTTGAATAAGTGCCCGAATCGGCGCCGAGACGGCCAAGGATCAAATGACTGTTCGCCATGAGGAATAGCGCCAGGACTACCGATGCCGTCAGAACGCCCCAGCGCTGCCAGGATGTGAGTCGGCCGACGCTGAAGCCGGCCCGGTATCTGAGATAGAGAACAGGCGGGAAGCCTACCGCGACAGCCAGCCAGGCTCCGCGTGACTGGGCGATCAGAAGCGCCTGCATCAGAAACAGCAGCGCGGCGAACCATATCAACGCGCGGCCTGCCCGGCGCCATGACCAGCCCGTGTTGCCCCTGCGATCCCCCAGAAATCGCGGTCCCAGCAAGAGCAGGCCGAGTACGGCGGTGGCCGCGAACAAACTGAAGGCGATGATCTTCTGATGGAATCCTGTCCTCGCCAGGTCATGCTTATGCGGGTCGG
The DNA here is from genome assembly GCA_963726485.1 of uncultured beta proteobacterium. Classification (GTDB taxonomy): domain Bacteria; phylum Pseudomonadota; class Gammaproteobacteria; order Burkholderiales; family Thiobacillaceae; genus Thiobacillus. Next base: position 220,427 of record CAVSCL010000044.1, on the reverse strand, counting down.
CGAGAACGCTCCAGTCAAACGCACTGACCACCCCTCCGATCAGGGCGAGCAGCGCCACCAGCCATACCAGGCGCAAGCGCCTGGGGTCGCCCCGCAGCCACCAGACCAGGAACGGGAAAAGCAGAAGCCAGGTCCATTTGGAGCTTGCCTTGAAGGTGTCGGCAGCGAGTTCGGGCGTTTGCAGCCAGGCCAGCGCTGCGCGCAACCAGAGTGCCAGCAGCAGACCCGCCAGGATACGGTTCAAGCGATCGTTCAGCAGCCAGTGGCGCGCCGCGGGGTCGGCGAGTGTCGCGATGATCAACAGACCGAAGCCGATATGACCCCCGGCCGTCCCCAGCCCGCCAAGGAAAGCGTAGAGAAACAGCGCGACCGTACCGAAGTGTCTCAGACGCGGTCGCACGAGTTCAGTCATGATTTTGGTTCTCCTGTAAGCCCAGTGCCGTGACGATGCCGCGCGCCCGGGCGCGCCAGCTGTATCGGTTCGCGTCGGCCCGGGCCTGCGCCGCAAGTCTTTGCGCCAGCGCAGGATCGGCGCGCAGGCGCTCGATCGCATCGATCCAGGCCTGAGGATCGGCGGCGGAAACGAGCAGGCCGTTCTCGCCATGGCGAATGACTTCGCGCAGCGGCGGCAGGTCGCTGGCAAGCACCGGGCGTCCGGCCGCCATGGCCTCGAACAGCTTGATCGGGCTGATCGAGGCGACATGATCCAGATCGGACTGGTAGGGCATCAGTGCGATGTCGGTCTCGCCATACAAGCCGGGCACCTGGCTATGCGGCACCGGCGCGCGCACATGCATACCGGCTGCTGGCGCATCGTCCTGCGGGCCGACCAGACTGACTTCATAACGCCCGGTGGCGGCCAGGGCTTCGAAGATGCCCAGGCCGCGATCGCGGCTGATGCGCCCGATATAGACCAGCCGGGGGCGTTCCAGCGACGCGGGGTCGAATTCCGGCACCTGGGCATAAGCGTCGACATCGACGCCCGACGGCGCCAGATGCATGCGGTTCGCCACGGCGCCGTGCTGGAGCAGGGCATCGTGCGCGGCGCCGCTGATCGGCAGGAGCTCGCGGATCAACCCTTTTTGATGTGCGCGCACGACCGCGTCGAGCATCCCACCGTCGGCAAGCTTGTCGACATCGTGAATTTCCAGATGATTCGCCAGCCCGGCGCGTGCCAGTGCCAGACTCAATGCCGGGACGCGTGTGTATACAGCGCGGGCGGCGCCCAGCATGCCCCGGTGCCAGCGGATGAACGGCACGCCCCCCCAGCGCCGGTGCAGCAACAGCGAGCCGCGCACATCGAGCCGCTCGCTGACGCCGCTGTCGCGCAGCAACGCGGGCAGGCGCACCCGGCGGGACCAGGGCGGCAGGTAGAGCTGCACACGCAGCCCTTCCTGGACGAGGCTGTCAACGGTGTGCAGGGTCTGGATCAGGTTGGCGCGCGGCCGATGCAATCTCGCCCAGGCGAGGTAGACGATATCCGGGGACGAATCGGGCATGGATATTCCAGGTTCTGGGAGAGCCTTCGCTGCTGGCTTTTGCCTTGCATCGTCATAAACGGCAGATGCCTCCGGTTGTGGCTTCATGGCGGGCGGGGCATGTTACCATGCCTGCCCTTTCAACGAGACAGCGATCCTCTTTTGCGGCTCTCCATCTTCATGCCGGCTTTCGGCGACGGCGGTGTCGAACGCATGCTCGTGAACCTGGCAGCGGGACTGGATGCGCGGGGGGTCAAGGTGGATTTCCTGGTCGTATCCCGTCAGGCTCCCTACCTCGATCGACTGCCACCAGGCGTGACGCTGATCCAGCTCGACCGCGGGCTGCGCCTGCTCCCCTCGCTGATTCGCTATCTCCGGGCGCGCCAGCCGAGCCATGTGCTGGCCGCCAAGGACGACGCAGCCCGTGACGGCGTTGCGGGCCCGCTGGCTCAGCGGCGGGCGCTTCAAGCTGCTGATCCGTGTCGGCACCCACATCCCGCAGAGCCTCGCCAGCCGCAGTCCGCTCAAGCGCTGGCGCACCCTGCGCAAGGTTCGTTATCTGTTTTCGCGCGCGGACGCTGTGATCGCCAATTCAGGCGGTGTCGCCGCTGGCATTGAAACCCTGTTCCCGGGCATACATCCCCGGGTGATCCGCAACCCGACGCTCACTCCCGATCTCGAACGTCTCGCCGCCGAGGCGTTGCCGCATCCGTGGTTTGGCCCGGGACAACCGCCGGTGATCCTGGGGATCGGCCGCCTGGCGCGGGCCAAGGGCTTCGACACGTTGATCCGGGCGTTTGCAAGGGTGCGCGGACAACGTCCGTGCCGCCTGTTGATCCTCGGCAAGGGTCACCTGCAGTCCGAGTTGGGCGCACTCGGCGAGCGGCTGTCCATCGGCGAGGACGTTGCGTTTCCCGGCTTCGTGGATAATCCGTTTGCCTATCTCGCGCGCGCGAGCCTGTTCGTGCTGTCATCGCGCTGGGAAGGCGCCCCCAACGCACTGGTCGAAGCGCTGGCGCTGGGCACGCCGTCGGTCGCGACGGACTGCCACAGCGGCCCGCGCGAAATACTCCAGGATGGGCGCTACGGCACCCTGGTGCCGGTAGACGATGTCGAGGCGCTGGCCGCGGCCATGCTCGCCACCCTGGATTGCCCGCTGCCGGCGGCAACGCTGCGGGAAGCTGCCGCCGACTACACGCTTGCGGCCAGCGCGCAGCACTATCACGAACTGCTGGAAACCCTGTCATGAAGCCCCTGCCGGTACCGGTGGAAAGGGCTGAGTGCCTCGTGCTGAACCTTTCAGGAAATACCCTGCAACCGATTGATTATGCGCGGCCTACGCCGCGCGCACCATTGGACATCAATCGGCGCGCACGGCGCACCCTGCAATCGTTTCTTCGGCGCGATTTCGGTGTCGGCCGATTACATCCCGCATATCCGAATGAACTCATCCCTTGTGACCGCGTCGTCGCGGACCGACCTTGCCGTGTTCGTCGCGACCTCGGGCCACAGCGGCGTCGATCGCGCGATGAAGCACCTGATCCCGGCGCTGGCCGCGCGCGGCCTTCGTATCGACCTGCTGCGGGTGCGCCGTCACGGTCCGCACCTCGACCCTGTGCCTGCTGGCGTGCGCGTGATCGACCTCGGCACGCGCCACGTCTATTCGAGCCTGCCGGCGCTGGTGCGCTACCTGCGGCGTGAACGCCCGGCGGCGATGCTCGCCGACAAGGACCGCCTCAACCGCACGGCGCTGCTTGCGCGCGCGATCGCGCGCGTTCCGACGCGGCTGGTGCTGAGCATCGGCACCACGGTGTCGATTAACTTGGCGAGCCGCGGTGCCTATGAGCGCTGGCTGCAACGCACCTCGATGGGCCGGTTCTATCGGCATGCGGACCGCGTGATCGTGACCTCGGGCGGCGTCGCCGACGACATGGCCGCGTATACCGGGCTGGCGCGCGAGCACATCGAGGTGGTACCGAGCCCGGTGGTGCCGGCGTGGCTGATCGAGGCGCGCCCGGCACGCCCCGATCACCCCTGGTTCGCCCCGGGCGAGCCACCGCTGATCCTCGGCGTGGGCGAACTCAGCGAGCGCAAGGATTTCGCGACGCTGATCCGGGCTTTCGCACGGCTGCGGGCGGAACGTCCGTGCCGGCTGCTGATCCTCGGTCGCGGCCGTCGCCGCGAGGCGCTGCTGGCGCTGGCCGCCGAGCTCGGTGTCGCCGCCGACGTCGAACTGCCGGGCTTCGTCTCCGATCCCTACGCGTACATGGCGCATGCCGACCTGTTTCGCCTTCACCTCGCGCTGGGAGGGGCTGGGCTTCGTGCTGATCGAGGCGCTCGCGGCAGGCACCCCGGTGGTCGCGACCGATTGCCCGTCGGGCCCGCGCGAAATCCTGCAGGACGGTCGCTACGGCCCGCTGGTGCCGGTCGGCGACGTGGACGCGCTGGCGGCGGCGATGCGCAGCACGCTCGCGGCACCGCTGCCGGCTGCGGTCTTGCGCGAGGCAGCGCTGCCCTACGAGATCGAGCGCGCGAGCGACGCCTACCTGCGCGTGCTCGGCCTGGGCGAGAAGGCGCACCGTGCCGCGCGCTGAGCGTCTGCCCGTCCTGATCTCGTTCACCGGCGAGGGCGGCGTCGAACGCATGGTGCTGAATCTCGCCGAGGGCATCGCCGCGCAAGGGATCGCGGTCGACCTGCTGGCGATCCGCGGCGACAGCGCGCATCTTGGCACGCTGCCCGCGGGCGTGCGTCTGGTCGATTTGCAGGCCCGCACCAATCTGCTGGCGGTGCCACCGCTTGCCCGCTACCTGCGCCGGCACCGCCCGCCCGCACTGCTGGCCGCCAAGGACCGGGCGATCCAGGCCGCCGTGATGGCGGGCAGACTCGCCGCCTGGAATGGGCGGCTGGTCGGAAGGCTGGGCACCAATCTGTCGGCGGCGTTGCAGGGGCGCTCGGCGCTGGCGCGCGGCTTGCGCACCGCACCCATGCGTTTGCTCTATCACCGGGTCAATCGCCTGGTCGCGGTCTCCGAGGGGGTCGCCGCGGATGCCGTGCACACCACCGGGCTGCCGGCGTCGCGCATCGTGGTGGTGCGCAACCCGGTGGTGACGCCGCGCCTCGCAGCTCTGGCCGTTGCGCCCGCGCCTCACCCCTGGCTCGCCGGGGGCGGCGATCCGGTCATCCTCGGCGCCGGCCGCCTAACGGTGCAAAAGGATTTCCTGACCTTGCTGCGCGCCTTCGCGCGCGTCAACGCCGTGCGCCCCGCGCGCCTGATCATCCTCGGCGATGGCCGCGTGCGCGGCGAGCTGGAGTCGCTGGCCGCGCAGCTCGGCGTGCGCGAGCGCCTGCTGCTGCCGGGCTTCGATCCCAACCCCTATGCCTGGATGGCGCGCGCCAGCCTGTTCGTGCTGTCCTCGGCCTGGGAGGGTTCGCCGAATGTGCTGACCGAGGCGCTCGCGCTCGGCGTCCCGGCGGTCGCGACCGATTGCCCCTCGGGGCCGCGCGAGATCCTGGACGGGGGCCGCTATGGCCCGCTGGTGGCGGTGGGCGACGTTGCCGCTCTGGCCGACGCCATGCTGGCTACGCTGGCGGCGCCGCTGCCTGCCGCGAGCCTGCGCCAGGCCGTATCCGAATACACCATGGAGGCCGCGGCACGAGGGTATCTCGCCGCGCTCGGTCTAACATGAACGTCGCGCAGCGACCCTGCGTCCCCCTCGCCCGCTTGCGGGAGAGGGCCGGGGTGAGGGAAACGGTCATGGCGATGGCGATGATCATGATTCGGGGCGGTGCAAGCGCCATGACCGTTAGGGGAGGTGTGAAATGTTGCTGTCGCTGAAATACAATTTTCTGTTCGTGCATATCGCCAAGACCGGCGGCACCTCGGTGCGCGACGCCTTGAGTCCGCTGCGCTGGCGCGATCCCTATTACCCGATCCAGTTCCTGTGCAGCCGGATCAGCGGTCTGACCGGGCACCGGCTCGGCATCAAGTTCCCGCGCCACTCGAAAATTATTGCCGCCAGGGAGATGCTGCCCCATGAGCTGTTCGAGCAGTTGTTCAAGTTCGTGTTCGTGCGCAACCCCTGGGATCTGCAGGTCAGTTCCTTCCACCATATTCGCCGCGAGCGCCCGCAACTGATGAGCCATATCGAAACCTTCGAGCAGTTCATCAAGTGGAAGCTCGATCCGGCGCGGCCCTACCAGTACCACGTCGACACCTCCATCGAACTGCAATCGGATTACGCGGTTGATCTGCACGGCAAGCTGCTGGTGAATTTTGTCGGCCGCTACGAAAACCTGGCCGCCGATTTTGCCGAGGCCTGCCGCAATATCGGTATCAAGGCCCCAGCCCTGCCGCACAGGCGCCAGGCGACGGACCGGGGCAAGGATTACCGCAGCTATTACACGGACGAGCTTAGAGAACTGGTCGCGACCCGCTTCAGACCCGACATCGATCTGTTCGGGTATGGCTTCGATCCGGGCGACGAATCAAAGTAGTTCAACACGCCAGTGAGGCGGCACGAATTGAAACCCACCACCGTTTCGCCCGAGCCCTTCGGCGAGCCTGTCCTGAGCTATGCCGAAGGGCTCAGGACCGGCCTGGCGAAGGCCAAGAGTCCGCTCATGTTTCGATCGCTCGACCAGCCGACGACTCAACGCGAACGGACGCTAACTGTTTTATGTGCGAAGTCTGGGATGACGCCGGCGGCAAACGAACGAAACCTGGTCCGGCAGGCGGGGTGGGTTGACCCCATAAGCTTCGCTCCTGGTAGTTGAGGGAAAAATCAGGAGCATAATCCACCTGCCACCGGTCTTCCTTTTCATGCCAGCCAAGGGGGTTAATTTGAAAGTTCTTGTCGACTGTGGTGCCTGTAAAGAGCGCCGTTCCCATCGTCGCTCTGCTTTTTTCCGTCGGCAGAGGGTTGTCGTTGGGCGACATTAGGAGGCTGCATTGGTCGCGCGTGTTGTAAGGCTTGGAACTCCGCGAACCGAAGCCGAGGGCGTGCGTATCGGAACCGTACGCCGTCCTCCGCGTGGGATTCCGAAAAGCGAGTTCGCGTCGAGGAACTGGTACGACGTATGGTTTCCGATCCTGGCGCCGAGCCTCGAAATCATGAAACTGGCCCACGGAGCGGAGAGTCCGGCGCAGTGGGCAACGTTTATGAAGAGGTACCGGGCCGAGATGGCGAAGCCTGAACCTCGTCACGCCCTGGAGTTGCTTGCCACGCTTTCACACCATACAAACTTCTCGGTCGGATGCTACTGCGAGAATGAAGCTCGCTGTCATCGCTCGGTACTCCGTGGCCTCCTGATCGAGAAGGGGGCCGAAGTTGAATAGGTCACTTCAGAAATGACGCCCAACCCCCGGTTCGACCGGAACCTTGGGCGTCATCAAGCACTCACGAAAAGAGTTCATCATGAAGAGCCAATGGATGGCCCCGTTGGTTCGAACATGGAGCGTGTTGGAAGTTTGGTTCTTTACTCTCCGAAATTCCAATACGTTTTTACACAGTCTCGGCCAGGAACAGTCCGCCACAGTGTTCTATGCGGATGTCCGGCGGGCCGAGATCGTGTAGTAATGGCGTGACTTTTTCATCGCGCATGCGCTCTCCCTCCCTGTTTCTGCGAACGGCGATCTTCTCACGACCCCTCGTAGTTGATGCGGATTTCCAGATGGTCGTATGAGATGGAATCTGCATGGCGTCCAATTATTGCCTAGACTTAAAACCTATTTGATTCTTGGCAGTCTCATCGTCTGAGGGTTGACTGTTGAACAGGGTGCTTGAGTTTGTAACAAGTGCATTAAGGCTTATGGCAACGAGGAGGTCATTATGAACACGCTTAAATCGACGTTGGTTTTCTTTCTGCTGCTACTCGGCTCAACCACTAACGGCGTCTCGTTGGCCGACGGTGGACATGGCGGATCGGGTGGTCATGGCGGATATATGTGGTCACGGTGGATATGGTGGACATGGCGGATATTATGGTGGTCATGGCGGATACCATGGCTACGGTGTCGGGGTTTCAATCGGGATCCCGTGGATAAGTCCCTGGTATTATCCACCGGCGTATTACTATCCCCCTGCACCCTACTACTATCCGCCGTCACCCTATTACTATCCGCCGCAGGTAGTCTCGGGACCATCCTCGCCACCGGTTTACATTGAACGAGGGAACAGCGAGCCCGCCCCCTCGCAACCATCAACCAACTGGTATTACTGCGACAATCCTCAGGGCTATTACCCCTATGTAAAACAGTGCCCCGCGGGCTGGCAAATGGTCGCACCACAGCCACCACCGCCAACGGGGGGGTGATAGCGGGGGATGATAGCCATGCTAAAAATGCCAGTATTTTTCCCCCTGGCTGCACTGCTTCTACTCGGTGCCTGCACCACTATTCCGAGTGGCCCCAGCGCAATGGTTTTGCCCGGTACTGGCAAGAGCTTTGACCAATTCCGCGCCGACGACGCGGTGTGCAGGCAATATGCCCTCGAACAGATCGGTGGGGTGACGCCCAATCAGGCTGCCAGCCAAAGCGGCGTGACTAGCGCTGCCGTCGGCACCGCGCTCGGTGCGGCGACGGGGGCGGCCATCAGCGGGAGTAGTGAAGGGGCGTGGGTCGGCGCAGGTACGGGGTTGTTGGTGGGTGGCCTTGCCGGAACCGAAGCCGCGGGATACTCCAGTTACGCCTTGCAAAATCGCTATGACATTGGCTACATACAGTGCATGTATGCGAAGGGCCATCGCGTTCCCGTTTCGGGTCGAATCATGCGGGAACAAAAAGAGGCATCCCTTCCGCCTCCGCCCCCGGGCTCGCCGCCACCACAACATTCAAGCACACCTCCGCCTCCCCCCCCAGGCATACCTCCTCCCCCTCCTCCGGGCGCACCGCTACCCTAGTCGATAGCTCTCGTTAAAGGTGCATTCACGCCGACGATACAGTGCGGGGTGTCGTATTGCATCAAGCAGGTAACAGCTTGCGTGATGGCCTGCAGAACGCAACAAAAGTGCTTTACTAATGCGGGGTGTAATTCTGGCCGGTGTTTTACTGCTTCAACAGGTCCAGGGCCCGCTGCGCCTTTTCCTGGTCAGTCAAATCAGCAAAACTATGGGCGCTGACGAACTGTCTTGACGTGTTGATCAGCACCAGTAGCAGTTGAGCCGTGGAATAGGCATCGGCAAGAGCCGAATGGCGCGCAAAATTGCTTATCCTGAACTGATCCGTCCAGTCGTCCAGGGTACGAAGGCGCTTTGCGAGTTCTGGATAGACTGCAGGTGCCAGATAGGCAAGGTCCAGCCAGGAGCGTTTGAATTCAACGCCAATGTGTTTCCGGATCGCCTGTCGAATGATGGCCTCATCAAAGGCGGCATGAAACGCGACCAGGGGTGCATTCCCGACGAACTCCAAAAAATCCAGCAATGCCCTGACGGGCTCCGTGCCACTGGTCTGGGCGGTGCCGCCAATGCCGTGAATCAGGATGTTGTCCTGGCTGCTGGGCGCAGCTTGCTGCAGAATTATTTCAAAGCTGTCGTCAAGCGCTATCCGGCCACTATCAACTGTCACGGCGCCTATGGAAATCAGTTTGTCCCGGGTTGGGCTCAGACCGCTGGTTTCCACATCCACCACCACATAGCGGGAAGCTTCGACGGAAGCACGCAGATCCGGTTTGGACAGGGATTGCCAGCGATCAAGGCGTAGCGCCTCTATTGGCGGGAGTTGGAGTTTGGAACCAAATAGACGGGACAGGAAGGTCACGACAAATGAAGCAGTGAGCGGGTGGCAGAGATGCGTTGCAAGAATGCGTTATTCACACAAGCGAACGCTGGTCAATAGTTGGGCGCGGGTTGGGTGCGGAACTGCCGTTCCCAAAACCGGTCGTATAGATGGAGCATCACCCAATGCGAACCGGCAGATCCATAGACTATACTGCAGGTAGAGCAGTCGAATGGCCAGCGCACAATTTGATTTCGCGGCTCGAAGCACAAATACAAACAAGAAATGTGCGGTGCCTGTCGGATGATCGACAGGCGGGATTGAGTATTTTTTGACCTTGAAGGAGGCAGGAAAAATGGCACATTCATTATTGTTTGGTGAACACTCTCTCACCACAGTCGCCGGATTGTTCGGCCGGGACCAGGATGCCCGGGACGCGGCAGACCACATTGTGCGGGACGCCCATCTCCCGGAGAAACAGGTCAAGGTCATTGGACCTGGCGATGCGGCCATGGAGCGCAAACTGGAGCCGGAAGAACCGGGCATCGTCCATACCTTGATCAAGTCCCATGTCACGCTGGGCGTTCTTGGCCTGATCGTGGGACTGCTGGCCGGCGGAGGCTGATCCTTGCAGGGGTGGGGTGGGCGGTTTCCAGCCCGTTCTTCACCGTCGGCCTCGCGGCGGTTTTTGGGGCGCTGGGCGGCATGATGACCGGTGGCTTGGTCAGCATGCGGCCCGACCGTGCCCTGCTCGACACCAAGGTGGAAGCCGCCGTTCAGGAGGGCCGTTGGGCCGTGGTCGTGCATCCGGTCAACCACGGTGAGGAAGAACGTGCCCTGGAGGTGCTGGAGCACTCGAACGGCGAGGTGGTGCCGCCGAACCTGAAAAAGGATGTGCCGCGACTGCATGCATTTCTGGAACTGCTGCCGCCGCAGTCACGCGCGGCATTCGAATTCCGCCATGCCTCCTGGTTCGACGACGAAGTGTTTGCGCTGCTGCACGCGCATCAGGCGGCGCTGTGCATCGCCGAGGCCGAGGGCGAACTCGACGTGCCTGTCGTGGCGACCGCGGATTGGGGCTACCTGCGCCTGCGGCGCCAGACTATGGCGATACGGAATTGCAGACGTGGGCCGCAGCGGGTGCGGCAGCAGCACTGGCAGGATGCGTTCGTGTTCTTCAAGCACGAGGAGGCAGGCAGGGGACCGCAGCTGGCGCAGCGGTTCATCGAGCTGGCCGCGTAGGAGCCTACTCGACTTCGCCCGAAAGCTTGCGATATTGCGCCAGATGGCGGATCGCTTCTCTGGGCCTGCCCAGCGCCTGGTGCAGGCGCGCCAGGTTGTAGTGGCAATCGGCCAGGCCAGCATCGTCGCGTAGCGCGCGCTCGTAAGACTGCGCGGCTTCGTCGATACGCTGCGCATCTTCCAGCAGCACGCCGAGGTTGTAGTGCAGCAGGGCGTCGCTGCCGCATGCGGTCAGGCCCGCGCGATAGACCTGTTCTGCTGCGCCGAGACAGCCGCTTAGGTGGAGCAGCCGACCGAGGTTGGTGGCGGCGCCGGCATGCGCCGGGTCCGCTGCGAGCGCCTGCTCGTACGCGTCTTGCGCTGCCGCGACATCCAGCGCTTCAAGCGTCGCCCCGTGGCTGAACCAGTCTTCGGCGTTTTCCTTCGCTTCAACCCTGCGGTCGGTGACGTTGAGTACGCCGTCGGCCAGGTCCACTTCGAGCGCCAGCAGATATTGCCCGGAATCGGCCTGCCAGCGCGTGTCGCCTTCCTGCACCACGACGCGGTCGCCGACCGCGCCGATGCGCAATCCTGACAGTGGCACGTTGTCTGGAAGCTGGCTGCGTAGCTGCTTCAGCGAGCGGATGATGCGGCGCGTTCGACAGGTTTGCCTGGGCCAGCGCCCAGGCGGTGCGCAGCACGATCAGATCCTGGAACGAGAACAGGAAGGCGCCGCGCGGACCGCGCGCCGGCGTGACGAAGCCGGCCTGGATCAAACCACGGATCGTGCTGCGCGGCAGCTGCAGCAGCTTCTCGACCGTGCGCACGCCGTATTGGTGCATGGGCAAACCAGGTTATTTCTTCGAAACGGTGCGCCTGGCCGGGTGGGCCGTGGTGGCCCGCTTGGGCGGCTTGCGGGTTCCCTCGACGAGCGCGGCCGATGCAACGCCCTTCTTCTCGAGGCTCAGGCGCAGCGCTTCCATAAGGTCGATGATCTGCGCACCCGCCGCCGCTTCTTCGGGCACGGTGATTTCCTGGCCTTCCACCTTCTTCTCGACGGCGGCCTCGATCCGCTCGCGTACCGCGTCGGTGTAGGCCGCGGGATCGAATGCCGCCGCACTCTGCTGCTCGATCAGCTGGCGGGCGAGCTTGAGTTCGGCATCCTTCACCTCGACCGTGGGAATCTCGAGTTCACCGATCGCCCGCACTTCGGCGGCATACAGGAGCTGCTGCATCACGAGCCCGTCCTCGAACGGGCGCAGCATCACGATGTGCTGCTTGCCGTGGCTGGCCCAGCGGCCCAGCGCGCAGCGATCGGTGTCGCGCAGCGCCTGGGCGAACAGCGCGTAGGGCTTGGCGCCGCCCTTGTCGGGGGCGAGGTAGTAGGCCTTGTCGAAAAAGATCGGATCGACCGATTCGATCGGCACGAACTCGGTGATCTCCACCGCACGCGAGCCCGCCTCCTCCAGCGCCTTGAGCTCGTCGGGGGTGAACATCACGTATTGGTCCTTGGCGAATTCGTAGCCCTTCACGATGTCCTCGCTGGGAACCACGACGTTTTCCTTTGCGCACAGGTATTGCTGCTTGAGGCGTGAGCCGCAGCCCTTGTGCAGCAGGTTGAACGCAATGCTTTTGCTGGAAGTGGCGGTATAGAGCTTGACCGGGATCGCCACCAGACCGAAGGTGACCGTCAATGAGGAAATCGATCGTGCTGTCATGGGTGCCTCCCGAGGGGTCTAGGGCCGCGCCAGCGTCCGCTCGAGGCTTTGCTTGCGGGCGAGGGCGTCGCGCCAGGGGTCGCTGGTTTGCGCCAGGCGCTGCGCAACGTTGGCGAGGCTGTAATCGAGCGGCTGCGCCGTCTGCAAGCGCTTCCCAGGTGAGCGGCATCGAGACCGGCGCCCCGGGCAGTCCTCGGGGCGAATAGGCGGCGGCGAGGGTCTTGGTGCGCGTATTCATAGTGTAGTCAAAAAAGATCTTCCCGGTGCGTCTTGGCGACGCTCCAGTCCATGGTGATGAGATTGGGGTGCTGCCGCAGCAGGTGGCGGCCGACCAGGCCGGCAACCTCGCGCACCGCGGCGAAGTCAAGCGTGCGCTCGATCGGCACGAAGACGTGCAGGCCGGTCTTGCCGGAGTGTCTTCACCAGCGGCACCAGCCCCATCGCCTGTAACAACTCGCGCAGCTGGAAAGCCGTCTCCTTGCCCTTGTCGAAGGCGGCGACGCTGTACTCGGGTTCGGCGCCGGGCGGCTTCCCTGCCGGAATAGATATAGGGGTCGAGGTCGAACACCAGGTAGTCGGGATAGTTCAGCACCGAGCGTTCGAGCGCCGCGGACGAACTGGCGTAGTCGGTGCCGAGGCCCGCCGCGTCCGCATCGGCTTTCGCCCGCGAATGCCAGACGTGGAATTCGAGCGTGCCCGACTGGCCGAGCCACAACAGGGTCGGCAGGTTGTTGCACAGCAGGTAGGCGTGGCGCTCGTCGCGGCTTTCCGAAAATACCGTGACGGACTCGGCAAATTCCGGCAGCGGTGGCTCCCAGTGTTTCTGGAAAAAGCGCTCGCCGGCGATGCCTTCCGGCATGCGGATCATCGTCAGCGGGCGGTCGGCGAGGTGCGGCAGCAAATACGGCGAAACCTGCGCCAGGTAGCGCAGCAGATCGCGCTTGGTCAGTGCCGGCTGCTTGAGCGCTTTGTCGGCGGGCCAGTACACGCGGTCGAGATGGGTCAGCCGGATGCGGTGCGGGCCCACCGCCAGCATGAACGCCTGCCGCGGGTCGTCGAGCTGCCGCAGCACTTCGTCCACCCCAGTGTCGGCAGGGGCTGTCTGCACGGCGCGTTGCGGTTCGCTGCGCCGCACCGATTTCGGATCGACATCCTCGCGCAGCCGCAGGAACACCGGCGCGCGCAGGTAGCCGTCCGGAGTCCATTCCGCGAACTTCACTTCGGCCACCGTGTCGGGCTTGAGCCAGATCGTGGCGCGGTGCAGCGGCGGCGGCTCGGCGAACGGATGCCGCTCGGTTTCAAGCGGCGCAAAGCGTTCGATCAAATGGGCCAGCGTCGCGTCGTCGAAGCCGCTGCCGACCAAGCCCGCATAGCGCAGCTCGCCGTGTTCCCAGTAGCCGAGCAGCAGGCGCCGAGCGGCGCGCGCGCCCCCTTGCCGCGCGTGTAGCCGCCGATCACGAATTCGGCGCTGTGGGTAGGCTTGATCTTCAGCCAGGCGGCCGAGCGGCGGCCGGCTTCGTAGCGACTGTTGCGGCGCTTGGCCATGACGCCCTCGAAGCCTTGGGCGAGCGCCGCCGCATAGAGGGCGACGCCGTCGGCGGACGCGTGAACGAGCTGCACGTGGGCAGACGGCAGCAGGCATTGGGCGAGGTAGCGGCGGCGATCGCAATACGCCGCCTGGCGCAGGTCGAGCCCGGCGAAGTGCAGCAGGTCGAAGCAGTACAGAATCGTCGGCGTGTTGCGTTCGGCGGCCGCGATCTCGCGCGGCGTCTTCAGTTGGGCGCGATTCTGCAGCGCATTGAAGGACGGCCTGCCGGCCGCGTCGAGCGCCAGCACCTCGCCGTCGATGATCATGTCGGCGGATTGGCCAGCCAACTCGGCGGCGATGTGCGGGAAGATCGGCGTCAGGTCGAGACCGCGGCGCGAGCGCAGTTTAACCTCGCCGTCGTGCACGAAGGCCAGCACCCGGTAGCCGTCGAGCTTGGGCTCGAACAGCCAGTCCGGATGGGTGAAGGGGGCGTCGGCCAGCTCGGCGAGCATGGGTGAAATCCGCAGCGGCATCGCTTCGGCGCGGCCGCTCGGGGCGAGCCGCGCGGCGGGCAATGGCTCGGGCGCGCGGCAGGCGTTTCAGGTCTGCGACGGTCAACCCGGACACCACGGAATGGTCTCGGTTCGGCAACGTTCCGCTGTGCGGCGAACGCGTCGCGGTGCTTGATCAGGAGCCAGTTCTTCGGGTCGGCGCTGCGCACCAGCGCGAACGAGCCCTTCAGCTTTTCGCCGCGCAGAAACAAGCTGAGCTTGCCCTTCTCCAGCGCGCCCCGGACTCGGCGTTCGGCTTCCGCGCGGTCGCCGAGCCATGCGCCATGATCCTCGTCCGGCGCATACATGCCGCAATCCCACACGATGACTTCGCCGGCGCCGTATTGCTTCGGCGGAATCGCGCCTTCAAACGAGGCGTACTCGAAGGGGTGATCTTCGGTCTGCACCGCCAGGCGTTTGACGGCGGGATCGAGCGAAGGCCCTTTGGGAACGGCCCACGACTTGAGCACGCCATCCAGTTCGAGGCGGAAGTCGTAATGCAGTCGCCGGGCCGCGTGCTGCTGCACCACAAAGAGCAGCGGCCCGGTGCGGGCTTCGAGACCCGCAGGCGAGGGTTCCGGGGTGGCGGCAAAAGACCGCTTGGCAGCGTATTCGCCAAGCCCGCTCGATGGCGCGGCTGGCAATCGCGGCGTGGACGCCGCGCCTGCGGAGGAGCGCCTTCCAGGGCGCGATTGAGGATGCGCGGAATGCGCCGTCATGGGAGCCTCGCGCCGGAATGCTGCTCGACCAGGCCGATCAGCGCGCGGCAGTCGCTGTCTTTTCCCGGACCGGTTTCGATGAGCGGAACGATGGCTGCGGGCAGGGCCAGCGTGCCCAGCCGCAAGGCTGCTCCGCCCCGGCCAATGCCCCATTTTCTTGCCCGGCCTGTCACGGAAAGGCCCTGTCGATTGAGCCGCTATACCCGGCGCGCGGCTTGCGCCTTCTTGATGTTCTCGCTGCGGGCGCGCTTCTGGGCGGGCGTTGGTTTATCGCCTTCCGCGACATTGGGCCGCGGCTTGGCCTTCGAATAGGTCGCCTTTGAGGTGGACCGGCTCGGAGCCGAGTTCCGACAGCAGCTTTTTCGCATCGCTGCTGTCCGCAACGAGGATTTCATGCTCCATGTGCGCATCGTCCTTGCTGATCAGCCATTTCACGGTGTCCCATGAACCGCTGCCGCGCTTGCCGGCGACACGCTGGATATGCCCGGGCTCGCCCACGTCCTGGGTTCTGAACGTCACGAAGTCCGCACCGCGCCGCACTTCGACGTGGTAGTAATTGCCCTCGCCGCCGGCGCCGGGTTTTTTGCGCATCCGGCCTTCGGGTTGCGCCATGGCATGCTGGCGGGATGACATCGATGCCCACGCAGCCTGGGCCTTGCGGATGTTGGTTCGCGCTGCTGTACGCTGTTTTTCCGTAGTCATGTTGTGCCTCCTATGACCGCATTGCCTCCCTGGTTCAGTCTGGTTCAAGCATATGAATTCCCCATTGTCCGCACCTTCAAGCGAAGCTTGGACAGGACGATGGCCGGGACGTTTTCATCATAGGTCGGCGCTGGCGGTTGGCGCAAGGCCGCTTTAAGTTGTTTCAAAGGCCCCGCTTCGGCGGGGCTTTTTTATGCGCGTCCGCTATGATCGGCCTGATTCAGTAACCGGGCTTTCCATTGTGATCTGGCCATTTCATCGCCCGCGGGCGCCCCTGCAACCGGCGCTCGCGGCGCGCCTGCAGAAACTGGCAGCTCAAACCGGTTCGGGAGCAGACGCCTGGATGACAGCTGGGTGGTGGTGGATGTCGAAACCGGCGGACTCAATCCCCGTGTCGATCCATTGCTCGCCATCGGCGCGGTCACGGTGACCGGCAATGCCATTGCCATGGCGCCGGTGTGTGAAGTGGGCTTGCGGCAGCTTGAGGCCACCGCAAGCGCCAACATCCTGGTGCACGGCATTACCACCGGCCAGCAGCTCGCCGCCATGGAGCCCGCCCAGGCCCTGCTGGACTGGCTGGAATTCTGCCGGCGGCCAGCCGCGGCTGGCCTATCATGCCGCGTTCGACCAGCTGGCGCTGGAACGTGCCAGCCTGGCCTGGCTGGGGCTGAAGGACCGCACCGTCTGGCTCGATCTGGCGGTGCTGGCGCCGCTGCTGGTGCCGCGTGGACCGGGATTCGACCGTCCGCTGGACGACTGGCTCGCCCATTTCCATATCCCGGCTTACCAGCGCCACGGCGCGCTGGCCGATGCCTACGCCACCGCGCAGTTGTGGCTGACGCTGCTGCCTGCGGCGCGGGCGCAAAACCTCACTCATCTCAAGCAGCTCGTTCGCCTCAGTCGACAGGTTCGCTGGCTCAACACACATCCGGGTTGAACATACCCACACAAAAAAGCCCCCGGCCTGTACGCCGGGGGCTGGATTGGGCGTCTGACGTCAGTGGGCGCTTGCCCCCTCAGCATTGATACCGGTGTTCTGGCGCACGTAGAGTTCATCCCACATGTCCTCGGCACGCTTGTCGCGGAACAGCAGCGAACCCAGGACCACAGCCAGGAAACCGAGAGGGATGGATATCAGCCCCGGGTTCTTGAGCAGGAAGATAGGGTTTTTCCAGCCCCATCATGCTGGCGGTCTGTCCTTCCACCTTCTTCAGATCGTCCTGGGCCTTCTTGATGTCCTTCTCCAGCTTGGCGATGTCCTTCCTGGCCGACTCGATCTCCTTGGCGTCGGTCAGGGTGGGTAGCTTCTCCTGCAGCCTGGACAGTTTCTCCGGCGCGCCGGGCTTGGCGTCCTTGGCCGGGGAGGCGGGCTTGGCCGGCTCCGACTTGACGCAGTCCTGCATGGCAAACAGTTCGCACACGAAGCTGCTGGCCGCCTTGGCGGGCAACGGCTTCCTTGGCCGGCTGCGCAGGTTCGCCTTCCAGCACCTTGTTGGCGTCCTTGATCACGGCCTTGGGGTAGGTCATGTTGGGCGAAACCATGACCAGCGCGATGGCGGAAATCGCCCCCACCAGCATGCCGAGCACAATGCCGTAGGTGTTGGCGCGCTTCCAGTACAGGGTCAGGAACACGGCCGGCAGGTTGGAGGACGCCGCCACTGCGAAGGCCAGGGCCACCAGGTGGGCCACGTTCTGGCCTTCTGCGGCGATGCCGACGTAGATGGCCATGACGCCGACGATGATGGAGGACACCCGCGCCGCAATGACCTGCTCCCGCGGGGAAGCATGGTCACCCTTGAATGACGCCGACGTAGATGTCGTGCGCCATCGCTGAAGCCGCCGCCAGCACCAGTCCGGCCACCACCGCGACGATGGTGGCGAAGGCCACGGCCGCGACGAAGGCGAGGAACAGGTTGCCCAGCACGGAGTCGGCGCCGCCGCCGGCGAACTGCGCCAGCATCGGGGCGGCCATGTTGCCGCCCGGGTCCATGCCGGAGATGGTGCCGGCGCCGACGTTGATGGCCGCACCCATGCCCAGGAACAGGGTCAGGACGTAGAAGCCGCCGATGATACCCATGGCCCAGATCACGGACTTGCGTGCGTCCTGGGCCGTCGGCACGGTGAAGAAGCGCATCAGGATGTGCGGCATGCCGGCGGTGCCCAGCACCAGGGCCATGCCCAGGGAGATCTGGTCGATCGGGTTCTTCAGGAACAGGCCGGGCTCGAGGAAGCGCTGGCCGAGTTCCTGCGGGGTCATGGTGGTGGCGGCATCGCCGACCAGCTTGGCGACCTGCTTCTGCACGCCGGGGTTGTCCACCACCGCCTGCAGGAAACCGGGCAGCGAGAAGCCGTACTGGCCCCAGGTGATCAGCACCAGCAGGATGGACGCGGTCACCAGCAGCACGGCCTTGATGATCTGCACCCAGGTGGTGGCCTTCATGCCGCCGAACACCACGTAGGCCAGCATCAGCACGCCGACGCCGATCACGGAGATGTGGTAGTCGATGCCGATCAGGGTCTTGATCAGCACGCCGCCGCCGACCATCTGCGCGGTCAGATAGAAGGTGGACACGGTGATGGTGGACAGCGCCGCGACGGTCTTGGAAGCCTTGGGGTGGTTGCGGAAGGCCAGGATGTCGCCGAGGGTGTACTTGCCGATGTTGCGGCAGGGTTCGGCGATCACCAGCAGCACGGTGATGTAGGCCATCAGCCAGCCCACCGAATACATGAAGCCGTCATAGCCGTACAGGGAGATGAGTCCGGCAATGCCGAGGAAAGAGGCGGCTGACAGGTAGTCCCCCGCAATCGCCCAGCCGTTCTGCATGCCCGTGACAGAACGCCCGGCGGCATAGAATTCCGATGTCGTATGGGTATGTTTCGCCGCCCAGTAGGTGATGTACATGGTGATGGCGATGATGGCGCCGAACACCGCGAAGGTCATCCATTTGAACTCGTCGGCGACAGCGCCGGTGCCGGCAAACGCCAGCCCGGAAGCAACGAGCGCTACTGTGCCCAGGAACAGGTATGCATGGCGTCTCATTATTTTCTCCTGCCGATCCGACCCGCATCACGAACGATCTCTGCCGCCATGGCGTCGAATTCCCGGTTGGCGCGCCTGGCGTAAATTCCGGCGATGATCCAGGCCACGATGAATTCGGAGAGCGCAAACAGAATGCCCACGTTGACCGGGCCCCACACCTTGATCTTGAACAGATCCTGAAAGTAGGCGGCACCGATGGGCAGCAGGAAATAATAGACAACGGAAAACAGCATCAGGCCCCACAGAAAAGCAGTTTTCCTTCTGTGGAGCGCCTGGAACCGCGGGTCCTGATCGATCGCGGTCCAATCCGGTTGCGGACTCGACATGGGTGGCCTCCTCTGGCTGGTTGAAGTTGTTATTGATCCAGGCATCGACAATGGCCGGGGCGTGGATTGGATGCAACCATACCGTATTAGTCCCCAAAAAAGAAGGCGCTAATCGGCCGCGGCCGGCTGCTTCGCGAGGCCCGTTAAAATTCGAAATAGCCGCCCATAACGGATTGCAGCTTGCGGGCCTGGCGGAAGGCTTCTTTCAGGATGCGCCGGTCAAGATCGTTGAGTTGCCCGGGGTCGATGCGATTGCTTACCGTCTCGCCTTTCAATTGAGCCGTGTGCTGGTGGCGCAAGCGCAGCAACTGGATGAAATGGAAGGCGGCCACCCAGGCTTCAACCTCGCCGGGCGAAGTATTCCAGGCCTGGGCCGCCGCCCTGAGCCGTGCAGTGGTGCTGGTTTCGCCGATGCCTGCATACAGCGCAAAAATACGGGCGGCATCGACAAATGGGGTGATGCCATTCAGTTTGAGGTCCAGGGTGTTGGCCTGTTCTCCTTCCGACGACACCACGAAATCACGCACCAGACCCAAAGGAGGCCGATTGGCGAGGGCATTCTCGGCCATGCGTTTGAGAAACAGCCGGTTTCCCTTGATGCTGCCGTCAAGCCAGGACCGCAGTTCGTCGCATAACCCGGCTGCGCCATGGAGCGGGCGGAAATCAAAAAAAATGGTGGCATGGAGCAAGGCTGTGGCGTCGCTCCTGTGGATCCAGTTCGCAAAGACCGCCCGCCATTCCTCAAAACTCAGGCACCACCTGGGATTGCTGGCCATGATGCCGCCCTTGCACAGCGGAAAGCCGCAGGCATCCAGCCCATTGTTGATTCGCAGTGCCGCCTCCAGCAGCTGGCTGCGAACCGCTTCCCTGCTTGCCTCATTGGCGACCGTGAAAATCAGCGCGTTGTCCTGATCCGTCGCCAGCGTCTGCTCCATGCGGCCTTCGGAACCCAGCGCGATCCAGCACCACCTGAC
Source organism: uncultured beta proteobacterium (assembly GCA_963726485.1). Lineage (GTDB taxonomy): Bacteria > Pseudomonadota > Gammaproteobacteria > Burkholderiales > Thiobacillaceae > Thiobacillus. The sequence goes on along the minus strand of CAVSCL010000044.1, from coordinate 200,458 downwards.
GCCGGGCAGATCCATCGTCGCGGTTTCCAGTTCAATCAGCCGGCGGGTGAGGCGATCATTGAGCGTGGCGATCAGTTCCGTCAGCGTCTCGGCCCCCACGCCTTGTGCCAGCAGGCTGTGGGCAAGGCTGGCAATGTCACGCCCCGATTGTTTGAGCGTGTCCCGATCCGCCGCATGGGTGATGGCTGACGTAATGCCCTGAACGCTCATGCGCTTCAGGGAAAACAAATCCTTCTCCGACAGCACCCCGCTCAACTGCCCGTTATTCACGATCAGCACATGGTGAATATTGTGCCGGGCCATGGCGAGAAGCGCCTCGCGCGCGGTCCCCCGCACCGGCAGACACACCGGGTCGGGCGACATGACGGTCTCGATTGGCGTGTCGAGATCGAGCCCTGGCAGGGTCACCCGGCTCAACACGTCCTTGAGCGTGAGAATACCCACTGGATGCCGGGCGCTGTCCGTCACCGCGACCGAACCGACGCGGGCAGCGTTCATTGCGTTCAGAGCCAGGCTCAATGACGTACCCTGTACAACCGAAACCGGCGTGCGAACGCAGAGTTCGCTCAGGCTGCGTTCCAGCCGCCCATCCTCTTCCTGGCGCAGCGCGTATTCCGCCTGCACGGCTTTTTGGGATTGCTCCAGCAGACTGGCGATGCGGCGCGTGCAGAAGTCGCTGAACACCGCGCTTTTTTCGAGCAGCGCCTGGAAGTCCCGGTTCGGCAGCAGATAGCAGAAACTGTCCTCCGCGGCGCGAAACTGGTTTGCCACCGCGCGTTCCGACAGCAGCGCACCCAGCGGAAAGCATTCGCCGGCCAGCAGCCGTATCACGCTGTCTTCCGCCGCGCCGCCGGCTTCCACCGATCCCTGTTTCAGCACATAGAACCAATCCGGCACGCCCGCCTCCGGGCCAAGCACAAGGGTCCCGGAAGGGTAATAGGCCAGTTGAAGGCGGCCTGCCATCCACTCCAGATGAGCCGATGCCATTTCTGAAAACGGCGCGTGGCGGCGCAGATCCTCCACCGTGGCGTTAAGAAGCGAAGGGGCAATGGAGGTCGTATTCATCCGTCCAAAATAGCGTGATGCGCGGAAAAAAACAAACCCGCGAAAGCGGGGATTAGGTAGGGCAGCTTGCGGTCTGGGCTGTGCATCACGTAGGGTCAAGTGAACCCCGAAAAATCCAAATTCCGATTTGTCGCGGTGCTTTTGCAGAGCCTGGGCCAAAAGCGGGCCTTCGCCAGACTGTGTATCGACAGGTGCCGTTGAAATCCATCCAGCCTGTCGAAAGGCGCACTGATTCTTCGCCGGTTCAGGATTGCAGGCAACGGCAATCCCCAACGGTCCAACCGGTTCAACGCGGCGCCTGCCAGCAGTTGTTGTTGACCTGCCAGGTCATCGAGAGCTGTTCGCCGGTGGGATAGAGCGCGTATTTCACGCCGATATAGTCCGATCCCTTGCGCCAGAACATGGAGAGGACGTCTTTTTCGCCGCTCGCGATGACGCTGGAATAGGGGAACACCTTGTAGGGGTTGCCATAAAGATTCGAATAATTCGAGGAAATGACGATGAAGTGGCGGAATGCGGGCGCCACTTCCTGGTCGAATGAAACCAGCTTGTCGTTGCAGAAAGTGAAGAGAAATCGCCGACCTGCCTGACTATCCGGCGGATCATAGGCAAACAGGCCGTCATTGCCCACCGGCAGGGTCTTGTCGAAACTCCATGATTTCAATGCGGACTCGACCTCGGAACGGGTCATGCCGTTCCTGAATTCACCGAACTCCCAGGCGCGGGCGGGCGGGGCGAGCAGGGCACAGGCGATCAGGCAGCACAGGGGTGTCTTGTTCATGGCATCAGGCGGTGACCGGGTAATCCCCGATGAGTAGCAGATTGCGGGCCAGCTATTTCGCGGCCGCGCCGAACACCTTTTTCACCAGATCGCTGCCCGCCTGCATCGGGTTGGCGCGGATCGCCTGCTCCTGTTCTCCGATGACCTTGTAGAGGCGATCCAGTGTCTGCCGGGTGACGTACTGCTCGATGCTGGCCTGGCTCTTGTCCAGCAGGCCGAACTGGGCGGCGGCGCCGGCATACTGGTTGTATTGCTGGGCGAGGCCGACCCTGTCCGTGGTGGCCTTGACGATGGGCGTGAAGCTTTCGGTCAGCTGGACTTCGGTCTTTCTGCGGAAGAATTCGGTGGCGGCGGTGTTGCCTCCGGTGAGGATGCCCTTGGCGTCTTCCAGCGTCATGCTCCTGATGGATTCGACCAGCAGGGTCTGCGCCTGCGGCACGGCGGCTTCGGCAGCACGGTTCATCGACAGGATCAGTTCGTCCGCCTGTCCGCCCATTCCGGCCAGGCGCATCATCTTGTCGGCTTTTTTCAGGCTGCCGGGTAAAGGAATCCTGAGCGCCTTGTTGCCGTAGAACCCGTCGGTCTTGCCGAGTTGCGCGACCGCGGCCTGTGCGCCCTGGGTCAATGCCTGTTTCAACCCGGCGTTGATGTCGCCGCTGCTGAGGGCATCCACGCCAGCGGCGGCCGGGCTGCCGCTACTGCTGCCGGCCGGCTTCAGCATGTCCTGCACCGCCTTGTTCCAGTCGTACGCGTGGGCGGACAGGCTGAGTGCGGCGCCTGCCAGCGCGGCGATGAGGGCTTTCAGGCGCAACCTCACAGGACTTCCGCGGCGTAATCCGCCAGACGCGAACGTTCGCCGCGCTGCAGGGTGACATGGCCGTTGTGCGGCCAGCCCTTGAAGCGATCCACCACATAGGTGAGGCCGGAACTGCCTTCGGTGAGGTAGGGCGTATCGATCTGCGAGATGTTGCCCAGGCACACCACCTTGGTGCCCGGCCCCGCGCGCGTGATCAGCGTTTTCATCTGCTTGGGCGTGAGGTTCTGCGCTTCGTCGATGATAAGAAACTTGTTGAGGAAGGTGCGCCCGCGCATGAAATTCAGCGATTTCACCTTGATGCGCGAGCGGATCAGGTCCTGGGTCGCGGCGCGCCCCCATTCGCCCGCGTCATCATCGCTCTTGTTCAGCACGTCGAGGTTGTCCTCCAGCGCGCCCATCCACGGCGTCATTTTTTCTTCCTCGGTGCCGGGCAGAAAGCCGATGTCCTCGCCCACCGGAACGGTGACGCGGGTCATGATGATTTCGCTGTAGATCTTCTGGTCCAGCACCTGCGCCAGCGCGGCCGCCAGCGTCAACAGGGTTTTGCCGGTGCCCGCCTGTCCGAGCAGGGTGACGAAGTCGACCTCGGGATTCATCAATACGTTCAACGCGAAATTCTGTTCGCGATTGCGCGCCGTAATGCCCCAGACATTGTTCTTGTGGTGGCCGTAGTCCTTCACCGTTTCCAGCTCGGCCTGCCTGCCCTCGACCTTGAGCACCTTGGCAAGCAGCGGGTTCGGCCCTTCCTGAAACACGAACTCATTGGGCAGCAGGCTCGAAATCATCGGACCCTTGATGCGGTAGTAAGTGTGGCCATTGGCCTGCCACGATTCCATCCCCTTGCCATGCGTGTCCCAGAAGCTGGCGGGCAGTTCGCGCACGCCCGCATAGAGCAGGTCGGTGTCTTCCAGCACCTTGTCGTTGAAGTAGTCTTCAGCCGGCAGCCCCAGCGTGCGCGCCTTGATGCGCATGTTGATGTCTTTCGACACCAGGATGACCTGCCGTTTGGGGTGGTGGCGCGACAGGAACAGCACCACGCCGAGAATCTGGTTGTCCACCTTGCTGGTGGGCAGATTCACCGGCACATCGCCGCTGATCGCCTGCGTTTGCAGGAACAGCCGTCCGGTCGCCGAGTTGTGGCTGTGGGGCGCAAGCGGAATCCCTTCCTCGATGTTTTCCCACTTCGATACCATTTCGTCCAGAAAGCGGCTGGCCTGGCGTGCATTGCGCGAGACTTCGCTCATGCCTTTCTTGTGCTGGTCAAGCTCCTCCAGCGTGGCGATCGGCACATACACGTCGTGTTCTTCGAAGCGGTACAGACTGGTGGGGTCGTGCATCAGCACATTGGTATCGAGGACGAAGAGTTTGGTGGGAGCGGGAACTTTGCGTGCCATGGGTTTATTTGAGTGATTGAACAAATGAAAGAACTTCGGCCGCGTGGCCCGGCGCCTTGAGGCCGCGCCAGGATTTCACCAGCCGGCCTTTGGCGTCGAACACGAAGGTGCTGCGCTCGATGCCGCGCACCTGTTTGCCGTACATGTTCTTGAGTTTCATCACGCCGAATTGCGCGCAGATCTTTTCGTCGGCGTCGGACAATAACTCGAAGGGAAAATCGAATTTTGCCTTGAAGCCTTCATGCGATTTCAGGCTGTCGCGCGAGATGCCGACAATGAGCGTGTTCGCCTTCTCGAAATCGGGATAGAGGTCGCGGAATTCCTGCCCTTCCAGCGTGCAGCCGGGCGTGTTGTCCTTGGGGTAGAAAAACACGACGACGTTTCCGCCGCGATGCTGGGAAAGCTTGAAAGTTGCGCCGCCTGTGGAGGGCAGTTCAAAGTCGTCGATGGGGATTTCGCTCATGGGGTCGCTCGAGGTCATTTAACGGGTTGAAGATTTCAGCAAGACTACTACAGCTCCGGCTCCTCCATCCACCGGGCGAGCCTGGCAAAAGGCCAGCACGTCATCCCGTTGCATCAGCCAGTGGCGGACTTTGTGTTTGAGCACGGGCTCGCGGTTCCTGGAGCCGAGCCCTTTGCCGTGGATGATGCGCACGCAGCGCAAATCCCGGCGCATGCAATGGTTGAGGAAGGCGGCCAGGGCAATTCGCGCTTCTTCGCCATTCATGCCATGCAGGTCGAGTTCGGCGCGAAGGACCCAGCCGCCGCGTTTGAGTTTGCGCAGGGCGGCGGCGGGAACGCCGGGCCTTGCAAACAGCAATTCCTCGCCGGTGGCGACGGCGGTATCCCAGTCGAAGGGGTCATGGAGTGCGTCGCGCATGACTTGCTGCTCGTCGCGCAGCCGTTGGCGGGCGATAGGCTTGGGTTTGGGGTGAGCGTGCTGCGCGCGATTGGGCGGGGGAAGCGGGATCGCGTCAGCGACTTCGACGCGGAAATCCGCATCCTCGACGGATGCGGCGGGCGCAGCGGGAGGGCGCGGCGTGATGCCGCTCCCGCGTCTGATCATGCTTTGTCTATGTTATCCAGATAGCGCTCGGCATCAAGCGCGGCCATGCAGCCGGTACCGGCGCTGGTGACGGCCTGGCGGTAGACGTAATCCTGCACATCCCCCGCGGCAAACACGCCCTCGATGCCGGTGGCGGTGGCGTTGCCCTTGTTGCCGCCACGGGTCACGATGTAGCCGTCTTCCAGTTCGAGCTGGCCTTCAAAAATGCCGGTGTTGGGCTTGTGGCCGATGGCGATGAAAATGCCGGTCAGCGCCAGATCCCGCGTGCTGCCGTCCGCCGTGCTCTTGATCCGCATACCGGTTACACCGCTCTTGTCGCCCAGCACTTCGTCCAGCGTGCTGTTCAGCGCCAGGCTGATCTTGCCTTCCTTGACTCTTTCCATCAGGTGATTGACCAGGATTTTCTCGGATCTGAACGTGTCGCGGCGGTGCACGAGGGTGACGTGACGGCAGATGTTGGCGAGATACAGCGCTTCTTCCACGGCGGTATTGCCGCCGCCGATCACGGCTACATCCTGGTTCTTGTAAAAGAAGCCGTCACAGGTCGCGCAGCCGGATACGCCCTTGCCCATGAAGGCCTGCTCCGACGGCAGACCCAGATACATGGCCGATGCGCCGGTGGCGATGATGAGCGCATCGCAGGTATAGGTGCCTGCATCGCCAATCAGGGTGATCGGTTTTTCGCTCAGTTTCGCGGTGTGAATCTGGTCGAAAATGATTTCGGTATTGAAACGTTCGGCGTGCTTCTGGAAGCGCTCCATCAACTCCGGACCTTGCACGCCGTCGACATCGGCGGGCCAGTTGTCGACGTCGGTGGTGGTCATCAACTGGCCGCCCTGCTGCATCCCGGTGACGACAACCGGATTCAGATTGGCGCGCGCGCCATAGACCGCAGCGGAGTAGCCAGCGGGGCCGGAGCCGAGGATCAGGAGTTTGCAGTGTTTGGCGCTCATGTTATTTCTTGCATTCAGGGTTGCGGGTGGCGACATTCTACCAAGTCCGTGCGGCAGTATTTCCACGCGGTCAGCCCGGTATAATCATTGCGTTCATTTATCGCTTCCTTTTATGGCACGTCCATCCCAACGCAGCCCCCAGACGCTTTCCCCTCGCATGCAACGCGTACTGCGCGAGGCGCGCGCGCTGCTGATCGGGTTTGCGTCGCTGCTGCTGGCCGCCGTGCTGCTGACGCATTCGGCCTCCGATCCCGGCTTTTCGACTACAGGCGACGACACTGCACTGCACAACCTGGGCGGGCGAGTGGGCGCGTGGCTGTCCGATCTGCTGCTGTTGCTGTTCGGCCTGTCAGCGTGGTGGTGGGTGGTGCTGGCCTTGTTTTACGTGGGGTATACCTTCCGTCATCTGGACGAAGCCCCGCTGGCGGGCACGCGCCAGCGCTGGTTTCGCCTGGCAGGCTTTGCGCTGCTGCTGGCGGGCAGCGTGGGCCTGGAGTGGCTGCGCCTGTGGCACTTGCCGGTGAGTTTGCCCGATGCCCATGGCGGCGTGCTGGGGATAGCCATCGGCGGCGCGGCGTATGGCCTGCTGGGATTCATCGGCGGAACCCTGTTTCTGTTGCTGGCCATGGCCGTGGGCTTTAGCCTGTTTACCGGCGTTTCATGGCTCGGCATGGTGGAAAGCGTGGGCGCGGGCCTGGAATGGCTGGCCGGGAAAATCCTCCGAAGCTGGCAGGCGCGCATTGACAGAAAACTCGGCGAAGCCGCCCTGCAAAAGCGCGAGGCGGTGCTGGCCATGGAGAAGAAACGTCTGGTCGAAGCGACTCCGATTCGCATTGAGCCGGTAGTCAAGGAAGTGCCGCAGTCCGAGCGCGCCGTTGTCGAGCGGCAGGCGCCGCTGTTCTCCGATATGCCCGACTCTCCCTTGCCGCCGCTGCATCTGCTGGATCCTGCCGACGAAGCCGTGGAAACCGCCAGTGCCGAAGCGCTCGAATACACTTCGCTGATGATCGAGCGCAAGCTGCGCGAATTCGGAGTCGAGGTCAAAGTCGTGTCCGCCTCGCCGGGACCCGTCATCACGCGCTATGAAATCGAGCCCGCCACCGGCGTCAAAGGCAGCCAGATCGTCAATCTGTCCAAAGACCTGGCGCGCACCCTGTCGGTGGTCAGCATCCGCGTGGTCGAGGCTATTCCCGGCAAACACACCATGGGGCTGGAAATCCCCAACCCCAGGCGACAGATGGTGAAGCTCTCCGAAATCCTCGGCTCCAAGGCCTATGCCGATACCGCAAGCCCGCTCACGGTCGCTCTGGGCAAGGACATCGCGGGCAACCCCGTCGTCGCCGATCTGGGAAAGATGCCGCATCTTCTGGTCGCGGGCACCACCGGCTCCGGCAAGTCGGTCGGCGTCAACGCCATGATTCTGTCGCTGGTCTACAAGGCCGACCCCGCCACCGTGCGCATGATCATGGTCGACCCCAAGATGCTGGAACTGTCGGTCTATGAAGGCATTCCGCACCTGCTGGCGCCGGTGGTGACGGACATGAAACAGGCCGCCAGCGCGCTCAACTGGTGCGTGGGCGAGATGGAGCGGCGCTACAAATTGCTGTCCGCCGTCGGCGTGCGCAACCTCGCGGGCTACAACCAGAAAGTGCGCGACGCCAAAAAATCCGGCCGGCCCCTGACCCACCCCTTCAGCCTGACCCCCGACAATCCCGAGCCGCTGGAACCCATGCCGATGATCGTGGTGATGATCGACGAACTCGCCGACATGATGATGGTCGTGGGCAAGAAGGTGGAAGAACTCATCGCGCGGCTGGCGCAAAAGGCGCGCGCCGCGGGCATCCACCTGATACTCGCCACGCAGCGCCCATCGGTCGACGTCATCACCGGCCTGATCAAGGCCAACATCCCGACGCGGATTGCCTTTCAGGTGTCCTCCAAAATCGACTCGCGCACGATACTCGATCAGATGGGCGCCGAAGCCTTGCTGGGGCAGGGCGACATGCTCTACCTGCCGCCCGGCAGCGGCGTGCCGCAACGCGTCCACGGGGCCTTCGTCTCCGACGGCGAAGTGCATCGCGTGGTCGAATATCTCAAGTCCCTGGGCGAACCCGACTACATCGAAAGCATCCTCGAAAGCCCTGAAGAAGCAGTCGAGGTCGGAGCGGAACCCGGCGTCTCCAGTGAGGCCGATCCCCTGTACGACCAGGCCGTAGCCTACGTCATCAAATCCCGCCGCGCCTCGATTTCATCGGTGCAGCGGCAACTGCGCATCGGCTACAACCGCGCCGCCCGGCTGATCGAAGAAATGGAGCGTGCCGGACTGGTATCGTCCATGCAGAGCAATGGCAACCGGGATGTGCTGGCGCCGGGCGGGGAGGGGTGATGGGTGCGGGTCTTTGCGTTTATTCGAATCGGGCAAAGCCGATTTCTCTGACGGCCTGATTGCGCTTGCAGCGATGACAGCCGGATGCGAGCAGGTGGTGACTTTTGACAAACACGCTGCAAAAGCCGGGATGGTCCTTCTGAAATAATCCGGGCAGGTCCGAGGTGGGCGCAGGTCTTCCACTTCCAGCCTTAAACGCGCGCCCCGGAGTCTGCCGGGGGATCCCGCTCAAGCAGCGCCTTGGCTCGCGCGCAGACGTTGTCGACGGTAAAGCCGTATTCGCGCAGCACGACTGCAGCCGGTGCGGACGCGCCGAAGCGTTCCACACCGAGCATGTCGCCGCGCGCACCGATGTAACGATCCCAGCCTTGCGGCACACCCAATTCGACCGCGAGCCGCGCGCCGACCGAGGGTGGCAGCACCGCATCGCGTTCGGCTTGCGGCAAGGCCTCGAACAACTCCCAACTCGGCATCGAGACGCAGCGCACGGCGATGCCATGCTGTTGCAGGCGTTCCGCCGCCGCGACGATCAGGCCGACTTCCGAGCCGCTGGCGAGCAGGATCAGTTCGGGCTCGCCGTTCGCCGCATCGCTCAACACATAGGCGCCACGGCGCAATCCATCCGCCGCGGCGTAGCGGCTGCGATCGAGCGTGGGCAGGTCCTGCCGGGTCAATACCAGCAGCACCGGCCGGTCGCGCGATTCCAGCGCGACGCGCCAGGCGACCGCGGTTTCGTTGGCGTCGCCGGGGCGGATCACGATGAGGTTCGGAATCGCACGCAGGTTCGCCAGTTGCTCCACCGGCTGATGCGTGGGACCGTCCTCGCCGACGGCGATGCTGTCGTGCGTGAACACGTGCACGATGTGCAGCCCCATCAGTGCCGCCAGCCGGATCGACGGGCGCATGTAGTCGGAGAAGATCAGAAAGGTCGAGCCATACGGAATAAAGCCGCCGTGCGCGGCGAGGCCGTTGACGATGGCGCCCATCGCATGTTCGCGCACGCCGAAGTGCAGGTTGCGTCCGGCATAGCTCCAGCCACCGCCGTCGGAGCCTTGTTCGTCCTCGTTTTTCGTCGGCGGCGGATTGAAATCGCCCAAGCCTTTCAAGGCCGTTTTCGTCGACGGGTCGAGGTCGGCCGAGCCGCCGGTCAGCGCCGGCAGTCTGGGCGCAATGGCGTTCATCACCTTGCCGGATGCGTCGCGCGTCGCGAGGCCTTTGTCATCGGCGTCAAATACCGGGATGTCCGCATCCCAGCCCGGCGGCAGTTCGTCGCGCAGGCGGCACTGAAGCTCCTCTGCCAGATCCGGAAACGCCTTGGCGTAGGCGCTCAGCGACACGTTCCACGCCGCCTCGTCCTGCGCGCCGCGTTCCACCGCCTTCGCGGAAATGCGCCAGCGCCTCGTCCGGTATCAGGAAGTCCGGCTCGGTCGGCCAGCCCAGTGTCTGCTTGGTCTTGCGCACGTCGTCCACGCCGAGCGGGGAGCCGTGCGCCTTGAAGCTGTCCTGCTCGGGCGAGCCGTAGCCGATATGCGTACGCACCAGGATCAGCGACGGCCGCGCGGTTTCCGCGCGCGCGGCCGCCAGCGCGGCGTCGATCGCGGCGAGATCGTTGCCGTCCGCCACCGATACGGTGTGCCAGCCATAGGCCTCGAAGCGCCGCGCGCGATTCTCGGAGAAGGTGATGTCGGTGCCGGCGGCCAGGGTGACGTCGTTGTCGTCGTAGAGGCAGGTGAGCTTGCCGAGCTTGAGATGGCCGGCCAGCGAGGCCGCTTCGGAGGCCACGCCCTCCATCAGGTCGCCGTCGCTGACGATGGCATAGGTATGGTGATCGATAAGCGCGTGATCGGGACGGTTGTAGCGGGCCGCGAGTTGCGCCTCCGCGATCGCCATGCCGACCGCGTTGCCGAAGCCCTGCCCCAGCGGCCCGGTGGTGGTTTCCACGCCAGGCGTATGTCCGCGCTCGGGATGCCCCGGCGTCTTGCTGCCCCATTGGCGGAACTGCCGGATGTCGTCCAGCGAAAGGTCATAGCCGCTCAGGTGGAGCAGACTGTAGAGCAGCGCCGAACCGTGTCCGGCCGAGAGCACGAAGCGGTCGCGATTGACCCAGTACGGGTTGTGCGGATTGTATTTGAGCCAGCGCGTCCACAGCACATAGGCCATCGGCGCGGCGCCGAGCGGCAGGCCCGGATGCCCGCTGTTGGCCTTCTGCACCATGTCCACCGACAGGAAGCGGAGGGTGTTAATGCATTGCTGATCAAGTTCGCCGGACATGGCTGCCTCCCGATTGAGTGCAAGGGGTATGGAATCGTGAGCGTGCGCGCATGCGCGTTATCGCGTGTGAGCGCGGTCTCGTTGTGCGCCTCCGGCAGGATCGATTGCCGATGTGCCTTGTCCTTGAAGCCTGACCACCTGGTTTGTGTCCGCTGCGTCGGGCGCTATGGACTATTGGGTCCCGTGACCGGGGTCATCTGCGCGTTGCCGGTTTGCCTGAGCCAGTCCCACGCGGCATCCTCGCTCACGAGGTCGAAGTGCCGCACCTGGGCATGGACGAAATGGTTTGCAAGCTGCGGCACGATATTCGCGAAAGCGCCGTCCGCGACGACCGCAACTTTTTCGATACGCCGATGATGCTCCTTGACGAACTTCAGGTGAGCAAGCAGCGCGCCGAAGTCTTTCCAGCCCGGAAACGATTTTGCGTGTATCAATACTCCGCGCAGCTTCCCGTTTCGCTCAAGATAGGCATCGACGAGACCCGTCAGCATCGTGAAGTCTGCCGCCTCAAGCGGCCCTTCGGGATTCAGCACCAGTATCTCGTCGTCGTGTCGCAATTCGTGGTTAAGCATCGGTCATCCCCCAGCCTGTCTGAACGTCGTTACGCCTATTCATTCGAGACACACCCGATCCAGACTTTCAACACGCGGCGGCGATCGTGCCGGCGCTGTCGTCAGGATGCTCCAGAACGACCCGATACGCATCCATTCCGCGGCTGAGAAAGGCATGCGCCGAGCCCCACAGATACAGCCGAAAACGACGATAAAGCATTTCGCCCCAACGGCTGACAATTTCATCCCGGGCTGCATCCAGATTCTCGGCCCAGGTCTTGCACGTGAGGTAGTAGTTATGCCGATCGTTATGCACCTCCAACACCTCCATCTTTGTCTTGGCCACTTCGGCCAGGAAAGCGTGCAGGCAGAAATAGGAATGGTCGCCCGGAAAGATGTAGCGGGAAACGAAGGTGGGCTTGGAGTATTTTTCCCGGAACGCGCTGGCATCGAGGTATACGCGTCCCCCGGGTTTCAGCAAACTTTGCAGATGCCGCAGCACGGCCGGATAGTCGGGCAGGTGCTCCATCACCCCAAGAATGACAATGGCATCGTAAGGATCAGGCGATGTGTGTTCCCAAAAGTCCTGATTGAGCACCCTGCAGGGGAGGTGTTGCCGCTCGATCAAGTCCGTCAGAAAAGCCTCGGACTGTTGTGAAATAGTCAGGGAAGTGACATGAATGCCGCGTCGTCCGGCATGCTCAGTGAAACTGCCCCAGCCGCCACCGACATCCAGGACGCGATCTCCCGGTTTTAGCCGGCAGACGTCGATGGCAAAATCGAGTTTGCGGTGCTGGGCTGTTTCCAGTGTCTCATCGTCGCGCTCGAATACTGCTTGCGAATAGCAGCGGGTAGGGTCCATGAACTTGAGATAGAACTCGTTGCTGAAGTCATAGTGGCCCGCAATCGCCTGCCGGTCGGTCTGCACCCGCCCGACGAACAATGGCGCAATCCGCCGCCACAGAGCGTGCAGCGGATGACGGTCGCTCAACAGCCCGCGGAGACTGGCAAATCCAAGCATGTCGCCTGCGACATCCAGGCTGCCGGCCATATACGCTTCGCAAATCCTTACCTCATCCAATTCGCTGAGGGCCGCCAGGCCGTGGCGATCCTTAACCAGGATCCTGATTGCGGGTTCACCTTTCCCAAAACGATAGATGCGATCGCCCCATAACTGGATTTCAACGGGTAGCTTAATCTTATCGGCGACCCGCTTTTGAATCAGCCGCAATATTCCGTCATAACGCGTTGTTAATGAAGCTTCGGCAAGTTGTCCCATCGATCATCCCTCCCAAAAATTATCAGCGCTTCCATCCTTGTCCTCATACCTGATTGATCTTATTCAACGCATCGCTCTTTGATGCGATGCGCGCCATCAGATCGTTCCAGGATTTGGCGAAAGATTGCGCGCCCTCGCGCTGGAGTGTGGCCGCGAGCGCCCCGTCGTCCACACCGGCCCGGGCAAACTCGGCGAGCAGCGCTTCGGCATCGCCGCCATCGGCCGGCAAGGCGCCTTTCATTTTACCGTGCTCGGCAAAGGCGAGCAGCGTCTTCTCGGGCATGGTGTTGATGGTATTCGGCGCCGCGAGCGCATCGATGTATAGGGTGTCCGGGGCAGCGGGATCCTTGGTCCCGGTGCTGGCCCAGAGCAGGCGTTGCGGCCGGGCGCCGGCGCTGGCAAGTTTCTGCCAGCGCGGCGAGGCCAGCAGTTCGCGGTAGGCCTTGTAGGTGCGTTTGGCAATGGCGATGCCGAGGCGGTTGCGAAGCTCCGGCGGAACCTTGTCCTTGATGGCGACGTCCCAGCGGCTGACGAAAATCGATGCCACGGAAGCGACCGCCGGATCGAGTCCGGCGGCGATGCGCCGTTCGATGCCACGCATATACGCCTCGGCTGCGGCGATGTAGTGCTCGCGGGAGAACAGCAAGGTCACATTCACCGGCACGCCGGCGAAGATAGCCTCTTCGATCGCGGCGATGCCTGCGCGGGTACCGGGTATCTTGATGAAAAGATTCGGGCGTTGCGCCGCGCATGAAGTTGCACCGCCGCCTGGATGGTGCCTGCCGGTGTCGTCCGCCAGCAAGGGCGACACCTCCAGCGATACCCAGCCGTCAACTCCGCCGGTGGCGTCGTGGACCGGACGCAAGAGATCGGCGGCCTGGGTCAGGTCCTCCAGCGCCAGTTCGAAGAACAAGCGCTTCGCCCGACTTGCCGGCCAGCGCTTTTTCGCGGATGGCAGCGTCGTAGAAGTCGGCATTCCCGATGGCCTGATCGAAGATCGTGGGATTGGAAGTCAGCCCGGTTACGGAAAGCTCGCTGATATAGCGGCCCAGTGTGCCGCTGGTCAGCAGCCCGCGCGTGATGTTGTCGAGCCAGAGACTTTGGCCGAGATCGTGCAGTTGTTGTGTGGCTTTCATGATGCCTCCTAGGGTGTGCGGCCGGCTTTGGGGGTACCGAGCAGGGCGAAAAAATCGTAATTGATCAGCTCGCCGATACGCTCGATCGATATGTCAGCGCGCGAATAGGCGACGAGATTACCAGGATCGAGCGCATAGTGTCCCTGGCGCGGGAAGACGGTTGTCAGACGATCCCGCCAGACCTTTTTCATCGCCGCCAGAATGCGCAGCTTGTCGTCCACCATGAGGTAATGGCGAGCCGGGTAACGCTGCTCGACGTCATCGAGCATGTGCTCCTTGTGCAGGTAAATCAGCACCCGGCCCTCGACCGCGTCCCACAGTCCCGATCGCTGCACCTTGCGCGGCTGGAACACCACGTCCCCATCCGACAGAATCACCGTCGTTCCCCAGCGGCGGAGATGTGCGATGAGCTCGAGCGCGCCAGGGTACACGCGCTCCGCAAACGGATAGTCCACCAGGAATGAAGACATCATCAGCAGGCGCGGATCATTCATGGCGCCGAGACGGTAGCGCTGCAAGGCGCCCAGATAGTCGGCATAGCCGAGTTCAACGCGCAGCGCTTCGAAAATTTCCCAATATCGATCCCGGCTCTCGTCGCCAAACTCGCGCGCAAGATGCTCGCCCAGGTCGGCTACGATGCGATCGTTATCGAGCAGGGTGTTGTCCACATCCAGCAGAAACACCACTTCGTTCGCCGCTGTCATTTTTCCGCCTCCACCGGTGCTGGATTGTGCCAGCTTCCGTCTGCCGCAATGAGCGCGTCAGCCTGTTTCGGCCCCCAGCCTGCCGGGCTTGTAGCGATGAGCCCGGTGGTGCGTGTCAAGGACGGGATCGACCACCGCCCAGGCGGCCTCGACCGCGTCCTCACGGGTGAAGAGCGCGCCATCGCCGGCCATGGCGTCACTCAGCAAGCGCTCGTAGGGCGTTTCGCTCTCCCGGCTGTTCATCAGACAGGTAGAGCTCGCGCTGGTCGCCGACGAACTCCTTGCCCGCGCGCTTGACGCGCGCGGCGAGGGCGACGGCGGAGTTGGGGGAGAGCCGGAAGCGCAGATAATTGGCCCGACCGGCCACCGGTGCTGAATCGTCGAACAGCCTTTGCGGTGGCGGCTTTAACTCCACCAGTACCTCGGCCGCTGTTGCAGCCAGACATTTGCCGGAACGCAGGTACCACGGCACCCCTGCCCAGCGCCACGAATCGATAAACAGCCGCAGGGCGCAGAACGTCTCGACGTCCGATCCCTTCGCCACGCCCGGCTCTTTCCGGTAGCCGGCGTACTGGCCGCGCACCACGTCGTCCGGCTGCAGGGGGCGCATGGCCTGGAACACCTTGGCTTTCTCGCTGTGGACGGCGCCAAAGCCCTGATAAGCCGGCGGCTCCATGGCCAGCAGCGCGACGATCTGGAACAAATGGTTCTGGATAACGTCGCGCAGGCAACCGGCGCTTTCGTAAAACGCGCCGCGCCCCTTCACGCCGAAATCCTCGGACAGCGTGATCTGCACGCTGGCCACGCAGTTGCGGTTCCAGATCGGCTCGAGGAACGAATTGGCGAAACGGAAATAGAGGATATTCATGATCGCCTCCTTGCCGAGATAGTGGTCGATGCGGAAGATCGAGTCTTCCGCGAACACCGACAGCGCGATGCGGTTGAGCGCGCGCGCCGAAGCCAGGTCGCGTCCGAACGGTTTTTCCACGATGACGCGCGCCTGATCGGCCAGGCCCGCAGCACCGAGTCCTTTGATAACCGTCGCGAACAGCGCGGGTGGGATGGCGAGGTAATGCGCCGGGCGCCGGGCAGTTGCCCAGCGCCTGCCTGAGCGCTTTGAACGTGCCCGGATCGTTGTAATCACCGCCCACATACTGGAGCAGGGAAAGAAGGTGGTCGAGGGCGTCCCGGTCATCGATCTTGCCGGCTTGCCTGATGCTGTCCGTCGCCCGTTTGCGCAGTTGCGCCAGGCTCCACTTCGAGGAGGCGACGCCTACCACCGGCACGTTGAGTACGCCGCGCCTGGCCATCGCGTAGAGCGCCGGAAAGATCATCTTGTGGGCGAGGTCGCCGGTCACGCCGAAGATCACCAGCGCATCAGCCCGCGTCGTGCGGCTATCGGCATTGCCCATGTCAGCGCTCCTGTTTCTTCTCATCATGCCCAACGCACTGCATCCTCATCGCGGGCAGACGCCGGTTGGCATCATCGCTATTGCCGCGCGCCGTATAGCGCTCGAATAGCGCCGCGCGGCGTTCCGCTGTATTGATGCGCATTGAATCAGCGCTGCCACAGGATATGGGCATCTTCCAGCGGGACTGCCACGCCGTCGCGGTGCGGTATCAGCCGCGCCGTATAGTCCGTCGCCGGGCGGGCTGCAGGCACCGCCGCGCGATAGGCGTAGCCGTTTGTTGCGCCCACCCGTTGCCGCACACGCCGCATCTCCACCCGCTCCGGTGCGTTACCGTCAACACCATTGGCATAAAGCTCGACCCGTACCGTCTCGGGGTCGAGTTCATCGAGATACACCTGCGTTTCAAATACGTGCTGCTCGCCTGCGGTTTCAATCTTCATTTCACCGAAGCGCAGCGCGGCCCATTTTTGTTCCAGAACGCGCCGCCAGTCAACCAGTTCCACGCCGATTGCGCCTTTGTCGGCAGCCCGCTCACGGTAGGCTGCGGCGGCCGGGAGATAGTGTTGCCCGGTGTATTCGCACACCGCGCGGTTGGTGGAAAAGCGCGGCGTCAATCGCGCCATGCTTTCCCGCATCCGGTTCACCCAGGCAGCGGGGATGCCTTGTTCATCACGCGTATAGAACTCCGGGATCACTTCGCGCTCGAGCAGGTCGTAGAGGGCTCCCGCCTCGATCGCGTCCCAGGCGGGATCGCTGTCATGTTCCTGGCCATCCCCCAGCGCCCACCCAACTTCCGGCGTGTAGGCTTCCGCCCACCAGCCGTCCAGTTCCGACAGATTGATGCCGCCGTTGACCAGTACCTTCATGCCGCTGGTTCCACACGCTTCCCAGGGGCGACGCGGCGTGTTGAGCCAGACATCCACGCCCTGCACCAACTGCTCGGTCAAATGCATGTCGTAGTCACTGAGGAAGATCACATGGGGGCGTGCCTCGGGCCGACGGATGAAATTGATCCATTGCTGAATCAGGGCCTGTCCCGCCAGGTCCGCGGGATGGGCCTTGCCTGCCATAATGAGTTGGACCGGGCGTTGCGGATGGGTCAGCAGGCGCAGCAGCCGTTCCGGGTCGTGGAGCAGCAGATTCGGCCTCTTGTAGGTCGCGAAGCGGCGCGCGAAACCCAGCGTCAACGCATTGGGGTCAAATAGATGCTTCGCGCCCGCAACGGCCTCGGGCGATGCGCCGGAGGCGTTCAGTTGCCTGGCCAATCGCTCGCGGGAATATTCGACAAGAGACTTGCTGGCGGCGATGCGAAACGCCCAGAGCCTGGCATCGGAAATGCGGCGGACGTCGTGCTCCAGGTTTTCCGTCGGTCCCAGCCAACGGTCTTTGCCGCAGGCTTCTGTCCAGAGATCGTCCGCCGGGGCCGAATCCCAGGTCGGCATATGGACGCCGTTGGTGACGTGTGCGACCGGCACGTCCTCCTCCGGCCAGCCGGGAAAGAGCGGCTCAAACAGGTGCCGGCTCACTGCTCCATGCAAGCGGCTCACGCCATTGACCGCTCCGCTGCCGCGAATCGCCAGATAGGCCATGTTGAAAGGTTCCGACGCGTCGTTCGGATTCTGGCGGCCCAGGGCAAGCAAATCGTGGAGTGTTATGCCGAGCCTCTGCTCGGCATAAGCGCCGAGGTATTGTTCGATCAGCGCCGGAGCGAAACGATCAAAGCCGGCCGCAACCGCGGTGTGGGTGGTGAACAGGTTGCCCGCCCGGGTGACGGCGAGTGCAGCCGCGAAGGTCCGCCCGTTTTCTTCCATGAAGCTGCGCGCGCGTTCCAGCACCACGAAGGCCGCATGGCCTTCATTCAAGTGGCAGACATCCGGCTTGATGCCGAGCGCCGCGAGCAGTCGCCATCCGCCAATCCCGAGCAGCAGTTCCTGTTTGAGCCGCAGTTCGGGACCGCCGCCGTATAGCTCGCTGGTAATGCCGCGATGCGCGGGGTAATTCGCTGCGTCGTTGCTGTCCAGCAGGTAAAGTTTTACGCGACCGACCTGGACCTGCCAGGCGCGCAACCAGACCGAGTAACCGGGCAAGGCGATCTCCATGCGCAACCACTCCCCATCCGGTTTACGCAACGGCGTGATCGGCAACTGTCCCGGATCGTTGTATGGGAAGAGGGCCTGCTGGGCGCCGTCCTTGTCGATCACCTGGCGAAAATAGCCTTGCTGGTAGAGCAGCCCCACGCCGATGACCGGCACGCCCAAATCGCTGGCGGCCTTGAGTTGATCGCCGGCCACGTTGCCCAACCCGCCCGAGTAAATGGGCAAGGCCTCGCTCAACATGAACTCCATGCTGAAATACGCGACACAGCCTAGCTGAGATTGCGGGTAGGTTTGCTGAAACCACGCGGGCGCCTCCGCGGCATCCCGCCTGGCTTGCACCAGATCGTCAAGTTTTGTGCGGAAAGCGGGATCGGCTAAAACACCCTGGAGTTTCTCGCGCGAGACGGTCTGCAAGACGACCCAGGGATTCTGGGTCAAATCCCAGAGCGCGGGATCAAGCTGCTGCCACACGTCGTCAGCGCCATGATTCCACGACGAGCGCAGATCCAGGGCAAGCTCGGCCAGGGAATCGAATCCCTCCACGTCCGCGCCGGAAAGTCGCTCCTTTGGATGAATGATTCGTGTTGGTTCGCTCACAGCCCTTCCTTCAAATCTTTTCCGGACGCAATCTCCGGTTGCTGCGTGGGCGCCGCCAGCGCAGCACCGACGATGGTCTGGGCTTCCGCCACGATGCGGCGCAGATGATCCGCGCCACGAAAGCTCTCGGCATAGATCTTGTAGATGTCTTCGGTGCCGGACGGACGTGCCGCAAACCACCCGCTCTCAGCCACCACCTTCAATCCTCCGATAGGGGCGCCGTTGCCGGGCGCCTGGGTGAGGATGCGCTGGACTGGGCGAGCGTCCCCGCCAATGGGCTTATTTTCATTTCCACATTACGTTGGATTCTGCCTTGGCCGCGGCAGCAAGCAGATTGATGAGCGGCAGCGCTCGATGCCGCATGCTCACCACGGGCTCATCGGCGTCCTTGTCCTCAACGGGCGGCGGGGCTTTTTCCGCATCGATAGCGGCAGTTAACCGGCTCAGGGCCGCAGGAACATCTGCCGCCAGAATCGCACCAGGCACGGTTGCGCTGTGTCCCATCATTTTCAGCATGGCCAGCGCGACATCCCCAAACATGGTGATGTCGGCATAGGCATCGGTCGTAAAAGTCACCAGCATGTCGTACTCCTCGAATGAATATTTAGTTTCCGCTTGCGCAATTGTGCAAGCCAGTCGATGCGCCCATTGCGCACAGCCATTACCCCTGCGCTCACAGGGTTTCAATCACTATTTTCAGTACCGGGATGCATCCTTTATGCGCATGGTGCCCAGTCATTTTCATTGCCGCAACTCTTAGCCCCGCCGCAGTTGGAGAAATTCCGGCAGCGAGACCGCGGGCAGACCCGTCTCACGTATTCGAAGCGTGGTGCGTCACGTGTTCCCTGGGTGGATCGGTGCGATTCCCCGCGTCGAGCGTGACCGGACCATGGATGCCTGCGTACCCCTCAGCACCGGGCTTGAACGCACCATTCAGGCAGGAAGAACGCGACCCGCGCCGCGCTCGAACCACCACCGCGAAGCAGTCTGGTTCGACAGTTATTCAAGCGTTCCATGGGTCCGGACATTTTCCAATGCCACAGAATCGCCTGGGGGACCACTCTTCGGCGTTGTGCAGGACGGTTTAGGCCGATGGACGAACGTTCTCGGCGTTCAATGCGCTTGGTTTTTTGCCCCCACGCCAAAAAATTCGCGCATCAGAAAGTCCTCGAGTTCAGCCGTGTCTTCTTCGCGTGCCGACAGAACAACCACTTGTCCAAGCCGCTGCGATTCCCAGTTGAAATCACCCTTGAAGTAACCGCGTATCAGACCAATCATCCTGCGAACCACCGCCAGTTCGATATCCCCGCCCGGTCCTGCGTCGACGTCGATGGTCTCGCGTCGCGGGTTGCTGGCATTCGTAGTCCAGGAGCGAAACGAAAACCGCGCCGTGCGCACCTGAATGTCAAGAATCTGAAAAATTCCGCTGGTCCCGGCAGGCTGCAGATTGCGGCGGATGTTAGCGAGGCGGATGTCGTCCGCGCTGGGTTGTTGGGTGCTGCCGCCAGGTTCGCGTTCATCTTCCATGTCCTGTGCATGGCGGCGGGCCCGGGCAGCATTGACGTACGACATCATGTCTGTAGGCGCGGGCTCGGGCGGGAGCGCCAGATTCAACGGCGGCGCTGGCTTGGGCAAAGCCGGGGTCACCACGGGTGGCGCCGGATTCTGGACCTTCACCTCGGGTAGCGGCGGCGCCAGTTTCGGCGCAGGCAAGCGCGGCTTGGCCGGAACCCGAGCTTTGGGGGCCACCACCGCAGCATGCACCGGCTGTTGCGCGGGCTTGGCTTCAGGCAGTTCCACCAGTCGCGCATCGATGGCGGCGCCGGGCGGCGGTTCGATTGATGGCGGCTTTAAAAAAAACCCGAAGCCCCAGAGCAGTGCCAGCCACAGAATGAC
Source organism: uncultured beta proteobacterium (assembly GCA_963726485.1). Taxonomy (GTDB): domain Bacteria; phylum Pseudomonadota; class Gammaproteobacteria; order Burkholderiales; family Thiobacillaceae; genus Thiobacillus. The sequence goes on along the minus strand of CAVSCL010000044.1, from coordinate 180,054 downwards.
CGCCAGCGGAATGGTCCACCAGAATGATGGTTCTGTCGGCAACGTTCCGGACATGCTTACAACATCATCATTGGTGTCTGACAGCAATCAGGAAGTGCACCGCGCCCGCCGCTCGGGCCCGTAACATTGCCTGTACGACCAGGCCTTGTGGAGCATCGTTGTCCGCAGACACGACCAGATTTTGCTGGGCGTCGTGGATCAGCGGTCTGAGCGTGTCGGCGAGCGTCTCCAGGGTTACGGGCGTTCGGTTGACCAGCATGCGGCCATCTCCGGTCAGCGTCAGCGTCAGCGGCATGTCGGCCTTGAGCTTTTCGGCTTTTCCCTGTGGCAAATTGACCTGCAACGAATCCAGATTCTGCATCGACAGCGAAGCCAGCATGAAGGTTGCGAGCAGGAAAAACATGACGTCGATCATCGGGATGATCTCAATCCGGCCCTTGCGGTAAGTCCGCAGCTTACGACGCTTCATGCGCGCTGCTTTCCTGATCCAGACGGATATGATCAATCAGTCGCGTTCCGAGGCGCTCCATTTCATCCATCGTTTGCGACTGCAGGCGCGAAAAATAATTGAAACCGAACAGGGAAATCAACGCGATCAGCAGACCGATCACGGTGGCAACCAGCGCCTGGGCCACCCCGCCGGTCACGCCTGTAGGATTGACAATGCCGCTGCCGCCGATGATCTGAAAGGCATGCATCATTCCGAGCACCGTGCCGACAAGTCCCAGTAATGGCGCTGCCGTGACGATCGTCTCGAGCACCCATAGCCTGCGGGCAAGTGAAGTCTCGATCAACTGGGCTTCATCGGCCGCCCGTGACTCGGTCCACCACGAGGGTCGATGCCGGTTGGCGATCACCACTTCAAAAAATCGCTTGTAATAGTGGCGACTGCTCAGCCCCGACAATATCTTTTCCAGATCGTCCCAGGCGAAACCATAGGTTTCGACGAGATTCAGCACGTCGTAGGAAAGACGCGCGAATCGCCAGTATAAAAAAGTTTTTTCCAGCATGATGGCGAGGGCGATGACGGCCAGCAAGGATAAAGGCAGGATGACGATTCCGCCTGATTTCAATGCAACCCAGCTTTCGTTCAGTTCTTGCATGTTTAATTCCTGAGGGAAAATCTACGACACGATTTTTTGGTTCGACCGTTAAAGGTTTGCGAGTTCAAATTTGAAGTTCAATTCTGATTAACGGGTTGGGGTGGGGGAGATGCAAAAACATCCTGGCCCCTCGAGCGCGAGGTCAAACCTGCCTGGAATGAACTACACCCCTCTCACCCGAGACGAACGATACCAAATTGCCATCCACCGCAACGCTGGACATCAGTGGAGCGACATCGCCCGCGTCATGAGCCGACACCCGTCCGGCATCAGCCGTGAACCTGGTCGAAACCGGGGCCAGCGCGGCTATCGTCCGAAGCCGGCGGATGAGTTCACACGGGCTCGCCATCACACGAAAAATCCTCGGTCCTATTTGTTTTGCCATTCCGGAAGCAGACCACTATCATCAAACAATGGAGTTTCGGGTGACTTTCCAATAAGGATTTTCAAGGCCCAACGACAGCCATAGGGGTGGGCACTCATTGTGAATGGCTTTGTCCCCCCTGATCCCTATCTCAGTGATGTACGTCCACAAATAAATTGAGGAGAACAAACATGAATACCTTGAACATTCTGGCAATAAGTATTGGATTGACCCTCCTTCCTCTGGCCCACGCAGAAGATACCCAGCAATCGGGGGGAACCGCGGCAACGGCTCCAGCAGACAAGATGAACATGGACGAGATGGAGGGTATGAAGCACGACATGGGTGGCGATAATGCGGGCAGCATGAAGGCACACGACATGAGCGGCGGCAAGAAAGACGACGGCAAGATGGGTGGCATGGGCAAAATGGGTGGCATGGGCAAGATGGATTGCATGGACAAGATGGGTGGCATGGACAAGATGGGTGGCATGGACAAGATGGGTGGCATGGACAAGATGGGTGGCATGGATAAGATGGGTGGCATGGACAAGATGGGTGGCAAAAACGACTCCATGGAAGAGCGGTTCCATGCACTGGAAAAGCGCGTGGATCTTCTGCAAGCGGTGGTGGAGAAACTGCTGGAAAAGTAAGCTGCCCGATAAAACGAGCCGTGTGTATCGCCGAATTTCGGCCGATTGGGAGCCTACTGAAACTGATTCCTGAACCAGTCGGCAGCCAGGCTCGCCACCTGTTCCAGGGTGCCGGGTTCTTCGAACAGGTGGGTGGCGCCTGGAATGATGAGCACTTTTTTCACGCAGCGTAGCTGGGCGTAGGCCTGCCGGTTGAGGTCGATGACGATACCGTCTTCCCCGCCGACCAGCAGCAGGGTGGGTGCGGTGACCGACGTCAGGGCCTGACGACTGGCGAGATCGGGACGGCCGCCGCGGGAGACCACGGCTTTCACATCCTGGCCGAGCAGGGCCGCCGCTTCGAGCGCGGCGGCGGCGCCGGTGCTGGCGCCGAAAAAGCCCAGTGGCAGGTTCCGGGTGGATTCCTGGGCGCCGACCCAGTTCGCAGCCGCGAGCAGGCGTTGCGTCAACAAACCGATATCGAAGCGCTGGGCGTAGTCCAGGTCTTCTTCCGGGGTCAGCAAGTCCATCAGCAGGGTGCCGATGCCGGCTTGCCGCAACACGCCCGCCACGTAATTGTTGCGCGGCGAGTGGCGCGATGAGCCGCTGCCGTGGGCAAACAGCACCAGGCCGGAAGCGCGCTCGGGAATCTCCAGCATGCCCTCGACAGTGGCGGTGCCGGCGGGGATGTGGACGAGGGTGGAGGTGTTCATGTCAGCGCAGCCGGATGCAGGGCGACCGGGATGCGGCGGTTGCCGAAGGGATGATTGAACGCTCCGAAATGGCCGGCGATGGCGGTGCCGCAGTGCGGGCAGTGGCCGTCCGGGCCGAGCTGGTAATCCTCGATGCGATACCAGTCGCGCACGATCAGGGCTTCATGGCAATCCGGGCAATAGGTGGTACCGCCGACATTGTCATGCACGTTGCCGGTGTAGACGTAATGCAGTCCCGCTTTCAGCGCGATATCGCGTGCGCGCGACAGCGTGGAGGCGGGCGTGGCGGGCACATCGCGCATCTTCCAGTCGGGGTGGAAGGCGGAGAAATGCAGCGGTACGTCGGGGCCGAGTTCGCGCATGATCCACTGGCTCATGGCCTCGATCTCGGCGTCGGAATCGTTATGACCCGGAATCAGCAGGGTGGTGATCTCGAACCACACGCCGGTTTCGCGCTTCAGATAAACGAGCGTATCCAGAACCGGCTGCAGACGGGCGCCGGTCAGCTTGAAATAGAACTCCTCGGTGAAGGCCTTCAGGTCGACGTTGGCCGCATCCATTTTGGCGTAGAACTCGCGCCGGGGCGCCTCGTGGATGTAGCCCGCGGTGACGGCCACGGTCTTGAGGCCGCGTTCATGGCAGGCGTCCGCCACGTCCATGGCGTATTCCGCGAAGATCACCGGGTCGTTATAGGTGAAGGCCACGCTCCTGCAGCCGCTCCTTTCGGCGGCGGCGGCGATTTCATCCGGCGAGGCCTGATCCATCAGCGTGTCGGTCTCGCGCGACTTGGAAATATCCCAGTTCTGGCAGAACTTGCACGCAAGATTGCAGCCGGCGGTGCCGAAGGAAAACACCGAGGAGCCGGGGTAGAAGTGGTTGAGCGGCTTTTTCTCGATGGGGTCGATGCAGAAGCCGGACGAGCGGCCGTAGGTGGTGAGGATCATCTGTCCCCCCTCCATCTTGCGCACGAAGCACAGGCCGCGCTGGCCCTCGTGCAGCCTGCAGTCGCGCGGGCAGAGGTCGCACTGGATGCGGCCGTCGGGCAAGGCATGCCACCAGCGTGCCGGGTAATGCGATTCGGGGATGCTCATGGCTTGTCTCACTCCTTCCATTTGCTGACGGTGTAGCGCGACAGGCGCACGTCTTCCGCCCAGAAATCCATCGGCAGGCCCGCCTTGCGCTTGAGGTGCGCCAGAAATTCGGCGGGCTGCGGCAGTTGTTCCCAGACCTGGGGCAGGAAAGTGCTGCGGTGCTGCTCATACTCGAAAATCACGCCGTCGACTCCGGGCCGCAATGCCGCCCAGGCGGCTTCCTCGCTGCCCGGCTCCAGATATTCGCTGGGGGACAGGAGCGAAACCTCGATCCGGATATCTTTGAACTCCTCGCGGCTCAAGGGCATGAAGCGGGGATCGCGAAACGCCGCGGCCACTGCGTTCGCCCGCACATCCGCACCCAGCGGGCGATGGGCTTCGAGGCTGCCGATGCATCCGCGCAATTCGCCTTGCTGGGTCAGGGTGACAAAGCAAGCCCCGTGTTCCGCCAGCCAACCCGTATCGGGCGGAGGCGGCAGGGAATGCCCCAGGTGCTTGCCGATTTCGGAACGGGCCAGTTTGAGCAGGGTCGAGCCCTGTTCCTCATCCGCGTGATCGGACGCGGCATTTTCGTGGAAGGCGAACGCGGCGTAGCCGACAACGCGCTCCGGATCGCCGGCGGTGTCGCTGGAGTTGCGCAAATCCAGCGCGATCGCATGCAGGCCATGCTGCTGCGCCGCCAGCAGCAGGCCATTGATGGGCGTGGCGCCGCAGGCCTGCTCATGGTTGAGATGCGGATTCAGCGCCAGGATGGCATCCGCGGTCGTGCGGTCTATCCTGCGCGCCATGGCGTCGGGCAGATAATGCGACAGGTCGGAACTGACGACGATCAGGGTTTCGTCGCCGCCCCATACCCGTTCCAGCACCTGGGCCACTTCGGCAGCGCTGGCCTCGCCCACGGCCAGCGGCAACAGCAGGAAATCCCCCAGCACCTGCTGCAGGAAAGGGAGTTGCACCTCCAGGGAGTGTTCCAGTTGGTGCGCCGCTGAATTCATCGTCACTTGCGGCAGATCGGCCAGGCTTTGCATGCCCTCACGGTCCAGGACGATCTCCCCCAGCGGGGTGGCAAAGCGATCCGCATCGGGAAGCGCCATCCCTTTGACATAGACGCGATGGGTGGGGCCCAGCAGCACGACCCGGCGGATACGGCCACGCAGTGCAGCAATCCGGGCGTAGGCGCTGGCGGCGATGGCGCCGGAATAAATGTAGCCTGCGTGGGGCACGATCAAGGCTTTTGGCGGGCGCGATACGCCCCCCGGCTTGACGTTCGCCAGCAGGTCGGCAACGGTGCGCTTGAGCGCGATAGGGTCGTCCGGGTAGAACATACCCGCAACAGCGGCAGGCCGTGTATTAAGCATAGGGTTTCCTGATTTGCATATCCTTCTTAGATGAGGGAAATCGGTATTGGTTTCAAGATGCCTTGCACGGAAAAAGCGTCCCCACGGATAATGCCCTCATGCCAGAGCCCACCATGATCGCCCTCGTTCCCGCCGCCGGCGCGGGCAGCCGCATGCAAAGCGACTGCCCCAAACAGTATCTGCAACTGCACGGCCAGCCGCTGATCGCCCACACGCTGCGGGCGCTGGCGCGCGAGCCGCGCATCGCAACGATGGTGGTGGTGATTTCCCCCGACGATGGCTATTGGGCGGCGTATGACTGGTCGGAATGGCAGGGACGCTTGCAGGTGCTGCGTTGTGGCGGCGTGACCCGCGCGCAATCGGTGTTGAACGGGCTGAATGCGCTGACCGCGGAATGTGACGACGCCACCTGGGTATTGGTACACGATGCGGCTCGCCCCTGTCTGCCGCGCGAGGCGCTGGCCCGGCTTATCGATGCCGTGGCCAATGACACCCGGGGCGGCCTGCTGGCGGTGCCCGTCGCGGATACGCTCAAGCGCGCCGACGCTGCCGGGCGCGTTGCCGCAACCGAAGCCCGTGCCGGGCTGTGGCAGGCGCAAACGCCGCAGATGTTTCCCTACGGCCTGCTGAAACGCGCCTTGCTTGAAGCGGGCAGGGATGTGACCGACGAAGCCTCTGCGGTCGAGAAACTGGGGCTATCGCCCTTGCTGGTCGAATCCGACAGCCGCAACCTGAAAGTCACCCGTCCGCGTGACCTGCAACTGGCAGGACTGATACTGGAGCATCTCAATGACTGATTCCCACCTGCCCGATATACGCATCGGGCATGGCTTCGATGTCCATGCCTTTGCCGAAGGACGCAAGCTCATACTCGGCGGCGTTGAGATTCCGCATGATCGTGGCCTCCTGGGCCACTCCGACGCCGATGTGCTGCTGCACGCGATTTGCGATGCGCTGCTCGGCGCGGCGGGTCTCGGCGACATCGGCCGCCATTTCCCCGATGACGATCCCGCTTATGCGGGAATCGACAGCCGAAAACTGCTGCGCGACGTAGCCATCCGGATAGCCTCGCTGGGCTGGAAAGCAGGCAATGTGGACGCGACCATCATCGCCCAGGCGCCTAAAATGGCGCCCCATATCGCCACGATGACCGCGCATATCGCCGCGGACCTGGGGGTGGAACCGGCGCGCGTCAATGTCAAGGCAACAACGACCGAAAAACTGGGTTTCACCGGACGCGGCGAAGGCATAGCCGCCGAAGCGGTATGCCTGATTGTCAGGGTGTCGGGAATCGCCGCGCAGGATTGACGTGTGGCCGAGGCGGCCCTACAATCTCACGCCTTAAAGCTTTACGCGACGCGGGTCTGAATGGAATCAGGTCATAGCGTACCCGCTCACATGCTCAATTTTTATTGGGTATTCTTTCCAGACATAAAACGTTTGTTTCCTGTCGGGCAGGTCCAAGTTTCAGGCATCCGGTGTTGCCGGTTGCCACAGTGGTGGATGTAGCTCAGTTGGTAGAGTCCAGGATTGTGATTCCTGTCGTCGTGGGTTCGAGTCCCATCATCCACCCCAATCAATTCAAGCACCTGGAGCGTCATCGCCTGGGTGCTTTTTCATTCATGGGACACTGGCGGGACTGTTCCAAAAAATAACTGGCCTGCAATTCCCCGCAAGCGAACCCTTCGCCACACCCTCTCACGTCGGAGCAGCGGAGAAAACGGGATAGCAGGCAATTTCCCATCTGTTCCACCTTGCCGGCCAGAGCCCTTTGAGCCGCTAACCTAAGACACCAAGCTGAGGTTAGTGGGCGAGTTCGGCCCGCCCGTTTCCGAGCGTGAAGCAGACATTCTGAGAATTTACCCAGGGGGCCGTTTCTCGGCCCCAAGCCGTCATAGAGCGCTTCAACGCTCCGCTTCAGGGGCGGCGCACCAGCGCCGTCCGCTGCAACCGGTTGTTAGTCGCTCATGCTGCGCACGTGGTACGGTCCGCAGTTGGTTACCGAGCCTTCGCGTAGTCGACCATTCCTTGAAAATCCACAACAACCGCTGGCTCGTCTCCCACCACCCAAGCGTCATGACCCGAGGGTAGAAGTGAAACGTCGCCCGGTCGGCACTCAAACTCGGCCCCGTCGTCCATCAGGACCTTCAACACACCTGACACGTGGTACTGGAAGTGCGGAGCTTCACAGCTTTTCGTCTTGGCTATGGGCTGGACCGAAGTAGCCCATCTCCAGCCAGGCTCAAAGATCGCACGCCCAATGGTCGCGCCGCCGATCTTGATGAGTTCCAGCCGCCCCTTTGGAAACTCTCGAACTTCATCTGGTTTACCGAAAGTCTTTAATTCAGCCTTTTCCATGACATGCCTCCTTTGTTTGTGGAGATGATGAAGCTGGCCATTTCCGAGCCAGCTAACGATTGAAATGGACTCACCCACCCCCGACGGCATCGCATGTTCCAGATTGAAGGGTGTGGTTCCGATAAATCGAAAGAGGAAAAGAGTCCATCAGGAATGTTACTACCGTAGGAATTGACTTGGTGTTGATTTGCAGCGAATTCTGACCCGGGTTTTGCGTTCAAATGGTTCCGCAACGCCCCCGTCCGAACACGTGATGGTTGTAGGTGCCCCTGGACGCTCAAGAGACCTGCAGCGAATGGAGATAAGAGCTAAATGCGGAGGTACTGACGTCCGGGTCGGGCGCCTGGAGCGGGGGGCGCCTGCGGAGCCTTACCCGGGCTGCCGCGACCGTCGCGGTTGCAGCAACTTCGCCACCAGCCCGGTCCATCCGGTCTGGTGCGAGGCGCCCATGCCGCGCCCGCTGTCGCCGTGGAAATACTCGTTGAACAGGATGTGGTCTCGAAAGTGCGGGTCGCTGCGCAGTTTGTCGGCGGTGCCGTAAAACGGGCGGCCGCCTTGCCCATCCCGGCGGAAAATGCTGGTGAGCCGGCGCGTCAGTTCCTCGGCGACCTGATCGAGGGAAAGCGCGCGGCCAGAGCCCGTTGGGCATTCCACCTTCAGCCCCTCGCCGTAAAAATCGGCAAATCGATACAGGGCGTTCACCAGCAAATAATTGACCGGGAACCAGATAGGGCCGCGCCAGTTGGAATTGCCGCCGAACAGCCCGGACTCCGACTCGGCCGGCTGGTAGTTCACGCTCACGGGGTGGCCGTCCAGCGAGATCAGATAGGGCCGGTCGCGGTGCGCACGGGAAAGGGAGCGCACGCCGTAAGGGGAAAGAAATTCGGTTTCATCCAGCATGCACTGCAGCAGACGCCGCATGCGGTGGGGTCGCAGCAGCGACAGCAGGCGCCGATTGCCCCGCCCTGGCTCCATCCAGTGCGAAACCAGGGCAGCCAGGTCGGGGCGGTATTTCATGAACCATTCGAGCCGGCGCTTGAAGTCCGGCAAGCGCTCCAGCAGTTCCGGCTCGATGATTTCGACCGCGAACAGCGGGATCAATCCGACCATGGAGCGCACCCGCAGGGGCATCATGCTCCCATCCGGAAAACGCAGCACGTCGTAGAAGAACTGGTCTTCCTCGTCCCACAGGCCGATCCCCTGGTTGCCGATGTTGTTCATGGCCTTGGCAATGTAGAGGAAGTGCTCGAAGAACTTGGTCGCGATGTCTTCGTAGACGTGGTTGGTTTGCGCGAGCTCGAGGGCGATGCGCATCAGGTTCAGGCAATACATGGCCATCCAGCTGGTGCCGTCGGCCTGATTGATGGTGCCGCCGGTCGGCAGCGGGCTGCTGCGGTCAAGCACGCCGATGTTGTCGAGGCCGAGGAAGCCGCCCTGGAAAACGTTGTGCCCGGCGGGATCCTTGCGGTTCACCCACCAGGTGAAGTTGAGCAGCAGCTTGTGCAGGACGCGCTCCAGGAAAACGGTATCGCCCTGCCCGCCATTGGCGTCGCGCTCGGTCTTGTACACCTCCCACGCGGCCCAGGCGTGAACCGGCGGGTTCACATCGCCAAACGCCCATTCGTAGGCGGGGATCTGCCCGTTGGGGTGCATGTACCACTCGCGCGTCATCAGAACGAGCTGGTCCTTGGCAAACTCCGGGTCGACCATGGCCAGGGGAATGCAGTGGAAAGCCAGGTCCCACGCCGCGTACCAGGGGTATTCCCACTTGTCCGGCATGGAGATCACATCGGCGTTGTTGAGGTGACCCCAATCGCAGTTTCGCCCCTGTCTGCGTTCTGAAGGCGGCGGTGGCAAGCCTGGGTCGCCATCCAGCCAGCGCGGCACGTCGAAGTAATAAAACTGCTTGCTCCAGATCAGGCCGGCGAGGGCCTGGCGCTGGATCAGGCGCGCGTCTGCATCGTCGATGTCGGCCTGCAATTCTTCGTAGTAGGCGTCGGCCTCGGCGTGGCGCTGCGCCAGTATCTGGGCGAAATCCTCGAACGGCTGCTCCAACGGGGTTTTCGCCAGGCGCAGGCGAACGGTCACGCTGCCATCGGCCGGCACCTCGAAAACGAAGTGCCCGGCAGCCTTGGTGCCCGTGTGCGCCGGGTTGACGGCATCGTGCCGACCGTCGACCACGTAATCGTGGAACGCGTCCTTGAAGTAGCCCACATCCGGCATGCCGTACAGGCGCTGTGTGTTGGTTTCGTTGTCGCAGAACAGCAGCTCGGGGGCGCCATCCAGATAGCAGTAATAGGTCCCCAGCTTGGTATGGCGTGCCTCGATGCCGCCAGCGTCGCTGATCGACAGTTCCGGTCTGGCTTCCGGCTCGCCCCACGACCATTCGTTTCTGAACCAGAGCTGCGGCAGGACATGCAAGGGCGCGGCTTGCGCTCCCACGGTTGTGCGCGGTGACCTGCATCAGGATGTCGTGGGGGCCGGCCTTGGCGTATTCAACGAAGACATCGAAATAGCGGTCGTCGTCGAACACACCACTGTCGACCAGTTCGAACTCAGGCATCTCCCTGCCGCGGCGCCGGTTCTCCTCCACCAGCAGCGCGTAGGGAAAAGCGCGCTGGGGGTACTTGTAGAGCATCTTGAGGTAAGTGTGGGTGGGGGTGGCATCCAGGTAGTAATAGAGCTCCTTCACGTCCTCGCCATGGTTGGCCTCGCTGTTGGTGAGCCCGAACAGCCGTTCCTTGAGGAACGGGTCCTGGCCGTTCCACAGCGCCACGGCGAGGCACAGGTGCTGGTACTTGTCGCAGATACCGGCAATACCGTCTTCGCCCCAGCGATAAGCGCGGCTGCGCGCCTGGTCGTGGGTGAAATAATTCCAGGCGTCGCCATTGGCACTGTAGTCTTCACGCACTGTCCCCCACTGGCGCTCGCTGAGGTACGGCCCCCAGCGACGCCACTCCGGGCTGTCGTGGCATTGCGCGACGACGCGTGCCTGTTCCGCGCCCGCTGCGGAGGGGCTGCGCAATGAATGCTGCATGTTGTCCCGCGAGACTGCCATGTCCGATCCATCCTCCGGTTTCCAACGATCATGCAGATCCAGCCAGTGCGGCAGGATTTCGGCGAGGCTTCACGCCTGAGAATAGCAAAGGGGTTGCCATTCAGCCTATCGAAAGCACCATCAAGTCTACTGGCTAGACGAGCTTCATTCCGGGTGGCGGGGCGCGCTGACACCTGAACATTATCAAAGTTCAGGCAACGGCACGTGGACACGCTATCGGACTTATATCAACCATGTGCTTGTTGAGCGTGTGAAACGGGGCGGGTGATACCCTGCACCATGTCTTCTGTTGAGGGTGCGTAGTCACCTGCCCAGGGGAGTTCGTGGAACAATTGCGCAATGATCCCTTCTTCCCCTCGCCGCACTTTGATATTTCTGCTGGTCAGCTCCCTGGCCTTTTATGGACCGAGCCTTTTGGTGCCTGCCGCATGGGACCAGAACACCACTTATTTGCTGCTTTCCAGCCTTTACCAGGGGGCACTGGTGGTGGCGGGCTTCTGGTATGGCCCCGCCATCTGCCGGGCACTCGTTGTGAAGGAAGTCCCTGACGGGCCGTTACGTCAAGCTGTGAACCGTACCCTGGCGGAGTTGCGCAAGCGCGAAGGGCATGTCCATTTGGCCGAGCTACCCGTCGTTCTGGTGGAGAACTCAGCCCCTTTCATTGTGACTGCGGGGTTGTTGCCTGGGCAAAGCGAGGTGTTTCTCTCTTCCACCTTGGCCGAGCGCCTTGGGACAAATGGCCTTCGCTTTCTTCTGGCGCGTGCCTTGGTGCATGGCAGCTTGCCCCAGCGCCTGGCCGCCCTATTGCCGGTACTCGTGTTGACGGTGATGCTTCCAGATACGCCCTCCGACGCTCTGGCATGGCTCGGCCTGGCTGGATTCCTCGTGGGCTGGCTGGCCATGCATTGGTTCTTCGAACTGCGTGTTGATCGTCAGGCTGCTCAAGCCTTGGGGTCGGCGGCAGAGGAAGGGCTACGGGAAGTTCTGGTCGCAACTGCTTCGCCCGTAGGCTGGCTTTCGGCGCAACCGCCCCTCCGCTGGCGATTGCACATGGTGGCGGGTACCAGAGGATTTAACACCGCCCCTGATGAGGGTCGGTAGTCCTGGAAAGGCAGTAGCCCTTGATGCCCAGCGTCAGAAATATTATTGGGATTCCAACATCATTTCCTTACATCCCGAAACTGCGAACAGGAACGAACCGATAGGGTTATGGACAGCATGGATGGGAGTGTGGCGCTGACTGCAACGCAGGTGCGGAAGGCAATTGGAACACGACCGAAAAAATAGGCCGCACCCGAATATGCGGCCGATTTCATTGTCTCCAACATCCTTTGATGCCGGTCCGGCGGCGGTCAGTTGAGCACGCGTAGTTCGACCCGGCGGTTCTGGGCTCGACCTTCGGCGCTGGCGTTGTCGGCGACAGGCTGGCTCTCGCCGTAGCCCTTGGCCGTCAGCTGCTCGGCGGCGACACCCTTGCCAACGAAGTACTCCATGACCGCCTTCGCACGGCGTTCGGAGAGTTGCTGGTTATACGCAGCAGAGCCACTGCTGTCGGTGTGGCCCGCCACCTGGACCGTGAGGGCCGGATAACGCTTGAAGATGGCGACGGCATCATCGAGGATGGCCGAGGCATCGTCCTGCAAGACGGCCGAGTCGGTGTCGAAGTTCACGCCCTTGAGGACGATGGTGTCCAGAAGAGTACAGCCCCTGTTGTCCACCTTGTCACCGGCTGGAGTGTCGGGGCATGCGTCGAGGGTATCAACGATCCCGTCCTTGTCGCCATCCAGTTCGCAGCCCTCGGCGTTGACCTTGTGGCCTGCGGGCGTGTCGGGACACTTGTCGAGGGCATCGACGACCCCGTCCTTGTCGCCATCCAGTTCGCAGCCCTCGGCGTCGACCTTGCGGCCTGCGGGGGTGTCGGGGCACTTGTCGAGGGCATCGGCGACCCCGTCCTTGTCGCCATCCAGTTCGCAGCCCTCGGCGTCGACCTTGCGGCCTGCGGGCGTGTCGGGACACTTGTCGAGGGCATCGGCGACCCCGTCCTTGTCGCCATCCAGTTCGCAGCCCTCGGCGTTGACCTTGCGGCCTGCGGGCGTGTCGGGGCACTTGTCGAGGGCATCGGCGACCCCGTCCTGTCGCCGTCCAGTTCGCAGCCCTCGGCGTCGACCTTGCGGCCTGCGGGCGTGTCGGGGCACTTGTCGAGGGCATCGACGATCCCGTCCTTGTCGCCATCCAGTTCGCAGCCCTCGGCGTTGACCTTGCGGCCTGCGGGTGTGTCGGGACACTTGTCGAGGGCATCGGCGACCCCGTCCTGTCGCTGTCCAGTTCGCAGCCCTCGGCGTTGACCTTGCGGCCTGCGGGCGTGTCGGGACACTTGTCGAGGGCATCGGCGACCCCATCCTTGTCGCTGTCCAGTTCGCAGCCCTCGGCGTTGACCTTGTGACCTGCGGGCGTGTCGGGACACTTGTCGAGGGCATCGGCGACCCCGTCCTGTCGCTGTCCATTTCGCAGCCCTCGGCGTTGACCTTGCGGCCTGCGGGCGTGTCGGGACACTTGTCGAGGGCATCGACGATCCCGTCCTTGTCGCCATCCAGTTCGCAGCCCTGGGCGTTGACCTTGCGGCCTGCGGGCGTGCCGGGACATGCATCGAGACGGTCGACCACACCATCACCATCAGCATCCGGCTCGCAGCCGGTGAAGTCAACCTTGCTGCCTGCGGGCGTGCCGGGACATGCATCGAGACGGTCGACCACACCATCACCATCAGCATCCGGTTCGCAGCCTTGGGCGTTGACCTTGCGGCCTGCGGGCGTGTCGGGACACTTGTCGAGGGCATCGACGATCCCGTCACTATCGCCATCCAGTTCGCATCCCTGGGCGTTGACCTTGCGGCCTGCGGGGGTGTTGGGGCACTGGTCGAGACGGTCGACCACACCATCACCATCGGCGTCCAGTTCGCAGCCGATGGCGTCAACCTTGGCTCCAGCCACGGTACCGGGGCAACGGTCCTGATCATCGTTCACGCCGTCGCCGTCACTGTCAGGTACCGTGCAAGGGGTATCCAGCAAGCCCTTGCCCGGGCAGCCGATGGTCTTGTAGAGCTCATAGTCATTGGTGAGCCCGGTTTTGCTGGCGGCATTGGTGGGATCGTAGTAGCGGCCTTCAGCGGCCAGCGTATGCATCGCTGTGCCTGCGAGGCTGAGGGCAACGAGGGCGGCGAGGGTTTTGATGCGCATCGGATAACTCCTTAACAAGGTCATCATTTGTCTGGGTGAGATTGATCTGAAAGACGCCAAACAAACAATAAATCAGTTTAGGACGTAATCGTCCAGCCGTCCCACCCCAACAGAAACATGATTTAAGGTAATGCCGCATCCAGCGGCAGCAACGCATCAATCCGGCTATTGGGCCAAGTCGGCAATTTTTCCAGGGTATCCTTCAGCCAGGCATGAGGATCCAGGCCGTTAAGCCTGGCGGTCCCCAGCAGGCTCTGAATGGAATCAGGTCAAACCGGACCCGCTCACATACCCGATTTTGTGGGTATTCTTCAAGTTGATCATGCATTGTCAAGAATGGCCAATGCATTCCTGACACAAGCGTTTGATTCCTGTAGGGCAGGTCCAGGTTTCAGGCATCCGGTGTTGCCGGTTGCCACAGTGGTGGATGTAGCTCAGTTGGTAGAGTCCAGGATTGTGATTCCTGTCGTCGTGGGTTCGAGTCCCATCATCCACCCCAATCAATTCAAGCACCTGGAGCGTCATCGCCTGGGTGCTTTTTCATTCATGGGACACTGGCGGGACTGTTCCAAAAAATATCTGTGAAGCACGCAAAGACGAGATAGAAAGGGCATGGCATGAACATTTCGGCAACTGATCTGAGTTTTGACGAATCGATGATGTGGCTGGATTTGTCGGACGGCCGCAAACTCGGCGTGCCGCTGGCCTATTTCCCCCGCCTGTTGCGCGCCACCCCGGAGCAGCGACTGCAATACGAAATGTCAGGAAACGGCACGGGGCTGCACTGGGATGCATTGGACGAAGACATTAGTGTGGAGGGTCTACTGATGGGTGTAGGCGATCAGACGCAGGATCACTCGCTGGCGGCTTGAAGCGTGCTCATCCGCAATATCTACCGCCCAAATTTTCCCTGTTCTCAGAATTCAATTCGAGCCTGGAACCTTTGATTTCGAACCTTTGATTTCCAGTTCAGTTCGGCTGCCATTACCCGATTACTGTCGGGTAATTCTACGTAATTTCCCCCTGAAAATTCTCTCGCGACTCTGTGCAAGCAAACGAGGGACAGCTTGTATATTTCGTTTGTCACGATCAGTTCAACGACTTACGGGGGTGCAGTAATGAACGACACGAAAAAATTTCCTGATAGCGCCGAGGCGAGGGAGCGCCGCCGCCAAAAAGCAGCTTGGGGGATTGCACAACAGGAATCCAACTCCGCGGTGGATGGACGGCTCGCGTGGGATGCAATTAAACAGTGGCGTCGGGAGAAACAAGAAAGGCTCGAAGTAAATGATCGAATTGCCATTGCTCAAAACCTCTGGGTGGAACTTGACCATTACAAAAACAGCACACTGACGGATCTATTTAACTATGCTGGTCTTCCACCCAATATAAAAGACAAGGTGACACTTCAGCGAGGCAAAACAAGCGATGGCAAAAAGCTGAAGGCTGAGGTCACCCCGTACCTGAAATTAATTGAAGCCTTGGCTCAAAAAACGTGTGAAGACTTATATTTACTGGCTGATCGTGTGCTACTCGGCACTACCTTCCACCCCGTGAGTCATACCAAGCTGCAAGAAGCTCAACTGATAATGGACGCACTACAAGTCGCGGTTGAACGCATTGATCGGAAATTCAACTTGTGGGAGCAATGCATGACCATAGTTGAGTTACGCAAGCCGCGCGAGGAACGCTACGTTGAAGCCGTAATACATGATGAACAAGAAGTGGCCTGGGCGGAGTTTCAATTCGATCCAGATGCTAACGATATGCTTCATATGGCTGGCGTACCTGTCGAGAAATGGTGGCCACTGGAGAAATTTCTGCTTATAGATAGACACACAGAGAAAGCTGATGGCGAGGAAAGGCTTGTCGAGACACCAATCAAGCCCTTCAACCCTTTCTGGCTCAAGCAGTACCGATACCACGACTCTTTTGCAGCAGGCGTGTGGAGTGGCGAATCAATCCTCTTCTTCCCGCATATTTATCTTGGGCCCGCCATCGAGTGGGGAGGCAGCAAGCCGGAAAAATATATGGAAGATGATCGGTGGGTAGATATCAACACTGACCCCGAGCCGTATGTCCGATTCGATGATGGATCGCAGGAGTATCTCGTTTACTTGCGAGACCCCAAGACTGACAGGGAACATCATGGTGGCACCGAATTTGATTGGGATATGAGTTATGGAATGAGCGGTGCAGCACGCTGGCTGATCATTTACCCTGATCCCGATCCTGACGCAAAGCGCCTAATCCCGGCGCTCTTCTCGCGTGGCAATTTTGCATCGACTGAGCTTCTACCTTTAGACGCACGGCTCATCGCCGAATTTGGCGATAAAAACCGCTGGCAATACGTTGGGCGTGATGGCGCGCCAACCTTGTTGCAGCGCCTGAAAGACCTTACCGGTTATGTCACGGGCGATTTCAAGGTCATGGATGCATGGCGTGAAACCGCCGAACGCTTCTATCTGAATCCCATCTTTCGAAGCAGCCATCCAAGCGAGGCCGAGAAGATTCTTTACCAGCGACGTTTGGAACGGTGGATAGCTGACGGCGTTTAACGGATAGCCACCAAGAAGCGGAATAAGCATTGACCCCCACGACCGCTATAACGGCGCGGCCGGGCAAGCTCCGGGAGCCTATAGACAAGCTGTAGATGCTATCGTGAAGCAGCGACAGGTTGCCGGAAGCGCTAGGTAGCGTGAATTCTGATTCCATCTCGTCTGCAAGTTAAGGCAGGCTGGCAATACCCGATTCATACCGGGAAATTTGTCCTTATTTCCCACTCAACTTTGGGGACGACAGGGGCAAACGCAGCGAATACAGTGAAGCCATCAACAACGAATGGAGAAAACTGTGAGCTGCCCTTTCGATCTTGCCAAACACCCTGGAGTAACCGATACCCGCCCGAATTACGGTGCTTTTCTTCGCACATTCCGGCGTGAATATGGCGTGACCGACCCCCAGCGGTTTTACCTGGAGTATCGGCGCACGCTCATGGATCGCGCACGACCTGATCCATTCGGTATCACCCGGCATCCGTCACTGGATGAGTGGTGGGAAGCGAAGGTTTTGGAATGGCGGTACGCAGAGTTTTCCAGGAAGCCGAATTGATGTGTTTATGAACTGTTTCCAATTTTTCATGGAGGTTTGCTATGAGCATTACCGCAATGTTTGAACAACTGGGTGCGCCGCTTGCCAATCCACGCTGGTCCTGGGGTGGCGTCCGTCAGGACGGTTCCGTCGTGCTGCGGGTTTGGCAGAATGAGACCCGGCGTATCGACGGCAGGCTGCACGTTCAGTTGACGCACTACGCTGAATTCGTGGACCGCGAGGACAACATGGGCTATCAGGAGCGGCTGCGTCACGTGGCGCACATCCAGGCTGGAGCACGTTGCTACATGGTGATGTGCGAACCGAAGGACACCAAGGCTGTGCCAAGGGATATCAAGGATTTTAACGAACGCGAGGTCTTTGTGGCGGGCGCGCTTGTCGAACACGATGGCGATATGTGGGTGCCGATTGCAGACCGGAAACCGGCATCCCACGTATGGGGGTGCCGGCATGACACTGTTCGATAGCTGCTGCGTTGACATCGAGTCCGCCTACCACCGGCTCGGACACCAACTGGGCTGGCGGTTTCTTTCTGGCCCCAAGGCGAATTTGAGTCCTGCAACCCGGATCGCCTTTATCTCGCTGAATCCGGGTGGAAATTATGATTCCCCCGATCATCCGAGCAAAAGCCAGGAACAGGGTAATTCCTTTCTGGTGGAAAGCTGGGAGGGACGGCCTGCTGGGCAGTCCAAGTTGCAGATTCAGGTTGGCGCCATGTTCAAACTGTTGGCGAATCGCATGGAGGATATCGACTACAAGGCGTTAATGAACCGTACGCTGATGGGGCACTTCATTCCATTTCGCTCACCTGATTTTGCCCGTCTCGAAAATCCGGCAGAATCGCTGGTGTTTGCTGAGCATCTGTGGACACGGATATTCAAGCACATCGCCCCACAGACTGTTATCACGATGGACGCGCATACTTTCAAGCGTGTGCGGAAGATCATCAAGGATCATCGGCCAGACGAATCAGAACGACATATCCAATTGCCGACTGGATGGGGCAATTACAATGCGGACATTGTCCGTTATGGCTTACCTGGAGACAGGCTGACGCTGGTAAGAATCCCTCATCTGTCGCGCTTTGGCATCTTCACCAGCCAAAAATGCAGAGAGGCGATCCCTCGTCTCATCGATGCCGTCACAAATAGCCGTTAAGAGAATGCGCCTGATGAGAGAGTGTCCTGAATTTTGTGTAAAGGGCGCCAGAAAAAAGCCGGTCAGCTAGATCCCTCCTGCGACCAGGTGAGTCACCCTGGGAAGCGCACTGCCAAGATGAAACGCCCGCGTCTTTTCGATGACATCACGATCTGCAACAGTGACGCGTTCATGCTGGCGCAAGTGTTCAAGCCATGATTCGACCATGAAGCATTCCACCATGCGACCCGGATCCTCGATATCGTTGAACAGCTCCCACATGAATGCGCCGTCGCGTCGCCGGACCCTGCGCATCTGATGCATGACGTGGGTGAAATCCCGGACTCGTGCCGGGTCGATCTGATATTCCACGGTCACCATGACCGGCCCCCGATCGACTTCGAACTCATCGGGCATCATCGGTGTCGGCCACGACATCGACGGCGTAAGGTCCTGCATGTCATGCTGTCCGACCCGGTATCGCCAGGTTGCAGCTATCCCGATCAATGCGCCGACCGCTGCCAGTGTCAATGAGTAAGGAATACCTACCCATGAGGCGACTTGCCCCCAAAGTGCACTGCCCGCGGCCATGCCTCCCATGAACACGACCCAGAAAAGTGCCAGACCGCGTGCACGAACCCATCCCGGCAAGGCGATCTGGGCGGCGGTCATCAGTGGCGATAACACGCTGATCCAGGCGGCACCCGTAACCAGCATGGCGGCCCCAGCCGCATAGACGTTGCCGCTGTGGGCAAGCGCCAGCATGGCGATCGAGTAAAGCCCGGTGGCGCCTGCCACAATCCGGTCACGCGATACCCGGACGTGAAGACGGGGTAGCCACAATGCACCGGCAATGGCGCCCAAACCCATGCAGGCCAGGAACAATCCATAAGTACCGGGGCCACTGTTCAGCTCCTGCCGGACGATAAGTGGCAGCAAAGCCCAGGAGGCGCTTGCGAACACAAAAAAGGCCGCTCCCCTTGCAAGCACCGCACGTAATTCCGGTGAATGGCGTGCGTAGCGCAACCCGGCGCGAATCGCCCCGAAGACGCGCTCTGCAGGCAGCTCACTTGCACTTGGGGGGCGCTGCCAGCGCTTCAGCGCCGCAATGACGGCAAGGAATGAGAGGGCATTCAGGATAAAGACCAGCCCCGGCCCGGCCGCAGCAACGATCAACCCGGCAAGCGCCGGACCGACGGATCGGGCTACGTTCATGCCCATGGTGTTCAAGCCGATGGCCGCCTGGAGTTCGGCCCGCTGCACCAGCTCCGGCGTAATCGCGCCCCACGCCGGCATCATCATCGCGGTGCCGATACCGAGAGCGAAAGTAAGGAGCAACAGCATCGGCGCTGTCGTCAGTCCTGAAAGTGTCAGTACGCCAAGCGTTGCAGCCGTGACCATCATCCAGACCTGCGAGGTGATCAGGTAGCGCCGCCGATCGACAATATCGGCAAGGGCCCCGGCAGGCAGCGCCAGCAAAAATACCGGGGCAGTGGTCGCTGCCTGCACCAGCGCCACCATCAACGGGCTGGGTGCGAGCGAGGTCATGAGCCAGCCAGCGCCGACTTCATGCATCCAGGAACCGATATTCGACGCGATGGAAGCGATCCACAGCATCCGGAACACCTTGTGATGCAGGGGTGTCCAGGGGGATGTGATTGAGCCTTTAACGATGTCAGTGGTCATGACTTTCCGCGTTACGCACCGTTCAGCGCCTGCTTCCAGGTGCGCAGTGGAATACAGGTCTGCAGGCGATAAATGGCACGGTCGGAAAGAGCGGCATGGATTTCGTGACCGACCGATGACGCGACGTCCAGCGTGGCGTCGCCGTGCAGGTTCGATATTCTTTCATAGGCAGCGTGCGCATGTTCTACCGGAATGACCGGGTCGTCTTCTCCGTGCAGCAGGTGCAATGTCGTTAACTCGGGCGCCTTTTCGGGAAGCTTCGCAAACCGGCCTGAGAATGCCAGGACCCTTCCGACGCTGCCATCATGAATGATGCTGAATTCGAGGGCCATAATAGCGCCCTGAGAGAAGCCGACCAGCGCCGTGTCCGGCGGCAACACCCTGAAGCGATCCTGGGCCTCCCGCACCAGCGCATGCAGGGCAGGCATGGCCGCGGCAACACGCGAGGCCCGGTTCTCGTCGGTCACGCCAGTTATCGAGAACCATTGCCTGCCGCTACCGCCGCCATCGAATGGGAATGTGCCGTCCGGGAGCAGGCACGCGGCCCCTGGAAAGGCCTCCCGGAGCTTGTTGGCCAACGGCACCAGATCGGATGATCTCGCGCCCACACCGTGCAACAGAATAAACAACTGCTGGGCCGGCATGATTTCGGGCAACAACTCGATACCCTGAAAGATTTGTTCGGCCATGAATTTTCTCCGACGACAATCTTACTGCGCCAGCCCAATCTGTTTCATGAATGTCTGGTTATCCATCGATTGGTCAAAAAAAACCGACAGATTTCATGCGGCTGATCTTTTCTTGACTGCGTCAATCAGTGTGCTTTTTCACCCAGGCGACATAATGGTCCATCCAGTTCTGCAGGAATATCCTGCTGCCTGCTCCGATGTCGCCGGCTTCGTCAAACAGCCCATCCCTTACCTGGATGAATGCTTCGGGTTGGCCAAGCGTAGGAACGTCCAGGTAAGCGAGAATGTTGCGCAAATGCTGTTGCGCCATGGCCGTGCCGCTGGCGCCGGGCGAAGTTCCCATCACGCCAGCGGGCTTGCCCGCCCAGACGTTCTGGCCATAGGGGCGCGATGCAAGGTCGATCGCGTTCTTGAGTACTCCAGGGACAGAACGGTTGTATTCGGGTGTGACGAATAGCAGTCCTCGTGCCGCCGTGATTTCGGCCTTCAATTGCTTGACGGAATCGGCGGGATTCGCGTCGTGGTCCTGGTTGTAGAGCGGCAAATTGCCGATTTGCACCTGCCTGAACGAGAACTCCGGTGGCGCCAGCTTCACAATGGCGTTAGCCAGCTTGTGGTTGAATGAATCCTGGCGAAGGCTGCCAACGATAACGGCAATGGGGTATTGGCTCATGTCGATCTCCTGTAAAAGTTACTGAAAAAATTTGATGCGTAGAGTATTTCGTGTGACTTCCGAAAACGCTTTCTGTCGATTCAATTCAATGCGACAAAGTCATCTCCCGGGTGGCAGTGGAGCAAAACAGCTTGAGGCGCCCGCTGCTTTGCGGTTCAAGGGCGTACCTGCCGATCCCGCCAGAGGTAGGCATCCATGGCCATGCCACCATAGGTAAAACGGGGTTGATAGCGTTGCGGTGTATCGCCGCTCGCTGCGCCCAGGGCAACGAACAGCGGCAGGAAGTGCTCTTCGGATGGATGAGCCTCTGCGCCATAAGGCGCCGAACGATAGGCGAGCATGGCCGGCACATCCTGCGCAGCCAGATGATCGGCAACCCACTCGGTAAACAGACGGGCCTGCGGCAAGGGCGTGTGATCGCCATCCGCATGCCAGTCCAGCCAGTCGAAGTTGTGGGTGATCGCGCCGGACGCGAGGATGAGCACGCCCTCGTCGCGCAGCGGCGCAAGCGCCTGGCCCAGCGTGAAATGGGCGGCCGCGCCAGCGTTGCGTGCCAGCGCGAGCTGGGTGACCGGCACATTGGCCTGCGGATACATCGCCGACAGCGGCACCCAGGCACCGTGATCCAGACCGCGGCTGGGGTGAAGATCCGCCGCCACACCGGCAGAGGACAACAGCGACACGGCCCGCTCGGCCAGCGCAGGCGCGCCCGGCGCGGGATACTGGATGCGGTAAAGCGCGGGCGAGAAGCCGGAGAAGTCATGCAGGGTTTCCGGCGCGCCGGACAGACTGGCCGTCGGCTGGCGCGCTTCCCAATGTGCCGATATCACGAGAATCGCCGATGGAGGGGAAATCTGTTGGCCGATCCCGCGCCAGCAGTCCACGGCATCCTGCGCCTTCAGCAAGGCATCCGGGGCACCGTGTGACACGAAGACGACAGGCATGCGTTCAGACATTTCAGGCTCCAATCTTCCCGGGACGCGGGACTTACCGCTGCTTGGCTGACTCCACTGCATCGTGGCGGCAATCTCGAATTGCTTGTTGCAGCGTTGGACAAACTATAGGCAAACCAGGGTGTTAGAAATAGGTGGCAAATAACAAAATATTGTTGCTAATATGGCAACAATATCTGGAAGGGTTTCAGGACGGCATCCATGGATCGTCTCGACAGCATGCGGCTATTTGTACGGGTCGCCGAACTGGGAAGCTTCTCGGCCGTGGCGCAGCAAATGAACGTGGCACGCTCGGTCGTGACCCGGCAGGTCGCCGGGCTTGAAGCACACCTTGGCACCAAGCTGCTGGCCCGCAGCACGCGACGCCTCAGCCTGACTTCCGCCGGCTCGACCTACCTGGAAAAATGCCGCGAGATTCTGGGCCTGGTGGAAGCCGCAGAAGCCGGATTGACCGAGGACAGCCAATCGCCACGCGGCCACATCCGCATTACCCTGCCTTTTTCCTTTGGCATCCGGCAATTGATGCCGATGTTCGGAGATTTCTTGACTGCCAATCCGGAGATATCGATCGAGCTGGAATTCAGCGATCGCCGGACCAATCTGATCGAAGGCGGCCTCGATCTTGCCATTCGCATTGCCGACCGGCTCGATCCGGGTGATGTGGCACGCAAGCTCGGCGGCAGCAAGGGAGTCGTGGTCGCCTCCCCAGACTATTTGAAGCGCCATGGCCGGCCCAAACACCCAAGGGAACTGATCAAGCACGAATGCTTCGGCTATGTGCTGGCCGCGCGCTCAAGCTGGGCCTTTGTCATCGACGGCGAAACGCAGTGGTTCCCGGTTAATGGCAGGCTCGAAGCCAACAGCGGCGATGCCCTGCTCGCTGCTGCGATACGTGGCCTGGGCATCAGCTACACCCCCACTTTCATCGCCGAACAGGCGGTGCGTGAACGCCAGCTGGAAATTGTACTGCCCAGGTTTCGCACGCCAGAAATGGGGATCTACGCCATTTTCCCGAGCAACCGCTATGTGCCCCACCGGGTCAGAGCGCTTGTTGCATTCCTTGCAGATCGTATCGGGCCGCATCCATCCTGGGACGAAATTCTAACGGCCAATCGACTTCTCATGCCCAGAACTTCCTAGCCGGAACCAGACTGGCAGTGCGATCAGAAAATCGGCCATTCTCTGACAATCGAACTACAACAGCCTTCTCACAGTAAAATCCTGCTGAACCATGGCGTTTTGCAACTGTCTACACCCGCAACAGGAGATCGAACATGAAACGTTTACTATTCGCAGCAGTCCTGGCCGCCGCCAGCGCCCCGGTATTTGCCGCCGACGTTGGCGTATCAATAAGCGTCGGCCAACCCGGCTTCTATGGCCGCATCGACATCGGTGGCTATCCGCAGCCGCAAGTGATCTACTCCCAGCCCGTTCTAGTTGAACGAGTACCGGCGTATCGCCCGCCGATCTATCTGCGCGTACCACCGGGTTACGCCAAACATTGGGACAAGCACTGCCACGAATACCATGCCTGCGGCGAGCGAGTCTACTTTGTCAGGGACGATTGGTACCACCACGAGTACGTCCCGCGTTACCAGGAAAACCATCGTGGTCACGGAGATGACCACCGTGACGGTCACTGGGATGATCATCCCGGAAACCATGGCAACGACCACCACGGCGACGGTTACGAGAAAGGCCATTATCACTAAGGCCTGACCTGACGCCAATCCCGGTTTATGCCTTCGCGATGTCACGAGGGCACAGGCGGAGAGGATTGCGGGGCGCTAACCCCGGCCCTCTCCCAGCGGGAGAGGGTGCCCGGAGGGCGGGTGAGGGAGAGAGGCTGCTCACGACCGGTTCGTTGAGCAAATATTTCTCCCTCACCCCCGCCCCTCTCCCGCTGGGAGAGGGGTGTTCAACAGCGCAAACGAGGAGGGATTCAGTGTCACGAATTCAGGAAACCTGAATAGTGACCGCAACTGGGCAGGGCTGCCCCCCACTTCTCCATCTGATTTGCACCAACCCGGTTGGCCGTCCTGGTTTGAACCCGGTTGCTTATTCTGCCATCCCCGAATGCCTACTCTGACGTCATGTTCCACCGCACGGTGCGGGGGATCCAACGGCGAAGGAGAACATGATGAAATACGCACTGGTAATGATGATGGTCGCGATGATGGGCGCAGGCGCAGCGCAGGCAGACACGGTGAAACCCAAGCTGGGATTTGAGCGGGCGGGGCTGGTATCGGCAGACATGAAAACTACGCTGGGTAACCGGCAGATGTCCGCCATTCACACGCGTTTCAATGTTGCACCCGGCGAGGACCGCATGGCAGGGGAAGATGGCTTGTCTGCCCGCAAGGCCGAACTGGCCAGACGTCTGGTGTGGCTGATTCTGAGCGCACGATGATGCACTACAAATCCAGGGCGCCAATATGTGCGATGGCGCCCGGATCGTTTTGCCACAGCCCGGATCCGCATCGACCAACCATGCAGCGGCCATTTTCGACGATGCATCAAGCAACGTCGGCCTCGATCAAAATCCCGCTCGGATCCTGAAAATACAACGCCTGGCTGACGCGATAATCGGCTTGCCCCATAAGCGACACCGGGTGAGTAGCCAGACGATTGCGAAACGCGCGCGGGTCAATGGTGGTTTTCAGCACACGAAAAGAACGCCATCCGACCGCCATAGCGCGCGACTTCTTTCAGCGTCTTCTCAAATGATGCATCGCCAAGAATCGGCCAATGCATTCTGTTCGCGGAAAAAATGCGCCCGCCCGACCGTTTACCTCTTCCGCCGCATCAGGCGATACGCAGCCGGAATCACGAACAGCGACAACAGCGGCGCGGTGATCATGCCGCCGACCATGGGTGCGGCGATGCGGCTCATGATCTCGCCGCCGGCGCCGCCGCCCCACAGGATGGGCAGGAGACCGGCGACGATGACGGCGACGGTCATGGCCTTGGGGCGCACCCGCAGCACCGCGCCTTCGCGGATGGCTTCGACCAGGTCGGCATCGGACTCGCGTCCGGCTTGCTGCCGGTCATGCCAGGCGTTCCGCAGATAAAGCAGCATGATGACGCCGAATTCGGCGGCCACTCCGGCGAGCGCGATGAAGCCGACGCCCGCCGCGACCGACAGGTGGTAATCCAGCAGGTACAGGAACCACACGCCGCCGGTGAGCGCGAACGGCAGCGTGGCCATGATCAGCGCGGCCTCGTCGAAGCGTTTGAAGGTGAGATAGAGCAGCACGAAAATGATGAGCAGGGTGGCGGGCACGACCAGCTTCAGCCGCGCGTTGGCGCGTTCGAGAAACTCGAACTGGCCGGAATACGACAGGCTCATGCCGGGTTCGAGTTTGACCTCCGTCGTCACCGCGCGCCGCAGGTCGGCTACCACAGAGGAGAGATCGCGCCCGCGCACGTCGACGTACACCCAGCCAGAGGGGCGGCCGTTTTCGCTTTTCAGCATGGGCGGGCCGTCGCTGATGTGCACCCGCGCCACCGTGCCGAGGGTGATTTGGCTGCCCAGGGGCGTGAGGATGGGCAGGGCTTCGAGCCGCGCCAGCGAGTCGCGCCACTCGCGCGCATAGCGCACGCTGATGGGAAAGCGCGCGCGGCCTTCCACCGTTTCGCCGATGTTCTCGCCGCCGATGGCGGCAGCCACGACCGACTGCACGTCGTCGATATTGAGTCCGTAGCGCGCGGCGGCGGCGCGGTCGATGTCGATGTCCACGTAGCGCCCGCCGGTCAGACGCTCGGCCAGCGCCGATGACACGCCCGGCACGGTTTTGGCGACGCGCTCGACCGCCTGGGTGACGCGGTCGATGGCGGCGAGGTCGGTCCCCGCCACTTTCACGCCGATGGGACTCTTGATGCCGGTGGCGAGCATGTCGATGCGGTTGCGGATCGGCGGGATCCAGATATTCGCCAGCCCCGGCACGCGCACGGTCCGGTCGAGCTCATCGATCAGCTTTTCCGGTGTCATGCCGGGGCGCCATTCGGATTGCGGTTTGAACTGTATGGTGGTCTCGAACATTTCCAGCGGCGCGGGATCGGTGGCGGTCTCGGCGCGCCCGGCCTTGCCGGATACGTGCGCGACTTCCGGCACGGTCTTGATCAGGCGGTCGGTCTGTTGCAGCAGTTCCGCCGCCTTGCGCGCCGACAAGCCGGGCAGGGCGGAGGGCATGTAAAGCAGGTCGCCTTCGTTCAGCGGCGGCAGGAACTCGCCGCCCAGGCGGCTCAGCGGCCACAGCGTGGTGAGGAAGATCAGCACGGCGAGGGCAAGCGTCATTTTCGGGCGTTTCAGCACGGCCTCCAGCAGAGGCCGATAGAGGTTGATCAACGCGCGATTGAGCGGGTTCTTCGTTTCCTCCGGAATCCGCCCGCGTATCCAGTAACCCATCAGCACCGGAATCAGCGTCACCGACAGCAGCGCCGCGCCCGCCATGGCATAGGTCTTGGTGAAGGCCAGCGGGCCGAACAGACGCCCTTCCTGGGCCTGCAGGGTGAACACCGGAATGAACGAGAGGGTGATGACGAGCAGGGAGAAGAACAGCGCCGGGCCGACTTCCGCCGCCGCATGGGTCAGCACCTGCCAGCGCTCCGTATCCGCCAGCGTCTGACCCGGATGGGCGTGCTGCCAGGCTTCGAGCTTCTTGTGCGCGTTTTCGATCATCACCACCGCCGCGTCCACCATCGCGCCGATGGCAATGGCGATGCCGCCCAGACTCATGATATTGGCGTTGATGCCCTGATAGCGCATGACGATGAACGCGGCCAGCACCCCCAGCGGCAGGGCGATGATGGCCACCAGCGCGGAGCGCAGGTGCCACAGGAACAGCGCGCATACCAGCGCCACGACGATGAATTCCTCGATGAGCTTATGCGTGAGGTTGTCCACCGCGC
The DNA here is from genome assembly GCA_963726485.1 of uncultured beta proteobacterium. Taxonomy (GTDB): domain Bacteria; phylum Pseudomonadota; class Gammaproteobacteria; order Burkholderiales; family Thiobacillaceae; genus Thiobacillus. Next base: position 152,981 of record CAVSCL010000044.1, on the reverse strand, counting down.
GCTCGATGAGCTGGCTGCGGTCATAGGTCGTCACGATCTCCACCCCTGGCGGCAGGCTGGATTTGAGTTCGTTGAGCCGGGCCTTGACTGCCGCGATGGTCTCGCGCGCATTCTTGCCGGAGCGCAGGATCACCACGCCGCCCACGGCCTCGCCCTCGCCATCCAGTTCGCTGATGCCGCGGCGCATTTCCGGGCCAAGTTGAATCTGCGCGACCTCGCCCAGCGTCACCGGTACGCCGCCGGCGAGCTTCAGGGGAATCGCGCGGAAGTCGGACAGCGTCTGCAGATAGCCCGAGGCGCGCACCATGTATTCCGCCTCCGCGAGTTCCAGCACCGCGCCGCCGGATTCGTTGTTGGCGGCGCGGATGGCCGCGACCACCTGACCGAGCGTGATGCCGTAGGCCGCAAGCTTCTGCGGGTCGGGCTGCACCTGATACTGGCGTACCATGCCGCCCACGCTGGCGACTTCGGCGACGTTGGGCAGCGCCTTCAGCTCGAACTTCAAAAACCAGTCCTGCAAGGCGCGCAATTGCGACAGGTCGTGGCGGCCGGTCCTGTCCACCAGCGCGTACTGGTAAATCCAGCCCACGCCGGTGGCATCCGGGCCCAGCGCCGGTTTCGCGCCGGCAGGCAGCCGCCCCTGTACCTGGTTGAGATATTCCAGCACGCGCGAGCGCGCCCAGTACAAATCCGTGCCGTCCTCGAACAGCACGTACACGAAGCTGTCGCCGAAGAAGGAAAAGCCGCGCACCGTGCGCGCGCCCGGCACCGACATCATGGTGGTGGCGAGCGGGTAGGTGACCTGATTCTCGACGATCTGCGGCGCCTGGCCGGGAAAGGTCGTGCGGATGATGACCTGCACATCGGACAGGTCCGGCAGCGCGTCGATGGGCGTGTTCTTGATCGACCACACGCCCCCGGCGGCGAGAAACAGCGTCGCCAGCAGCACCAGGAAACGGTTGTCCACCGACCAGCGGATGAGCTTTTCGATCATGGTTGTTGGTTTCCCGTTTTCTCGATGCTTTCGAGCAGCAGGCCTTCATCCGTATCGCGCACGGCAAAATGCACGTGGTCGCCGACCTTCAGCGACCGCGCCTGCCCGGGACGCGTAAATGGAAAGCTCATGGTCATGCCCGGCATTCCCAATTTCCTGAACGGGCCGTGAGCAATCGTGACATCGTCCTTCGACAGTCCGACGATGCGCCCGTCCGATTCGTCCAGCCTGACGACAGGCCGAACCTCCGCCTTCATGGGCGAGGCATTGTTCGCGGCGGCAAGCCCGGTGAGGCTGGCCTCGGAATCGAGCAGGAACTGGCCGGAGGCGACCACCTGCTGTCCTTCTTCCAGGCCATCCAGAATCACCGTGAATTCACCGGACTCCGGACCGATGCGCACTTCGACCGGGCGATAGCGCCCGTCTTCCAGGGCCCGCATGACCAGCGTGCGCTTGCCGGTGCGGATCACCGCCTCGCTCGGCACGCGCAGCGCGTCCTGCTTCGCGGCCACTGCGATCCGCGCCTGCGCCGTCAGGCCGGGCCTCAGGCGCGCGCCGCGATTGGGCAGTTCCACCCGCACCCGCACGCTGCGGGTGTCGAGGCTGGCTTCGGGCAGGATCGCGCTTACTTTTCCACTGAACGTTTCGCCCGGATAAGCGGGCAGTTCCGCGGTCACGTGCTGGCCGACGCGCACACTGCCAGCCTGGGCTTCCGGCACGGCCAGGTCCAGCCACACCGTGCCCAATCCGTTGATGCGCGCCAGCGTCTGCCCCGCCGCGAGCGTCATGCCCGCCCGCACCTCGAGCGTCTGGATCACGCCGGCTATGGGCGACGCGATCGTGGTGCTGGTCTGGGGTTGGCGCGTCTGTTCCACACGCCGGATCAGCGCCTCGGGCATGCCGGTGAGCCGCAACCGGTCGCGCGCCGCCTCGATCAGGCTGGCGTCGCCCGTGTCCAGCAGCGCGAGAAATTCATGCTGCGCGCCCGTCCATTCCGGCACCAGCACCTCGGCGAGCGGCGCGCCCGCCGCGACCACGTCGCCCGGCGCGTGCGCGGCCACGCGTTCGACAAAACCGGCGCTCCTCGCCTGCACCACCGCCACGTCGCGTTCGTTGAAACCCAGCACGCCGCTGGCCGCGATCTCCGAGGCGACCGGGCCGCGCGTCACGGCCGCCAGCCGCATGCCCAGGTTCTGCGCCACCGCCGCGTCGATCTGCATGGCCGCGCCGTCCCCCTTGCCGCTGTCGCCCCCGTCATCGGCGTACTTGGGCACCAGTTCCATGTCCATGAAGGGCGATTTGCCGGGTGCATTGAAATGCTGCTGCGGAGCCATCGGGTCGTACCAGTACAGCGGCTTCCTTTCCGCGGCCGCCTTGCTTTTCTGCGCCGTATTCTTCGCGCCGCCCGCATCCGGCGCAGCGTCGCGCCGCGCCCACCACACGCCCGACCCTGCGGCCAGCGCCGCGACCAACAGCAGCAGCGCCGCCAGTTTGAAGTGCATTGGCCATTTTCATTTTGTGTCCTCCCCGTACACGAAATGCAGCCGCGCCGCCGCCGCGCTTTTCTGCCCTTCCATTTCGATCAGTCGCAGTTGCGCCGCCTGCCGCTCGGCGCGCGCCGCGATGACATCGGCGAGCTCCGACTTGCCCGCGCGATAAGCCGCCAGCATCAGGTCGACCTTTTCCGTCAGCAGCGGCAGCAGGGTGTCGCGCTGCCGGGCCAGCACGCGTTCCAGCCGCTCATATTCGGCGAGGTCGCGCTCCAGTTCCTCGGCGTGCATGCGCAGCAGTCCTTCGCGCGCGGCGTCCAGCCCGATGCGCTCGGCCTGTTTGGCGGCGATGAGCGGATCCTGCCGGCGCTCGGCAAACACCGGCAGATCGAATCTGAACTCGAGCGACATCATGTCGCCGAACTCGCTGCCGCGGCGCTGGTAAGCCACATCCACGGCCCAGTCGGGCCGCTTCGCCGCCTCCGCCTCGCGCACTTCGGCCGCCAGCACCCGGCCCATGGGGTCGAAGGCGGTCAACTCGGGATGCTGGTGCAAGCTCCCTTGCAGCGCCCAGCGACTGATCGGCCAGGCTGGCCATACGTCGCTCATCGGCTGCTCCGCGGCCTGTCCCAGCCAGCGTCGCAGACTGGCGACGGCCTGACGCTGCTGCATTTCCAGTTCGTCGCGCTGGTTCGCGAGTTCCAGCGCCTCCAGACGCGGCATGACCTCCTCCGCCGCACGGCCCTGGCCGCCGGCGAGACGGGCGCGCACCACCTCGTTCAGCAGGCGGTTTTCCTGTTCCAGGCGCGCAAACTGGGCGAGCTTCTTCTCGACCGTCAGCCGCGCTATCCAGGCCAGCGCCATGTCGCGCCGCACCTCGCGCTGCGCGACCTGCTGCTCCGCATCCGCCTGCTCCAGCCGCGCCTCGGCCGCATCGCGGCGGGCGCGGCGCTTGTCGGAGTTGGGCACTTCCTGCATCACACCGATGCGCTGCATGGTCATGGGTTCCGCGGTCAGACTGCCCGCATTCGGCCCCGATATGGGATAGTTGTCGATGCCGATGGCGAGCTTGGGATCGGGCAGTTCGCCCGCCGGCTGGACACTCTGGCGGGCAGCGTCCACCTTTGCGGCGCTGGCGGCAAGGCTCGGCGCATCGCGCTGCGCCAGCGCGAGGGCTTCATCGAGGCTGAGCGGCGCGGCCCCGGCGATTCGGGCGGAAACGGCCAGGACGATGGCCAGCGCCGAACACCGGACAACGTGCCGCCAGGCAGCCGTGCTAGGTAGGCAAGTCAACATGCTCGAACCCCACTGTCTAAAGAAATGCATCGTCAATAATCCCACAAGGGGACTCCGACTTTCCATGGGCTAAAGCCCATGAAAGATCGTATGTGGCCGGTGCATGGTCCAAGAAGACCCTGAACACGTAATCCGTTCGCCCTGAGCCCTTCAGCGTGGCACAGGACAGGCTTGTCGAAGGGTAAGCGGAATACGCCGATTTTCAAGCCATTCATGCTTCGATCGCTCGACAATCAGGACTCGGCACGAACGGCTTGAAAGATCTGGTTCAGGATTTCCCTGAGACATCCACGTTTATAAATGCCGCACCCCGCCGCCGCTTCATAGTTCGCTGAAGAGATAGGCCAGTAGCGCGATACCGAGCAACACCACCGACAGGTTCATCGCGATCCCAGACCAGGTGCAGTAGCGCTGTGGGATTTCAACTGGCTTCAGCGTGCGCAGCACGCGACGGAACTGCACGATGGAAAATCCGATCACGATCAGCGCCAGCGTGATGAAAGCGACGCCGATCCAGAACGAAAAATCGCGCCCGGTATGGCCCGGCGTCGGCCGCAGCATGTGCATGAACAGGCCGAAGCGTTCGAGCACGAAACCGAAAGCCATCAGGGTGAGGCCGGTACGGTTCCACGCCATGAGCGTGCGTTCGGCGGCGAAAAAAACGCGCGGATCGTTGAGGTCGGACATATTCCATTACCCAATCAATGAGATCGTAAGGTGAGCCACGGACAGTACGAATAGTACGGCAAAGCGCATGCGTGGTTGTGAACGCTTTGGCGTCTGTAGCGCATGAATGTTGCTGCTTTGGCAGCTTTACAGTCATGGCCTCCCCCTTGCGGGGACAACCTCACCCTGCGCCTTGCGAGAGGCCGACAATGAGCTTCTCTTCGACAGGAGCAAAGAAATAACGGCATGTGCCCCTCGTTTTCAGATCCTTTCCTTTCGCAACCGCAGCGCGTTGGTCACGACCGATGCCGAGCTGAAACTCATCGCCAACGCGGCGATCAGGGGCGACAGCAGCAGGCCGGTAAAGGGATACAGCAGACCAGCGGCGATGGGGACGCCCAGGGCGTTGTAGACGAACGCGAACAACAGGTTCTGGCGCATATTCCGCACCGAGGCCTCCGACAGGCGGCGGGCGCTGGCGATGCCGCGCAGGTCGCCCCTGACCAGCGTGACCTGGGCGCTGTTCATGGCCACATCGGTGCCGGTGCCCATGGCGATGCCGACGTCGGCGCGGGCCAGTGCCGGCGCGTCGTTGATGCCGTCGCCCACCATCGCGACGATGCGGCCTTGCGCCTGGAGACGAGCCACCAGTTCGTCCTTGTCCTTGGGTTTGACTTCGCCATGCACCTCGTCGATGCCCAGCGCGCGACCGACGGCGCGCGCCGTGGCGACGCCGTCGCCGGTCGCCATGACGATGGCGAGGCCGCGCGCCCGCAGCAAGTCGAGCGCCTCGGGCGTGGAAGCCTTGACCGGATCGGACAGGGCGACGAGGCCGGCCACCTTGCCGGACACTGCCAGGTAGATGACGCTCGCCCCCTCCAGGCGCAAGGCTTCGGCCCGTTCGCCGAGCGGGCGCCAGTCGACTCCTGATTCTTCCATCAGCACGGTATTGCCGAACGCCACCGCCTGCCCGGCCAGCACGCCCGTTACGCCAATGCCCGACGCGGACTCGAAGGAATCCGGTTCACTCAGTTCGAGCCCGCGCCGGCGTGCCTCGGCGACAATGGCGCGGGCCAGGGGATGTTCGCTGCCCTGGTCGAGGCTTGCGGCGAGGCGCAGGATTTCGGCCTCGTCCCAGCCCTCGGCCGCCGCCACGGCGTGAAATGCGGGCTTGCCCTCGGTCAGCGTGCCGGTCTTGTCGACGATGAGGGTGTCGACCTTGCGCAGCGATTCGATGGCCGCCGCGTCGCGAAAAAGGATGCCGTGCGTGGCGGCCTTGCCGGTGGCGACCATGACCGACATCGGCGTCGCCAGCCCGAGCGCGCAGGGGCAGGCGATGATCAGGACGGCGACGGCGTTGATGAGCCCGTAGGCCCAGCTTGGCTGCGGGCCGAACAACCCCCAGCCGAGGAAGGTGAGCAAGGCGACAGCGATCACCCCGATAACGAACCAGCCCGCCACACGGTCGGCCAGCCGCTGCATGGGCGCCCGCGAGCGCTGGGCCTGGGCGACCATCTGCACGATCTGGGCGAGCACCGTCTGAGCGCCGACCGCATCGGCCCGCATTATCAGCGCGCCGCTGGTGTTGAGGGTGGCACCGACCAATCGGTCGCCGACCGACTTGGTGACCGGGATGGATTCGCCGGTGAGCATGGATTCGTCCAGCGCACTCGACCCATCGAGCACCACGCCGTCGACGGGCACCTTTTCGCCCGGCCGCACGCGCAGACGGTCGCCTGGATGCACCTGGGACAGCGGCACATCCTCCTCGCCGCCGTCGTCGCGGATGCGCCGCGCGGTCTTGGGCGCGAGCCCCAGAAGCGCGCGGATGGCGGCCCCGGTTTCCGAACGCGCCTTGAGTTCGAGCACCTGCCCAAACAGTGTCAGCGAGATGATGACGGCCGCCGCCTCGAAGTAGACCGCGACCTCGCCATCCACCCGGAACGAGGCGGGGAAGAGGCCGGGGAGCAGCGTGGCCACCACGCTGTAGACGTAGGCGGCGCCGGTCCCCAGGCCGATCAGGGTCCACATGTTCGGGTTGCGGTTCCTCACCGATTGCGCGCCGCGCACGAAGAACGGCCAGCCCGACCACAGCACCACCGGGGTGGCGAGCGCCAGTTCCACCCACTTGCGCGCCGCACCGAAGAGCGGGTCGAACACGCCGCCGGACATGGCGATGACGGTGACCAACACCGTCAGCGGCAACCCCCACCAGAAACGCCGGCGGAAATCCCGGAGTTCCGGGTTTGCCTCTTCACCCGATGCGGACAGCACGGGCTCCAGGGCCATGCCGCATATCGGGCAATTCCCCGGTCCGGGCTGACGCACCTCGGGGTGCATCGGACAGGTGTATTCAGTGTCGACCGGCATATCCGCCGCAGGCATGGCTTGTTCGCCGCGCGCGTTCGTCATGGGAAACATGATCGTGCTTCCCCCACGCGGAGGTTTCATCCAGAGCATCACGCTGGCCTCCGGGTTATTGCAGAGCGCGCGTTTCTGGCATCACCCCCCCAGATCCGCGCGCCGTTTCAGATACTCGTCCCGGTCGATCTCGCCACGGGCATAACGCGTTTCCAGGATGTCCAGGGCAGTATGTTCGGGTTCTCCATCTCGGTCGCGGATGACGTAGCGGATGATCAGGGCAACCAGAAAGATCGGAATAAGCCACACCAGGATCATCGAAGATCCCATGCCGAAGTGCCCGAATCCAGGCATGTCGCACCTCCTTCTGTCAGGTATCACGGATAGCGCATCATATGAACCTGGACCGAGTGCGGCTGCATACTTACTGCTTCGGATTCAGCGTGCCCTTTTCGTAGAGCTGCTTCCAGATGGCGTTGTTCTTCATCATGTAGCTGGCGCCGTCCTTGCCCTCCATGACCGTGCCCTCCTTCATCAGCACAGCGTGGCCCTGACTGTCCACGTGGCGCATCCTGCCGTCCGTCTGGATGATCAGGGTGCCGCCGTCCTTGAGTTCGATGGTTTCCTGGTCCTTTGCGGCGTATGCAGGCAGCGCAGCCGCCAGCGCGAAGGACGCGATTAACAGTTGGCGTAACATGGTCTTCTCCTCTCGTGGTGGATCGATGCCCATGCCATTTCTTCCAGCTTCGCAGCGTGCACGGGCAAGACACTGCGGAAAGTCAAACTTCCTCGCGGCTGACAGCTCAGGCGGGGAAAAAACGCGGGAGCGCCGGCCGCATAATCAGTATAGGACGCGCCGAACTCTTGCACTGCCGCGCGTTCCTCGCCGCGGGCGAGGCGCACGTGCATCAACAACAGCACGGGAAACATGAGCAGGGTGCGCGGCTTGAAGAAGCTGAAGGCGAAGGCGATGAACAGCACCGAGTTGAGGATCACGAGGGTCCACAGGCCGTAGGTGGGAGGCTGGTTCATTTCCCGCCTCCTTGTTGATGCCTGCCGTGTCCGCCGTGCAAGAGATGCAGCAGCGGACAGGCCGCCACCAGCAGGTAGGGCAGGATGCCGAGCAGATGCGCCCGATGCTGCGGTGAGCAGGAAGAAGCCGGCGATCACGAGGAAACCCGCCAGTGCCCAGCGGAGGCGCGGTGACTTGCCGGAATGATCGGTGTTCACGATCAGCCCTTTCTTCAGCTTGGTTGACCTTCGCGTTTGGTCGGCGGCGAGGGCCGCCGACGCGGTACAAGGCTTACTTGCCCGGTTTCTCCGGATCGCCCTGGGGCTTGCCCATATTCATTTGCATCATCATCTGCATCAAGTCCATGCGCTTTTCCATCATCTCCATGCGCTTGGCCATCATGTCGTCCATCTGGCCGCCCATCATGCCCATGCCGGGGCCTCCGCCCATCATCCCGCCTCCCATCATGCCCATACCGCCCTTCTGGCCGGCCATGGGGCAGGCGCGGTCCATGTCCTTCATCATGGCCTCCATCTGCTTCATGTTTTCTTCCATCAATTGCATGCGCTTGGCGCGGATCCTGGGTACGGCGCATCGTCTGCATGCGCTCGCGCATGGCCTGCATGTCGGCTTGAGGCGTAGCCTGGGGCGTGGCCTCGGCCGGCGCCGCCGCCGAAGTGGCCGGGGCGGGATGATGACCGCTGTGCTCGTCCTTGGCCGCGTCGGCGGCCATCAGGGTGGAGGGCAGTGCCAGGGCGGCGGCTAGCACCGCCAGCAAGAATTCTGGCTTTCATCTTGATCTCCTTAATGGCGAGAAAGTGGGTCTTCATGCGATACGTCTCTGCATATCTGGACGCCATCAGATTTGACCGTTGGAGTTGTTCAGCTTCGTGATGAGCGCAGCCATGTCCGCCGTGGTCAGGCCCGATGCGTTCGCGCCGGAACTCATAAAGCTCGTCATCGCCACTCCCAGACTGCTGGTGCCGGCCGTTGATGGCATGGACCCCATCATCCCGCCGCCCATTGGCATCTGGATCGGTGAGCCACCACTCATCATGCCGTTCATGACGCCGTCGTTGGCATCGTTCATCATGCCCGTGACCATGGCCGAGGTGTTCATGTTGAGGGTCTTCGCAGACTGCGACATCGCCGCCATGACCATGCCGTAGTTCTTCATATCCTGAGTAACCCCGGCAGCGGTACCGGAGTTATTCACCAACGGATTCATCGGCTGGGTGTGGAGGATGTCGCTGACCGAGAAGTAGTTGCCCATTGCGGTGTTCGCCGCAGCGATGTTGGCGGCAGTCATGCCGCCCGCCATGTGTTGCGCCATGGTCTGCGCCATGGCGGTGACCGGCGTCACCTGGATGCCGCTGACCGTCTCGCCGGCCGTAACGGCGGGAATGAGCGCAGTCATGACATTGCCCGCCCCCATGGTCATGGTGCTCCCTGTGGCTTCATCGGTATAGGACCCGTTGTTCACCTGCAGCATCATCGGGCCGTTGTAGCTGCCCGTGTTCATGGTGAAGCTTCCGTTGGAATTGGTCGTCGTGGTGGCGATCTGCGATCCCATCTGGCCATTGCTGATGGCGTAGGCCGTGACCGTGGCATTGCTCACGGGGCCCTTGATGGCGGTGCCGCTGAGGCTGCCCTGGACCGCGCCACCGCCGCCCTGGACTGTGCCACCGCCACCACCGCCGCCGCCGCAGGCCGCGAGGATGGACAAAATAAGCGAGGCCAAAAGGATTTGCAGAGTTTTCATGGGTGATCTCCTGACTGTTGGGCTCCCTCGAGCGGGAGCCATGGGGATAGATCGACGGGCCCCGACGAAAGCCACATTGAATATTGACCTCGGTTCATCAACAGCAAGATGACGTGCGGATTACATTTATGTCATCTTGAGTTGACTCACGAGCGCACGATGACCTTTCCCCGCATGCCGGCCTCGAAGTGTCCGGGGACCAGACAGCCAAAATCGAAGTCGCCGGCCCTGGTGAACTGCCAGACCAGTTCCCCAGTCTGACCGCGCTCGACGGTGACTGCGTTGGGATCGTCGTGCTCCATCTCCGGAAACTTGCGCATCAGCGCGGCGTGTTTCTTCAGTTCATCCAGCGTGCCCAGCACCAGTTCATGTTTGATCTGGCCGCCGTTGACTACCCGGAAGCGCACGATCTGGCCGCGCTTGATGCGTACCTCGTTCGGCGAGAAGCGCATGTCGTCGCTTACGGCGATCTCGATGGTGCGGTCGACCTTGGCCGGATCGCCGGGCTTGCCCAGGGCGGAAGCATGGCCGCCCGACGCCTGGGCGACGCCGCCCGACAGGGCGAGAAGAGCAATCAGAGTGAGGATTGATTTGCACATGTCGTTTCCTTTCAATGTCCGGCATGGCCGGCGGGGTTGGGTGCGTTATTGAACCGAAACCCAACAACTTGCATTTTCGGTTCAATATCGCTTGCCGGTCATGCTGCACGGAGGCGCCCGACACGAAGCTGACGGATGGATTACAAAAGTGTCAGGTGCCGCCAACAAGACATGACCTGTGGCAGGATGTCTTCATTCAAACGGAAATGGCGATCAATGCCGTCCCGCATCATGATCGTCGCTGAGCACCATGTTCGTTCCCGCACCCCGGCCCTCTGATGGAACTACTCGCCATTCGACCAGGCCGGCAAAAGACGCCAGCCAAGTCGCTGGTTATCCCCAAGGGGACTCCGACTTTCTACGCGCTAAAGCGCGTGAAAGATCGTATGTCCCGCCTGTGGACGAGGGGGCTTGCGCGTCGCTGACGCGACGTTCACGTTAACAAGGATTCGCTGCATGAAAATTCTTATCGTCGAGGACGAGCCCAAAACGGGCGATTACCTGAAGCAAGGTCTCACCGAGGCCGGTTTCGTCACGGATCTGGCCCGCGAGGGCTGGGACGGACTGGAACTTGCCAAAGCGGGTCATTACGAACTGATGATCCTGGATGTGATGCTGCCCGGCCTTAACGGCTGGCAGGTGCTCGAAGGCGTGCGCCGCGCCGGGGTGGAGACGCCGGTTCTCTTCCTGACCGCGCGTGATCAGGTAGAGGACCGGGTCAAGGGACTGGAACTGGGTGCCGACGACTATCTGGTCAAACCCTTCGCCTTCGCCGAATTGCTGGCGCGGGTGCGGTCGCTGTTGCGCCGTGGCCGCACAGGCCTGGAGCCCACCGTGCTCAAGGCCGCCGATCTTGGAACTCGACCTGTTGCGCCGCCGCGTCACGCGGGCGGGACGCAAGATCGAACTCTCGGCCAAGGAATTCGCCCTGCTGGAACTGTTTACGCGCAGGAAGGGAGAAGTACTGCCGCGCAGCCTGATCGCGTCCCAGGTGTGGGACATGAATTTCGACTCCGATACCAACGTCATCGATGTCGCCATACGCCGTCTGCGGGCCAAGATCGACGAGGGTTTTGAACTCAAGCTCATCCACACCGTGCGGGGCATGGGCTATGTGCTGGAAGAAGTGGCGCCGTGAGCAGGGAGCAGGGGCCCCGCTACGCGGGGATGCGACCGGCCGCGAATCGGCGCCAGCCGCCGACGCGCGAACGTCGGCGTTCCAGGGCGGGTATGGAGGCGGTGCCATGAAATTCCTTTCGCTGACCGCCCGTATCAGCCTGCTTTTCGCCTGCTGCGAGGTTGTGGTTCTGCTGAGCCTTGGCTGGATCGTCATTCGCGCGGTGGAGACACACTTTCTGGAACTGGATCGCCAAGAGATCGAGGGAAAACTTTCCCTGGTGCGCAACCTGCTCGCAAGGGTCAGCCGTCCAGATGAACTGGACGCCGCACCCGAACAGCTCGATAACGCGCTGGTCGGCCACCACGGCCTGTCGGTCTCCCTGATCGCCAGCGATGGGTCGATCTGGTTCGCCAGTCGGGGACAGGCCCACCGGGATGACCTGTTGCGCCAGCCCAGGAATAGCGGGTTGGTAGTCTGGACAGCACGCGGACGGACCTATCGAGGCCTGACGGCGCTGGCCACTGCGGGTTTCCCGAACGCCCCGAGCTTTACCGTAGCCATCGCCCTCGACATTACCCAGCACCGGCTATTCATGGACGAGTTTCTGACCCTCCTGGGGCTCGCCACGATACTGGCCGCCCTCGCCACCGCCGCGCTGGGCTGGCTCGCCACGCGGACCGGGCTTCAGCCGCTGCGCAGGATGACCACGCTGGCGACGAAATTATCCGCCAGCCATTTGAATGAACGTATTCCGGAAACGCCCCTGCCCGCCGAAATCCGCACCCTGGCGACGGCCTTCAACGCGATGCTGGCCCGGATCGAAGACTCCTTTCAACGGTTGTCCGCGTTCTCCTCGGATATCGCCCACGAACTGCGCACGCCTGTTTCCAACCTCATGACCCAGACCCAGGTCGCCCTCGGCCGCGAGCGCGCGGCGGAAGCGTACCGGGAAGTCCTGCAATCCAACCTGGAAGAATTCGAACGCCTGGCCCGTATGATCGAAGACATGCTGTTCCTGGCCAAGGCCGACAATCAGCTCCTCGTACCCAAGCGGGAATGGATCGATCTGACTGACGCGGTGGCCAGCCTGCTGGAGTTTTACGGCATCCTCGCAGAGGATCGTGGTATCCGGCTCCAGATCATCGGCAAGGCGGGAATCGAGGGTGACCGGATCATGCTCAGGCGCGCTTTAGCCAATCTGCTGTCCAACGCCATCCGCCATTGCCCGCCAGGCGGAACCGTGTTGGTTCGTCTGGAAAACGATGTCAGTGGCACCCGCCTGAGCGTCGAGAATCCGGGCACCATCCCCGCCGGAAACCTGCCGCGTCTCTTCGACCGCTTTTTCACTGGCGACCCGTCCCGCGGCCCCGGAGGGGATGGAATCGGCCTGGGCCTGGCCATCGTCAAATCCATCGTCACCGCCCACGGCGGCACGATCTCGGCACACTCGGACAACGGCCTGACCCGGTTCGTGATACGTCTGCCACCCCAGGCATGAGCGAGTACATCAGCTCCGGGAAAAAACCACGTACATGCCCCGGGTCAATCCCCACGCGGACAGTCTCGATCCTGCCTGTCGCCAATCAGGCGGGCTCCACGCCAGGAGCTTCGGATGGCAGGCTGGCCTTGAGCGTCGCGGCGAGACGCTCGAAGGTTTCGGGAAACGGCGCGCGCGGCGCCACACCAGGCCGATGGTGCGGCCGGGCGGCGGTGTTTCTGAAGGGACGGATTTCAACCGCTTTTCTGCTGACGCGCGGCGCCGCATCCACCGCCAGCGCCGGCAGCAAGCGTCAACCCCAGACCCATGCCCACCATCTGGCGCAGCGTTTCCAGGCTGGTGGCGCGCACTTCCTCGCGGCCGCGTGAGCCGGTGCCGCAGACGTCGAGCGCCTGGTCGCGCAGGCAGTGCCCCTCGTCGAGCAGCAGCAGCTTCTCGCCCATGATGTCGGCCACTTTCAGCGTGGCCTGTTTTGCGAGCGCATGACCCGCCGGCAAGGCGGCGAAAAACGGCTCGTAAAACAGCGGCTCGACGCGCAGGCTGTCGTCGGTCACCGGCAGCGCCAGCAGGCCGGCATCGAGCTTGCCGTCGATCAGATGTTCCAGAATCTGCGGCGTCATCTCTTCGCGCAGCAGCAGCCGCAGGCCGGGGTGCTTTCTGTGCACCAGCGTCAGCGCGTGCGGCAGGTAATACGGCCCCAGCGTCGGGATGACGCCGAGGTGGATGGTGCGCGCCATCGGGTCCTGCGCGTGCTTGGCCAGTTCGCGGATGCGCTCGGCTTCCTCGACGACATTGCGCGCCGCCGGCGAGAATTTCCGGCCGATCGGCGTCGGCGTGACGCGCTTGAGGCTGCGGTCGAACAGGGTGACGCCAAGAAAATCCTCCAGCTTCTTGATCTGGGTGGAAAGCGTGGACTGGGTGATGAAGCAGGCCTCGGCAGCTTTGCCGAAGTGGCCCTGATCGGCCAGCGCGACCAGATATTTCAGCTCCTGCAGGGTCATGACATGCGTTCGATTTTGTCAATGAATCCATTCTAGACTATTCATTGGACGAATTCTCGCTGGTGGTCTTAAATGCAATCACTCCGTCTGTTGGAGTCACCCATTACAGGAGATAGCCATGTCCGAAAGCAAATGTCCGTTTGACCGCCAAAGCCGGGAGTGGCAAGTCGAACCGCGACTGGTGGCCGAACCAGTTGAACCTGAAAATCCTGCACCAGCATTCCCCGCTGTCCAATCCGATGGACAAGGACTTCAACTACGCCGAAGCATTCAAGACCCTCGACCTCGCGGCTGTGAAGAAAGACCTCACCGCCCTGATGACCGACTCGCAGGACTGGTGGCCGGCGGACTACGGCCACTACGGGCCGTTCTTCATTCGCATGGCCTGGCACAGCGCCGGCACCTACCGCACCGGCGACGGCCGCGGCGGCGCAGGCCACGGGCAAGCAGCGTTTCGCGCCGCTCAACAGCTGGCCCGACAACGTCAACCTCGACAAGGCGCGCCGGCTGCTGTGGCCGATCAAGCAGAAGTACGGCAACAATATCTCCTGGGCCGACCTCATCATCCTCGCCGGCAACTGTCGCCATGGAGTCGATGGGCTTCAAGACCTTCGGCTTCGGCGGCGGACGCGAGGACATCTGGGCGCCGGAGAATCGACGTCTACTGGGGCATCGAGACCGAAGTGGCTGGACGACAAGACGCCACTCCGGCGAACGTGACCTCGAAAATCCCGCTCGCCGCCGTGCAGATGGGTCTGATCTACGTCAACCCGGAAGGCCCGGGCGGCAACCCGATCCGCTCGCAGTCCGGCCGCGACGTGCGCGAGACCTTCGCGCGCATGGCGATGAACGACGAAGAGACCGTGGCGCTCACCTGCGGCGGCCACACCTTCGGCAAATGCCACGGCGCCGGCGATGCGGCGCTGCGTCGGGCCCGCAGCCCGAAGCCGCCGGCCATCGAAGAGCAGGGCCTGGGCTGGAAGAGCAGCTTCGGCAGCGGCAAGGGCGGCGATCAGATCGGCAGCGGTCTGGAAGGCTCGTGGACGCCGACCCCGACCCAGTGGGACATGAGCTATCTCGACATGCTGTTCGGCAACGAATGGGTACTGACCAAGAGCCCGGCGGGCGCCCATCAGTGGACGCCGAAGCAGGCGACCGACAGCAACATGGCGCCGGCCGCGCACGATGCGTCGAAGCAGGTGCCGATCATCATGACCGATGCGGACATGGCGATGCGCATGGATCCGATCTATGAGCCGATCGCACGGCGCTTCCACAAGAATCCGGAAGAATTCGCCGACGCCTTCGCCCGCGCCTGGTTCAAGCTGACCCACCGCGACATGGGCCCGCGTGCGCGCTATCTCGGCCCCGAAGTGCCCGAGGAAGAACTGATCTGGCAAGACCCCATCCCCGCCGTCGATCACCCGCTGATCGACGACGCAGGACGTCGCCGCGCTCAAGGGCAAGGTTCTGGCGTCCGGGCCTGTCGGTCTCGCGAACTGGTCTCGACCGCCTGGGCCTCGGCGTCCACCTTCCGCGGCTCCGACAAGCGCGGCGGTGCCAACGGCGCGCGCATTCGCCTCGCGCCGCAGAAGGACTGGGAAGCCAACCAGCCGGCGCAACTGGCGAAGGTGCTGAACAACCCTCGAAGGCATCCAGGGCGAATTCAACGCGCGCAGTCCGGCGGCAAGAAGGTCTCGCTGGCCGACCTGATCGTGCTGGCGGGTTGCGCCGGCGTCGAGCAGGCGGCGAAGAATGCCGGTCACGCCGTGACGGTGCCCTTCACGCCGGGCCGCATGGACGCCTCGCAGGAACAGACCGACGTGGACTCCTTCGCCGTGCTCGAACCGATCGCCGACGGCTTCCGCAACTACCAGAAGGCCAAATACTCCGTCTCGGCCGAGGAACTGCTGCTCGACAAGGCGCAGCTGCTGACGCTGACCGCGCCCGAGATGACGGTGCTGGTCGGCGGCATGCGCGTGCTGAACGCCAATGTCGGACAGTCCCGGCATGGCGTCTTCACCCAGCGGCCGGGAGCGCTCACCAACGACTTCTTCGTCAACCTGCTCGACATGGGCACGGAGTGGAAGGCGACCTCGGAAGACGAAGAACGTGTTCGAAGGGCGCGATCGCAAAACCGGCGAGCTGAAGTGGACCGGCACCCGCGTCGATCTCATCTTCGGTTCGAACTCCCAGCTCCGCGCCCTGGCGGAAGTCTATGGGAGCGCGGACGCGCAGGAGAAGTTCGTCCGCGACTTCGTGGCCGCATGGAACAAGGTGATGAACCTGGATCGCTTCGACCTCGCGTGATCGCGCGGGATAGGCCTTGAGGCTTGTATGTCGACACGTCGCTGCCGGGGCTGGGCAAGGTTGAAGCGAGAAAGCGCGTCTGCGGTGTTGCGGCGCTTGGCAATGGAATAACCATTGCCCGCGCACCGCGCCTTGCATCCATCGCTTTCTCGCAGCAACGCCGATGTGAAATTAGGGTTAACACGCCCTATAGTAAATCCATGAATACCGCCGTGCGCTCGCTCCAGATTTTTTTGGCCGACCCGCGCCATGCCCGGATGGCCAGAGTCGGCAGCGGCATCGTCGCGCTCATCCTGGTGGCGGGTCTGGGGTGGATCGCCATCGCACAAGGCGGCACCCACCTCGACACCCCAATGGGACAGGCGATGGCGGGTTCATGGGTTGCGGCGCTCGCCACGGCGCTGGGCGCGCTGCCTGCCCTGTTCATCCGCCACATTTCCACACGCTGGGAAGACGTGATGCTGGGTTTCGGCGCCGGGGTGATGGCCGCGGCCTCCTGTTTTTCGCTGATTCTCCCCGGGGTGGCAGCAGGCGCCGAAATTTTCGGCAACAGGCCTGCCGGCGCCACGCTGGTCGCATCCGGTCTGATACTGGGCGCGCTGTTCCTGCTGCTCGCCGACAAGGCCGTGCCGCACGAACACCTCACGGCCGGGCGTCATGGCCCTGACTGGATGCATCTGCGGCGGGTGTGGCTGATGGTGTTTGCCATTGCCTTGCACAACTTTCCCGAAGGCATGGCCATCGGCGTCGGCTTTGCCGGGGGCGACACCTCAGTCGGCATTCCGCTGACGGCCGCCATTGCCATACAGGATGTTCCCGAAGGCCTGGTGGTTGCGGTGGCCTTGCGCACCATTGCCTATTCGCCATTGCAGGCGACGTTGCTGGGTGCGCTGACCGGACTGGCCGAGCCCCTCGGGGCAATCGTCGGCAATGCGCTGACCGCGGGTTTCGCGCCGCTTTATCCGGCTGGGCTGGGCTTTGCCGCCGGCGCGATGATCTGGGTGGTGTCGCACGAGATCATTCCCGAAACCCACCGCAAGGGACACGAACAGGCCGCCACGCTCGGGCTCATCGGCGGCTTTGTGGTGATGATGATGCTGGATACGGCGCTGGGGTAAATCGTGGCCTGCTGTGATGACGCATGCGCTGTAACACGCACGCATATCCGGGTGCTGCGATGGGTGTTCGCGCTCAATGCCGCGATGTTTTTCATCGAAGGGTTCGCGGGCTGGATTGCCGGTTCCAGCGCGCTCATGGCCGATTCGCTCGACATGCTGGCCGATGCGCTGGCCTATGGCACCAGCCTGTATGTGGTGCAGCGCGGCGCGCGCGCCCAGGCCCAGGCAGCCCTGTTCAAGGGACTGCTGATGGGCGCGATGGCGGCAGGCGTGCTGCTTGAAACCCTCTCCAGCCTGGGTGAGCCGCATCCGCCGCTGGCCTCGGTCATGGGCGGGATAGGCCTGCTGGCGCTGCTGGTCAACACGCTCTGTTTCGGCATCCTGTGGCGCGCCCGCGACGGCAACCTCAATCTGCGCTCGGCCTGGCTATGCTCGCGCAACGACATGCTGGCCAATCTTGCCGTGCTGCTGGCAGCGGGCGGCGTCGTTCTCACCGGGCAGGCGTGGCCGGATACGGTGGTCGGCCTGGCCATCGTGCTGCTGTTTTCACATACCGCCATTCATGTCACGCACGCGGCCTGGCGGGCACTGGCTCAGTGACCGGGCTTTTTCGCCACCAGGTCGACCAGCGCGGACTGGCCGTGATGGTGCGTGCCTTCGCTGATGAAGTCCTCGTGTTCGACTAGGTGCTGTATGTTCCAGTCGCCGAACCATTCGCGCAGCAGGGCGGCGGTATACATGTTGGCGGCTTGGGGCGGTCCCCCGGTTCCGTATTCGACCTGCTTCGGCGTGTAGCCCTGCAGGATCAGCACCCCGCCGGGCTTGAGGCAGCGGCGGATGCCGGCGATGATGCGCTCGCGTTCGGGAGGCGGCGCGAACTGGATGAATATCGCCGCCACCAGATCATAGGCGGCTTCCGGCCAGTCCCAGTTCAGCACATCCGCCTGCTCGAAGTCGACTGTCACGCCGCGCTCGCTGGCCAGCTTGCGGGCTTTCTCCAGTGCCACCGGCGATACGTCGATCGCGTGCACCGACACGCCCAGCGTCGCCAGCCACACGCCATTGCGCCCCTCGCCGTCGGCAATCGCCAGTGCCCGCATGCCGGGCCGGATCAATGCCGCCTGGCTCTCCAGGAACCGGTTGGGCGTGGTGCCGAAGATGTAGTCATCCACGGCATAGCGTTCGTTCCAGAAATCCTGACTCACTTCCCGGCCGCGGCCAGCAATTGTTCCAGTCTGGCCGCGGGTATCATGCCCGGCACACGCTGGCCGTTCTGGAAAATGATCGTGGGGGTGCCGGACACGCGCAGCTTCTCGCCCAGTGCAATCGTCTCGTCCACCGGGTTGTCGCACTTGCCGTCGTTCTTCGGCAGCACGCCGCGCTGAATGTAGTCATCCCACGCTTTGTTCCTGTCCGGCGCACACCATATCTGGCGCGATGCCTGCTCCGCCCTGGGATGCAGGCCCTGGACCGGGTAGAGGAAGGTGTACACGGTAATGTTGTCGACCTTGGCAAGCTCGCCCTCGAACTTGCGGCAAAACGGACAATCGACATCGGAAAATACCGCCAGCTTGCGTTCGCCCTTGCCCTTCACTGTCTTGATCGCGTTGTTCAGCGGCAGCGATTCCCACTTCACCGCCAGCAGCTTGTCGAGGCGCGCCTGGGTGAGATCGCGGCGGGTCGCAAGCTCGATCACATTGCCGACAAACACATATTTGGCGGCGTCATCGGTGTAAACCAGCTGGCCGTCCATGAAGACTTCGTACAGGCCGAAGTATCCGGTTTTGCTCACCGAAGCGATTTCCGCGCCGGGAAACTTGGCCGCCAGTTCCCTGCGTATTTCCGCTTCACCCGCCTGGGCGCACAGCGTCGTCAACAAGCCGGCGGCCAGCGCCAATGTTCTGAATTGCATAAAATCTTCCTTGAAATAGATAAGTGGATCCAGCCATGAAGGGTGGCGCGCGCTGGTGCGGATCATGCCAGCGACCGACACAGGACTTGAGCCGGCGCGTGTTTCCAGAGGATACTCGCCTGACCTTGCTCGTGATGATCTTGCATCGAAAGTGAATTTTACCCTGTGCCGCAAACGGTGATGGAATTTATGCGTCGTGCTCCCTTGCCCAAGCTCGCCCTGCTCGTGCTTGCAGTGCCGCTGACGATCGCGCTCGGCCTTTTCGCGGGCGCCTTGCCGGATGACGCCGCGCTGGCCGGCAGCATCCTCTGGGAGTTGCGGGGGCCGCGCGTGGCTGCGGCGTTTGCCTGTGGCGGACTGCTGGCGCTGGCTGGCGCGTTGATGCAAACACTGTTCCGCAATCCACTGGCGGAACCTTATCTGCTCGGCGTCTCCGGCGGCGCGGGGCTGCTCGCCTTGCTGGGGATGGCGGCGGGACTTGCGTGGCCGTGGATATCGACGCTGGCGTTTGCCGGCAGCTTGCTGGCCTTGACCCTGGCCGCGCTGTTTGGCGGACGGCTGCTGGCGCGCGATCACACGCCGCTGTTGCTGGCGGGCGTCATGCTCGCGGCAGGCTTTGGCGCGTTGATTGCGCTGGTGTTGAGCCTGGCCCAAACCGAACAATTGCCGGGGATGCTGTTCTTTCTGATGGGCGATCTGGCCTGGGCGGAGAATCCAGGCTGGTTGTGGGGCGCACTGTTCATCGCCGTGGCGCTTGCGTTTTCGCTGGCGCGGCGGCTCGACGTGCTGCAACTCTCGCCGCTCAAGGCGGCATCGCTGGGCGTGGCGGTTGCGCCGACGCGCTGGGCCTTGTTTGCGCTATCCGGTGCGTGTACCGCGCTGGTGGTGGCGCAAGCCGGGAGCATCGGTTTTGTCGGTCTGATGGTGCCACACGCCTTGCGCCGGCTGGGTTTGAGCGGGCATCGGCATCTGCTGCCCGCCGCTGCACTGGCAGGCGGCTGTCTCCTGGTGCTGGCGGATGCACTGGCGCGCACCGTGATCGCGCCGCGGGAACTGCCGGTGGGCGTGCTCACCGCGCTGCTGGGGGTGCCGCTGATGTTGTGGCTGTTGCGCAGGCCGTGACTTTCATCTGACCCATAGCCTCCGCAGGAGCGCAGCGCATTGCGCCGGATACCGGCCCCGAGAGACATAAAGTTACCTTCATTGACATTTGATTCTACGGAGAACAGGATACGCATGTCCGCAGAGGAGGAGTCTATTATGACTGGCATAGGCGTAGTGGAACCCCTGAAAACACCCGATGATCCGTTGACCGACGCGCAGGAGATCGCCCTGCACGATATCCTGAGCCATTGCCCCAAGAAGCGCGAGTCCCCTTGCTGGGCGATGGGGGCGCTCGCCGGCGCGTGCCCGAAGTGCTGGGAGTGCGTGCAAATGTGGTGCTGGGCATGCGACGATACCCAAGGGACAAGCCTCAGCCGACCGTAGTCAGGTAACAGAACAACAGCCAGCGACAGGCAACCAGCAACAGGGGACACGGTTTCCCCTGTTCATCAAACATTCCCCCGCCTCAGGTTCCTGCATCCGACGTGCGCCCGGATATTCCAGGCGCCTCGCCCCAAGGCCGCTGTTACTTGCACGGCAAAGTCCTGATTGCCCAACGCATGCGGGCGGTGCAGGGGCCGCGTGAACGGCGGGGGTGATGAAGGCACAGCCGAAAAAAGCGCGCATGGGAGTCTCCCAGATCGCTCAGTCGCGCCGGGGCGGATTGCCTTGCGGGTCAAAAAGCGGCCTGATCCTGTGTGCTGAAATACGAGCCCTTCAGTCGAGCGGACCCGCTCGATGGCAGGGCCGGGCAGCCGGGCTTGCCCGGCTATGGTCACAACCCCAATTCCGCGTCGGTCGCGCTGTGTTCGTACTTGTTCTTCGGCGGCCAGGGACGGGCCCGCCAGTCAGGTTCGAAGGAAAGGGATGATTTGCTGCGGCCCGGAAGCAAGGCGCCGTTGCCTGCCCCCTTGGAATAGTCGTAATAGAGCTTGACCACCTCTTCCTTGGTCACCTGTTGCGCAGCCGGATGCGCAACGCAGGCCTCCACCCACTCGCGCACGCGCGCGTAGCGCGTCTCGTCGGGGAGCTCGAAGTTTTCGTAGTACTCCAGAAACCAGAAGCGCTCGAAGAAGGGTGTGAAAACCGTCTCCGCCCAGCCGAATTCCTCGAAGAGAAACGGCCCGGAAGAGGAATGCTCCAGCAGAAAATCGTTCAGCTGCGCATACTGCTTCAGCATGCCTCTCCCTGAGGGTCTCGCGCGCGCGGCGTCCTGGTTCATCAGCCACCCGTAGCCCTGGCTGAAAAACTCGCTGTCCATCCGCGTCAGCATGTTCTCCACCGCGCGCCGGTAGGGGTCGCGCTGGGCGACCGGCCGCTCCGGGTAGATATCCTCCAGGTACTGCAGGATAACCAGGCTTTCCTTGATGACGTGGCCGTCTGCGGTCTCCAGGATCGGCAGCGCCGAGGTGCCGCGGGTCTTTTGCAGCAGCCAGTCGGGCCGCGGCTGGGTGATGTCGATCACCTGAAAGTCGACTTGGTCGCGTCGCCCTTTCAGCGTCAACAGGATTTCAAGCCGCTGGCAGAAAGGGCAGACAGGGATGTGATAGAGGGTCGGATGCATCATGGCTGCAGTGGGGTGGGCGCGCTTCGGATGATGAGACCAGACGATAGCGCAAACAGATGGCCTCGTGCGCTTCCCCGGCCGGGAATATCGTGTCTGATCCTGTTTACTCGCCTTTTGTGAACAGATCGACCCGAATGGGCATGTGGAAAGTCGCCCCGTCGGGCGACATGTGCTGATTGAACTTCGTGCGCACGGCGTCGAGCAGTTCGGGCGACAACCTGTGCTCGGTATGGGTCACCTTGAGGATGCGGTCTTCATACTGGCCGAAATCCTCGAAGTGCATCGGCTGCAGAAAGAACGTCTGCTTCACGAGCGACAGCTTCTGCGTGGAAACGGCCTTCACCTCCGCCGCAAAAGCCGCATCGCGCACGGCCTTCTCGTCGTGGAACAGCCGGAGGATTTCGTTGAAGTCGCCCGCGTAAACGGGCTCCGAAATATAAGCCATGCCGCCCGGTTTCAATACCCTTCGGATCTCGGAGAGCGCGTCGTCCATCAGTTCGGTCGGGACGTGATGGAGCGACTTGAACATCAGAACGATGTCGAAGCTTGCGTCAGCAGCGGGGATGTCTTCAGCGCCGCCATACTCGAACCGGACATTGCCGGGTGCGTCCGCCGCCCGGTTGTGCTCGAGTTGTATCGGGTCCACTTCCAGCGCCAGAACCGAGGCGGCCGTCTGGGCTACCAGGCGGGTCTTGTCCGCCTTGCCGCAGCCGAGCTCAAGCACGCTCGTGCCTGGCAGCGACAGGAGTTCGTCGATGATGTCCTGCTCGTCGGCAACGCGGCTGACATTCGGGTCTGAGATACGCATTCTGGTGGGGTTCATGTCTGGTCTTGATTGCGAGGCCGCCCGGAAACATTCGGCGCCTTTAGTTCCTGCGGCTGCCGGGCATAGCTGATTGTCAGCGCTTCCCATACGTGCCCGTCGGGTACGTTCCAGTACACGATGCGGCCGCCATGCTGCGTGTTGACCTGCATGTCAACCGGACCGTGTGGAGCACTTCTGTATTCGATTCCATTTGCCATGAGCCTTGCGACGATGCCGTCGAACTCGGGCTCGCTTACGCGAAAGCAGTAGTGC
Source organism: uncultured beta proteobacterium (assembly GCA_963726485.1). Classification (GTDB taxonomy): domain Bacteria; phylum Pseudomonadota; class Gammaproteobacteria; order Burkholderiales; family Thiobacillaceae; genus Thiobacillus. The sequence continues at coordinate 130,093 of CAVSCL010000044.1, read as the reverse complement.
TGAACGGGAAACGGACCATCCGCCTGGTCAAAGTCCAGCGTCAACCCCTCGTTGAGATAGACAGGGGAGAACGGACCGACATCGGACTCCGCCCAAGGCACGCCGAGGAGGGTGGCCAGTAATTCAGCCGAGGCATTTCTGTCTCTGGCCGGAACAATCAGGTGATCAAGTTGAACGCTCATCGAGATACATGCGTAGGCACGTGTAGATGGGATCGATTGTAAGGCTCAAGGTAAAGGACTGACTTGGTTCGCAAATAGTTTCGGTTGCCCTGCTAGAAAGCGCCACAAATATTCGAGCCTGATGGGAAGCGGACCCCTTTAGTTTGCATACGTGCTTACCCGACTGTGCCATTCCTGGGCCGCGGTGAACTGAAAGCGATTGACTGCCGCTCTAACTTGTCGCCGTTGCAGATGAACCTGTCGGTCCCGAACGGGAAGACGCTGTGCATCGACTCGGCATGCCACGAGATGAAGATCACGTCGTGACAGACATGCAGCGCATCGAAGGTCAGCCCCGGCGAGTCACCGCGGTCGATAACGCCGAACTCCGCGAGCAGGCCACCATATGGCGTGCGGATCCGCTCCGGGCCTTCGAACACGCCATTCGGCCTGTTCACCATCGAATGCTCGCCGAAGTCGTTCATTACCGCATCGAGATTGCCGGACGTGAAGGCGGCGACGTGTCGCTTGATGATAGCCAGCACCTGCTGTTCCCGGGTGGTATGGGAATGTGTGCTTGTGTTCATGATGCCTCCTGTATACGTTCGCCAGTGAGGGCAGATGGAGTGATAAGCAACCGCACCCGCCGTGCCGTTGCGTTGCTACTTCCGACTGATCACAACTTCAAGGTACTCGCTGGGGACAACGAGCGAGTGAGCTCCCGCGACGTTCAGGCGTTCGAGCAGCGCACTGATGTCTTGGGTCAGGCCCGCCTGTCGATCGGGATCGAGCGCAGCATAGACCTTGTGGGTCGGCCCATAGAAGTTGCGGAAAACCTCGATCCAGTGCGCTGCAGATTGATAGCGAAAATTGAAGTGGCGCCGTTCACAGCGAATATCGGTTGCGTCGGGGCCGAACAGTTCGACGATGCGCGGCTCGGTTCCCCACTGCATCGGCGATTGCAGGCCGGCCGGCGGCGGCACATAGGACGCGATCAGGCGAAACAGGTCGCCAATAAAGCCTTCCGGTGTCCAGCTCGCCAGGCCAAGGCGGCCGCCGCTGCGCACCACGCGCGTCAATTCGCGCGCCGCCTTGGCCTGGTTGGGCGCGAACATCACTCCGAACGTGGACAGCGCCACATCGAATGCGCTGTCGGCGAACGGCAAGTCTTCCGCGTCGGCCACCTGGAACCGGACCTCCAGCCCGTTGGCGCGGGCGCGCTCAGCGCCTTTGTCGAGCAGATCCGGCACATAATCGGTCGAGGTCACGTGCGCAAAGCGGCGCGCTGCCGCCAGCGTGGCGTTGCCGTTGCCTGCGGCCACGTCCAGCACCTGCTCGCCGGCGCGCAGGTCCACTGCTTCCGCAAGGTGTTCGCCGACGATCTGGAGCGTCGTGCCGACGATGGCGTAGTTGCCGCTGGCCCAGGTGGCCTGCTGGCGCTGCTTGATCGCGCTGAAATCGACTTGGGCCTGGCCAGGGGAAGGTGCCCGGCCTGATGCGCTCGGGGTGCAAACATTCAGTTCGAGATTCATTTGGATTCTCCTGATGATGAATGGAAACAAAACCTGCCTGGTGCAGGCTTTACCGTGATCACATGCCGACCAGTCGCGCATCGAATCCACGGTGCACAACGGTGTGGAGGATGTGCTGGGTGTCGGTCTGCTTCGCGTCGAAATCCACGAGCACCATACGTGGCGTCCGCGGGCTCACCCATGCGCGGCTGACGCCCGGCAGGCAGCCGAGCTCGCTGACCAGCGCGTCGCCGGATTGCGGGCTGAGCGCCTGTTTGACGTCCACCACGATATTGACCTGGGTTGCGTTCATGATGACTCTCCTCATTCGGATGGTTGGAGCCGGCGCGGCCGGTCGTTCGCTGTCGGGTCGGCCTGTTTGCGTGCCGTCGGGTACCTTCCCGGTGATGGCTTCACGGTGAATGCACGGTCCTCGCGTCGCAGCCGGTCAGTCAGCGCCCCCATTGTTACGAAGATGTTTGATTGACACTTCACTCTGCGTCGCGCAAATATGCTCAAGCGTCCGGGATTCGCGGCTTCTTGATTGCGGGTCCACGCTTCTTGATCGAACGTCCGTCGAAAGGTCCATGCCCATGAGCCGAGACACACTTTCCGATCTGCTGCGCGCCGTGCGCGTGCGCGGTGCGGTGTTCTATTACGTGAGCTGCAGCGACCCGTGGTCCACGGAGGCGCCGCCGGCCTGCGAGATCGCCGAGGCGGTGATGCCGGGCTGCGAGCATGTCATCGAGTACCACATGATCGCCAAGGGCAACGGCTGGGCTGCGGTTTCGGGCCAGCCGCCGGTGAAACTGGCCACCGGGGACATCGTGATGTTCCCGCAGGGCGATCGCCACGTCCTGTCGAGCGCACCGGGCGTCGAGCCGCTGCGCCGGACGGCCGAGTGGGTTTTTTCCACCCGCAATGTCCCCAAGCCCATGCCGATTGCCTTTCATCATGGCGTGGTCGAGCCGGGCTCGCCGCTGCCTGTCGAATCGGCAGACATGATTGCCGTGTGCGGCTTTCTGGGCTGCGACCTGCGGCCGTTCAATCCCCTGATCGCGGCGCTGCCGCACATCCTGCATCTGCCGGCAGAACGCGCCAGCGGCTGGGCCGGTCGCGTGATCGAGCAGGCGGTCGTCGAATCCAACAGACCGCGGCCCGGCGGCGACGCCGTGCTCGAACGGCTCGCCGAGATGATGTTCGTCGACGCCGCGCGCCGCTATCTTGACAACCTGCCCGAGGGTGCGACGGGCTGGCTCGCCGGCTTGCGCGACCGTTACGTCGGCAAGGCGCTCGAACTCATGCACGAGCGCCCGGATCAGGCCTGGACGGTCGACGATCTGGCCCGCGAAGTCGGCCTGTCGCGTTCGGCGCTGCATGAACGCTTCGTGCAATACCTCGGCGATCCGCCGATGCACTACCTGGCCAACTGGCGCATCCAGCTCGGCAGCAGGCTGTTGCGTGAATCGAATCGCACCGTGGCGACCATCGCCCTCGACGTCGGCTATGAGTCCGAAGCCGCGTTCTCGCGCGCGTTCAAGCGCATGGTCGGCATGCCGCCGGCCGCCTGGAAAAGGGCGCAGGCCAGCAGGTAAGCAGCGGTCTGGGCGCGGCCCCGGACGGACTCAGGGGTGCGCGTGTGCGACCGCAGGGCCCTTGCCCCGGGCGATCGGCCACGGATTTACGTCGGGGTTTGCAATGCTGCCTGCATCGCCTGCTCGCTCACCGGGTAGGTCAACACGGCATGGATGGGAAACAGTTCCAGCAGCTTGCCGATATGGGGTTCTTCGCGGGGATGCATGAACACGATCATCTTCGCCTGCGGCGCAAAGCGTTGCAGGGACCTGAGGGTGACATCCAGATTGGAGACGTTTGCGCCGGCGTAATTGTTGCCCCAGCCGTAAATGAATTCCCCCACGAAAAAATCCGGCGGCTGTTTCTGCAACGCCCGGTGAAGATTGCGGGCAGAGTCGAAACGCTCCGCCGCAATGCCCAGCTTCTGATACAAGGCACTGAAATCGGGGTGGAAGGGGGATTCGATCAGGGAAAAAAGTGTTTTCATGCTGCTGCCGTTTACATGGGCGCTCATTGACTATTGTCCTGACAGCCTGGGGTGCGAGCTAAAGGTGATGGATGTGAAAGCGTGGCGCGAAAACCGTGGTCTGTCCCCGGTTGTTGAAATATTCTAGCCTGGCCCCTTTGATTTTGCCGTAGAGGCCAGCGACGTAGGTCAATTAGATATCCTAATGAAAGAGTCGTGGGCGCCAAAAAGATGTGGTCCACCATTATTTAAAGCAAGTCCTCCAGCGACCCAAGAGAGGCCTGGTCTATCAATAACACTCGCAGCTTCTTCGCCAATTCGGAGGCGCCTGGCGTGTACCCTGACAGTGCGACTACGACAGCAACATCGGCTTCGTAAAATGATTTGCCAGCAGATCCTCCTGAACGGCGCCGTTTCCAACCGGCACCCGATCGTTCTTGCATTGGATCGCGACCGAGATGCTCGTCTTCTGCGCAAGGATATCGACTCCTTGGTCGCCGTTGGGTGGCGTTTGCGTGGCTGACCTGCCCGAGTTGTGGAGCATCAGCAAACATGCGTGCTCGGCGGAACCGTCGGACGGAGCGACGTCGGGGAGAGTGGCCGCTGGCTCGACCAGTTCGTTTACGAGTTGCGCGATGATTGAGACCCAATTCACGTCTAAGCCAAATTCCTCTGAAATTTGGTGCAGGTGACTGAGTGCTTGACCGACTCCGGGATTTTTGTTGATGAAACGAAGTATCTCCTTGATCCACCTCTCGTTGTCGACCTCTCCATAGTCGCCAGAAAGCTCTGTCTGTCGACGCTTTATGGACAGGGCTTCGTGATACTTTGATATCTCTTTGTCAATGGCGGTAAGCGCCGCTTCGATGCTTAAGCGTGTCTAGTTGATGAGCACTCGGATCAATAGGTATTCGATCTAGTGCCGCCACAAACCGGGTTTTGGTCTCATCGTTCTTACGCGCGCGTTGGGCGTGCAGACTTTGCAAGTCGCTTGTCCAAGCCGCTGAGGTCGATTCGCGTAAGCTCCGCTCATGTTTTCGCTCGATCAGTCCACCCTGCTCATCAGTGACGCGCGATAGCTGCCTCGATACTTGCTCGCCGCTTCTGCAGCCGTTCATGGGCACCGGCAACAAATTGGTCGTGCTGCGATTGAAGTGTATCGATTAGCAGACTGTATATATGGCTTCATCAAAATGGGTCAGAAACGAATGGCACTTACTCAAGCCCGAAATGGGCTGGAAAGCCCTATGTAAGTCATTGAAACCATGAAGAAGGCTGGCGGCCGGGCAAACTGCAGGTCCTACCCAAACAGCGGCCCACATGGCCGACAGCCGACATGCACATTACCCATGAATCCTCGCCCCATCAACAACGCCGTGTTGACCATCATGCCCGTCATCTTCACGCGTATGATTTTTTAAACCTGCTGACCGGCGCCAGATAAAGGGGACGCTTCCCTTTGTCCGCTACGCCTCCCAAGGCCGATTGCCCGGATTACTCAAATCCCGGCTGCCGTGCAGCACCGTCAGCACTCAGAGCATGGTCGGAGGCAGATTTGGTAAATGATCCGATAGCCCTGAAACACAATCTCCCGAATGTCCGTCACGATCCGCTTTCCGGCACCACGACGTCCCCAGATTCCGGGAAAGACTTGAGATGAGCGACATTGCCCGAGCAAGGATGCGCTGGATGAATTGCTTCGCACGGAATGGGCGAGTCCTGTCGCGATGTAAGCGTCGCAATTGTTTGCCATGTCCAGTTACGTGCGGTGTTTGACCAGACAAGATTCACGGCTGATCGCCGAGCAGCTCGCTGCATCGACTTCGTCGTGAGACAGCACGCGACCTTCGGTCGGCAGCTTTCAATCCGGCCTCGATTTTTTGCCGCACATAAAATTCGTACATGAGATCGTCGAACGTCGCTGTATCCGGCAAGTGCTCGATTACCTCGCGCGCCATCTCCTTGACTGACTGCATGGTGTGTCCTCCACGATAATCAACGCCTGAAGTTTACCCGCATCCCGGCGGGGCCGCGCCTGCTTTAACTTCCATTGCCGATCAGCCTGGCAACATCGCCAGCAACCAACCAAAAGGCTCAGGGTCGCATTAAATTTCCAGCGTCAATGCTGAATTGGTTGCGCCACCAGCTTGACGCCCAGCGCCGCGCACACCCGGCTCACGGTATCGAAGCGCGGTTGCGCATCGGCGCGCAAGGCGCGGTAAAGCGCCTCGCGGGTGAGGCCGGAAGCCTTGGCAATGTCGGTCATGCCGCGCGCGCGGGCAATGTCGCCCAGCGCAGCAGCCAGCAAGGCTGAATCGTTTTCTTCCAGCACGACGGTCAGATACTCGGCAATCGCCTGTTCGTCTTCCAGGTATTCGGTCACATCGAATTCAGGCAGATCGGCGAGCTTGATTTTCTTGGCCATGATTCAATCCTCAATGGTTGCGGCCAGCTTGATGGCCTTGGCAATATCGGCGGACTGCGTGGACTTGTCTCCGCCGCCCAGCATCACGATCAGCGTTGCGCCACGCTGGATGTAATACATGCGCCAGCCCGCGCCGAAGTGTTCGCGCATTTCGAACACGCCTTCGCCAACTGGCTTGATATCCCCCAGATTGCCCAGTGAGGCTTTACGCAGCCGGGTAACCAGGCGGCGGCGGGTCAGGCCATCCTTGATGCCAGCAAGCCAGTCTGCAAATCCTTCAGTGCGCTTGATCGTGTACACGGATCAACTGTAATCAATTGGTTACAGTTGTCAAGCGTCAGACCACAAAGCATTTGCTCCGGGTTACGACAAGCTCAGGCCGAATAGCGTTGAGATTTGTTTACCCGTTAGGCAACATCGCCAGCAACCCATTCAACCGCCGCACGAAGCTCGCCGGATCGTCGAGCTGGCCGCCTTCCGCCAGCAGGGCCTGCTCGAACAGCAGGTTGGCCCAGTCGGCGAAGCGGGCGTCGTCGGTTTCGCTGTTGAGCCGCGTGACCAGCGCGTGCTGCGGGTTGATTTCCAGCGTGGGCTTCACCGTGGGCGCGGCCTGGCCGGCGGCCTTGAGCAGGCGTTCGAGGTTGGCGCTCATGTCGCCTTCGCCGGTGACGAGGCAGGCGGGCGAATCGGTGAGGCGGTGGGTGACGCGGACGTCCTTGACGCGCTCGCCGAGCGTGGTCTTGATGCGCTCGACCAGCGGCTTCATGCGTGTCCTCGGCTTCCTTCTGCGCGGTCTTCTCGGCTTCGTCTTCCAGCGCGCCGAGATCGAGCCCGCCCTTGGCGACGGACTTGCAGCGGCTTGCCGTCGAACTCGGTGAGGTTGCTCATCAGCCATTCGTCGACGCGGTCGGACAGCAGCAGCACTTCGATGCCTTTCTTGCGGAAGATTTCGAGGTGCGGGCTGTGCTTGGCGGCGGCGAAGCTGTCGGCGGTGATGGTGTAGATCGCGTTCCTGGCCTTCCTTCATGCGGCCGACGTAGTCCTTCAGCGAGACGATCTGCGCGTCGGTGTCGGTATGCGTGGAGGCGAAGCGGAGCAGGGCGGCGATGCGGTCCTTGTTGGCGATAATCCTCGCCCGGGCCTTCCTTCAGCACCTTGCCGAAGGCTTTCCAGAACTCGGCGTATTTCTCCGGCTGGTTTTCGGCCAGGTCTTCCAGCAGGCCCAGCACCTTCTTCACCGAGCCGGCCTTGATGGCGTCGATGTCGCGGCTGTGCTGCAGGATTTCGCGCGAGACGTTGAGCGGCAGGTCGGCCGAATCGATCACGCCGCGCACGAAGCGCAGGTATTGCGGCATCAGCTGCTCGGCGTCGTCCATGATGAACACGCGGCGCACGTAGAGCTTGATGCCGTGACGGTGCTCGCGGTCGTAGAGGTCGAACGGCGCGTGCGAGGGCACGTACAGCAGCGAGATGTATTCCTGCTTGCCTTCCACCCGGTTGTGCGACCAGGCCAGCGGCGGCTCGAAGTCGTGGGCGACGTGCTTGTAGAACTCGTTGTATTCGTCGTCCGATGACGTCCTTCTTGGCGCGCGCCCACAGGGCCGAGGCGCGGTTGACGGTTTCGTCCTCGTCGGTGGGCGTTTCGACGCCGTCCTTCCATTCCGATCTTCTTCATCAGGATGGGCAGGGTGATGTGGTCGGAATAGGTGCGGATGACCGACTTGATCTTCCAGTCGGAGAGGAACTCGTCTTCGCCTTCGCGCAGGTGCAGCACGATCTCGGTGCCGCGCGCGGGCTTGTTCACGGTTTCCAGCGTGTAGTCGCCGGCGCCCTCGGATTCCCAGCGCACGCCGTGCTCGGCGGTGAGGCCGGCGCGGCGGGTGGTCAGCGTCACGCGGTCGGCGACGATGAAGGCGGAATAGAAGCCGACGCCGAACTGGCCGATCAGCGCGGCGTCCTTCTTCTGGTCGCCGGAGAGTTGGGTGAAGAACTCGCGGGTGCCGGATTTGGCGATGGTGCCGATGTGCTCGATGACCTCCTGACGGCTCATGCCGATGCCGTTGTCGGTAATCGTCAGGGTGCGGGCTTCGCGGTCGAAGGCGATGCGGATCTTCAGTTCGCTGTCGTTTTCGAACAGCGCCGGGTCGGACAGCCCTTCGAAGCGCAGCTTGTCGGCGGCGTCGGAGGCGTTGGAAATCAGTTCGCGCAGGAAAATGTCCTTGTTGGAATACAAGGAATGGATCATCAGCTGCAGCAGCTGTTTGACTTCGGCCTGGAAGCCCAGGGTTTCTTTGGTGGTGGCGGACATGCCGTAATCTCCCGTTGAAACACGACCTGACCGAAAATGGGGACGAGCGCGGCGGGTTTCAAGCCCTGCTGCTTCAGGAAGGGCTGGGATTTTTTCTGCCTGGCCGGCAGGGCGAACTTCGGGAATGAATCGGCGCTTTCCTGGTGCCACGGCGCTGACGCCCGGGAAAAGGACGGCGGGACATGCTGCTATGCTTGGCCTGGTTATCGCCTGACTTCGTTTCATGGAATCCGTTGACCTCAATCTGGCCGCGCGGCAACTCACCCTTCGCAGCGGCACCCGCACGCTGATCGAAGCGCTCGACCTCACGCTTGAACCGGGCGAAGTGCTCGGCATCCTCGGCGCCAACGGCGCGGGCAAGTCGACACTGCTGGCGGTGCTGGCCGGCCTTGCCGCCCCCGCGCAAGGTCGGGTGACGCTCGACGGCCACGCGCTCGACACGCTGCCGCCGCTCGCCCGTGCGCGGCACATCGGCCTGCTGCCACAGGGCGACGAAGGCGGATTTTTCGGCAGCGTGAGCGATTTCGTCGCGCTGGGGCGTTATCCCTTCGGCGACGCGCCCGGCGACCAGGCGTCGCAGCTTGCGGCCTGGGAACTGGGCGATCTCGCCCGGCGACCGCTCGATACGCTTTCCGGCGGCGAACGTCAGCGCGCGCGCCTGGCGCAACTTGGCGTTCAAAAGCCGGATTATTACCTGCTGGACGAACCCCTGACCCATCTCGACCCGGCGCACCAGGCTCGCCTGCTGACCTGGGCGCGCGGCGAGGCCGGCCTGGGCCGCGCCGTGGCCTTGACGCTGCACGATCCCAACTGGGCGGCCAGCCATTGCGACCGCCTGCTGTTCCTGTTCGGGGACGGGCGCTGGCAGGCGGGGTTGCCCGAAACCCTGCTTACCCCGGCCTCGCTGGAGGCGCTTTACGGCCCCGGCACGGCGGCATTATGGGGCAGGGGTAGCCCTGTATAATCGCCGCTTGCTTTTGATAAACCCTCCAGCCACTTAACTTAATATGCATGGTCGAAAATGGACAATGCATTAGAGAAGTCCCCTATTCAATGATTCGTCGCATCATCAAAAAGGTGTTCGGCCGCAAGCCCGATGGCAATGCTTCCGACGCAAGCATTCTGCCGCTTGCCAGGCACGGCATCCGTCGCGACCGGCTCGACGATTGCGCGCTGGATGTCTGCGAAAAACTTGCGGAAGCCGGGTTCAAAGGCTATGTCGTCGGCGGCGCGGTACGCGACTTGCTGCTGGACAAGCGCCCCAAGGATTTTGATGTGGCGACCGACGCCACCCCCTCCCAGGTGCGCCGCCTGTTCCGCCGTTCGCGCATCATCGGCAAGCGTTTCCAGATCGTGCATGTGATGTGCGGGCGCGAGACCATCGAAGTCACCACCTTCCGCGCCAACGGCCAGAAGGAAGCGGACGAAGAGGACGAGCGCCCGACCGACGAGCATGGCCGTCTGCTGTCCGACAATATTTTCGGCAATCAGGCCGACGATGCCGCGCGCCGCGATTTCACCATCAACGCACTGTATTACGACCCGGCGCGCGAAGAAATTCACGATTACTTCGGCGGCGTGGCGGATTGCAAAAAACGCGTATTGCGCATGATAGGCGATCCGGAAACGCGCTTTCGCGAAGACCCGGTGCGGATGCTGCGCGCCGCGCGCTTTGCCGCCAAACTCGACTTTCATATCGACCCCGCCACACGCAAACCCGTGGCCGAACTCGCGCCGCTGCTCGCCAATATCCCGCGTGCGCGCATCTTCGACGAAGCCCTGAAACTGCTGCTCTCCGGCCACGCGCTGCGCGGCGTTCACCAGTTGCGCGCCGAGGGGCTGCACCACGGCATGTTGCCGCTGCTGGACACCATCCTCGACGACCCCACGGGCGGGCCATTCATCACCGCCGCACTGAAAAGCACCGACGAACGCATACGCGACGACCGTCCCGCGTCCCCCGCATTTCTGTTCGCTACGCTGCTGTGGCCGCAGGTAGCGCAACGCTGGAAAGACATCGAAGCAGGCGGCGAGAAGCCCATCCCCGCGCTGTTCACGGCGATGGACGAAGTGCTGGACGCGCAGCGCGGCCAACTCGCCATTCCGCGTCGTTACGACGGCATGATCAAAGAAGTGTGGGCGGTCCAGCCGCGTTTCGAGCAGCGCGGCGGGCAGCGCCCGTATCGTCTGCTGGAGCATCCGCGCTTTCGCGCCGCCTACGACTTCTTGCTGCTGCGTGCCGAGTCCGGCGAAATCGATCAGGAACTCGCCGACTGGTGGACGCGCTTTCAGGAAGCCGATGAGGCTGAACGCCAGTCCATGCTGAAGCCCGACAGCGGCCCCAAACCGCGCCGCCGCCGTCGCCGCAAATCGCCTGCGGGAGATTCCGCAGAGAGCACGGCATGAAGGTGACGGCCTATATCGGCCTCGGTGCCAATCTCAACGACCCCGCCGCGCAGGTCGAATATGCCTTGGCCGAACTCGACCGCCTGCCCGCCACTGCGCTGGTCGCACGCTCGTCACTGTATGCCTCGGCGCCCGTCGGCTATGTCGATCAGCCCGACTTCATCAATGCCGTTGCGCGGATTGAAACCGCGCTCGCGCCGCGCGCGCTGCTCGCCGCGCTGCTGGATATCGAACATCGCCACGGAAGAGAACGCAGCTTCCGCAACGCCCCGCGCACGCTCGATCTCGACCTGCTGCTGTATGGCGCTGCGCACTTCCACGAAGAAGGTCTCACCCTGCCCCATCCGCGCATGACCGAACGCGCATTCGTCCTGCTGCCGCTGACGGAAATCGCACCGGAGCTCGATATTCCCGGTCGCGGCCGTGCCGCCGACTGGATAAGCTCATGCGCCGATCAGAGCGTGGCGTCTTTACAACCACGGCCTCCCCTTTACGGGGAGAGCGTCGCTCCGATCCACCTGGCCAAACCAGCCGGCGTGACGCTTCGCTTTCCCAGCCTCAGGCGGAGAGGGGGCCAAGGCAGCGCCCAAACCGATGGCTTAGCCCTTCCACCCCAAGCCTCTCCCTCATGCGGGAGAGGGGACAAACGCTAAGCCCAAGCCGATTCATGAGCCTTGCACGCTTCAAATACATCGTCGTCGAAGGCCCCATCGGCGCGGGAAAAACCAGCCTGACCAGAAAGCTCGCGCAAAAACTCGGCGCCGACACCCTGCTCGAAAACGCCAGCGACAACCCCTTCCTGCCGCGTTTTTATCAGGAACCGAAACGTTACGCGCTGCCGACGCAACTGCATTTTCTTTTTGAGCGGTCCAGACAACTGCGCGAACTCGCGCAGGGTGATTTATTCAACGCCGGCACCGTCTCCGACTTTCTGCTCGACAAGGACATGCTGTTTGCGCGGCTCAATCTCGATGACGACGAGTTTGTCCTGTATCAGAAAGTCTATAGCGATCTCGCGCCGCAAGCGCCGACGCCCGATCTGGTTATTTACCTGCAAGCGCCGATCGACGCCCTGCAGGAACGCGTCAAACGCCGTGGCGTGGAATTCGAGCGTGGCATGGCTGCCGATTACCTGCGCCGCCTGGCCGCCAGTTACAGCGAGTTTTTTCATCGCTATGAGGCTGCTCCGCTGTTGATCGTGAACAGCGAGAATCTCAATTTCGCGCAGAACAATACCGACTTCGAACTGCTGCTCGAACGCATAAAGAAAATGCGCGGGCCGCGCGAGTTTTTCAGCCGGGCGGCTTGAACCGTGAACGTGAACATCGCGAAGCGATACTCCGTCCCCCTCGCCCGCGTGCGGGAGAGGGCCGGGGTGAGGGAACGGACACGGCGAGAAGTGATGTTCATGATTCGGGGCGGCGCTTCTCGCCATGTCCGTTAACCAGCGCGGCACAGAGACACGGAGAAATGCCGGAGTATGTGTTCCCGTCCCACACATGAATTTGATCCTGGATTTTCTCGAAGTCTGTGAGTCTCTGTGGTGAAAACGCTTTTGACATGAATACTGCCATCACCCTTTCCACCCTCAAGTCCATGCGCGAACGCGGCGAGAAAATCGCCGCGCTGACCTGTTACGACGCGAGCTTCGCGCGCGTGCTCGAAGCCGCCGGAGTGGACGTGCTGCTGGTCGGTGATTCGCTGGGCATGGTGATCCAGGGACATCCCTCGACCCTCCCGGTGAAACTCGCCGAGATGAGCTATCACACGCGTTGCGTGGCTGCGGGCGCAAGCCGCGCCTTCATCGTCGCCGACCTCTCCTTCGGCAGCTATCAGCCTTCTTGCGAACGTGCGTTCGCTTCCGCTGCCCGGCTGATGGCGGCAGGCGCACATATGGTCAAGCTCGAAGGCGGCGCAGTGATGGCAGATACGGTCGCTTTTCTCACCCGGCGCGGTATCCCGGTGTGCGCGCATATTGGCCTGCTGCCGCAGTCGGTAAACCAGGTCGGTGGCTACAAGGTGCAGGGTCGCGGTGAGGCGGCTGCCGCACAGATTCTTGCCGACGCGCAGCGCGCTGGAAACAGCCGGCGCCAGCCTGCTGGTGCTGGAATCCGTTCCCGCTGCGTTGGCCAGGCAGGTGACCCAAAGTGTCGCCATCCCCACCATCGGTATCGGCGCGGGCGTGGATTGCTCGGGGCAGGTGCTGGTGTTGTATGACGTAGCGGGGCTTTATCCCAGGCCGCCGAAATTCTCGAAAAATTTTCTGGCCGACAACGGCAGCATTGAAGGCGCGGTACGCGCTTATGTCGAAGCAGTTAAAAGCGCTGCATTCCCGGCTGCCGAACACAGCTTTTACTCATAATCAATGCATGTCATTCATACCGCCGCCGAACTGCGCACCGCGCTCAAGGGCCGGGCTGACATCGCCTTTGTTCCCACCATGGGCAATCTTCATGCCGGGCACGTCTCACTCGTCGAACTGGCGAAGCAGCGCGGCCAGCCGGTGGTGGCAAGTATTTTTGTCAATCCGCTGCAATTCGGCGCGGGCGAGGACTTCGAGCGTTATCCGCGCACGCTGGACGCCGATTGCGACAAGTTGGCGGCGGGCGGGTGCGACATGGTTTTTGCGCCGGATGTAAGCGAAATCTATCCCGTGCCGCAGACCTACGCGGTGCAGCCACCGGCTGAGCTTGCCAATGACCTGTGCGGCGCGTTCCGCCCCGGTCATTTCAGCGGGGTGGCGACGGTGGTGCTGAAGCTTTTCAACCTGGTGCAGCCACGCGTGGCGGTGTTCGGCAAGAAGGATTTTCAGCAGCTATTCATGATTCGCGAGATGGTGCGGCAATTCAACCTGCCGATTGACATCATTGCGGGCGACACGCTGCGCGAATCCGACGGGCTGGCGATGAGTTCGCGCAATGGCTATCTGAGCCCGGTTGAGCGCGCGCAGGCACCGGGACTGTATCGGGAACTCGCGGCATTGGTGGATCGCCTAAGTCAGGGTGAGGCCGATTTCGACGTGCTGACCGCCACAGCTTCGAGGCGGCTGAAGATGGCGGGCTGGAACGTGGATTACGTCGCGGTGCGGAATGCTGAAACCTTGCTCGCGGCCGGTGCCGGCACACGCCACTATGTTGCTCTGGGTGCGGCGTGGCTGGGTCAGACCAGGCTGATAGACAACATCGAGCACCTTGGGTAATTTGGCTCAAGGTTTTATAATGTCCATCCACTCTTATTGAGGGCACCGTCATGCAAAGAACGATGCTCAAGTCCAAGCTGCATCGGGCGCGGGTGACGCATTCGGAGCTTCATTACGAAGGTTCCTGCGCCATCGATGAAACGCTGCTGGACGCTGCAAATATCCACGAGTACGAGCAGATCCAGATTTACAACGTGAGCAACGGCGAGCGTTTCACGACGTATGCCATTCGCGCAGCACGCGGTTCCGGCATCATTTCGGTGAATGGTGCAGCGGCGCACAAGGCCGATCCGGGCGACATCGTCATCATTGCCACCTACGCCGTGTACAACGAGCTGGAACTGGCGCGCTATGCGCCGGAACTGGTGTATGTGGACGAACGCAACCGTATCGTCGAGACGCGGCAGAGCATTCCGGTACAGGCGGCATAAGCGCAGCAGCGGCCATTCGATAATGCATCGTCGAGAATGGCCGATGCATGGGTCGATAATGCATCGTCGAAAGTGACCGGTGCATGGGCCAAACAAAAAGGGCCGGTCAAACCGGCCCTTTTTCAAGCCCGCCCAGGGCGGGTTCTGTAACAGGCTTACTTCTTGGCGCCGGTTATTTCGACTTCCACGCGGCGGTTAGGCGCCAGGCAGGCCTTGAGTGCTTCCTTGGGCTGTTTCATGTCGCAGTCCACCACCGGTTTGGTGTCGCCCATTCCGGCAGCGGTGAAGGAACCCGCTTTCACGCCCTTGGACTTGAGATAGGCAACCACGGTCTTGGCGCGAGCAACAGAAAGTTTCTGGTTGGCCCTGGCCTTGCCCGTTTTGTCGGAATGGCCAGTCACCCTGATGGAGTCAATCGCGCCAAAGGCCTTGATATTGCTAACCAGTTGATCCAGATTGACGCGGCCTTCCGGACTCAGATCCTTGATCGAGGACTTGCCGCTCTTGAACAGGGTATCTCCGCCCAAAGTAAATTTGGCCGGAGCGCCCGCCTTGATGACAAATGGGGCGGGCTGTGCCGGCTCAGCTGCTTTGGCGCTGGCCACTTGTGCCGGTGCATACGGCGAGGCCACTCCCGGAACGGATAGGGGGAACGGCAGCGATGGGGCCACTTGTGCCGGTGCAAGGCCTGGTGCTGCCGGCATACGGCGCATACGGCGAGGCCATTCCCGGAAGGGGAAGGGGGAAGGGGAACGGCAACGATGGGGCCGCTCCGGCCTGGCCTGGAGCGGTTAGGCTGGAAAGCGACGGCAATCCAACAATGCTGAGAATGTTGCCGAAGCTGCTGGGATCAAGCAGATTGATCGGCAGTGACACGGGGGCGTGCGGCTGAAGTGCCACCACCGGTTGTACCGGATTCATAAAGGTGTCCCAGGTGGGGCCAAGCGCCTTGGTATTGAACAGGCCCCCCATCATGCTGCCGTAGAGCTGCGGATTCATGGGGGCGAACATGATGGTCATGCCGCGCGGATCGGTGGGCATCATCATCCATCTCAGGTAGAGGTTTGGGTCCAGCATCTGCATGCCCGCTCTCATCAGCTTGGGATCCATCGGCAGCATGACCCAGCGGATCGCCTTGGACGGGTCGGCAAAGTTGCTCAGCGCCCCCACGTAAAAAGCCGGATTGATCATGGCGCCGGCCCAGCGCGCGGAGACCATGGGATCCAGGAACTGCGTATAGTTGGTTACGGTGGCCGGCTGCATCATGGATGTCATCATGCGCAGCCAGTTGCCTGGTTCGATCATCTGGACAGCCGCTTCGCCCACTATCGACGGGTCGGTCATGGCATTCAGCCAGGCATTGAATGTCGTCGGGTCCTTGAAGGCGGAAGCATTCACGGTGAAGTCAGACATGCGGTTAACCCACACTTCGGCGTTTTTCGCGGCCTGTTCGGGGGTAAGCGGCGGCTGAAGTTGCCCGTAGGGGAAAATCGCGGAAGGCGCGGCAGCTGGAGCGACCGGGGCTGCGGCATTTGGCTGGGCTACGGGGTACTGTACAGGGTCGGCGGCGAACAATGGCGCGCTGATCAGCGCAATCGAGACGGCGGCCACAATGTGTTTGATCTGCATGGAAGGCTCCAATATTAAAGACTAGGGTTGAGACAGAAACTCGATCTTGCGTCGGCCGCATCAAGCGATAAATCGGCTTTATCAGCACAGCAATAAAAATATTAGGAGTTCATTATATAACGAACGGGTTCGGCATTCCGGGTTTATGCCTCCGCGTCGTGTAAATGTGCAACATTCGTTGCCTAATAGAGACAAGTGGGTCTGGAATCGGGGCCCGATTGCAGGTTTTCGCTTGCAGTCGCGGCGTCCTTTCCTTCCAATGCATCGTCCTGTTTCGACGATGCATAATCGCGTTCGCAATCAGATGGAAAGCGGCTTGAGTCGCCAGATGTCGCGGTTGTATTCCTGCATGGTGCGATCCGTGGAGAAGAAACCACTGGAAGCCGTATTGAGCACGCTCATGCGAACCCAGTTCGCCTGATCCTGCCAGGCTCGATTGACCCGTTCCTGGGTATCGACATAGCTTCGGAAGTCTGCCAGCGTCATCCAGGGATCGTGCGGACTTTGTAGCGCGTTCAGAATCATGTCAAAAATACCCGGCTCGCAGGTATTGAAGTGGCCGGAGGCCAACAAGTCGATGACCTCACGCAAATCCTTGTCCCGTTCGATGTACGTAGCCGGCTGATAGTGTCCGCGCAGCGTCTCGACTTCATTCGCATGCAGACCGAACAGGAAGAAGTTCTCCTCCCCCACGGCTTGCAGGATTTCGATGTTCGCGCCGTCATAGGTGCCGATGGTCGCAGCGCCGTTCATCATGAACTTCATGTTGCCGGTGCCGGAAGCTTCCTTGCCGGCGGTGGAAATCTGCTCGGACAGATCGGTGGCGGGTGCAATGATTTCCATGCTGGACACGCAATAATTCGGCAGAAAAGCCAGCTTGAGCAGTCCATTCACATCCGGGTCGTTGTTCACGATTTCCGCGACGTTGTTGATCAGCTTGATGATGTTTTTGGCCATCAGGTAGCCGGGCGCCGCCTTGCCGCCGATCAGCACGCAGCGATCCGCCCAATGCTCGATCCGCTTCTGTTTGATCCGGACATAAAGATGAATGACATGCAGGATATTCAGCAACTGGCGCTTGTATTCGTGGATGCGTTTGACCTGGACGTCGAACAGCGCGTGGGGATCGAATTCCACGCCGCATTCCTTTTTCACCAGCGCGGCCAGGCGGTGTTTGTTGGCCTGTTTGACCGCCCGCCAGGCGGCGTGAAATTCTGCGTGCGCCGGGTCGGCAAGGGGTTTCAGCCTCTCCAGTTGCGACAGGTCGGCAATCCAGCCGTCGCCGATTTGTTGACTGATGAGCGCCGTCATGTCCGGGTTGGCGTGCGCGACCCAGCGCCGGGGGGTGACGCCGTTGGTTTTGTTGTTGAATTTTTCCGGCCACAGATCATGAAAATCACGGAACAGGCCTTCACTCAGCAACTGCGAATGCAGCGCCGCCACCCCGTTGACGGAAAAGCTGCCGACGATCGCCAGCCACGCCATGCGCACCTGACGCACCGCGCCTTCTTCGATGATCGACATGCGCTGCTGGCGCGCCACATCGCCCGGCCATTTCATTGAAACCTCGCGCAGGAAATGGGCGTTGATTTCGTAGATGATTTCAAGCAGGCGCGGCAGCAGTTTTTCGAACAGGCTGACCGGCCATTTCTCCAGCGCTTCCGGCAACAGG
Source organism: uncultured beta proteobacterium (assembly GCA_963726485.1). Taxonomy (GTDB): domain Bacteria; phylum Pseudomonadota; class Gammaproteobacteria; order Burkholderiales; family Thiobacillaceae; genus Thiobacillus. The sequence continues at coordinate 112,310 of CAVSCL010000044.1, read as the reverse complement.
GTGTGATTGGTGTAGGCCATGCACTGCGTGGTTACGCGCCAGGCCTGATCCCAAGGCAGACCTTTCTCGTCCACCAGAATGCGCATCAGTTCGGCCACCGCGATGGTCGGGTGCGTATCGTTCATCTGGAACACATTGTCGTGGGCGAAGCGGGTGTAATCGATATGCCCCAGCGACTGCCAGCGCCGCAACACATCCTTGAGGCTGGCCGAGGCGAGGAAATATTGCTGGCGCAGGCGCAGTTCCTTGCCGTTTTCGCTGGCGTCGTTGGGATACAGCACCATGGTGATGTGCTCGGCATTGTTCTTCTGCTGCACCGCTTCGGTGTAGCTGCCGGCGTTGAATTCGCCCAGATCGAATTCATCGGTCGCGCTCGCTTTCCACAGGCGCAGGGTATTCACCGTATGGTTGCGATAACCCAGGATCGGCACGTCATAAGGCACCGCCAGTACATCGCAGGTATCCACCCAGTGTCTGCGCATTGCCCCCTGCGCGTCGCGGTAGGGCTCGCTCCTCCCCCCGAAGTGCACGCGCTGGGTGTATTCGCTGCGCTCGATCTCCCACGGATTGCCGTCGCGCAGCCAGTGATCGGGGTCCTCGATCTGATAGCCGTTGTCGATGTGCTGGCGAAACATGCCGTATTCGTAGCGGATGCCATAGCCCATTACCGGCAATTTCAGGCTGGCGCAACTGTCCATGAAACACGCCGCCAGACGCCCCAGACCGCCGTTGCCCAGTCCGGCGTCAGGCTCCTGTTCGCGAATTTCTTCCAGTTCCAGGGCGTAGTCGAGCATGGCGCGCGCAGTCTCGCCGGTGATCCCCATATTCAGCAGATTGTTGCCGAGTGCGCGCCCCATCAGAAACTCCAGCGACAGGTAATAGGCTCGGCGCACCCCGGGGTCGCTGCCCGCCGCCACAGCCGTTCTGCTCCAGTCCGGCATGATGCGGTCGCGCAGCGCGTAAACCAGCGCGTGATTCACATACACCGGCGAGCAGCCCTGAAAGCGCCCGAGATGGCAAGACAGGTAGCGTTGAAAATCCCTGCCTATGCTCTCGAGGTCGCACTTCAGTTCGGCCAGGTTCAGCGGCGAGTTCGGGTCATTCGCGTTCTTTGCCCACATGGTGCAAGCTCTCCTAAGCGTGATACAGCGCCAGATAATGTCCGGCGCTTTCGTTCCAGTCGAATTGCTGACGCATCCCGGCCTGTTGCAGCCGGCGCCACGGTTTGGGCTGGCGATACAGGTCGATCGCACGCCGGATGGCGCCCAGCAGGGCGTCATGGCTGGGATCATGAAACACGAATCCGGTCGCGGTCGCCGACCGCATGGTGTCCGCATTCGCATCCACCACCGTATCGGCCAGCCCGCCCGTGTGATACACAATGGGCGGCGTGCCATAGCGCAGGCTGTACAACTGGTTGAGGCCACAGGGCTCGAAACGCGATGGCATGAGAAACATGTCCGCCCCCGCCTCGATCCGGTGGGCAAGGGTTTCGTCATAGCCGATCTGGACGAATAAGCGGCCCGGGTATTTTTTTGCCAGCCGGGTCAGTTGCTGTTCATATAGGGTTTGCCCGCTGCCCAGTACGACCAGGCTGGCATCGGTTTCGGCGAGCAGCACCGGGATGACGGAGAGGATCAGATCGATCCCCTTCTGCTCCACCAGCCGTCCGACCAGCCCCAGCAGCGGCGCCTGAAGCGCGCTGTCGCCTGCTTCATGGAGAAACGCCTGTAGCAGCGCCTGCTTGTTACGCTTCTTGCCTGGGTTGATGCGGCTGGCGGAATAATGCGCAAGCAGATGGGGGTCGGTGGCCGGGTTCCAGATGTCGGCGTCGATACCGTTCAGGATGCCATGCAGCTTGTATTGAACCGATTGCAGCAGGCCATCCAGTCCACAGCCGAATTCCGGGGTACGGATTTCGCTGGCGTAGGTGGGGCTGACCGTAGTCACGGCGTCGGCATAGACGATCCCCGCCTTGAGCATGGAAAAGCCGCCATGAAACTCGATCCCGGCCGGCGACCACCACGAACCCGGCAATTGCAGATGCACAAAGTCCGCATGCGAAAAGTGTCCTCCGTACGCCAGGTTGTGGATGGTGAACACGGTTTTTGGCCCTGGGGCGTGTTCGTGCAGAAAAGCGGGAACCAGTCCGGTCTGCCAGTCGTTCGCGTGCATCACATCGGGCTGCCAGCCGGTGTCCAGAGCGTCCCGGGCCAGAAGTGCGGCCACCCTTGCAAACACGGCAAATCGCTCGGCGTTGTCCGGCCAGTCCTGGCCATTGGCATTCAGGTAGGGATTGCCGGAGCGGTCAAACAGGGGTGGGCAGTCCATCAGCCACAAGGGAAAGGCGAAATCGGGATGCCGGGTTTCCAGTACCCGCGCGCTGTGTATGCCTGCTGCGCCGCGAATATCCAGCCAGCCCAGAATGCGCACATGATCCAGTTGCCGCAGCAAGGCGCGATAACCCGGCAACAGCAGACGGATGTCTGCCCCGAGCCGGTGCAGGGCGTGCGGCAGGCTGAATGCGACATCACCGAGGCCTCCGGTTTTGATCAGGGGATAGGCCTCGCTGGCCACAAATAAGACCTTCATCCTTAACGCGCCGCTTTCAGGAACACGCCAGCCAGGGGCGGCAACGTCACTTCGATTGAATGCTCGAATCCCATCCAGGGCTGCGGTTCAGCATGGATCTCCCCGCCATTGCCGCAATTGCTGCCGCCGTAATATTCGGAATCGGTATTGAGAATTTCTCGGTATGCACCGTCTCGCGGCACGCCGATGCGGTACCGATGACGCGGAACCGGGGTGAAATTCAGCAGCACGACCACCTGGTCATCAGCCTGTCTGCCCTGACGGACGAAACTCAATGCCGACTGGTCGGCGTCATGGCAATCGATCCAGCGGAAACCCTGTGCGTTGAAATCGAAATCATGCAGCGCAGCCTCCTGGCGATACAGCTTGTTGAGGTCGCGCAGCAGCTTTCTCACACTGTCGTGAGCCGGAAACTTCAGCAGTTGCCAGTCCAGTTCCCCCCGTTCCGACCATTCGTTCCACTGGCCAAATTCTCCACCCATGAACAGCAGTTTCTTACCGGGATGCGCGTATTGCCAGGCGTAAAACAGGCGCAGGTTGGCGAAGCGCTGCCAGGTGTCGCCCGGCATCTTGTCCAGCATGCTGCGCTTGAGATGCACCACTTCATCATGTGAAAGCGGCAGCACGAAGTTCTCCGTCCACGCGTACATCTGGCTGAAAGTGAGCTGGTTGTGCTGGTACTTCCGGTAGACGGGTTCCTTCTGGATATAGGACAGGTTGTCATTCATCCAGCCCATGTTCCATTTCATCGAGAAACCCAGGCCGCCCAACTCGACCGGGCGTGACACCATGGGCCAGGCGGTGGACTCTTCGGCGATGGTCAACACGCCGGGGAAACGGCCATGCACCAGGGTATTCATCTCGCGCAGGAATTGAATGGCTTCGATGTTTTCGCGCCCCCCATATTGATTGGGCAGCCACTCGCCATCCTTGCGCGAATAATCCAGATACAGCATTGAAGCGACCGCATCGACCCTAAGCCCGTCGATGTGAAATTCCTCTATCCAGTACAAGGCATTGGCAATCAAAAAGTTTCTGACTTCATTGCGGCCAAAATCAAAAATCAGCGTGCCCCAGTCCTGATGTTCGCCGCGGCGGGGATCGGCATGTTCATACAGCGGATCGCCGGTAAACCGCGCCAGGGCAAAATCATCCTTGGGAAAATGTGCCGGCACCCAGTCGAGAAACACCCCCAGCCCCTGCTGGTGACAGGCATCGACAAAACGCCGGAAATCGTCCGGGCTGCCGAAGCGTGCAGTCGGCGCGTAGTAGCCGGAGACCTGATAGCCCCAGGAGGCGTCCAGCGGATGTTCGGCTACCGGCAGCAGTTGAATGTGGGTGTAACCCAGGTCGAGCACATAGGGAATCAGGTCTCCGGTCAGTTCCGCCCAGGAATAAAAGCTTCCGTCGGGGTGTCGCCGCCAGGAACCGGCATGGAGTTCGTAAATACTGACCGGCTGATGCTGCCAGTCGAAAGCGCCACGCTGGTCTATCCAGGCGTCATCCTGCCAGACATACGATTCCGCGGCCGGAATGCAACTGGTGGTCTCGGGACGCGGAAACATCTGGCGCGCATAGGGGTCGGTCTTCTTCACCAGCTGTCCGTGATGGCCGAGAATCTCGTACTTGTACGCCTGCCCCGCTTGCAAGCCCGGAACAAACAGTTCCCAGATGCCCGAGTCACCACGACAGCGCATGGGGAGGCGCCGTCCGTCCCAGTCGTTGAAATCGCCGATGACACTGACCCGTTGCACCGCGGGCGCCCACACCGCGAACAGGCAGCCGGCTATGCCATCCACCTGCTGCATCCGCGCGCCCAGCACCTGCCACACCTGAAAGTGCCGGCCTTCCCGCAACAGGTATAAATCCAGTTCGCCCAATTGCGGCTCAAAACTGTAGGGGCTGATGATTTCGTTCCAGTCGCCGCCGCGCTTGCCGAGCCAGCGCAACACGGGATGGACGTCAACCGGCGCGCCGGGCGGCAGGGTGAGTTCAAAGCAGTCGGTGCCGGCCACCCGCTTCATGCGCGCACCCGCCACCTCCACTGCTTCGGCGGCAGGCAGGAACGCACGCAGCCGCGTCGAGCCATCCGGCTGGGTATGCAAGCCCAGCACTTCGAAGGGATCGTGATGGGTGCCTGTTTGCAGGCGCATGATGCCTGGGTCTATCGTGATTGGCTTTATCGTGCTCTGGCTCATCAAGTACGTCCGTATTTCTTCAAACCTGCAAGCAAGCCGGATGCCAGGTCAGGGCCAATCGCATCCCACTGCAAACGCCATGTCCAGTTTCCCGCCACCGTTCCCGGCGTGTTCAGGCGCGCTTCGCTGCCCAATCTCAGCACATCCTGCATCGGCAACATTGCCAGCGCCGCGGCGCTCGCCAGCACCGCGTCCTGCATTGCCTCGCACACCTGCCCGGCATCGGCGATGCCCAGTTGCTGCATGACCTGATGCTGGATCTCGGCGGGCAGCGCGGTAAACCAGCCCAGCGTGGTGTCGTTGTCGTGGGTACCGGTGTAGTAGGCGATGTCGTGTCCAACATTCTCCGGTTTGTGCGGATTGTCGACATGTGCGTCAAAGGCGAATTGCAGTACCGCCATGCCGGGCAGGTGGTATTTCCTGCGCAGCGCGGTCACATCGGGCGTGATCATGCCCAGATCTTCGGCTACCAGCGGAATCTCACCCATGTCCTGCTGCAATAACTGCAACAAGGCATCGCCCGGAACGGACTGCCAGTAACCATTGATCGCTGTCTCGTTCTCCGCGGGTATCATCCAGGACGCCGCCAGGCCACGAAAATGGTCCACACGAACCAGATCGAACCATTCAAAGTGATAATGCAGGCGTTCACACCACCAGCGGAAGCCCTCGGCTTCCATGACCGCCCAGTTATAGTGCGGATTGCCCCAACGTTGCCCGGTTATCGAGAAATAATCCGGCGGCACCCCTGCCACCAACGTGGGCATCCCACGCTCGTCCAGCAGGAAGCGTTCAGGGTGCGCCCATACATCGGCGCTATCGTGCGCGACAAAAATCGGCATGTCGCCAAACAGGCTGATCCTCCGTTCAGCCGCGTAACTGCGGATCGCCTGCCATTGCAGGTACACCCGGTATTGCTGCTCGATGACGGCCTGAATCATGGCAGCATGCGTCTGCCGGAAGCGGATCAGCGCGCCCGCCTGGCGTAGTCGCAACGGCTGCGGCCACTCCACCCAGCACGCGCCGCCCTGCTGCTGCTTTACCACCATGAAGAGGGCGTAATCGTCCACCCACTGGCGCTGTGCTGTGTACCAGCGTTCGAATCCGGCCGTGGTCCGCTTCGATCGTGTCTGGTCAGGAAAGAGCGCCGGATTGACGGCAAAAGCGGACGCGCACTGGTAGGGTGACAGACCGCCAAGCGGCACACCCAGCGGCAGCATCTGCCAGACGCCGAAGCCGGCTTCTGCCAGGAAATCCAGCCAGCGATAGGCGTCGCTCCCCAGTTGTCCCGAAGGCAACGAACCAGGATGAAGCAACAGGCCCGCACTGCGTCGTCCCGCGGCAAACAGACTCATTCAACATTCCGGCGCATGGTGCCGGCATTCTCGGCATGGCCGCCGCCTTGGGACAGCGGCATGTCGAGCTGGGCCGGGGGCGCTATCCCCAGCAGGCGATAAAGTTCCCGCAACTGGCTGCGGAACAGCTGTTCGAAGTCGCTGACACTGTTCGCCGGGTTGTAATCGCCGAACCACCAGAACCAGTCCGAACCTTCACACACCGCCAGTTGCTGCGCCGCCTGCTGCTGCTGTGCGGCGGGCAGACTTTCGAGCGTGCGGTCATAATCCTGCTTGGCCGAAACCAGCAGGTCCCAACCGCGATTCTTGTCGTCCGTTCCGATCCAGGTTGAAAAGCTGCCATACACCCAGCTGCCCGCGCAAAGATGTGCCAGCGGTTTTGCGGGCAGTTTCCCGGACAACTCGGCAAAGCTGCGCAGATTAAGGGTGCCGCTTCGTTCCAGTGCGGCATACAGCCCCTCAAGGAAGTGATAGCCGTTGTCAGGGTAATACTCCCAGGCGTTTTCGCCGTCGAGAATGATGGACACGCCATGTTTCCCTGCATCCGCGCCGAAGAAGGTGGCGATGTTTTCCAGATGCTGGACAAAATCGCCGACCGCTTCGTCCGCGTTCCAGTTGCTGTATTTGAAGCCGATCAGGTCGGACAATCCGTCATCGCGAAAGAACAGTCGGGTATTGCTTCCTTCGAGTCGCCACGGTGAAAACAGACCGCGTTTGCTATGCGTGTCCCCCTCCTTGCATCCTGACAAGTGACAGCTATTGCGCCACACGCCCTCGCCCGATGCGGTCCAGCGAATGCCGAATTCGTCCAGCAAGGAAATGGCGTCCTCGCTGACCCCGCCTTCCGACAGCCAGACGCCTTGCGGTTTGAGTCCGAAGTAGTGTTCGAACACGGCGATGCCCTGTTGCATATGCCAGCGGGCACGTTCATATCCGCCGGGATAGACGGTCGCCTGTGGCGCGGGGGCATCGGGCAATGCGCAGCGCATGTTCTGGAAATCATTCAGCAGCGGCACGATAGGATGCCCGTAGGGGGTCATCGACAGTTCGATCTGGCCACGCTCGGCCAGAGCCCGGTAACGCGGGATCAGGCCGGCCAGGCAATCGCGAATCAGACCGAGAAGATCGCGCCGGTCGCTCTCGTTATGCGGCGAAGCCTGTTCGATCAGGCGCTTGGCCACCGCTGTTTGCTTCAAGGAATGGCCCAGCCAGGCCAGGTGGTACCAGGTGAGCAGATCCAGAAAATACTGTTCGCTCAAATAGCCCAGCGACCATTCCATGCTCTGGCTCCCGATCCCGGCTTCATCGGTAGCGCCGATCATGTGCAACAGTCGATGAAACGCGGGGTAGGGATGGATCATGCGCGGCGCATGGCAGCGCTGGCAATCCTGGATCAATTTCTTGCGCTCCTCCGCATCACCGGGAATCGGTTCCACCCCGGCCAGGAGGTTAAGCATGCGATCCTGGGTCGGCCTGCCGTCAGCCAACAAGGCCGCTACTTGGCGGGCATAATCATCCAGTTGCTCAAGCAGGACCGGGGCGAAATTGACCACCACGCGCATGTCCTGATGCCGCTCGAGATGCGCCGCCATATCGCTGTAGTCCTTGATGCCGTGCAGATACACCCAGGGCAGGCGGTATTCTCCGGTCAGTCCGTCGCGGTAATAGGGCTGATGCATATGCCAGCACAGCACCACATTGAGACGCCTAGTCGTCATAATTGCCGGTGAACCTCGCGTACAAATTCTGGCCCAGCATGGCAGGTGTCACCAGAACAATGCCTTCTTCGGACACATGAAAGCGCCGGGCATCCTCCACCGGGTCTTCACCGATGACCGTGCCATCCGGGATCACGCAACCCTTGTCTATGATCGCCCGGTTGATGCGGCAGTGACTGCCTATGGTCACCTTGGGCAGGATCACGCTGTCCTTCACCACGCTGTAGCTTTCTATGGTGACGGCGAAAAACACCACCGAGCGTTTCACCCGCGCACCGGAAAAAATACATCCGGCCGAAACCAGCGAGTCTATGGCTTCGCCACGGCGGCCTTCATCATCAAAAATGAACTTGGCAGGCGGGTACTGCGGCTGGTAGGTCCAGATCGGCCAGTCGCGATCATAGAGATTCAGTTCAGGCTCGATCGAGCACAGCTCCATGTTTGTCTTCCAGTACGAATACACGGTACCGACGTCACGCCAGTATCCCGGCTCCCCCTTGATGTTGCGGAACGGATACGCCATGGCCCGGGACTCTTCGATGTTCGCGGGAATGATGTCTTTGCCGAAATCGTGCGAGGAATGTTTGAGTTCCGCATCGGCAACCAGGGTCTTATAGAGAAAATTCTTGGAAAATATGTATATTCCCATCGACACCAGCGCCAAATCCGGATTGCCTGGAATCGGCTCCGGGTCAGCCGGCTTTTCGGTAAAACGCGTGATGCGCATGTTCTCATCCACCGACATGACACCGAATGAACTGGCTTCCGCACGCGGCACCTCGATACTGCCCACCGTGAAGTCCGCACCTGTTTGAACGTGATGCAACAGCATTTGCGAATAATCCATGGTGTAGACATGATCGCCACCCAGCACGATGACGTACTCCGGATGGTGGCGCTGAACGATGTCGATATTCTGGAACAGCGCATCGGCCGTGCCCTGGTACCACTCCTTCTTATTGGTACGCTGCTGCGCAGGGAGAATCTCGACAAACTCCCCGATCTCCGCACGCATGAACCCCCAGGCGCGTTGCAGGTGGCGAATCAGCGAATGCGATTTGTACTGGGTCAGCACGCCGATGCGGCGTATCCCGGAGTTCACGCAGTTCGACAAGGGAAAATCAACAATGCGGTACTTGCCGCCGATGGGAACTGCCGGCTTGGCGCGCCAGGCGGTCAGATCCCTGAGCCTGGAGCCTTCTCCGCCCGCCAGAACCAGCGCCAGCGTCTTGCGCGTCAACTCGGTCACCATTTTCGGTTCGGTGTAATAGCGGTACAGTCTGGCCTGTTCCTCTCTTGAAAGTGTCATATCCCGCTCCTTGCTCGCTTCCGATCGAATGCAGTCTGAATTGCGCCCTGCACGCCCAGCCGCTGGTTGATAATCAAGAAAATCGGGGTGCGCTCAACCACCGCGCGCATTCTCCCTTTGTCCTTGCATGCCGCCATGAAGCGCGGCGACTGCATCCTGTCACGCAGATGAACCGCCACCCCACCCGCAATATAAAGCCCGCCGCGCGGTTGGTACAGCAGCGCCACATTGCCGACCCAGGCGCCATACATCTCGGTGAATAGATCCAGCGCCGCGCAGGCCACCGGGTCGCCCTGATCTGCCAGGGCGCTGATCCGGGCGCCGTCCGCCGAGATGTCGGGAGTAGTCCCACCGGGGGATCGCGATGCCCCTGGTGCGACGGTCCCCATCATCTCGCGCAGACAGAACCGGTAAATCCCGTTCATGCCGAGCCCGGAAACCAGGCGTTCCCACGACACATGGCCTGATTTTCCTGCATCTTCCAGTTCACCACGCGTGAACTCCAGCAAGCGCGCCTGCCGAGTATTGGCCGGGGCAAAATCCACATGTCCGCCCTCGGTGGCGAAGGTGCGGTACTGACCAAGCGCATCCGCCTGCATCCAGGCCAGACCCAGGCCGGTACCTGCCCCGGTGATGGCGCGCACTCCGCCGGCTTCGACCGGCTGCGGATTCAGCGGCAAACAATCCTGCCCGGTCAGCGTCGCCACGCCTGCCGCCGCCGCCTGAAAGTCATTCATGAACCGCACGTCGGCTATCCCCAGTGCCGCCTGCAAAGCGGCTGCATCCAGTGTCCAGTCCAGATTCGTCAGCGGGGCCCGCCCGCCATCGACCGCTCCCGGCAGCGCCAGGGTCAGGCAATCCGGTTGCGCGGCGACCCCGGCATCGTGCATGAACCGCCGCAGCAGCGACTCCCCGTCCGCAAAATCCGCGCTGGCATACTGCCGCTCGAAGCGCAACCGATGCGACGCAAGATCCGCTCCTGCAACCCATGCCAGCCAGCTTTTTGTACCGCCAATATCGCCTGCAATGATTTCCATTGCTCGATTATATTATTGATCGGGCCCCTGATTTTCCTGCCATAGGGCGGGCCCCTTTGACGTTGCTCGGGACCTGGCCAGGAAATGTCGGGTTAATAATTCGGCAACAATAAAGTGGGCAAGAACCGATACGTGTGACTTCGCATTTTGCCGAAAGAGCCGAACGCGGTGAACCCGATTCATCAGACCTGAGCGGCGGTTCGGAATGCCGGCCCAGCGCCAGATACGGCACCCGGAAACCAGACACATAGGACATTGCGAAGTACCGACTTCCCTGATCAGGCGCCCCGTGTCGCTTGCGTCTTCGAATGGGTTGGTGATGGCGACGCGGGAGCGCGGGTACGCCGGCGCAGGATTGCCAACTCCGCGCAAAAGCAAAGCGGGCAGCCAGCCAATCTGGCTGCCGCCCGCTTTATCACCGACCCGAATGTAAGCTTACTTGCCGCTCGGTGCCGGTGCCAACTTCGCTGCCTCGGCTGCTGCCGCGGCTGCTTCCTCGGAACTCTTCGCTGCCGCGGCTGCTGCCGCGGCTGCTTCCTCGGAACTCTTCGCTGCCGCGGCTGCTACCCCGCTCGCCTCGTTGGAGGCCTTATTTGCAGAAACTGAAACGGCCGCTGCGGCTTTGGCCGCAAAGAGCGCATCGCTGGCGAGCGCCTTGGATTCCTTACCGGTCGTGATCGCGCTACTGGCGGCGGCGTTTGCGTCTCTGGCAGCGACGCTTGCGCTGGTGGCGACGTCGTTTGCACTAGCGGCGGCAGCGTTTGCGCTGGTGGCGATGGCTCTTACTTCATCCACCTGCTTCTGCACTTTTTCCAGATCGCTGACGCTGGCGCAACCTCCCATCATGGCCATGAGTAGGGCCGGTACCGCATACTTGCTCATCTGCTGAAGTTTGCCTTTCATTTCTATTCCCCTTCGTGGATATTGGTTAAACATTACATCTTCCAAGGTTAAAATAGGTAACTTTCTATCGTTCTACAAGGATCGATTTTGGAAGCTCCTATAAACATGTTAGTCACTTTTTGTGAGTATTCAGTATTGTTAACAGATTAACCGTGCGAATTGCCTCACAAAGAATGTAACCGAAGGGAGTAGACGGCCAGGTACGTTGACTCAAATTGAAGGGAACCGACGAGATGGAGGTTACCGACCATGGGCAAACACGAGCGACGGGCCTATCTGGAAGCGATCCGGGGTCGTTACCGCAAGGCGAAACGAGCTGGCAGGACGTGGCTAAACTTAAGCGCATCTTCTCAATGGTCTTGGTTACCTCCAATCCGAGGCAACGTATCTGACCTTCGGTTACCTTTTGTTATTAGGCAATGCGGGCAACTTTATGCAGATCGGTGCCCGACGCCAAGGCTGCTGCACCGCACACAAGAAAACGGGGCCGAAGCCCCGGATTTCAGCAGCTTGAGATGCGCGCTTATTCCTGCGGTACCAGTTCGACGCGGCGGTTCTGGGCCCGGCCGGCCTCGGTCGCGTTGTCACCCACCGGGTTGGCCTCGCCGTAACCCTTGGCGGTCAAGCGATCGGCTGCGATGCCCTTGCCGATCAGGTAGTCGCGCACGGTTTCGGCGCGGCTCTGCGACAGCTTCAGGTTGTACTCGACGCTATTGATGCTGTCCGTGTAACCAGCAACTTCGACCTTGACTTTGCCCCACTCTTTGAGAGTGGCGACAGCCTGATTCAGCACGGCAGCTGCATCGGGGCGCAGCGTGGCCTTGTCATTGTCAAAGTTCACGTCCTCGAGAATCAGTTTCTTATGCAGGGCGGCGACGGGCGGGCAACCGTCAGCGGTTTTCGCGTAAACCGTGGGGCACTTGTCCTTGCCATCGACCACGCCGTCACCATCGCTATCCGTGGGCTTGGCACAGGGCGCATCGAGCAAGCCGCGACCCGGGCAGCCGATCGTTCCAAAGAGTTCGGAGCCGACGGTAACGCCGGACGGACTGCCGACGTTGGAGGGGTCATAAAACCTGGGCTCAGCGGCTTGTGCACTAATTGCACCGATCGACATCAGGACGGCACTCAGCAGGCTAGGGACGCGGGGGTTACGCATGGCATTGGCTCCAGTTATTGAAATCGGTTTGGATGTTGCGCCGAACGGCTTATGCTTGCAATTCGCCCGCAAATGCCCAATTTTTTGAAATTGTAGCGCCGTTCCGTTACCGTGGGTAGCCCGGCAGTGTGCTTTGCAGCGGGCTTGAGCAATCGTCGTATAGGTCGTATATGGCACGGTGTATATCGCTCACTTGAAGGGGGCGCGCCATGCAAACTGCAAAGCTATTCAAGAACGGCCGTAGCCAGGCTGTTCGCCTGCCTGCCGAGTTTCGGTTCGAGGGGGATGAAGTATTGATTCGGCGCGACCCGGTTACCGGCGACATCATTCTCAGCCCGCGCAGCAAGACGTTTGAAGATTGGGTCAAGTTGCGCGACCGACTGCTGCCCCGTGTGCCACAGGAAGACCTCACTGCCCTCGACGACCTGCGCGACACTGGCCGTCAGGTCGAGCGCAATTGGCCATGAGCGCCTTGATGATGTTGGACACCCACGCCGTTATCTGCCCTCGTCAAGGGGCAGGCAGGCGGACTCAGCAATACACTGGCACGCCGACCCTTTTGTATCTCTGTCATCACCGAAGCGGGATTGCGTTTTGGTCTGGCACGTCGGCTCGTCAACGCAGACCTGCGCAGCATCATCGAAAACCTGCTGCTCGCCACCGACATTCGCGCCTGGACATCTGCTTGCGCAGAGCGCTACGGGCAATTGCGCACTGAACTGGAAGCTGCGGCGCCTGCCGGCTGAACCTGCCGAGCAGCCCACGGGCGATAGGTCGATCAAATGCGTTTTGATCGACATGTCCAAAAAACGTGTCCATTGCTACAACACATAAACACTCGCCGCTTGTGCGAAGATTCGGCAGACAACAAACACAGGGGGCGTCTTGGTTCCACTTCCGGAACAACAAGCGAGGGGAAATATCGACAGGCTGCTGGAGGCGGCAGGCTGGCACGTCTGCGATGCGTCCGCTGCCAACATCCACGCCGCGCGTGGCGTCGCCATCCGCGAATTCCCGCTGCCCGGCTACGGCTTCGCCGACTATCTGCTGTATGTGGACGGCAAGGCGGCGGGGGTGATCGAGGCCAAGAAGGAAGGCGTCACCCTCACCGGCGTCGAAACCCAGTCCGACAAATACACCAAGGGCCTGCCCGCCGGCTTGCCGCGCTGGCGCAACCCGCTGCCGTTTGCCTACCAGACCACCGGCATCGAAACCCGCTTCACCAACGGCCTCGACCCCGACCCGCGCTCGCGCCCGGTGTTCGCCTTCCACAAGCCCAAACTCCTGGCCGACTGGCTCGCCATCCTCCCCTCCCCCGCAAGCGGGAGAGGGGCCGGGGGAGAGGGCGACTTCGCAGCTCGCCGCAGCCGTCGCCGCCACCTTCCTCGCCCGCCTGCAATCCATGCCGCCGCTGCAAGGAAGAAGGCCTCTGGCCCGCCCAGATCACGGCGATCCACAACCTCGAAAAATCCCTGAAGGAAAACCGCCCGCGCGCCCTGATCCAGATGGCCACCGGCTCGGGCAAGACCTTCACCGTCGATTTCCTTCATCTACCGGCTGATCAAGTTCGCCGGCGCGCGGCGCATCCTGTTCCTGGTCGACCGCGGCAACCTCGCCGACCAGACCCTCAAGGAATTCCAGCAATACGTCTCGCCCTACAACAACTTCAAGTTCAGCGAGGAATACATCGTCCAGCGCCTGCAGGGCAACACAGATCGACACCACCGCCCGCGTCTGCATCTGCACCATCCAGCGCATGTACTCCATGCTCAAGGGCAGCGAGCTGCCCGAAGACCTCGAAGAAGAATCCGTGCGATCAAACTCGGCAGGCCTGTTCAAACAGCCCGAGCCCATCGAATACAACCCCAGCATCCCCATCGAGACCTTCGACATCATCGTCACCGACGAAGCCACCGCTCCATCTACAACCTGTGGGCGCAGGTGCTGGAATACTTCGACGCCTACCTCATCGGCCTCACCGCCACGCCCAGCAAGCAGACCTTCGGCTTCTTCCACCAGAACCTGGTGATGGAATACAACCACGAAATGGCCGTGGCCGACGGCGTCAACGTCAACTACGACGTCTACCGCATCAGACCGCCATCACCGAGGCCGGCTCCAAGGTCGAAGCCGGCTACTACGTGGAAAAGCAGGAACGCGACACCCGCAAGAAGCGCTGGGAAGAAGCTCGACGACGACTTCGCTACGACCCCAACCAGCTCGACCGCGACGTCGTCGCCCCGGACCAGATCCGCACCATCGTCCGCACCTTCCGCGACAAGCTGTTCACCGAAATCTTCCCCGGCCGCACCGAAGTGCCCAAGACCCTCATCTTCGCCAAGGACGACGCCCACGCCGAAAACATCGTCGAAATCGTGCGCGAGGAATTCGGCAAGGGCAACGAATTCGCCCAGAAGATCACCTACCGCACCACCGGCGCCAAGCCCAAGGAACTCATCTCCGCATTCCGCAACAGCTCCATCCGCGCATCGCCGTCACCGTGGACATGATCGCCACCGGCACCGACATCAAGCCGGTGGAAATCGTCTTGTTCATGCGCGCCGTCAAATCGCGCGGCTTCTTCGAGCAGATGAAAGGCCGCGGCGTGCGCGTCATCAAGCCCGACGACCTCAAGGCCGTCACCCCCGACGCCAAGGCCAAGGACCACTTCGTCATCATCGACGCCGTCGGCGTCTGCGAGCAGGACAAAACCGACTCCCGCCCCATGGAGAAAAAGCCCAGCGTCAGCTTCGAGAAGCTCCTGCAAGCCGTCGCCTTCGGCAACACCGAAGACGACGTCATCACCAGCTCGCCGGCCGCCTCGCCAGAATGGAACACCGCATCAGCGCCGAAGACGACGCAAAGATTCGCGCCGCCAGCGGCGGCCTCGGCCTGAAAGACCTCGCCCACCAGCTCGTCGCAATCCCTGAACCCCGACGCCATCGTCGACCACTCGCCCGCGAGCGGGCGAGCGGGACCGGGACCGCGACGAGGCGCGCAACGCCGCGCAACAAGCATCGCATCACGACGCCATCCAAACCCCTCTGCGACCCCGCCCTGCGCCAGCTCATCCTCGACATCAAAGCCAAAAACGAACTCACCATCGACCACGTCAGCCAGGACGAGGTCATCGAAGCCGGCTTCAGCCAGGCCGCCCTCGACCGCGCCAAAGGCCTCGTCCAATCCTTCGAGCAATTCATCGCCGACCACAAAGACGAAATCACCGCCCTGCAAATCCTCTACGCAAACCCTACAAACAGCGCCTCACCTTCGAGGCCGTGAAAGAACTCGCCGACGCCATCGAAAAGCCGCCCTACCTGTGGAACGAATCCCAGCTCTGGCAAGCCTACGCCGCGCTGGAAGCAAGCAAGGTCAAAGGCGCCAGCGGCCAACGCATCCTCACCGACCTCGTGTCGCTGGTGCGCTTCGCCATCCACCAGGACAACGAACTCATCCCGTTCCCCGAGCGCGTCAACGCCAACTTCAAGGCGTGGCTCGCGACCCAACAAGTATCACTCCCCTCCCCCGCAAGCGGGGGAGGGGCCGGGGGAGAGGGCGCCTTTGCAGGGGGAGAGGGCACGCTTCACCCCCGAACAACTGCAATGGCTGGAAATGATCCGCGACCACATCGCCGCCAACCTCGGCATCGAGCCGGACGACTTCGAATACGCGCCGTTCGCCCAGGAAGGCGGCCTGGGCAAGGTGCATCAGCTCTTCGGCGATGAGCTGAACAACCTCATCGAACAACTGAACGAAAGCCTGGCGGCATAGTGCAACGTGCCATGCCTCCCAACTTGCAGGCGCCCTTACAAATACAGCGGCGAGTTACGGGATAAACCTTTGGCTTTACGGATACCTTGAATGGTGCTTAAATAGGTACCAATATAAGTATTGGAGTTAAACATGAACGTCATCCCCGCACAGGAAATCAAGCGTCGCGGCATCGCCGCCGTGGATGAAGCCCTGGCGCAAGGCCCGGTGCACATCATCAAGAACAACCGCCCGCAATATGTCGTGCTGACTGAAGAGCGCTATAGCGAACTGATCGAGTCCCAGGAAGAAGCCGCCTTGGCCCGTATCAAGGCCTCACTGGAGGATGCCAAGGCCGGCCGAGTCACCCACCACGACAGCGTCGAAGCCCTGATGAAGCACCTGGACAGCGAACCGGCGGCATGAGCTGGACCTTGTCCACCACGGCCTTCTTCGACCGCCGTGCCCGCAAGTTCCTGACCAAGCATCCCGACCTCCGGCCCCGCTTCATCGAAACCATGGCGCAACTGCGCGCCGACCCCTTCGAACCCAGCCTGCGCCTGCACCCCCTGACCGGCAAACTTCAGGGCATGCAGGCCGTCAGCCTCACCTACAGCTACCGCATCACCCTCACCCTGCAAATCACGGAGCACGAAATCCTGCTGCTCGACATCGGCAGCCATGACGAGGTGTACGGGTGAACGGTCGCGGCATCGAGCCGGACGACTTCGAATACGCGCCCTTCGCCCAGGAAGGCGGCTTGGGCAAGGTGTATCAGCTCTTCGGCGATGAACTGAATACGCTCATTGAACAATTGAACGAGAGCTTGGCGGCATGAAGTCGAGCAAGTCCGAGCGGAATACGCAGCGTTCCAACGAGACAGAACTTGCCAGCTGAGTCGGCATGGAAGAACGTCGGCGACATTGCTGACGTAGTTGGCAGTGGTCTGCCCCGCATGCAGCCCAAGGCAATCCTGAGAGCGGGACATTCCTGGTTAACACCGACGCGACCTGTCTTGGTTCGCAGGACATAGAACTGACGTTCGACACGATGCCCGACTTTATGACGCGTGAAGAGGCACGGTTGAGTCCTCGGCACGCGATTTCTCGGCAGGGTCGATGTGCTGATTCGCGTCCGTGCGGAATTAGGCCACATTGCTATCGCTCGAAATGCCGATTGCTACGAATCGGACTTCATGAGCTATCGTCCCAAAGAAGGCATTCTTGCCAAGTACTGCTCCACTACCTGTTGAGCTCAAAAGCGCCAGCAGATCGCTCAGGCGATTGGCACAGCGGTCGAAGCATGTCGTCGGAATCTGCTGCAGATGCAAGTCGCTCCGATTCCCGTTGCCCCCCTCGACCAACAAAAACGCATCGTCGCGGAAATCGAAAAACAATTCTCCCGCCTCGACGAAGCCGTCGCCAACCTCAAGCGCGTCAAGGCCAACCTCAAGCGCTACAAAGCCGCCGTCCTCAAAGCCGCCGTCGAAGGCCGCCTCGTCGAAACCGAAGCCGAACTCGCCCGCCGCGAAGGCCGCAGCTACGAAACCGGCGCCCAACTCCTGCAACGCATCCTCGAAACCCGCCGCAGCCAGTGGCAAGGCAAGGGCAAATACAAAGAACCCGCCGCGCCCGACACCACCGACCTGCCCGAATTGCCGGAGGGGTGGGTGTGGGCATCGCTGGATAGCCTGATTGTCGGTGGGCCACAGAACCGGGTATTTCGCTCTCTGGCCGAATCGCTGTATTACGGTACTGGTCATCCGATCTTACGAATCGATGATTACCAACAAGATTGGATACGACCAGTGACGGAATTACAGCGCGTAAGGCTAAACCGGAGGATGTCGGACATACTCACTTCGAAGCGGTGACATTGTCATCAATCGAGTGAACAGCCCCTCACATTTAGGCAAGGTGGCCGTCTGGGCAATAGAGGTGGAAATGCCGCTATTCGAGTCGAACATGATGAGGCGCAGCTCTTTCGTCTGGAGTTGTTCCCCTTTATGTGGCGACGTATCTTCGCTCGCTGCATGGGCGGGCGCGATTGACGAAGCAAGCCAAGTGGGCTGTACAACCAAGCCAGCATCAATCAGCAAGACGTTTGCGGACGCCAGTGCCGCTACCACCCCTCGCCGAACAACACCGTATCGTCGCCGAAGTCGACCGCCGCCTCTCCCTCCTCCGCGAAACCGAGGCCCAGGTGGAGCGACGACGGCGGACAGACCGCTTACGAATGGGAATACTTGCGCAAGCGTTTTCTACTGCCCCGTCTCAGGGCGATAGGATTAAATCGGTACGCCAGTTGGTCATGCAAGATGACTGAAGAATAAATTGGAAGGGCCAAATGCGTCTAACAAAATTAGTCCTTGAGAAATTCAAGAAGGTAGACAAGGTTGAACTCGACCTCCACGCCCTGAATGTATTGGTTGGTGGCAACAACGCTGGTAAGAGCAGTGTCTTGCAAGGAATTCATTTTTCCGTGATCGCGGCAATTGCATCGCGTGACGCAGGAAGAGACACCTACACACAGGACTCACCTCCTGTATTGCCCGGCACGCAGCTTCGCGTCTCTCCGGCACGGCTCGGAATACCTAAACCAATCTAATTTTGGATACCTGAGACTCCAGGCCGAATCCGCGGACGAAGCAAATGCACAATATGAGATCCGGATATACCGCGGTCGAAACGAAGGCAATGTGGGCTGTCATCGCTCTGGAACAGTGAAATTGGGCAACCTTGTTTCGAGCCGCGATCAACTGTTCAGCATCTACGTGCCAGGTTGGCAGGTGTGTCGCAGTTTGAACAACACAGGACGGAAAGTGTTGTGCGACGTGGTGTTGCAAGTGGTGATGCCAATCTATATCTACGGAACGTACTGCTCCTCATCAAGCAGAAAAGAGAAACTAGGCGCGCTGACACAGAGAATGAAAAGCGTTTTCCCTAAATTTGAAATATGGATCAATTTTGACGCGGTCAACGACATATACATAGACGTCAATGTATCCACTACCGGTCCGCTAGGCCGTAAGTGCCCATTGGAATTGGCAGGCACTGGCGTACTACAAGCTCTACAGATATTCTCGTACGTAACCCTTTTCGAACCGAGACTGCTGCTGCTTGACGAGCCTGACTCTCATCTTCATCCTGATAACCAGGTGCTACTGGCAAACACTTTGCAGGAGACCTCAGGGAGCACTACTACACAAATACTTGTTTCCACACATAGTCGTCATTTAGTAGATGCGCTACATGAAGATTCGAATTTTGTATGGCTAAAAGACGGGAAGGTATACGAGCAGGGTATCGGGCTTAATCGTCTTCCACTACTGCTGGAACTGGGTGCGCTAGACAGCTTCGACAAGTTGAAATCCGGATTGATCGACTGGGTTGTTCTAACTGAAGATCGAAACCATCTGATGCTCGAAACACTCCTCGATCAACATGGTTTCCCAAAGAATGGCACTGCTTTTTTATAGCTACAAGACATCGGCAAATCTTGAGGCGAGCAAAGATTCTCGCGACCTTCATTCTTGAGGTGTCGCCAGATACTAAAGTCATCATTCATCGAGATCGCGATTTCATGACTCCTGATGAAGTGGCGCAGACTTCGGTGAAGCTCGCTACTGCGGTGGTATCCCATTCATCACAGAGGGTTGTGATGTAGAGAGCTACTTTTTAGATACCAATCATTTGTCCGATCGCCTTGGGGTCAATGGGGCGGACGTTACGCATTGGCTGAATGTATTGCTGCAGAGAAGCATATGGAGCTTCAGCATTCGTTCACGCGTAAGCGTGACGAGATTAAGAATCTGCTTTACCGAGGCAATATTGCAGATTGCCCTGAAACTCTAGGGCTGCTTGGTAACGCGATACCACTGCCACCTGAAAAGCGGCATGGGAAATTGATACTTAAGCGAGTGCGAGCGGGAATGCAGGACAGATTTGGAACACCGTTGATGTTATTTGCGCAACGCCTCACTTGGCATCACCTAGGCTACAAGAGATACTTTGCAGCGGCATGACTCACGATTTTAAAATAAGAAGGGACGCTGAAGAGTGAACACCGCCACCATCGTCCAGAAACTCTGGAACTACTGCAACGTCCTGCGCGACGACGGCATGAGCTACGGCGACTACGTCGAGCAGCTCACCTATCTGCTGTTCCTGAAGATGGCCGACGAGCGCAGCCGGCCGCCCTACAACCAGGCCAGCCCGGTGCTCGCCGGCTATGACTGGCCCAGCCTGGTGAAGAAGGACGGCGACGAGCTGTTCGACCACTACCGCCACACGCTGGAGGAACTGGGCAAGCAGAAAGGCCTGCTCGGCCTGATCTTCACCAAGTCGCAGAACAAGTTCCAGGACCCGGCCAAGCTGCGGCGGCTGATCGTGGACCTGATCGACAAGGAAACCTGGGTGTCGATGAGCGCCGACGTGAAGGGCGACGCCTACGAGGGCCTGCTGGAGAAGAACGCGCAGGACACCAAGTCCGGCGCGGGCCAGTACTTCACGCCGCGCCCGCTGATCCAGGCGATTGTCGATGCCATGGCGCCCCGGCCCGACGAGACCATCTCCGACCCGGCCTGCGGCACCGGCGGCTTTCTGCTGGCGGCGCACGACTATGTGGTGAAGCACTACCCCAACATGACCTCGGCGGAGAAGAAGAAACTGCGCGGGGAAAGCTTCAAGGGCTGGGAACTGGTGCAGGCCACCGCCCGGCTGTGCGCGATGAACATGCTGCTGCACGGCATCGGCAGCCAGGAGTTCGAGCCGATTGCGGTGGGCGATTCGCTGGCCGCCGACCCCGGCGAGCGCTTCGACGTGGTGCTGACCAATCCGCCCTTCGGCAAGAAGAGCAGCACCACCATCGTGGGCGAGGAGGGCAAGGTCAGCAAGGAGCGCGACACCGTCGAGCGCGACGACTTCTGGGCCACCACCTCGAACAAGCAGCTCAACTTCGTCCAGCACGTGAAGACGCTGCTGAAGCAGAACGGCCGCGCCGCCCTGGTGCTGCCGGACAACGTGCTGTTCGAAGGCGGGGCAGGCGAGACCATCCGCCGCAAGCTGCTGCACGACTGCGACGTCCACACCCTGCTGCGCCTGCCCACCGGCCTGTTCTACGCCCAGGGCGTGAAGGCGAACGTGCTGTTCTTCGACAAGAAGCCCGCCGCCGAAACCCCGTGGACCAGGAAGCTGTGGATCTACGACCTGCGCACCAACATGCACTTCACGCTCAAGACCAGCACGCTGAAGCGGGAGGATCTGGACGAGTTCGTGCAGTGCTACAACCCGGAGAACCGGCATGACCGGAAGGCGACGTGGTCTGACGAGAGCGACCCTCTCCCTGACCCTCTCCCCGCAAGCGGGGAGAGGGGATTAAAGGGGCGCTGGCGCGCCTACGACTACGAAGACCTGGTCAACCGCGACAAGGCCAGCCTGGATATCTTCTGGCTGCAGGGACGAATCGCTGTCGGACTCCGACAACCTGCCCGCGCCGGAAGTGATCGCGGCGGAGATTGTGGAGGATTTGGAGGCGGCGCTGGAACAGTTTCGGGAGATTCTGGCGGATATGGGACCTGAAGAAACAATCGATAGCCTAGTTTCCTGGACTAGGGCAAGACCACATGACCACCCTTATCCCAAGCTGGGGCCTGAAGTGGCCATTGAGGATGTGGGTGCATGACGGGTGTGGTGATCGGCATAGATGTGCAGGCTGCCAGGGATTGTCCGTTTGCAGTGCTGGAAGCTTCTTCGCGGGTCGTGGACTCAGGATGGATCGCCGCTGAAGAGATCGGTAAGTCGGTACAGGAATTCTCAGCCCGCTATCCAGACGCAGTGTTCGCTGTCGATTCGCCGCGTATGGCGCTGCCGACACCGCGCACATGGTTTTGGCGAAATAAGCGGTGGGCGCAGGTCAACCGGAAATGAGGTTGGAAACGGCCGCCATTGCGAGGTCGTGGTTGCCGCGCATCGACTAGCAAACCCGCAGTGGACTCCGTTGGCTGCGGCGGCGCCCGAGTGGATGCGACACGGCTTCGCGATCTTCGAAGCGTTGGACGGCCGGGCGCAGACTCTGGAAGTGTTTCCGTCAGCCAGCTATCGGATGCTGAGTGACACGCAGGAGTTGCGCGTAGATATGCCGCTTTCAGGGTTTCTGCCTGGCCCCAAGGACATGCTCGATGCTGTTGTGGCTGCACTCACAGGAATGGAATTCCTGGCTGGGCGTGGCCAGGAGGTTGGCGGCGGCGATGGGCTGGGCACCATTGTGCTGCCACGGCGAATCGCCAAACCGATCGATGCGGTGCTGCGCTGGCCTGGTAGTTAGAGGTATCACGCTCAAATATATAAGGGAGAAGGGTTGATGCCTAAAAAAACCATGTGGATGGTTCGCGCCGAGGTTGGCGGTAAGTTTTTCGAGGATTTCAAGGCTAAGTCCATTGTTGCCATCGGTTGGTTCGAATTGGGGGACATGTCGTCTCTCAACAGCCGTGAAGCCTTTAGCCAGGCTGTGAGCACGGCTTATCCAGATATGAAGAAGATGCAGGTGGCGGTATCGGCCGGACAAGTCTTCCGCTTCGTGCGGGAGATGAAGGTGGGCGACCGTGTGTTGACCTATGACCCATCTGGGCGTGTTTACCTGGTCGGCACGATCAGCAGCGATTATTTCTACGACCCTTCTTTTATCGAGGAGGACCCAAACTGCCGCCGCGTGACGTGGCAGGGTGACGTTTCTCGTGACCTGTTGTCAGTCAGCACAAAGAATAGCTTGGGTGCCATATCTACCTTGTTTCAATTGCCCGATGAGGCAGCTACTGAAATCGAGGCCCTGTTGGCTGGCAAGCAGCCCGCCAAGACATCCGTCGAACCCGAGGACGAGGAGACGGCTGTCGGGACGATCCTGAAGGATATCCAGTCCAAGGCCTTCGAGTTTATCAAGGACAAAGTGAGCAAACTCGACTGGGAGGAGATGCAGCAACTCGTGGCCGGTATGTTGCAGGCCATGGGCTACAAGACCCGTATTTCGCCCAGCGGCCCGGATCGCGGTAAGGATATCGTTGCCTCGCCCGATGGCTTCGGCTTCGAGAGCCCGCGCATCGTGGTGGAGGTAAAACACCGAACGGGCAGCCAGATGGGCTCGCAGGAGATTCGCAGCTTTCTTGGGGGTCGGCATAAGGACGACAAGGGGCTTTACGTGAGCACGGGCGGCTTTTCCAAGGATGCACGCTACGAGGCCGAACGCGCCAGCATCCCGCTCACGTTGATGGACTCTGGACGATCTGGTGAAGGCCTTGCTGGAGCATTACGAGAAGATGGACATCGATACCCAGCGACTGATCCCGCTGCGAAAGGTTTACTGGCCTGCATGACCCGCGTTGCTGAGAAATCAGCCAGCCTATTAGGAAATGGGAGGATTTACCCGTAATGGATAGCGATGCGATCACCTCGCGTCCATTTACTTATCGCTATCCTGGCTCAAGCGTCGCACCACCCAGTAACAAGAAGAATGATTCAAGCACACCATGGATGATCCGGTCAGGCCTTCTCCGGATATCGCCAATTTTGCGCCGCGCTGCATTTCCGTCGATCTTGAGGTGGGGGTGGCCGACACCGTATCCACCAATTTGCTGCAGTGCGTGGGGACACTGATCAGGCATATACCTTCCATAAAGGGGATCTAGCTAAGGCATTGGCGGAGCTGGACACGTTTGCCGAAGGTGCGACCTTTCTGCTCGGCCACAATCTGATCGCATTCGATCTGCCGCATCTCGCGGCGGCCAAGCCGGATCTGCGTCTGCTCAAGCTGCCGGCAGTCGACACGCTGCGGCTGAATCCGCTGGCGTTCCCGCGCAATCCTTATCACCACCTGGTCAAGCACTATCAGGACGGGCAGCTGAAGCGCGGGCGGCTGAACGATCCGGAGCTCGATGCCCGGCTGACCCTCGAGGTGTTCCGAGACCAGCATCGGGCGCTGCGCGCATCTGAAGGCAGACGCGCCGGATCTGTTGCTGCCTGGCACTGGCTGACGACGGCAGATGACACCGCCTCCGGCCTGAATGCGTTCTTCGCGACCCTGCGGCGCAAGCTCCGCCCGACTGATGTCGGAGGCCATGGCCGCGATCGAGCGATGTCTGGCTGGTCAGGCGTGCCTGACAGCCACGCGCACGAGATCCTGGCCGATGCGGCGAACCAAGGCTGGCCGCTGGCCTACGCGCTTGGCCTGGCTGTCGGTGGCGGGCGGCAACTCGGTGATGCCGCCGTGGGTGCGGCATCAGTTTCCCGAAGCGGGCGCGTTGGTGCGCCGCCTGCGCGATACCGCCTGCACCGACCCGGCCTGCGCCTGGTGCCGCGAGCGGCACGATGCGCGCAAGGAACTCGACGCGCTGGTTCGGCTTTCGGATTTCCGCCCGGAGCCGGCTGGGCGACGATGGCCGCCCGCTGCAGCAGGCCATCGTCGAGGCGGCGATGGCGCGGCGAGCATGTGCTGGGAATTTTGCCGACCGGCACCGGCAAGTCGCTGTGCTACCAGATTCCCGCGCTGTCGCGCTACGACAAGACCGGCGCGCTGACGGTGGTGATCTCGCCGCTGGTGGCGCTGATGGCCGATCAGGTGGCCGGCCTGGAGGCGCGGGGGATCACATCCTGCGCGGCGATCAATGGCCTGCTGTCGATGCCCGAGCGCGCCGACGTGCTGGACCGGGTGCGGCTGGGCGACGTCGGCATTCTGATCGTGTCGCCGGAGCAGCTGCGCAGCCGCGCCTTGCGCAAGGTGCTGGCGCAGCGCGAGATCGGTGCCTGGGTGCTGGACGAGGCGCATTGCCTGTCGAAGTGGGGGCACGACTTCCGGCCGGACTACCGCTACGTCGGGCGCTTCATCAAGGAAAAGGCGGGCAAGGAGCCGGTGCCGCCGGTGCTGTGCCTGACCGCCACGGCCAAGCCGGATGTCGTGGCGGACATCCTCGGCCACTTCCAGGACAAGCTCGGCATCGAGCTGCGCGTGTTCGACGGCGGCGCGAGCCGCACCAACCTGGACTTCGCGGTGGTGCCGACCACGCCGGCCGAGAAGCTCGCCCATATTCATCAGGTGCTGCTAGCCGATCTGCCGCCGAGCATCCGGGCGGCGCCATCGTGTATTGCGCGACGCGCAAGCGGACCGAAGAGGTGGCGACGTTTCTGCAGCGCAAAGGGCATTGCCGCCGGGTACTTCCACGCCGGGCTGCCGCCGGAAACGCAAGAAGAACGTGCAGGAGCGCTTCATCCGCGGCGAACTGCGGGTGATCGTCGCCACCAACGCCTTCGGCATGGGCATCGACAAGCCGGATGTGCGCCTGGTGATCCATGCCGACATTCCCGGGTTCGCTGGAGAACTATCTGCAGGAAGCCGGCCGCGCCGGGCGCGACCGCGAGGCGGCGCGCTGCGTGCTGCTCTACACGCCGGAGGATGTCGAACGGCAGTTCGGCATGTCGGCGCGCTCGCGGCTGACTCAGCGGGAAATCCAGGCGATCCTCAAGGCGCTGCGCAATCTGGATCGCAAGAAGCGCTTGGGCGGCGAGGTGGTTGCCACTGCCGGGGAAATCCTGGCCGAAGAGGAGGATGGCCGCGTTCGAGCGCGACTCCGCCACCGACGACACGCGGGTGCGCACCGCGATCGCCTGGCTGGAAGAGGCCGTCGCTGCTCACGCGCGAAGAAAACCAGGTGCAGGTGTTTCCGTCGTCGCTGCGTGTGGCTCGGTGGATGAAGCGCACGAGAAACTCGCGAAGCAGCCCATGCTGGAGGAGTACCGGCGCCAACTGCTGGCGGTGGTCGATGCGCTCATCAGCGCCGATGCCGACGAGGGCATCTCCACCGACGAGTTGATGGGTGTTTCCGGGCCTGAGCGCCGAGAAGGTTCGCGCGGCGCTCTACGACCTGGAACAGCTCGGTATCGCCAGCAACGACACCGCGCTGACTGCCTTTGTGCACGTTGGCGTCGAGCGCATCGTCGCAGAAGCGCTTTGCGGAAGCCGCCGCCCTGGAAACGGCGCTGATCGATGAGCTGCGACTTGCAGCCCCCGATCTTGGCAAGGGCGAGACGTCTCGGTGCTGCATCTGCGCCATGCGGCCCAGCACTTGAAGGACGCCGGGCATGCGCATGCGCTGCCGGAAAGGTCTTGCGCATCCTGCGGAGCCTCGCCAATCGACGGCCGCAGCGAGGACGGCGGCGTGGGCAGCCTGCGGCTGAAGAGCCTGGATGCAGAAACCGTCCAGGTGACGCTGCAGCGTGAATGGCAGCGCTTTGGAAAAAACGGCCCGGCTGCGGCGTGCAGCCGCTGAGCGCCTGCTGGAACACTTGCTGGCCTGCTTGCCGCAAGGCGCCCGTGGAACAGATCTTCTGGCCGAAACCACGCTGGGCAAGCTCACTGAGGCAATCGAGGCCGATCTCATCCTCAAGGCGGAGGTGAAGAGCCGACCAAGCTCCTGGATCGAGCGCTGCTGTGGCTGCACGAGCAGGAAGTGATCCGTCTCAACAAGGGCCTCGCGGTCTTCCGCCCGGCGATGACGATCCGGCTTGGGCAGGAAAAGCGCGGATTTGCGAAGGCGGACTTCGAGCCGCTGAAGCTGCACTACGACGAACAGGTGATGCAGATCCACGTCATGGCCGAGTACGTGCAGCGTGGCCTGAAAGCGATGGCCGAAGCGCTGCGCCTGGCGATGGACTATTTCAGCCTGAGCCAGGAAGCGTTCCTGAAGCGCTGGCTGCCGGACGCGAAAAAGAGCTGACTCGCGCAAACGACGCCGGCGTCCTGGCGAGCGATTGTCGAATCCCTCAACAACCCTGACGCAGCAGCGTATCGTCGCCGACGACCGCGAGCAGACCAACGTACTGGTGCTGGCCGGCCCGGGATCGGGCAAGACGCGCGTGCTGGTGCATCGCATTGCCTATCTGGTGCGCGCCCGGCGCGAGAACCCGCGCGGCATTCTGGCGCTTGCCTACAACCGTCATGCGGCGGTGGAAATCCGACGCCGCCTGTCGGATTTGATCGGCGATGATGCGCGGGGTGTAACGGTGCTGACCTGCCATGCGCTCGCCATGCGCCTGGTGGGTGCCAGCTTTGCGGGCGCGCGGCCAATGGTGGACGGCGACATCTTCAAGGAGATCATGCAGGAAGCGGTGGCACTGCTGAAAGGCGACGGGTTGCCGCCCGAGGAGGCCGACGAGCAGCGCGACCGCTTGCTGGCCGGTTTTCGCTGGATTCTGGTAGACGAATATCAGGACATTGGGCCGGACAGTACGAACTGATCTCCGCCCTGGCCGGGCGCACGCTGGCGGATGAGGATGGCAAGCTCACGCTCTTCGCGGTGGGCGACGACGACCAGAATATCTACGCCTTTGGCGGCGCATCGGTGGAGTTCATTCGCCGCTTCGAAGCGGACTACGCCGCCAAGCCGGCCTTTCTGACCGAAAACTACCGCTCCACCGGCCACATCATCGCGGCGGCCAACCTGGTGATCGAGCCGGCGCCAACCGCATGAAGGCCGGGCATCCGATTTCGATCGACCGTGCCCGCTCAAGGACCCTGCGGGCGGGGAGTGGCAAGCGCTCGACCCCGTTTCCAAAGGGCGAGTGCAGGTACTGCCGGCCGGCGACAATCCGATGACGCAGGCGATGGCGGTGATGGCCGAGCTGGAACGTCTTGCCGCGCTCGACCCTGACTGGGATTGGGCCAGGGCAGCCAGTCATCGCCCGGGAATGGAAATATCTTGAACCGGTGCGCAGCTATTGCGAACTGAACGACATTCCGGTGCAGATGGCGGACGAGGAGACAGCACAGTTCTGGCGGCTGCGCGAGACGCAGGCACTGGTGACGTGGTTGCGGAACAATGAAATCAAGCTTGTCGATTCTGGAGCAATCAGGAATTGGCTAGATGGCAGGCCGAGGGCCCGTGGTGGTCACTGCTGCGCGAGGCAGTGGAGGAATACGCTGTCGAAACCGGCGAGGCCGAGCTGCCCCGGGACTATTTCCTGAATTGGCTGGCCGAATGGGGTCGGGAGGTTCGCCGCCGGCAGACTGGGCTGATGTTGCTCACGCCCATCGGGCCAAGGGCTTGAGTTCGACCATGTGGCAGTGCTCGACGGCGGCTGGGATCAGTTCAGTAAGGGTGAAGACCCCGATGCACCGCGACGGCTCTACTATGTCGCGATGACGCGTGCTCGCAAGACGCTGACATTAGCGCGCATGGCCAGTAGAGAAAACAAGCTGCTGGATGCCTTGTCGGATGACGCAGGCATCCTGAATCGGACAACAGTTGATCTACAGAATCCACCTGTTGAACTCGCACACCGCTATGTGCAGCCAACTTTGAAGATGGTGGATTTGGGCTTTGCAGGGCGCTATGCACCGAACAATCCAGTCCATCAGACAATTGCAAATCTGACGGCGGGTGACCCAGTTATGCTTCGCGAAAGTGAGCGACACTGGGAACTCACTGATGCCAATGGGGAAATCATTGTAGGGCGAATGTCGAAAGAGAAATTCACTAATCCATTAGGGACTCAGTTTTTATCCGGTCGAGTCGCTTCAATCATCGTTTGGCGACGAGAAGACTCTGCTGTGGAATATCAGAACATGTCGCGCTGTGATAGCTGGGAAGTTGTCGTCCCCGAGTTGGTGTTTTCGCCGCAACCTTGATCGGTCATGATGCCAAAATCGGTAAAGACCCTGCATTCATTATGGTCCGGGCTACCGCGTGTATTAGCTGCAACGTGGGCACGTATTCATTGTCCTGCTGGCAGGCGGCGACAAAAGCACGCAAGACACGGACATCAAGCGTGCCCTGAAAATCGCACAAGACTGGAAGGCATAACCATGGCTGAAAAATTCTCCCGTTGGGACGTAGTCGATGACCTTAAAACCGATGAAGACATGGCGCTGTATCTGGACGCCTGCGTGGAAGAAGACCCCGGCGACGGCAGCCTGATTCGCGCGGCGCTGGGCGACATTGCGCGCGCCAAGGGCATGAGCCAGCTTGCCCGCGACACCGGTCTTGCGCGTGAAGGGCTGTATAAGGCGCTGTCTGCCGACGGCAACCCTGAGTTTTCCACCATCATGAAAGTCATCAAGGCGCTGGGGCTGAAACTCCATGCCAGCACCGCACAGCAAGAAAAGGCGGCGTAACGCCTGCTGCGCGACGTCATATCGTGACGGTCTATTTCGACCGAACGGCAGGAGGCAAACGATGAGATTCGATTACGATCCCCAGGTGGATGCACTGTACATTCGGCTCAACGAAGCGAAAATCATTGAGTCTGAGGAAGTGCAGCCCGGAATCATTCTGGACTTTGACGAGAACGGTAAAGTGGCCGGCGTTGAGGTGCTCGACGCAAGCAAGCGAAATACGACACCAGCACCCGTCAGACAAGCAGCTTGACTGCTCTTTGTCCAACGACAAACCCGGCCAGATGCCGGGTTTGTCGTTTTTGCCTGGTGTGCTTGCTTCTCGATCGCGGATGAACTGCATTCGCCATTCGCGAATGGCAAATGAAACGGAAGATTCTCGGCAATTCCCAATTCCTGAAATGAGAATATTGACGAACGACCACAACGGATTACTTCGAGAACAAAATAGGGCCTCCTCTTGACCAGAATGGAATAGGGGAGCGTTGCTGTTTTCGGTTCGCCGGACCTCCCCGCCTTATTGCCCCCTCTTCGATGTCTGCCGTACCATCCGTAGCCCATGAGCCCTGCACCTATTTCCCAAGACACCGGCTGGACGCTCGTTTTCCTGACCTGGCTGGTGGCCGCCCTATCGACCTTTGGCGCCCTGTTCCTCGGGGAGGTGATGGGCTATACGCCTTGCGTGCTGTGCTGGTACCAGCGGATCTGCATGTTTCCGCTGGTGTTGATCCTGGCGGCAGGCCTGTTTCCCTTCGACCGCCGGGTGCTGCGCTACGCCCTGCCGCTGGCCGTCGTGGGCTTGCTGCTGGCGCTATTCCACTGGGGCGTCGCCAGCGGGGTGATTCCGGAGCGCATGACGCCGTGCAGCCAGGGTGTGCCCTGCTCACTGGAACAGGTCAGCTGGTTCGGCTTCGTGACGCTTCCGCTGCTGTCCGTCTTGAGTTTTTCCACCATCGTCGGCTTGCTGTTATTGACGCATTTCAGAGGTACAAGATGAAGAAACAAACCGTATTCATTTCCGCCGCCGTGCTGCTGGTCGTGGCATTCCTGGTCGGCGCCTTCATCTACAACGCGAAGAAGGGCGAAGAAGCTCAGCAGCGGGCGCAGGAATTCAAGTCGGTGCTGGTGCGCATGCACTCGCCGACACACGGTAGCGCCGACGCCAAGGTGGAGATCGTGGAGTTCCTCGATCCGGCCTGCGGGACCTGCAAGGAGTTCTACCCGCTGGTCAAGCAGATGATGGACGCCCATCCCGGGCAGATTCGCGTGGTGCTGCGCTACGCCCCGTTCCACCAGAATTCCGACCAGGTGGTGGCGATGCTCTACGCAGCGGGCAAGCAGGGCAAACACTGGGAGGCCCTCGAGGCCTTGCTGGCCGCCCAGGACGACTGGGTGTCCAATCACGTGGGGAATCCGGACCGGGCCTGGTCCCACCTTGAAGGACTCGGCCTGAACATGGATCAACTGCGCAGCGACATGAACGCACCGGACATCACCGCACGGGTCCGCCAGGATCTGGACGACGCGCAAACCATGAAGGTCACCGCGACTCCGGAGTACTTCGTCAACGGCAAGCCGTTGCCGAGCTGGGGCTATGAGCAGCTGGTGGCGCTGGTGAATCAGGAGCTGGCGAGCGCTTATCACTGAGTCGGTGGCAGGCGGGCCGTGGCCTGAAGTTTGGGTGATAAAATCAGCCGGCAAGCAAGCGGAGTCTGCCGTCAAGCGCATTGGGGGTGCTTGGCTGATGGTCCTTTTTCTGTAAATGGAGGCTGCAATGAACCGCGCACGTGCCCTTGAGCTGCTCGCACAGAG
Source organism: uncultured beta proteobacterium (assembly GCA_963726485.1). Taxonomy (GTDB): domain Bacteria; phylum Pseudomonadota; class Gammaproteobacteria; order Burkholderiales; family Thiobacillaceae; genus Thiobacillus. The sequence goes on along the minus strand of CAVSCL010000044.1, from coordinate 81,322 downwards.
CAAATCCGACCTTGCTGCGCGTTACGGCGTCACTGATTTGGCGTTATTTGGTTCAACCGTGCGCGAAGCGGCCCGCAGCGATAGCGATTTGGATATCCTGGTTGCATTCGACGGCCCCGCCACTTCGGAACGCTATTTTGGGGTGCTGTTTTATCTCGAAGACCTGATCGGTTGCGCGGTCGACCTGGTGAGCGAAAAGGCCCTGCGCCCCGAATTGCGTCCCTTCATCGAAAAGGAAGCGGTGCATGTCTGATACCGCCGAGCGTGAATGGCGGTTTTATGTAGACGACATGATCACCTTCGCCCAGAAGGTCATGACCTACACAGGCGGCCTTGACCAGGCGGGGTTTGTCTCCAGCGGGCTCAACTACGATGCGACCATCCGCAACCTGGAGCTCATCGGCGAGTCTGCGGCGCATATTCCCGATACGGTGCGAGCGGCCAATCCGCAGATCCCCTGGCGCCTTGTCATCGCCACCCGCAACCGCCTGATACACGGCTACCTTGGCATCGATAACGATACGCTTTGGAGCATTATCCAAAGCGACATTCCCGCTTTGCTCCCGAACTTGATCGCGCTCCGCGAGAAGTCGGTCTGAGCGCAAACGCGCTCTTTACCCTCGACCGGATTGAAGAATCTGGGCCAGTCGGCGCCGCTGTCGAAATTGGCGCCGCTGCGGAAAAAGGGGGTGCGCCGGTGAAGGCTCGGCAAACGCGTAATCGGGCGGCAATAAGCTGCTGAAGGGAATTCAATCATGACCGTTCTGATTCTTGGCCTGCTGATATTCCTTGGCGTGCATTCGGTGCGCATCTTCGCGGACGGCTGGCGCACAGCCCGTATCGAGGCCATCGGGGAGAATGCCTGGAAGGGCGCATATTCCGTTGTGGCATTGATCGGCTTCGTGTTGCTGGTGTGGGGTTACGGCGAGACCCGGGGCGTGCCCGAGTTGTGGAACCCGCCGGTGTGGACCAGGTATCTGGCGGCGCTGCTGACCTTGCCGGCCTTCGTGCTGGTGGCGGCGGCCTATGTGCCGCGGACACACATCAAGGCCGCCGTCGGCCATCCGATGGTGGCGGGAGTAAAGGCCTGGGCTTTCGCACACTTGATCTGCAACGGCCGACCGGGGGATCTGTTGCTGTTCGGCGCTTTCCTGGCATGGGCGGTGGCCGACTACGTGGCGGCTCGTCGCCGGGATCGGTTGGCGGGCACACGTTACCCGGCTGGACCGTGGTCGCGCGACGTGCTGGCGGTGGTGGTCGGCATCGTCGCCTGGGGCGTCTTCGCCAAGTGGGGACATGCCTGGCTAATCGGGGTGGCGCCGTTCGGCTGATGGGGCGCCCCCCTCACTTGCCCGGGTCGGGCACGAACTTCAGCACGTTGCCGTTGATGCAATAACGCTTGTGGGTGGGCGCCGGGCCGTCGTCGAAGACATGGCCGAGGTGGATGCCGGAACTGGCGCTGCGCACTTCGACGCGCTTCATGCCGAGGGTGTCGTCTTCATGCAGGGTGATGGCGCCCGGGACCGGGTTGAAGAAGCTGGGCCAGCCGGTGCCGCTGTCGAACTTGGTGTCGCTGCGGAACAGGGGGGCGCCGGTGATGGGGTCGACAAAGGTGCCGGGGCGATGTTCGTCCAGGTTCGATCCGGTGAAGGCGCGCTCGGTGCCTTCCTCGAAGGCGATCTTCTGTTGCGCGGGGGTCAGCAGCTGAAAGCCCAGCCATTTCCAGAAGCCTTTCTGGTCGCCGCCGTAGCCGGTATAGCGGGAGACTTCCTTGCCCTGCTCGAACAGCACGATGGTGGGGGTGGCGAACAAGGCTTTTTCCAGCTTCCAGCCGGTGGGCGCGTTGGGGTTGAGCGTGCTGATCACGGGAACGGGGGACTGCCAGTGGTCGAGGATCTCGGCCTTGAACTGCTTGCAGAACGCGCAGTCCTCCGCTTCGAACACCACCAGTTGCCGTTCGAAGATTCAGGGCCTTGCCGTCCAGCCGGGGTGCGGTCGGCGGGTGGGCGGCAGTCTTTGAGCCCGGGTACTTCACGCCGGTGCCGCCGAGGCCGCAATAGCCCTGGGGATTCTTCTTGAGGTAGTCCTGGTGGTAGGCCTCCGCGGGGGTGTAGTTCTTCAGCGGGGCGATTTCGGTGGTGATGGTTCCCCGCCCGGCCTGCGTCAGCGCCTTCTGGTAGATGTCGCGCGTCTTCAGGGCGACTTCCTGCTGCGCCTGCGAATGGGTGTAGATGGCGCTGCGATAGTTGCTGCCGACGTCGTTGCCCTGGCGGTCGCCCTGGGTCGGGTCATGGCTCTCCCAGAACTTGATCAGCACGGTTTCCAGCGTGGTGCTTGGCGGGGTCGAAGGTGACCTTGACCACTTCCGCATGGTTGCGCTTGCTGGTCTTGCCGGAACGCACGGCGCGCTCATGGGCGAGGATGGCTTCATAGCTGCCTTCGATGTCGCCATTGGCATAGCCGCTTTCCACGTCGACCACGCCCGGCACTTCGGACATGCGCTTTTCCGCACCCCAGAAGCAGCCCATGCCCAGCACGATGGTGTCGAGCTGGACGTTGGGGTCGCTTGATGCCGGCTTGGCGGGCGCGGTGGGATTCTCCCGGGCGCAGGCGCTGAACAGGGTGCCCAGGCTAAGGGCCAGGAGGAGGGCTTGCAGGATTCGGGTGGTTAACATGGGCTTTGCCTCGTTCGGATTGCGGTTCATTATGTGATCGGCAAGACGGACAGGCGATGCTGTCCAACACCGATAGACAAGCATTGGTCGCGCAAAGTGGCCATTCCTGACAATTATTTTTGAATGACTGAACGGCCCCATCCATGACCCGCTTCGCCGCGATTGACTTCGAAACGGCCAACAACGCACGCGACAGCGCTTGCGCGGTGGGGGTGGTGATCGTCGAGCGCGGTCGCATCGTCGATCGTCTGGTCGAGCTGATCCGTCCGCCGTCGCGCGAGTTCCTGTTCACGCATATTCACGGCTTGTCGTGGGATGACGTGAAGGAGGCGCAGCGCTTCGATGCAGTGTGGGCAGGGTTGGCGCGCGAGCTGGCGGGGGTGGCATTTCTCGCGGCGCATAACGCGCCGTTCGACAAGGGCGTGCTGGGCGCCTGCTGCGAGACCTACGGGCTTGCGGCGCCGCAGCTGCCTTTCGTGTGCACGGTGCGGCTGGCGCGGGCGCAGTGGGCTATTCGCCCGACCCGGCTGCCCGATGTGTGCAACCATCTGGGCATCGATCTGCGGCATCACCAGGCGGATTCGGATGCCGAGGCGTGCGCGCGGATTGTGATGGCGGCGCAGGCGGGCGGGTGGCGCTATGGGTCCTAGCTTTGTCATATCCAGCCTATCAACATCACCCTACGAGAGAATTCCATGTTCCAGCCCCTGACCGGCCTGTATGAGCCATCCTCCATTCAGCAGCTCGCGGACGGGCGTTTTCTGGTGGTCGAAGATGAAAAGAGCCATCCCTTCAGCCTGGTGACGATCAGCGCCGCCGGCGACGTGAGCAGCACGCCGCTGTTGCCGCCGGAGGGCGACGATGCGGCCTGGAAGCTGGATGATCTTGAAGCGCTGGCGCTCGATCGGGCGGGGTTTGTCTACGCCCTCACCTCGCATTCGCGCAATGCCAAAGGCAACGAGAAAAAGGCCCGCGACAAGCTGGTGCGCTTTCGCATCGAGGACGGGCGCATGGTCGAGCCGATGCTGGTTCGGGGCCTGAAGCCCGCTTTGGTGGCGGCGCATCCGGAGCTGGCCGCTGCCGCCGGGATACGACGACGTGAAGACCGGCGGCGGGCTCAATATCGAGGCACTGGAGATCAGCCCCGACGGGCGGCAATTGCTGGTCGGCTTTCGCAGTCCCTTGCTCGAACAACGCGCCATCATCGCCTGCGTCGAGAACCCCGCGGCCATCTTCGAGGCGGGCGAGCCACCCCGCATCGCGCGCGACCTGATTACGCTGGATCTGGGCGGCGACGGGATTCGCAGCCTGTGCCTACCTGCCCGCCCTCGACGGCCACCTCGTGATCAGCGGTCCCGTCGCAAGCAAGCAGGTTCACTTCCAGCTCTGGTTCTGGAGCGGTCAACCGGGCGCGCCGGCACGCCGTGTCAGCGTGGCCGGCCTGCCGGGCTTCGAGCACGCCGAAGGGGTGAGCCCCGCCGTGATCGACGGCCGCCAGCGCGTCATCATCGTCAGCGATGACGGCAGCCGGAAAGAAGGCCGCTGACGCCCACTTTCTGCTGCTCGATGTCGAGCAACTGGTGATTGCGCCATGATCGGGCGACCATCCTGTCGAACATGAATTTCAGACTATCGGGGGTGACGAAGCAGATGATGCGGGCAGGTTCGCGGGCGCCGGATGGCCGGCTCATGCCGCATACCAGAGCACGGCGAAGTAATGGCAGGCAGTCCCCGCCATCACAAACAGATGCCAGATGAAATGGCCGTATCGCAGACGCGAATCGAGCGCGAAGAAAACCACCCCCAGCGTGTAAGCCAGGCCGCCGGCGACCAGCCATAGCAGCCCGGATGCAGGCACGCGGGCAGACAAGGGTTGGGCTGCAATCACAATGAGCCAGCCCATGAGCAGATACAGGCCGGTGGAGAGAATGGGATGGGCCATCCGGTTCAATGCCTTCAGCAACACCCCGGCCACGGCAAGACTCCATACCAGCGCGAGCAGTGTCCAGCCCCATGCACCTCGCAGCACACCCAGCGTGAACGGGGTGTAGGTACCGGCGATGAGAAGAAAGATCGCGGAGTGCTCGATAACCCGAAACACCGACTTGGCGCGGCCGACCGGCAGCGCGTGATACAGGGTGGAGGCAAGGTACAGCAGGACCATGGTTGCGGCGAAGATGCTCGCGCCGGCAACGAACCCCGCATCGCCATGCCGCACCGCATGCCGGATAAGCAACGGGGTTGCCACGAGCGCCGCGATCAGCCCCAATCCGTGGCTGATGCTGTTCGCGATTTCTTCCCCACGCGACTGCTCACGTTTGCTTGCTGCAAGGGACAGGCTCATGAACATGTCTCCGAAACTTTATGATTCGTCCGCGGCCGGCTTGGTCGGGTGAGCCGGAAGGCATCCACTCGGCGTAGCAGCGACCAATCTTCACGACAGCCATGGTCATTGTCCTTGCGGGTTTGTCTGTTTTAAAAATAGTTGGTTTTGCGTTGGCCATCTCTGTACGGGTCGGTTGAACTCAGGCCACCAGGCCAGCCGCAAGCGAAAGTTTGCTCCGTGTTGATGCGGGTCTAGATTGATAAGTGCAGTTCCGCACTGCAAAGGAGAAACCGGCTATGGGGATGTGGGGATACGTGGGGATAGTCATGATGAGCGTGATGGGAACCGGACTGGCGCAGGATATCGAAGCGATCAGGCTGCCGCCGCCCGATATGGCTGGGAGCATGCCCTTGATGCAGGCGCTGAAGGCGCGGCATTCGACGCGGGAGTTCGGCGGCCAGGCGCTGTCGCTCCAGGTGTTGTCGAATCTGCTATGGGCGGCGGACGGCGTGAACCGCCCGGACTCGGGCAAGCGCACCGCCCCTTCCGCCCACGACTGGCGCGAGATCGATGTGTATGTGACCACCGCGGAAGGCGCGTATCGCTACGACCCGCCCACCCATACCCTGGTTCGCCTGATTCGTGTGGCGGCTGGCGTGGTGGCCGGCGACATTCGCAAGCTGACAGGCATGCAGGACTTTGTGGGAACTGCGCCGGTGAACCTGGTGTATGTGGCGGATCTTGACCGGATGAGCGGGGCCGGCGCCGAAGACAAGGCGTTCTACAGCGCGACCGATGCCGGCTTCATTGCCCAGAATGTGTATCTCTATTGCGCGTCGGCCGGATTGGCGGTGGTGGTGCGCGGCCTGGTCGATCGCGATGCGCTGGGCGCAGCCTTGGGGCTGGGTAGCCATCAGCGAATCATCCTCGCGCAATCCGTGGGCTATCCGGCCGGCAGTGCGAAATAGCGAACCGGAACATCAAACAAGCGGATGCCCAAATTCGTGAAGATCATCCTCGCCTGCCTGATCTGCCTGGCCGTCGCAGGCGGGGTGGTGCTGCTGATGCAGCGGCTGTTTGCATGAGTTCCGGGCCGGATCAACCGGAGAACGCCCTGAGCGAAGCCGACCTGCGCGACCTGACGACCCGGTTCCCACGTTCAGGTCGGATCGAGTCGATCTACCTGCGTCCTCGAAGCCGCGGTGAGGTGGTCGCTGTCGAATCCGCCCGGGCGATTGCTGCGTGCGGACTGGAAGGTGACCACTATGCGAACCGTTCCCCAGGGGGTGGCTCCAGGCAAGTCACCTTGATCCAGGCCGAGCATCTGCCGGGGGTGGCTGCGTTGACCGGGCAGGCGCGCATCGACCCGGCCCGGCTGCGGCGCAATCTGGTGGTGTCGGGGCTGAACCTGCTGGCGGCGCATGCCCTGTTCCGAGACCGGCCGCTGGTTCTGCGCATCGGCGCGGAGGTGGTGCTGGAGGTGACGGGGCATTGCGTTCCCTGCTCGCGCATGGAGGAAGTGCTGGGGCCAGGGGGCTACAACGCGATGCGCGGCCATGGCGGTGTCAAGGCCCGGGTGCGGGTGGGCGGGATAATCAGGGTGAACGATGCGGTGGACTGTGAGCCGGGCCCGGCCCGTTGATCCGGCCCGGATCAACGGGGACGAGGCAGGAAGGGTCAAGGCAGTATGCAATACTGTCGTTGTAATGCCTTATGGCCTGATGGCTATTCCGGAGTTGATGGGTTCGATGAATATTGAGGAGGTCTAATGAAAACCTGGTTGATTTCGTTGCCGCTGCTGTGCGCGGTGAATGTTGCGATGGCACAAGACGTCGAAAGGGAAAAGGCTGCCGCTCCGGCCGAAGCCGTTGCTGCCCCGGAAAAGGCCCAGGCCGGGGATCGGACGGTCGTGCCCAAGACGAAACCGCGGCAGGGAGGCGACCTGCGCCATTGCCTCGCTCTGAAGACCAACAAAGAGATCATCCGCTGCACCGAAAAGAAACCTAGCAAGTAGTTGTTCGGCCCAATCCGGCTGTTTGAAACCTTCACGAACACCCCCGGGCGATTGCGTCCGGCACCCGCCGGGCTTAGCCCCGTCGGGATGACTTCATCCCGCTCCATCCGAAGCGGCGATCCGGGGCACAGCGCAAGCTGATGCCCGATCCCTGAAAATCCTGCCTGACCAATCAGTCGTGTCGTTGCCCTTGCCGCGATCGTGCTGACTAGACGATCGCGCGGCCACGAAAGTGGATGCGAGAGCGCCTGGCGGCCGTCATACCGGCCCGTACCGGTCTGACGCCGTCAGACCATCCCGCTGACTATCGGCTTGGTCCTGCCGCCTGGCCTCCGGCACCTCGATCAGCTCGCCACCGTGCACGTCGTGGATCGATCCGTAGTTGGGGATGTCGCCAGGCATCCAAGGGATGGTTGCACTTGCCGATTTAATAAATATACTGTTTATACGGTATATACGAATGCAAAGAGCGGGGGGCGGTCGAACAAGTACAACGCGAACGCGACCAGCAGATTGATCGGGGAGTCTTGTAAACGGAGTTCACAGGTATTGCAGTCAACAAAGGGGGGCACGATGTTCACCTTGGCAATCGATTCAGCATGGCCCGGTATCAGGCGGAGTGTATTCATGCCGCTGCTGGTATGCGCAGGTTTGTCCATCGACGAGGCGAAAGCCGACCCTGCGGTCTGGTTTCCCGATTCTCCCTCTATCCATCATTACGACTGGGTCTATGAACCCTGCTCCGGATGCGAGGAGCTCGCCCCGAAGAATGCATGGTCCAGCATGGCTGCGCTGGCGGGATTGCCGGCGGTGCGCTTTGTGGGCGCACCCGACGAAAGCATCGGTCAGGCCTATTCGATGGCGCCCAATGTCGTGGTGCTCTCTCCTTCCGCGCGGAAGCTGGACGCCTGTCAACTGGCATTCGTCATCGGGCACGAACTCGTTCATATTGCGCAGCGTCATTTCGACGAGGACGCCGCCGCCCTGTCGGTCTACTCAGGCAGGCCTGAAAACTGGACGCACAAGGGCGAAGACGCGATGCAACTGGCCGACGGGGATTTCGGTCTGGCGCTGCGCGTATCCCACCTGTGGCAGGAGCAGGAATTCGAGGCCGACTGGATCGGTGCGCTGCTTGCGGCGCAGGCCAGCGGTTGCAGCATCGAGTCCAGCGCCATGGCCTATTTGCGGGACGACAGCGAAGCCGGCGGCGGTATCGTGGCGTCACACGCACCAAACGCCGAACGCATGCGGCGTCTTCTGCCTTTTACCGAATCTGCCCGGCGCCTGGCCGAACGGGCGCCGCGCCGCAGTGACACGAGCATGGCCGAGCTGCGCGTCTATCCCTGAACCCGCCACGCAAAGCAATCATCCGATGCGCTGAAACACGGCGCAAGAAGTAATCCCGCTTGGACGCCCGCTGGTTCGATCCCTCGCCGATGAAAACGCCATGACGATCCTGTCTGGCGCCCGATAAGGTGAAGCTCGCCCGCTTTCATTCATCGCGCTTCATTCGCCGCGGCGAACCGATCGCACCGCAAGGTGATGCCCGATTCGCAATGATCATCCTGTCGCTCGGGTGTTTGCCGGCAACAGGACGGGCGGCGCGGGCGCCAAGCGCCGGATTGTCTATCCTTGAGCTGGAAGAGGAAAATCCCAGCCTGACGCAGTTCCTGGGTGTGGCGTGTTTTGCCGCGGGGACTGACGGGTTCTGTCGCCGAGGCCGCATGAAACGAAAAATAATCCTTCCCGTAGTCATCGTCGTCGCGCTTGCGACTGCTGCCGCCCTCACCTGGAAGTACCGGCGCGACCATTCCGCCCCGGTGACGAAACTGGTGCTGTACGGCAACGTGGACATCCGCCAGGTGGAGCTCGCCTTCAACGCGTCGGAGCGCATTGCCGAAATGCGGGTGCGCGAAGGCGAGCGGGTCAGCAAGGGGCAGCTGCTGGCCACCCTGGATACGCTCAGCCTGTCGCAGAACGTGGATCAGCGCGCCGCGCAGGCGGCTGCCCAGGAGCAGGTGCTGGCGCGCCTGGTGGCGGGCAGCCGGCCGGAGGAAATCCGCAAGGCGCGGGCGGATGCGGAAGCCGCCCGGGTCGATGCCGACAATGCCAAGCGTACCTACGAGCGGATCAAGGCCCTGGTGGCCCGGCAGTTTGTGGCGGAACAGCAGGCCAGCGACGCCAGCGCCGCAGCGGATCACGCCCAGGCGCAACTGAGCGCAGCGCACGAGACCTTGCGGCTCGCCATGGCGGGATCGCGCAAGGAGGACATCGCCGCGGCGCGAGCGACGCTGGACGCCGACCGTGCCGCCCTCGCCATCGCCCGCAAACAACTGACCGACGCCGCGCTCCAGGCCCCGTCCGACGGCGTCATCCAGGACCGCATTCTGGAACCCGGCGACATGGCCTCCCCGCAACATCCCGTGTACACCCTGGCGCTGACCGATCCCGTATGGGTGCGCGCCTATGTTCCGGGACCGGAACTGGGCAAGATCCGTCCGGGCATGCACGCCGAGGTGACCACCGACAGCTATCCGGACAAGCGCTATCGCGCGTGGATCGGCTTCATCTCGCCGACTGCCGAGTTCACGCCGAAGTCGGTGGAATCCACCGAGGTGCGCACCAGCCTGGTCTACCAGGTGCGGGTGTTCGTGTGCAACCCGCAGGACCAGTTGCGCCTGGGCATGCCCGCCACGATTACCATTCCACTCGACCAACCCGCCGGCGGCGGGGACGCCGCCAATCCCTGTCCGACGTCGTGATGGCCGCCCCAGCCCGCGCCAGCGACACGCCGCCGTCCCTTGCGCCGGGCAACGCCAAGGCCCTGCAGGCGACCGGCCTTTCCAAGACCTTTCGCGCCGGCGGACGGGTGGTGCACGCGCTCAGGGACGTCAGCTTCAGCGTCAGGCCGGGAATCGTCACCGGTCTCATCGGCCCGGACAGCGCCGGCAAGACCACGCTGATGCGGCTGGCCGCCGGCCTGCTGGTTCCGGATCAGGGCAGCATCATGGTGCTGGGCATGGACGCCAGCCGCCAGCCCTTGCAGGTGCAGGGCACCATCGGCTACATGCCGCAACGCTTCGGCCTCTACGAAGACCTGACGGTGCAGGAAAACCTCGACCTCTATGCCGACCTGCAAGGCGTGCCGGAGACCGCGCGCGCGGATCGCTACGCCGAGTTGCTGCACATGGCGGGCCTGGCCCCGTTCACCCGCAGGCTGGCCGGGCAGCTTTCCGGCGGCATGAAGCAGAAGCTCGGCCTTGCCTGCGCCCTGGTGCGCCAGCCGCCGCTGCTGTTGCTGGACGAGCCGACCGTCGGCGTCGATCCGGTGTCGCGGCGCGAGTTGTGGGCCATCGTCTATCGCCTGGTGAAACAGCACGGCACCAGCGTGCTGCTGAGCACGGCCTACCTGGACGAAGCCGAGCGCTGCGACGAGGTGGTGCTGCTGCACGACGGCGCACTGCTCGACCAGGGAACGCCCGAGGCGCTGCGCGAGCCGGTGCGCGGCCGCACCTTCGCGGTGATCGCAGCGGATCTGCCGAAGCGCGCGCTGCAGGCCACGCTGGCGCAGGCGCCGGGCGTGCTCGATGCGCTGGTGCAGGGGGAGCATGTGCGCGTGGTGATGGAGCGCGCCGAACCCCCCGACCTCGTTGCCATCCTGCCCGACGCGAACGCAAGCCGAAGCGGTGCCGGTGCCGCCACGCTTCGAGGACGCCTTCGTCACCCTGCTCAAGGCGCAGACGCGGCAGCCGGATGCGCTTCGCACCCGCGCCGCGTCGGCGCCGGCTGCGGTTGCAAAATCAGACAAGGCGATGATCGAAGCGAACGATCTGCAGCGGCGCTTCGGCAGTTTCTATGCGGTGCAGGGAATCAGCTTTTCGGTGTCTCAAGGGCGAGGTGTTCGGCTTGCTGGGTGCCAACGGCGCCGGCAAGTCCACCACCTTCCGCATGCTGTGCGGGCTGCTGCCGCCGAGCGGCGGCACCCTGCGCGTGGCCGGTGCCGACCTGCGCACCGCGGCGGCATGCGGCACGCGCGCGCATCGGTTACATGTCGCAGAAATTTTCGCTCTACGGCAACCTCAGCGTGGCCGAGAACCTGCGCTTTTTCAGCAGCGCCTACGGGCTGTCCGGTCGTCGCGGCAGCGAGCGCATCGATTGGGCGCTGCAGGAATTCGACCTGGCGCCGATGGCGCAGTCGGTCAGCGGCGACCTCTCGCTCGGGCTACAAGCAGCGGCTGGCGCTGGCCTGCGCGCTGATGCACGAGCCGGAGATCCTGTTTCTCGACGAGCCCACTTCCGGCGTCGACCCGCTGGCGCGCCGCGAATTCTGGCAGCGCATCAACGCACTCGCGGGGCAGGGCGTGACCGTCATGGTGACCACGCACTTCATGGAGGAGGCGGAATATTGCGACCGCCTGGCCATCATGGCGGCGGGCGAGATCCTTACCATGGGCACGCCCGCGGAGATCAAGGCCAGTATGCGGTCCGCCGAGCTGCCGGAACCGACCATGGAAGACGCCTTCGTCGGGTTGATCGAGGCCCATGAGCGGGAGGCCACGGCAGCATGAGCGATGAGCCCCGCAACCAGCGTGCCGGCATGACCGCCGCCGGGGGCGGGGCAGGGATGCGGCTGCGCGGCCTGATGCGCAAGGAATTCCTGCAGATCATGCGCGACCCGAGCAGCATCGCCATTGCCTTCCTGATGCCGCTGGTGCTGTTGCTGCTCTTCGGCTACGGCGTTTCGCTCGACTCCGAGCACATTCCGGTTGCGCTGGTGGTGGAGCAGCCGAGCGCGGACACGGCAAGCTTCACCGACGCATTCCACGAATCCCGCTATTTCCGGCCGTCCCTGTTCTCCAATCTGCGCCAGGCGGAGGACGCGATGATGGCCGGCCGCGTCAATGCCATCGTGGTGCTGCGCCTGGATTTCGCGCGCCGGCTGCGGCAGTCGGAAGGCGCGCCGATCCAGGTCATCGTCAACGGTGTCGACGCCAACACCGGACGCATCATTTCGGGCTACGTGGAAGGGGTATGGGGGACCTGGCTGCAGCAGACCATGCAGCAGCGCGGGCAGTCCCTCGACACGCCGGTGTCGATGGAGCAGCGCGTGTGGTTCAACAGCGAACTGAGGAGCCGCAATTTTCTGGTGCCCGGGCTGGTGGCGGTGATCATGACGCTGATCGGGGCGCTGCTCACGGCGATGGTCATGGCGCGGGAATGGGAGCGCGGCACCATGGAAGCGCTGCTGGTGACACCGCTGGCGATGCGCGAAGTCATCCTCGGCAAGCTTCTGCCCTATTTCATCCTCGGCATGGGCGGGCTGGCGCTGTCGGTGACCATGGCGATCTGGCTGTTCGGGGTGCCGCTGCGCGGTTCCCTGTGGGTCCTGTTTGCGGCATCGGCGCTGTTTCTCGTCACCGCGCTGGGAATGGGCCTGCTCATCTCGACCGTGGCGAGGAGCCAGTTCGTCGCGGGGCAGCTTGCCATCATCACCACCTTCCTGCCGGCGTTTCTCCTGTCCGGTTTCATTTTCGACATCGGCAGCATGCCCACGATGGTCCAGGGCATCACGCACGTGATCGCGGCGCGTTACTACGTGGCCATTCTGCAAACCGTGTTTCTGGCTGGCAACGAATGGAGCGTGATCCTGCCCAATGCGGCGGCCCTGGCGCTGCTCGCCACGGTATTTCTCGGCCTGACCCGGCGCAACGCGCGCAAGCTGCTGGAGTAGCGCGGCAATGCCAAGACGCATTCTGGCCCTGATGGCCAAGGAATTCCTGGCCCTGCTCAAGGACAAGCGCAGCCGTTTCGTGCTGATCGTACCGCCGCTGATCCAGTTGCTGGTGTTCGGCTATGCCGCCACCTTCGACCTCAAGCATGTGCCGTATGCGCTGCTCAACGAGGATACCGGCGTCGCCGCGCGGGATCTGGAGGCCGCCCTGCGCGGTTCGCCCAGCTTCACGGAGGTGGCGCGGTTGTCCCACGACGGCGAGATCGCGCCACTGATCAACCGCAAGGACGTCCTCATGGTGGTGCGCATCCAGCCGCACTTCAGCGCCGACCTGCTGAGCGGGCGCCCCGCATCACTGCAGGTCATCGTCGACGGGCGCAACTCCAACACTGCGCTGCTGGTGGTCAACTACGTGCGCGCCATCGTCAGCCAGTTCAACGACGACTGGGCGGCCGACCATGGCGCCCCGCTGCCACCGGCTCACATCGAAACGCGCGCATGGTTCAATCCGAATCTGGAAAGCCGCTGGTTTTTCCTGCCCGGCATCGTCGGCCTGCTCACCCTGCTGGTGACCATGCTGGTGACCTCGCTTTCAGTGGCGCGGGAGCGCGAGCAGGGCACCTTTGACCAACTCCTGGTCACCCCGATGCATCCAGTGGAAATCCTCGTCGGCAAGGCTTTGCCGGGATTCCTCATCGGCATCGTCGAAGCGACGCTGATCATTGTCGTGACGGTGTTCTGGTTCGGGGTCCCGCTGCTGGGGAGTCTGTTCACGCTGTACACGGGCATACTGCTGTTCCTGCTGTCCGCAGTGGGCGTCGGCCTGATGATTTCATCCCTCGCGGTCACGCAGCAGCAGGGGTTGCTGGGGGCGTTCTTCTTCCTGGTGCCTGCCATCATCCTTTCCGGCTTCGCCACGCCCATCGCCAACATGCCGCCGCTGATGCAGGACCTGACGCGGCTCAATCCGATGCGCTATTTTCTGGTGGTGTTGCGCGGCGTGTTTCTCGAAGGCACCCCGTTCGAGGTGCTGATCCCGCAGTTCTGGCCGATGGCGGCAATTGGCGTGGCAGCTCTGGCGACTGCCGCCTGGCTGTTCCGCCATCGCATGTACTGAGCCTGCGCGAGGCGAATCGCCGTGCTCGATAACCCATACTCGGACAACCAGGCGGTAGCCGAGCGCCTGCGCGAGATGGCCGAGCTGCTTGCGGCCCAGGGCGCGAATCCCTTCCGCGCGGGCGCCTATCGGAAGGCAGGCGATACGGTTGCACAGTTGCGCGAGGACTTGCGCGAACGCTTCGAAAGGGCCGGTACGCAAGGTCTGGATGCGATTCCCGGAGTAGGCAAGGGCATCGCCACGGCCATCGCCGAAATCCTGATCACCGGCCGCTGGGGCCAGCTCGATCGGCTGCGCGGAGCCGTCGACCCGGTTCATCTGTTTCAGACCATCCCCGGGGTGGGCGAAGACCTTGCCCACCGCATCCACGACACGCTGGCCGTGGATACGCTGGAGGCACTGGAGGTCGCCGCTCACGATGCGCGGCTGGAGACGGTTCCGGGCATCGGGCCCCGGCGCGCGGCAGCGATCCGGGCTTCGCTCACTGCAATGCTGGATCGCGTGCGGCGGCGGCCGCGACTGATCCCCGCGCCGCAGAACGAGCCGTCCGTGGCCCTGCTGCTGGAGATCGACCGCGAATACCGCGACCAGGCCGCATCCGGGCAACTGCCCACCATTGCCCCCAGGCGATTCAATCCCGAGGGCAAGAGCTGGCTACCGATTCTGCATGCCGAGCGAAGCGGCTGGCACTTCACGGCGCTGTTCTCCAACACCGCCCGGGCACATGATCTGGACACCACCCGCGACTGGGTGGTGATCTATTTCTATGAAGACGAGCACCCTGTGGAAGGCCAGCGAACGGTGGTCACCGAGACGCGCGGTCCCCTGGTAGGCAAGCGGGTGGTGCGTGGCCGCGAGCGGGAGTGCCGCGAGCTCGGGCTGGGGCATGGCGGTTGAGCTTGCCCTTGAGCGTCGATGACGGCGAGGGTTCATGCTTGCCACGGATGACGCGGGTGACCACGCCCCAGATGGGTGAGCTCGTGGCCGTCCCGGAGTACGATCGGCGCGTGGGCCGGGTTTTCGGCTATCTGATTCCAATCATGGAACGACTGGCTCACCACCAACGGAACAAACCAGCGCTTCCCTAGATGCAGACCGGCTCGAGCCTTATGGGCAGGAGTTCGGACTCGTTCACTTTATCGATCACGGTGAGCATTAAGTTCTCGAAAGCCAGGATGGGCGGGAAGCCATTGGTCATTTTTTCGATCTGGATGCAGGGCGTGGTGAACGCCACGGTCGGCTTCTGGTTTTTCAGCAGATAGATATCCACCGGCAGGGGCGTAAGCGAGATCCTCGACCCGGGGAAAGTTGTCGCTTTCGTCGGCCTCGGCAAGGTCAGTGCGTCTTCGGCACAGGCTTGACCGAAGAGGCCTGAAAGACAGATCAATACGGCGCCGGCAAGACAGTCTTGTTTCTTGTTCATGGTCGACTCCTCGTAGTAATTTCGTTGTTTACTAGCCCTTTGCGGACAATGGTTTCTGTATAGCGGACATTCAGCGAATATAAAAGTGATTTCTGGCAATGCAGGCTGTCGCTCATGGCGAACGGGAGCGCTTGCAACGATAGATCCGGGTTTGCTTCGCGCCCGCGGCGCTCGCAATAACGACCGCTGGCTGCCGCATCGCGATTCTGGCTTGCGGCCCCGGTGAACGGGTATGATGCAGGGTCCGTTACCCGACACCATAAGGAAACCCTTCATGAAATCCATCTCCATTCTTGTCGCCTTGGCCCTTTCGACCACCGTATTTGCCGCCGCCCCTGTGGCACCGGCAAATCCCCACGCGGGTTTGGGCTCGCATGCGGCGATTCTGACGCAATCCGGAAAGGTGCTGAGCACCATCAACGTGCCCAGCTATACCTACCTCGAGGTGTCGCAGGACAAGAAGACGCTGTGGCTGGCGGCTGCAACCGTGGCGGTGAAGAAAGGCGACGTGGTCCGTTTCGATAATGGCATGGTGATGAACAACTTCTACAGCAATACGCTCAAGCGCACCTTCCCGAGCATTGTTTTCGTCAACAGCCTGGTGGTCGACAACGGCAAGAAGTAATTCCATTCTCTTTACAAGTCACGGTGTTTGTAGGGTGCGTTCTACGCACGCCGGGCGGTTGCCGGACGTTTCTGCCTGCAGCCGCCGGCAGAACTGAAATCAACCCGGATTATCCGGGCCCAATTTGATCAAACTGGCGTGCCGTCGGCGCGGCTTGAGCCGCGAATTTGCAGCAAATCATGTCTCAAGCCACTTCCCAAATCCCGGATGACTAAATTGGGTCTAATGAAAGGAGCGACAACATGAAACACATCGCCGCAGCCATCCTGTTCAGCCTCGCCCTCATTCCGGCCACGCCTGCTCTGGCGGGGCAGGATGGCCACGACAGCCACCCGATGGAACAAAGCCAGCACACAGGCATGGCCTGGTCCGAGGGCATCGTGAAGAAGATCAGTCCGGATACCGCCAAGGTGACCATTGCCCACGGCCCCCTGCGCAATCTGGACATGCCCGCCATGACCATGGCGTTCCGGGTGAAGGATCCTGCCTGGCTTAAACAGTTGAAGCCAGGCGACCGCATCCGCTTCGTGGCCGAGCAGGTAAACGGCACGCTGACGGTCACCGAATTTCAGAGTGTTCGCTAGGGCCTGTTAACGCCAATTTCACGCCTGCGACGGGGCCGAATCGGGATGCAGGCCGCGAAGCGACACGCGCCGCAGTGCTGGCGCTGCAAGCGGCTCGCGACAAAGGCATGCGCCCGAATCGACCCCGTCCCTTCGGGTTGCCGCGAGAAAGCGCGTCTGCGGCGTTGCAGCGCTTGGCAAGGGATGGCCCTTGCCGGCGCGCCGCGCCTTGCATCCATCGCTTTCTCGCGACAACGCAGGTGCGAAATTAGCGTTAACAGGCCCTAAAGAATCGCTGAACAATCCGTCATTGCGTCCATTGACGCAATGACAAGATCCGGGACTTGTTCAGCGTTTCCCTAGCCGCAAGCGACCGCTATCTGGGAAAATGGCGTTTTCCCCGCACTCCTTATCCAAATGCTCGATATCCAACTTCTGCGCAAAGACCCGGCGCATGTCGCCGAACGCCTGGCCGCGCGCGGCTTTGTTTTTGAATTGGCCCGCTTCGAGGCGCTTGAGTCTTCCCGTCGCGACATTCAGGTGCGCACCCAGGAATCCCAGGCAAAACGCAACACGCTATCCAGGCAGATTGGCGCGATGAAGGGCCGGGGCGAGGATACCGCCGCGGTGATGGCGGAGGTGGCCGGCCTGGGCGATGAACTGAAACGCATGGAAGAACGGCTCGCCGCCTTGCAGACGGAGATCGGCGATTTCGTCATGGGCATACCCAATCTGCCGCATGAGTCCGTGCCCAGGGGCAGGGATGAAACCGGGAATGTCGAAGTGAGCCGCGTGGGCACCCCCCGTGTGTTCGACTTTGCGGTGCGCGATCACGTTGATATCGGCGAAGGACTGAAGCAGCTCGACTTTGCCGCCGCGGTGAAAATTACCGGCAGCCGCTTCTCGGTGATGCGCGGCGAACTGGCGCGGCTGCACCGCGCGCTCGCGCAATTCATGCTTGACGTGCACACGACGCAACACGGCTATACGGAAGTGTATGTTCCGTATCTGGTCAACGCCGATTCCATGCGTGGCACCGGGCAGTTGCCGAAGTTCGAGGAAGATCTGTTTCAGGTTCCGCGCAGCGATGCGGACCGGCTTTATCTCATCCCCACTGCCGAAGTGCCGGTGACCAACCTGCTGCGCGACGAAATCGTGGCGGGGGAATCGCTGCCGCTGAAGTTCGTCGCCCATACGCCGTGTTTCCGCTCGGAGGCGGGTTCCTACGGGCGCGATACGCGCGGCATGATCCGCCAGCATCAGTTCGACAAGGTGGAACTGGTGCAGATGGTGAAGCCGGAAGATTCCTACACCGCGCTGGAAACCCTGACCGGCCATGCCGAGGCGATTCTGCAAAAGCTGGAATTGCCGTATCGCAAGATGGCCTTGTGCAGCGGCGACATGGGGTTTTCCTCGGCCAAGACCTATGACCTGGAAGTATGGTTGCCGGCGCAGAACACCTACCGTGAAATTTCCTCGTGTTCCAACTTCGAGGGCTTTCAGGCACGGCGCATGCAGGCGCGTTACCGCAATGCGCAGGGCAAGCCGGAGTTGCTGCACACGCTGAACGGATCCGGTCTCGCGGTCGGGCGCACGCTGGTGGCGGTGCTGGAGAATTACCAGAATGCGGACGGCAGCGTGACGGTGCCGGCCGTGATGCGTCCCTACATGGGCGGGCTGGAATTGCTTACGGCCGTCTGAATTTTCACAACGCGGCAAGCGAGTAGGGTTTGTACTCCGGCTCCAGCCGCAGCAGGATATCGTAGTAGTTGCGGATGTTCTCGGCAAAAATCAGCGCCTCCGAGCCTCGCGCATAACCATTCTTGACGACCTTTTTGAAGCCGCCACGCCCCAGTAGCGGCAAAGCCTGTTTCACATCCGCCCAGCTGTCCGGATTGCCGCCCTTGACCTGGACGATGCGGCGTGCGTCTTCAATGTGACCCTGCCCCTGGTTGTACGCGGCGAAGGCAATCCAGGTGCGGTCAGGTTCGGGAATGCTTTCCGGCAAGGCGTCTTTCATCTGCGCCAGATACCGCGCCCCGCCGAGTATGCTCTGGCGCGCGTTCAGGCGGTTGGTCACACCCAGGTGGTCGGCAGTATTGGCCGTCAGCATCATCAGGCCGCGCACCCCGGTGGCAGAGGTCGCGGAAGGGTTCCATTGCGATTCCTGGTAGCCGATGGCCGCGAGCAACCGCCAGTCGATGCCGGTGAGGCTCTGTGCCTCCTGAAAATAGTTGCGCAGAGGGGGCAGAAGTCTGGGACGGCGTTCAAGAATGCCGAGGATGTCGCTGCTGTCCAGTTGTTGCACGTGACCGTAGTAGCGTTCGTAAATGCGCTTGATCGTGCCGTCGCGGTGCGATTCATCAATAAAGCGCTGAATGTCCTCCCGTAGTTCCCTGCTTATTTTTCTTGATAGCGCCCAGACAATTTTTTGCTTCTCGCCCAGATCGAACGCAACCGCGAGGCCGGGATAGAAATTGCGAGCCAGGTCGAAGTCCATGCCATTGATGACCACGGCGTCGAATTCGCCCTGGTCAAGGCGGGCCAGCAATTCCTCGGGCCACACGTTTTCCAGCGTTTCCCATTTCAGATCGGGATGCTTGCGTTTGAGCCGCATCATCAAGGCGGTGTGGCTTGAGCCTGCAATCAGGGCAAGCTTCTTGCCGGCCAGATCGGAAATGGTGCGCGGTGGGGTGTCGCTGCTGCGATAAACAATTTGTACCGGGGTCTCAAACAGGACCGGCCCGGATTTGAACTGGCGGGCGTGTATGGCGGATTCAGGGAGTGCGGCGGCGGCGAAATGCGCCGCCCCTTGCCTGACCAGCGAAAACAGTTCATTGGTATCGTCCTCCTGGATCCAGCGCACGGTCCACAATTGCCTGCGACCAAACGCAGTGACGAGGTCATACTCGAACCCGGCGGGTTCCCCTGCGTGATCGATGTAATAACTCGTTGGTCCACTGCGGGTGGCAACGACCAGTTCCCCGGTTCTTTCTGGTGGCGGTACAGTGCGACTGCAAGCGCTCAGTGCCAGCGCCAGCGTCATTACGGCGGCTATCCGTTTTGGCATCCCCGCAGTCTGGACGAAAGTGGAATTTCCGTCCAGTGAGCCGAATGCATATTCGCTCAGGTTACAATGGCGCTCCCGGAGAGGTGGCAGAGTGGTCGAATGTACCTGACTCGAAATCAGGCGTGAGCGCAAGTTCACCGTGGGTTCGAATCCCACCCTCTCCGCCAGAATAACAAATTAAGCCAATGTTTATATTGGATTTTTTGTTTTTAATGCATCTTTGACTATCAATTAAACCATCAATATGTGACTTGGTTGCAGGTTGCCGCCGTCTCGCCAGCGCCGACTTTCCTATACGGCCCACCGGCCGTTTTGCAGTGCGATTCCGGTCATACGTGTTTCGGGAATGGGTGTCAGCAGCTCGGCCTTTCCGGACGGTCGCCATGCATCCGGAAACGTGCCTGCATAACAGAAAATTTGGACCTGCCCCCCGTTGTTTTCTGGGGGGAGGTTGAAAGGGAGCCGAGACCCGCTGATGGCGGCAAGAAGGTCCACTACTGAACCTTGTTGCCGGATCCGATCACTCCTGGCCCGAAACCCCATGCAGGACGGTCAGGTTGTACTTGACGTTCTCGTTGTGCACCTCGGGCCCTCCACCGAAGTCGCAGTCCCAAGTTGCCTTCCACTCGATGGTGTGGCTACCCGCTGGCAGCGGCGCCATGTAGAGGTAAAAGCCCTTGTGTGCGGCCGGGCTGAGCATAAGCTTGTCGGCAACCGAGGGAGTAAGCCCGAAGATGTTGTCGGTTGGCAGTTGTGCTTGGAAGAGCGGCGACTGCTCGGCAGTCGTGACAAATCTAGCAAGCTTGGCAACTGGCGCTCCATCGATGGCCACCGAGAGATTCCGTATGCTATTGCTGTCACAATAACTTTCCGCCGTCGTTCGGACGAACTCGGCCGTGCGCGTCGCTGGCGGATCATTGAGGAATGCGAAATAGGCATCGTTAATCACCGGGAAGAAGATAGCCTTGCCGCCCGGTACCTCGCACTGCCGCACTGTCGGATTGTTGAGATCGCCAAAGCCCAACGTGCCTGCGAGAAACCAGACTGGCCCCTGCTGTCCTACCCTGCACTTCTCCCCCGTTGCGTCGAAAAGCGGGTTGTCGGCAGCCGGGGCTTGTACCGCCCACTGCCACCATTCGGCACCCAGGTCTGCATAAGTCTTCACAGTGGCAATGTGTGAATTGATAGGCGCAATTCCGGGATTGCCCTGACCGGCCAAGGTCGTACCCGTCGATACTAATGCGGTCACACCAATCATCAGAAGGTGTGTATATGTATGTACTTTGCTCATGCTAATCCCCCTCATCAGTCTTCAAACAGTTATTAAATACAAGTACTTCCCTTGAGGTGTCTGGCTATCTACTTAAGCCGGCACACCTTACTCACCAATGTAACCACTCACAAAAATATATCAACAAATGGGAAATTCAAGCGGGTAGAAACGAGACGATGGTTTCGGTCTTGATTATTGCTGCCCTTGCCCACAGTTCGATAAATATTGTCCGACGGCCGCAAAGGCCGAGTTGCTGCCAGTGAGCCACAAAACCCGAGTGACGGTTTCGCTCAGTCTTTAATCAAACAGCGAATCAAAGGGGTCAGCGTCACATATTTCACAGATCGAGCATTCCTTGCCCTGCCGGCGGCGCCGCGCCTGCACTACTCTCAAGTCTTGGCCTGCCTCGCGGCCTCGCCTCGCGTCTTAGCCCGGTCATCTTCTCGATCCTGGCATAAAAGCGCGAATTGCCCAGCGGCTGGTTCTGGTTCAGCGCCAGCCGGATGTCGTCTATCGCCGCCTGATCCAGATGGGGTGCAAATAACGCCCGGTAGGCTGCCTGCCGGTCTCGATCCGTAGGCCCGAGGGCAAGGTAGAGCGGGTGGGGTCTGAGGCGGCTGTCAGGCTGACCCAGGCCGTTGTGCCGGTAGCTGGTCCAGCGATAGTGGGCAGGGTCATCGACCATGGCAGCGCGCACCGGGTTCAATTCGATGTAGCGCATGCAGGCGAGCAGGTAGGTTTCGGCCTGGATAAGGGAGGATTTGTAGCGGCTGTCCCACAGGGTGCCGGTACGGCCATGAGTGCGATTGATGTATTGGACATAGCGCCGCCCCAGCGACATGATGAGCCGGGGAATGGCGGTCGCGTGCCGGGGGGTGAGCAAGAGGTGCACGTGGTTGGTCATGAGGACGTAGGCGTGCAGCTCGCATTCAGATTCAGCCAGGGCTTCGCCCAGCCAGTAGAGGTAGCTCAGGTAGTCATCTTCGCCAAAAAAGCAGGGTTCGCGATTATGACCGCGCTGGACGATGTGCAGCGGAACACCATCAAGCTGGATGCGGGGGCGGCGGGGCATGACTTCATGCTAACACGGAATAATTGACGCCGACCCCTTTAATTCGCCCCTTTAATTCCCTATTGAACTGGCTCATTCAAGACACACACACATAAGCCGCCATATCGACCGTACCTGCGCAATAAAGCCGTGCAGCGCCGGTTACTTCGACGTTGAACAGACGCTTCCGCTTTTTCAAATTTCGTGGCAGGTGACCGCTCTTTATTGCAACATGTGACGGATATGGGTAAGCCAGAGTAAATAAAGACAATTTACGGACTCATTGCACTCATATATGCGGCAAGCGCAGCGAAGTCCGAATCACTCAGGCCGCGCATCGCGGAACGCATTCCAAGCAATGTATTCTTCTTTCCCTGGTTGTATTGCAGGAGCGCACTGAAAAGAAAATCCAATTGTTGTCCTGCTACCCGAGGAAATGCGCGGATAGTGTTAGTAGCAGGCGTGCCTTCTCCATTGGTGCCGTGGCAATCAGCGCATGCCAATCCGAGTGCGTTGATATCATTAAAATAGAGTGCTCGGCCCTTCCTTATCATCTCCGGTGTGGTATTGGGTAATTTCGCAATAGGGACCTGTTCGGAATAGAACTTGGCCAGAGGAAGAAGTTGATCACTGGGCACTGTATCCATAACCGCACTCATCGCTTGGCTCTCGCGTAGATGGGCTTTGTAAAGTTCCAATTCGTGGAATAGATATTCAGTGTATTGACCTGCTAAGTTAGGAATTCTGGGAGATACGGCTGTACCGTTCTCTCCATGACATCTACTGCAAAACTTAATGGTCTCGCCCAGATCTGCATATGCCGTTCCTGCCAAAAAGGCTAACAAGTAAACTAGCATTTTCATTTCATATCTCCTCTTTCAGTTTGTTAGCTCAAAGATTGACCTTCCCCCGAAATTTCGTCTTCCAAGGGTGACGTAATATTGATCTTAACTTGGGAAGAGGAAATATGAAGAAGATACCGAAGCAGGAATACACCGCCGAGTTCAAAGCGCTGGCGGTCAAGCGCGTAAAAGACGGGTTGACGTGAAACGGGTCGATCACTGACCAGCTGCCAAGAACGTCGACTCCATCGGGTGCGTTGGAGTTGGTGTAGGTCGTCGGACATCCTTCCTCCCAGCAGGCGAACAACCCCGAGACTTCCAGAAACTCGGCAAAGAAGCTCAACTCCCCAACGCCGTGGCGTTCCGCGTTCGTCCCGCGGACGTGAAACCGGCCGCCGGGTGTGGCTATACGCAGTTCCTCCGCCGCGCGCTCCTGTTCTTGCAAGGCCGTATCACCGCTTCTACCCGCGCTTTTTGCTCAAATTCCATTTCACCCATTGGGTGATCCTCCCCTTCGGCCATAAACCCGCATCAGCGCCAAGTTTGCCGCAGCTTTAACGCGTTCAACTGAGGAAAACAGGATTATCCGCACCCGTGATAGCTCGCGAGCGCTTTCCTTTTCTTCCATTGCCATCACCTTTCCTGCAAATCAGGCCAGGACGCCCCGGCGGAGCCCAACCCCGCATCCTCGATAATCACGTCGCTAGCCTTCTCGCCGATCATGTACACGGCAGAGACGATGAAGAAGCCGGGGATGCGCGGGAAGACCGAGGCATCCACCACCCGCAGGCCGCGGGTGAAGTGGACCCGGAAGCGGCTGTCCACCACGGCCATCGGGTCGCCCGCGGGCCCTATCCGGCAAGTGCAGGAGGCGTGGTGGCCCCAGGCGTTGTCCTTGATGAACTGCCTGATCTCGTCCCGGCTGGCGATCTGCCTGCCAGGCAGGACCTCTTCCTCGATCACGCTCCCGCAGCGGTCGATGATGCGCCGCACAGTCTCCACGCCCTCCACCACGGCGTCCAGGTCGTTGCCTCCGTGCGTGCCCTCGTCGAAGTAGTGGAAGTCGATGCGGGGCGTCTCGCGCGGATCAGCGGAGCGCAGGGTCACCCGTCCGGCCCGGTTGTGAGTGTGTGCCTTGAGCACGGCCCAGGTGAAGTAGTTCTCCCCTTGGGCGATCTGCGCTGAATAGCCTGGATAATATCCCTTGAAATAGCCGATCAGCCCGAAGATGAACAGGTCGGGGACCGGCCTTTCCTCTGCCGAGCGCTTGATCAGCGAGATCACGGCTCCGTTGGTGGTGTAGGGACCCTTGCCCTGGAGCCATTCGCTGAACAGGGGGTCGGGCGCCTCCCCCGGATCGGGCGGGCGGAACCTCATGCCCCGCACCAGGGACAGGTCGGCGCGCATCCGGGTAACCACGCTGACCTCGTAGCGGTCCTGGAGGTTTTCGCCCACCCCGGGCAGGTCCACCCGAACCGGGATGCCGTGGCGTTCCAGTTCCTCCCGGGGGCCGATGCCGGAGAGCTTCAGCAGCTGGGGGGTATTGAAGGCCCCGGCGCACAGGATCACCTCACGCCGTGCGGTGATTGTCGTGGTCTCCGTCACGGCGTCGCCCGCGCTGCCCGGATCGGCCTGGTAGAGGTGGGCACCGGCCAGATATTCCACCCCGGTGGCGCGCTGGTCGGCGTCCAGCAGGACCCGGGTGGCCAGGGCATGGGTGCGCACGGTCAGGTTGCCGGGGCAGGCCTGGCGCACCCGCTGGACATATTCCCGGCTGCCGACGCGCCGGCCACCCTGGGTGGTCATGGGGGTCACGCACACTCCTTCCGGGTTTTGTCCGGCCAGCCGCCAGTCGTTGGGGTCGAAATCGCCCTGGAGCTTGTTCCAGGTTCGGGAGATGGGGTTGCCGATGGTGAGGAAGGATTCCTTCAGGGCGCAGCCGATCAGCTTCACCAGGAACAGGTCCCCCACCACCAGCAACGGGTCGGCGATATTGGTGGCGAGCCAGCCCCGGAAGCCGTGGCGGCTCGCCGTATCCCGGCTGTCGGCGTATTCGCAGCGCTCCAGGCGTTCGAAGTAGCGCCGCATGTTGTCGCTGTGCCAGGAGGTGTCGCCGGTGAGCTCGGCGATGTGGTCCCAGTCGCTGTTGTGGGGGCAGATGAAAATCATGGCATTGTGGGCGGTGCAGCCTCCCAGCGTGGCGGCCCGGGGATAGAGTACGCCGTCCCGCTCCGGGATGAACTTTTCGTCGCAGGCCTGGCGCGCCGGGTCGGCGTAGTGGCGCACATAGAAATTCCAGGCGAAGCGGGGGTCTTCGGAGGCCAGGGCGTGGAAAGCAGGCACCTGATAGTCATAGGATTCCTCCTCGCCCCCCGCCTCCAGCAGCAGTACCTTGAAGCCGGCTCGGGCCAGGTTGGCCGCCACGGGGCCGCCGCCGGCGCCGGAGCCCACCACGATGTAGTCGTAGGTATCCGGCTCCCCCGAAGCGGGGCAGCTCACCGGCTCGGGTGCCGGCAGCGGGGCTTTGAGCAGGGAGGCGCAGCCCCCCAGGAAGGTGACCATGGCCGACAGGCCGGCGCTGCAGGCCTGGAGGAAGCGGCGCCGGGAAAGGCCGCCGGTCCCGTCAGGCTCCGGAGGCTGCGCGGTGGCCCCGGTCACATGGTCTTCAGGAATTCGATCAGGGCCCACTTGTCCTCATCCGCCAGACCAGGCTCCTCGCTGAAGTAATCGGTGCCGAAGTAGTGCCCGCGGTTGACCACGAAGTCGGGGCACTTGCTCACGTCCTGCAGGGGGTCCACCAGGTTGGCGAATACTGCCCGGGCCTGCGCGTCGGTGGCGTCCTTGGGCAGGGACTTGAGATCCACCTTGGCCTTGAGCAGCACCTCGAGCGTCTTGCCCCGTTGTTCCAGGTCGATGTTGGACAGGAGGTTGATGGGGGTGCCCTGGGGAATGGGGCCGATCTCGATGCCGCCTTCGCCGAACACGTGGGGGTCCAGGTGGCTCAACGGGCCCGCCAGCGGTTGCAGGAATTCCGGCAGGTAGCCCTTGGGCACCCGCAGGTAGCTGGTGGCCGTGGTCACGTCGACCACCCCCGGCAGCATCTTGCCCGAGGCGGTCATGTATTCGCGGTCACCCTTGCGTTTCTCGGGCCAGAGCAGCTGTTCCATGCCGCTGTCGAAGGACTTCATGCGGTCCTCGACGGAGCCGGACCAGTAGAAGTCACCCAGGGTGTTGTTGAGCAGGTAGGGGGCCGTGGACCAGACGCTCACCAGGGATGCGGGCCGGATGTAGCCCCGGCCGCCGGCGGGCATCGGATAGGACCGGGGCTCCCCGGTGACGGGGTTGTGCACCGTGATGCTGCCCACGGAGGGCAGGTCCTTGTAGGACTGGGAAGAGAAGTTGTCCCAGATGTCGCCGGCCAGGGCATTGGTGGCCAGGGAGGCGCAGGCGTTGGTCTCCAGCAGGGTCACCGGCACCCGCAGTTCGGTGGACAGGTAGTTGTCCTTGAGGAAGTCGTCCGCCTCCACGATCCGCTTCATCTCGGCCTTGAACGCGTCGGTCTTGGTCCAGGCCCAGTAGGCGTTCCAGCACTTGAGGTAGTCGGGCCCCACGCAGCCGTTGTCCTTGAAGATCTCCACGGTCCTCTCCGGCAGCTTGCTGGAATGGCAGCGCGCGCAGCGCTCGGCGAACACCACCTTGCCCCGTTCCAGCCTGGTCGGCTCGTCGTTGAGATAGGCGTCGCCGCCCGGGGCGTTCTTCAGGTAGTCCGGCTTGGCGGAGGCCAGGAAGAACAGGGCCACGTCCGGGGTCTGGGCCTCGGTGGCCTTCCAGTAGCTGGAGTTCTTGTTGGCGTTGGCGATGGGGAAGGGGGTGAAGGCCAGGCCGCCGATGAAGGGCTGGATGTGCTCCAGCCACTCCTCGCTGAACAGGCCGACGTTGACGAACACCCGGTTCAAGGCCCCCAGGGCGCCCACCGAGTCGGAACCGTCCTTCAGCACCCGGGGTGTCCAGACCGTGTCCGGGGCCTGGTAGAAGCGGGCCAGGGGCGTGTCCGCGGGTACGTACTGGTTCAGGTGCTCGTTGTTCAACCCGCCGCCGGTGAGCTTCTCCTTGCCCAGCCAGCGGGCCAGCTCCAGGCGCGGCCCCAGGTTGTACACGGCGTTCATGGTGCGGGGGTTGTTGATGTAGTCGGTGGAGATGAAGGAGGTGTCCAGGGCGCCGGGCCGAGAGGTGTGGAACAACTGGAATGGGAAGCTGGACTTGTCCGTGTTCCAGACGAAGATGCGGTCCACCCAGAAATACTGGGCGCCGGGGTTGGAGTTGAGGTTTTCCCACTTGGGATGTTCCGGGTCCGCCGGCGGATTGGCGGGGTTGGGGCCCACATGGCAGAAGCCGCAGGACATGCCCACCCGGTAGGGCTTCACCAGATCCTTGTCGTTGTAGTAGCCGGGGTCCGTGTAGTAGCGCACCGGGTCCCAGCGCTTGGCGGCTTTTTCATCGAAGGCCGGGTTGGGGAACAGCCGCAGGCCCACCACCCCGGTGGCGTAGCCGTAGTAGGAGCCCACCGGCACGGTCTGGCCCCGGGCGCCGATCGTCACCCCGGGATACTTCTGTTCGTTCTCGAAGGGGTCGGGCCCGCACGTGGTGTCCCGCACATCCAGCCACAGCCCGAAACGGTCGGCCCGGGGCCCCGTGCCTTTCTCGAAGCAGGGTTCGTTCACCAGGCCCAGGTAGCGCCAGCGGTTGTCCCGGCTGTAGTCCAGGCTGGGATAGTTGGACAGGGTCTTGAGGAAATCCAGGGTGCCCACGCTCCGGGTGGACAGCACGTCCCAGAGCCGGTCGTTGCCCCCGGTCCAGACGATCCAGTTATTGCGCCCTTTCACCACTGCGTCCACGGCCTGAACTGGCGTGGTGCCTGGCAGATACCGGTCCAGTTCGGCCGCGACGCCCTTGGGGTCCTTGGTGAACCCGTAATCCATGTCCCGGAAATAGTCCTCGTCCGCCGCCGGGAAGCTCTCGGGGCCGCGGCCAGCGCACTTGGCCTCGTCCCAGACACGGCCGGCGCCGTTGCCGCAAGCCATTTTCTCGGGATTGATGGTGCAGGAGGCCAGGAGCAACGCACCGAGGATCAGAAAAGCCAAACGGAGTTTTCCGTGATTCATGGTCTTCCCCTCCAACACGTTTGAAACGCTTACCAGGCTCGGGTGCTGCGTCTTCAAAGCCTCGTGTCAGCATAGTTGGGCGCAATGAAATGGCAAAGCGAGGTCGCTGGGCAGCCCTTGCCTCAGAATAAAGTTACCGAACGTAGTCGCCGGGGAGAGATCGTTGCCTCAAGTTAAAGCTTACCGAAACACCAAAGGTAATCTGACATGGGCAAACAAGAACGACACGCTTATCTGAAAGCGATACGGACACGCTACCGGCGCGCCCGGAAGACCGGCAAGACTGCGATCCTGAACGAGTTTTGTGCAGACAGCTAAAGCTAAGGCAGAATTAGCGCTACTAACGGACATGGCGGTCGCGCAACCCCGAATGACGAATGTCACGACCGCCGTGTCCGTTCCCTCGTCCAAGTTCAAGTCAAAGGAGAAGGGTAGATGATACTGCGCGCTGTTTCGGCCATACGACCTGGCGCCAGGCCGGGGTTGAGGCCGAACCTGTTGATATTCAGGCGGGTCTCGACCCGTTGTCCGATTCTGCGCCTATCCCTCGTTTCTTGACGCTAAGAATTGCCCAGGGGGTCACATGAAAGTTTCCGAGAAGGTCGTCGTGGTATTTCGCTCGCGCCTCCGTGCAGATGCCGACCTGGCTGCGTTGGAAGAGGGCGCCGCGCGCATGGTTGAACTGGCCAGCGCGATGCCGGGCTTCATTTCCTACAAGGATTTCACGGCTTCGGATGGAGAATCCGTGTCGATCGTCGAGTTCAGCGACCCGGAGTCCCTGCTGGCCTGGCGCAACCACCCCGAGCACCAGCGCATGCAGCAGCGGGGACGGGAGGAATTCATGGCGGAATATCACATCCAGGTGTGTCGGCCCGAGCGCGAATACGCGTTCAAGGAAAGTGGCTGAGCCATGCTGACACTGAGCATATTTGTTTCATCGCCGGGCGATGTCGCGGAGGAGCGGGAAGCGGTTCGTCGCGTGATAACCGAGCTCGAAGACAGCCATCTGCTCCGCGGCAAGGTGCATTTCGAGATCATCGCCTGGGACGACCCGCACGCCGCGAGCCCGATGGAAGCTGGCGTCACGCCGCAGGACTCGGTCAACCGTTATATCGGGCGCCCCTCGGACTGCGACTTGACGCTGGTCATCCTGTGGAGCCGCATCGGTACCGTGCTGCCCCCCGACGTTCTGCGTCCGGACGGGTCGCGCTACGCGTCGGGAACGGTGTGGGAGTTCGAAGATGCGATCAGCGCACATCGTCCGGTGTGGATATATCGCCGCAGCGGCAAACCCAGGATCGATATCGACGATCCCGACTTCGAGGCCAAGCGCAATCAGTTCGCAGCAGTCAATAAGTTCTTCGAAGGCTTCAGGAACCCTGACGGATCCTTGCGCTCCGGGGGCAACAAATATGCAGATCCCGCCGACTTCG
Organism: uncultured beta proteobacterium; assembly: GCA_963726485.1. Lineage (GTDB taxonomy): Bacteria > Pseudomonadota > Gammaproteobacteria > Burkholderiales > Thiobacillaceae > Thiobacillus. The sequence continues at coordinate 52,017 of CAVSCL010000044.1, read as the reverse complement.
CGCGACAACTGCGACAACATCTGGAAGCCTTCGTTAATGAGCGTTTGAGTCACGCCGCCAACGAACTTGCCAGGCCCGCGCCTCAGGCACCCCCGAACAAGCCGGTGCCCAAACCCGTCCTGCGCCTGCCGCAACACACCATCGTGGGCCGCGACAAGCTCGTCGAGAAGGTTGTTGCCGGCCTGCGGGCGGGCCAGCATGACTTCGCGTTCGTGTTCCTGCCCGGCGTGGGCAAGACCGCCGTCGCTGTGGAACTGATCCGCAATGAGGCGGTCATGGAACGCTTCCCTGACGGCGTGCTGTGGGCCCACCTGGGGCAGGACCCGGACGTGGGCCGCCAGCTTGCCAAATGGGCCAAATCGCTCGGCCTCTCCAAGGAGGACATCGCCGACTGTAATGGCCAGGAAGAGTTGGGCGAAGCGGTCGCGCAGACCATAGGCGAGCGCCCTATGCTGCTCGTCGTCGACGATGTGTGGAGCACCGAGGCCGGAGAGCGTTTCATGATCGGCGGGCCGAACTGCGCCCGCGTCATCACCACGCGCTATCGTAACGTTGCGCGTGAACTCATGCCCACCGTGGACGCGGTGCTCGAGGTGCGCAAGCTGAGCCCGCAGGAAGGATTCCGGCTGCTGGCCAATCTGGCCCCGCATGCTGCCGGGATCGCGCCGCAGGTGCTGCGCCAGCTCGTCGAACGCGTGGACGGGCTGCCCATCGCGCTGGTGCTGATCGGCAAGATGTTGAAGCGGGATGGCGACGACGAGCAGGCGACGCGTTCAATCCTGAAAGCGCTGACCGATATCGGCCAGGTGTTTCACGAGAAAAAACCCATGGAGTACGCAGAAGTCCACAACTTCTCCCTGGGTGAAGTCGTCGAGGCCAGCTACAGCGCGCTTGGAACTGCCGGCCCGCTGAATCGCGACACGGTACCGGGCGAACAGTTGCGCAATGCACTCGAAGCCCTCTCGGTACTGAGGCCGGACCCCGCATGGTTCCCGGTCGCACTGGCGCGGCTGGTCACCGGCGCGCCGGACCAGGCGCTGAAGGCGCTGGCCGATGCCGGCCTGATCGAAGCGGTGCGCTACCACAGCGACGAAGCGCAGGCGGGCGAGCAGGTTCGATACACCATGCACCGGATGATCGCCGAATACATCCGCACCAAGTTGTCGCCACAGCGACTTCAAGCCTTGAATCGCCTCGCCGCCGACTACTACCTGGCACAGCTGACCAAACTGGAGGAGGCGTATCAGGAAGGCGAAGCGACCTCCTACAGCGTCATGTACCGCTACGAAGATCCGGAGTGGCAGGACTGCCAGGACAACTGGCTGTACTACTTCGCGCAGACCGGCTACGACACCGAAGCCAGTATCTCGTTCCTGCGTGCATGGTTCGACGGATTCTGGTGGTGGAGCTGCTTCACGGCCGAGGGATACGATTTCTGTGACGAACTCCTGAACGACTGGGACTATCGGCTGACGCTGTCGGCCATCGGCGATGCCTTATCGCCCTCTCTGAGCGATGACCGGATCGAGCGGCTGGTTCACGGGCTGGAGCTCCTCCGCCGCTTCAAGCGCGCCTATCCCAAGGAGACGGAAGACCGCAGCGGCGGATCCTGGTCCGAGGTGACCGCAACGCTGAGCGAGACGCGCCATCGCACCGGGCTGGACTGCGATCTTGCCGGGCTGTCCAATCCACAGGCACGCCATGTGCGCGCCCTGACCGACGTCTTTCTCGCCGAGGCGCAGCGTTTCGGCAACGGCGATATCGCAGCCGCCGAAGTGCTCTACCGCGAAGCCCTGACCCTGTTTCGCGAAGCGAAGGAAAACTGGAACATTGCCTGGGTGCTGTATCACCTGGCCGACATGCTCAGCACCTGCGGACGCCACGAAGATGCGCGCCAGCCTGCCCTTGAAGCGCGCGAAATCGGGCACGCCGGGGGGGATTACGAAGTGGTTGCGCTCGCCTGTCGTTTGCTGGGCGATATCGCTCTCGCAGGGCACGACGCCAGCGAAGCGCTGCGCGCTTACCAACTCGCGGTGGAACAGGCCTACCGCTTCCAGGTGCAACCTGAAAACCCTGATCCCTATACGATTCAGTTCTACGCGAACTTATCCGAATTGGTGGCCGACCGCTTGCTGAAAAACCACGCTGCCATCCCCGAACAGGTGCAACATATCGCTGAGGGCCTCAGACAGGCGTGGCTCGACTGCGGGGCGGAGCTGGATCCGGCGCCAGGCGAGGGTCTCCAGCTCACGGGAATCACGGTCCAGACCTTGGCCGGGCAACTGTTTCCGCCCAGTCTGCCGCTCGAGCGGCTCAAAGCCGACGAGGATGCCTACGCAGCGCGCGTGAAGCAGCACCTGGCGGCAATCGACCGGCGCGAAGCGCATCGGAGCGAAGCATCTCCCGGCGCCGGATAAGGCCGGGGTTGAGTTCTTTTAGTGTGGACACAAACCGCCAGCGTCGAAGAGCGACAGGGCGGAATGCGCAATCAGGGGAGGGCGGGACGTGAAACTGCACGCTTTTGTCGCCATGCCTTTCGGCGTCAAGCCGGGCCCGGACGGACAGCCGATCGACTTCAATCGGGTCTATGTCGAACTGCTCAAGCCCGCGCTCGAGGCGGCCGGCCTGGATGCGTTTCGCGCGGACGAGGAACAGCAGGCCGGCGACATTCGCACCGACATGTTCCAGGAACTGCTGATCGCCGATCTGGTGCTGGCCGACCTCACCCTCGCCAATCCCAATGTCTGGTACGAACTCGGCGTGCGCCATGCGCTGCGCGCCCGCGGCGTGGTCATCGTCTGCGGCGGACAGGTCACGACCGCCTTCGATCTCTATACCGACCGCAAGCTGCGCTACGGCATCAAGGATGGCGGACCCGACCCGGCGACGCTGCAAGGCGACATCAAGCAACCTTACCGCAATGGTCAAGGCGACGATGGAATCCTGGCACGGCCGCAAGGTGAGCCCGGTGTACCAGTTGCTGCCGAACCTGCAGGAGCCGGACTGGAAATCCCTGCGCATCGGCGACGTGCGCGAATTCTGGGAACAGCACGATGCCTGGGAAGATCGCGTCGTGCTGGCGCGCAAGGCGGGACACATCGGCGATGTGCTGGTGCTCGCGGACGAAGCTCCGGTCGCCGCGTTTCGCACCGACGCCTGGATCCGGGCGGGCGAGGCCTTGCGCAAGGCGGAGCGTTTCGACTTCGCGCTGGAACAGCTCGAACGCGGACTGGAAATCGAGCCGGACAACCTCAGGGGGCTGCGCGAGAAGGGCATCTGCCTGCAGCGGCTGGCCTGCGCCGGCAGCCCCGGCCATTCGCTGGACCGGGCGCGCGAACACTATCGAAACGTGCTGAAGACCTACCCCGACGATGCGGAAACCTGGGCGCTCCTGGGCCGCGTCGACAAGGACGCCTGGGTCGCTGCGTGGCGTCAGCCCGGCAAGACGCCGGAGCAGATGCGCGATGAAGCCGCGTACGAGGACGCCCTGCTGCGCGCCGCCATCGACAGCTACGCCAGGGGCTACCGCCGCAACCCCGGCCATTACTACTCCGGCATCAACGCGCTGACGCTGATGCACCTGTATCGCCACCTCACCAACGACGCGCGCTACGACCGCGAGATGGCCGTCATGGCGGGCGCGGTGCGCTTCGGCGCGGAGTGCGAGCCGGACGAGGGTCAACGGTTCTGGTCCCTGGCGACCCTCGGCGATCTCGAAGTGCTGGTCGGCACGCCGGACACGCGTCAAGGCCGCCTACAAGGAGGCCATCGCCAGGAACGACAAGGACTGGTTCGCGCTCGACTCCAGCCGTGCGCAGATGCAGATGCTCAAGGACCTCGGCTTCCGCCCGGAGAATGTCGACGCGGGCATCGCCACCTTCGACCGCGCCCTGCAGAAACTCACCCAGCCCGAGGATCAATGGCAACCGCGCCAGGTGTTCCTGTTCAGCGGCCACATGATCGATGCGCCGGATCGCGCGACGCCGCGCTTTCCCGCGGCGAAGGAAGCCATCGCCGCGCAGAAGATCGCCGAAGCCCTGGACCAGCTCGGCGCCGGCCCGGACGACCTCGCCCTCACCCAGGGCGCCTGCGGCGGCGATCTGCTGTTCACCGAGGCCTGCCAGCAGCGCGGCGTGAAAGTGCACTGGCTCCAGCCCTTCCGCGAACCGGATTTCATCGACAAATCCGTGGTGCGCTGCAGCGAAGCATGGCGCGACCGCTACCTCGATGCGAAAGCCAGACTCGCCGCGCCAATTCGATCCGCGCCGGAAGAGCTGGGCGAACAACCGCCGAACTCCGCCCCAAGCTACCCCTACGAGCGCTGCAATCTCTGGCTGCTCTACACCGCGCTCGCCTGCGGCGTGGACAAGGTGCGCTTCGTCTGCCTGTGGAACGGCGGCGGCGGCGACGGGCCGGGAGGGACGGCGCATATGTACAACGAGGTGAAGCGCAGGACGGGGCGGGTGACGTGGCTCGACACTCGAAAGCTTTGGTGAGCCCTGTCACATAACGAAGACGAACACTGAAAGAACGCAGCATGCGTCTACTTCTCCATGGTTTCCCAACGCATCCGCCGGTTCGGCGCGATTCGTAGGGCGCTTGCGGCATATGTGGCAGGTACACGAGGCGCTGTGGCGAGGGCAGACCGTCATCGGCCAGCTCAAACAAGGCGGCAAGGACCTGGCAGGAGTCAATTAAAACGGAGCGCCATCATGCCCAAAGGCCTGAAGTACGACAACGACTACATCGTGGGTGGCCCGGCCAAGTGCTGGGTCACGCCCAATTTCATGCTCTCCGAATACGCCGGGGCGGACGGCAAGCTGCGCATCCATCGGGAACTGGTGGCCTCGGTACAGGTGCTGCGCAACAGCCTCGGCGCGGCGGTGAACATCGCCGGCGTGGCTCCGGCCGGCGGTCTGGGCAGGGGCCTGGAGGGGCGCTTCGTCTGGCTCAAGGCGGACGACATTGCGGCCATGGAGGCAGCCGCCCGCAGGCTCATGAAGGAGGGGCATTTCGTCCGGGTCGAGCCCAGTGGCGGCAAGCTTTATGTGGAAATGCCCGACCCCGACCATCTGCCCCCCATCCTGCCGGAACGGGCTCTGGATCTGGCCATCGCGGTGACCGCCGGGTTCGAGACCTCGGGCGATCCCTACCTGCAGGTCACCGGCAATTTCGATGGGGCGGGGCTGTCCTTCGGTCCGCTGCAGGTCAATTTCAAGACCGGAACCCTGCAGGAACTGTTCCGACGCTTCCAGGCCCGGGACGAGAACCGCCTGCGCGCCTGCTTCGGGCCGCTGTGGACGGAATGGCAGCAGGTGCTGCGCATGCCCTCGCGGACCCAGCAGGTGGCCTGGGCCGACGCCTTGAGCCGGGGTGCGCGCAAAGCGGATTTCGACCCGCGCTGGAAGGCGGCCCTGCAGGCCGTCGGCAGCGAACCGGCTTTCCGCGCCGAGATGCTGCGCTACGCCTACGACACCTACGGCCGCAAGCTGATCGTCGCCCTTTCCTGGCTGCGAGGGCTCGTGCCCGTTCGCATCAGCAATTTCCGCTGCCTGGCGGCGCTCTATGACCTGTGCGTCCAGCAAGGCAGCCTGGACAAGGCCCATGACGCCATCCGCCGACGGGTACAGAGCGAACAGCCCCTGGACGAATTCCAGCTCACCCGCATCGCGGTGGAAGAGCGCGGCCGCAAGGCCGATCCCCGCTGGCGGGCGGACAGCATCAGCCGGCGGATGTGCATCCTGGAGCGGGAGCCGGTCAAGGTGGCGGATTCCGGGCAGACCGCCGAACGCGACAATCCCAATCTCTATCTGCTGCGCAATGCGCCGGTCAGCCAGATCGAGCGGTATCTGACCTGAGTCCGACAGGCTCCCAGGCAAACGGAAACACGACGCAACTCAGGAGGAGTGAAATGAAGCGATTGATCAGCATGGTTCCCCGACTGCTGTTGCCTGCCCTGTTGGCGCTGTTGACGGGCTGCGCCACCGTGCCCGACATGACCCCCTACCGCGACGCCACCCTGCAGCTGCGTTCCGCTGTGGTGGCCGGGGGCAATGCGGTCCAGTCCGGGCTCGAATCGGCGGCCGCCAGCTATGAAAAAGGTGATGCGACGGCGGCGAAGATCAGGGAAGAGGCGGATAAGTTCAACGTCGAATGGCGGGCGCGCATCGAGGGCGCCGATGCGCTGCTGACCTTTACCGAGGCAATCACCGACATCGCCCGCTCGCGCACGGAAGGGGCCGCGTCGGCCCGGTCCCTGGCCGATGCCCTGACCGGACTCGCCACCGGTGTGGGCATCGTCCTGCCGCCGGCAGGCACGGTCGCCACGGTCACCGATGTCGCCGCATTCGTCTACGGGCACATCGCCGTCGTGCGTGCCGCCAAGTCCCTCGACCAGGCGCTGCAATCCGCCCAGCCCGCGGTGGACCGGGTGGCGACCGTGCTCAGCCAGGACCTGCAGGCATCCCTGGACATCATCCACGCCGCCCGCAGACTGCAAGCGACCGCACTGGCCCTGAAATACAACGAAGAGACGGCCTACCTCAAAGCCCTGGCCAGGGAGCGCAAGGATATCTATGGCAAGGAAACCCTGACGCCGGCGGATGAGCAGCGGCTACGCCAGATCGGCGAGCTGTTCGATGCGACGCGGGAGTGGCGCGAACCGATGGAGAAGGCCCAGGCCGAGATGGATGTCGATTACCGGTTGCGTGTCCAACTGATCAACGCGACCCGGGCGGCAGTGGCCGAATGGGCGGCCGCCTACCGCAGCATCGCCGCGGCGGTGAGAGAAAAACGCACCGTGAATGTCGAGGCGCTGGTCCAGGCCACCCTGGAGGCGAAGGAACTTGTGAGGAGGCTTAGCGCGCTATGAGCGAATGGGACAACATCAGTGGATTTCAGCAATGGAGCGACAAACTGGGCGAACTGCTCGATGCGGCCAGGGAGGCGGCGCGCAACCCGGACAGCGATGCCCGATTTGCTGTCAGCGATCGCCTGACCGAATTCATCCTCAACTCCAGGCCCAACGACCAGGCCATCAAGTCCCTGGATAACCTTGCCGCCCGGACCTCTCAGGACTTGATGCTGGGCACCATCGACGAGCGGCTGAGGGAAATCGTCGGACGCACCGCCGAGTGGCATCAGATCACCAAGCAGTTCAGCGACCAGGCCGCGGCAGCGGGGGCCCAGGCCGCTTCAGTCCGCCTGGAAAAGGCCCACCGGGTGGCGCTTTCGCTGACCGAAAGCGTGCACCTGCTGCAGGACCTGCGCAGCAGCCTCAGCGATACCGACGACCCCGAGTTCGCCAGGAACGTGGCCAAGGCCGTGGAAACGCTGCAGAAACTGCGGGTGCAGATCGAGCGGGTGGGCTGAGGAGCGGGGGACACGTCGCATTGGCCATGCTGGACAATGCATAGTCGAAGGAGAGCAAGCAATGAATGCAACTCGCAGACAAGTGCTGAAAGGCGCTGCATCCGCCGGGCTGATAGGCGCAGCCGTCGCGGCCGGGCTGTTGAAACCCGGTCAGGCGCTGGCCGACTGGAATAGTGCGGGATTCAACGCGACCAATACAGCGGATGCGCTGGCCGCCATTGGCGCGGGCGGCGCGGCCGATTCCGGTGAGATCACGGTAAAAGCGCCGGACATCGCCGAAAACGGTGCGGTGGTGCCAGTTGAAGTGACGACTAAGCTGGAGAATGTGGAATTCATCGCAATCCTGGACGAGAAAGATCCCAATCCGCTGATCGCCGAATACAAACTCACGGACTTCGACGGCCTCCTCGCCACCCGCATAAAAATGGCACAGACCGCCAATGTGCGCGTCGTGGTCAAGGCCGGCGGCAAGGTTCATACCGCTGCCAAGGAAGTGAAAGTCACCATTGGCCATTGCGGCGGCTGATCGGCGAATTCAACGGACAACAGGAGAAAACTGTGGAAATTGTCATGAAACTACGTGCGAGCAATGGCGAAATCAAATTTCTGGTCAGCCATCCTTCTGAAAATGGCCTGCGCAAGGATGCCAAGAGCGGCCAGTTGATTCCGGCCCATTTCATCAAGAACGCGGTCGTTGCGGTCAGCGGTAAAACCGTGATGGATGGCCAGTGGGGCGTCGGCGTATCGAAAGACCCTTACCTGGTATTCAGGGTCCGTGGCATGAAAGCAGGCGACAAGGTCACCGTGAGCGTCGTGGATAACAAGGGGAACCAAGGCAACGCCGAAGCCGTGGCCGGTTGATTCAAGGAAGCCCTGAACAAATCCATTTTTGTCATTGCGGCCAACGCGAAGTAATCCGGAATGGTTGATCGATCAACAAACCATGAATCTCCAGATCGCAACATTCCTGGCCGACGTGCCCTGATGGAAACCGGTGTGTGCGATGCCAATCACCTGGCCTTCGACCTCATCTATAACGGTATGAATTCCTTTGCGGCAAGGCAGGTGTGGGGCAATCCTGGTCGCAATCTGCCCTGGCCCGCCGCCCCAGCCATACCCGGACACCCAGCGCAAGCAAGCAGACTTCATCAACGCAACGAACAGGAGACAGACCATGAGCACCAAGCAGGCAAGTTCCACCACCAAGACCCGTAAGCCCACAACCAGGCAGACGGGCGGCAAGGGCAAAGTCAAACCCTCGGCCGACACGGCCGCTGCCGGCAAGGCCAAATCCTGGACCGTCATGGTCTACATGGCCGGCGACAACAGCCTGGACCCGGACGGCGTCCAGGACCTGAAGGAGATCAAGCGGGTGGGTTCCACCGACCGGATCAACGTCATCGCCCAGTTCGACCGCGCCGCCGGCCACGTGGCCAAGCGCTACTACCTGCGCAAGGGCGGCCTGGCCACCGGCGACGCCGTGGCCTCCCTGGGCGCCGTCAATACCGGCGATCCCAAGTTCCTGATGGACTTCATCCAGTGGGGCATCAAGAACTACCCGGCCGAGCACTACCTGCTGGTGCTCTGGAACCACGGCCAGGGCTGGGACGACACCGACATCTACGCCGACGAGCGCTATCGCGGCCTGCGCCGGCTGGCCAGCGGCGCCATCCGCCACGCCCTGTTCCGCACCCCGGTGCGCAGCGCCCTGAAACAGGCCACCACCGACACCACCGCCCGCGCCATCCTCCTGGACGACAACGCCAAGGACTTCCTGGACAACCAGGAGATGAAGAAAGTGCTGGCCGACACCGCCAAGCTCTTGAACCGCAAGCTCGACATCCTGGGCATGGACGCCTGCCTCATGAGCATGGCCGAGGTGGGCTACCAGATGCGCGACAGCGCCGCCTACACCGTGGGCTCGGAGCAGACCGAGCCGGGCGAAGGCTGGCCCTACCACACCATCCTGAGCGACCTGGCCAAGAACCCGGCCATGACGCCCAAGGACCTCAGCCAGTTGATCGTCGACAAGTACCTGGCGTCGTTTCCGGCGTCCGTGGAGGATGGCGTTACCTTCTCCGCGTGCGACCTGGCCAAGGCCAATGACCTGGCCAGCGCAGTCGCAGCCCTGGCCAAGGCCCTCAAGGCCAGCCTGGCGGACGCCACCGGCCGCCAGCGCATCCTGGCCGTGCGCAACCAGGTGCAGAGCTACTACGTTCCCGACAACATCGACCTGGTGGATTTCTGCAACCTGCTGGTGAAGGCCGGCGCCGAAACCGCCATCGCCACCGCCTGCCAGGGCGTGATCAAGGCGGTGAAGGCCAACTACGTCATCGCCCAGGGCTACAAGGGCGCGGCCATGAAAAACTCCAACGGCCTGGCCATCTACTTCCCCACCCAGGCGGTCTCGCCCCTCTACCCGGGCCTGGACTTCAGCAAGAAGACGGGTTGGGATGGGTTTCTGGCGGCGTTTATCAAGGGGATACGGAGTCGGTGAGGGGTGAATCATGGAGGTGGAATGAAACCTGAGCCGACCCAGGTACGGGAAGCCAAGCGCTGGCTGTCGGCCGGTATGAATGATCCCGATCCCGCATTTCGCTAGCGTTGAGGAAACCACCGTGTGACTGGTGACAAGGCCTTCGCGCGACGTGCCCTGGAGATCGCCGAGCGCATGCAGCAACGGAAATATCCTGGCGCCACGCGATGCCTGGATGGTCGAGGAGTTGCGGCGGCGAGAGGGACAATGACCATCGCGTCCCGTCAGCAACTCGCGTGTGACCTGGAAATCCTGCGCAGCCTTCGGGACGCGGGGCGATTGCTGCCCAATCAGGATTGGGTGCAATGGTTCGAAAAGGCGTTGCGCGATTTGGACGATGCGGGATCGAGACCCGACGGATTAGGGGCATGCTTATCAGGACCGATCACGACGAGTTTCATCAACAGTAACCGACATGGAGGGCAGGCCATGAAAGTCTTCTGTCAGCGGGTCGGGCGAAGCCAGCCACGATGTGGCAAAGGCGCCGAAGGACTGGCTGCCCGTTGTGATCGAGGCGGTCGATGTCTTTCCTGTCGTCGCGGGAACTGGCCCCCGTGCCCGCCACGGGTAAAGGAGCGTGACGTTCGAGCAGGACGCCGAGATTGCACCGCCCGCCGCAGGGCAACTGGCCGCGGGCGCGACCCCCAAGCGCGCGCCCAAGCGCAGCTTTGCCTCGCGCCTGTTTGGCTACGACATCTTTCTCTCCTTCGCGCTCGGCCCGCCGCCGCGCGGCACCCTGAGCTACGCCTCCGATCTTGCGCGCCGCCTGCGCGAGCGCGATTTCACCGTGTTCTTCAGCGAGGACGAAGCGCCACCCGGGGAGCAACTCGACCGCGCCCTTCGCACCGCGCTGCTGCGCTCGAAGACGCTTGTCGTCATCGCCAACCGTGCCACGCTCCTGGAGCCGCGCTGGGTGCGAAAGGAAGTGGAGGAATTCCGCCGGCGCACCATCCGGACCGGCCGGTGATTCCCATCAACATCGGCGGCGCCTTGCAGGACGCGTCGATTGCGGAAAGCGCGCAGGCGTGGCTGGGTTATCAGGACAAGATCTGGCTGGATGAATCCATGGACGCGGTCGCGTCAGGCATCGCCAGCGAGGCCCTCGTGGAGCGTCTGGCCACGGCGCCGGCCCGGGTCAGGTCGAACGTGGTCTGGCGGTGGGTCGTGCGTGGCGTCGGCGCGAGTCTTATAGGATTGGCAGTCGCCGCGGGTATCGCTGCATGGCAGGCCAACCTGAATGCTGAAGAAGCCAACCGCCAGCGGGTGTCCGCGGTCAACAACCTCAATATCGCGCTCGCCAGGCAACTGGCAGCGCAATCCGGCCTGCTGCTCAGGCAGAATCCGGATCGCCTGCCCCTGGCCGTGTTGCTGGCCCTGGAGTCGACCGGCCTGCATCCAACGTTCGAAGGCAACCAGGCGCTGCGCGCCGCATTGACCCTGCTGCCACGGGAGGAGTGGTCATCGGCGCACGGCAGCGCGCCCGAACGCGGCCGCGTGCGTGCCCTGGCCTTCAGCGCCGACGGCGCGCTGCTCGCGGCGGCGCGCGAGGACGGCAGCGCCGAACTGATCGACGTACGGGCACGCAGGACCCTTGCCCTGCTTGAGCACGATGCCACGCCAGGAGCAGTCGTCGAAGTTCCCGGCGGTGGGATCAACTGGAAGGCTCCGGGGGTCGATGCCGAAGTGATCGCGGTGGCGTTCAGCGGCGACGGCAAGATGGTGGCCACCGGCAGCAACGATCACACGGCGCGGTTGTGGGACAGCAGCAGCGGACGCGAACGCCGTCCGCCTGCCTCACGACGGCGCCGTTGGCAGCGTCGCTTTCCACCCGCTACGGCCCTGGCTGGCCACGGGCAGCGTGGATGGCAGCGCGCGGATCTGGAATCTCGCCGATGGTTCCCTGCTCCGGCGCATCGAGGGCAGCGACGAGGTACGCGCCGTCGCCTTCAGCCCGGACGGGCGCTACCTGGCCGCCATCGGCACAGGCGGTTGTACCGAGGTGGTCGAGCTGAAATCCCAAACGACTCCAAGACGCTGGTGCCTTGGCAGCGCAGGGCTCGGGCTCGCTTTCAGCGCCGACAGCAAGCGCCTCGCCACCGCCAATGGTTCGCAGGCCGGCGTCTACGAAATCGACAGCGGACACGTGCTGTTCAAGGGCACGCACCTGAGCAGGCTCGAAGACGGGATGCCGGAACATTTCAGGTGGATCGACCAGGTCGCGTTCAGCCCCGACGGACAGTTCCTGGCCACCGCCGGCCGTGATGGCACGGCCCGGGTCTGGGACCTGGCCAACGGGCAGGAGATGATCCGCCTGCAGCACGCGGCGCCGGTGGAGGCGGTGGCCTTCAGTCCGGACGGCCGTCAGTTGATCACGGCATCGTTCGACGGCACGGCGCGACTGTGGGACCTGGCATCAGGCAGCGAACGCCTGCGCGCGGTCCATCCCGGCGGGTCGGAAGTGGCGGCTTTCAGCCCACAGGGCCGCCTGGTGGCCTCGGGCGGCTCAACCGGGTCGGTCGAACTCTGGCGCCTGGAGAGCGGTGACCAGGTGGTGCGGATACCGCATGGGGTCGCCGTCAAGGCGGTCGGCTTCGATGCGGACGGCAAGCGCCTGGGCACCGTGGATGACAAGGGCGATCTGCGCGTCTGGTCCGCTGACGGCGATTTGCAGGGACTTCGGCGCTCGTTATTTGGCGCCGACCGTATCGTGTTCAGCCACGATGGACGGTTCGTGGCCGTGCGCGCGCGTGCACCGGCCGTGTCGCTGTTCAAACTGGACCGCGACATGACGCCTGTCGACTTGCCAGGCGTGGGTAACGCGTCCGATCCGGCACTCAGCCCATACTACCTTGCTGCCCGGGACCGCGAGCAACGCCGGCTCATTGTCTGGGACGCCGCAGGCGGCGGAAAACTTCCTGTAACCACGCAGCGATGACCCCTGGTCGCTCGCCTTCGACGACACCGCGCAGTACCTTGCCACGCTGCATCAGGACCCGCGGGGCAAGGGCCTGATCCGCGTCTGGGCGCTGCCGAAGCTGAAGGAAACCGGACGCGTGGCGTTCGACGGCAGACCCGATTTTGCTCTGGCGCCCGGAGGGGCACGTCTGGCGATGACCGGGAGGGAGCGCGCGACGGAGCGCTCGCCCTGGCGCTTTTACGTGGATATTTACGACCTGGCCGGCGCGCGCCGCACGCTGCGAATCGAGGAGGATCGTTCGCTGGCAATGTTGCAGTTCGGCCCCGACGGCAGGACGCTGTTGACGGTCGGCGAATCGGATGACGATCAGGCGCGCGAGTTGCGGGTCTGGGATACGGCCGATGGCAAGCTCAGGACCCGGCTGCGGCATGAGCGCGACATCGAAGCCGTCCGGCGCTCCCCACACGGCGACGTCCTCGCCACCCGGTCCGGCGGTAGTATCTGGATATGGAATTTCATGAGCGGCGAGCTGCTTGGCCAGATCACTGCCGATGCCGGGTTCAACGACTTCAACTTCAGCCCGGACGGCCGCACCCTGCTGACCGGAGGTCGCGACGGTGCGGCAGTGGTGTGGCTCTGGCGGAGCGACGACCTGCGCCGCGAGGCCTGCCGCCGCCTGACCCGCAATCTGACGGCCGACGAATGGACGCGCTACCTGGGTGCGACGAAGTACCGCGCGACCTGCCCGAATCTGCCTGTGGACGCAGGTCGATGACCTCAGGGACACGGCTTTGAGATACAGGGTCGAAAATCCATGAGCCCTGAAGACCCATACGGTTACATTCCTTGTGAGTCACCGCCCGAAGTCCACGACCAGGTTGTCGGAGTCTATATTTCTACGATCACCACACAGAGAGGAGCCAAACCATGACCACCCCACTTATTGCCCGCATCCAGTCCCCCGGCCCCAAGAAAATCCTCACCCTCGACGGCGGCGGGATTCGCGGGATGATGACGGTGGAAGTGCTGGCCGAGATCGAGAGCCTGCTGCGCCGGAAGCTGGGGCGCGGCGACGATTTCGTGCTGGCCGACTATTTCGATTTCGTCGCCGGCACCAGCACCGGCGCGATCATCGCGGCCTGCATCTCGATCGGGATGAAGGTCTCGGATATCCGCACGTTCTACCTCAGCAGCGGCGAGGAGATGTTCGACAAGGCATTCCTGCTCAAACGCTTCCGCTACAAATTCGACGATACCAAGCTGGCGGGGAAGATGCAGGAGGTGTTCGGCAAAGACACGACCCTGGGCAGCGACGAGCTGAAGACGGTGCTGATGATGGTCATGCGCAACGCCACCACCGACTCGCCCTGGCCGGTTTCGAACAACCCCTTCGCCAAGTACAACCAGAGGGTGCGCGACGATGGCAGCCCGCGCGAGAATTGCAATCTCGACATTCCGCTATGGCAACTGGTGCGCGCGAGCACCGCGGCGCCGGTGTATTTTCCGCCGGAGGTGGTGAAGGTCGGCAACTGCGAATTTGTGTTTGTCGATGGCGGCATTACCACCTACAACAATCCGGCGTTCCAGTCCTTCATCATGGCCACGGCGGAACCCTACAAAATGGCCTGGCCCGCCGGTGAGGACAAGATCCTCGTCGTGTCGATCGGCACCGGCACCAGCCCGCAGGCCAACGCCGACCTCGATCCGGGCGAGATGAATCTGCTCTACAACGCGGGCTCCATTCCCTCCGCGCTGATGTACGCGGCGCTCAACGAGCAGGACATGCTCTGCCGCATCTTCGGCAAATGCCTCGCCGGCGATGAACTGGACCGGGAAGTGGGCGACCTGATCGGCGCGAAGGGCCCGACGGGACCGAACAAGCTTTTCACCTACATGCGCTACAACGCGGAGTTGTCCCCGGCGGGACTGAAGGCCCTGGGGCTGCCGGAGATCAAGCCGGAAGACGTGCAGAAGCTCGATTCCGTGGCGCACGTCGCCGAGTTGCAGCGGGTGGGGCAGGCGGTGGCGAAGAAAGTGAAGACTGAGCATTTCGCGGGCTTCTGATCCGGGTCCCGGATTGTTCTTTCAGATCGCGACGACACCGCCGCTTTGCCCGGCGGCAGTCGGATGAGGGCGAAGCCCGGTCAGGCGCAGGCAGCGGTTTCGCGATGTGCAAGAATCCGGCCGGGTGGGAATTGTGTCGCCAGCTTCGACAGCCAGATCACCATATGGGCATGCGGTCTTGCTGGTGATCAGACCGCACTGACTGTTTTTCCGGATCCCGGCATAGGCTGGCAAGGGCGGGATGGACGGGTCGCTACAACAGGGAGACACAACATGCAGGGCGTTTTCATCAGCTACCGCCGCCAGGACAGTCAAAGTGCCGCCGGGCGGCTGGCGGACAGCCTCAAGGAACACCTTCCCGAGGCGGCCATCTTCCGCGACGTGGATACCATCGAGGCCGGGGTGGATTTCGTCAACGCCATCAACGCCGCCCTGGAATCCTGCGGCGTGCTGCTGGCGGTGATCGGTCCGCGCTGGATTTCGATTCAGGATGACGCCGGCCGCCGCCGCCTGGATGACCCCAACGATTACTCACGCCTGGAACTCGCCACCGCCCTGGGACGCGCCGACGTGCGGGTCATCCCGGTGCTGGTGGACGGCGCGACCATGCCCGATCCCGAAGCCTTGCCGGCCGATCTGAAACCGCTGGCCCGGCGCAACGCCCTGGAACTGACCGACAAGCGCTGGGACTACGATGTCACCCAACTGGTGGCGACCCTGCGCCACGCCCTGGGGCTGGTGCCCCGGACCTCCACCCCCCGCGCCTGGCGCTGGCCGGCCGCCGGATTGGCGGTGTTGCTGGCGGCCGCAGCCGGCTATCTGGTATGGCATGGCCAGAAACCGGCCGCTTTGCCGGCTGCCGTGTCGTCCCCGGCCGGGCAGGTCGCGACGTGTCCTGCCAGCCCGGCCGCGGGGGCGCCAGCGCAGCCGCCAGCGCAAGCCAGGCGTGCCGGCGCGACCCGCCATGGCCGGCAGCCAGGCGGAGCCCTGCCC
Organism: uncultured beta proteobacterium; assembly: GCA_963726485.1. Taxonomy (GTDB): domain Bacteria; phylum Pseudomonadota; class Gammaproteobacteria; order Burkholderiales; family Thiobacillaceae; genus Thiobacillus. The sequence goes on along the minus strand of CAVSCL010000044.1, from coordinate 36,136 downwards.
GATCCGGCTGAGCATCAACCGGGACCTGCCCACGCCGTTTACCTGCATGTGCAGCGCCCAGAACATCCAGCAGGGCGCCGTCTGGGGCACCGACAACTACACCGACGACTCCGGCCTGTGCCGCGCGGCGGTCCACGCCGGCGTCATCACGGCCGCCGGCGGCGCGGTGACGGTGCTGCGGGGTGCGGGGCGGCCGCTTTACATCGGCAGCCGCCGCAACGGCATCCAGAGCAGCGACTACGGCGCCTACAGCGACAGCATCCGTTTTGTCGGCGCGGCCCAGCCCGCGGCGGGGCCGGAGCCCTGCCCGATCCGGCTGAGCGTCAACCGCGAACTGCCCACGCCCTTTACCTGCACGTGCAACGCCGAGGCCATACAGGAGGGCGCGGTCTGGGGCACCGACACCTACACCGACGACTCCGGCCTGTGCCGCGCGGCGGTCCACGCCGGCGCCATCCCGGCCGGCGGCGGCCTGGTGACCGTGGTACGGGCGGCGGGGCGCCAGCTTTATCCCGGCAGCAGCCGCAACGGCATCCAGAGCAGCGACTATGGTGCCTACAGCGACAGCATCCGTTTTCAGGCAAGGTAGTCCGCCGTGACCCGATGACGACCCGGGGTTGGTCAGGCCCGATTGGCTATGCTGACACGACGACCAGGGACCAAGAGCAGCAGACATGACAGGGAGGAAAATGCAGGGCATATTCATCAGCTACCGGCGCCAGGACAGCCAAAGCGCCGCGGGGCGGCTGGCCGATCACATCAAGGAGCAGATGCCGGGCGTGCCCGTGTTCCGCGATGTGGAGACCATCGAGCCGGGGGTGGATTTCGTCGAAGCCATCGACCGGGCCCTGGAGTCCTGCGGCGTGCTGCTGGCGGTGATCGGGCCGCACTGGGCTTCGGTCGCCGATGCGGGAGGGCGGCGCCGCGTGGACAATGCCGGTGACTACACCCGCCTGGAGATTACAACCGCATTGCAACGGCCCAATGTGCGGGTTATTCCGGTACTGGTCGAGGGCGCGCAGGTGCCGGACGCCAGCGATCTGCCGGAAGACCTGCAGCCGCTGTGCCGGCGCAATGCCATCGAGCTGACCGACAAGCGCTGGAGCTACGACGTTTCGCAGTTGATCGAGACGCTGAAGAAAACCCTGGGCGTGCAACCCGTGCCACCCAAACCCGAACCTCGCCCCGAGCCGACGCCCGAGCCACGGCCTGAGCCGGCGCCGCAAGCCTGGTATCGCCGGATGACATGGAAACAGTGGGGAATCGTCGCAGCCGTCGTGGTCGTGCTGGGCATCCTGGGAGAACAGGGGCAGGACGGCATGGATTCCACACCGCTGCCTCCACCCATGTTGACCTATCCCGCCTCGCCGACTGCGCCGGTGATCCCGGGCAATCAGGCAGGCTACAACCAGGCGCCGGCAGCCCGGCCGATCCTGACCGGCGCCTGGCAGGATGCCGAAGGCGGCCGCTACCGCTTCATCGAACAGGGCGGCCAGGTGAAGTTCGAAGGCATGAGCCCGCACGGCCAGGTGTACGGGATAGGCGAGATCGCCAACAACATGCTGATGCTGACCTACACGCTCAACGGCGCCAGCGCCTATACGGCCCAACTGCAACTCAGTCCCGATGGCAACTGGCTCAAGGGTCGTTACGGCAGCGCGATCACCGGCGAGAGCGGCATGGTGGTGATGCAGCGCATACCGTGAGAACGCCGGGAACGAGCCCCCGATCGTACGAAGCCCGAGCGGCACTCCCTCGCCCCCGAACGGGGGAGCGTACCAGGAGGGCACGGGGGCAGCCGGCCGCACCCACCCAAGCGCAACTTGACGAATGACATCCTGAACAGGCAACCCACATAGTGAGCGCGATCTTTCTCTCCTACCGCCGCGACGACACGGCCGGCTTCGCCGGCCGGCTGGCCGACGCCCTGGAGGCGGCCTTCGGTCCCGGCAGCGTGTTCCGCGACGTGGACGACATCCGCCCCGGCGAGGATTTCGTTCAGGCCATCGAGTCCCATTTGCAGGAAGTGGGCACGGTGCTGGTGATGATCGGCCCCGGCTGGCTGGCGGCCGGCGCGGACGGGCGACGGCGGCTGGATGATCCGGGCGACTTCGTGCGCCAGGAGATCCAGGCGGCTCTGGGCTCGGGCAAGCCCCTCATCCCCGTGCTGGTGGGCGGCACTGCCATGCCCGCCGAGGCCGACCTGCCCGATGCCATCGCCAGCCTGGCCCGGCGCCAGGCCGTGGTGTTGTCCGACAGCGGCTGGCGGGGCGACGTGGATCGGCTGGTGGCGAATCTGCGGGCGCTGGTGCGGGACCAGGGCGCGGATGAAGCGCGGGATCAAGCCGACAGACTGAGCAGGTCCCGTCATGTCCGCATGATAGCTGGCCGGGCTGGCGCTGATCATCGTGTTGTTGGGCGTGTTCGCCGTTCTGCGTCCGCGGCCCGGTCCGACGACGCCCCCGGCTCCGCCCGCCGCCAGTCGGCCCGCCGTGGACATCGCCGGACGCTGGACCGCGCGGGTGAAATACGACTGGGGCGATCAGCACGACGAGGTCTTCGAGTTCAAATACCTGGGCGACACCCTGCACGGCACTGCCACCTACCTGACCCGCCGCCTGACTATCGAGCAGGCCAGGCTGGAGGGCGACTGGCTCAGATTCGTCACCCGCAGCCAGGAAATGGTGGGCAGCGACACCCCCTGGAAAGAGGTCACCCACCGCTACACGGGCCAGGTCACGCCCGAGGGCATCCGCTTCACCCTGGAAAGCGGTGGCGGCTATTCCATCCATCCGCCGGTGGAGTTCACCGCCCGGCGCGCGCCGAAATCCTGAGCGAACAGGGCAGAACCTACCCGAAGCCGACCCTCACGTTGCCGCCGCGAACAACCGCGACAGCAACGGCCGCAGCGCCTTGCTGCTGTGTTCCACCTGAAACAGATGCAACACGGGTTCCGCATGGTCGCGATTGGGGGAAGAAGACGGCAGCCTGTCCCACACCGAATGCAGCAGGTCCTTGAGATCCTCGGTGCGCGTGGTGCGGTCCACCAGCAGCACGACGCGCGCCAGCGGCACCTCGCCGAGCAGCATGGCGAGTTCGAATTCGCAGCCGCGATTCTCCTTGCCGAATCCGCGCAGATCCATCAGCACCACGGCGCTGCGCTGGGCCAGCGCGCGCACCGTGGCGCGCCAGGTGTTGTCGTGGCAGAAAAACTCGTTGATGCGATAGCGCCCGTCCGGGTCGGGTTTTTCGTCCAGATTCCGCAGCCGGGTTTCCAGGTCGGCCGGACTGACGACGAAGCCCTGGCGCAGTTTGCCGCTCCAGAACGCCATCAATTCGTCCGGTTCGAGCAACGCCGTCGCCAGGTCGGTGCCGCCGATCATGTTGATGGGCCCCGCGTGGCGCCAGGTTTGCCCGACCTGGTCGGCCAGCGTGCGCGCGCGCTCAGCATGGCCGAATACACGCAACAGCAGCATCGACTGCGGCTTGCCCGTCGGATCGGACAGGCCAGGACGCCGCAAGCCCAGATTCAGCACGATTTTGTAGCCGGCGAACGCCAGCAGGAACGAGAAACTCGCGACCCCCGTACTCCCCATCTGGAACAGGATTTCGAGAGCGGTCACCAGCAGCCACCAGCTATCCAGGGTAAACATCTGATCGCTCGCCTGCTTGGCCTGGTAGCGGTGCGTGGCGCGCCGCAGGAGCAGCCAGGCGAGTGCGCCGCAAGCGAGAACGATCGCAAATTGCAAATAGTGCCTTGACGCAAGCAGGGTGGCGCTCCGGGTCGTGAGAATCACGCATCCCAGAAGCTGGAAGCCCAGCATATAAGCGCCCACCAGAACGATGGAAACGAACAGGGCGATCAGGCCCACCGAGCGCCAGGCGCGGTTTGCCAGCAGCACGATGACCGCGGTTGGGGGCCCCATCGTGATCGCCCACAACAGGAACAGTTCGCCGAAGCCTGGCTGATAGCGCAGGTGGAAAGCCTCGGCAATGATCTCGAGCATCAACAGGAGCGCGAAGTAGGTTCCTGCCAGCAGCACCTGCTGTATGCGCGTCGCGGTTGCCGTCATCATCAGCACCGCGACGACCGGCCACGCGAACACGGTCCACACCGCCAGCGTGCGAAAGGCTTTGAATTCGATGTCATTGAGCCAGAACATCAGTGCGGTGGCGAGGGTGGCGTGGGCAACACCGGCCAGGACATAGGCTGCACTCAAACGCCGCACGGCCTGGGTGCTTGCACCCCAACGCGTCGGCGCGGCCGTGAGCGGCGCCGACTGCGCAACGACAGCGATCTCCAGCGGACGGCTGGGTGGCGCAGACGGAAGCGGCTCGGGAACCGGCGCCGCCTCGCGGGCCGCCGCGCGCATGGCGCGCCCGACAGCCCAGCGGTAGAGAAAAAGCGTCGCGATGGTCAGTGCGATGGCAAGTGGAATTGCCCCAAGCAAAATCGCCAGCGCAGCCCCATCCCATTTGAAGGTACATTCCGGGGCAAGTACCACGACTTCCCTTCCATTCTGGCGGGCTGGAAACAGGCTTGGTGCAGTCCGCGGAACCCGCGATCAGCGTGGCTGCGGCAGCGTCGAGATAATCCCACCCTCTCCACAGGATTTCAATACGTGTCCGCGGTGGACTCGCCTTATTTCTTTGTCCCTGCTGCCATGGGGCTTGATAATTGCGCTTATAGCATCAAAATGAAGTGACTAATCTGGCTTATTCGGGCTATGGCAAGCAAGCGAGAAGGGGATACCCTACTGGAACCTGCGGCGACGCGCGTGAAGCCGCCGCCTTTATTCAAGGTGATGCTGTTGAACGACGACTACACGCCCATGGAGTTTGTGGTACATGTCTTGCTGAAGTTTTTCGGGATGGATCGTGAACGGGCTACACAAATCATGCTCAAAGTCCATACTGAGGGTGTCGGTGTATGCGGGGTTTTTCCCAGGGATATCGCCAGTAGCAAGGTGGATCAGGTTGTGGATTTCGCACGGCAGCACCAGCATCCGCTGCAATGCACGATGGAGGAAGTTTAGATGATTGCCCAGGAACTCGAAGTCACACTGCACATGGCGTTTATGGAAGCTCGTCAAAAGCGCCATGAGTTCATCTCGGTTGAGCATTTGCTGCTGGCCATGCTGGACAATCCTTCCGCGGCGGAGGTGTTGCGCGCCTGCGGGGCAAAGATTGACGACATGCGAGAGCAGTTAGGCAAATTCATCGAGGAACACACACCCAAGGTGGGCGGCGTGGACGAGGTGGATACCCAGCCTACGCTGGGCTTTCAGCGCGTGATCCAGCGCGCGATTCTGCATGTGCAGTCGTCCGGGAAGAAAGAGGTGACGGGCGCCAATGTGCTGGTTGCGGTGTTTGGCGAGAAGGATTCGCATGCGGTGTATTTCCTGAGCCAGCAGGGCGTGACGCGGCTGGATATCGTCAATTTCATTTCCCACGGCATTACCAAGACGCCGCAAAGCGAACCCGGCCGCATCGAGGATACGGGTGAAGCGAATGCGGAGGCGCCGGCCGCCACGCCCCTCGACAGCTTCACGCAAAATCTGAATGCGCAGGCGCTGGCGGGCAAGATTGATCCCTTGATCGGGCGCGAGAATGAACTCGAGCGCGTGATCCAGACGCTATGCCGCCGGCGCAAGAACAATCCGCTGCTGGTGGGTGAGGCGGGCGTGGGCAAGACGGCGATTGCGGAAGGTCTGGCACGGCGCATTGTCGAGGGTGCCGTGCCGGAAATCCTGGCGCGGGGCACGGTGTATGCGCTGGATATGGGTGCGCTGCTGGCTGGAACGAAGTACCGCGGTGATTTTGAGCAGCGCCTCAAAGGCGTGCTGAAACAGCTCACCGACAACCCCCAGGCCATCCTGTTCATCGATGAGATTCATACCCTGATCGGCGCCGGTGCCGCCTCGGGGGGGACGCTGGATGCTTCCAATCTGCTGAAGCCGGCATTGTCATCCGGACAATTGCGCTGCATCGGTGCCACCACCTACACGGAATACCGCGGGGTTTTCGAGAAGGATCATGCCTTGTCGAGACGTTTCCAGAAGATCGATGTGCCGGAGCCTTCGGTCAACGAAACGGTGGCGATCCTGCGTGGCCTGAAGTCACGCTTTGAAGATCATCATGGGGTCAAGTACACCGCAGCGGCGTTGACCACGGCGGCGCAATTGGCTGCGCGTTACATCAATGACCGGCACCTGCCCGACAAAGCCATCGACGTGATCGACGAGGCCGGCGCCGCTCAGCGTATCCTGCCGAAATCGAAGCAGAAACGCGTCATTACCCCGCGCGAGATCGAGGACATCATCGCCAAGATTGCGCGAATTCCGCCCAGGACGGTGTCGTCAGACGACAAGAATTCGCTGAAAACGCTGGATCGTGATTTGAAGGCGGTCGTGTTCGGCCAGGATGACGCCATCGATGCCCTCGCCACCGCCATCAAGATGTCGCGCAGCGGGCTGGGCAATCCACAGAAGCCGATCGGAAACTTCCTCTTTTCCGGCCCGACCGGCGTGGGAAAAACCGAGGTGGCGCGGCAACTGGCCTATGTGCTGGGTGTGGAATTGATCCGCTTCGATATGTCCGAATACATGGAGCGTCACGCTGTTTCACGCCTGATCGGCGCGCCGCCCGGCTATGTCGGTTTCGATCAGGGCGGGCTCTTGACCGAGGCCGTGAACAAGCATCCCTATGCGGTCGTGCTGCTGGACGAAATCGAGAAGGCGCACCCGGATATCTTCAATGTACTGTTGCAGGTGATGGATCACGGCACGCTCACCGATACCAACGGACGCAAGGCGGATTTCCGCAATGTGGTGCTGGTCATGACCACCAACGCCGGCGCGGAAATGCTCAACAAGGCAGCAATCGGGTTCTCCAGTTCGCGCGAGAGCGGCGACGAGATGGGCGAGATCAAGCGCATGTTCACGCCGGAATTCCGCAACCGGCTGGATGCGATCATTTCCTTCGCGGCGCTGTCCGAGCCCGTCATCCTGCAGGTTGTCGACAAGTTCCTGATGCAGCTGGAAGAGCAGTTGCACGAGAAGAAGGTCGAGGCGCTGTTCACCGACGCGCTGAAGGCGCATCTTGCCAAGCATGGCTTTGATCCGCTGATGGGCGCGCGGCCGATGGCACGATTGATTCAGGACACGATCCGCAAGGCGCTGGCTGACGAACTGCTGTTCGGCAAACTGGCGCAGGGCGGGCGGGTGACCATCGATATCGACGCCAGCGAAAAGGTCCGGCTGGAGTTTGAAGAGGCGGTGCCGGCGTAATTACTATCAAGATTACGCGTGCGTGGCCGTAATCCGTTCTAGCGGCAGTTGCGCATCCCCGTTCCTGATCGTGGTTCCGGCTGCATTCCGATGCAACGCCGGGAAAACCGGGGGATGCGGCGTCTGCGGCGCATTTGTCCAGACGGAAGGAGCCGCCATGAAAGCCAACCACATAGTGTGCGTCGCTGCCGCCACGCTGATATTCCTGCAGCCGGTTCTTGCTTACCCTGCAGAACCAGGGCGCAGCAATGCAGAGTCTGAATACCCCACCCTTTCCGGCGACGACTTGGCTGCGATAGGCGAACGCATCCGTCAGACCGGGGACCAGATGCGCGCCGATTTTAAGCAGATGCGTGCACGTCATGAAGCCAAGAAGTTGCGGGAGGAAGCAGAGCGCAAGCGGGAGGCGGAGCAGGCGCGTCAGCAGGCGATCAAGGATGTGGCCGCGATCAAGGAAAAGAAGCAACGTCAGGCCCAGGAAGACGCACAGGTACGAGCCCGCCAGGCGGCGGCACGGGCGGAACAAGCCGAGAGCGAGCGTCAGGCAGCGCTGGTAGCGCAGCAAGCGAAAGAAGAAGCGGCAGCCAAAGCCCTGGCAAGGGAGCGGGCCGCCAGTGCGCTGAGGGAAGCGCGCTTGCAGCACACGGAGAAAGCGTTTGCTGACGAGGCGGAGGATCGTGAGCGTCAGCTGGTTCTGGCGACGCAGCCCGCGAAAGAGGTGCAGCCAGCCAAGGATCAGGCAGACCAGGAACGCACCGCCAACACGAAGCGGGAAGCGCGCCAGTCAGTCAGTGTCAAGGCGTCTGCGAACGGCGCAGGCGGCCTGTAGGGCGCTGCAGTTCAACCGAAAACCGGATCGAGAATCCCGAATTCCGGTGACGGTGAGAATACAGCGAAGGTCATGGCGCCTTTTTGGCGGCGGCACGAGCCTGTCTGAAAATCGATGCATTCCCCACTTCGTGCAAGACGGATTCTTGCACCGTCCCGATAACCTGTGCTTGATCGTGATCGATTTGGCACGGGACACAGGCTGACCCCGGTACCGTGCCCGTCCGACTACCTTGTGTGTCAGGCTTTGTTGCGCTCAATCGATCCCGCGGCCTCAACGGACAAACCGGTTGTGTCCGTCAGGTTGTGCAAAAAGGTGGTCATGGCTGAGGTCGTCTGGCTGACTGCCAGGGCAAAGTGCGGGGCGTCACGGGTTTCATCGATTCTTCAGTGAAGAAAACTCCCGGCTTTGCCTGGGGCAGGTAATTATTTTGCGTGCTAATTCAGGGGTGACAGTGGCTGTGGCTTGCCCTGCGTTGACGAATCCCGCACCATACACGCCAAATTTTTTGACATTGAGGAGTAGCCATGAATGCCCGGAAAGTCGCAGTGGTTGTTTTAGCCGCCTTGCCCTTGTTTTTGAACGGCTGCGAAAAACCTGTACCGAAAACCGAAAGTGCAGTCGTTGCCAAAATCGGCGCGGATACCGTTAGCGAGGCCGAACTCAATTTCGCCTTGTCGCGGCAGGGCAAATCTGGAGGCGATCTGACCAGGGCGGACCGCAACAGGACGCTGGAAACATTGATTGACCTGCATCTGGTCGACAAGGCGGCACGAGAGGCCAGGCTCGACAAGGAGCCGGGCGTGGTTGCCGCGATCGCACAGGCGGAGCGGCAGATTCTGGCCGGGGCTTATGCCGAAAACAGGTTCAAGAATCTGGCAAAACCTTCGGATGAAGAAATAGCGGCGTATTTCAACAAGCATCCGGAACTGTTCAGCCAACGCAAGCTATTCCGTATCCAGGAACTGGATCTGGAAGTCGGACATGAGCGGATGGCCGAGATCGAGGCGCAGTTGAAGCAAACCCACTCGCTGGGTGATTTTGCCGCCTGGCTGAAACAGCAGGGGATACATGGAACCTCTGCGGTAGCGGTCAAGGCCTCCGATCAGGTGTCTCCGGAACTGCTGTCCCGTCTGCTGCAAATGAAGGACGGCCAGGTGTTCATCCAGATGGGAAGAAGCGGACACGTCCTGGTTGAAATGCTACAAGGGAGTCAGCCTCAGCCCGTTACCCTGGAGCAGGCCAGGGCCGCAATCGAGCGCTTTCTGATCGCCGAGAAACGCAAGCAAACCCTCGATGGCGAAATCAAGAAATTAAGAGAGTCGAACAAGGTGGAGTATTCAGCGGGGTATGGGCCGGCCGCAGTACCATCAAACAAGCCCTGAGTGTCTGGCCATGATCCTAGAAACCGCAGTCGATCGCTCGCATTATCTCGGGGATACGCATGAATGATAACTATCGTGCCTTCGCTTCAACTCGCCTATTGGGTGACTACGCTACACGCCTGATTGCACGACTGCCAGGCCGTCTCGCGTTGTTGCTCGTCGTAGCAGGGGTCGATCCTGCGTCCTCCTCGCGCCTAGCCAGCCGGCCTGCCAGCCGCACACTCAGACGTGTCCAACTGCGGTTTCTAGGATGATTCTTGTTACCGGCGGCGCCGGATTTATCGGCGCCAATTTTGTTCTGGACTGGCTCGCACAAACCAGCGAAGCCGTCATCAATCTCGACAAGCTGACCTATGCGGGCAACCTCGCCAGCCTGGGAAAACTGAAAGACGACCCCCGTCATGTTTTTGTCGAGGGCGATATCGGCGACCGCTTCCTGGTCGACAAGCTGTTGGCCCAATACAAGCCCCGTGCGTTGATCAATTTTGCGGCCGAGAGCCATGTCGACCGATCGATTCACGGCCCGGACGAATTCATCCAGACCAACGTGGTCGGCACATTCAACCTGCTGGAGTCGGTCAGGGCATACTGGAGCGCGTTGTCTGCAGCAGAACAATCCGGTTTCCGCTTTCTGCATGTCTCGACCGATGAGGTCTATGGCTCGCTGGGGCCGGGCGATCCGGCTTTCAGGGAGACGACGCCCTATGCTCCCAACAGCCCGTATTCTGCCTCCAAGGCAGCTTCGGATCATCTGGTACGCGCCTATCATCATACTTACGGGTTGCCGGCTCTGACCACGAACTGCTCCAACAATTACGGCCCGTACCAGTTTCCGGAGAAGCTTATCCCGCTGGTGATACACAATGCGCTGGAAGGCAAACCCCTGCCGATTTACGGAGACGGCAGCAATGTGCGCGACTGGCTGTATGTTTCCGATCACTGTTCGGCGATTCGCCGCGTGCTTGCGGCAGGCCATGCAGGCGAAACCTACAACATCGGCGGTTGCAACGAGAAAACCAATCTTGAAGTGGTAAAAACCTTATGCGCCATCCTGGATGAACTGCATCCGGATTCACCGGTTACGCCGCATGAAAAACTGGTCAGCTACGTAACGGATCGTCCCGGCCATGACCGTCGCTATGCGATCGACGCAAGCAAGATACAGAGTGAATTGAATTGGGCGCCTGCGGAAACCTTCGAAACGGGGATACGCAAGACGGTCGAATGGTATCTGGCCAATCAGGGCTGGGTCGCCAACGTCATATCAGGCGAATATCGCCATTGGGTTGCCGCCAACTACGCGCAACGCTGAATGAATGAGTCAATATCATGACTTCGGGCAAAGGCATCATCCTCGCCGGCGGTTCGGGCACCCGACTTTATCCAGTCACACAGGCGGTGTCGAAACAATTGCTGCCGAACTGCAATCCGCGTTTGGGTTAAAGTTGCCGGATTGGGCCGATGCCCTGGCTTTATGCCTGGATAAGGCACAGGATTTGCATGGCTGAACTTTAATAATGCATTGGCCATCTTTGACAATGCATAATCAAATTAGCGCATTGGCCATTTTTGACAATGCATGATCAACCATCAGAGTGTCTCGAACATGACCTGCGTGATTCATCCCGTTATCCTTTCCGGCGGCTCGGGAACCCGCTTGTGGCCGCTTTCCCGATCGGCGCTGCCCAAGCAGTTGCTGGCGCTGGTCTCCGATCAGACCATGCTGCAGGACACGCTATCCCGTCTTGCCGACATGACGGAAATGGCGCAACCGCTGGTGATCTGCAACGCCGAACACCGCTTCATGATTGCCGAACAAATGCGTCAAATCGGCATTGAGTCCGAAGCGATCGTGCTCGAACCGGTTGGCCGCAACACCGCGCCAGCCATTGCCATCGCGGCCCTGATGCTGGCGCGTGACAACCCGGACGCCTTGATGCTGGTGCTGCCGGCCGATCATCTGATACGCGATGTGGCAGCTTTTCATGCCGCGATCCGTCTTGCCGCGCGCGCGGCCCAGTCAGGACAGCTGACGACTTTCGGCATCGTCGCCCGATCGCCGGAAACCGGCTACGGCTATATACGCAAGGGGAGTGCACTTGCCGGTATTGAAGGTGTGCACCAGGTTGCAGCCTTCGTTGAAAAGCCCGACATAGAGACCGCACAGGACTATCGTCGCCAGCGGCGAATACCTGTGGAACAGCGGCATGTTCCTGTTCCGCGCGGGCGATTATCTGGCCGAGTTGCAGCAATTGCAGCCGGATATTCTGGAGGCGTGCCGGCGCGCGCTGGAGGGGGCCGAACACGATCTCGATTTTGTGCGCCTCGCTGCCGCTGCCTTCGAATCCTGTCCATCGGAGTCGGTCGACTACGCGGTCATGGAGCACACCCGTCGCGCCGCGGTGGTGCCGGCCGACATCGGCTGGGACGACATCGGTGCCTGGTCGGCGTTATGGGAAGTAGGGGACAAGGACGACGCGGGCAACGTGGTACGCGGCGATGTCATGCTGGAAGCCGCGGCCAACAATTTCGTGCGCGCGGAATCACGTATGGTGGCCGCGCTTGGGGTGTCCGGACTGGTCATTGTCGAAACCGCCGATGTCGTGCTGGTTGCGGACAAGAACCAGGTGCAGGATGTCAAGAAACTGGTGGACCGCCTCAAGGCGGAAAAGCGTTGCGAACACCTGACCCACACCCAGGTCTTCCGCCCCTGGGGCTGGTATGAAGGCATCGACGAGGGCGACCGCTTCCAGGTCAAGCGCATCATGGTCAAGCCGGGCGAGAAGCTCAGCCTGCAAATGCATCACCATCGCGCCGAGCACTGGGTCGTTGTTTCCGGAACGGCCCGCGTCACGCGCGGCGACCAGGTCGAATTGCTGACCGAGAACCAGTCGAGCTATATTCCCCTGGGCACCACGCATCGTCTGGAAAATCCTGGCAAGATCGATCTGCACATGATCGAAGTGCAGTCCGGGGCCTACCTGGGCGAAGACGACATCGTGCGCTTCGAGGATGCCTACCAACGGAATTGAATCGGGCATTGGCCATTCTTGACAATGCATAATCAAGCATCAGGATTCGCGGGATCCGCCCCGGATTTCATCCATGCCCCACGCCCATACCCATAGCGTTGCGCCGCCCCAGGCCGGCCAGGCCGATGTGCGCTCGATCAGCCGCCTGTTTCCGTATCTATGGGAGTTTCGCGGGCGGGTGCTGCTGGCGCTGGGATTGCTGGTGGGAGCGAAACTCGCCTCGGTGATGGTGCCGCTGGTGCTGAAACATATCGTCGATGCGCTGGACAAGTCGCGCCCGGAGTTGATCCTGCCACTCGCGCTCATTATTGCCTATGGTCTGCTGCGCTTTGCCAGCACGACGTTTGCGGATCTGCGCGATGTGATTTTCAGCAAGGTCACGCAGCGCGCGATGCGGCGCGTAAGCATGGCGGTATTCGATCATCTGCACGCGCTGTCGCTGCGCTTCCATCTGGAGCGGCAGACCGGCGGCATCACGCGCGACATCGAGCGCGGCACCAAGGCGATCTCCAGTCTGGTGGGATTTCTGCTGTTTCGCATCACGCCGACGGTGCTGGAAATACTGATGGTGGCGGGCATACTGTTCGTGAAACTGGACTGGGTGTTCGGGCTGATCACGCTGCTGACGCTGGCGGCTTACATCGGCTTTACCGTGGCCATCACCGACTGGCGCACGCAGTTCGTGCGGCGCGCCAACACCCTGGATTCCGAGGCTTATGGCCGCGCCATCGACAGCCTGCTGAATTACGAGACGGTGAAATATTTCGGCAACGAGCGTTTCGAGGCCGCGCGCTACGACAAGAGCCTGCAACAGTGGGAACACGCCGCACTGCAATCGCAGCGCTCCCTCGGCTTTCTGAATGCGGCGCAGGCAGGCACCATCGCCATCGGCGTAACCCTGATGGTGCTGCGTGCCGCCAACGGCGTGGTGGAGGGCAAACTTACCCTGGGCGACCTGGTCATGGTCAATGCCTTCTTGCTGCAAATGTTCCAGCCCCTGAGTTTTCTGGGTGTGATGTACCGCGAGATCAAGCAGTCGCTGACCGATGTCGAGCGTATGTTCACGCTGCTGGCCCGCCCCAGGGAGGTCGAGGATGCGCCCGGGGCGCGGCCGCTGGAGGTGCGGGCGGGCGAAGTCAGATTCGAGCGGGTGAGCTTTGCCTACAATGCCGACCGCCCCATCCTGCATGAGGTCAGCTTCACCATCCCCGCCGGCAAGACGGTGGCGGCGGTGGGGGCAAGCGGGGCGGGTAAATCCACGCTCGCCCGGTTGCTGTTCCGGTTTTATGACGTGGGGGCCGGCAGCATCAGGATCGACGGCCAGGATATTCGTCAGGTCACCCAGCACAGCCTGCGCGCCGCCATCGGCGTGGTGCCACAGGATACCGTGCTGTTCAATGACAGCATCCATTACAACATTGCCTATGGCCGTCCCGACGCCACGCACGACGAAGTCATCGCCGCCGCCCGCGCCGCGCATATCCTGAACTTCATCGAAAGCCTGCCGCAAGGCTGGGACAGCGTGGTGGGCGAGCGCGGGCTCAAACTCTCGGGCGGCGAAAAGCAGCGCGTGGCCATCGCCCGCACGCTGCTGAAGAACCCGGCCATTCTGATTCTGGACGAGGCGACCTCGGCGCTCGACACCAAGACCGAAAAAGCCATCCAGTCCGAACTGCTGGAAATCGCCCGGAGCCGCACCAGCCTCATCATCGCGCACCGGCTTTCAACCGTGGTGGATGCCGATGAAATCCTGGTCATGGAAGCCGGCCGCATCGTCGAGCGCGGGCGACACCCGGAATTGCTGGCGAGGGACGGTGTATACGCCCAGATGTGGGCACTGCAACAACAGGCGGAAGAGGCTGACGCCGGAGCACTTGCCTGATGCGGCACAGCCAGGTCCTGCGTCAGGGTGTGTCAGGCCTCGAAGTCTGGGCCTGGGCGATGTACGACTTCGCCAATTCCGGCTACACGACGGTGGTGATTACCGCTGTATTCAGCGCCTATTTCGTCGCCGAAGTGGCGGGCAATGCGCCGTGGGCGACCTTCGCCTGGACCGCGGTGCTGTCGGCGTCCTATGCGCTGATCGTGCTGACGGCGCCGGTTATAGGGGCCTATGCCGATGCGCACGCCAACAAGAAACGCCTGTTGTTGCTCACCACCCTGGGCTGTGTGACGTTCACTGCCTTGCTGTATTTCGCGGTTCCCGGGGCGTGGGTCTGGGCCATCACCGCGGTGCTGATCTCCAATTTCTTCTACGGCACCGGCGAGAACCTGATCGCCGCCTTTCTGCCCGAACTCGCCCGAACGCGGGCGCTGGGCCGGGTATCGGGCTGGGGCTGGAGCCTGGGTTATCTCGGCGGGCTGCTCTCGCTCGGCCTGAGTCTTGCCTATATCAACTGGGCGCAGGCACGGGGCCAGGGTGCGAGCCAGTTTGTTCCGGCCACCATGCTGCTCACAGCCGCGCTGTTCGCGCTGGCCAGTTTGCCCACGCTGCTGCTGCTGCGCGAGCGGGCAGTGCCCCGGCCCGCTGTATCGGCCCGCCTTGCATCCTCCGTGCGCGCAGCCTGGCGGCAGGTCGCCATGACGCTTACGCACTTGCGCGATCTGCCCGATCTGCGCCGTTTTCTGTTGTGCACCGTCCTGTATCAGTCAGGCATACAGACGGTCATCACGGTGGCCGCGATTTATGCGACCCAGGCATTCGGCTTCGATACGCAGCAAACCATCATCCTGATTCTGGTGGTGAACATCACGGCGGCGGCAGGCGCTTTTCTCTTCGGCCATGTGCAGGACCGCATCGGTCATGTACGCACAATCGCTTTTACCCTGCTGGGCTGGATGGTGATGATCGCGCTGACCTGGAGCGCGCAGGAAAAGGGCATGTTCTGGCTGGCCGCGAACATTGCGGGACTGTGCATGGGCGCATCGCAGTCGGCCGGACGCGCGATGGTGGGCCTGCTTGCGCCACCGTCCATGCGCGCCGAATTCTTCGGTCTGTGGGGTCTGGCCGTCAAAATGGCCTCCATCCTCGGCCCGCTTACCTATGGTCTGATCACCTGGCTTACCCGGGGAGACCACCGTCAGGCACTGCTCGTCACCGGGCTCTATTTCGCGGCCGGCCTGCTGGTTCTGGGCGGCGTGAATGCCCGGCGCGGTCATGGCGCGGCGCTCAGGTTTGCCCGCGTCCTGGAAGGTCAGGATGCCTGAGCCATTCCGGATTATTGCCACCGACTGGACGAGCGATCGCCCGCGTTTAAGCGCCGTGCGGCGTGTCGTCTTCATCGGCGAACAGCACGTGCCGGAAGTCCTGGAATGGGACGAGCATGACGCGCCGGCATTGCACTGGCTTGCCCTGGATGCAGACGAACAGGCCATTGGTTGCGCGCGACTGTTGCCTGACGGGCATATCGGCCGCATGGCGGTCATGCCGCAGTGGCGCGGCAGAGGCGTTGGGAAGGCATTGCTGGAGGCCGCGCTGCAGGGCGCCCGTGAGCGGGGTCACCCGGTGGTCATGCTGAGCGCGCAAAATCGGGCGGTCGCTTTCTATGCACGCGCCGGATTCCAGGCGGTGGGTCCGGAATATCTCGAAGCCGGGATTGTGCATGTTGCCATGACAAAAAAGCTTTGATCGCGTTGCGCGCTGCAATCCATGACCGTTTTTAGGATTTGACTCACTCCCTGCCTTGGTGCGTGGGTGATGATCTATTTTGATCCTTACAAATCCATCGAAGGTGCCCGCTTGAGTATGGATACCAATATTCATGAGACAAGTTCAATGCCAGCCAGTTTGCCGCCGAGCAGGCGCTGACCATCAAGATGCACGCCATCGCGCATTGATCGAGTACCTGCTTCGATTACGTCCGGAGTTTGTGGCGTGCGAAGAAGAACTGCATGCCGTGCGTTTTCCCTTTGATCCGGCGCCGCCCATGGATATGCTGATGCTGCACCCAATGATATAAATGGCGGCCGAATGGCATACCGAACTGGTGATGAGGTTCATTTACGAGACGATTTCCAGCGACGAAGGCCGTCATGGCTGCGCCTGCGCCACGTTCAATATCTACACGTCGAGGTTACGCACGAGTACCACCACGTTCTGGCCGCAAACCCGGTTGATGAAAAGGTCTCTGGTGAAAATATTGCCATCGAGACGCCGAGCCTGAAATGGAATGGCACAGTGACAGAAACAGGCGAGCCGTGAGTTGATCCGGTCTTCCAGCACCCGTTCTGTGTCCGCCAGTTCGCTGATCCCGGAAAGTGAAACATTTGTGATGAAAGGATGAAGTTGTTTGTCGAAATGGACATGCTTATTTTTTGCCACATGAATGAATCACCCGGGATTTCCTGGATACTTTCGATCCAGTCGAAATCCATGCTTCATGGGTTACTATAATTCTGGCCGAGATAGCGCGCTAATCAGGTAAGGATGTAGCATTGAAAGTAGTTACTTTTTACATGCCAAGGATTGATTGCTATGAAAAAAACCCCTGCGGACGAGTACCTCGAAAAAGCCAAGCTTTTGAACAAGGAAGAAACTGAACGTTTGTTGTCGAGAATGCGGGCAAAGTTATTGCGCAGACTGGAAGACAAGAAACTGAGTGCGTTGGAAGTTGCGGCATTACAGCTTGAGATCGAGGAGGAGGATCTCAATGAATGGCGGGAGAAGTGGGCGGAAATAAAGAAACAAATAAAAGCCAAGTAGGCTGCTCGTTGCTTGCGGTTGTCACAGGCTTACGCACACGATTCCATCCACCTTGGGCACGACACGCTTGCAGACAGCGCCGTCATCTTGAGCGTCAGTAACAATCACCTAATAATATCAGCCATCAACTCGCGGTCTTCCGATTGCACTCGGCCCTGAGCCGACATGGACACCGCACTCCTGACCTCAATGCCGGCTCCTGCCGCCATCTGTCGGCATTTGGCCTAACTCGATCTGAGTCTAAATGCTGCGGCCACCGCTGGCGCTGGCCCGCGCTCAGCCATGCGGACAGCCGGACTTCAGCCTGGGTGATTCCGACCAACGAGGAACTCGTGATTGCCCGCCAAATCGGGGCATTGACGGAAAACGGATAAGGCACCCGGCTGCCGCCATTTTGTAATCTTGCGGGTGGACAATCGGAGCGACACGAATGTCCGGCAGGCATGCAAGAAGATCTCATGAACGCGCCCACGCCAATTTCCAATCTCGGACTCGCCGCCGACGAACTGGACAAGCTCAACGCCTGCTGGGGCGATTGCAATTACCTGGCGGCGGGAATGATCTTCCGGCGCGACGTGCAGATCGAGTGCCGGAATTACACTTATGAGAAGGCGTGGTTTTGGCGGAGGCGGATGACTGGGTGTGGCCGTATTGAGGTGCCATCTAAACAGTCGCACGCACTCACATTCCCGCGCAGGCGGGAATGACGGCTGAACGTATCCACAGGAACAAACACCATGTCCGATATTGCTGAAAGAGCCCTGCATACCCGCGCCGCGCGTTCCGTCGAGGCCTTGCGCCGCTCGTTTATCGACAATCTGTATTACGTCACCGGACGTTCCCTTCAGAAAGCCAGTCCGATCGATCTCTATACCGCGCTGGCCCATACCGTGCGCGATCGCATGCTGGAGCGCTTCATCACCACCGGCGAGAACTACAAGCGGAGCCAGGCCAGGACGGTCTGCTATTTCTCGGCGGAATTTCTGCTGGGGCCGCATCTGGGCAACAACATCCTCAATCTGGGCATGTGGGACAACCTGGCCGAGGCTATTAAAGAAATGGGGCTGGACCTGGAAACCATCCTGCAACAGGAACAGGAACCCGGCCTGGGCAATGGCGGCCTGGGTCGTCTGGCCGCGTGTTACCTGGATTCCCTCGCCACCCTGGAACTCCCCGCCATCGGCTACGGCATCCGTTACGAGTTCGGCCTGTTCGACCAGGTCATCAAGGATGGCTGGCAGGTGGAAGTGACCGATGCCTGGCTGCGCAACGGCAATCCCTGGGAATTGCCAAATCGGCAGCGGCGCTATCCAGTCAAGTTTGGCGGCCGTACCGGGCAATACATCGACGAGCTGGGCCGTTCGCGAAGCCGCTGGACGCCCGGCAGCACGGTTTATGGCGTCGCCTACGACACGCCCATCCTCGGCTACGGCGTCGTCAACGTGAATCTGCTGCGCCTGTGGAAATCGGAGGCTCATGACTCCTTCGACTTCCAGGCCTTCAACATGGGTGATTACTACGGCGCGGTGGAAGAGATGGTGGCGGCCGAGAACCTCACCAAAGTGCTCTATCCCAACGACCAGCCGGAAGTGGGCAAGGAACTGCGCCTGAAGCAGCAGTATTTCTTCGT
Source organism: uncultured beta proteobacterium (assembly GCA_963726485.1). Taxonomy (GTDB): domain Bacteria; phylum Pseudomonadota; class Gammaproteobacteria; order Burkholderiales; family Thiobacillaceae; genus Thiobacillus. Next base: position 17,269 of record CAVSCL010000044.1, on the reverse strand, counting down.
TTCCTGCTCCTTGCAGGACATGGTGCGCATCACCCTGCGCGACCTGGGCGATCTGGCCCGTTTTCCCGAGAAATTCGTCGCCCAGCTCAACGACACCCACCCGGCCATCGCGGTGCCGGAGTTGATGCGGCTGCTGGTTGACGAGCATGGACTGCCCTGGGAGCAGGCCTGGGACATCACCCGCGCGAGCTTTGCCTACACCAACCACACCCTGCTGCCGGAAGCGCTGGAAACCTGGCCGCTGGACCTGTTCCAGCGTACCCTGCCGCGCCATCTCGAGATCATCTACGAGATCAACCAGCGCTTTCTCGATGAGGTGCGGGTACGCTTCTTCGGTGACGAACAACGCCTGACGCGCATGTCCCTGATCGCCGAGGGGCCGGAGCGGCGGGTGCGCATGGCCCATCTCGCCGCCGTCGGCAGTTTCGCCATCAACGGCGTTGCGGCGCTGCACAGCGAGTTGCTGAAAGAAACCGTGATGCGCGATTTCTTTGAGCTCTGGCCGGAGAAATTCAGCAACAAGACCAACGGCGTCACCCCGCGCCGCTTCATCGCCCTGTCCAACCGCCCGTTGGCGGCGCTGATCGATGACACCATCGATGGCGACTGGCTGCGCAACCTGGAGTCGCTTGGCCGGCTGGAGCCCTATGCCGACGATGCCGGCTTCCGGGCACGCTGGCGCGAGGTGAAGTTCACCGCCAAGCGGGCTTTGTCCGACCATATCCGCCAAACCCTGGGCATCGCCGTCGATCCGGCCTCCCTGTTCGACATCCAGGCCAAGCGCATCCACGAATACAAGCGCCAGCATCTCAACCTGCTGCACATCGTCAGCCTGTATTGCCGCCTGAAGAACAGTCCGAACCTGGCGGTCACACCACGCACCTTCATCTTTGGCGGCAAGGCGGCGCCCGGATACCACATGGCCAAGCTGATCATCAAACTGATCCATTCGGTGGCCGAGGTGGTGAATCGCGATCCGCAGGTCAACCAGACCATGAAGGTCGTATTCGTGCCCGACTTCAACGTCCAGAACGCCCAGCGCATCTACCCCGCCGCCGACCTCTCGGAGCAGATTTCCACCGCCGGCAAGGAAGCCTCGGGCACCGGCAACATGAAGTTCTCGATGAACGGCGCGCTCACCATCGGCACGCTGGATGGCGCCAATGTGGAAATACGCGAGGCGGTGGGCGAGGAGAACTTTTTCCTGTTCGGCCTGACTGCCGCCCAGGTGCAGGAGCGGCTGAGCGGCGGCTACCAGCCCTGGCGGCTCGTGGAAGGCGACCCCGAATTGCGGCATGCCCTGGACCTGATCGACTCCGGCCTGTTCTCCCATGGCGACCGGCAACTGTTCGCGCCCCTCACCGGCAACCTGCGCGGGCAGGACCCGTATCTGGTCTGCGCCGATTACAGCGCCTATCTGGATTGCCAGGACGACGCGGGCGCCCAATATCTCGATACCGAACAATGGACCCGCATGTCCATACTCAATGTGGCGCGCATCGGACGGTTCTCTTCCGACCGCGCCATTCGCGAATACGCCGAAGAAATCTGGCGGATTCAAGCTGTGCCCATCACCAGTTGAGCGTTGCGGACGGCCTGGGGTTTGGCATCAGAGCCAGGCCCGGCACCTTGAGGCTGCCCCATTTCAGCATATTAGGGGGTGGCCTCATACCTGAAACAGAGGGATGCCACGTCAGCCCTGGACAGGCGCTGCGCATGGCGAACGCGGGCCTCCTCCTGATGCGTTTATTTTGAGCTTTTGGCTGGCCGCCCCGTCTTGATGACTTCGAGACGACGAACAGCGGCAACCACCGAGGCATCACCCAGTTTCACCAGGCTGGCAACAGCCGCGCGCAGGATTTCGCTTTTTTTTGCCGACACGCCCGCATCCAGACAACGCTTTTTAAGCGTCGCGATAAGGGCATACTCCGCCTCCGGCATGGTGAAGCTGTCGCGAACCAGTTTGGCTTTCTTCGCCTTGGCGGGTTTGCCTGCCTTGTTATCCTTGGCAACAAAAGGCTTCGGCTCGTGTGTGACTTTCTTTGCTGGTGGCGATTTCCCGGCCACCGGGGGGCGAGCAACGGTTTTTTTTGCTGCGGTCGTCGAGGCCTTGGCGGTAGCCGGAGCCCGTTTGCTGGCAGGCTTTGCAGCCGCCTTGGCTGCCCTTGGCCGCGCGGCCGGCTTGGCGGCCGGCGGCTTGGCGCTGGCAGCAGCGGGAGTGCCTGTGGGTGTTGCGGGTCCGGTTTCGGCGGGTTTGTTGGTGTCATCGGCCATGGTAAATCTCCTTTATTGTCTAAACGGTGTAAACAGTATATGCAGTTAATTCCGATATTCAAGTACTCGATTCATTAGCATCGTCGAAAAATCACAAATCAGGAATAATGATCTGCACGGTGTTTGTCACAAAACTTTAATGTGATAGTTCTATCCTTTTTCGATGACGGAAAAAACCCGAATTCTGGATTCGCTGAACGAGCAGGCCCTGTTGTTGCCGGGTCTGGTCAACCGCGCATTGGCCGCCAATGACCGTGTCAAGTACCGTTTTACCCTCCTGCAAGCTGCGCAGGCTCATGCGGAACGACCGGATGCGGTAACCACTAGCCTGCGAGGCGAGCGGCTGGCCGCGGGGGTGCAGGACAGCAATCTGGACCGGGTGGTCGGAGATTCCGAGCGGGTAGGCAAGGGGCGGTACCGTGTACCGGAATCCGCCCGCATCGTCCGGGACGCGTTTTCCGACGTGGCTGAAATGCTGGAGCCGCTTCGCGTTGCCGAAACCCCGGAAAGCATCGCGTTCGCGCAACGCCTTCAGACTTTCGCCATGCCGGATTCAGGTGGCGACGAACTGGCAGCCGACGCGATTCATGCCATCACTTCGGGGGACCGGGATGCCGGAGACAGCCTTCACATTCTGGTGATGGATATGCACCGGGCGCTGAATGCGCTGCAGGCAAGCCTGGCCAGCGAGACCCTCGACGGCTGCCGCGCTTATGGCATCCGCGACGCAGATCGGGCGCTGATCAGCGCGTTCATGGCGGGGATCAGCCGCACCGCGCCGCTCAAGTTCGACCATCCCGGCCTGTCCGCCACGGCCACCCGTGTCGGCGACAAACTGGTCCTGCAAAACGACATCGGCACCACGGATGCCCATGTGCTGGTGATCCATGTCACCGGACGGACCGTGACCGTGACCTACACCGACGTCCATCTGGCGCGCCTGCTGTTCTTCCAGAGCCTGTTCGAGGACTACGAGGTCAACTGGCAGGACACGCGCTCGCGCAAGGACTCAGGGATGGAGGACGGCGTTTATCACCTCTGTGTGGGGAGCTACACGGCGCACAGCAACGCGCAGCTTCGCGACTATCTGGGCCATCTCGGCTCGCGTCTGGTGTTTCTCATCGACTGGAACCGTGCGCGCAAGCGCTTGCGCCTGTTTGTTCCGCGCCGCGCCGCCATCGAATTGCTCAAGTGGGCGGCTGACGGAAACATCGGTCACATGGCCTGGCTCAAGGCCGGTGGAGAGCAACTGATTTTCGACGCCATGAGCTTTGCCTACGGCGGGCAACTCAGGCCTGGAGACCGACTGGATGATTTGCTGACCGAAAGCCGTGCGGTGCAGTTTCTGCGCTTCAACCTGAAGCAGGCGCTGGATGGGCTGAGCCAGGGCCGTCCGGCCTCGCTGGTCGCGGACGAGATACGCACCGAACTGGCGTCCCAGGTGCGCTCCACCGAGGACGCCCTGCTGGACACCGCGCTTGAACATGCCGGACTGATCGTGGAACTGGCGGATACGGTGCGGAATGCGCTGGAGGCTGCGCAGGCAGGGCGTCAGCAAGAAGTTTCCGCCATGGCGGAAAGGGCAAAAGCCTGGGAGACCGCGGCCGACCAGGAATTGAACAATGCCCGCAACACCCTGCTGGAGGGCGATAATTTCACCGTCCAGCTCATGAGCGCGGCGGATGACATCGCCGACGATCTGGAAGAGGCCGTATTTCACATCACCCTCTCGCCGAAGGCGTCCAGCGCTTCTATTGCTGCGTTGAGCAAGCTGGTTGAACCGGTTTCCAACGCAAGCCGGGAACTGGTCAAAGCCCTCGCCGCGTCACGGCACGCCCGGCGCGGAATTCCGCGCGAGGACATGGACGATTTTCTGCAGGCGGTGCATGCCATCCGGACCATGGAACATGCGAGCGATCTGGCCGAGCGCGAAGTGAAACGAACCCTTGCCAGCGACTCCCGACCCTTTGCCGAGGTGTTCGGCATTGTCGAGGCCGCGCGCAATCTTGAAGAGGCGGCAGACGGCCTGATGCATGTCGCACTGCTGCTGCGCGACCATGTACTGGGCAAGGTGATTCATGCCTAAAGGAAAAAGCAGGACAGCGGCCGCGTTGCCCGTTTTCGATCTGAATGGCCGCGACGGTGTGCCGGAGGCGCGACTGGCCGGATTCAAGGCCCACAACCTGATGCGCATGGCGGCCATGGGTCTGCCGGTCCCACAGGGTTTCGTTCTGGCAACCGACTGGTGCAGCGCCGTGCAGAAGGGCGATGGGGTGAAGGCGCATCTTCTGGGCGTGCTGCAATCCGGCGTCCGCAATCTTGAACGCACCACCGGACTGGGATTCGGCAGCGCGCGCCGTCCCCTGCTGGTGTCGGTTCGCTCAGGCGCGCCGGTCTCCATGCCCGGCATGATGGAAACCGTGCTCAATGTCGGGCTCAACGAAGTTTCCCTGAACGGCCTGTTGCAACTGACGGGCGAGCATCGCCTGGTTTGGGATTCCTATCGCCGGCTCATCCAGGCCTTTGCCGAGATCGTTGCCGGTATCCCGGCCGCACCCTTCGAAGCGGCGCTGGATGCGACCCTGCGCCGGACTGGCGCTGCTGTCGCCAGGCAACTGGACTTTCGCGCGCTGCGTGATCTGGCGCGGACGTATCTTGCGCTGTATCGCGACCACACGAGCCACGATTTCCCCCAGGATCCCTACGAGCAACTGGCCGCTGCAAGCCATGCCGTGTTCGCTTCGTGGATGTCGGACAAGGCGGTTGAATACCGCCGCCTGAATGCACTGGCAAATGATCTGGGCACCGCCGTCACCATACAGCGCATGGTGTTCGGCAATTCGGGCGGAAATTCGGGCGCCGGCGTCGGGTTCACGCGCGATCCCTCAACCGGTGAAAACCGCCCCTACATCGACTGGCTGGCCCAGGCTCAGGGAGAAGACATTGTTTCGGGACGCCGCCGGGTCACTTCCGAGATCGATGTTCCCAACTGGCTGATGCAAAAACTCACCAGCGTCGGCGTATCCATGGAGAAGGCGTTTCAGGATGCCCAGGAATTTGAATTTACCGTCGAAAACGGCGAGTTGTTCATGCTGCAAACCCGCACCGCCAAGCGCACTGCTCTGGCGTCGCTGCGCATGGCGGTGGAGATGGTGGAAAGCGGACTCATTACCCCAGAAGAGGCCCTTGGGCGGCTCTCCGCCATCGATGTCGACAGCATCGCCATACGCCGCGTCAAATCCACCAAGCCGCCCCTGGGCCACGCCATCCCCGCGGGGACCGGCGTGGCCCAGGGGCCGGCAGCCTTCACCGTCAAATCGGCCCAGGAATTCGCCGAACGCGGCACGCCCGCCATCCTGGTGCGAAATGAAGTCGCCACCAGCGACATCGCCGGGATCGCTGTCGTCAGCGGCGTTCTCACGGCCACCGGTGGACGCACCTCGCATGCCGCCGTGGTGGCAAGGCAGATGGGCAAGGTCTGTCTGGTGGGCTGCGCCGATCTGCTCATCGATGAAAAATCAAAACAGGCCAGGCTGGGGGAAGCTGTCATTTCGGAAGGCGACACCCTCTGCCTTGATGGAGACGCGGGCGCCATCTATGCGGACTCCCCAAAAATCACCAGCGAGCGGCCCGAGGCGCTGACCGCTCGCGTCAGGGAATGGCGCGCAAATACGCTCGTTGATCAGTAAGCCACTTTGGCCGGCAAGCGTCCAGATAACAGACGGGTTTTCACAAATCGCATGGCCACATCAAATCACATCGCGCTAGAGCCTGAGCATCTCAGTGCAATCAAGGCGCTCGCCGATGAAATTCATCACCCAATTGAAGAAGTGAATGAAATTTATGCTTCAACTTTTGAAAGCCTGAACTCGGATGCCCGTATCAAGGACTATCTGGTTGTGCTGACCTGCAAGAAAGTGCGTGACGAACTGCGCAATTAGGCTCGGTCGCGCAAAGCATGGGGATAGCCAACCCGTGCTTGTCCCGGCTCCCGGAGTCGCTTAATCCGCTACCCATCGCATTACTCACCGAAGCGCGCAGAGCAAGCCCGGCAGAACACCAAACCCGGCAGTCGACAGGGACTCAACCCGGGCAAGCCTTTTCTGGTTGTCATATTCAAACTATATTCAGCCGTCTCAACAGAAAACAGGTGATCCGACATGGCGCTTAACGCTACCCATTTACTCTGGCTGGACATGGAAATGACCGGCCTGTCGCCCGAGAACGATCGCATTATCGAATTGGCGATCGTGGTGACCGACGCGGAACTCAATACGGTCGCGGAAGGGCCGGTGCTGGTGGTGCATCAGCCGGATGAATTCCTGAATGCGATGGACAACTGGAACAAGAGCACACATGGCAAGTCCGGCCTGATTGACAAGGTCAAGGCCTCGCAACTGCTGGAGGCCCATGCCGAAGCGCAAATGCTGGCCTTTGTCGGTCAGCATGTTCCGGCCAGGACATCGCCCATGTGCGGCAATTCGATTTGCCAGGACAGGCGGTTCATGGCGCGCTACATGCCGCAACTCGAAGCTTTTTTTCACTACCGCAACCTTGATGTCAGCACCCTGAAGGAGTTGGCCAAGCGCTGGCGGCCCGGACTGGCGGAGGGTTTCAAGAAATCGAGCCGCCACGAAGCGCTGGCGGATATTTACGAATCCATCGATGAGCTCAAATACTATCGCGAGCACTTTATCTCGCCTGCAAGCTAACAGACATGGCGGCCGCGCAACTTCGTATGTTGAATGTCGCGACCACCGTGTCTGTTCCCTCACCCCGCCCTCTCCCGGGGGGAGAGGGGGACATCGTGTCGCCACGCGACGTTCACGTTAAATTTCCCGGCTGAACGATCGCGCTTGCCCGGGTTCCAATCGTTATCGAACTGGGGGGCCGGGTTTATGCGAGTCGGTTTGAGGGCATGTCTGTTGGTGTTGTTGTGCCAGACGCTGATTGCGATGGCATGGGCGCAGGAGCAGCCGTTCGCAAACCGGCTGGCTGACCATCCTTCTCCCTATCTTGCCCTGCACGGCAGCGATCCTGTCGCGTGGCAGGAGTGGAATGCCGAAACCGTTGCGCGCGCCCGGCGCGAGAACAAGCTGCTGTATGTCTCGGTGGGCTATTTCGCCTGCCACTGGTGTCATGTCATGCAGCGGGAAAGCTACAAGAATCCCGAGATTGCCGCGTTACTGAACCGGTATTTCATTCCGGTCAAGGTTGACCGGGAACTCAATAACGGTCTTGACGACGCATTGCAGGGGTTCTCGGAACGCCTCAATCGCATTGCGGGTTGGCCGCTGAACGCCTTCGTCACTCCTGAAGGCTACCCGGTATTTGTGATGTTGTACGCGCCGCCTGACGAGTTTCGCGTGGTGCTGCAGCGCCTTGCCCAGCGTTGGCAGGCAGACAGTGACGGGATTCGCCGGCTGGCGCGGCAGGCGGCGCCTCCCCCCTCACTCCGCCCGAAAAGTGCACCATTGAACGCGACGCGGACGGCACGGGGCACCCGGGATTTTCTCGCCAGCGCCTGGCGGGAAGCCGATATGCTGCATGGCGGTTTCGGCCAGGTCAGCAAGTTCCCCATGGCGCCGCAGTTGGCGTTGCTGCTGGAGTTGGCGGCGCGGAAGTCCGATTCAAAGCTGAACGAGTTTTTACGTTTGACCCTGGATCAAATGGCCTCGCGCGCGCTGCAGGATCATGTGGGCGGAGGCTTTTTCCGCTACACCACGGATCCCGCCTGGGAGACGCCGCACTTCGAGAAAATGCTGTATGACAACGCGCAACTCGCCATGCTTTATCTGCAGGCGGCCGAGACATTGCAGCAGCCGCGTTATCGCGGCACAGCCATGGGGGCGCTGGATTTCATGCGCAACGAGTTGCAGGATGAAGCCGGAGGGCTGTACAGCAGCACGTCCGCGGTGGATGAGAAGGGCAGGGAGGGTGCGGCGTATTTGTGGGAGCCGGGCGAACTGGAGTCGCTTCTTTCGCCGGAAACCCTGACGGCCGCGCGGCGAGTCTGGCAGCTGGATGGGCCGCGCCCGTTCCAGTACGGCTATCTGCCGGTTGAATACCTGACGCCTACGGAGCGCGAACGAGGCCTGCTGGATCAGGCGTATGTTGATTTAAGAACCGCGCGAAAGGCCCGCACCCTGCCGAAGGACAGCAAGATGAATGCCGGCCTGAACGGGCTGGCCTTGTCAGCCTTCAGCCACGGGCAGCATCTCGCGCCGGCCTATCGGCAGAGCGCGGACCGCATCATGGATTTTCTGGTTAAACACCTGATCCGGGGCGACCGGCTGATGAAATCGCTGGCCAAAGGCCAGGTGCTGGCGGGCGCGGAACTCGAGGATTATGCCTACGTGGTGCAAGGTTTGCTGGATTATGCCGACGCTACAGGCGATGCCAATTCGCGGGTATTGGCCCTGAAACTGTCGCATACGGCTTGGGCGCTGTTCTGGAGCGAAGCAGGCTGGAAGCGTGAAGCCCAGCCCTTGCTGGCAACGCTGAAGCCGGAACCTGCGCTGGCCGATGGGGCGCTGGCTTCGCCTTCCGACGTCTTGATACTCGCCAGCCTGCGGCTCAAGGATAAACAACTGACTCGGCGGGCAAGGCAGGCCGCGGCCTGGGTCATTCCGGGCTTCGCGCGTGATCCCTTGAGCTTTCCGACCCGGGTGCGGGTGCTGCAGCAATTGGCCAATAATTAATGCATCGGCCAGTTTCGTCGATGCGTCATCAATTATTTTCTTTCTGTGCCTGCTCGCGTTGCAACGGCCGGCGACCGACCTGGACCGGCAATTCCAGCGACTGATTCTTGCGCGCCACGGTGAGGCGGGTGCTGGCTCCGGGTTTCAGTGCTGCGATCAAGTTGAGCAGCGAGGATGAATCGGTAACCGGACTGCCGTTGACCTCCAGCAGGACATCGCCCGGACGGATGCCGCCCTTGTCCGCCGGGCCGTCTTTCAATACACCGGCAATCACGGCGCCTTCGATCTTCTTCAGATTGAATGACTCCGAGAGTTCCGGCGTCAGATCCTGCACCTCGATGCCGACCCAGCCTCGCGTGACGCCGCCATTCTTGATGATTTGTTCCATAACCTGGCGTGCAATGCTTACCGGGATGGCGAAGCCGATGCCTTGCGATCCACCGGTGCGCGAATAAATGGCACTGTTCACCCCCACCAGATTGCCCGCCGCATCAACCAGTGGACCACCGGAATTGCCGGGGTTGATGGCGGCATCCGTTTGAATGAAGTTTTCGAAAGTATTGATGCCCAGGTGGGTGCGGCCCAGCGCGCTGACAATGCCGGCGGTGACCGTCTGGCCGACGCCAAACGGATTGCCGATCGCCAGCACCCAGTCTCCGACCTTGAGGCTGTCGGGTTGGGCGAAAGTGATGGCGGGTAAATCAGTCGTGCTGATTTTCAATACCGCAAGATCGGTTTCCGGGTCGGTGCCCACGACATGCGCGGGAAGCGTCTTGCCATTGGATAACGCGACCTGGATTTCGTCTGCGGCGTCGACCACATGGTGATTGGTCAGGATGTAGCCATTGGCGCTGACAATCACGCCGGACCCCAGGTTGGAAGCCTGACGCGGTGTGGAGTCGAAACGGTCGCCGAAAAAATAGCGGAACACAGGATCGTTGATGGCGGGGTGATGGGGACTGCGAATCTGCTGCCGGGTAAAAACATTGACCACGGCCGGAATCACCCGCTGCGCGGCGACGGCAAACGAATCAACGGGCGCGCCAGCCGATCCGGCGGCAACCTGAGAGAAGTTTAAGGACACATTGTGATCTTGCTGGGGTTGCCAGCGCAGGATGCCGGGTATGAACAGGGCGACGACGGCCAACACGCCCAATGCAATCGTGGTTGACTGGGCGAAGAGCAGCCAGTATTTGCGCATATTCAATTAGGGAATCAATCGGTTGGATCGGTTTTACGGGTGTTGATTATAACAGCGCATGGCTATTGGCAGCCTGTTGGAACATAAAGCAAATCGGCTCCCGGTTTTCCTGAACCGGTTCAGATCATGTTTCATCTGATGCTTTCCTCGGCAAATCAATAAACAATTGACCTGCAATAACGCTAATAATTTCGCTCGATCAGGAAAATTTTCGCTTCGATTCCTCAATCACGACGGGCTGTTGAACGGTATGCGCTGGTTTGGGCTTCCGGGAAGGACCATAAATTAGTTAGAATGGCAGCTTTAGTTAAACACGTTCGGATTGAGCAGAACATGAGTCAGGAAGTGGACCGGAACAAACGAAAATTCCTAATCGCGGCCAGTACCGCCGTGGGCGGGGTGGCTGCGGCAGGTGTGGCGGTGCCCCTGGTCATGAGCATGATGCCCAGCGCGCGAGCCAGGGCGGCGGGTGCACCGGTGGAAGTGGACATCAGCAAGGTTGAACCGGGCATGATGCTGACCGTGGAATGGCGCGGCAAGCCCGTGTGGGTTGTCAGTCGCACCAAGGAAATGCTTGGTTTGCTGGGTAATCATGACGCGGCTTTGAGCGACCCAAAGAGCGAACAGCCGCAACAGCCTGAGTATTGCAAGAACCCAACCCGCTCGATCAAGCCCGAATACCTGGTGGTAGTGGGTATTTGTACCCACTTGGGCTGTTCGCCTTCCGAGAAGCTCAAGGCCGGCTCCGAGGGCGGAATGGCCGCTGATTGGCCGGGCGGTTTCTTCTGTCCCTGTCATGGTTCCCGGTTTGATCTGGCTGGGCGCGTGTTTACCGGATCGCCGGCGCCGGTCAATCTGCTCATCCCGCCCTATCAATTTGTCGATGCTGCCAGGCTGCTGGTTGGAATCGATAGCGGTGCGGTCAAAGCCCAGAGGGGGGTCGATAAATGATGGCTTTACAGAAACTGCTCGCATGGGTTGACGACCGCTTTCCGCTGACGGCAAGCTGGAAGGCCCATCTGTCCGAATACTACGCACCGAAGAATTTCAACTTCTGGTATTTCTTCGGTTCGCTGGCCTTGCTGGTGCTGGTGCTGCAAATCGTCACCGGCATATTCCTTACCATGAACTACAAGCCGGATGCCGCTCTGGCGTTCGCTTCGGTCGAATACATCATGCGTGATGTCGACTGGGGCTGGCTGATACGCTACATGCATTCCACCGGCGCCTCGATGTTCTTTATCGTGGTCTATCTGCACATGTTCCGCGGTCTGATGTACGGCTCGTACCGCAAACCACGGGAACTGATCTGGATTTTCGGCGTGCTGATCTATCTGGCGCTGATGGCGGAAGCGTTCATGGGCTATCTGTTGCCATGGGGTCAGATGTCCTTCTGGGGCGCGCAGGTGATCGTCAATCTGTTTGCTGCCGTCCCCTTCATCGGGGATGACCTGTCGTTGTGGATTCGTGGCGACTACGTGATTTCGGATGCCACGCTCAACCGCTTCTTTGCCTTCCACGTCATCGCCGTGCCGCTGGTGCTGCTGGCGCTGGTGGCGGTACATCTGGTCGCGCTGCACGAAGTCGGCTCCAACAACCCTGATGGCATCGAGATCAAGAAGAACAAGGATCCGGTCACGCACATCCCGCTCGACGGCATTCCTTTCCATCCGTATTACACGGTGAAAGATATTCTCGGCGTGGTGGTGTTCCTGATTGTATTCACGGCGATTCTGTTCTTCACACCGGAAATGGGCGGCTGGTTCCTCGAGAAGGACAACTTTGTTCCGGCTGACCCGTTCAAGACCCCCGAGCACATTGCTCCGCTGTGGTACTTCACCCCGTTCTACGCCATTCTGCGCGCGGTTCCGCCGCTGTTCGGCTCGCAGTTCCCCGGCGTGGTGGCGATGGGCGCGGCGATTGTCGTGATGTTCTTCCTGCCCTGGCTGGATCGCAGTCCGGTCAAGTCGATTCGCTATCGCGGCAATATCTACAAGTGGATGCTGGCCATCTTTGTCGTGTCATTTTTCGGCCTTGGCTATCTGGGAACCCAGCCCTCGACTCCCGTTGCAACCTGGATTGCGCGTGGCTTCTCGGTGCTGTATTTCATGTTCTTCCTGCTGATGCCTTGGTATACCGCGATTGACAAGACCAAACCGGAACCGGAAAGGGTGACTGGCTAAATGAAACGCTTCAAGAATATTCTTTTCTTTCTCGCTGCTGCGCCCATGCTGGCGTTCGCTTCCGGCGGTCCCCATGTCCGTCTGGACAAGGCGCCGGTGGACCTTGCTGACCAGGAGTCGCTGCAACGCGGCGCACGCGTGTTCGTCAATTATTGCCTGAACTGCCATAGCGCAGGCTACATGCGTTACTCGCGTTTGCAGGACCTGGGGTTGACTGAAGACCAGATCAAGGAAAACCTGATGTTCGCAGCCGAGAAACCGGGCGAAACCATGGCCGTTGCCATGTCCAGGACCGACGGCAAAGCCTGGTTTGGCGCAACCCCGCCAGACCTGACCGTGATTTCCCGCTCGCGTGGGGCCGACTGGCTGTATACCTATTTGCGCGGTTTCTATCGTGACGATTCCCGTCCGACTGGCTGGAACAACCTGGTATTCGACAAGGTGGGCATGCCGCACGTGATGTGGAGCCTGCAGGGTGAAATGGCACCGGTCTACAGGAAAGATGGCGAGCACGAAGTCATCGAGCGCCTCGAACTCGTCAAGCCCGGCAGCGTATCGCTGGCGCAGTACGATGCCATGGCGGGCGATCTCGTCAATTATCTGGTGTGGATGGGTGAACCGGACAAAATGAAGCGCATGCAGATCGGTTTGCTGGTTCTGGGTTTTCTGGCGATTTTCTTCGTAGTAGCCTACTACCTGAAGAAGGAATTCTGGAAAGACATTCATTAGTCTCCAGTCCGCAGTCGTTTTCAGCAGCCGGACACAGTCCGGCTGCTGCCGTTTTGAAGTACGCACATTTTGAAGCACGTGAGGGAGTAAGCCACCATGATGACCCTGTATTCCGGCAGCACCGACCCCTATAGCCACCGTTGTCGAATTGTCCTGTTTGAAAAAGACATGGACTTTGAAGTCATTGACATGGACCTGCACAACAAGCCGGAAGAAATAGCCAGCATCAGCCCCACCGGAAAAGTGCCCGTGCTGATCGAGCGTGACCTGATTCTGACCGAGTCCAATATCATCAATGAATATATCGATGAGCGTTTCCCGCATCCGCAACTGATGCCGCCTGACCCCGTCATGCGCGCGCGCGCCCGGCTGGTGCTGTTCAATTTTGAGCATGACCTGTTTACCACTCACGTCAATGCACTGGAGCATGGCAGCGGAAAGTCCGCGGACAAGGCGCGGCATGAAATATGCGACAGCCTTTCGCAGCTCACACCGATTCTGACCAAGCAAAAGTATCTGATGAACGACGAGTTCTCCATGCTGGATGTCGCAATTGCCCCCTTGCTGTGGCGCCTGGAGCATTACGGAATCGAGTTGCCCAGAGTGGCAGCACCCGTGCTGAAATACCGCGAGCGTCTGTTCAGCCGCCCGGCCTTCATCAGTGCGCTGACGCCGACTGAAAAAGCATTGCGCAAGTAAGAGGGCAGGGGTTTGTCTGAAATCTCAACCAAGCCCTATCTCATTCGGGCGCTCTATGAATGGTGCGCGGATTCCGGCTATACCCCACAATTGCTGGTCGCAGTCGATGCACAAACCCGCGTACCCCCCGGCTTTGTCAAGGACGGAAAGATCGTCCTGAACATCAGCGCCGGCGCCACGCGCAATCTCACCCTGGATAACGACTGGATACAGTTTTCTGCACGTTTCGGGGGCGTATCGCACGAGATTTCGGTTCCGGTTGAACGTGTCGCGGCAATTTTCGCACGTGAAAATGGCCAGGGACTGCATTTCGAGCCAGGCGAGAAAGCCACTCCCATTTCAACTTCTCCCCCCGACGAACCAACGCCACCGCCTAAAGGCAGGCCATCGCTCAAAGTAGTGAAGTAAACGCACGATACGTGTGCCGCAGAAAGCCCGACATCGCTATAATGTCGCCCGTTGCCGGCATAGCTCAGCTTGGTAGAGCAACCGCCTTGTAAGCGGTAGGTCGTCTGTTCGATTCAGACTGTCGGCACCACCCACCCATTTCACCCCTTGGCATCACGTAACGTAAACCCGCATCTGGCAATGGATAGCGCGGTTTACTGCTTCATGGCAATGCGAGGGCTGAATCTGTTTCGCAAAATGGTAACGTGCAAACCGGATAAGATTGTGTTGACTGAGGGCAGGACTGATGCAGGGAGCTTGGACTTCTCACCGAACGAACCTTACTCTGACTGGTCGCCTTGTAGCGAGCAAACACCGTTCTACGTCTGCGCCGGCCGGAATGGGGGCGCAACCCTTACCACCTGCGTTTGACTGACAATTCTTCATCGGTTTTGCCAACAAGCTCCTGGCCGGGCTACGTTGAGTGCCTTGGCGATCTTGAGAGCGGTCGTCAACGAAGCTTGCTGCTGACCAAGTGGCGTATAAGTAGCCCTTGTCGGCGTTGGGGAATCGGGCGCTGCAAGTATTATTGAGAAAAATCAGAAACCGAAACCCATGCCGCAAACCGAAGCCTTCGCCCGCACGCTCATCGACGCCCAACTCAGGGATCAGGGCTGGAACATCAACGACGGCATCAGCGTCCGCTATGAATACACGCTGGCCGATCGCGACCGCGCTGACTACCTGCTTTGCGGGCGCGAAGGGCGTGGCCTGGCCACCATCGAAGCCAAGCGCGAAAGCATCAATGCTGCCGATGCCAGCGAGCAAGGCCGCCACAATGCCGAACAGGCCGACGTGCCGTTCGTCTTCCTGGCCAACGGCAAAGAGATTCGTTCTGGGACTGGCAGCGCGAGGCGCACCCGCGCCCGGTCAAGACGTTCTTCTCGCAGGCCGACCTCGAACGCCGCGCCGCCACGCGCCAGATGCGCGTCGATCCGCTCGGCGTCGCCATCGACCCGCGCATCGTCGAGCGCGACTACCAGACCGGACTGCATCGACGCCCTCTGCCGCGAAATCGGCCTCGGCCGGCGCAAGCTGCTGGTCGAAATGGCGACCGGCACCGGTAAGACCCGCACCGCCGCCGCGTTCATCAAGCGCCTGTTCGAGGCCAACGCCATCACCCGCGTGCTGTTTCTGGTCGACCGCATCCCGCTGGCCAAGCAAACCGAGGACGCGTTCGCCGAGCACCTGACGCGACTACCGTGCTATGTGCTGCGCGCCGGTCGGCGCTTTCAGGACGAGAAGCGCATCACCATCACCACGCTGCAGAGCATGGTGAACATCTACCACGAGTATTCCTCCGGCTACTTCGATCTCGTCATCTCCGACGAATGCCACCGCAGCATCTACGGCAAGTGGCGCCGGCGTGCTCGAACACTTCGACGGCGTCCAGATCGGGCTGACCGCAACCCCCTGCGTCACGCCGACCGCCGGAAGAAGGCAGCGACGAGGAGGACAACCGCTTTCGTGCGCGACACTCTGCGCTTCTTCGAGGTGGACAAGCCGACCTTTTCCTACAAGCTCAAACGTGCCATCGACGAGGGCTATCTGGTCGCGTACCAAATCTACAAGGCCCAGACGGTCAAGACCGCCACGGCCGACGGCATCAAGATATTGCGCGAGGACATCCAGTGGGACGGCCTGGATGCCAAACCCGCGACGAATTCGAAGAGCCTTCGACGCCGCCGCCAACCTCAAACCGCCGTAGCGCACATCCCGTCGACCCCAACGTGCTGGAGCGCCAGTTCACCATCCCGGAGCGCAATCGGGCCATGGTGCGCGAGTTCCGCGAGGTGCTGGAAGACGGCTACCTCGACAAGAAGGGCAATCTGCGCAAGCCGCTGCTCGGTAAGACCATCGTCTTCGCGGTCACCAAGCGCCACGCCGAAACGCTCGCCGACGCTGCTCGACGCGAATTCGCCGACCAAAAGCCCTCGCCGGAGATCCGGTACGCCGATTACGTCGTGTCCGGCCTCGGGCAATGGACGACACCACTGACGGCGTGACGCTGATCAAGCGCTTCAAGAAGGAGAAATTCCCGCAGATCCTCGTGTCGGTGAACATGCTCGACACCGGCTTCGACTGCCCGGAAGTCGTCAATCTCGTCTTCGCCCGCTTCACCAGGTCCGCGATCCTCTATCAGCAGATGCGCGGCCGCGGCACGCGCAAGGCCAAAGGCAAGCCCCTCTTCACGATGTTCGATTTCGTCGGCGTCGCCGACGAGCACGAAGGCGACGACGAGTATGCCGAAGGCGGCAAGGTCATGGAACCCGCCAAGACGAAACCCGAAGCCGCGTACTGGCGCTACCGTCATCAACGACGACATCGACCCCACCACCCGCGACTGGGTAACGGTGGACGACAACGGCAACATGGTCTTCCCCGAGGCGCCGAGGCAAAGGCCACCGAACTCGGCGCCCGCTTCGAAGCCTGGCTGGTGAGCCACGAATTCACCCCCGAACAGGAACGCTGGCTGCACGACGTCGAGGCGCAAATCCGCGCGAACGCGGACGCTTTCGATGCCTTCACGCTGGATCATCTGGAAATTCCGCCCTTCAGCGGCCGGCGGCGCGCGGCCGAACTCTTCGGCGGCGAGGACAACCTGTCTCGCGTCGTCGCCGACCTTTCACAATCCGTCTATGGCGCAACCGGCGCTCACTAATAAACCACCAATGCCACTCACCCCGCTACTCCGTCAGGACATCGACGACATCCGCAATTACCTGTTCGGTGGCGGCTATCCCGACCCCGTGACCAATGCCGAACAACTGGCTTTCCTGTTCTTCTTCTACCTCGCCGAAGGGCTGGACACCCAGGCCCAGGCCCGCGACCGGCTGTTGAAGAAACCGGCCGCCAGCATTTACGGCGGCTCGTGGCGTCTGCGCAACCCGCTCAATGCCGCCGCGCTGGGCAGCCAACACCATCCCGCGCGACCGCTTCCGCTGGTCGCAATGGGCGCGCGCGCTTTCCGGCGAGAACCTTGTGCGCTTCGTGCGCGACGAGGTGTTTCCCTTCTATGCCGAAGTCGCCGGGAA
>CAVSCL010000043.1:0-78176 GCA_963726485.1 uncultured beta proteobacterium | reverse complement strand
TCCGTTTTGGCAAGCGTAACAGCGCCGGGTTTGAGTTCGTAGATAACGACGCCGCCCTCGAGGAGCGCATCCCGGTAACGCTGGTAGCCCGAATGCACCGCGCCGACATCGGTGGCGGCCAGCGAGTTGGTCAGTACCGTGACGCGAACCCCGCGCGCCACCAGTCCCCGCAGCCAGGCCACGCCTTCCTTGCCCGGGACGAAGTACGGCGAGACGATCAGCAGTTCCTGACGGATCTGCAATCCGATGCCGCTGAACTGGGGCGTCAGATGCCCCTCGGTGACGTCGGGAGCACTGGCTGATCTTGGCCGGGGGTCGGATCATAGAGCAGGGTGGCCTTCCCCCAGTAAAGAACGTAGCGTCCCGACGCCGCCTCCTCGGCGAGCCGGCTGCCTGCATGGGCGACGTAAGGATGTCGCGGTTCGCCTCGATGTAGGCGGCGAGTTCGGCGCGCAACGCGGTCAGGCCTTCGCTACCCGCGCTTTGCCCGAGCAGCGCTGCGATCGGGTAGGACGACGGGGCATTCCAGAACTGGTCGAAGGCACTGGAAACCTCGCCGACGACCGGGCCGACCGTCAGGACGTCCAGGTCTCCGAAGGCCATCTCGCTGGATGCCTCGAAGTACTCGTCGCCGATGTTGCGTCCGCCCAGGATCGCCACCTGATTGTCGGCGACGTATGCCTTGTCGTGCCTTCGGCGATTGACCCGGGAAAAATCGCTGAGCATGCCGAGCCCGCGGAAGGTGCGCGAGGCGACCGGATTGAATAGCCGGACCTCGATGTTGGGGTGTGAATCGATGGCTCAGCAGGACCGCGTCATTGGCCTGCGCGCCGACGTCGTCAAGCAGCACGCGCACCCGCACACCGCGGTCTGCGGCGCGCAGCAGCGTGTTGGCGAAGATGCGCCCGGTCAGGTCGTCGTGCCAGATGTAGTACTGGACATCCAGCGAACGCTGCGCCGCATCGGCCAGGACGATGCGTGCCAGGAGGGCATCGACGCCGCTTCGCAGCGGGCGAAAGCCGCTTTGGCCCGGGTGAGTTTGCAGTGCGGCGTGACTCTGTCGTCCAAGTGTCGTCGTGGCCGTGTCTTGAAATGCATGAGACTCATCGCGCGCGACGTTGTCGGGCAGGCTCGCGCAGCCACTGAAAATCAAAGCAAGCGTGGCAACGATGAGTCGGCGCAGCAGCATCAGCGGTCTGCGCAGTCTAGGCGGATGTCGCCGTATTCGCCGACGGCTCGGGTATCGGTCCCGGTGGTGCTAACCGGTGCACTGCACGCCAGGAGCAACGACATAGTGATGCTGGACAGATATTTCACGGGGTACTCGCTTATGCGGGACGGCTAGAATGTAAATTCAACGCTGTTTGGAAGATTGATGGCCCAACATCTACGGTCAATCCTGGATTTCGGGTGGTGTGTTCCCGACGAATGGTCAGCAATGGGATGCGGTCCTGAAGCATGACCGTCGTGCGCCGGCCGTCGCGGCGCGCGGATCGTGGCTATAATTTCCGCAGGTCACGGGTGAAACAAATGGGGGGCGATTGTTGATATGCCAGCCGACATGAATAACTTCCAACCCACTTGTCGCCATCGTCCAATGCCTGCACCGCAAGGAAAGAATCTTGATTAAAGACATCACGCGTGCTGGTCAACGCGGTGCGGCGTGGCAGCGGTCGGCTGTATTCGACCAGAATAGGGGTTTGCATGTCGAAAATTGAAAACGAAGAACGCACACCGGTGCTGGATCCGATCGATCGCGTGTCGGAGATCATCTTCGGCCTGATCATGGCGCTGACGTTCACCGGCGCGCTGAGCGCAGCGACTGCCGGACGCGAGGAAATCCGCACGATGATGTTTGCCGCGCTCGGCTGCAACCTCGCATGGGGGCTGGTCGACGCGGTCATGTACCTCATCCGGACGCTAACCGAGCGGGCACGCAATCTGCACCCTGTTGCGCCGTGTCCGCAGCGCCTCAGCCCCGCACGACGCCCACGCGATCATTGCCGAGGCTCTGCCCGGCCGCCTGGGCAGCATGATCAGTGCCGAAGGTCTGGACGGCATGCGCCAGCGCCTCGCGGCTTTACCGGAACCGCCGGTCCGGGCGCGCCTCGGGCGGGACGACTTTGCCGGCGCACTGGGCGTGTTCCTGCTCGTTGTCCTCGCAACCTTTCCGGTCGTGATTCCTTTCATCTTCATCACCGAAACCGCACTGGCGATGCGCGTCTCGAATGCGGTCGCGCTGGCGATCCTGTTACGCCGCCGGTCACGTGCTCGGTCGCCATGCCGGCGGCGTTCCCTGGCGAACCGGCCTGGTGATGATTGCAATCGGCGTGGCGCTGGTGGCCGCCACCATGGCGCTCGGCGGATGAGCATGCGACTGCCAGGCGTCGTGGCGGTCGTACTCTGCGTGTCCGGCGCTGAACTGTCGAGCCCAGGAGGCCTGGGTGAACCCCCACTGCGTTCGCACGCGGGGCGTCCGGCTGGGATTTTCCGCGACGGGCTACTACTACTCGCTCACGATCAGAGCGACTACCTGTCCGTCATCGCCACGGCGGACCGCGAATCGCTACATCTTGAGGCGCGCTACAACTACGAGGCGCTCGATACCGGGTCGGTGTTCGCCGGCTGGAACTTCTCCGGCGGTGACGGACTGAAGTGCGAGTTGACGCCGATCCTCGGCGCGGTGTTTGGCGCGAAGCAGGGTATTGCGCCGGGATTCGAGGCGAGCGTGGCCTATGGCATCGTCGATTCGCATCGAGGCCGAATACATGCATGACTTCGAGGGTCAGGAGGACAGCTTTACCTACGCCTGGAGCGAGCTCGGCTTCAGTCCTCTGGAAGTGGCTGCGCTTCGGCATCGTCGGCCAGCGCTCGCGCGCCTATGAGAGTGATCGGGATATCCAGCGCGGGCGGCTTCGCGCAGATTCAACCAACCACAAGGTGACGCCCGGGACGTATGATCTGCAATCCGGGCGATAGCGCCGACCGGTTCGTGATTGTCTCGCTCGGAGCGACGTTCTAGCCGGGGCACCCGATCGGCAAGCGTCGTGATCCGTGGACGGGGCATTCTCGTATGACGTTTCCACCTCGACTGACACCAAGGACGGCCACTTCGCTACAATGAACGCTCATCCGCCGCCTGCCGGGCGAGCGTGAGCAAGCACCTGAAACCTACTTGAGGACATCATCATGAGCAATCCCACCCAGGACGCGGGCGTAATCCAGACCCTGCTCGACCGGCTGAACTCGCAGCGGCTCCCATTTGCACTGGCGCTGAAGGAAAAGGTCGACCAGGGCGGAACGCTCAGCGAATATGACATCCAGAAGCTGGAGGAAGTTTTCGCCGATACCCAGACGATCCAGCCGATGATAGACCGACATCCAGAATATCAGGATCTGGTCGCGCGCATCCTGCACCTTTACAAGGAAATCCTCGACAAGGCGACGGAGAACGAGAAGAAAGCCTGAACTTCCGTTAGAAGCCCATGACAGATGGGTATCCGGAATCTGCTGTTGAAAATGATTCCCGTTGTGCCAACGGCAGCCTGTTCCGAATTCCGGAATGCCGTGATGAAGTGGCAAGGTGACGAGTTGGTTCCAGCCACAACCGATTCTCTGCACCTTCAGAAATTACCGCAATCAAACGGCAGGTCTCGGCCACAAAGGAGACCGTAGGTAAATTTTTGTCGGTGACTCCAAATCGGCCAGAGCGGTCTTTTGCTCAGCATCAGAAATACGTCAGCTATGAGCTTCTGACCAGTCGATCGCGGATCAGTAACGCCGAATGTCCGCTTCAGCCTTCCGCGAGTGCGTACTCCCGACCCCTATGCGCAGATCGCAACTATGCGCAGATGGTCCGTTGCTGACGGCACTGGCCCAAGCACGCCGAGGCATCGGGCAAGTTGGACGAGCCAAGATCTGGACATAGTTCTTGCCTCTGGATGCAGTGGTGGTCCCACTTCAGGAGACCACCATGGACATCGTTCGCCGCTTCCACTGCACAGATCTCGACGGTTTCGCCGACGGGCCGATCGGGCCATACGGTGATGCGTTCAAGCAGTACCTGACCCAACGCCGGTACGCTGCCAAGACGGTCGCTACCTACCTGCGCTGCATCACGCATTTCGCGCGCTGGGCGCGTTCCCGGCGCCTTCGGCGGCGCCGGGTCGACGAAGGATTGATCGTCGAGTTCCTCGACGAGCACCTCCCGAACTGCGAGTGCGCTGGAGCGATATCCCATGAGTTGGGTAACCATAGGGCGGCGCTGGGGCACCTGCTCGTGGCCCTGCGCGCTCAGGGCGCCATCGCGCCGCCGGCGGTCAGCACGACGCCGGTCGACGAAGAACTGCGCCGCTACGGCGAGTACATGGAGCACGTGCGCGGCCTGGCGCCGAAGACCCGGAGCATGGCACTGCGCATCGTCGGGCGGTTGCTGACGGCCCGGTTCGGCGAGGGAGCCGTCGATATCGCCACGGTCAAGCCCGAGCACGTTCGGCGTTTCTTCGCCGGGCAAGCGAAGCTCTACAGCAAGCCGGCGAATGCCGGGCTGGTCGTGGCATCGCTGCGCGGCTACTTTCGCTACCGCGCCTCGCTTGGCGATCTCGTCCATGGACTGATCGGCGCGGTGTCCTATCCCGCCAACTGGTCGCTGTCCTCGCTGCCCAAGACGCTGACCGCTGAAGAGGTCGAGCGGCTGATCGGATCGCTCGGTCAATCTGGCCGCTCAATGCGACGAGCCGACGCCATCGTGCGCTGTGCGCTCGACCTCGGACTGCGCAGCGGCGAGATCGCCCGTCTCAGCCTGGACGACATCGACTGGCGAGCCGGCACGCTCGTCCTGCGCCACACCAAGGGACGCCGCGAGGACGTGCTGCCGCTGCCCGCTGCCACCGGCGAAGCCATTGCCGCCTACCTCGAGCAGGAGCGTCCCAAGACTTCCAATCGGGCAGTCTTCGTCCGCCATATCGCGCCCCGCGATCAGCCCGCCGGTGCCGATCTCGTCCGCAAGACGATCCGCCAAGCCTACGCGCGTGCCGGGCTCCCCTACACGCGCTCGCATCTGCTGCGCCACACGGTGGCCAACCGACTGCTGGCCGGCGGCGCCTCGCTGAAGGAAGTGGCCGACGTCCTGCGCCACCGCTCGCTGAACACGACCCTGATCTACGCCAAGCTCGACAGCCGCAAGCTGGTCGAGGTCGCGTTGCCGTGGCCCGGGAGTGCAGCATGAGCGCGCCGGCTTCCGTGCAAGCACGCGTCGAGCGGTTTCTGGCCGAGCGTCGTCGCCTAGGGTTCTCCACCCGCAATGATGCCTATGTCCTGCGTAGCTTCGCGCGCCATGTCCACGCTACCGGCCATCGCGGCGCGTTGACGGTGGAACTCATGGCCGACTGGGCCCGAAGCGACAGCCGCGATAGCAATGACCCGCTAACCTGGGCGCGGCGGCTGAAGAAGCTGCGCACGTTCCTGCGCTGGCTGCAGCAGTTCGAGCCGCGTACCGAGGTGCCCGACGATTCGATCTTTGGACGATTGCCCGAGCGGCAGGCGCCGCACATCTTCAGCGAGGCGGAGATCGTCGACCTACTGGCTGCCGCGCGCCGGCTCGGTCCCGCGTCGGGGCTGCGCGGCGCCGTCTACGAAACGCTGTTCGGTCTGATCGCCTCTACGGGGTTGCGGATCGGCGAGGCGCTGTCGCTGCGCAACGGCGACGTCGATCTCAAGGGCGGGATGCTGACCATCCGCCGGACCAAGTTTGGCAAGTCGCGCCAGGTTCCCATGCACCCGAGCACCGTGGATGCCTTACGCCGGTATCGCTGGCTGCGCGACTTGGCCGAAGGGCCTGCCGAACAGGAAGGGCCATTCTTCATCGGCACCCGCGGTCGAAGACGAGGTCTGCCACTCAGCGACCGTCAGGTGCACCGCGTCTTCCGCGACCTGCGCCAGCAACTGGGCTGGGGCAACCGCGGGGCGCACCATGCTCCGCGCATCCATGACCTGAGGCACACCTTCGTCGTGCGCCGCATCGTGCAGTGGCAGGCCCAGGGCGTGGACATCGATCAGGCCATGCTGTCGCTGTCGACCTACGTCGGGCATGCGATGGTGACCAACACCTACTGGTACCTCTCGGCGGTGCCCGAGCTGATGGCGCTGGCCGCCGGATGTTTCGCGTCGTTCATGGCCAGGACGGAGGCGCAAGATGCGTAAGACAACCGCACCGAAGCCGCCGTCGTTCGCCGCGCTGGTCCAGCAGTTCTTCACCGAGCACCTGGTCGCGCAGAGGGCAGTCAGTTCGCGAACGGTGGCCTGTTACCGGGATGCGTTGATGCTGTTTCTGGACTTCGCCAGCCGCCAGCTCGGCAAGGCGCCCACCACGATGCGGCTGGCCGACATCCAACCCGACCTGATCCTGGCGTTCCTTGATCATCTCGAGCAGGATCGGAACAACTCGGTTCGCAGCCGCAATCTGAGGCTCACTGCGCTGCGCACATTCCTGAAGTTCGCCGGTCGCCGTGACGTGGCCTCGTTGCACGATATCGAGCGGGCATTGGCGGTGCCGATGAAGCGCTTCGAGCGCCCGATGCTGAGCTACCTCACGCGCGCGGAAATGATGGCCGTACTCGGCGAGTCGGGAGAGAACTGGTCCTCGCGGCGCGATCACCTGCTGCTGACCATGCTCTACAACACCGGTGCGCGTGTCTCCGAGATCATCGGCGTGCGCGTCGTCGATGTGGTCCTGGATGGCGCTGCGTGCGTGCACCTGCACGGCAAGGGGCGCAAGCTTCGATCGATCCCGCTGTGGGATGCCACCGTCACCGAGATCCGCGGCTGGTTGCGGTTGAATCCGTCGCTGCGCGGCGAAGCCGCCTTGCTGCCCAACCGGGACGGGCAGGCGATGTCGCGATCCAACGTCGCGCAACGCCTGGATCTTGCCGTGCGCCGCGCGAGCGTCGAGCAACCCAGTCTCCTCAAGAAGCGCGTGTCACCGCACACGTTGAGACATACGAGCGCCATGCATCTGTTGCAAGCCGGCGTTCCGTTCAACGTGATCGCCTTGTGGCTCGGTCACGAGAGCGCGACGACGACTCATCGCTACGTCGAAGCGGACCTCGCGATGAAGGAGAAGGCGCTCGGTCGCTTGGAAGCGCCCGACGCCAAGATGCGCCGGTATCGAGCGCCGGACTCGCTGATGCGATTCCTGCAGGCGCTGTAACTATGCGTAGGGGTCGCCGGCCCCCAACTGCACTGCCCAAGGGGCCGGCGGCATCCGCAATGACCATCTGCGCATAGTTGCGATCTGCGCATAGGGGTCGCTATGCAGAGGTTTACATAGCGACCCAAAGCGGAAGCTGACGAGCGTCTGCAATCCGGAAAATCAGAAGGCTCTCTGCATTGTGCACACCAAGCACGGATTTCATTTTTTTGTGAGGGCGAATTCACTTGGAGTCAGGCAAGTTCATGGTGAAGTAGAACCCGAATTGCAGCGCTGGCTGGCTGGCGCGGGCGATGCCCATGCAGCCCGAGCACGCGAAGGACACGCTGGCCGGGCTGGGGTGGTGGAATCGTGAAAAGGCTGACCCAAAGCGAGATCTTGTCGCAAATATTTACACCGTGCTTCCGCACAATTGGCCCTGGCGAACCTTTCTCAGAAAAAGTGCTGCAATTTCATTTGCTTGTTCAATCAAGCCTGGATCTTGCTTGCCAGATGAGTGGAGTTTCAACTTGGAGGTTCATCATGCGGCTCACCATGCTTATCCATTCCGTGGCCACCGCGCTGGTCGGCTTGCTGATCACCGCAGCCGCCCACGCGGTGCCCATTATCGTCGTGGCTCCGGGGGAGCTCGCCGGCTGGAGGCTACCTGCCGTTGTCCGCCTTCGGAATCGCCCCAATCGCCGGGGTGTTCGACGAGTCGATCTCCAACTTCAACGTTCCGACATTCAACTACGCTGGCCAGAGTTGGAGCAGGCTGGGCGTTGTAAGCGACGGCTATGCGGTGGTAGGAGGCGGCACGAACGCGGATGTGCAGTTCATCAACACTGACCTTCCAAACGTGTCGGCGCCAGACAACATCCTCGCGCCCTTTTGGACTCATTGAATCCGGCTGCGGGTGGCGCAATAACGGATTGCTACACTTACCGATGGCTCGGATACTTGGATTGTTGTCGATTGGAATGCGGTCAAGAATTTTAGCGACGCCACGGTCAACTCGTTCGAGATCTTATTCGGACTCAACACTGATGCCAACCCAGGTGAGGACATCTCGTTTGCGTACGGCGCCGTGGGCAACGGCGACGGTGGGCTTCTGACGGTAGGTGCGCAGGACATCTCGCGCACGGTTGGCGACTCCGATCTATTTCAATGGTACGGGCATTCCTCCAGTCAGTGGCACGCAACTGAGAGTGACAACACGCGACCTTCCAGTAGTCGTCCCCGAACCCGCCACGCTCGCACTTCTCGGCCTGGGCCTCGCCGGACTCGCAGCATCGCGTCGGCGCAGGCAGTAACCCGCCCCCGTTTCAAGGCAAGCCCCGCTTCGGCGGGGCTCCGTTCTTATCGAAATTTAACGACTGCTTTATGAGCTCATAGCTGTCAAGCCGAACGACCGCTTATGGCCGGGAGCACCAGTTCACGCATGGTGCCAGAAAGCGGTCGTTGGAAAAATGAGCGGATTACGAATGTCGGCTTTCCGGGAACCCATCCCGAAGAGGCAGCCTCCGGCCAGAAGCGGTCCCTCTCGACCGCCAGGTTAGGCGTCACGTCGGTGTGCAACGTACTCAAACCGCCGGCCTTGTTGGCACATTGGAACCAAGCGAGGCGCTTGCTTCGAAGGCCTTTCTCACGATCGCGCTCATGTTTCCTGCGACTGTTTGCGACCAACGATCAAGCGAAGTCGGGATGCCGCCGAGAGAATCGGGGTCAGCGACGTTCCGAAGCTGATCAAACATGAAGTTTGCGGCTACGATGGCCACATCGTAGCGTGGGTACTTGGCGACCGTGGCATCGAGGTCGTGATGCGCGACCATCTGATCTCGATAACTCACGATGCTTTTCCGATACTCTTCCCATTCTGCTTGCGTGAGCCCAATTGTCTTAAGAATATCTGCGCGAATCTCGTTATGTCGCTCCTTTGGCACAACTCGTGTCCAATGGGTGTCTTCGTCCCAAGACCCAAAGACTTTGCACCACTCAACCGCCGCCGCGTCAGCAAGCAAGTTCACTGTCATGATCCAGAACGTTTGCTTTGGGTCGAGGGCGATCCCTTCGATCATCCGACGGACCTGGATCGACTGGGCAAATATCATTAGCCGATGCAGTGGCGCTAGAACAGGATGCCGCGAGTGCGCCATTTGTTGGGCCTATTCGCCAGTGCGTCCAACATACATTTCTTCTCCTGTGATGGGATTGAGATAAACATCAAGGCCATTTTCATGCCTGATGAATTTCATTCCCTTTTCCGCGTGCTCGGTTGGAACGAAGGCATATGTTGAGCTTAGTGAACTCGCATACTCCCAGCCGGGAGGAGTTACAACCTGCATAACTTGGCTGCCAGTTAAGCGGCATGCTGCAACGCGTGGCCCGTTGTCACCCATATTCACATGGCCAAACTTAAGCCAACTACATTCGGATGTCAGGCCGCGCATTTGATCGACAACGGCAATATCAATTGCCTCGCCAGATCGCAAGAACTCCAGCCCATTGCTTTGGAGCTTTGATACGAAGGACTCAACGTCTTGGGGGGACATAAACCCCACTCGGACAATTTCGTTATCTGCGCACAGTGTCTGGTTTGGTACGATGTTTTTGAATCCATCCCATCCCCCCGGAAACTTATTCAGTATTGCATCAGCGCGGATGACCACTGAGATGGCTTCAATGAGTACTGCCATTACGCGCTCCTTGTGAGGCCCAACGTAGAAGCGCGGCCTGCGCGGCTTTTCGCGCAGGTCCGCTCGACTGCCGGGTTGGGCCGCGCGGTTCATTCCTTTAGCCACCAAGAGGCTGCCCTGAGTTGCTCTATGCGAGCGATATCTAGCTCTGCTTCGCATGCCCTCTTGTTGTCTTCAGCTCCGTTTCCAACGGACGCCAGCGTAAGAACGAAAGAGCATTGCTCGTTGCGGTACTTTCGAAATGACTGAACGTTGGCCTCAAAGGCTACAGAAGCGATCTTTACGTACGCGGGCTCCATGCTCTTCGCAATCGCGTCGCGGACCTCGCTCTCGACTGATTTGAGCGCGGCGCTGGCCTGGGACGCGCGCAACCTAACGCAAGCACTCATCTTTGGATGATCGTTGCCTTCCCAGCATTGCGAAACGATGGTGTTGAATTGTTCCGCAGACGCGCTGCCGCATGCGACGAGGCCGGCTGCTATTAGTGTGAAGAGCAAGCGGCCATCTTTCGTGACGCCCAACGTTTGAGGTAAGGGGCGCGCCGCTTGCGGCGCGTCCAAGCGACCGAAGGGAGCGCCTTGACCGCAGGGTTAGATTGCGCGAATGCTCTTGGTGACATGAAGCAATCCAAAGGCAATAGCCCAGAAAATAAGCTGCGCCACAATAAAAAACAAATTGCTTCCGACATGGCGGCGGCGTGGGTGCCCCTCTGCAGATGAAAAATAGAGCCGGTAGGGCTGATAGAACACGAGGAGCGCAACAAAACTAAGACCGATACCGAGCCACCAACCGTGAAGTGCTATGCCAAATAGTAAGGCACCGACAGTGGACGGAAGCCCCAGGATGTCTCGGTGCCAGTCGTATCTTGATGTACTCATGGGCCTAGCGATCTAACAGTTAATATAGAGACCCATGGGTCCGGACGTTTTTTAATAAAGAGACAGGCATTTTCACTTTCTATCGTATTGATTTTTATATAGATGTTGGACCGGCTGTCTCTTTATTACGTTATGCAAAAGGAGACCGGCGGCTGATGGATTATGCACCTGTTTAAGACGCTCAAATAGCGGCGAGAAGTCTGAGATAAGATTTTGAATAGGCCGCTTTCACTGCATCAACGGTCGTTCGGTGAGCAAGCCTCGACCGTCTCTTCAGGGTCGTAAACCGTCATTCCAATCGAGCACAAACAAAAACGCCCGCATCAAGCGGGCGTTTTGCGTTGCGGCAGGAAGACTGCTTATTCGGCAGCCTTTGCCGCGGCCTTGCGCGCGGGCAGTTTTTCCTTGATGCGGGCGGACTTGCCGGAGCGGTCGCGCAGGTAATACAGCTTGGCACGGCGCACGTCGCCGCGGCGCTTGACTTCGATGCTGGCGACCAGCGGGGAGTAGGTCTGAAAGGTGCGCTCGACGCCTTCGCCGGCGGAAATCTTGCGCACGGTGAAGGCGGAGTTGAGACCGCGGTTACGCTTGGCGATGACCACGCCTTCGTAGGCCTGCAAACGCTCGCGGGTGCCTTCCTTCACCTTGACCTGGACGACGATGGTATCGCCGGCCGCAAAGACGGGGATGGTCTTGCCCAGACGGGCGATTTCTTCCTGTTCCAGTTGCTCAATGATGTTCATGGTGGTTTCCTTTACACCGGGTGTCATAGGTTTGTCCGCGATTGGGTTCACGGGCAGACATAACACCGTTCAACATAAGCCCTTGCGGGCACTTAATTCTCGCCGCTCGGTTACTGCCCAGGGGCTAGAGCGTCGAGTAAATCCTGTTCCTGCGGCGACAACCCGCGTTTTTCCAGCAGGTCCGGGCGATGCTTTTGCGTGAGCGCGAGGCGCTGCTGCAAGCGCCAGCGGGCAATTTCCGCGTGGTTCCCGCCCTTCAACACCTCCGGTACCGCTTCGCCTTGCCACACTTCCGGGCGGGTGTAGTGCGGGCTGTCGAGCAAGCCGTCGGCAAACGATTCCTCGATCGCCGAGTCCGCATCGTTCAATGCGCCCGGCAGTTGCCGGATGATGGCATCCATCAAAGCCAGCGCCGGCAACTCGCCGCCGGAGAGGACAAAATCGCCGAGCGAGATTTCCTCATCCACGCGACGCAACAGGCGCTCGTCGATGCCCTCATAACGCCCGCACAACAGCGTGAGCGCGGGCTTGTCCTTCAGTTCCATTACCCGCTGATGAGTCAGCGGGCGACCGCGCGGTGAAAAATGCACCAGCCACGGCGTCAAATTCTCTGCGGCCAACTCGGCCTGGATGGCGGTGACGGCCCTGTCCAGTGGTTCGGCCAGCATCAGCATCCCGGGGCCGCCGCCGTAGGGCCGGTCGTCCACGGTGCGGTGCGGGTCGTCGGTAAAGTCGCGCGGATTCCACGCCCTGAACCGGTACAGCCCGCGATCCAGGGCCCTGCGCGTGATGCCGTAATCCAGTACCGCATCGAACATTTCCGGGAACAGGCTGATGACGTCAAACCGCATCAGTAATCCTCGCCCCAATCCACCTCTATCCGGCCTGCTGCCATATCGACCTTGCCGACAAAGGCCGCAATGAAGGGGATCAGGTGTTCCCGTTTACCCTTCACCACCAGCACATCATGAGCGCCGGTTTCCATCAGGCTTTCCACCCGGCCTAGTTCCATGCCCTGATGGTTGATTGCCAGCAGGCCGATCAGATCAGCCCAGTAAAACTCGTTTTCTTCCGGCGGGGGCAATGCGCTGCGCGGCACCGAGACTTCCAGACCACGCAGGGCAAACGCCTGGTCGCGATCGTCGATGCCTTCGAGCCTTGCGATCAGCGCGTTGCTGTGCTCCTGGATTTCCTCAACCCCATACTGCCGTTGCTGATCGCCTCGCCCCACACGCCATGATGCAAAATCCATCAGTGTGCCCGGGTCTTCGCTATAGGGCTGGACCTTGATCCAGCCCTTGATGCCGAATGGGGCGGCGATGCGCCCCATCACCACCCAGTCGTCAAGCAGCGGCTTTGCCCTGTTGCTTGACCAGGCGGGCGACGGTGTCGGATAACTGCGCGCCGTTGCCGGTCCAGTAGCCGATGCGCTCGGCGTTCAAACGCAGTGACTCGGCGCCTTCAGCGGCGACCGGGTTGTAAAAGCCGACGCGCTCGATGAAGCGGCCGTCACGACGGCAGCGCGAATCGGCTACCACCACGTTGTAGAAAGGACGGTTTCTAGCGCCGCCGCGAGAAAGACGAATAACGACCATGGCAAGACCCACCGGGGAAACGGAGAAAACCGCGAATTATACCCAAAAAATATGGTTTTACCAGAACGAATCGGCCATTTTCGACAATGCATCAATTGAGATTAGAGCCGGTTGCGCACGGGCCCGGGTCATCTCATGCCGGGCAACATCCCCTTCATCCCGCGCATCATCTTGCCCATACCGCCTTTGGATATCATTTTCATCATCTTCTGCGCCTGTTCAAACTGGTTCAGGAGTTTGTTCACTTCCTGCACCTGAACGCCAGCGCCGGCGGCGATGCGGCGTTTGCGCGAGGCCTTGATGAGGTCGGGTTTGCGACGCTCCAGCGGGGTCATGCTGTTGATAATGCCTTCGACCCGGTTGATGGATTTATCGTCCGCGCCCGCGGGCATGGCCATTTGTCCCGCGCCCGGGAGTTTGTCCATGAGTGCGGAAAGCCCGCCCATTTTGCGCATCTGCTGGATTTGCGACTTGAAGTCTTCGAGGTCGAAGTCTTTGCCTTTCTTGACCTTCTCCGCCAGTTTGCGCGCTTCATTTTGATCGACCGAGGCGTGCGCCTGCTCGATGAGCGACAGCACGTCGCCCATTCCGAGGATGCGCGAGGCCATGCGCTCCGGGTGAAAGGCCTCCAGCCCACTGGGCTTTTCGCCGACACCGATGAACTTGAGCGGTTTGCCGGTGATGTGACGCACCGACAATGCCGCACCTCCGCGTGCGTCGCCGTCGAGCTTGGTCAGCACCACGCCGGTGAGCGGCAAGGCTTCATTGAAGGCGCGGGCGACGTTGATGGCATCCTGCCCCTGCATGGCATCCACGACAAACAGCGTTTCGACCGGGTCAAGCGCAGCGTGCAGGGCGCGAATTTCGGCCATCATGGCCTCGTCGATCGCCAGCCGTCCGGCGGTGTCGACAATCAGCACATCGAAGAACTGCTTCGAAGCAAAGTCCTGTGCGGCACGGGCGATGGCGAGGGGATCACGCTCGTCGCCCGCGTCGAAAAAGCTGACGTCGAGCTGCCGGGCGAGTTGCCGCAACTGCTCGATAGCGGCCGGACGGTACACGTCACAGGACGCAAGCAAGGTTTTCTTCTTGCGGCCCTTCAACAGCAAGGCCAGTTTGCCGCTGGTGGTGGTTTTGCCCGAGCCCTGCAAACCGGCCATGAGGATGACGGCGGGCGGGGTGGCGGCAAGGTCGAGATCGGCGTTCTCGCCGCCCATGAGCCGCGTGAGTTCGTCGTGGACAATCCCGATCAAGGCCTGCCCAGGGGAGAGGCTGGTGAGCACTTCCTGCCCCAGGGCCTTGGTCTTGACCGATTCGATGAAGTCTTTCACCACCGGCAGCGCCACATCGGCTTCCAGCAAGGCAAGCCGTACCTGGCGCAGCGTGTCCTGCACATTGGCTTCGGTAATACGGGCCTGACCGCGCAGGGCTTTGACGACGCCGGCGAGGCGTCCGCTTAGGGTGTCGAGCATGGTTTCCTTGTTCCCGCCACCAACGGCGAGGATAATGGTCTTGAATCAACTGCCATTTTAACCAATGTCGCCATTTCTGCTGATTTCACTTACAACGAGTTTTTTGTACGGATTGCTGACCTGGCGTTTGCTGCGGATTCCGCATACCACTTCGCCTTGGGCGCTTTATGCGCTGCCGCTGGTGCTTCTGCTGCATGGCGGTCTGGTGTATGACTCGGTGCTGGGGCACGGCGCCATCCAACTGGGTTTTGGCAATTCATTATCGACCATCCTCTGGCTGACCGCCTGTATCTACTGGCTGACCAGTTATCGCTATCCGCTGGCCGGGATTCAGGCCTGGGTCACCGGCCTCGCGGCCATCGCCGTGTTGTTGCCGCTGGTGTTTACCCACTCCCACGTCATCCCCAATTCCGAGGCGCTGGCCTTGCGTGCGCATTTGATCGTGTCGCTGCTGGCCTACAGTCTGCTCGCGATTGCGGCTTTACATGCGGTACTGATGACAACGCTGGAAAAACAGTTGCATCGTGGCGCCGCCACGAGCGGGGGTGCGCCACCGTTATTGACGCTGGAGACTGTGTTATTCAAGACGGTGGCAGCCGGCTTTGTGCTGCTGACTTTGACTGTGTTTAGCGGCATCGTGTTTTCCGAAGAACTGTTTGGCAAGCCGCTACAATTTACCCACAAGATCGTGTTCGCCATCCTGTCATGGGGCGTGTTTGGGGGATTGCTCCTGGGCCGCCACTTTCGCGGCTGGCGGGGACGCACGGCGCTGTACTGGACACTGACGGGCTTTGTGTTGTTGCTGCTCTCCTATGTGGGCACGCAGTTTGTGCTGGAAGTCTTGTTACATCGTTAAGGCGACGCTCTCTTGGATAATGTTTCCACGGGCATGCTGTTCGGTGTGCTCGCCATCGTGCTGCTGAGTTCGGCATTTTTTTCCGCTTCGGAAACGGCCATGATGGCGATCAACCGCTATCGCCTGCGTCATGCTGCTGATTCGGGTCATCACGGCGCCTTGCGTACCCGTGCGCTGCTGGACCAGACCGACAAGCTGCTGGGGGTGATCCTGCTCGGCAACAACCTGCTCAATGCTGCGGCGGCAACGCTGTCCACGGTGATCGCGATTCGTCTTTTTGGCGAGGGGGAGGCGGTGCTGACCATCGCCACCCTGCTGTTAACCTTCCTGATTCTGGTGTTCAGCGAAGTGACGCCCAAGGTGATAGGCGCATCGTTCCCGGAGCGTATCGCTTATCCGGCCAGCCTGTTGCTGGCCCCGCTACTCAGGCTGGTCTACCCGATCGTCTGGTTCGTCAATCTGTTCGTTCAGGGAATCTTGCGGACATTGCGCATCACGCGGCCCGATCCGGGGCTGGGCAATATGCTGGGACTGGAGGAGTTGCGCACGATCGTGCTGGAGTCCTCCAAGATACTGCCGCGCGAGCACCGGCGCATCCTCCTCAATCTGCTCGAGCTCGAAGACATCACGGTGGACGATGTGATGACGCCAAGGAGTCAGATCGAGGGGCTTGACCTTGCGGACGATCCGGAACGCCTGCGGCAGCAGATTGCCACCAGCCACCACACCCGGCTGCTGGTGCATGAAGACTCGCCGGACAACCTGGTTGGCGTGCTGCATGTGCGGCGCGCGCTGCATGCCATTACCGAGGGGGAAATCGACATGGCCGGGCTGCGCGAGAGTCTGGAAGCGCCTTATTTTGTCCCGGCTGGCACGCCCCTGTTCACGCAATTGCGCAACTTCCAGAGCAGCCAGCGCAGGCTGGCGCTGGTGGTGGACGAGTACGGCGAGCTACAGGGCCTGGTGACGCTGGAAGACCTGCTGGAGGAGATGGTGGGGGAATTTACCACCCAGGCGCCATCGCATATAGGGTATCTGCGCCAGGATGCCGATGGCAGCTGGCTGGTCGAGGGCTCGGCGCTGATCCGTCATCTCAACCGCAAACTGGGCCTGAACCTGCCCATCGATGGCCCCAAAACCCTGAATGGCCTGCTGCTGGAACAGCTGGAAGACATCCCGGAGGCCGGGGTGAGTCTAAAAATAGGGGAGATTCCGGTGGAAATCTTGCAGATACAGGACCGCGCGGTGAAAATAGCCCGGATTTATACTGTCGGGGTTCAGGCTGCCCGTGCACGGGATTTGAGTGTTTCCGCGGTCTCAACTTCAACGCAGAATAACCGTAATAACCGTAATAGCCGATAATCCTGAAATTTGAACATGCCGTTTCCCCCTGGACAAATATGGCTGCTGTGACCACTACAAGCAATCTGACGGGCCTGGCACGCGCCATGGTCAACCAAAACTGGCTCTCCGAAAGAGATGCGGAGGCAGTCTGGAAGCTGGCGACCGATACAGGCGTGTCGTTTGTCTCCGAACTGGTCAAGAGCCGCCGCTTCAAGGCGGATCAAGTGGCGGAGTTTGCCGCCAGTTCATTCGGTTTTCCCTATCTCGACCTCGATGCGATGGACCTGGAAAGCCTGCCTAAAGGTGTGCTTGATCCGAAGCTGGTGCAGAAACGGCGCGTGATTGCGCTGTTCCAGCGGGGAAACAAACTTTTTGTTGCAACTTCCGATCCGACCAACCTGCAGGTTCTGGATGATGTCAAGTTCCAGACCGGACAGGCGGTCGAGCCGGTCGTGGTCGATGAGGACAAACTCGGCAAGCTGATCGAGAAGATTGGCGATGCGGCCGATGACACGCTTGCCATGATTGATGGGGACGACATCAATCTCGATTTTGTAGACGAGGAGGCTGCCGCCGCTGCCCAGAAGGAGACCGGCGGGATTGAGATCGACGATGCGCCGGTGGTGCGCTACCTGCAAAAGATCATGCTGGATGCGATCAACGTGGGCGCTTCGGATATCCATTTCGAGCCCTACGAGAAGTTTTACCGGATTCGTTATCGCCGTGACGGCATTCTGTACGAGGTGGCGCAGCCGCCGATGGCGATCAAGGACAAGGTGGCGTCCCGTATCAAAGTCATTTCCAGGCTGGATATTTCGGAAAAACGCGTACCCCAGGACGGGCGCATGAAGCTGGTGCTGTCGAAAAACCGCGCCATCGACTTTCGCGTCAGCACCCTGCCGACACTGTATGGCGAAAAAATCGTCATGCGTATTCTCGATCCGACCAGCGCGCAACTGGGGGTGGATGCGCTGGGCTACGAGCCGTGGCAGAAGGAACTTCTGCTTAACGCGGTGCAGCGGCCCTATGGCATGGTGCTGGTGACCGGACCGACCGGCTCCGGCAAGACGGTATCGCTCTACACCTGTTTGAATATCCTGAACAAACCTGGGGTGAATATTTCCACCGCCGAAGATCCTGCGGAAATTCAGTTGCCCGGCGTGAACCAGGTCAATGTCAATGAAAAGGCGGGGCTGACCTTCTCGGCGGCGCTGAGGTCTTTCCTGCGCCAAGACCCCGATATAATCATGGTAGGCGAGATTCGCGACCTGGAAACGGCCGATATTGCGATCAAGGCTGCCCAGACCGGACATATGGTGCTGTCGACCCTGCATACCAACGATGCGCCCGGCACGCTGACCCGCCTGTTGAATATGGGGGTGGCGCCCTTCAACGTGGCATCATCGGTCATCCTGATTACGGCACAACGACTGGCACGCCGGCTCTGCTCCTGCAAACAGCATGCCGATATCCCGGCTGAGGCTTTGCTCGCAGCGGGTTTCAGCGAGTCCGATCTGGATGGCAGTTGGAGCCCCTATAAGCCCGTTGGCTGTGACATGTGCCTGGGGAGCGGCTACAAGGGAAGGCTCGGAATCTATCAGGTCATGCCCATTACCGACGAGATGACCCGTATCATTCTGAAGAACGGATCATCGGTCGATATAGCCGATCAGGCCAGGCGTGAAGGGGTACTTGATCTGCGTCAGGCGGGCTTGCTGAAAGTAAAGGCGGGTCTGAGTTCTCTGGAAGAGGTCGAGGCAGTCACCAACATCTAAGAATGCGTCGGCCATTTTCGACGACGCATAATCAAGGGGAAACACACGATGGCTACTGCGGTTAAAGCAATCAGGGATTCCGCCTTCCTGTGGGAAGGCATGGACAAACGGGGCAAGAAGGTAAAGGGCCAGATGATGGCAGGCGGGGAGGCCGTGGTGACCACCCAGTTGCGGCGTCAGGGTATCACGGTCACCAAGGTCAAAAAGCAGAGCGCGCTGTTTCGCAGCAGCAAACGCATCACCCCCAAGGATGTGACCCTGTTCACGCGACAGCTTGCCACCATGATGAAGGCAGGCGTGCCGCTGCTGCAGTCGTTTGATATTGTCGCGCGTGGACATTCCAACCCTTCGATGCAGCGTCTGCTCATGGAGATCAAGGCCGACGTGGAAAAAGGCTCCAGCCTGACCCAGGCTTTTTCCCGTCACCCGCTGTATTTTGATGCCTTGTTTTGCAACCTGGTGGGTGCGGGAGAAGCCGCGGGTATTCTGGAAAACGTGCTGGAACGCCTGGCGGTCTACAAGGAAAAGATTCTTGCCATCAAAGGCAAGATCAAGTCCGCATTGTTTTATCCCGTTTCGATCATCGTGGTGGCGTTCATAATTACGGCTGTAATCATGATTTTCGTGATTCCGGCATTCAAGGAATTGTTCAGCAATTTTGGCGCGGACTTGCCGGCCCCGACCTTGATTGTGATGAAAATGTCGGACTTCTTCGTCGCGTACTGGTGGGCCATATTTGGCGTGATAGGCGGCGGTATTTATGCCCTCCTGGAGGCATGGAAGCGCTCGCGCAAGGTGCAGATGTTCATGGACCGCCTGATGCTGAAGTTGCCGATTTTCGGCGCGGTGATCGAGAAAGCCACCATTGCGCGCTGGACCCGTACCTTGGCGACCATGTTTGCGGCCGGCGTACCACTGGTCGAAGCGCTGGATTCCGTGGGAGGCGCCTCCGGCAATCAGGTGTTTGTCGAGGCCACCAACAAGATCAAGGGCGAAGTGGCGACCGGGACATCGTTGACGGTGGCAATGCAGAATTCCGCCCGCTTCCCCAACATGGTGCTGCAAATGGCGGCGATCGGCGAAGAGTCTGGCGCGCTGGATACCATGCTGGGCAAGGTTGCCGATTTCTACGAGCAGGAAGTGGATGATGCCGTGGAGGCATTGTCCAGCCTGATGGAGCCGATCATCATGGTGGTGTTGGGTACGCTCATCGGCGGCATGGTGATTGCGATGTATCTCCCGATCTTCAAGATGGGCAGTGTCGTTTGATAGTCGAATTGCTGCAAACCGAGCCGATACTGTGGATCGGTTTGGCGGCGCTGCTGGGTTTGCTGATCGGTAGTTTTCTCAATGTAGTCATCCACCGCCTGCCCAAAATGATGGAAGCGGAATGGGCGGATCAATGCGCCGAATTGCACAGCGAGAAGGCGCCCGGCAAGCCTGCCTATAATCTCTGGGCGCCGCGCTCAGCCTGCCCGGGTTGCGGCCATGAAATTACCGCACTGGAAAATATTCCAGTCCTGTCCTGGCTGATCTTGCGTGGAAAATGCTCGGCTTGTCACACCGCGATCAGCGCACGTTACCCCATGATTGAATTGCTTACAGCGGTATTGTCTGCGGCGGTCGCTTGGAAGTTTGGATGGTCCGTGCCGGCCCTGGGCGGATTGTTATTGGTATGGGCGCTGATCGCGCTCGCATTCATTGATTTTGATACCACACTGCTGCCGGACAGCATAACGCTCCCCTTGCTATGGCTGGGTCTGCTGTTCAATCTTGGGGGGTATTTCACCACCCTGCAATCGGCCGTGATTGGCGCCATGGCGGGCTATCTGGTGCTGTGGGCGGTGTACTGGCTGTTCCGGTTGGCAACCGGCAAGGAAGGGATGGGATTTGGTGACTTCAAACTGTTGGCGGCGATTGGAGCCTGGCTGGGATGGGAATTGCTGCCTGTGACCATTTTGTTGTCATCGGTGGTTGGGGCATTGGTCGGGGTCGCCATGATTGTCCTGGTCAAACATGACCGGAGGGTTCCTATCCCCTTTGGCCCGTATCTCGCCGGTGGCGGCCTGGTGGCGCTGTTGTTTGGCGCCGACGTGACCGGCCTCTATCTCGCGCAGTTCTGATGTTGAAGCTTGGGCTGACCGGGGGCATAGGCTCAGGAAAGTCCAGCGCTGCCCGCATGTTTTCCGAGCGGGGTGTGCCGGTCATTGATACGGATGTCATCGCCCACCAACTGACTGCCGCGGAAGGCGCAGCGCTCCCGGCGATCCGGGCTGCATTTGGCACAGCAGTCCTGCAGGCGGATGGCGCATTGGAGCGCAGCGCAATGCGGCGCCGTGTATTTTCCGATGTGGCCGAGCGGCGCAAGCTTGAGGCGATTCTTCACCCGCTGATCCGGCAATCCGTGGAGCAACAGTTGGCAAGACTGAGCTCGCCCTATGTGCTGGTGGTGATTCCGCTGTTGGTGGAAAGCGGAGACTACCGGGACGTGCTGGATCGCATCCTGGTGGTGGACAGCTGCCGAGGCGCAGCAGATTGAGCGAGTAAGCGCACGCAGTGGTCTGAGCCCGGACGATACCAGGGCGATCATCGCCGCTCAGGCGAGTCGCGAGCAACGCCTGGCCGCAGCCGATGAGGTGCTGGACAATAACGGCAGCCTCGCGGATCTGCGAGACCAGGTTGAGCAGCTGCACCAGAAATATCTGGCGATTTCAGGCGGCTTGCCTTGATTTTCCGCTTGAATTGGCGACAATCGCCAGATTATTGATTCGGCACGAATAGAGTGTGAACGGGCAAGCGGGCGGAATGTTCACGATTTCTCGGATCAAGCCGCAGTGTGTCGAATCAATAACCATCAAAACAGCGGGTTATTGAGACGGCTCCGCTAAATCAACAGAATGTACGGGGCTATTTTCAACGCTGTTGTTCATGGTATTTCTTGCAGGCTCAATATTCTATGCACATTGAGGCATGATTCATTACGAATATCCTCTTGGCGAGCGGATTCGCACACTCCTCCGGCTGGAGGACCTGTTCGATCGTTTCGCCGTCTACTCTCTGGAAACGGCGGTGGCCTCGCATCATGCCGCCCTGCTTACCCTGTTTGAAATCGTCGATGTGGCGGCACGTGCCGATCTCAAGTCGGATCTGCTGCAGGAACTGGAGCGCCAGAAAACGGCCTTGCTGGCCCTGCGTGGAAATCCCCAGGTCGAGAGTGACACGCTGGAAGGCGTGATTGACATTATCGATGATGCCCATCAGGGGATTCTCCACATGCCCGGGAAGATCGGCCAGCACTTGCGGGACGATGACTGGCTGATGGCGATCAAACAGCGGGCGGTTATCCCGGGCGGGCTGTGCGAATTCGATTTGCCTGCCTATCACCACTGGCGGTACCAGCCGTCCGCTGAGCGAAGGCGCCACTTGCAGCGCTGGACCGAACCCTTTTCATCCATTCGTGGAGCCGTGGCCATCGTCCTCAAGCTGTTGCGGGAAAGCGGCCACTCCGAGCTGCAGAGCGCGCCCCAGGGCGCTTATCAGCGCATGCTGGAAGGGCGCAACCCGCAGATGATCCGGGTTAGCCTGGCCGATGGATTGCCGTGCGTGCCGGAAATATCCGCCAACAAGCATGCTCTGAATATCCGTTTCGTCCATGCCGGGCCGGGACCGGCGCGCGGTTGCATCGACCGGACCATCGAATTCGGATTGACCTTCTGCACGCTATGAACCGTCAGACGAAATCACCGGTGATGGTCGCCTGCCCAACTTGCGGTGAGCCCGCCGCATGGACGCCCGGGAACCGCTGGCGGCCGTTTTGCAGCGAGCGCTGTAAGCTGATCGACCTGGGGCAATGGGCGACGGAAAAGTACCGGGTGCCCGTCACCGGAAAATCCTCCGATGACGAGCCTTCCTCATAGGGCCTGTTAACAGGCCCTAATTACTTCTTGTAGGTTTTAACCCCGTCCGGGGTGCCCAGCAGCAGCACATCCGCCCCGCGTCGTGCAAACAGGCCGTTGCTGACCACGCCGACGAGGTGATTGATTGCACTTTCCAGAGACACCGGGTCGATGATGGACAACCCGTGCACATCCAGAATGATATTGCCGTTGTCGGTGGTGAAGGCTTCGCGCAGCCGGGGTTGGCCACCCAGCTTGACCAGTTCGCGTGCAACATACGAGCGCGCCATGGGGATGACCTCTACCGGCAGCGGGAAGGACCCCAATACGCCCACGAGTTTGCTTTGATCGGCGATGCAGATGAATTTCTTGCTGCATGCAGCCACGATTTTTTCCCGCGTCAGCGCTCCACCGCCGCCTTTCACCATGGCGAAGTGTTCGGTAATCTCATCCGCGCCATCGACATAGATTTCCAGCTCACCGACGCTGTTCAGATCCAGCACCTGGATGCCGTGGCTTTTCAGGCGGGCGGCGGTGGCTTCGGAACTGGCCACCGCGCCGTCGATGCGGCCTTTGACTTCCGCCAGCGCATCGATGAAATAATTGGCAGTGGAACCGGTGCCCACGCCGATGATGCCGTTCCTGGCGTAATCCACGGCGGCACGCGCCACCGCCCGTTTCATTTCGTCTTGAGTCATGGTTTTTTTCGTCGATTTTGAATTAGCGCCGTAAGATAGCGGCAAAGCCGGATTTTCACAAACATCGATTTGTTGTTCATCATGACCGCCAAGCACGACGATTATCTAGAACGGATCCTGACCTCGCGCGTCTACGACGTTGCGATTGAATCGCCGCTGGAGGTCGCCGGCAATCTGTCGCGTCGTCTGAACAACCATATCCTGCTGAAGCGCGAAGACCTGCAGCCGGTATTCTCGTTCAAGTGCCGCGGCGCCTACAACAAGATGGCCAGGCTCACCCAGG
Organism: uncultured beta proteobacterium; assembly: GCA_963726485.1. Lineage (GTDB taxonomy): Bacteria > Pseudomonadota > Gammaproteobacteria > Burkholderiales > Thiobacillaceae > Thiobacillus. The sequence goes on along the minus strand of CAVSCL010000043.1, from coordinate 54,754 downwards.
CGCAGCTTCAGCGTGGCGTGGTAGCGGCGTCAGCCGGCAATCATGCGCAGGGCGTGGCGCTCGCCGCGCAAAGACTGGGCACGCGAGCGACCATCGTCATGCCTGCGACCACCCCGAAAATCAAGGTTGATGCCGTGGCGGCGCGAGGCGCGCAGGTGGTGTTGTTCGGCGATTCCTATGACGAGGCCTATGAGCATGCGATACAACTGTCCAGGGCCGAGCGCGCCACTTTTGTTCACCCTTACGACGACCCGGATGTGATCGCCGGGCAGGGCACGGTGGCGATGGAGTTGCTGCGCCAGCATCCGGAGCCGATCCATTCGGTTTACGTGCCGGTCGGCGGGGGCGGACTGATTGCCGGAATGGCGGCCTACATCAAGCGTCTGCGGCCGGAAATAAAGGTCATCGGCGTGGAACCGGAAGATGCCGACGCCATGGCGCGCTCATTATGCAAGGGTAAACGCGTGAAGCTGGCGCGGGTTGGAATATTTGCCGACGGGGTTGCGGTCAAGCAGGTAGGCAGGGAAACCTTCCGCCTGGCGCAGCAATTCGTGGACGAAATCATTCGCGTCGACAATGACGCCATCTGTGCCGCGATCAAGGATGTGTTCGAGGACACGCGCTCGATTCTGGAACCCGCCGGCGCCCTGTCGGTGGCCGGGCTCAAGGCGGCAATCGCAGGTGACAGGCTCAAGGGCAAAACCCTGGTGGCGGTAGCCAGCGGCGCCAACATGAATTTCGATCGCCTGCGCCACATTGCCGAGCGCGCCGAACTGGGTGAAAAGCGCGAGGCCGTGCTGGCCGTGACTATCCCGGAAATCCCCGGCAGCTTCAAGGCATTCTGCGATCTGCTGGGTACGCGCAACATCACCGAATTCAATTACCGCTATGCCGACCCCAGTGCGGCGCACGTGTTTGTCGGCTTGTCCGTGCATGGCGGGAACGAGGGCCGGCATGTGGTCGAGTTGCTCAGGCGGCATGGACTGGAAGCGGTTGACCTGACCGACAATGAGATGGCCAAGCTGCATGTCCGCCATCTGGTGGGCGGGCATGCGCCGGAAGCCAAGAACGAACTGCTCTATCGCTTCGAGTTTCCGGAACGTCCCGGTGCGCTCATGCGTTTCCTGGAAAGCATGAGCCACGGCTGGAACATCAGCCTGTTCCATTATCGCAATCACGGCGCCGACTATGGACGCGTGCTGGTCGGTATCCAGGTGCCGGCCAAAGAAAAACCCAGCTTCCAGAAGTTTCTGGAGGGGCTGGGTTACCGCTACTGGGACGAGTCGCGCAATCCGGCGTACAAGTTGTTTCTGGCCTGAGCAGGGTGCGCTTCAGGATTGAACCTGGAATCCGTCGGTCTTACTTCTTGCTGCCGCAGGTGTTCATGCCGAGCAGGCTGTAAGCCGGGCAGATGCTGAAAATGCCGGTGGCCAGAGGCAGCACGCCGATCCACGCCCATACCGGCCCGCCCATCAGCGCCCAGGCGATGAGCGCGAGCCCGGCCACGATACGAATAATGCGGTCAATACTGCCTACATTTGCTGTCATGAGTTGCTCCGTTCAGGAAAGTTGAGGTACTTGCACCTCGGGTGAGGTGGACTCACTATAGTCCTTGCAGTCGCCATGTTCTGTGATCATGGTCACATTCGTTGCCAGCCAGACAGCTTGCGGCGGTTCGCTATGCAAATACGGCCGCGCGCGAGTTTGATGCACGCGTCGGTTTCGAGTTTTTTCAGCGTGCGGCTGACCGCTTCCCGGCTGGCGCCGGCCTGCCCGGCCAGCGCTTCATGCGTGGTGTCCAGGCATTCCTCGCCAGAATGCAATAACAGCACCGCGATGCGCTGAGACAGCGACAGGAAGGCCACGTCTTCCACGCGCTGCATCATGGCGGACAGACGTTGTGAGAACAGACCGAAGACGTAGCGGCGGAAAGCCTGGTGGGACACGATCAGGGTATCGAACAGGGGACGCGGCAGCGTTGCCAGAACGATGTCCGACAGGGCCACTCCGCGTGCAGGATAGTCCGCCTCGCCCAGCAAACAACTGGTGCTGACGATGCAGGACTCGCCAGGACGCACCCGGTAAAGCTCGATTTCACGGCCGCCAGGCGAACTGCGCAATACCTGGATTTCGCCGGCGAGCACCAGGGGAAAGGCCTGGCAGGGGCCGCCGACGGCAAACAATTCGGTACCGCGAGCGGCGCGCAGCCATTGCAGTTCGCGGGTCAGGCGCGCAAGCAAGGCGTTATCAAGCGCCTGCAATGCGGGAAACAATGCAATGAGCCCTGCAAAATCCGCTGTGACGATGTCATGCGTCATGCGTCTTCCCGGGTGCGACAAGGTGCGTGCTATTCTTCATGCCGTATGCGCCGTTTCAGCCAATTCGCTGTCTTCTCGTTTTGTCTTGCTTTGCACGCCACGACCGTTCTGGCCGATGTGGGAAACGATTTCCTGCGCGCGCGTCAGGCGCATTATGCGCACGATACCGCGAGATTTGAGAAATACGCGGCGCTTGTCCCGCCAGCGCATCCCCTGTCGCCTTATCTCGCCTACTGGCGCCTGGAGAACAATTCCGGCGCGGCGAGCGATGACCGCATTACCGACTTTCTTGCGACGTATCCCGACTCCTGGCTGGCCGAGCGTGTGCGCGCCGACTGGCTCAAGGAGATCGGCAAGCGTGAGTTGTGGCCGGCTTATGTCGCCGAATATCCCCGGCTCGGGATGCCGGACCTGAGCCATCAGTGTTACGCCCATCGGGCGGAGTGGGCGGTCGGCAACCGCAGCCGTATACGTGAAGCGGTGGTGCTCTGGTTTACCGGGCGCGACATGCCGGCGGCCTGCACGGCCATGTTTTCGCAACTGATCAAGGATCGCCTCATCAATATCGAGGATGTGTGGCGGCGGATACGGCTGGCGCTCGAGGCAGGCAATCCCAGCGTGGCGAAGACGGTGGAATCCGCCCTGCCGGCGGAGTTGCGCCCGGCACCGGCGCTGCTGGATCGGGCGGGACGCGAGCCCGGAAAACTGCTGGCGGAAAACCGGCTGAACCTGGCTCATCGGGGCGATCGCGAGATCGCGCTTTATGCGCTTAATCAGTTGGCCAAGACGGATTCCGCGCAGGCCGAGTCGGCGCTGCGCCAGCTCGCACCGCAATTGAGCGTGCCGGATCAACATTATGCATGGGCCGGGCTGGCGACGCAGGCGGCGCGCCGGCTTGAGCCTGACGCCCCAGCCTGGTTCGAGATGGCGGGGCCGGTGGGACTTGGCGAGGCGCAGCGGGAATGGTGGGTGCGTTCTGCACTCCGCGCCGGGCAGTGGAAGCTGGTATTGACCGCCATCGACAGCATGGGTGACGCAAGCCGGTCACTGCCGGTGTGGCGGTACTGGAGAGCGCGCGCGCTCATGGCGCAGGGGCAGGTGGCCGCGGCACATCAGCTATTGCTGCCGTTGTCGCGTGAGCCCCACTATTACGGCCAGTTGGCGCAGGAAGAACTTGGGCCGGTGCTGGGTGCGCAGCCGGCGAGTATCAAGGTCGACGGCGATGAGTTGCAACGCGTCGCAGCATACCCCGGCATTGTGCGCGCGCTGGCCCTGTACGAGCTCGGTTTGCGCAGCGATGCCACCAGCGAGTGGAACTGGACGATTCGTGCCTTCGACGATCGCCAGTTACTGGCCGCCGCCGAATTGGCGCGGCGGCAGTCCTGGTATGACCGCGCGATCAATACGGCTGAAAAAACCCGCGACCTCCATGATTTCGAGTTGCGTTTCATCGCCCCGTATCGCGAGTTCGCGCAGCGGGCGGCGCGTGAGAACCAACTGGATGAGGCCTGGGTGTTCGGGCTCATCCGCCAGGAAAGCCGTTTTGTCAGCGTCGCCCGCTCCGGGGTTGGGGCATCCGGCCTGATGCAGATCATGCCGGATACCAGCCGCTGGATTGCCCGGCAACTCGGAATCAAGGCGTTCCGGAGCCGCGACATGGAAGATCCTGCAACCAATATCCAGTTCGGCGCGTATTACCTCAAGCATGTGCAGGACAGCCTCGATGGCTCGCCGGTGCTGGCCACCGCCGCTTACAATGCAGGCCCCAGGCGGGCCCAACTCTGGCGCGACAGCCGGGCGATGGAAGGCGCGGTCTATATCGAATCCATCCCGTTTGCCGAGACGCGCGACTATGTCAAGAAAGTGATGAGCAATGCCATGTATTACGCGGCGCGTTTCGGCCAGCCCTCGGTGCTGCTGAAAGACCGGCTGGGCTTCGTGCCGGCGCGCGCCGGGGCGCAGCCGCTATCTGTCGATACAGCGGACGACAAAGCGCCCACGCTGGAGTCGACCGGCACGGCCAGTTAGAATCCGTGCCGATACCCTCATTCAACCGGTCTCCTTAAATAATCATGAGTACTCAGCGCATTTGCATCTTGGGCGGCTCCGGTTTTGTCGGCGAGCGTCTCGTCAGCCTGCTCGCCGCACGCGGCATTGACGTACGGGTGTTGAGCCGCCGACGCGAACTCGCCAAGGAGCTCATTCTTCTGCCGACGGTGGAAGTGATCGAAGCCGATGTCCATGACCAGCAGGAACTGATCCGTCAGTTCAAGGGCATGGATGCGGTCATCAATCTGGTCGGCATCCTGCATGAAGATAAAGCGGGCGGGATCGACTTGGCCGGTGCCCGGCGCGGGGATTTCCAGAACGTGCATATCGAATTGCCGCGCAAGGTGATTCACGCCTGCGGCCAGTCCGGGGTGCATCGTCTGCTGCACATGAGTGCGCTGGGCGCGCACCCCAATGCGCGCTCGGCCTATCAGCGCTCCAAGGGCGTGGGCGAGGCGCTGGTGCGAGAAGCCGGCATGCGCCACAGCGAAGACGAAAGCGGCTACCGCAACGGTCCCAGGTTCATTTATGGTTACGGCTTGAACGTCACCCTTTTCCGTCCTTCCGTCATCTTTGGCCGGGGCGATTCCTTCCTCACCCTGTTCGCCCGTCTGCAGAAAATGCTGCCGCTGTTGCCTCTGGCCAATGCGGGTGCGCGGTTCCAGCCGGTGTACGTGGACGACGTCGCGCGCGCCTATGCCGACAGCCTGGACAATATCGCCACCTTCGGTCAGACCTATGACCTGTGCGGCCCCCGGGCCTATACCCTGCAGGAACTGGTGAACTATGTGGGCGAAGTGACGGGTTACAGGCGCACCGTGATTCCCTTGGGCGATCGCCTGTCCTACTTCCAGGCCTGGGCCATGGAATGCAAACCCGGAAAAAAACTGATGACGCGCGACAATTACTACAGCATGGGCGTCGATAACGTCTGCCAGGGCGGGTGGCCCGAGGTGTTCGATTTCCAGCCCGCCGCACTCGAAGCGATCGCGCCGGAATATCTGCGCGCCGATTCGCCGCGTGCCCGCTACGATGGCTATCGCGGACACGCCGGCCGTTAATTGGTTTGGGCATCACGTTTGCCCCCTCGCCCGCGTGCGGGATAACCATCGACTTGGCTGGCGTCTCTTGCCTGCCTAGTCGAATGGCTAGTAGTTCCATCAGAGGGTTGGGGTGAGGGGGCGAAGCCATCGGTTTGGGCATCACGTTTGCCCCACAAGGGGACTCCGATCCGCTACGTGCTGAAGCCCGTGCGGAGTCGTATGCCCCCTCTCCCGCTTGCGGGGGAGGGTTGGGGAGGGGGAGGCGCAGCCCAGGAGAGCCCCCGCTCCTAGAGGATAACGCTTAGGGAGAGGGCAGTCTGAGAATGAAAATCTACACCGTCGGCGGCGCGGTTCGTGACTTGCTGCTCGGCCTGCCGGTGCAGGATCGCGACTACGTCGTCGTCGGCGCCACGCCCGACGAGATGGTCGCCAAGGGCTATCGGCCCGTCGGTCAGGACTTCCCGGTTTTCATCCATCCCCAAACCCACGAGGAATACGCGCTGGCGCGCACCGAGCGCAAGTCCGGTCACGGCTACAAGGGCTTCACCGTGTATGCCTCGCCGGAGGTCACGCTGGACGAGGATTTGCGCCGGCGCGATCTCACCATCAATGCCATGGCGCTTGACGAAACGGGCGCGCTCATCGACCCCTACGGCGGCCAGGCCGACCTCCAGGCCAAGACCTTCCGCCACGTCAGCGCAGCCTTCGCCGAAGACCCGGTGCGAATTCTAAGAGTGGCGCGTTTTGCCGCCCGCTTCACGGCGTTTTCGGTTGCGCCGGAAACGCTGACCCTGATGCGACAGATCGTCGAAGCGGGCGAAGTCGACGCGCTGGTGTCCGAGCGTGTCTGGCAGGAACTGTCGCGCGGCCTGATGGAAGCACGGCCCTCGCGCATGTTTCATATCCTGCGCGACTGCGGCGCGCTGGCCAGGCTGCTGCCGGAAATCGACCGCCTCTTCGGCGTGCCGCAGCCGGCCGAACACCATCCCGAAGTCGATACCGGCGTCCACATCATGCGGGTCGTCGACTGGGCTGCGCGTCAGGGTTACAGCCTGCCCGTGCGCTTCGCCGCGCTCACCCACGATCTGGGCAAGGGCGTCACCCCGCCCGAACTCTGGCCCAAACATCACGGCCACGAAGCCAGAAGCGTGGACCTGGTGCGCAGCCTGTGCGAGCGCATCCGCGTGCCAGCCGACTGCCGCGATCTTGCCGTCGCCGTCGCCCGCGATCACGGCAATGTCCACCGCGCCCTCGAACTGCGCCCCGCCACCGTCGTCGAGCTACTGGAACGCGTCGATGCCTTCCGCCGCCCCGAACGGTTTGAAGAATTCCTGCAGGCCTGCGAATGCGACTTTCGCGGGCGGCCCGGCTGGGAAAGCAAGCCCTATCCGCCGTCCGATTATCTGAAACAGGCTTTGCAGGCAGCACAGGGGATCGACGCGGGCGAAGTGGCGAGAGGCGCGGAACCGGCGCGGATCAGGGAAGCGGTTTTTCAGGCGCGTGCCGACAGCGGTGGCTGCGTGGCGGGGCTTGAGGCAGAATGAAACCTAAGAAGCGGCTTTAACTTCCAGCCGCTGAATTTTAGGCCTGACTATTGGGGTGTGTGATGGCAAGATTCAGCAAATACAAGGGGTTTGTTTCAGCAAGTCGATTTATGCGGCGTTGCTTGTTGAATGTTGCGCCGTCTAAATTACGTTAGGCGTCAGTCAGACTATGACGCAGCAATTGTTGATCATCGCTGAGGCGGCAAGCCGATGATCCTGATACCTGTTCGACGAGCTTGACGCTGAGGACAGAATTCGAATGCGCCAACAGAGAGCTCCGCATTGACGTTCCGATGAAGATTCGCATGGAAGAGCGTCTTGCGATGGCATCTCGTTGGTCGCCCGTGCAACAGGTGATCGAGAAGTCAGAGCTCCTGAGTTGCAGTACCGATTCGCTCACAGCTCATTTGGAGTGCAATTGACGCTTTCAGACGATCAAGCCGAGCAGTCGCTGGATCGGCCAGACAGTCTGTGACACGGATGGAGCTCTCACTGATGCATACGAACGATCTGGACTATCAAGCAGGTAAGGCGTCAATCTGCAGTCATGTCATGTGGCACGACCGTTAGACCTACGATGCACTGCAGCCGACGTGTACGGCCTTGGCATCGACGGCTCGACAAACGTAGCCAGCTGTGACGCGCGACTACAAGCATTTTGCTGTACGGCGAGCAACGCAGTTGCGTGTCGCTACAGTCTGAACTGTGGCAGTCAAGCCCGGCTGCTTCGATGGATCGACGCCGTCGTTCGCCGCGAAGAACAGACCAGAGCCGATCTGACGTCATCTTCGGCTCCGCGAGCGCACTGCACGGGGTCGAAGTCTCGAACACGAGTCAGCTTCATCCTGTAATCCCCGAGCGCAATACATCATCGAGCGCCAAGACTCGGCACGAAACACGGGGTCAGGTCTTTCATTATCACATCCCCCATGTCATAATTGAATCATGGCGCGCCCTCTAAGACTCGAACTGGCCGGTGGTCTATACCACGTCACCTCGCGGGGAGACGGGCAGGAAGATATTTACTTGTCGGACGCTGACCGTGAGGTTTGGCTGGAGGTTTTTGCCCAGGTTTGCAAGCGTTTCAATTGGGCGTGTCACGCCTGGTGTCAGATGGGCAATCACTACCACCTCCTGGTCGAAACGCCGGAAGCTAATCTGTCAAAGGGGATGCGGCAGCTCAACGGTGTTTATACGCAACGCTTCAACCGTATACATGGGCGGGTGGGGCACGTGTTTCAGGGGCGATACAAGGCCATCCTGGTTGAGCGCGACAGCTACCTGCTGGAGCTGGCGCGGTATGTTGTGCTGAACCCGCTGCGCGCCGGGATGGTGAAGCGGCTGGAAACCTGGCCGTGGAGCAGTTACCTTGCTACCTGCGGCCAGACAGCCGCACCCGAATGGTTGCAGACCGATTGGCTACTGGCGCAATTCGGGCGGCAACGCGCCAGCGCGATGCGCAAATACGTTCAGTTCGTGCATGAAGGTGCGCGCTTACCGAGTGTGTGGACGCAATTGCAGGGGCAGATTTTTCTGGGTTCGGAAGCCTTCGTGAAAAAAATGCAGACGCAGATTGAGAAGAAACCGGCGCTGGACGAGATTCCGCGTGCCCAGCGGCGGCTGCTGGTTCAGCCGCTGGCGGATTTTGAGCGGCGCCACGACCGCAACGAGGCGATTGCGCGTGCCTATCTGTCGGGTCAGCATACGATGGCGGCGATAGCCGGACATTTCGGTGTTCACTATACGACGGTGAGCAGACTGGTGAGAGAGTATGAAGATTCAGCGAAGAAAGGAATGTGATAATGAAAGACCTGACCCCGTATGGATCTGTCGGGTCAGCATACGATGGCGGCGATAGCCGGACATTTCGGTGTTCGCTATACGACTGTGAGCAGGCTGATGAGGGAGTATGAAGATTCGGCGAAGAAAATAATGTGATAATGAAAGACCTGACCCTGATGTGCTGACGTGTGTTCCGGGCGCAGCTGGACAGCAAAGCCATCGACGATATCCGTCTGGCGCTTAATCAGAACCAGCCCTTGGGCAATTCACGCTTTTATGCAAAGATCGAAGCCATGACGGGACAGCGGCGGGAGGCCAAACCCCGTGGCAGGCCGCGTGTGCATAACGAAGACGCACCCGCAAAGAAGCCGGCAGGGAGAATTCGAGCTATGAGCCTGGATGGCACGTGGCACGTAACTATGTCGGTGGAAGTCCGGCAGGCATAACACGGGGGCTTGCAATTCAAGACGGTATCTGACCCTGATGGCTGCTGATGGACTGATGTTTGCTGCCGGTGATGCGAGGCGTTAGGCCCTGGAAGTACAGAGAGGAGAGCACGATGAGCAACGAACAGGTGGCACCTGAGACGAAAGGTGTTACGGTGAAGTTACTTGCAACGGTTGACCTTGGCCCTGAGATCGAGGGCATGGCAGGTCGCCAACTTCGAATGCGTATGGTGACCATCGAGCCTGGAGGCGTCTTCGGCCCGCTTCACGACCATAAAGACAGACCCGGCACCGTCTATATACTGCAAGGAACAATCACTGACCATCGAAATGGAGTCGCTACGGACTATGGACCGGGAGTCGGCTGGCCCGAGGATAGGAACACCACACACTGGCTTGAGAACAGAGGAACGATTCCGGCGGTGGAGATCTCGGTCGATATAGTCAGGCAAGAGTAAGCTCAAGCCCGACATCTAACACGGTCGGGCCTGACACGCGGCTCAACCGGACGCCCTTCAGTCGGCTTCGCCTCCTTTGGCGCGCTGATTAGCCACAACCTTGGGCGGCCCGATACTCGCATTGAGACGTCATCGGTAGCGGACCTGTAACGATCACGAAAGGAGAGCCGACATGAGAATCGGAGTTATCGGCACTGGAAGCATGGGAGGGACACTTGCGCGCCACCTCGCCAATCTCGGCCATCACGTCTCGATTGCGAACTCGAGGGGACCTGAGAGCTTGACCGCGTTGGCGGCCGAGCTTGGCGCGACGCCCGTTTCCGTTGTCGACGCCGCCAAAGCCGGAGAAATCGTCATTCTTGCGATCCCAACGAAGGCCGTCACCGATCTTCCGCGGGGGCTGTTTGCCAACGTGGCGAGCAGCGTCGTCGTAATCGATATCGGCAACTATCATCCCGAGCTTCGCGATGGCCACATCGATGCGATAGACCGGGGCATGCTCGACAGTCAGTGGGTCGAGCAGCAGATCGGGCATCCCGTGATCAAGGTGTTCAACACCATCTTCGCCAAGAGCCTTTTCGAGAAGGGCGTTCCGAGGGGAACGAAGGGGCGGATTGCTCTCTCGGTCTGCGGCGATTCATCGGACGCCAAGGCAGCAGTGCTTCGCCTCGTCGACGATCTTGGTTTCGACCCTGTCGACGGTGGAGTTCTGGACGACTCCTGGCGGCAGCAGCCCGGGACGCCGGCTTACTGCCGCGATCTTGAAGCCGCTGCTCTCCGGCGTGCGCTCGCCGAAGCTGACCGGAGCCGGATCGCCGAATACCGCGCCGAACGGGAGGCTCGGATCAGGAGGGATATCGCAGCGCAGACAGCGCGCGGAAAATCTTAAGCAAGGTCACTAAGCCATGGCCAGAAGACGCCCAACCCATCTTCGAGGGGACCTGTCGGATCATTGATCGAGGGCTTGATAATGACCGAACGCCTCCTGAAATCCTTCATCGTGATAATGCTTGCTTTGGCAAGCTCTGGAGCCATGGCTCAGGCCATCACCGGCACAGCCTCCTATCGGGAACGAATTGCGCTGCCGCCGGACGCGGTGTTCGAAGTCACGCTGGAGGAGGTATCCCGTGCCGATGCCCCGGCCGAAATCATCGGCCGCGCCCGTCTGGAACCCGCCGGCCAGCCGCCCTTCAGGTTCACCCTCCGTTACGACCCGGCTCGCATCGAGGCGAATCACAGCTACACGGTGCGCGCACGCGTTACCCGGCAGGACACGCTGCTCTTCACCACCGATCGCGTCTACCCGGTACTCACGCGCGGCCGTGCCGGCACGGTCACGCTGATGCTGCGTTCGGTTGGCGCAACAAATCCCGTTCCGGGCGCCGTCTCGCCGCTGGGTGCGCTGCCGGCCAGCTTCGCCGGAGACTTGCCCTGTGCGGATTGCCCCGGCACGCGCTGGCAGCTCGATGTGCTGGCCGGCGGACGTTTCCAGTTGCGCATGACTTATCTCGACCAGCCGCAGGCGAAACACCAGGACGACATCGGGCGCTGGCATTTCGACGGGAGCCGGCGCATTCTGCGGCTGACAGGAGGGCGTGAAGCGCCGCTCGCCTTCGAGGTGGTCGATGACAGCACCTTGCGCAAGCTGGACATGAAAGGCCAGCCGATCCGGTCAGCGCTCAACTACGAACTCAAGCGCCAGGCCCGTTTCGCGCCCATCGAGCCGGAACTCGCCTTTTCCGGCATGTACCGCTACCTGGCCGATGCCGGCACGATCACGCTGTGTGCGACCGGACAGCCTATGCCGGTTGCCAGGGAAGGCGATATTGCCAAACTGGAAGCAGCCTACTCCGCTGCCCGCAAACAGCCCGGCGATCCCTTGCTGGTGACCCTGGAAGGCCGCATCGCGCAGCGCATGCCGATGGAAGGCAAGACACCCCGGCCGACCGTGGTGGTCAATCGCTACCTCAACGTGTCGCCCGGCCAGACCTGCGACAGCCAGCACGCACCCGCCAGTCTGCTGAATACCTACTGGAAACTCACCCACCTGAACGGGGAGACCGTGACGATGCGCAGCGCCCAGCGTGAGCCCCACATCGTGCTGCAAGACAAGGACCGGCGGGTGGCCGGATCCAATGGCTGCAACCTGATCATGGGCGGCTACCAGCTCGACGGTGCGAAGCTTGCCTTCGGCAAACTGGCTTCAACCATGATGGCGTGTGCCGACAGCATGGAACTGGAAACAAGCTTCAATGCCGCGCTGGAAAAAACCGCGCACTGGAAAATCACCGGTCAGCAACTGGAACTCCTGGACGCCTCGGGCAATCCGCTGGCCCGTTTCGAAGCGGTGGCACTGCCGTAGGAGCCTGCCTGAGGAAGTTCGACCCTGCAACGGGAATGTTCCCGTTGTAGGGTCGGCCATCGTGTTTCCGGTAATTTGCGCCGGCCTGCGAGGGTGATTGCCATGGGCAGCATGGCTGCGAAGGCAGGGCCTATCGGCTGCGGGCTGTGTACAATCAGCCGGTGCCTAAGCCTCTGCCCCGCGCCTTGCTGCCAATTTTGCGTCGCCTGTCGAGTGGCGGTTTTCATTCGGGCGAGGCGCTGGCACGCGACCATGGCCTGTCCCGCGCCAGCGTGTTCAATCTGCTGCGATTGGCCCGGGACATGGGGCTGAGGATACATGCCGTGCGCGGGCGGGGCTATCGACTGGCGGAGGCGGCGGAATGGCTGGATGCCCAGGCGGTCGCGCAGGCTCTGGGGCCGCTGGCGGATGTGTATTCGCTGCAGGTTCTCGATTCGATCGATTCGACCAACACGGCGCTGATGCAGGCGGCTCTGGCCGGGGCGCCCAGCGGCACGGTGGTGTGCGCCGAGCATCAATTTGCGGGCAAGGGCAGGCGCGGCCGGCAGTGGCATGCCACGCTCGGCGGGAGCCTTGCCTTTTCGGTTTTGTGGCGATTCGACGCGGGCATTCAGACGCTCGGCGGGCTGAGTCTGGCGGCAGGCCTGGCCGTGGCGCGCGCGCTCAACCGGCACAGCCGCTATGCGGTCAAACTGAAATGGCCGAACGATGTACTGGTCGATTTCAGAAAGCTGGCCGGGATCCTGATTGAAATCCAGGGTGATATCGATGGCCCTTCCCTGGCCGTGGTTGGCATCGGTCTGAATGTGCGCTTGGGCAGCAGGCAGCGCGAGGCGATCGATCAGGCGGTGATCGATCTGTCCGAGATGGCGGTGCAAACCGGGAGGAATCAGTTGCTCGCGGCCTGTTTGCAGGAACTCCATGACGTGGTTGAAACCCTGCGGCAGCAGGGATTCCGGGCGCTGCGCAGCGAGTGGGAAGCGCTTCATGCCCATGCCGGGCAGCCGGTGATGTTGAGCCTGCCTAACGGCGAGAAGGTAAGCGGGGTGGCTGCGGGGGTGGACGATACGGGCGCGTTTCTGCTGTGCAACGAGCAGGGTGAATACGTCAGCTACAACGGAGCCGAAATCCGCTTGCGGCCAGCGGGGCGGCGGGCATGACCGGGCGCGTCCTGCTGATCGACGCAGGCAATACCCGGCTCAAGTGGGCGGTGGTGGAAGAAACGCGCTGGCTGGATAGTGGCACGGCGGCCACGGAAGACATCCCGGCGCTGGTTGCGGACTGGTCAAAATGGCGGACGCTCGCTGCCTGTTATGGCGTCAATGTTGCAGGGCCCGCTTGCACGGCCGCGGTCGAGCGCGGTCTGGCCGCCATCGCGGTGCGTCCGCTATGGGTACAGGCCAGTGCGTGTGCCTGTGGCGTGAGCAATGCGTATCTTCCGCCGCAAAGCCTGGGGGCGGATCGCTGGGCGGCGCTGATTGGCGCGCGTCAGCATAGCCGTGAGGACTGCCTGGTTGTATCGGCCGGAACCGCCCTGACGGTGGATGCCCTGACCCGGCACGGGCAGTTTATCGGTGGCATGATTGTTCCGGGCCTGCGCCTGATGCGGCAGGCACTGGCAAGCGGGACGGCGGGGATAGGCGAACAATGCGGCAACGCGGTCGATTTCCCGCTGAATACCCAGGATGCCGTGCAGACCGGGATCATCTCGGCGCTGGCCGGAGCGATAGAATCCATGGCGGCACGCTTTGCCCGGCGGACCGGCGCCGCCCCATGCTGTCTGGTTACCGGGGGCGACGCCGAGATGCTGCGACCTTATCTGTCACTGAAAACCGCGCTAACTCCCGGTCTGGTGCTGGAAGGCCTGTATCGCATCGTCCAGGAGAATGAAACGCAATGAGGTGGCTTGCCTTGTTCCTGCTGTTAGCCAATCTGGCATGGGCGGGATTTTTCCTGGGGCGGAATGGCTGGACCGCGGGCGACGCAGGGGAGAATGCCCCGCTCAATGCCAGCCGTCTCAGCCTGCTCCCCCCACCGCCGCCCCCCACTCGGGCTGACGTCCCGGTTGCGGCGCCCGGTCCCGATACCTTGCAGGCCTACTGTGTCGAATGGCGGGGACTCGTGCCGGGTGAACTCAAACCGGTACGAGAACTGCTCAATGGCATGGCGGAAGAGCGGCTCATGTCGTTTTCGGAAGTCCCTGTGGAATTGCGCCACTGGGTGATTTTCCCGCCGCTGCCGAGCCGTGAAGCGGCCACGGCCAAACTCGCCGGGTTCGCTGCAGCAGGGATAAAGGATGCCTTCCTGGTAAAAAGCGGCCCCTGGGATAACGCCATATCGCTCGGTCTGTATGCCAAGGAAGAGGCAGCAAGGCGGCGTGTGCGTGAGCTTGAAGACAAGGGGATACCGGGCACGCGCATCGAATCCCAGGCCAAACAGGGTAGCGATTATTACTTTGACATCCGCAGCGAAGATGCGGATGCGCTCAAAAGCCTGAATCAGGCGAAGGCAGCGTATCCCAACAGTACGCTGTCGCGGGTTGCCTGTACTCGATGATTTCGCGTGGGCACACGATAGTCAAAAATGGCCAATGCATTAAAGAATCCGGGTGCAGGAGCCCGGTTCAGGTTCATTGACGCCGAATCAATAACTCATCGCCTCAATATCCCCGGACAGGCTGAGCCACTCCTCTTCCTGGATCGCCAGCTCGTCAATCACGCGCTGGAGTTGCCTGCCCGTTTCGGCGATTTCGCTGGCTGGCTGCGCGCTGGACAGCCGCGCTTCAAGGGCTGCTTTTTCTGCATGAAGCGCAGCCATGCTTTGGTCGAGCCTGTCGAGTGCCTGCTTGAGGGGTTTGGTCTTGCCCGTGGCGGGCTGACGCCTGGCCGCCGTAGCCCGGGCAGGCGCGTCCGGTTTGGCAAGATTCCGGGTTTCCTTGCTGCTGTCTTTCAGGCCTTCGCGTAAACGCTTGCCCTCGTCCAGGAGGTAGCGCTGATAATCATCCAGATCGCCGTCAAACGGCACCACACCGCCGCGCGTGACCAGCCAGAATTCGTCGCAGACGGCGCGCAGCAGGGCGCGGTCGTGGCTGACCAGCATCACGGTGCCTTCAAACTCGTTGAGCGCCATGGAGAGCGCCTCGCGCGTGGCCAGATCAAGATGGTTGGTCGGTTCATCGAGCAGCAGGAGGTTGGGGCGCTGCCACACCATCATGCACAGCACCAGCCGCGCTTTTTCTCCGCCGCTCATGGTGCCGACGGCCTGCTTGACCATGTCGCCGCTGAAATTGAAGCTTCCCAGAAAGCTGCGCAGGTCTTGTTCTCGGGCGCTGAATTGTCCCGCGCCGCCGTTGGCCAGCGTATCCTTGGCCAGGCGGGTCATGTGTTCCAGCGGGGTGTCCTGCGGGCGCAGCACATCGAGCTCCTGCTGGGCGAAGTAGCCGATATTGAGCCCGCGGCCTTCGGTCACCTCGCCTTCGATCACAGCCAGCTCGCGCGCCACGGTTTTCACCAGGGTCGATTTACCCTGGCCGTTGGCGCCCAGAATGCCGATGCGCTGCCCTGCGAATACCGAGCAGCTGACGTTTCGCACAATCACTGTGGGCGGGGTGCCTGCGGGCGCATCGTCCGCAGGCGGGTAGCCAAAGCTGGCGTTTTGCATTGTCAGCATCGGGTTGGGCAGGTTGGCGGGCTCTTTGAACTCGAAATTGAAGTCCGCGCTGGCCAGCATCGGCGCCAGTCGCTCCATGCGATCCAGCGCCTTGACCCGGCTTTGCGCCTGTTTTGCCTTGCTGGCCTTGGCTTTGAAGCGGGCGATGAACTTTTGCAAATGCGCGATCTTGTCCTGTTGCTTGGCAAATGCGGCCTGCTGCAGCGCCATTTGCTCGGCGCGCATGTCTTCAAACGTGCTGTAATTGCCGCCATAGCGGGTGAGTTGGGCGTTGTCGATATGCAGCGTCACCTGCGTCACCGAATCCAGAAATTCCCGATCGTGGCTGATCACCACCAGGGTGCCGGTGTAACGCTTGAGCCAGGCTTCCAGCCACACCAGCGCGTCGAGATCCAGGTGGTTGGTCGGCTCGTCGAGCAATAACAAATCAGACGGGCACATCAGCGCCCGCGCCAACTGTAATCGCATGCGCCAGCCGCCGGAAAAGCTGTTGACCGGCTGGTCCAGCTCACTGGTCTTGAAGCCCAGCCCGAGGATAAGCGCCTGCGCCCGCGCCTGCGCATCGTGCGCGCCCGCGTCATGCAGCGCCATGTACGCATGGGCCATGCGCTCGCCGTCGTCGCTCGCTTCGGCTGCGTCCACTTCGGCTTGTGCCGCAGCCAGCACGGTGTCACCTTCGATCACAAAGTCGGTCGCGCCATGCGAAGTCTCGGGCATATCCTGCGCCACCTGCGCCAAGCGCCACTGCGCGGGCATGGAAAAGTCGCCGCGGTCTTCGTGCAGCGTACCGTTGAGCAGGGCAAACAACGTGGATTTTCCCGCGCCGTTGCGCCCGACCAGACCGACCTTCTCCCCGGGGTTGAGCGTGACCGATGCGTTATCGAGCAGCACCTTGGAACTGCGGCGCAAGCTGAGGTTTTTAAGGATGATCATGCCGGGGATTTACCGCTCTGCTTGAGATTGAGGCTGCGCGCTGAAGACGGCCCCTGCAGCTTCGACGAAAGCCGCATTTTACCTTGCCTGGGGCCGCATGCCACGAAACACGCGCACAAATTCATGCGCTGGCCATTTTCGACAATGGGTGACGATTTCCCGGCAAGCCTTTGCCGTTTTACCGTGTGCTCCGCCAAGAAATAAACGCAAGTTGTTGTTTATGAAATGTTATTTGTCAGGAACAGGGTTTCATGCTGTTGGCACATGGCTTGCTCCGGTTTAAGCACACTCACCAAGGAGATCATCATGAAACTGCAATTCGGCCACAAGCAACTGGTTCTCGAACTCAGCCAATCCCCCTTTGCCTGGTTTCATGGCCATACCGAGCGTATGAGCCTGACCAGCCTGTCCCTGTTGTTCGTGCAGTTTTCGCTGTTTGCGCGTCAACGGGTGCTTGCCTGAGCCTTGTCCCGATTCGAGCGGCCCTTGAATATCCTGGTGTCGCCATCCCGGCGCTTGTCCCCGTAAGGGGGAAAGCCGGAATCCAGCTTATTACCGCTCCGGCTTTCACCCGCAAGCGGCAGGCCATGGTTGTAGCGCCAAATGGCAACAACCCTGCATCTGCGGAGCGACGAAATCAGCGGCCGGACTAATAGTTAAATGAAAATCAAATGTAAATGAAACTGGGCAAGGGCACGAGCGTGAGCTTCGGCCTCTCCTCCACGCCGCTGGCCTTTTTCAGCGGCAGCACGCGCCGCCTGTCGATGTTCAGCCTGACATTGTTTTTTGTGGAAATACGGGTGCTCAGGCGGACTCAACCGTACTGATTCAGCCGACCTCAACCGGAGAATCGCACCCCTCCTGAGGGGACTCCGGCTTCTTCCCACAAGGGGACTCCGACTTTCTACGGGCAAAAGCCCGTGAAAGATCGTATGCCCCACGGCCTCATGGCCTGCAGGTACACTCATTTTCACTGACCTGAACATGACCCGGACAGCCAGGCTATGGAACTCCATCAATTCTTTCTTTACCTCGCCATCATCCTGATCGCCGCACGGCTGTTTTCGGAGATCGCGGGACGGCACGGCGTTCCTTCGGTGATCGGCGAACTGCTGGCGGGCCTGCTGGTCGGGCCGTCCCTGCTGGGCTGGATTTCGCCCAATGCGACGATGGCGCTGCTGGCGGAAATCGGCATCATTCTGCTGCTGTTCGAGGTGGGCATGGACACCGATCTGTTCCGTCTCGCCAGGTCGGGGATCAAGCCAATCGTGGTGGCCGTGGCCGGGTTTGTGCTGCCGTTCGTGCTGGGCTATGCGGTCTGCCGCTGGGGGTTTGGGCTCGACAATCTGGTGGCGCTGTTCATCGGCGGCACGCTCACCGCGACCAGCATCGGCATCACGGTGCGGGTGCTCGACGATCTGGGCCGGCGCCATTCGGACGAGGCGCAGATCGTCATCGGCGCGGCGGTGCTGGACGACATTCTGGGCGTGCTGGCACTGGCCTTTCTGTACCAGTTCGCGGTGCAGCACGAAGTTTCGCTCGCCGCCACCGGCAAGGTCGCGCTCTTCATCGTGCTGTTCATGCTGCTCTCGCCCTTCGTCGCCAAGCTTGCAGGCGGCATCATCGACCATTACGACCGGCGCGCAGCCACGCCCGGCCTGCTCATCACCATGGCGCTGGCGCTGATTCTGCTGTTTTCCTGGCTGGCGCACGCGGTGGGCGCGCCGCTCATCATGGGCGGTTTTGCCGCGGGCATCGCCCTGTCGCAGCATTTCCGTTTCAACCTGATGCACCGGCTGGGGCTGCCCGCGCTCGACCGCTGGCTGGCGCCCAGTCCCGCGTTGGCACACCGGCTGGAACAACAGATGCGGCCGCTGATTCATACCTTCGCGCCGCTGTTCTTCGTCATGGTCGGCGTCTCGCTCAACCTCGGCACGGTGGACTGGGGCTCGCCCCGCGTCTGGCAACTGGGGGGCGCGCTGATCGTGGCTGCGTTCATCGGCAAACTCGCCGCCGGATTCTTTATCCGCGAATCCCGCTTTCGCCAGGTCGCCATCGGCCTGTCCATGATCCCGCGCGGCGAAGTCGGCCTGATCTTTGCGCAACTCGGATTGAACCAGGGCATTCTCGACGCGGAGACTTACGCCGCGCTGCTGATCGTCATTGCCCTCACCACGGTGGCGCCGCCGTTCCTGCTGAAAGCCTATTACGGTCGCGTTATTCCTGTTTGAAGGACCGGATCCCCGGGCCATGCGTTCAAATGCGGTTTTTTTGGATTGCGTCTAAAGTGATGAGATGAACATGCTTCATTTCCTGTCACGTTTCACGCTGTTTGTCTGCCTGCTTGTGGTGCCGGTTTTTCCCGCCAGCGCCGCTGTGGTGAGGGTGTTGACGGTACAGGGCGCGATCAGCCCGGCCAGCGCCGATTACCTGATACGCGGCATGGACAAGGCGTTCGAGGACAAGGCCCGGCTTGTGGTGATCGAAATGGACACGCCGGGCGGACTGGATACGTCGATGCGCGACATCATCAAGGCCATCCTGGCATCGAAGGTTCCGATCGCCACCTACGTGTTTCCCAAAGGCGCGCGCGCCGCCAGTGCGGGGACTTATATTCTGTATGCCAGTCATATTGCGGCGATGGCCCCGGCCACCAACCTGGGGGCGGCCACGCCGGTCGAACTGGGGCCAGAGGGAAGTGACAAGCCTGCCGCGCAGGAGCCACGGGCCAAATCCGGGCCCACCGACCCTCTCCCGCAGGATGCCAAGATGCGCAAGGCCGTACACGATGCCGCCGCCTATATCCGCAGCCTGGCCGAGTTGCGCGGGCGCAATGCGGATTGGGCGCAGCGCGCGGTGCGCGAGGCAGTCAGCCTGTCCGCCGCGGAAGCCTTGAAGCTCAATGTCATCGACGTCATGGCGGAAGATCTGGCCGACCTGCTCAGGCAGATTCATGGGCGCAAGGTGAAGCTGGCCGGCAACGAAATCACGCTGAATACCGCGGGGCTCACCCCTGAGCGCATCGAACCGGACTGGCGCAGCCGCCTGCTCGCCATTATCGGCGATCCCGGCATCGCCTATATCCTGATGCTGCTGGGCATTTATGGCCTGATCTACGAGTTCTCCAGTCCCGGAATGGTGCTACCGGGTGTGGTCGGCGGCATCTGCCTGCTGCTCGCGATGTTCGCGTTGCAACTCATGCCTATCAGCTATGCGGGGCTGGCGCTCATCGTTCTCGGCATTGCGCTCATGGTGTCGGAGGCGTTTCTTCCCAGCTTCGGTGCACTGGGGCTGGGCGGCATCGTTGCCTTCGTCATCGGCTCGGTCATGCTGATCGACACCGATCTTCCCGGCTACGGCATTTCCTGGGGCCTGATCGTGCCGCTGGCCGCCGTCACCGCGCTGTTCAGCTTCTTCGTCGCAGGCATGGCGCTGCGCGCGCGGCGTCGGCCCGTAGTCACCGGCGCGGAAGAATTGCCGGGTGCCGAAGGCGAAGTGCAGGAAGACATGGAGCGCCAGGGCTGGGCACGCGTGCATGGCGAATTGTGGCAGGTGCGGAGCGCCGTCCCGCTGGTGCGCGGCACCCCCATCAGGGTCAGGGCACGCCGTGGCCTGATTCTGGACGTGGAACCCCTCAAACCTCTTCCTGAGGGCGAGGGAGAGAAGGCTGAGCCCAAGGCGACTTAAGGAGAACAATCATGTTTCAATTCGGCGGATTGACTGCGCTGCTGCTGGTATTGGTGCTGGTGATTTCGAGCTTTCGCATCCTGCGCGAGTACGAGCGCGGCGTGGTGTTTCTGCTCGGCCGGTTCTGGCGGGTGAAAGGGCCGGGGCTGATCCTCATCCTCCCCGGCATTCAGCAGATGGTGCGGGTGGAATTGCGCACCGTGGTGCTGGACGTGCCAAGCCAGGACGTGATCTCGCGCGACAACGTCTCGGTTCAGGTCAACGCGGTCATCTACTTCCGCGTGATGGACCCGGCCAAGTCCGTTCTCCAGGTCGAGGACTTTCTCAACGCCACCAGCCAGCTTGCCCAGACCACGCTCCGGTCGGTGCTGGGCAAACACGAACTGGACGAAATGCTGGCCGAACGCGAGCGCCTGAACATGGATATCCAGCAATCGCTGGATGCGCAAACCGACGCCTGGGGCATCAAGGTGTCAAACGTGGAAATCAAGCACATCGACATCAACGAAACCATGGTGCGCGCCATCGCCAAACAGGCCGAGGCGGAGCGCGAGCGCCGCGCCAAGGTCATCCACGCCGAAGGCGAATTGCAGGCCTCGGAGAAACTGCTGGCGGCGGCTGAAATCCTGGCGAAAACACCCCAGGCCATGCAGTTGCGCTACCTGCAAACCCTTACCAGCATCGCCGGCGACAAGTCCTCCACCATCGTCTTCCCGGTGCCGGGCGAATTCATGAATGTGCTGATGCGGCAGGTGAAAGCGGGGGAGTGATCACCGCACTCCCCGCAGCGCGGTGGAAAAGCCTACTCGTTGGCGGCGGCAGACTGGTTCAACATCATTTCCAGCATCATCTGCATCATGTCCATGCGCTTTTCCAGCATGTCCAGACGTTTGTCCGTCATCGCGTCGCCTCCGCCCATCCCCATGCGACAGCCCGGGTGCTGGCCCATCATGCAGGGTTTGTCTCCGCCCATCATGCCCGCGCCGCCCATCCTCATGCCGCCCTTGACCATGTCGCAGTTGTCACCGTGCATGGGGCCCGGGCCGCGACCCATCCCCATTCCCGGACCCATGCCGCGACCCATCCTCATTCCCGGACCCATGCCGGCCATGGGTGCAGTCGTGGTCTGTGCCGGCGTGGCAGCCGGCGCCGCGGGGGTGGCAGCCGGCGCATCGGATGCGGCAGCCGGCGCATCGGGTGCGGCATCCGCCGCCCTCAGCGCAGTGGGAAGCGCCAGTGCGGCGGCCAGGGAGAGCATCAGCGTGGTGTGACGGATGGCATTCATTTTTTGACTCCTTCGATGGATGAGTGTGGATTATGGAAACAGCGTTTGCCGCCGTTAGGGCCGCCAAACAGATTTTTGAACGCGATTACAGTGGCAAGTTCTCGGAAGTTGCAAAAAACCGTTTTACGGCCAGTACAGGATACCGCGTCTCGATCATTTTCTTCAGCAAAATCAGAAAGAGATCGGGTGCCAGGGGGTGCTATCAATCCATGGGCGACTGTTGGAAGCAGCCGCCTCGCAGGAAACAGGGAACTGTCCCCGGCATTCGATCAATACCGAGTGGGGGGACGCGTTGCGCAATGCCCATCCAGCGGTGCACCTTCGGGAGTCCACCCCATGAGGGGGTTGCTTTCCCCCGGTGAACGCGGCATTTCCACCACGCATCGCGGCCCGCGTCGGCAGGTGGCCAGTATTTCCGGGGGGTGTGCCGCTGGCATGCCTCGTGCGTTGGATATTGCAAATGAACCGAGGCGTACCCCATGCTGATCCAGCGCAATCACAACGTCGTCCCTGCCTCCCGCTTCCTCGCCCAGCTCGCCGCCTCCGCTTCCCGGGGCCCGGAGCGCGCCGGGCGCCTGACCAACCGCGAGGCCGCGGCTGGCGGATACCTGCGCTGCGGCCCACATGATCGCCCTGCATGAACGCCTGCTTCAGGCCGCCGTCCGGCCGTGCCATGCTGCCAGTGACAAGCTGACGGAGAACAAGTCATGCCATTAGTTGTCTTCTCCTGCGTTGTGCTCCTGCTGGTCACAACGGTGATTCACTACGAGATTCTCCGTCTGTTGACTGTCCGGCTTCCGACTTTCGCCATGCGCACCCGGGCCAAACTCATTCTGGTCATCCTCGGGACATTTTTCGCTCACGTCGTGGAAATCATCCTGTACGCGGTTGCGATCTATGTGCTCGTCCACTACCTGGGTGCCGGCACGCTGGGTAATAGCACCCAGACCTCCTGGAACCAATGTTTGTATTTCTCCGCGGAAACCTATTCGTCCCTTGGATACGGCGATGTGGTGCCAGGCGGCAGGTTAAGAATGTTCGCCGGCATGGAGGTTCTGAACGGCCTCCTGTTGATAGGCTGGTCCGCTTCTTACACCTACATCTCCATGGAACACTTCTGGCAAGATGAGGATTAATACCCGAAAGGCTTGCGGCTCAACGCTCATGAAACCCGCCAACACCCATACGCGGCATCCTCGCCCGTGCTCAAGTGCGGGCAGAACCGGTCACGATCCCACACGCCACGTCCCCGGCCTGCCATGAACCCACCCGAGAACCACGCCCCCGGTTCCCCCGGCATCGCGCCCACCTGGACCTCTTCCGACAAGGACCTGGTGGGAACCGCCCTGGGCCCGGCGCGGCTCTGGTATACCCTGGGTCATGGCATCGTCAACGAGGTCTATTATCCGCGCGTCGACATCCCGCAGATCCGCGACCTCGGCTTCATCGTCGCCGACGACGCCGGCTTCTGGGTGGAGGTCAAGCGCCTGCGCGGCTACCGGCTCGACCTCCCGGCGCCCGGTATCCCACTGGCCACGGTGACACACCGCCACCCGCGCTTTACCCTGATCCTGCGCGTCTGTCCCGACCCGAATCGCGATGTACTGCGCCTGGAGGTGGAACTGCGAGGCGACCCGGCCCTGCGCCCCTATGTGCTGCTCGCGCCCCACCTGGGCGGCAGCGGCCGGGATAACCGGGCTCGGGCGGTCAGGCACCGGGGGCGGCGGGTGCTGTCGGCGCAACATGGGCCGTTCGCGCTGTCGCTGCTGGGTGTGGACGCGGATTTCCGCGATGCCCTGGGGGCCGCTTCGGCCGGCCATGTCGGCGAGTCCGACGGCTGGCAGGACTTCGCTCGCCACGGCCGCATGACCTGGACCTGGAGCGATGCGGGGCCCGGCAACGTCGCCCTGATGGCTGCCCTGCCACAGCGGGCCAACCTCGCGCTGGGCTTCTCCACCTCCCCTCAGGCCGCTGCCACCCTGGCCCTGGCCAGCCTCGCCGAACCCTACGCCCAGGTGTGGGAACAGCAGCGCACTGCCTGGGCCGACTGGCACGCGGCGCGCGAGGCGCGTTGCCCACCGTTCGATCTGCCCGCCGCGCTGGGCGAGCAGGTACGCCGCTCCGCCCAGGTGATGAAGACCCATTACGACAAGACCTTCAGCGGTGCGATGGTGGCCAGCCTCTCGGTGCCCTGGGGCAACCACGGCGAGGAGCGGGGCGGCTATCACCTGGTCTGGCCGCGCGACCTGGTCGAGTGCGCGCAGGCCCTCCTGGCCCTGGGCGGCGAGGCCGAGGCACGCGCCGCGCTCGGCTATCTCATCGCCACCCAGAACCGCGACGGCCACTGGTATCAGAACCAGTGGCTGGGCGGCCGCCGCTACTGGCCGGGCATCCAGTTGGACGAAACCGCCTTTCCGCTACTGCTGGCTGCCAGCCTGGCCGAGCGCGGCGCTCTCGGCGGTATGCCGGTTCTGGACATGGCCCGCCGCGCCCTGGCTTTCCTGATGCGCGAAGGCCCGGCCAGCCCGCAGGATCGCTGGGAGGAGGATGCCGGCGTCAACCCCTACACCCTGGCCGTGTGCATCGCCGCCCTGGTGGCCGGCGCCGGACTGCTGCCCGAGGATGAGCGCGCACTGCCCCTGCTGCTGGCGGACTTCTGGAACGCCCGCCTGGAAGACTGGTGCCTGGCGCGCGGAAGCAGCCTGGACTCCGCCCACGGCATCGCCGCCCACTACGTGCGCGAGGCGCCAGCAGAGATTCTGTCCACCCCCGCAGCCCTCAGCCGGTGCCTGCCCATCAAGAACCGCACCGACGATCCCGGCCTGGACGCCGCTGCCCAGGTGGGTGTCGATTTCCTGCAACTGGTGCGCCTCGGGCTACGCCACGCCGACGACCCTTTGATCCTGGACAGCCTCAAACTGGCGGACGCCCTGCTCAAGACGGATACCCCCAGCGGCCCGGTATGGCACCGCTACAACGGCGACGGCTACGGCGAGCACGCCGACGGCGCGCCATTCGACGGGAGCGGCCAGGGACGCGGCTGGCCCCTGCTGGTCGGCGAGCGCGGCCACCACGCGCTGGCCCTGGGGGAAGACCCGCTGCCTTATCTCGCCACGATGAACGCCATGGCCGGCGCTGGCGGCCTGCTGCCGGAACAGGTGTGGGACGCCGCGCCCCTGCCGGAACGCGGCCTGTTCCCGGGTCGCCCGAGTGGTTCCGCCATGCCGCTGGCCTGGGCCCATGCCGAGTTCGTCAAGCTGGCCGCCTCATACGTCCTGGGGCGGGTATTCGACCGCCCGGAGGCGGTCTGGCGTCGCTACGCCGGCATGCGGCCCGACGCCGCCACCTGGGTCTGGACGCCCGGCGCCCCTATCGCCCATCTGGCCGCCGGGCGCGCCCTGCTGATCCTGCTGCCGCGGCCGGCGTCGCTGCATCTGGGCTTTGACGGCTGGCAGGATATCCGCGATCTGCCCAGCCGCCCGGCTGGCCTTGGATTGCATGGCATCACCCTCGCCAGCACCCTGCTGCAAGGGCGCCGCTGCCTGGATTTCACATGGTTCTGGCGCGAGGGGGAGTGGCTGGGCGAGGAGTTCCGGATCGCTCTGGCGATCTGATTGCCCGCCGCTGCAATTGCCCGGAGAACAGTGGAGGCATCGCGTCCCATCCATCGCATCTTGAACTTTATTGACGGAGCAGATCGTGAAAGACCCGCATTCCGTATTCGGCGTCTTCGACGCCTACACCTCATCATTCGCGGCTTCGGCGCGAGCAGCCGGGGCACTGACGGCCGCAACCGGCGCGGCGGCGCGGCTGCCGCTTACGGCCAGCGTGAAGTCGCGGTTGATCGGCGGATGGCAGACGCCGACCGCTTCGTTGCAGCCCTGCCAGACGGCTTCCATCACAGCATTTCGTCGGTGGCAAGTGCGTGCGACAGCGCCAGGCTGGCGGAGAAATTCCGGTGATGGACCGCGTTACGGCCAAGCTCGGGTCGTCCTTGACGTCGCCCGTCGGCAAGTCGACGCTCGACACCTTCACATCGGCCGGCGATTTGAGAACGAAGACAAGTTTGTCGCGATACGGATAGGTATCAGGGGTCAGCGTGTAATCGGGCTTGACCGCGTGCGATGCGCCCGCTGAAGCGTTTCGAAAGGCAGGCGCACCAAGCTCACGGGAGGTATTTCAGATCAGGGGTCATGTCTTGTTCGTTGGAGCAGGGTATCGCCATGTCCGGCGCCCGGTGCATGCCGCAGGGGTCAGATTCCTGCGTACCACTCATAGCCCTGGTCTTCCCAGTACCCGCCCTTGCCTCCCGCGATGTTGTCGAGACGGTCAACGAGCTGTATCTGCATGATGTATTTGGCCATCTTGTAACCCAGCTGGCGCTCGACGCGCACGCGTATCGGTGCGCCGTTGTCGACAGGCAGCGGCTCGTCGTTCAGTTCGTAGGCGAGCAGGGTTTGTGCGTGCCAAGCGTCGTCCATGTCGATGCTTTCGTAGTAACGCGTTCCCAGTACGTCCATCGGGTCCGCGCAGTAAAACACCACGTATTGTGCTGACGGGTGCGGTTTGACCTGTTCCAGCAAGCGGCTTAATTGCACGCCTTTCCATTTGCCGATTGCGCTCCAGCCTTCGACGCAATCGTGCCGGGTGATTTGGGTACGACTGGGCAATGCCTTCAGTTCGTCGAGTGAATAGGCGCGCGGCTGTGCCACCAGGCCGCCAATCTGCAACCGGTAATCGGCAAAACCATTGGCCGCCAAGGCCTGGTAAACCGGGTTGTCGGGGTTGCTGGTGCCGTTGCTGCGAAAATCCGGCGACAGGTCTGCCTCGGTAAATTCCTGCGCCATGGCCTTGCGCGGCAGCAGCAGGCGTTGCGTCGCAAAGGTCAGCTTTTCGGCACTGCCCAGCAGTTTTGTGAACCACTCGCTATGCGATAGCCGGTCGCATCCTGACAGCAGCAGCGCACCACTGGCAGCCAGCGCGCGACGCTAAAAAGCGTCTGCGGCTGTTCTCCTGGCTAGTCATGCTCGTTTTCATCGGCA
This sequence comes from uncultured beta proteobacterium, assembly GCA_963726485.1. GTDB lineage: Bacteria > Pseudomonadota > Gammaproteobacteria > Burkholderiales > Thiobacillaceae > Thiobacillus. The sequence goes on along the minus strand of CAVSCL010000043.1, from coordinate 28,136 downwards.
TCAATCCGGTAACGGCCCGTTATCATCGAGCGCAGGTTGTTCCAAAAGCCGGTGATGATGACCTCAAAAACGTGTATGAAAACAAAAGCCACCAGTGCCCATGCCACCACAAAGTGAATCGTGCGCGCCGATTGGCGGCCACCGAATCCATCAATCCAGCCCGGGAAAAGTGTGTCCAGCCCCGGTGACATGCCCCAGCCCATCAAAATCAGCAGGGGAAACAAGACAAATATCACGCTCAGGTAGGTCAGTTTTTGCAGGATGTTGTAGCGTCTGGCGGCCTCGCCATGCGCGTGCCGCAGAAGCAGGTGATCCTTGATGGATTGCCCGAGCGAACGCCAATCGGCCAGGCTGGGCGTGAGGTCGCGCGTCAGATGGCGGCTTGCCAGCGTGTAGCTGAGATAGGCAAGGCCATTGATGACCAGCACCCAGGCAAAAAAGAAATGCCAGCGCCGCGCCAGCGCCAGCCATTGCGGCCCGGGGAGGGTGATCCACGCAGGAAAACCGCGTTCGGTCGGTTGTCCGTCCATGCCCGCCGACAACCCCAGCACCCCGGTGGTGTTGAATTCATGGTCCAGAATGCGCGTGACGCCAATCGGATTGCCCTGTGCATCCATGCGTGCGTTCATTTGCAAAATCGGCAGCCGGCCGTTGTAGGAAGACTTTCCCCAGTTCAGCGCAGGGTGCGCGTTGAATATCTGCAGCCCGCTCATCAGCAGCACCGTAAATGCGAGCACGTTAATCCAGTGCATGAGGCGGACGGGCCAGGCATGACGCCGGTACCAGGTGGTTGGAACACGTGCAGTTGCATCGTGCGGGGGCATTTTGCGTATCTGACAGTAAGGTTTACGGGTTTAACTTTTTACACGATATGAGACAGCCCGACGAAATTCAAGTTCGCAACGCACCCGCGCATGGCGCTGTTCACTGCACGGCGCAAGCGCGGAATCAGGTCTCGCGTTCACGCATCAACAGCCTTCGACACGCTTCATGGACCCGGTGCACCGGTGACGGGCCACGCGCCGGCCTGGTTTCCGCTACAGTGGCGACCGTATCGCACATGGCGGCCATCTTCCGGCGCGCTCGGCGGCTATCACCGGCGACTTGCGCGCAAGGCGGCGATTCAGGGCTGGGAGTCGGGGGGGCGAACCGGCGACGGATGATGCGACGGCGTGTGCACGCTGGCGTGTCGCGAGATGTGCGGATGCGCGTCGATTTCTTCCGGGCGCGCCTGCAGCCGCTTGTCCGACACCCAGTGGAAGAACAGCGGGATGAAAAACAGCGCGAGGAAGGTCGCGGCGAGCATTCCGCCGACCACCCCGGTGCCGACGGCGTGACGCGCGCCCGCGCCCGCGCCGGTGGAAAGCGCCAGCGGCAGCACGCCCAGAATGAAGGCGAGCGAAGTCATCAGGATCGGGCGGAAACGCAGCCGGGCAGCTTCCAGCGCGGCGGCCACGCTGGAATACCCCTCCTGCTTCTTCAGGATGGCGAATTCGACGATCAGGATCGCGTTCTTCGCCGCCAGGCCCAGCAAGGTCACCAGGCCGATCTGGAAATACACGTCGTTGGTCAGCCCCCGCAGCCACACCGCGGCGAGCGCGCCGAAGGTGCCGAAGGGCAGCGCCATCATCACCGCCAGAGGCAGCGACCATTTCTCGTATTGCGCGGCGAGGATGAGGAAGACCATGCCCACCGCCAGGCCCAGTGCCAGGCCCGAGGTGCCGCTGGAGCGCTTTTCCTGGAACGATGCGCTGGTCCACTCGTAGCTGAAGTCGGGCGGCAAGGTCTTCCTGGCGATTTCGTCGACGATGTCGAGCGCCTGTCCCGAACTGATGCCCGGCACCGCGCTGCCCATGATCTTCACCGCCTGGGTGTTGTTGTAGCGGTCGAGCGTTTCCGGACCGGACGAAAAACTTACCCGCGCCAGCGCCGACATCGGCACCATGTCGCCAGCCTTGTTCGGCACGAACAGCGCGGACACGTCCTGCGGCGTCTTGCGCGCGCCCGGCTCGGCCGCCATCAGCACCTGCCAGGTGCGGCCGTATTTGTTGAAGTCGTTGACGTAAAACGCGCCCAGCGTCGCCGACAGCGTGGTGAATATGTCGTCGATCTTGACGCCCAGCATCTTCGCCTTTTCGCGGTCGACGTCGACGTACAACTGCGGCACGTGCGGACGCCACAGCGTCAGCACCTGCGCCAGGCGCTTGTCCGCGCGCGCCGCGGCAAGGAAGCTATCGGCCACCTGCGAGAGTTTCTGCGGCCCGCCTTCGCCCTTGTTCTGGATGTAGAACTCGAAGCCCCCGGCGTTGCCGAGCCCGAAAATCGGCGGCGGCGCGAAAGCCAGCACCAGCGCCTGGCGGATGCCTGCGGTGGCGCCCATCAGTTCGCCGACCATCTGCTGGACGGTCTTGTCGCGCTGGTCCCAGTGGCGCGCGGCGACGAAGATGGTGGCCGCGCTGTTGCGGAAACCGCCGCCGAGAAAATCCAGCCCGGCGAAGGCGACCACGTGCTCGACCGCCGGATCCTTGCGCGCGATCGCATCGACCTGCCTGACCACCGCCTCGGTGCGTGACAGCGCCGAACCGTCCGGCAGATAGACCGCGCTGATGTAATAGCCCTGGTCTTCGTCCGGCACCAGGCTGCCGGGGGTGAGCCTCCACAAGCTGATGGCGGCGACGATCATCAGGCTATAAATCGCCAGTGCCAGCAGCGAACGCCGCATCAGGAATTTCACGCCACCCTGGTAGTGGCGCGTCATGCCGGCGAAGCCGCGGTTGAAGGTGCTGAAAAACCGCCCCGGCTGGTGCGGTTTTTCGCCCTTGAGCAGGGCGACGCACAGCGCGGGCGTCAGGGTCAGTGCGACCAGGCCGGAAATCACCACCGAGATGGTGATGGTGACGGCGAACTGCCGGTACAGCTCGCCGGTCAGGCCGCCCAGGAAGGCGATCGGGATGAACACGGCGCACAGCACCAGCACGATCGCGATCACCGGGCTCGTGACCTCGCGCATCGCCAGCAGCGCCGCTTCGCGCGGGGGTTTGTTGTGCTCGTGGATGATGCGCTCGATGTTCTCCAGCACCACGATGGCGTCGTCCACCACGATGCCGATGGCGAGCACCATGCCGAACAGCGTCAGCGTGTTGATCGAATAGCCGAGCAGCAAGCAGGCCGACAAAGGTTCCCAGCAGCGACACCGGCACCGCCAGAATCGGAATGACCGTCGCCCGCCAGTTCTGCAGAAACACGAATACCACCAGCACCACCAGCAGGATCGCCTCGCCCAGCGTCTTCACCACCTCGCGGATCGACACCTCGACGAAGCGCGTGGTGTCGTAGGGCACGGCGTAATCGAAACCGGGCGGGAAGCTTTTCTTCAGTTCCTCGACCGTGCGCTTGACCTCGTCGCCGACCTCGAGCGCGTTCGAGCCGGGTTGCAAAAAGATGCCGACCAGCGTCGCCGGCTTGCCGTTGTAGAGGCCGGCGAAGTCGTAATCCTTGGAACCGAGCTCGACCCGCGCGACGTCCTTCAAATACAGCAGCGAGCCGTCCGGATTCGCGCGCACGACGATGTTCTCGAACTCCTTGGGGTCGGCCAGCCGCCCCTTTGCGGTCAACGAGTAGACCAGTTCCTGGCCCTTGTCGACCGGCGGCTGGCCGATCTTGCCGGGCGCGAACTGCGCGTTCTGTTCGTTGATCGCGTCGGTGAGGTTGGTCACCGTCACGCCCAGTCGCGCCATGCGGTCGGGCTTCAGCCAGATGCGCATGGCGTAATCCTTGGCGCCGAAAATCTGCACGTTGGTGGTGCCGGGAATGCGCTTCAGCCGGTCCAGTATGTTGAGCGTGACGTAGTTGCTGGTGTAGAGATCGTTGTAGCGGCCGTCGGGCGAGATGAACGCCAGCACCTGGAGGAAGGCCGACGAACCCTTTTCCACCGTCACCCCCTGCCGCCGCACTTCTTCCGGCAGCCGCGCCTCGGCCTGCTTGACCCGGTTGTTGACGTTGAGCGCGGCCTTGTCGACGTCGGAACCGATCTCGAACGTCACCTGGATTTCCAGTACGCCGTTCGAAGCCGAGGTCGAGCTCATGTACATCATGTCCTCGATGCCGTTGATCGCGTTTTCCAGCGGCGCGGCGACGGTCTGTTCCAGCACCGTCGCCGACGCGCCGGGATAGACCGCGCGTACCGTCACCACCGGCGGCGCGATCTCCGGGTATTGCGCGATCGGCAGCACGCGCATCGCCAGCAGCCCGGCAAGCGCGATGAGGATGGAGATCACCACCGAAAAAATCGGCCGGTCGATAAAGAAGCGCGAGAACATGCGGGCCCCTTATTTTTTCGCAGTGGACGGCGGCGTGGCGCGGGTGCCGGCTTCAGTCGGCACCACCGGCATGCCGGGGAAGAAAATGCGCGCCATGCCGTCGACGATGACACGGTCGCCCGCCTTGAGCCCCTTTTTGATGAGCCAGCGCCCCGTGCTCTGGCCGGGCTCGCCGCCCGTCCACGTACCCACGTCCACCGGGCGCGGCAGCGCGACCGTCATGCCCTTGTCGCCCGGTGTGGCGACGTAGACGAACTTGCCGGTCGGGCCATCCTGCACCGCCGCCTGCGGCACAGTGACCGCGTCGGGCAGGGTGCCGCCTTCGACGATCACGCGCACGAACTGACCCGGTTTCAACTGGCCATCCTGGTTGGCGAACTCGGCGCGCATGTCGAATGCGCCGGTGTCCGGGTTGGCCTTGTAATCGCTGAAGTTGAGCTTGCCGGCCGTATCCAGGCGGCTGCCATCGGCGAGCACCAGGCCAATTTTCTGCTTGCCCGGATGCAGCGCGCCTTCGTTGATCTGTTTTTCCAGCGCAAGGCGCTCGTCTTCACCGATGGAAAAACGCGCGTAGATCGGGCGTATCTGCGCCAGCGTGGTGAGCACCGGGCCGTTGGGGCTGACCAGCGCACCTTCCACCTGGAGCGCCCGCCCCATCACGCCCGCGAGCGGTGCCCGGATATCGGTGTAGCCCAGGTTGATGCGCGCATCGGCGAGATTCGCCTCGGCACTGCGCACATTAGCCTCGGCCACCGCGACCGCGGTTTGCGCGGCATCGAGCGCGCGCGTGCTGACAAAGCCCTGCGCCGCGAGCGAGCGGTTACGGTCCAGTTCCAGCTTCGCTTCCGCCAGCAGCGCCTGCCGGTTGGCGAGTTCCGCGCCCGCCGCGCGTGCCTGCGCGGCAAAGCTCGCGGCATCGAGCTTGAACAGCAGCGCTCCGGCTTTCACCGGCGCGCCTTCCTCGAAATAGCGGCGTTCGATGATGGCGGACACGCGCGGGCGGATTTCCACTTCGCGCGAGGCTTCCAGCCGGCCGACATATTCAAAGCCGATCGGCACCGTTCGCGGAGTGACCGCTTCCACCGTCACCCGCGCCGGGGGCGGCGCACCGCCCCCCTTTTGCGCTGCTTCCTGCCGCCCGCACGCGGCGAGCAACGCGCCCAGGATCAAAGCAACGAACCGTGGCCATTGGTGCATGGCACCCCCCTTAAGTATTTTCCCAGCTATGGAAGGATAAAGGAGGACGCGCCTAAAAGTCACTAAACCGTATCAAGCCGAATCTGTGCGGGCCGGCCTTGAGTGCTGTTTTTCTTTGAAGAATCTTGCGGGTCTCGGGTGATTACGTGTCTCAGATCCCGGCACCGTGAGATCACGGCGGACGTGCAGATCGTCGCCGCCTGCAACCGCGGCCTGACCATCGGGATGCGCGCAGGCCGTTTCCGCGCCGATTTGCACGACCGGCTTGCGGCGGTCCGTCTCGATCTACCCAGCCTGCGCGGGCGTCGTGGCGACCTGCGACAACGTGTGCCGCGTGTCGTGGCGGAATTCAACGCCAAGGCCGGCAAGCGGGTGCGGACCATTCCTGACCAGGCCCTGGACATGCGGCGGGATTGCACGGATGTCAGGCTACGCGGTGCGCCTCCAGGCGCTGACGCCAGGATTACGTTTGGCGAGGCCGGGAGCGGCATGGGGTGGCCATGCCCCGGCGGATGGGTTGAAAACCCCCGGCGCCCGCCCGCCCGAACCCGCAACGCTTTGATTTGTGGTGAGGTCACATCCTGGCACGGAGGATGCTGATGAACGGTCGCGGCAATGGCCGCAACCCGTAATTCAAGACAAGGAGCACAGCATGAACACCTTACGACTCAAACCCGTCGCCCTGGCCATGATTGCCGTCTTCGCCGTTGCCCGGACCGCCGTCGCCGGCGTCGAACCGCGTCTGCACGAGGACATCAGCGTTTCGCCCGGGCGTTCCATCACCCCCGACGACGAGGCGGCCATCTCCTCCAGCGCCATCCGGGTGCTGCACCACATCGCCCGCGCCCGCGACGCCCTGCGCAAGAACGATGTCGAGCGCGCCAGGCAGGATCTCAAGCAGGCCGGGATACTGCTCGACATCATCCAGGCGAGCGTGCCCACCACCGTGGTCAAGAACCGGGTGTGGACCTCCGACAACAAGAATCAAGTATGAAGACAGCGAGGAGGTCCCGGCCTCCATTGTGCCCATCTACGCCAGTCTGACCGAGCAGGCGGACTTCGACACGGTGCAAGCTGCCGGGTCGCCGCCCCGCGGGCGAAGGCGAATGCCAAGCCGGACGCCGCTGCCGAAACCGAGACCGGGGATGCCGCCCTGTACTACGAGGAGCGGGATCTGCCGCTGAACGCCACCCGGCATTTCGTCGCCGCCGCCTTGATCGAACTGGCCAGGAACCGCCCTGGCGAGGCCGACCAGGCTTTGCGCGCCGCCCAGGGCAGCGTCGACTTCGTGTCCGTCTATCTGCCCGCCCCGCTGCTCGCCGCCAGCATCAATCTGGAGCGCGCCGAGGCCCACTACGGCGCCGGACGGACGGAGCAGGCCAGGGAGGACGTGGCCCGCGCCATCGCGCAACTGACCGCGGCGGAAAAACAGACCGACCCGGACAGCCATGCCGACGTGCAGCTGATACTCGCCGAAGCCCAGTCTCTGCATGCCCGCATGGACAAGAACGAGCCGGCGATCAAGGCGGAGCTGACCGAGCCTGTGGCACCGCGCCGAGGCGCATGCGGACCGCGCGATGGCATACACCACCTTCGGCTGGGCCAAGCTGCGTCAGCACGACCCGTTGCGCGGCGCGCTGATCGAGGCGAAACGCTACGTGGCTTACGCCGACATCGATGCTAACGTGACCGGCGACGGCAAACAGGCCATGCGCGATCTGGAACACGCCAGTTCCTGGCTGGACAAGGCTGCCGAGGATACCGCCAAGGCCCGCGACGGGCAGGACGCGGCGGTGTATGTGAAGGACATCCGCGCTGTGGTGGACAGCCTGCTGGCCGGCCAGGCCAAACCCGGTACGGGCGAGATGGCCGATCTCAAACAGCAGTTGGCGCAGGCCATCGCGCGCTTGTGAACGCGCCACCCCATGGAGGGGATAGCCGCCTGCGGGTGGTTTCCATCGCTTCGCGAAAGGAGAATAATCATGGCCGCTTCCTCGCTCTCCCGAGTACCTGTGGACTGTTCCTGGGCATTCCCATCCTGTATCTCGCCATCGTCTTCCGGGTTACCGGCCCGGCCACTTTCTCCACAATCCCTGAATCGATTTGACCGCCACGTCGCGCCCCACCCCGCTGCTGCGCTCCGTCGCCCTTCCGGTCGTGGTCACGGCTGGGCTGCTGTTGCTGGTGCTGGCCAGCATGCTGCTGATCACCACGCGCAGCCTGACCCGCATGACGCCGTTGCAGGAACACCTGGTCGTCATGCAGCGGATGCATGACCAGATCCTTTCCATGCAGCGCACCGCCCTGCGCGGGACTGGACGCGGCCACGCCGGTCCGACGCGAGATGCTGGTCGATCTGCAGCAGACGCTCGCCGCAACTGGCGCGCGAGCCGGCCCTGCTGACCGCCAGCGGGCGCGGAGCGGTCTCGACGCGCGCCCTGAGACCTGCTGGATGCCGCCGATCCTGCCGCCGCGTGATGCGCTGCAACGCGGCATCACCCTGCTGCACGAGGTGCTGGTGGAGGAAAACCGCGCCCACGCCGGCCTGCTCGACGCCGTCCAGGCCCAGGCCCGCCTGGAACAGCGTCTGGCGGCGGCGGCCCTGGTCCTCATCCCGCTGGCGGCGGCGCTGGTGCTGTTCCTGCTGCGCCGCCGGTTTCTGCTGCCGCTCGACAACATCAATACCCTGCTCACCCGGCTGGGCGACGGAGAGTTATGCTCCTGCCCGAGTGGAGGCTGTGGACCCGGTGCTGGAGCCGCTCATCGCCAACTACAACCGCATGGTTACCCGGCTGGCCCGCCTGGAGGCGGAACAACGGGCCCGCCAGGCCAGCCTGGAGGCGGAAGTGCGCTCGGCCACCCGCGATCTGCTCGCCCACAACCGCAGCCTGGCGCAGGCGGACCGCCTGGCGGCGGTGGGAGAGATGGCCGCCGGCCTGGCGCACGAACTGCGCAACCCCCTGGCCGGCATCCAGCTCGCCCTCGCCAACCTGCGCCAGGAACTGGCAGACCAGGAAGCGCGGACTCGCCTGGAACTGGTCAGCGCGGAACTTGGGCGCATCACCGACCTCATGAACGGCCTGCTGGACCAGGCGCGTCTGATGCCCGAGGATGCGACGCCGGTGGCCCTGGCACGCACGCTGGGCGAGGTGCTGGCCCTGGCGCGCTACCAGGTCCAGGCGGGCATCGTGTTCGAACAGGACATTGCCGACGATCTGCGCTGCTGGCTGCCGGAAAACCGCCTGCGCCAGGCCACTGCTCAACCTGGCGCTTAACGCCGCCCAGGTCATGGACGGCGGCGGCACGGTACGCGTGAGCGCCCGCATCACCGAGGGCAGGGTGGCGATCAGCGTCAGCGACCAGGGGCCCGGCTTTCCCGAAACCCTGTCTGCGCGGCGGCGTGCGGCCGTTCGCCAGCGCCCGGCCGGGCGGCACCGGCCTCGGCCTGGCCAGTGTGCGCCGCCTCGCCCAGGACCTGGGCGGCGTGCTGCAACTGGAGCAACGTGGCGCCGCATGGCGCGCGCGTCACCCTGCTGCTACCCTGCGCGCGCACCGACGAGACCTGACCCATGGCCCAGACCCTGCTCATCATCGAAGACGAAGCCCTGCTCGGCCAGGAACTGCTGCGCCACTTCCGGCGCGAGGGCTGGGAGGCGCGCCTGGCCACCCGCCTGGACGAGGCGCGCGGGCTGTTGTTGAAGCGCGAGTTCGATCCGCTGGCGGTGCTCTCGGACATGAACCTGCCGGACGGCAACGCCCTCGATCTGCTGGAGGAGGCCCGAGCCGCCCGCCTGCCCGGCGAATGGGTCATCCTCACCGGCTATGGCGGCGTGCCGGATTCGGTGCGCGCGGTCAAGCTGGGCGCCTACGACTTCCTGGAGAAGCCCGTGCTCCCCGGCGCGCCTGGACCTGGTCGCTGGCCGGTGCCCTGCGTAGCGGCCCGCGCGCAGACGCGCCTGGCCGACCAGACCGCCGAGGAGACCCGGCGCTACAGCCCGGAACGCTTCATCGGCGATAGCGCCCCGGCGCGGCGAGGTGCGCGAGATGCTGGCGCGCCTGGCGCAGGTGCCGTTTTCCGCCCTCCTGATCGGCGGCGAGACCGGCACCGGCAAGGGCCTGGCGGCGCGCATCCTGCACTACGCCGGGCCGCGCGGCGGCGGGCCGCTGGTGGAGATCAACTGCGCCGCCCTGCCGCGCGACCTGGTGGAAGGCGAGCTGTTCGGCAGCGAGGCGGGCGCCTACACCGGCGCCAAGGGGCGCCGCCGCGGCCTGCTGGAACAGGCTTCGGGCGGCACCCTGTTCCTCGACGAACTCGGCGAGCTGCCGCTCGAGTCGCAGGTCAAGCTGCTCAAGGCCATCGAGGACAAGCGGGTGCGCCGTCTGGGCGGCGACCGGGAGATCGCGGTGGACGTGCAGATCATCGCCGCCAGCAACCGCGACCTGGCAATCGAGATGCGCGAAGGCCGTTTCCGCGCCGATCTATACCACCGGCTTTCGGTGTTCCGTCTCGATCTGCCCAGCCTGCGCGGGCGCCGCGAGGACCTGCGGCAACTGGTGCCGCGCCTGGTGGCGGAATTCAACGCCAAGGCCGGCAAGCGGGTGCGGACCATTCCGGACCAGGCCTGGCGGCGCCTGGAAGCGCACGACTGGCCCGGCAACGTGCGCGAGCTGCGCAACGTGGTGGAGCGCTGCGTGCTGTTCGCCGAGGATACGGTGTTTCCCGCGCGCTGGCTGCAACTCCAGGCCGCCGCGACCGCCATCCCCAGCGGCGATGGCCTGTGGCTGCCGCTGGACGGCAGCCTGAGCCTGAACGACATGGAACAAGCCATCGTCGAAGCCGCGCTGGAACGGGCCGAAGGCAACGTCACCGGCGCCGCGCGCCTGCTCAGGAGCACGCGCGAGACCTTGCGCTACCGGGTGAAAAAGATCGGCTTGATCAAGAATCTTTCCCAACCGTGAGCCCCATGGCCTGCTTCAACGATCCCCGCGTCCGGTTCGCCAGCGAACGCACCCTGCCGGCCTGGAATCGCACCGCCATCGCCCTGACTGGGCTTCGGATTCCTGGTGGAGCGCTTCCGCCTGTTCCTGCACGGGGTCCTGAGCCACCAGACCGAGCCCCTGCATCGCAGCGCCTCCCTCGTCAGCGGCATGGCCTTCATCCTGCCGCGCGTGCTGCTGGCGGCCTGTCCGGCGCCTGGTGTGAGCGGGTTCGAGTGGGCCATCCTGGCCGGGCGGTGGGCATCTTCGAGGGCTTGATTGCTTGATTACCCTCTCGACGCTCAGGCAGACGCTGTACCCGCGTCGCCACCTTCTGGCGGCAGTGCTGAGCCTGTCCCTGTTGGTGCTCGCCCTGTGGATGCTGCACATGGAACTGGCGCATATCACGGCTGGCCGACATCCGCCTGGCCTTCGACCAGGTACCCGTCAGCGGCCTGCTGCTGGCCGCCCTGAGCACGCTCGGCAGCTATCTGGCCCTCACCGGTTACGATGTCCTGGCCCTGCGTTTTCTGGGGCGATCCTTGCCCTATCCGCGCGTGGCGCTGACCTCGTTCATCGCAAACGCGGTGGGGCATAACCTGGGCATGGCCACGCTCTCCGCAGGGGTGATTCGGTTGCGGCTTTACACCGCGGCGGGACTCTCGGCCACCGAAGTGACCGGCGTGGCGGCCCTGATCGGGCTGACTTTCGGGGTGGGTGTGACCTTCGTCTGCGGTATGGCCATGCTCCTTGATCCGGCGGAGGCCGGCCTGATCCTCCACCTGCAGGAAGACGGCGCACGCGCCCTCGGCGCTTTGTTGCTGATACTGGTGGCGGTTTACGTGGGTTTCGGCTTGCTGCGCCGCACCCCCATCCGGCTGGGCAACTGGCAACTCCGCCTGCCCGGGCCCGACATCGCCTTCGGCCAGTTGATCCTGGCCGGGGTCGACCTGGGCTTTTCCGCTGCCGCGCTGTACTGGCTGTTGCCCGCGGACGCAGGGGTTTCTTTTCCCATATTCATGGGCGTCTATGTTCTGGCCGTGGTGGCGGGCATCGCCAGCCACGTTCCGGCCGGGTTGGGGGTGTTCGAGACGGTGCTGCTGCTGGCCCTGCCGGAAGTACCGCGCGATGGCCTGCTGGCCGCCATCCTCGCCTATCGCGCTATTTATTACCTGGCGCCCTTGACGCTGGCGGCGCTTCTGGCCAGCTATAGCCTGCTGCGCGAACGCCGTGAGAGGTTCGCCGAGGGACTGGGTAAAGTACGTGGGGTCTTTGCGTGGATGGCGCCCATAACCGTCAGCGTCTCGGTCTTCATCACCGGTGCCGTGCTGCTGTTCTCGGGCAGCACACCCGCGCTCTCCGAACGCATGGCGCTGCTGCGTGACTTCGTGCCCTTGCCACTGCTGGAGGCCTCGCACCTGAGCGGCAGCCTCGCCGGTCTGGGTCTGGTCATCCTGGCACGGGCCCTGTACCGGCGCGTGGATGCCGCTTACCACCTGGCCTTCTGGTTGCTGGCGGTTGGGGCGCTGGCCTCCCTGATCAAGGGTCTGGATTACGAGGAGGCGCTGCTTTCCGTACTGGTGCTGGGCATCCTGTGGCTGGGTCGCGAGGCCTTCAACCGGCCTGCCTCGCTCATGGCCAACAGTTTCTCGCCGGGCTGGATGGTCTCGGTGATGCTGATCCTGACCGCCACCTTTTGGCTGGGGATTTTTTCCTACAAGCACGTGGACTACTCGCAGGAACTCTGGTGGCAGTTCGCCTTCAGGGACGAGGCACCCCGGTTTCTGCGCACCTCCCTGCTGGTGGCCTTGACGGCGGTTGGGCTGGGTCTGCTGAGGCTGCTGCGGCCGGCGCCGCCTGAGCCGGCCATACCGGACGCGGAGGACATGGTTCGGGTGGCACGCATCGTCGCCGACGCCCGCGAGACCGTGTCCGCGCTGGCCCTGCTGGGCGACAAGCGCCTGCTGTTCAGCCCGGCTGGCGACGCGTTCATCATGTATCAGGTGCGCGGCCTGAGCTGGATCGCCATGGGCGACCCGGTCGGACCGGAGCCCGCCCGCGAGGCGCTGGCCTGGCACTTCCGGGAGATGGCGGACCGCCATGGCGGGCGTGCGGTCTTCTATCAGGTGGATGCGGATAATCTGCCCCTCTATCTGGACCTGGGGCTGACCGCCATGAAGCTGGGGGAGGAAGGTGTGGTGCCGCTGGCTGGATTCTCGCTGGAAGGCCCGGCGCGCAAGGATTTGCGCCAGGCCCGCCGCCGTGCGCAGCGGGATGGACTCAGCTTCGAGTTGGTGCCGCCCCAGGCGGTGCCGGCGCTGATGGACGAACTTCGGCAGGTTTCCGATCGTTGGCTGGCGGAGAAGCACACGCGGGAAAAGGGCTTCGCACTGGGCTATTTCCGGCCCGACTATCTGGCCCACTTCCCCTGCGCGCTGATCCGTCTGCAAGGGCGCATCGTTGCCTTCGCCAACGTCTGGGCCTCCGCCGGACGCCACGAACTGTCCATCGATCTGATGCGCCACCTGCCCGCGGCCCCTCGCAGTGTCATGGATTATCTGTTCGTGGAATTGATGCTCTGGGGCGCCCGCGAGGACTACGGTCAGTTCAACCTGGGGATGGCCCCGCTATCCGGCCTGGAATTCCATCCGCTCGCTCCGCTGTGGCATCGCCTGGGGACGCTGATCTACCAACAGGGCGAGCACTTCTATAACTTCGAAGGCCTGCGCGCCTACAAGGAAAAATTCGCACCCGTCTGGCGTCCCAAATACCTTGTCGCCCCCGGCGGGATGAGCCTGCCGACGATTCTGCTGGACGTCGCGGCCTTGATCTCGGGCGGGATCAAGGGCGTGTTCAGCCGTTGAGGAGCCCTGCATGAGAAAGCTGTATCACCGTCTGTGTCTTGGCTGTATGGGGTTCGGTTTGCTTATGACCCTGTCCGCGCCTGTATTCGCAGCCAGCGGTACCATCGAATCCACCCTGGAGTTTGGTCGTTTTGGCAAGATCACCCTGTACGTGCCGCCGGCTGAACCCGATCAGGTCGTGTTGTTCATCTCCGGGGACGGTGGCTGGAATCTGGGTGTGGTGGACATGGCGCGGGAGTTGGCCGGACTCGATGCCCTGGTCGTGGGGGTCGACATACGGCATTACCTGAAGTCGCTGGAAGCGGGCCAGGAAAAATGCGCCTACCCGGCGGGTGATTTCGAGGCCCTGGGCCAGTTCGTGCAGAAGAAGCTGGGTTATCGCCAGTTCCATCGCCCGGTGCTGGTGGGCTACTCTTCGGGCGCCACCCTGGCCTATGCCACTTTGGTGCAAGCCCCGGCCGGCACCTTCTCCGGCGCGGTCAGCCTGGGTTTCTGCCCCGATCTGATGCTGCACAAATCCCTATGCAAGGGAAACGGCCTCAGCCACAAGACCGACCCGAAACTGGGCCAGATATTCGATCCCGCTCCCCGTCTTGCTGATCCATGGGTGGCGCTGCATGGGCGCCAGGACCTGGACTGCTCGCCAGACGCCGCCGCCGCTTTCGTCGCCAAAGTGGCGGGAGCCAGCCTGGTCAGCCTGCCCAAGGTAGGCCACGGTTTTTCCGTGCCGCGCAACTGGATGCCCCAGTTCAAGGCCGCGTTCAGGCGTTTCGCCCAACCCACGGCCAGATCGCCTGCCTCCGAAGCGTCCGTCCCCGGAATAGCCCGTGTGGATGATCTGCCGGTGGTGGAAATCGCGGCCAGTCAGCCTGGCGACACGCTGGCGGTCCTGCTGACCGGGGATGGTGGCTGGGCCGGCTTGGACAGGGCGCTGTCGGCCGCCCTGGCTGCACACGGAATCGCCGTGATCGGCTGGGACTCCCTCCGCTATTACTGGACCCCGCGCACGCCGGATGCGGCTGCCAGGGACTTGGCCCGAATTCTGGTGCATTACCAGGCCGCGTTGAATCGGAACAAGCTCATTCTTGTCGGCTATTCCTTCGGCGCCGAAGTATTGCCCTTCCTGGTCAGGAGGCTGCCCGTCGAATTGAAGTCACGCATTGAAAAAGTGGTCCTGTTGGGGCCGGGCACACGCGCGCATTTCGAATTCAGGCTCGCCGACTGGTTGGGCGGGGCGGAACAAGGCCTGGATATCCGCAGCGAGGTCGCGCAGCTCACGAGCACCCCTTTGCTGTGCGTGCACGGAGCCGACGAGCACGACAGTCTTTGCCCCAAACTGGGCTCTGACATAGGCAAGAGCATCACGGTGCCGGGTGGACACCATTTCGATGGGGACTACGCCGGTCTGGCCCGATTGATCCTGGAATCCCCCGCGCCGGCCAGCCATAGGCCCGACGCTGGCAATAGGCCCGGTGGGGGAGCCTCGACACAGACACGCGGCAACTGATTTTCCGGGACGCGGGCGTGAGGCCTGAGGAGATTCGCGACGGCTCGGGTGAGCGCGCCGGTGCTCACCCGTCTGGCGATGGCCTTGCGGGGTCGGGTGCTGGCGGTCCATCTGGCCCTGGCGTGAGGCGCTGCGATCCGGGGGCGCTTGCTGAATTTTATTGAGCCCCACCTTGCTGGCCTTTCCTGCTGTTGACGGATCGACGGCTTGCGTTCAGGCTGTCATCCACGACAGGCTCATCGGTCCCACCCCATGCGACTTCCCATCAGTCTGAAGATATTCAGTATCACCACGGCCCTGCTGGCCCTGATGGTGGTCGTCACCTGGCTGTCGGTACTCAACTTCCGGCAACTGGACAATCAGGTCAGGGCACTCTCCGATTATTACCTGCCCTTGCAGCAGCAGGTGGCGAGCGTGGAAATTCTCATCCGGCAGCAGATTGTGCACATGGAGCGGGTTCTGGCCGGGATGGAGGCGGCGCATCCCGATCCGGATTTCCTCGCCAGGGAGTCACAGGGCTTCGACATGCGCGGGATCAATGCCGACCAGA
This sequence comes from uncultured beta proteobacterium, assembly GCA_963726485.1. Taxonomy (GTDB): domain Bacteria; phylum Pseudomonadota; class Gammaproteobacteria; order Burkholderiales; family Thiobacillaceae; genus Thiobacillus. The sequence continues at coordinate 12,722 of CAVSCL010000043.1, read as the reverse complement.
TCGTGGATTCCTCGCTCCGGCAACTGGCCGAGGCCACATCGGCGCAAGGGATCGAACTGGATCGCGTCACGCTGGCTGTGCTGGCCAAGCAGCTGCCGTCTATCCAGAACGCACGCCAGCACTTTCATGCGGCCTTCCGCCAGTTCCAGATCGAGGCGCAGGAAGGCAACCCCCGTTCGCAAAAGATTGTTCGGGATGCCCTGCTGCGAGAGAAGGACAGCGTTGACGTCGAGATCCAGAAGACCATCGACCTGTTGAACAAGCTGACCCAGGATACCGCGCTGCAAGCCAAGGCGGAGGAAGCGCGGGCCACCTATCTCAACTGGATCATTACCGGCATTGCCACAACGCTCGGACTGATTTTTGCCGGGTTCGTGACGCGTTCCCTGGTGGAGCCGATCCGGCGGCTGCTGGGGGGTACCCATGCGGTGGAGCAGGGTGACCTGGAGGTGGAAATCATCGTCAAGACCCACGATGAACTGGCCACGCTGGCCAATTCCTTCAACCATATGGTGGTGGGCCTGCGCGAAAAGGAGCGGATCAGGGAGACCTTCGGCCACTACGTGGACCCGCGCATCGTGAGGGGCTTGCTGGAGAACCGCCTGCCGGCCGATGGCGGCGAGCGTCGGGTCATGACCGTGTTCTTCTCGGATCTGGCCGACTTTACCCAAATGTGTGAGAGTCTGCCGCCCGATGCGGCGGTGCGCTTCCTGAACCGCTATTTTTCGCTGATGTCCGAGGCGATCCTTAGCCAGCAGGGCATTGTCGACAAATACATCGGCGATTCCGTGATGGCCTTCTGGGGGCCACCTTTCACCGACGCGTCCGATCATGCCCGACTGTGCTGTATCGCCGCCCTCGGACAGATGGGCCTCATGGAATCGTTCCGCGCAGAATTGCCCCAACTGCTGGGCATCCACCAAGGGTTGCCGGATGTGAACGTCCGCATGGGCATCGCCAGCGGGGAGGTGACGGTGGGCAATATCGGCTCCGAGACCTCCCGGGGCTATACCGTCATTGGCGATACCGTGAACCTGGCTTCAAGGCTGGAGCAGGCGAACAAGTTTTACGGTACGCGCATTCTGGTCAGCGAGACGACGCGCAACCTGGCGCAGGAGACCCTGGCTTTCCGCGAAATCGACAGCCTGCGGGTAGCGGGCAAGATGGAGCCCGTCAGGGTGTTCGAATTGCTGGGATATCTGAGCGAGTCGAGCGAGGCGTCACGGAAACTGGCGGAGACCTATACGACGGGGTTGACCCGCTACCGTAACCGGGATTGGGCCGGAGCCGAGGCGGCTTTCCGCGAATGCCTGGCGATCCAGCCTGCGGATCGCCCCAGCCAGGTCATGCTGGAGCGCATCGATGAATTCCGGCAGACCCCGCCGGACGAGGGTTGGAACGGCGTCTGGATTGCCCAGAGCAAATAACCCTCCGCGCCCGATCGGGCTGTGGACGCATCGGCCATTTTCGACGTGCGGGACTAGTTGTCGATGCCTGAGTCCGCATGGCAGGCGCAGTTCGGGCTTGAGCTGGCGCTGCCGTCGCAGCAGACGATCTTGCCTGCCCGGCAGCCGCAGATGCCCTTATTGCCTTTGCAGCACTCTGTCTGGAATATCTGGGCCAGGCTGGCACCCTGACTGGCATTGGCCAGGCAGGCTTGCAGCGCCGCGCCCTCATGCTGCATTGCGCCCGGCGCACTATCCGCCGATACAGCGTCGGCAGCAACCGCTGGCAGCGAGAAAGAGAGGACCAATGCCAGCATGGCGAACAGGGAAATCGGCGGACGGGTATTCATGATTGTGCTCCTCGGAGTGATGATGCTACTTACCACTATATATCCGATCGTGCGATCCATTGATTGTTCCCCGGCGGGCGGGTTCGGTATGCGGATCGTGATGCTGGGTGCGCACGGCGCACCCGACGATATCTGTCCTTCTTTTTTTGCGGCAAACGCCATCGACGAATAGGATAGAGCCACTTGCCGTTTATCGTGCCATCAGGCCAAGGCTGCGAATGGAAACATTCACGGCATCAGCGTATCATTCAACACAAACCCGAGGTAATTGGGGAACCTGTTTCTGTATATCGAGCCTATAGGCACTCTAGGTATTGCCTTTTCTGAGGAACCGACATGAACCCACAAGTCACCACCATTAACCGCAGCCAGTCCGCGGCGGCGCTTTCCACCAACAAGATGGTTCGCAACACCTACATGTTGCTGGCCATGACGCTGGCTTTCAGCGCGCTGACGGCGGGCGTGTCCATGGCGATGAACCTGCCGCATCCCGGCATCATCATCACCATGGTCGGTTACTTCGGCCTGCTGTTTCTGACCACCAAGTTTCGCGACAGCGGTCTGGGCATCGCCTTCGTGTTCGCCCTCACCGGCTTTATGGGTTACACGCTCGGGCCGATTCTCAATCACTATCTCGCCCTGCCCAACGGCTCGCAGGTGGTGATGATGGCGATGGGCGGCACGGCAGCGATCTTCCTCGGTCTGTCGGCGTATGTGATGACCACCCGCAAGGACTTCAGCTTCATGGGCGGCTTTCTCATGGTCGGCATCCTGGTGGCCTTCCTCGCCGGACTGGGCGCGATCTTTTTCGAAATGCCCGCGCTGTCGCTGGCGGTTTCCGCCATGTTCGTGCTGCTGATGTCCGGCCTGATCCTGTATGAAACCAGCAACATCATCCACGGCGGCGAAACCAACTACGTGATGGCGACCGTCACGCTGTTCGTCACCATCTTCAACCTCTTCACCAGCCTGCTGCAACTGCTGGGCTTTGCCAGCAACGATTGATCGGTTGGGCATTACGGTCGTCCCCTCCCGTAAACGGGAGCGGGTTGGGCAGAGGGAGCGAAGCACGTGACAAGCCCCACAATAACGGCACCCGACGCGGTGCCGTTTTTTATCGACACCCACTGCCATCTCGACGCCGCCGAGTTTGATCTCGACCGTGATGCCGAGTACGGGCGTGCGGTCGCCGCCGGCGTCGCCATCCAGGTCATCCCCGCGATTTGCCGCGACAATTTCCCAGCGGTGGCCGCCACCTGCTCACGCTACCCCGGCTGTCTGCCGGCATGGGGTCTCCACCCCATGCTCATCGCCGTACACCGTCCCGAACATCTCGCCGACCTGCGTGCGCATATCGAAGTCCAGCGCCCGGTGGCCGTCGGAGAAATCGGGCTGGATCTGTTTGTGCGCAACCTCGACTACGCCACGCAGGAATTTTACTACGTCGAGCAATTGAAGATCGCGAAGGAATGCGATCTGCCGGTGCTGCTGCACTGCCGCAAATCCGCCGATCAGCTTCTGAAACATCTGCGCCGCATCCGCGTGAAAGGCGGCATCGCCCACGCTTTCAACGGCAGCCCGCAGCAGGCGGACGAGTTCATCAAGCTGGGATTCAAGCTCGGCTTCGGCGGCGCCTTCACCTGGCCGCGCGCCAACAATCTGCGGCGACTGGCGACCGAATTACCGCTGGAAGCGATCGTCCTCGAAACCGACAGCCCGGACATTCCGCCGCTGTGGGTCGGGCGCGGGCGCAACAGTCCGGCGGAAATCCCCGGCATTGCCGACAGCCTGGCGGAACTGCGCGCAACCGACCGGGAAACCATCGCCCGGCAAACCACCGCCAACGCGCGCGCCGTATTGAACCTGGGCTGATCCCCCCTGCCGGATGCGGGCAGCGGGATCGGAATTGCGAAAACCGCTGGGCGTAGGGTGCGGCCTGGCGGGGTCGTAGCAGGGATTGTCGTGCCGGCCGGCAACCCACGCCAGCAGTGCAGGCGCCACGATGGCAAGCGCTATGCGGAAATCCCGCCTGGTCATCCCGGCATGGCGTACGCGATCACTGCCAGCGTTGCGCCTTGCGGGTCCTGAATCCATGCCATGCGCCCGACACCCGGGATATCCTGGGGCGGCAGGATGACTTTCGCCCCCAGGCTTTCGGCCTTCCTGATTGTTTCATCGGTGTCCGCCACCGTGACATACGCCCCCCATGCCGGCTGCTTGCAGTCCGACTGCGGCGGGATGGTCATGATGCCGCCCACGCCCTGACCGTCGGCGGTTTTCACCACGGTGTAATTGCCCATATCCGGCCCCAGGTCCTGCATCTGCCAACCGAACAATTCGCCATAGAACCGCTTGGAGGCAGCCTGATCGCTGGTCATCAGTTCGCACCATGAAAAGGCGCCGGGGGTTTTGGCTGGATCGTGCATGATCGTCTCCTGGGTTAGTGGGTCTTTCAGTGTAGACACGCTTTGTTTCTGTTAAAGCGGTTTTGAATCACCCCCTCGCCCATCTCAAGTTGTCGCGCAAGCGGGACCGGCGGCTGGATGCCGACCGGCAGCACCCGGCGCGGCAAGGCCTTCTCGCGCTCCGAAAACGGTGCGCCACTCACATTGGCGCGGGTTGCCGCCACTTGCTTCGGCACCGGTGGCGATATCTGCGGATGGCGTCTGAATCAGCGGCGTGGCGTCTCTCCTCCAGGCAGAGCGCGCTATGGGTCGCGATCCCGGATGGAACTACTTCGGCGGAGCGGGATACTGCACAAATGGAGCAGCGGGTTGCTGCTCAGGCGGGACGTAAGCGGGTGCCGGAACACCCGCCGGGCCCAGTGAACGGATGAAGTGGTAGATCGCGCGCAGATCGGCTGTGCGCATTTCATTCAGCGTGAATGAGGGCATCGGCGGGCGGGATTTCAGCGTGCGCGCATAGTCCAGCCATTGCGCTTCGCTCATCTCATTGATAAGGATCCGCAAATTGCTGGGGTAGGTGGTGCCCCAAGGCCCTCGCCAGCCGAGGCGGTCGCCGACCAGCCAGTCTTTTTCTGCCACCTTTCCGGCTGCCTCAGCGTAACCCGGCGTATGGCAGTCATTGCAGCCGGCAATTTTGGTGACATAGCGCCCATGTTCGACCAGTTTTGAAACCGGCCTGAAGTCGGCTGGCCACGCGAGCCCGCCCGGAATCAGCATCACCAGCATGGCCCCTGCCTTCGCATATCGCATCATCATTTCCCCTTCTCCTATTGACAGACGATTCAAAGCCAGCGCCGCACCCGGGTCTTGTAGCTCCGGTAAGCGTCGCCAAACTTCCCTTCCAGATGCGCCTCTTCGTGGCGGATCACACCGTAACGCAGCATGGCCCATATGAGCGGCGCAAACAGCAGCGGCCACACGGTGTGCAACAACAGCGATACCCCCGCGAAGATGAACCAGTCGCCGACGTAGATCGGGTTGCGGCTGATGCGGAACGGCCCGCCCGTGCACAGTTCGGAGGCGGCCTTGTACGGGTTGACCGTGGTGTGGTGGCGCCAGAAGGTGATGAGGGTCGAGACGAACAGCGCGAGCCCGATGCCCACCAGCAGCCAGCCCAGTGGCTGGGTTGCGCTGCCCCAGTCCCAGCTCAGCGGCAGACAATTACGATCCAGCCACCAGCCGCCCAATAACGCCGCCGCGTAGGGAGCAGGCGGCAGGATCAGGGTGCGCGGGCGGCGGGTTTCGTCCTTTATGCTGATCATTCTGGCCAATGCCTCTTTAGCTAGAACACGAATTTACCCGGGGATCCGGCATGGCCGAGGCGGGTATTGTCAGGATTTGCGCGATGGAGGCAGCCTGAAATCTGTTCCGGTGAAGATTCGGCCAAGACCATCGCTTGCAGTATCTGTCGGGTAAGGGCGGCGTATCTGGCGGCTACGGCATTCATGGACTCATCATACCTACCGGCTGGCATGGATCAAGGCGGGACTTGCGAGTGGCAGTCAGGTGTCAGCATGGAGATTCGTCCGGCATCACACACACGCCGGCCGTCCCCGGGCCGTGACTGACCGGGTTCAGTGCATTGGCCAGCGCGGACGGCGAGGTCCACCACACGGTACCAAGCCCTTTGAATGGCCCCACTCCCGCGATGATGTTCTGCACCGTGGCCGCACAGAACAGTGGCGCGGTGATCCCGGCGTCCGCCATGCGGGTTTGAATGGCCTCGAACTCAGGCCGGTCCAACGCAAACCGGTACACCCGAATATTCCTGCCGTCGACCATCTGATACCTGACGTAATCAGACAGCGACGGCCCGGTCCAGTCCTTGTCCCGGGAACGTACCCCGAAGTAACTGCCTGCCGGGTCGATCAGATGCGCGCCGGCAAACATCCCCGCATGATTTCCGCCGGCGGAATTATCGTTGACCACAATCACCACCTCATTGGCAGCGGGAGCGGCGAGCTTGATCGTTGCCAGCGGCGCGGACTCGCTGAGCCAGTCGGCTGCCTCCTGGGCATGGAGCGGCCCCGCGACCAGCAGTGCGATCCACAGAAAGCAGGATGCAAGCACACGGCAAAAGCGGTCATTGCGAGCGCAGCGCGGCAATGACCGCGCGCCGGATTCCTGGTGCTGTTTCCGGCTCCATCCCAATCAGCGCAACTCCCGCTGCGCAACCGCGCGCAAGAACTCGTTCCTCATCTGATCGTTGTCTTTGATACAACCGGTGAAGGCCTGCGTCACCACGCGCTCGTCGCCGCGCCGGTCCTCGCCCAGCAGCAGACACAGTTGCTCGGCCTCGATGATGCAGGCGGCGCCCTGCGCATGGCCGTGGCTGACCAGCGCCTCGGCGATGTCGCGCGTCATCCATTCCTGGTAGGTGAAGCGATGGCCGATGGCATCGACCATGCGCGCGATGCGGCCGAAGCCGTGCAGGCGTCCGCCGGGAATGTAGGCGACGTGCGCGACGCCGCGAAACGGCACGAGGTGGTGCGGGCACACGCCATGGATGGCGATGCCGCGCACCACCACCATGTCGTCGCGCGTGTCGGCAAAGCCTTCCCCCAGCGCGTCTCCGGGATCGAGCGCATAGCCGCCGAGCAGGCGCTTCTGCCACAGTTCGCGCACGCGCTCGGCGGTGCGGCCGGTATGGACCGAATCGGGCGCGACGCCACAGGCGCGCAGCAGATCGGTCACCGCGCGCTCGAACGCGACCGGGTCGAACGCGCCGGTTTGCGGAATGCCGAGGCTGCCGCTGACCGTGCGGGGTGTGGCTGTCGTGATCGCAGGCGTCGGTCATCATGTTGATCCAGCCCAAACACGATTGAAATCCGTTCGCCCCGAGCCGGTCGAAGGGTTCATTCCGAACCGCGTTGACACATCGCCGTCCCCGCTTATCATTTCAGCGTCGCCTTGAGAAACGCCAGCGTTTGCGTCCATGAATCGGTGTCGGCCGCGTTGTCGTACTTGAGCGGCAGGCCGAACTGCGCGGCGTAGCTGTCGGCTTCGCGGTTGGTGAAAGTGTGTTTCACGCCGGGATAGGAGACCAGCATGTAATCCGCCTTGGCGTTGTCCATTTCGGTCTTGAACGCGGCAACCTGCTCGGGCGGCACGATGAGATCGGCCTCGCCGGTGAATACGCGGATGCTGGGTTTGATGTCGCCCGGCTTCACGGCGATATCGGTGGCGAGGACGCCGTGGTATCTGACGACGGCTTTGAGCGGTTCACCCGCGCGCGCCATGTTGAGCACCACGCCACCGCCGAAACAGTAGCCCAGCGCAGCCATTTCGTCCTTCTTCACATTCGGCTGCCGGGCGAGGAATGACTCCGCCGCCTGGAAACGGCTCAAGGCCAGTGGCGGATTCTTGTTCACGCTGCCCGCCAGCGCCCCTGCGTCCTTGGGGTTATCGGCAACCTGGCCGTTGCCGTACATATCGACCACCAGCGCCACATAGCCTTCGCTCGCCAGCATGCGCGCACGCTTACCGGCCGTACTCAGTCACCGCCCCACCATTCCGGCACCACCAGCACGCCGGCGCGCTTGTCCCGCAGGGCATCGTCATACGCCAGATGACCCTGCATCACGGTATCCCCCGCCATGTAACGGACATCCTTGCCGACGACGGCGGCACAGTGCGGACGAGGTGAAAAACAACAACGACAAGGCAAGTGCGGTTTTCATGGGCGTCTCCGGATCGATGGATTCAAAAGCATACCGCGCCCGCACCTGCAATAACAACCGCGCCCAGACAGCGGACTTGTGCCCGTGCTGTGTACGCTGCCGGCACGGCGGTAAACTCGGGCTTCCCGCTCATCCCGCCCGCCATGACCGATCCCATCCGCCTTGCCAAACGTGTCGCCGAACTGCGCGCCTGCTCGCGCCGCGAAGCCGAATTGCTCATCACCGGCGGCTGGGTGCGCGTGGACGGCGCGGTGGTCGAGGAGCCGCAGTTCCGGGTCACCGATCAGCATGTCGAAATCGACCGCCAGGCCGACCCCAGCCAGGCCGAACCCGTCACCCTGCTGCTGCACAAACCGTCCGGTCATCACATGGTTCAGGGTGACCAGCCCGCGTCGCACCTCCTCGGCGCCGCCACTCTGTGGGCCGAAGACGCCTCCGGCATCCGCCCGCTGAAAAAACACTACGCCCAACTGACTTTATGCGTGCCGCTGGAGCCCTCCGCCAGCGGCCTCGTCGTCTTCACCCAGGACTGGCGCGTGGTGCGCAAACTGACCGAAGACGCCGCCAGCCTGGAACACGAAGTCATCGTCGAAGTCGCGGGCGAACGGGTTCCAGACGGACTCAAACGGCTGAACCAGGGCATTTCCTTTCACCCGCAAGGGGCAGGCCGTGATCGTAAGGACGCCAAAACGTCAACGATCACGCTCAATGGCCGCACCCCGCCGCCATCAAGGTCAGCTGGCAAAACGAAACCCGCCTGCGGGTCGCGCTGAAAGGCGCCCAAATCGGACAAATAGCCCACCTCTGCGAAGCCGTCGGCCTGCAGGTGCTGTCGATGAAACGCATCCGCCTCGGAGGCGTATCGCTAGGGAAAGTGCCGCCCGGGGAGTGGCGTTATTTACGCGGGGATGAGCGGTTTTAAGGACGGCGTGATGCTTCGAGAACTCAATTCGCGCACTCGACGTGCGTCCGGAATGTGCGGTCCAGGATGGCCTTGATCATCCCAATGAGTCAGCCATCGCTGAAGCGGTCAATGAAGGTCTTGCAGGAATCTGCTGTAAATGACCTGGCCCTGGGTCACTGCCGGGCACGCCACTGCGTGGGGCTGAGGTTGGCCCAGTTCCGGAATGCCCGGGAGAAGGCATTCGGATCGGCGTACCGCAGGGCCGTGGCGATTTCTGAGACGGAAAGACCGGTGTTCTGAAGAAGCTGCCTGGCAAGCTCGAATCGCGTCTGGTTGATGAGCTGCTGCAGGCTCTTTCCCTCTTCCTCCAGGCGCCTCCGCAGCGTCCGCTCGTGGATCGCAAACAGGCGCGACACGGCGCCGGCCGACGCCGTGCCGCTCAGCACCATCTGATGCAGCACGCCTTGCACTTGATCGGCGAATGTCATCGGGCCATTGTCCACCGCGTCCTGAATCGCCCTGGCAAGGTGGTCGTGGAGGGTCGCGTCGGCACCCTCGATGGGCCGTTCGAGCCAGGAAGACGCGAATACGATCGCCGAGACGTCCGCGTCGAACCTGACGCTCGATCGGAACACGCGGCGGTAGGGTGCGGAGCTGTCCGGCTGGCCGTGCGAAAACTGTACGCGCTGCGCCTTCCACGTGGGCCCGCACAGCGCCTCCAGAATGCGGTGTCCGATGGCGATCGCGGCATCGTAGATGTGGACGGTCCCCGGCGTGCCGTGACGGTAGATCGAATATCCCAGCATGACGGTCGACGGGTCGGGAGCGAGCAGCACCGGCGCCGCCCCTCTGTCGTGAAGGTGAAGGTGCAGCAGCAGGCTGCGGATCGCCTCGCCCACGGTGGCGGAATTGAGCATCAGGTAGCCGAGCGCGCCGAAACCCTTGAGGTCGAAGCGCTCGCCGACCAGCAGCCCGAAGTGCGGGCAGCCGGTGAGCGCGACGCAGGTATCGAAAAGCCTGCCGAGCGCCTCGAACTGCATCCGGCTTTCAGTATCCTCGAACAGTCGCAGATCGACGCCGGCTTGCGCAAACGCTCGCTCCGGCCTGACGCCCAGATCGGTCAAAACTGCCGGGATCGCAAGGACCGGCCCGATCCGCACGTCGCTCGGCCCGCTCGTCGTGAGCAATCGCGTTGGCAGCGGATTCAGTCCGGGATTCTTCTTCATCGTTTTTGTCCGATCCTGCAAGCCCATGGTATTGACGAGAGCCCCGTTCACCCGGCGCGAGACCTGCCCGAACGCAGGCAGTATCGCTCACCTGGCCGGGATTCCAGGACCGCAAGCAAACAGAATACGGACATCATCTTGTCAAAACAATGTCCGGAATTGCAAGGTTGCATCCCCGCGAACTTTGCTAAAGTGCGTAGCTGGCACGCCAACAAAGGAGCAACCCATGCGCAAGACTCGCTCGTTGACCAACGCGTTATCCCTGCTTTTCGTTACGCTGTCGATTGCCGGACAGGCGACGGCGGTGCAGATCACCGGTGAGTTGGGTTCCCCCGGCGCCACCACCACGATCAGCGGAAAACAGCTTCCGCCGCCCGATCCGAAGTTCGAAGGGGTGATCAGGGAAAAGGCCTCGGAGTCGAAAGCCTGGTGGGCGCCACGCGTCGTGCCGCCGAAGGGCGCGCCCAACGTGCTGCTCATCATGACGGATGACCAGGGTTTCGGTGCACCAAGCACCTTCGGCGGCGTCATACCCACACCTGCCATGGATCGCATCGCAAGGGATGGGCTGCGCTACACGAACTTCCACTCGACGTCGCTGTGCTCGCCGACGCGGGCGGCACTGATCACGGGCCGCAACCATCACTCGGTGGGATTCGGGGTGGTAGGCGAAATAGCGACGGGGTTCCCGGGTTACGACTCGATCATCCCGATCGAGAAAGGCACCGTTGGCACAATTCTAAGGGACAACGGATATGCCACTTCGTGGTTCGGCAAGGACCACAACACGCCTTTTTACCAGTCGAGCCAGGCCGGGCCGTTCAATCAATGGCCGAACGGGATGGGCTTCGATTATTTTTACGGCTTCGTCGGTGGCGACGCCAGCCAGTGGCAACCGAACCTGTTCCGCAACACGACGGCCATCTACCCCTTCGAGGGTCATCCCGGCTGGAACCTGGAGACCGCGATGGCGGATGAGGCCATCCAGCTACATGAAGCAGCTCAAGGAGATCGCTCCCGGCAAGCCCTGGCTCGTCTATTACGTACCGGGCGCCACCCATGCGCCTCATCATCCCACGCCCGAGTGGATCAAGAAGATCAGCGACATGCATCTCTTCGACGAGGGCTGGAACAAAGTGCGCGAGACCATCTTCGCCAACCAGAAGCGGCTGGGCATCATGCCCGCGGACGCCAAGCTGACGCCGTGGCCGAAGGAATCACTGCCGGAGTGGGATTCGCTCAGTTGGGAACGAGAAGAAGCTCTTCATCAAGCAGGCGGACGTCTATGGGGCCTACCTCGCCTACGCCGACCACGAGATCGGCCGGGTCATCCAGGCCGTCGAAGACCTCGGCGAGTTCGACAACACCTTGATCATCTACATCGGTGGCGACAACGGCGCGAGCGCGGAAGGCATGCTCAACGGCACGCCGAACGAATTCACCACCTTTAATGGCGTGCCCGTGCCGGTCAAGGACCAGTTGCTCTGGTACCCGTTCTGGGGATCGGAACGTACGTTCCCGCACTTTGCGGCAGAATGGGCGTGGGCGATGGACACGCCGTTCAAGTGGGTGAAGCAGGTGCCGTCGCACTTCGGCGGAACGGCTCAGGGCGTGGCCATGTCGTGGCCCGGCCACATCAATGATCCGGGTGGCATCCGCCGCCAGTTCCACCACGTCATCGACATCGTGCCGACCCTCCTCGAAGCGACCGGCATCCCGGCGCCCGAGACGATCAACGGCATCAAACAGCGCCCCATCGAGGGCACGAGCATGGTGTACACATGGGACAAGGCGAACGCCAACGCGCCCACCCGCCACACCACGCAATACTTCGAGATGCTCGGCAATCGCGCCATCTATCACGACGGCTGGGTCGCGGCCACGACGCCGGCGACGACTGCCGTGGGAGCTGAGCTCCAAGACGCCTCCGGACGTGATCACCGGGTACAACTGGGAGCTCTACAACGTCCAGGAGGACCCGACCCAGTTCAACGACCTGGCCGCCAGGATGCCGGAGAAGCTCAAGCAGATGCAGGATATCTTCTACTCCGAGGCGAGGAAGTACGACGTGCTGCCGCTCGACAACACGACCCTCGCGCGCTGGAACTCGCCGAAGCCGAGCCTCACGGCGGGACGAACGGTCTTCACCTACTCGGGCGAACTGACCGGCGTGCCCAACAGCGCCGCCCCGAGCATCCTCAACAAGTCCTGGACCATCTGGGCCGACGTTACGATCCCCGAGGGCGGCGCTGAAGGCATGATCGTCACCGACGGCGGGCGCTTCGGCGGCTACGGCCTGTTCCTCAGCAAGGGCGAATTCGGAGTCGGCCGGGGCAAGCCGGTCTTCCTCTACAACCTGCTCGACCTCAAGCGCACGACGTGGGAAGGGCCCGAGCTGGGCGCCGGCAAGCACACCATCGTCTTCGAGTTCAAGTCCGATGGTCCGGGCCTGGGCAAGGGTGGGACGGGCGTACTCTTCGTGGACGGCAAGGAAGTGGCCAGGAATTCCATGGAACACACCACCCCGATCACGTTCCCGGAGGACGAAACCTTCGACATCGGCCAGGACACACGCACCCCGCTGGCGCTCATCGAGTATCGCTACGATGTTCCGTTCAAGTTCACCGGCACGATCGACAAGCTGACCTTCAA
>CAVSCL010000042.1:0-27126 GCA_963726485.1 uncultured beta proteobacterium | reverse complement strand
ACGACTCCGTGGGAGCTGAGCACCAAGACGCCTCCGGACGTGATCACCGGCTACAACTGGGAGCTCTACAACGTCCACGAGGACCCCACCCAGTTCAACGACCTGGCCGCCAGGATGCCGGAGAAGCTCAAGCAGATGCAGGACCTCTTCTACGCCGAGGCGAAGAAGTACGACGTGCTGCCGCTCGACAACTCGACCCTCGCGCGCTGGAACACGCCGACGCCCGAGCCTCACGGCGGGACGAACGGTCTTCACGTATTCGGGCGAACTGACCGGCGTGCCCAACAGCGCCGCGCCGAGACATCCTGAACAAGTCCTGGACCATCTGGGCCGACGTCGAGATTCCCGAAGGCGGCGCGGAAGGCATGATCGTCACCGAGGGCGGGCGCTTCGGCGGCTACGGCCTGTTCCTCAGCAAGGGCGAATTCGGAGTCGGCCGGGGCAAGCCGGTGTTCCTCTACAACCTGCTCGACCTCAAGCGCACGACCTGGGAAGGGCCCGAACTGGACGCCGGCAAGCACACCATCGTGTTCGAGTTCAAGTCCGATGGTCCGGGCCTGGGCAAGGGTGGGACGGGCGTACTCTACGTGGACGGCAAGGAAGTGGCCAGGAATTCCATGGAACACACCACCCCGATCACGTTCCCGGAGGACGAAACCTTCGACATCGGCCAGGACACGCGCACCGGCGTCGCGCTGCTCGAGTATCGCTACGATGTTCCGTTCAAGTTCACCGGCACGATCGACAAGCTGACCTTCAAGCTTGAACCCTTCAAGCCGGAGCCGGAGGGGGGCGGGGCTGATCGCCCAGGGCCGCCCCGTCGGCAATAGGAAATGCCGACCATGCGCAGAACCGTTGACGGCTTGCAGTCACCCGAACCGAGTCGGGTGCGCGAAGGACAAGGAAGAGTCGAGGCCTTGCCATGAAAGGGGTGCTGATCTTCGCCGCTGTCGGTGAAGCCGGGACGGGCCTGGCGTTACTGATCGTTCCATCGCTCGTTGGGCGATGGTTGCTGGGTGAGGAACTGACCGGCATCGCCATACCCGTCGCGCGCGTGGCCGGCATCGCCCTGATCGGCCTTGGGGTCGCCTGCTGGCCGGGCCCGCCGCGGGTCGGCATGTTGACCTACAGCGTGGCTGTCGCGCTGTATCTCGCCTACCTCGGCTTCGCGGACGGTTTGACCGGCATACTGCTGTGGCCGGCGGTCGTCCTGCATGTGATCCTGACGGCACTTTTGACACGGGCAGCAATAAAAGGCAAAGAGATGAAGACATAGAAGAACGGACCGCGCACGCCTTTGATTGTTTCGCTTTGCCCACGGCCGGCAACCCGTGGCGGGGCATTACCCGTAACCAAGGATCGGCGGCGTCGAGTCTTCAACTGCGGTCCTGGAATCCATTAACGGGCCGCGTTTCAGGGCAACAACTTGGTATACGTCGCAACGCAGCCATAAGTCAGGTATTTCGATCGCGACCCCGATTCTTGAATAAGGAGATCAACATGACCCATGTACCCATTCGTGCGAGACACCTGTTTGCACTTGCCACCCTGATCGCGTTGCCGTATGCCGGACTCGCGCAGAGCGCCCCCAAGACGCCCGAAGCGACGCCGTCACAGCAAAAGGTGCAACTGATGTTCGTCCAAACTGCCGACCAACTGAGGGCGGACGACAAGACCTTGCGGCTCGTCAATGTCGGCCAGCAGACGCTCTATTTCTCGGATCGGCCGGTACGGGTCGCCGGGCATCTCACGATGCCCGCCTATCTCGACGAATGGAAGGCATCGGAAGGCCCGGACAATTTCAGCAACGATCCGCCCAACGCCACCTTGTCCGTCTATCAGCCGGGGCACCCGGACAACACGCTCACCGTGGTCGAAATCAGCCACCCGGTCATCGATGGAAAGGATATGGTCTATCGTTACAAGCTGATCGAAGGCAAGATGCCCAGGGCCGGGGGTGCAACCGCCTTGTTCATCGACTGGATCGGCGTCGGCGGGGGGGTGGGCCCCGGTTTTCATGGCGTGGGGGTCGGCGCGCGCGGGGTTGGCTGGCGGTAATTGGCGTGTATTTGCAGTGAATTGATTTTTCCAACAGGAGAGCAGAATGGCGATATTCAATAACAGGATGGCTGCAGCAGGCTTCGCTCTCGCGACGCTCATGCTGTCGGCAATCGTTCCCTCGCAGGCGCGGGCGCAGACAGTCGACCCCGCCGCCGTGCAGATCCTGCAACGCACGATGGACTACCTGGCGTCCCTGCAGCAGTTCAGCGTGCACACCCAGAACACCGTCGAGGAGGTGCTCGTGTCCGGGCAGAAGATCCAGTTCGACTACTCGAACGGCCTGACGGTGCAGCGGCCCAACAAGCTGCTCGCCAAGCGGCACGGCGACATCGTCGACCAGAGCTTTTCCTACGACGGCAAGACGCTGACCCTGTACAACGCATCGCACAACTACTACGCCAGCGTGCCGGCGCCGGGCAGCATCGAGGGAATGCTGGATTTCGCGCGCGAATCCCTCGACCTGGTTGCTCCCGCCAGCGACCTGCTCTACCGAAACGCCTTTCCCCTGATGATGGAACATGTGTATTCGGCCATCATCATCGGCAAGGCGGTCATCGGCGGGGTCAAGTGCGATCACCTCGTCTTCAGCCGCCCTGATGTCGACTTCCAGATCTGGTCCCGGAGACCGGCGATCCGCTGCCGCTCAAGTATGTCGTCACCGACAGGCTGCACTTCGGGCAGCCCAGCACGACAGTGGTGATGAGCAACTGGAACGTTGCGCCGAAGCTGACCGATTCCATGTTCAGCTTCGTGCCGCCGAAGGACGCGACAAAGACCGATTTCCTGCGCCTCGATGCCAGCAGCGCATCCGCACAGTAAGCCCAACCGGAGACCACACATGAAACCCATCCTGAAGTCTGCAATCCTGGGCATTGCCCTGGTTCTGATGTTCCTCGTCGATGTGCCGTCCCGTTCGCCCACGCAGTTGTCGACCGCGTACGTCCAGCTGGTGCCCGAAGCGCATGCGATTTTTGGCGTTTGGCGCCGTGCCGCACGCCGCACCGTGATCGTAGGAAGTGCCGTCGTTGCGACCACGGCCACAGCCGAAGCGGCCTCGGCCCAGAAGCAGGCGGCGGCAGCGAACAGTGCAGCAGCTTCGGCATCGGCGGCATCGGCATCGGCCGCGGCGGCATCGGCGGCAGCCGCGTCGAGCGCAGCGGCCGCATCGGCGGCCAAGACTGAGCACGCTGAAGCAGCGCCTGGCAAACCGCTACCTTTGGGTACGGTGGTCGCGACCCTCCCCGCCGGATGCACCTCGACGCCGGTCGGCAACGTCAACTACTTTTACTGCGGAGGCAACTTCTATCGCGCGGTGTTCCAGGGCAACAACCTGGTGTACGTGACGGCGCAGCCGTGAGCCACGCGTTTGTTCATGACCTTGAAGCGGCACATCGGGGGGTCCTGACGGCGTTTTTGACTCGGGCAGCAACATTCAAGCGTGACGTTCGCGAGACGCCGAAGGAGTGACAGCGTTGAGCCGAATAACCACATCAACTTGGCGAGGAAAGGATCCTACGAGATGAGCCGTCCATTCAGCATGATCTTGGCTATATCCGCGATGAGTGTATCTGCTGCTGGATGCACTGGCTTTGCCACGCACACCGGGATTGCGCCGGATGCCGACAAAATTGCGGTTTATGAATCCGCGCCTCCGGGTCTCCGCAGTTATGTCCTCGTGAAGCGACTATGGGTGGAGTCGTGGACGAGCGCGGTATGCGTGCCGAGCTACCATTCGGTCGCTGAAGCAGCGGCCGATTTTCGGAACCAGGCCGTCGCACTGGGCGGCGATGCGGTCATGAACTTCAACTGCAGCCAGTATGACGCAACGATTCCGCCCGAATCGAACCCGAAGCTGTTTTGCAACGGGAGCATAATCAAATACCCTTGAACGGTGAATCTCCCGGCGGCGCCGCTATCGGGCACAATACCTGCTTCGATTTGCAGCCCGGCGAAGCACGCAATTGGGTCCCCAGGCTGCAAGCCGACGGCACGTCGCGAGGATGGGAATTCATGGGCGATATTTCTGGAAACCGCGCCCCGATGAAACCGTTCCCGTGTCTCGCAAAAGACGGCTTTCTGTGTGGCGCTGAGTTGAAGAGCACGTCGGTCAAGTGGGTAAAAGAGTAAATTAATGACGCGAAAACTTGAGGAGGAGCAAAACATGCGTAAGACTCAAAGCTTGACCCGGATGCTTGTCTGCATGGCCGGCCTGGTGATCGGTGGCGGCGCTGCGCTAGCCCAGGAGGTCACCGGCACGCTGGGTTCGCCCAGTGCCACCACCACGATCGACGGCAAACAGCTGCCGGCGCCCGACCCGAAATTCGGCGGGGAGATCAACAATGATGCCCTCAAATCGAAACCGTGGTGGGCGCCGCGCATCGTGCCGCCCAAGAAGGCGCCCAACGTGCTGCTCATCATCACGGATGACGCCGGGTTTGGCGTGCCGAGCACCTTCGGCGGCGTCATCCCGACGCCCACGATGGACCGCATCGCGAATAGCGGTCTGCGCTACAACAACATTCACTCCACCGCGCTGTGCTCGCCGACGCGGGCCGCGCTCATCACCGGCCGGAACCATCACTCGGCCGGCTTCGGCGTGATCTCCGAGCAGTCCACGGGGTTCCCTGGCTACAACAGCATTATCGCCGAGGACAAGGCGACGATCGGTCGCATCCTGAAGGACAACGGCTACGCCACCGCATGGTTCGGCAAGGATCACAACACCCCGGCGTTTGCCGCCAGCCAGGTCGGGCCGTTCGACCAATGGCCGACCGGCATGGGCTTCGAGTATTTCTACGGCTTCGTCGGCGGCGACGCGAACCAGTGGCAGCCGAACCTGTTCCGCAACACCACCCAGATCTATCCCTTCGAGGGCAAGCCGAATTGGAACCTGGTTACCGGCATGGCCGACGACGCCATCGATTACCTGAATCGCGTCAACCAGACGATCCCCGACAAGCCGTTCTTCATCAAATACGCGCCCGGCGCCACGCACGCGCCGCATCATCCGACCAAGGAATGGGTGGATAAGATCAGTGCCATGCACCTCTTCGACCAGGGCTGGAACAAACTGCGCGAGCAGATCTTCGAGAACCAGAAGAAGCTCGGCGTGATCCCGCAGGACACCCAGCTGGAGCCCTGGCCGAAGGATGTCCTCAAGAACTGGGATGATCTGACACCCGAAGAGAAGAAGCTCTTCATCAAGCAGGTGGAAGTCTTCGCCGCCTATGCCGCCTACAACGACCACGAGATCGGGCGCGTGATCCAGGCGATCGATGACATGGGCAAGCTCGACAACACGCTCGTCATCTACATCAACGGCGACAACGGCACCAGTGCCGAGGGCGGTCCGCTCGGCACACCCAACGAAGTCGCGTTCTTCAATGGCGTTGCGGTGCCGGTGGACGTCCAGATGAAGTGGTATGACGTCTGGGGCACCGAGCAGACGTACAACCACATGTCGGCCGGCTGGTCCTGGGCATTCGACACGCCCTTCACCTGGTTCAAGCAGAACGCGTCCAGGCTCGGTGGCATCGGACAGAACATGGCGGTCTCGTGGCCGGCTCGCATCAAGGACAAGGGCGGCCTGCGCACACAGTTCATGCACGTCATCGACGTGGTGCCCACCATCCTCGAGGCCAGCGGCATACCCGCGCCGGAAACGGTGGACGGCATCAAGCAGGCGCCAATCGAGGGCACCAGCTTCGCCTACACCTTCGACGCGGCGAATGCCAAGGTTCCGTCGCGGCACAAGACCCAGTACTTCGAGATGATGGGGCAGTGGGCGCTGTACAACGACGGCTGGCTGCTCAGTACCCAGGTGAACCGCGCGCCGTGGGAGGCCTTCGGCGCCGCCAACCCCGACCCGCTCAACAACCAGGTGCTCGAGCTCTACGACCTCAACAAGGACTTCAGCCAGTCCCAGAACATCGCGGCCAAGTATCCTGACAAGGTGAAGCAGATGAAGGAGATGTTCATCGCGGAAGCCAAGAAATATCAGGTCTTCCCGCTCGACGCCTCGGTGGCCGCGCGCATCGTCGCGCCGCGCCCGAACATCACCGCCGGCCGCACCGAGTTCGTCTATACCAGGCCGATGGTCGGGCTGCCGCAGGGCGATTCGCCGTTCCTGCTCGACAGTTCCTACACCATCACCGCCGACATCACCGTGCCTGAAGGCGGCGCCGAGGGCATGATCCTCACCTCCGGCGGCCGCTTCGCCGGCTACGGCTTCTACCTGCTCAAGGGCAAGCCGGTGTTCCTGTGGAACCTCATCGACCTGAAACGCATCAAGTGGGAAGGACCCGACGCGCTCACGCCCGGCAAGCACAGCGTCGAGTTCGACTTCAAGTATGACGGTCTGGGCCTGGGGACACTTGCGTTCAATAACATGAGCGGCCTCGGCCGTTCCGGCACCGGCACCCTCAAGGTGGACGGCAAGGCGGTCCAGACCATCACCATGCCGCAGACGCTGCCGATGATCCTGCAATGGGACGAGAGTTTCGACATCGGATCGGACACGCTGACCGGCGTGAACGACGCGGACTACCTGCCGCCGTTCCCGCTGACCGCCAAGCTGAACAAGCTGACGATCAAGGTCGACCGGCCGAGCCTGACGCCTGAGGACATCAAAAAGCTCGAGAATACGGAAGCCATCGCCGTGGACGGCAAGCCGATTCATCACATGCAGGGCGCGCCGCAATAGTCCTGCACAGCCCGATGAGAAGCGCGCATTCGCGCCTGTCGTCAGTGAAATCGCGGGCTGTTTCGTAAGGGGCGGCCCGCGACTTCATTTCTGAGCGATTGCAGACACAATAAAATCCATTTTGTTTGGCGGGTGCTTGCCGCCGCCATCACGGTGCTACCCGCCTTGGCATGTCGCGGTCCACTCTGGGAGGGTAACCCCAGTAGAGCCACCCTGGATCACCGATAACCACGCGGTCTCAGCCTTTTTTGGTCATCCGCGCAGTGACACCCCGAAACGGAAAAAGACCCGCAGAGCCTTGCAGTTTGCGGGTCTTCCAATTGCGGCCCCGATCGGCGAGTCATCAACCGTTTAAGGTAACGGCTAGAGGCTATTTCCAGGAACGCTGAGTTTCCCTAACCGAAGCAGCCCTTCAACGCCTGTACAGCAGTCATTCAGGACCGTTAAAGCCGGGGCGATTGCGGAACGACAACAGCCTACTGTTGCCCTCTCAGGGGGCTATCTGCAGTTGCCCGGGATCAAGCAGCAAGAAACGGGCAAAGCGCCCGTCTGCCCTGCTGCCGTCATCACTCACGATGATGATCCTCTGGCGGCCATCGATGACGGCGGGGCTGATCCCTTCGGCGTGTTCGAATCCTTGCATGCCGGTCACGGTGACACGATGCGCAGGCTCATCTGGATGACCGTTCCAGAACCAGACCTGGAACTGGGTCCGTTCGCGCCCCACGGGACCACTGCTAATGAGGTATCCGTCGAGGGAGGGAAGGTAGGACATCCCACGGATCCCGCTGCCACCGAGGTCCAGCGTAATCAGCGTGGTGGAGATGCGGGGTGGCTCGTCGCCATCGAACATGGCAGCGGGGTTCTCCACGCTGGCGATAATGGCTCGATTGTCGAGTAGGGGACTGCGAAAGCCGATCAACAGACGCTGCTGGTCGGTGCTTATCTCCAGCGCTTCGATATTGAACCCGCCGTCGGCCTTGACGTCGCGTATCGCCGCCGCCGTCGCCAGCACCGGGTGAGCCGCCAGCAAGGCAGGCTTCAAGCCTTTGACCACCCGGGGCGCGACGACGCGGTCATCCTCGATTCTGAACCTGACCAGTTTGTCGCGGGATGTCTTCTCGTGGCCATCGTCATCGCGTGAATGTGACGTGATGGCATAGATATTCCCCGACCGATCGAGAACGATCCCTTCAAGATCATCCAGCTTCCAGAAGCTATCGAAAGCTTCGAAAAATCCCGGTCTCAGCGGAGTGCTGCTGACACCCCCGTCGGGATCGATCGTGACCAGGCTGAATGGATGATCCGCTTCATCCTCTGCGACAAGGAATTGCCCGTCCGGAAGCTGCTGGATCGCGGATGGCTCATAGATGCCCGTCAGTGTCAGAAACATGGAATGCCTACCCGGTGTCATGGCGGGCATTGTCTCCTTGTTCAAGGATATTGAGAAGTCATAAGTGTCCGCCGCCCTCCCGCAGGTGAGTGAGCTTCTTCCCCAGCTTGCGCGCGATGTAGGCGGCGAATTCTTCGACGTTGTCGTAGTCCCGTGCGCAGGCAAGGTCGGCCAGGGCGTCGATCAGTTGGCGGGTCTGGATGATTTCCTCAAGGCTGCGTCCGCACACCAGACATTTCTCGCCGTCGTCGCGACAGGCGGTTTTGCCCTTGCACGGGGTGAACAGGGTCATATCTGACGCACCTTGATCTTCAGGATCTGGATGCGATAGGCGATCTGTCGCGGCGTCATGTCCAGCAGGCGCGCGGCCTTGGCCTGCACCCAGCCGGCCTGTTCCAGTGCGGCGATGACGCGTTCCCGCTCGTCCAGGTTGGGGTCGTCCAGATCGACGGCCTGGATGGCGCCGCGTCCCATCGAGACCTTCTCGTCGATACCGGTGAGCAGGATGGCGTCACGGTCGATGACGTTGCCCTCGGTCAGCACGGCGGCACGTTCCAGGCAGTTTTCCAGTTCGCGCACGTTGCCCGGCCAGTCGTGGTGCATCAGCACCCTCAGGGCGGCCTCGGTGAGCCCGAGCTCGCGGCCCTGCTGGCGGCCGATCTTGTCCACCAGGAAGCGGGCGATGTCGGGGATGTCTTCCATGCGCTCGCGCAGCGCAGGGAGGTAGATGGGCATGACGTTGAGGCGGTAGTACAGGTCTTCGCGGAAGCGCCCGGCCTCGACCTCGGCTTCGAGGTCGCGATGGGTGGCGGCGATGACGCGCACGTCGACCTTGATGGTGCGGGCGCCGCCGACGCGCTCCAGTTCGCCTTCCTGCAGCACGCGCAGCAGTTTGGACTGGAAGGCGGAGGAGACTTCGCCCACCTCGTCGAGGAACAGGGTGCCGCCGTCGGCCTGTTCGAAGCGGCCCTTGCGCTGCGCGACCGCGCCGGTGAACGCGCCTTTCTCGTGGCCGAACAGTTCGGACTCCAGCAGGTTTTCGGGCAGCGCGGCACAGTTGAGCTTGATGATGGGGCTGCGCGCACGCGGCGAGTTGTAGTGGATGGCGTTGGCGATCAGTTCCTTGCCGGTGCCGGTTTCGCCGCGAATCAGCACGGTGGTGGTCCATTTCGCAACCAGCCGGGCCTGTTCGAACACCCGGCGCATGACCTGGGTGTGGCCGATGATGTTGTCGAATCCGTACTGCCCGCGCACGGTGCGGCGCAGGCTGTCGCGTTCCTCGGTCAGCGAGCGGCGTTCGGATTCGATGTCGCGATTGAGCCGGACGCTCTGGCCGATGAGGTTGGCCACCATTTCCAGAAAGTGGGTGTATTCCTGCAGCAGGATTTCCGCGCCGGGGGCCGGTTGCGCCGCCAGCACGCCGGTCACCTTGCTGGCGATGCGGATGGGCACGCCGACAAACGCGCCCTGCGGATCGTAGATGCCGAGACGGCCGAGGAAGCGCGGTTCGTCGGCGATGCGCTCGACCACGATCGGCTCGCCTTCCTCCAGGATCATGCCCACCACGCCCTCGCCGGGACGGTAGCGGATTTCGCCGATGTAGGTTTCGTCCAGACCATGCGCCACGGTCACCAGCAGGGCGCCGGTGTCGGGCTCGATCAGGCTGACCATGCCGCGCTCCAGGCCGACGCCATCGTGCAGCGCACGCAGCACGGCGCTCAGGGTTTCCTTCAGGTCGAGCGAGCGCGACAGCACCTGGCTGACGTGGTACAGCGTATCGAGTTCGGTCTTGAGCAGTTCGTGCTGGAGTTCGTCCCAGCTTTCGGGATCCGGTGTCGTCATGGCCGCTCACCCGGAAAACAGGGCAGTTGCACGCGCATGCGGCAGCCGTCGATATAGGACGCGTCGATGTCGAGCGTGCCGCCATGCCGCGCCACGATTTCCTGCGCGATCGCGAGACCCATGCCCAGGTGCTGCTGATCGGCGCCCTTGGTGGTGAAGAAGGGCTGGAACACCTTGAAGCGCCATTCCTCGGGCACGCCCGGGCCGCTGTCCTCGATGATGACCTGCATGTGGTCGGTGCAACCCAGCGTGCGCACGCGCAATTCCCGCGGCCCGCCGCGCGATTCGTTGAGCGCTTCCACGGCGTTGTCGATGAGTTGCTTGAACAGGGTGCACAACTGCGTGACGCGCCCCGGAATCGCCGGCAGCAGGGCAGCGGGCTGCCAGTCCACCACGATGCCGGCCGCCAGCAGGCGCGGTGTGGACAGCTTGAGGATGTCGCGCAATACGGTGTTGAGATCGACCGGCTGCACCCGCTCTCCGGCGTCATCGGGGATGCTGGCACGCAGGGTTTCCAGGGTTTCGCGGCCGTTGCGCACGGCATCGTCCAGCGCCGTGGCGAGGGGTTCGTCGCTGCCCGCTTCCTTGCGCCGGTCCAGCATCTTGACCGCCGCCGCCAGCATGTTGAGCGGGCCTTCCAGTTGATACACGGCGCCGGCCAGGGTTTCGCGCAGGCCCTGGATGCGTTCCTGTTCCGCCAGCAGGGCGCGCAGGCCGTTCATGCGTATGGCTTCCTGCTGTCGCTTGAGTTCGCTGATGTCCTGGATGGTCAGCAGCAGGTAGTGACGCTTGGCCGGTTCGTAAAAGGCGTCGGCGCTCACGTCCTGCTCCTCGAACCAGGAGATGGAACACGAGAACCAGCGCGGCGCGCGGCCGGGCTGCTCGATCAGCACTTCGCGGTTGGACAGGCCGTGCCTGCCGGCACGCATACTGTCGAAGCCGGGCCCGATTTGCGCACGCAGGCCAGCCATCAGGGTGACGGCCGGCTCCTGTCCCAGATCCCCGATCAGCTTCTTGTATTCCTGGTTGTCCAGCAGCACGCGTTCGTCTTCGTCGAGCAGCACGATGGCGACCTGGGCCGCATCCACCACCGACTCGATCAGCGCCTTGTGATTCTGTACCTGGCGTTCCAGGCGATGCACCTCGGTGACGTCGCGGTGCATGCCCAGATAGTGGGTGGTCTGGCCCGCCTCATCCACCACCGGGGTGATGGTCAGGTCGGCCAGATAGCGGCTGCCGTCGCGGCGCCGGTTGACCAGCAGACCATTCCACGGGCGCTGGCGCTTCAGTTGTGCCCACAGGGTCTCATACACGATCTTGGGCGTGACCCGATACGACAGGATGGACTCGTTGTGCCCGATCACCTCCGCCTGCGAGTAGCCGGTCACGCGCTCGAAGGTCGGATTGGCATAGAGGATGTGGGCGTGCGCGTCGGTAATGGAGATGGCCAGGGCTGCCTGCTCCACCACCAGGCGAAAGACCTGGGGCGGGACGGAGGCGGCCGGGTCGACGCTCCCGTCCGGGGGCGGATTGGCATCGTCGGGGATAGCGGGTTCGCTCATAGGGGACATGAATATCTCGTGGTGACAAAGTAGTTAACGCAATAAGCGTGCCTGTTCAAAATCATGCAGGCTGCCGCTCCGCGAGTGGCGTGCTTTGTCGTCTTTGCTACACGGCGCTTGGGCAAGGCTTGTCCGCGACAAGAGTTCTTGCGCACCCAATTGGTGCCGGACCGCGCCAGTGCCTTGATTTTTCGTGCACAGGCTGTGCGTATCGATTTGGCACGGCGCTTGCGATAGTCAGGGCAGGAGAGCGAACCGAATGAGCGAATACCTGTTACTGCTGCTGAGCACGTCCCTGGTCAACAACGTGGTGTTGGTGAAATTCCTCGGCTTGTGCCCGTTCATGGGGATCTCCAAGAAAGTGGACACGGCCGTCAGCATGGGTCTGGCCACCACCTTCGTGATGACCATGGCCTCGGCCTCCACCTGGGCGCTGGAACACTGGCTGCTGGCGCCGCTGGGCATGCTGTATCTGCGCATCCTGGTCTACATCCTGGTGATCGCCGCCGTGGTGCAGTTCACCGAGATGGTGGTGCGCAAGACCAACCCCGCCCTCTACCAGGTGCTGGGCATCTACCTGCCGCTCATCACCACCAACTGCGCGGTGCTGGGCATTCCGCTGCTCACCACCCAGGAGAACCTGCCTTTCGTCGAGAGCCTGTTGTACGGCTTCGGCTCGGCGGTCGGCTTCTCCATGGTGCTGGCCCTGTTCGCCGGCCTGCGCGAGCGGCTGGCCATCGCCCAGGTGCCGGGTGTGTTCGCCGGCGCGCCCATCGGATTCATCACCGCCAGCCTGCTGGCCCTGGCCTTCATGGGCTTCGCCGGTCTGGTTTGAGGGGGAAAGCCATGTTCATCGCCATCTTCAGTCTCACGCTCCTCGGCGGCTCGCTGGGCGTGTTCCTGGGCTACGCCGCGCGCCGTCTTGAGGTGGAAGGCAATCCGCTGGTCGAGGAAATCCAGGCCATCCTGCCCGGCTCGCAATGCGGCCAGTGCGGCTTTCCCGGCTGCGCCGGCGCGGCCCAGGCGCTTGCCGCCGGCGAGGCGCCGGTGACCCTGTGCCCGCCCGGCGGCCGCGAAGTGGTGGCGCTGCTGGCGGCCAAGCTGGGCGTGGAAGTCAACCTGTCCGAGGTCAAGGCCAGCGTGCCGCAAGTGGCGGAAGTCCAGGAGGATCTCTGCATCGGCTGCACCAAGTGCTACAAGGCCTGTCCCACCGACGCCATCATGGGTGCGGCCAAGCAGATACACGCGGTGTTCCGCGAGGCCTGCACCGCCTGCGGCAAGTGCGTGGACGTCTGCCCCACCGAGGCGACCCGCCTGATACCCGTGCCGGTGACGCTGCAATCGTGGTCCTGGGGCAAGCCGATCCTGGAAAGGGCAGCGGCGTGAACCCCTTCTCCGGCCTGTTTTCCTCTTTCCGCGCGCGCGGCGGCGTACACCCGGACGGCCGCAAGGACCTCTCCGCCGAACCGCCCATCCGCGTCCTGCCCATGCCGGAACGCCTGTTCGTGCCCTTGCAGCAGCACGTGGGCGCACCGGCCCGGCTCTCGGTGGTGGTCGGCGACCGGGTGCTGAAGGGCCAGCTCATCGGCGCCAGCGGCGGCAACATCTCCGCGCCGGTGCACGCGCCCAGCTCCGGGCGCGTGGCGGCGATCGGCGACTTCCCCTCGCCGCATCCTTCGGGCCTGCCCACCGCCACCATCACGGTCGAGCCGGACGGCGACGAGCGCTGGATCGAGCCCGATGTGCCGGACGACCCGTTCAGCCTGTCGCCCGAGGAAATCGCCACGCGGGTCGGCGCGGCCGGCATCGTCGGCCTGGGCGGCGCCACCTTCCCGTCGGCGGTGAAGCTCAACCTCTCGCGCAAGAGCGGCATCTCCACCCTGATCATCAACGGCGGCGAATGCGAGCCCTATCTCACCTGCGACGACCGGCTGATGCGCGAGCGCGCCGCCGGCATCGTCGAGGGCATCCGCCTGATCGCCCATGCCGCCGGCGCCAAGCGAGCATGCTGGTGGGCATCGAGGACAACAAGCCGGAAGCCATCGCCGCCATGCGGCAGGCGGCCGCGGGCACCGGGGTGCAGATCCGGGTCGTCCCCGCCATGTATCCCATGGGCTGGGACAAGCAGATGATCCAGGTGCTGACCGGCAAGGAAGTCCCGGCGGAGGGGCGCAGCGCCGAGATCGGCGTGCTGGTGCACAACGTCGCCACCGCCTGGGCGGTGCGCGAGGCCATCCGCTTCGGCCGGCCGCTGGTTTCGCGCGTGGTCACGGTCAGCGGCGCGGCGGTGGTGGCACCCGGCAATCTGGAAGTCCCCATCGGCGCCCTGGCTTCCGACCTGATCAAGGCCAGCGGCGGCCTGGCTTCGGACCCGCGGCGGATCGTGCTGGGCGGCCCCATGATGGGCACCCAGTTGCCGCATCTGAACGTGCCCATGGTCAAGGGCGCCAGCGGCCTGCTGGCCCTGACCGGCAGGGAGATCGGCCTGCCGAGTCCTGCCCCGTGCATCCGCTGCTCCACCTGCGTGCGCGCCTGCCCGGTGGGCCTGCTGCCCCTGGAAATGGCCGCCCGCATCCGCGCGGCCGACCTGTCCGCCGCTGTCGGACTGGGCCTGAAGGACTGCATCGGCTGCGGCTCCTGTTCCTACGTCTGCCCGGCGCACATCCCCCTGGTGCATTTCTTCAACTACGCCAAGGGCGAACTGGCGTCGCAGGACAAGGCCAGGCTGCGCACGGACGCCACCCGGAAACTGGCCGACACCCGCAACGAGCGCATGCAACGCATCGTCCGCGAACGCGAGGAAGCCGCGCGCCAGCGCGCCGCCAAGAAGGCCGCCGCCGCCAGGGAAAAGGAACCGGCATGACCGCGCTTGTCCACGCCCCTCACGCCCATGCGCCCATGACGGTCGGCCAGATCATGGCCACGGTGATGCTGGCGCTGGCGCCTGCCACGCTGTACGGGTTCTGGCTGTATGGCTGGCCCGCCGTGTTCCTGTGGACGGTGGCGATGGGCACGGCCCTGCTGGCCGAGGCGGCGACCCTGTGGCTGCAAGGCCGTGCCGCCAGACCGGTGCTGCTGGACGGCTCGGCCGCCCTCACCGCCTGGCTGCTGGCCGTTTCCCTGCCGCCGTTCGCGCCCTGGTGGGTCGCCGCCATCGGCTCGGCCTTCGCCATCATCATCGCCAAGCAGGTGTTCGGCGGTCTCGGCCAGAACGTGTTCAACCCGGCGATGGCGGCGCGGGTCATGCTGCTGATCTCCTTCCCGGTGGAGATGACGATGTGGGCGGCGCCCATGCCGATCACCGCCGGCCAGGCGCCCGACTTCCTGCAGGGACTGGCCATCACCTTCGGCGGCGCCCAGTGGGATGCCATGACCAGCGCTTCCCTGCTGGGTCACGTCAAGACCGAGTTCACCCGCGGCGTCGATCTCGCGACCAGCCTGCCCGCCCACTTCGCCACCGTGCATGGCAGCCTGATGGACGCCGCCTGGGGCAACCGGGCCGGCAGCCTGGGCGAAACCGCAGGCCTGCTGTTGTTGCTCGGCGGCGTGGTTCTGATTGCGCGCAAGGTCATCACCTGGCATGCGCCGGTGGCCATGTTGCTGGGCGTGGCGGCGCCCGCCCTGCTTGCCCACGCCATCAATCCGGCGCATTACCTGGGTGTGCTGCCGCATCTGCTCTCGGGCGGGGTGATGCTGGCCGCCTTCTTCATCGTCACCGACCCGGTGACCTCGCCCAACACCCATGCCGGCCTGTTCGTCTTCGGCCTGCTGTGCGGCCTGCTGACCTGGATCATCCGCACCTGGGGCGGCTACCCGGAGGGCGTGGCGTTCGCGGTGATGATCATGAACGCACTGACGCCGATCATCGACCGCTACGTCAAGCCGCGCATCTACGGCCGCGACCGCAAGGGGCGGTCGATGCAGATCGAATCCAGGGAGAACGCGCGATGAACCTGGAACAGCTGCGCGGCATGCTGGCCTATCCCGGCGTCGTTCTCGGCGGCATCGGCCTGTTGACCAGCGGCGCCCTGGCCCTGGCCGACCGCGCCACCCTGGCGGATATCAAGGCGGCCCAGGAGCTGGACATGAAACAGTCCCTGACCCAGGTGCTGCCGGGCAAGTACGACAACGATCTGCTCAAGGACACGGTGACGCTGCCCGGCCCGGACGGCGATGTCACCGTCTATCGCGCCCGCCGCGACG
Source organism: uncultured beta proteobacterium (assembly GCA_963726485.1). Classification (GTDB taxonomy): domain Bacteria; phylum Pseudomonadota; class Gammaproteobacteria; order Burkholderiales; family Thiobacillaceae; genus Thiobacillus. The sequence continues at coordinate 11,363 of CAVSCL010000042.1, read as the reverse complement.
GCCGGTGGTGGCGGTGGTGTTCAAGGTCCAGGCGCGCGGCTACGCCGGCCCGGTGGTGAGCATGATGGGCGTGGACCGCGACGGGACCCTGCTCGGCGTGCGGGTCATCAAGCACACCGAAACCCCGGGCCTGGGCGACAAGATCGAACCGGCCAAGAGCAACTGGATCTACGAATTCGAGGGCAAATCGCTGAGCGATCCGCCGGCCGGAAAATTCGCCGTGAAGAAGGACGGCGGCGTCTTCGACCAGTTCGCCGGCGCCACCATCACGCCGCGCGCCGTGGTGAAGTCGGTGAAGGGCGGGCTGGAATTCTTCGCCCGGGAGAAATCCCGTCTGCTGGGGGGTACGGGCGCGGCGCCTGCCGCCGCGGCCGCCTCCCTGTCCGACCACGCCGCCGCCAAGATGCATAAAGGGGAATGAGATGAGCAACGAATACGCCCGCATCACCCGGGACGGCCTGTGGGACAACAACATCGTGTTCGCCCAGATCCTCGGCATGTGCCCGACCATGGCGGTCACCGGCAGCGCCACCAACGGACTCGGCATGGGCCTGGCCACCACCGCGGTGCTGGTGGCGGCCAACGCCCTGGTCTCGATGGTGCGCAACGTGGTCACCCCGGACGTGCGCATCCCGGTCTACATCGTGCTCATCGCCACCCTGGTGACCCTGGTGGACGTCAGCCTCAACGCCTGGGCGCATGACCTGTACAAGGTCCTCGGCCTGTATATCGCCCTGATCGTCGCCAACTGCGCGGTGCTGGGCCGCGCCGAGGCCTACGCCCAGAAGGTCGGTGTCCTGCCCGCGGCCATGGATGGGCTGATGATGGGTCTGGGCTTCACCTTCGCCCTGACCCTGATCGGCGGCATCCGGGAAGTGATCGGAGGCGGCACCCTGTTCGCCAACGCCCATCTGTTGCTGGGTTCGTCCTTCGCCTTCCTGGAAACCACGGTCATCCCCGGATACCGGGGCTACCTGTTGTTCATCCTGCCGCCCGGCGGATTTCTGGTCCTCGGCTTCCTGCTTGCCGGCAAGCGGATACTGGACCGGCGTCTGGCCGAACGACGCACGGCCATCAGTCTTTCCCTGGCCCCCAATCCCTGAGCGCTGTCATGCAGATCGCTGTTGCCTACTCGGAACCCGCCCAGCAAATCTGGCTGCGCATCGAAGTGCCGGAAGACTGCACGGTGCAGGACGCCATCGAGCATTCCGGCATCCTGCGCCAGTTTCCCGAGATCGACCTGGCAACCCATAAGGTGGGCGTGTTCGGCAAGCTCTCCAAACTCGACGCCGGACTCAAGCCGGGCGACCGCGTTGAAATCTACCGTGGCATCATCGCCGATCCGGCCACCGTCCCGCGCCGCCAGATGGGCGATGACGACGATGACGATTAGCGAAATCCTGATCTATTCCTCTCTCCCAGCGGGGAATAACAGTCCGTGGCATAGGCAACCTGCGCACGCCTCACCTTCCGGCGGACGTCATTGTTGTGACATCTTTTTACTGCGCGCCGGCGTGTTCTCCGACAGCCAGTCGGGCAGGCGATCTCGCGAGGAAGCAAGCTGGGCCAGCGTGTAGCCGCCGAATTGTCCCAGCAGTTCCTGTTTGATGGGTTTCCAGTGGCTGTGCAGCACGCAGGCGGTCGTGTCGTCGCACTCCTTGAATCCCAGCAGGCATTCGCGGCTGATGCGCTCGCCCTTGGTGAGCATGAGGATTTCCAGCAGGGTGATGTTCTCGGCGCCGGGGGCCAGGGTAAACCCGCCCCTGCGCCCGCGCGTTGACGACAGCCAGCCGGCGCGGCAGGGCAGCTGCAGCAGTTTTGCCAGATAGTGCGGAGGAATCTGCAACTGCTCGGCCAGTTCGCGCGCCAGCATCGGTCTGCCTGCCGGATGGGCGACAAGATGCATCATGACTTGCAGGGTGTACTGGGTGCTTCGGTTGATGATCATGCTGAATCCTGGCGTATGGTTTTGCCGGCGCGCATTCTTCCTTGCCGGTCACTCCGCAGATAAGCGGATACGATACTCCTATTTATCTGCGGTTTATGGCATTTCGCTGACTGCATTCGCGCCGCCTAGTTGGTTTTCAGCAGTTGCTTCACCCAGGCCCCCTGGCACACCCGCTTGCGGCGCTGCTCCAGCAGGGTGCGGATGGGGCCGCGCGCGTCTTTCAACCCCAGCACGGCGGCCGGGGTGATGGCGTCGCACCGCAGCAGGTGCAGGCCCATCGGCGATTCGAGTATTTCGCTGATTTCGCCCTCGCTCATGGCAAAGAGCGCGGCATCCAGTTCGGGATAGAGCTGGCCAACCGGCACGTCGCCCAGCACTCCGCCCTGCAAGGCGGTGGGACACTCCGAGTGCTTCATCGCCTGCTCCTCGAAGCGTTTGGGGTCACGCGCCAGACGTTCGGCAATGGCTTCGATGCGGGTTTGCGCGACGATCGCGGGTATTGTCCGGCAGCTCGTCGTTGAGGGTGATCAGGATGTGGCGGGCACGCCGTGTTTCGGGCCGCTGGAACTGGTCGGGATGGTAACGGTAGTAGAGCTCCACATCGATATCGGAAACCCGCGCCGCGCGCGTGCCGACTTTCTCCAGGATGGCCTCGACCCTGAGTTCGCGCTCCAGCGCATCCATGAACCCGGCTTGGTCCAGCCCGTTGTGCTGCAGGTCGGCATGGAAGTCGGCTTCGTCGCCGTAGCGCTTGCGGATTTCCTCCATCGCCGCGTCCAGGCTGGCCGGCGGCACCATCGCGTCGCGTGCTTCCGGCGCGGCCAGCACCCGCGCTTCCAGCCCGAATTGTTTGGCGGCCATCTTGCGCACGTGCTCGCGCTCGTTGGCTTCCAGCGCGGTCGGCGGCTTGCCGAACAGGTTCTGCGCGGCCTTGAGTTCGAGATAGGCGACGGCCTGCTCAGACATCGGCTTCACCGTTAATCGGTTTGGGCGCCACGTTCGCCCCCTCTCACCGCTTGCGGGGGAGGGTTGGGGGAGGGGGGTCGGCCCCTCGACCTTGCTTCCTTCGACGTTGCTCAGGACAGGCTCGAGGCAGGATTCCGGCACCTGCAGGGTATGCCCCGGAAAACGCACGTGGTACTGCACGCCGTCGGCGAGGTCGCGCAGCACCTTGAACACTTCGCCTTCGGTACCGGCGGCGGCGAGCACTTCGCCGTTCACCGCCAGGGTCAGCCGGGTCACCACTTTTTCCCGCGTCTCGAACAGGCTTTCCACCCAGGTTTCGTCCTCCGCCTGCAACTCTTCTTCGCGGCAGCCCACCACGCGGCCCTGGTCGAGGAAGTTCACGGTGTAGATGACCTGGTCCTGCAAAAAGGTGCCGACGTTCATGACGTAGCCCACGCTGCCGCGCCTGATCAGCAGGTTGCCGATTTCCAGGCCGGGAAAGGTGCCGTCGTTGCGCACATTGCGCGTCAGCCGCACCGCTTCGCCGAAGTCGAAACGTTGTTCCATGGCGTTGTTATCCCATTGAACTGCCGCACGACCCGCCGCTGCTGCTACCGCAGCCGCACCCACCCGTCGCCGGTGCCGCCACGTCCGCCTTGTTCAGCGTGATCTCGGTCAGCGGCACGAAAGTGGTTTGCGGCTCGTGCATGTGGAACACCTTGAACACCTTTTCGGTGAGCGCGTCGGAGGTCACGAAATCCTCGTAGGCCTGCTGCAGCAGGCGCGCATACACCGCGCGTCGCGGCGCTTCCTCCGCCGGCAGTGCGCCCGCCTGCGACATGTAGTTGTGGAAGCGCTGCAGGATGTGCAGGCGGTTCACCTGCACCGTGCGCACATCGTAGGCAATGCCGAAATACTCGAGAAACTCCTCGGCTGCCGAGAGTTCTTCCAGCGTTTCGTCCAGGGTCAGGTCGTCCATGATTCAGCCTTTCGTTGGGGTATGGGGGTATTGGGATTCATGCTGCGGCCTCTTCCTGCAGGGCGGTCTGATACACCTCCAGCAGGCTTTTGCCGCCGAGGCGGTCGTGGCTGTCCATTTCGATCAGCTTCATCAGCATGGCTTCGCCCTGCGCCGCGCGGCCGAGACGCAGATTGATGTAGCCCGCGGCTTTCAGCACCATCAGGTAAAAGCGCAGCAGCCCGATGGAACGCATCGCCGCGTAGCCCAGATGCTGCGGATGCAGTTGCTGCCATTCGGCCGGAAAGCTCAGTCGCGAGCCCGCTGCCGCCAGAGTGCGGTCGGCCACGATCAGGGCGTCGTCCAGTCGGTGCTGGTAGAAGTAATAGCGATACAGCGCCACCAGCACGACGAGCTGCCCCGGTGCCAGGAAATGGGCGCGCAACAGCAGGTTCTCGGTCTCATCCGAGCCGTAAGACGCGCCAGCTTCGGCGATCAACTGCTCCACCTCTGAGGCGATCGGGTCGTCGAAATACAGCGCTGCCTGGTCAAAATCCATCAAGTCCATGGTGCTCTCACATTTTCCTCAGGGTGCGCGCCACTGTCGTGCCGCACAGGTCGTCCGCCTCGCACACGCTGCACTGGCCGTCGACCGGCTCGCCCTGCTGGCGCAGGGTTCTTTCCAGCACCTCGATGCGCTCCATCAGGCAGGCAATCGCCTTGCCCACGGGGTCGGGGATCAGGTGATGGTCGAGATTGATGCCGAGCGCGTTGGCCTCGCCTTCGTCCTGGCGCAGCACCACCCGGCCGGGGATGCCCACCACCGTGCGATGCGCGGGCACGTCCTTCACCACCACCGAGTTGGCGCCGACGCGCACGTGGTCGCCCAGCGAGATCGGCCCCAGCACCTTGGCCCCGGCGCCGATGACCACATGGCTACCCAGCGTGGGATGGCGCTTGCCCCTGTTCCAGCTGGTGCCGCCCAGCGTCACGCCGTGATACAGGGTGACGTCGTCGCCAATTTCGGCGGTCTCGCCGATCACCACCCCGGCGCCGTGATCGATAAAGAACCGCCGCCCGATCGTCACACCGGGATGGATGTCGACGTTGGTCACCAGCCGCGCGAACCACGACAGCAGGCGCGCCGGGTAGCGCAGGCCGGCACGCCACAGGCGGTGGGCGATGCGCTGCATGAGAATGGCGTGCACGCCGGGGTAGGTGGTGATGACCTCGAACCGCGAACGTGCCGCCGGATCGCGCTGGAACACGCACGCGATGTCTTCGCCCAGCAGCGCGAACAGGCCTGGAATGGCCGGTGCATCGGCGAGGGTTTCTCCGGAATGCATGGCATCGTCCATTTCATCCACCCTCAATGCAGCGCAGCCCGGCACATGACGGCCGATCATGCGCTGGTACAGGAACAGCAGTTCGTGGTCGGCGGGCGAGCGCTTCGCCCGCTCGGCGAAGACCCGGATATCGGGCAGCAGTTCGCGTGCCTCCACCGGGCTGAGCGTCAGTCCCATGCGCGCATAGGCGGCAATGACGCCGTGCGAGCCGGAATGCTTGCCGACCACCAGCCTGTGCGTGCGGCCGACCTCACGCGGATCGAAGCCCTGATAGGTGTCCGGATCCTTGAGCAGGCCGTCGACGTGGATGCCGGCTTCGTGGGTGAAGACGCCCTCGCCGACCACACTCTTCTGCCACGGTACCGGCCGGCCCGAAGCGGCGGCCACCGTATCCGACAGCACCGGGAACAGGCTGAGGTCGACGCCGGTGTTGAAGCCGTATAGCTTGGACAGGCCCAGCGCGACTTCTTCCAGCGGCGCATTGCCGGCGCGCTCGCCCAGGCCGTTGACCGTGGTGTTCACGTGCGTGGCGCCCGCGCGGCAGGCGGCCAGGGTGTTGGCGGTCGCCAGACCCAGATCGTCGTGGGCGTGCATTTCAATTTCCAGATCGACCCTGCCGCGCAGGGTGGTGATCGCCGCGTGCACGCCGAACGGCTCCATCACCCCCAGCGTGTCGGCAAAACGCAGGCGGCGCGCCCCGGCTTTCTGCGCGGCCTCGGCCACCCGTAGCAGAAAATCCTGATCCGCGCGCGAGGCATCCTCGCAGCCGACGATGACTTCCAGCCCCAGGTCGAGCGCGCGCGGCACCATGTCGCGGATCGCCTGCAGCACCCAGGCGCGATCCTTCTTCAGCTTGCGCGTGATGTGCAGGTCGGACACCGCGATCGACACATCGATCAGGCTGACCTTCAGATTGCGGCAGGCCTCGATGTCGGCTTCGCGCATCCGGCTCCACACCACCAGTCTCGATTTCAGTTCGAGGTCCGCCACCGCGCGGATGCTCTCGCGCTCGTCCTCGCCCATCGCGGGTATGCCCACTTCCAGTTCCGGCACGCCCATCGCAGCCAGACGCCCGGCGATCTCCAGCTTCTCGTCCAGCGTGAAGGCCACGCCGGCGGTCTGCTCGCCGTCGCGCAGGGTGGTGTCGTCGATGATGACGGTACGGTTCATGCTGGCTCGGAATCCATTCGTTCGGCAGATGCCTGGATATCAGCAAGCCGTATGCCAAACGGAATGAAAACGTATCCGCATGAATTGCAAGGTGAATTTGTGTGGGGCCCCGCTCAACCCCGGTAGGCAATGGCACGCCGGATCGGGCTTCGTAGGGTTTGCGACAAACGGGCCGATGGCGACGTGGAGAGCGGGATGAATTTGCAAAAATTCGAGCGCCAGAGTCTATGCTGGGAACATAGTTCGATGGGATTGTCACCATGATTGTCCGTAGGCGTGCTGCCAGGAGGCGCTAATGAAAGTCGGAGTCATAGGATCAGGCGTGGTCGCGCAGGCATTGGGCGCAGGTTTCCTGAAGCACGGGCACGAAGTCACGCTGGGAACACGCGATACGGACAAGCTGGCAGACTGGGCGGGAAAGCACCCCGGGATTCGCCTCGCCGGTATCGCGGAAACAGCGCGATCTGGCGAACTGGTGGTGCTTGCGGTAAAGGGCACAGCGGCGCTCGATGCGCTGCACCTGGCCGGTGTGGAGAATCTGTCAGGCAAGGTCGTGATCGACGCGACCAACCCGATCGCGGACCTGCCGCCCGTCAATGGTGTGCTGCGCTTTTTCACAAGCCTCGATGAGTCGCAAATGGAACGCCTGCAACGGGCTGTTCCGGATGCACGTTTCGTCAAGGCCTTCAATTCCGTCGGCAATGCCTTCATGGTGAACCCGAATTTTCCGGGTGGCCGACCGACGATGTTCATTTGCGGCAACGACGATGCGGCCAAGCAAACGGTCGTGGAAATCCTCGACCAGTTTGGCTGGGAAGTGGCGGACATGGGCAAGGTCGAGGCCGCGCGCGCCATCGAGCCGCTGTGCATGTTGTGGTGCATTCCCGGCCTGTTGCGCAACCAATGGACGCATGCCTTCAAGTTGCTGCGCCTGCCGTGAGCGCCGGCCGCGTGTTTGGTGCGGGCCATCAGAGAGGAGCGGTCTGAAATGCGGATACTTGTCGTGGGTGCCAGTGGAACAATCGGTCACGCGGTGGTCGCTGCGCTGGAGCCGGGGCACGAAGTGGTGCCGGTCAGCCGCCGCAGCACCTCCATCGTGCTGGACATGGCGGACCCCGAATCCATAGCGGCCATGTACCGGCAGGTCGGTGTCGTCGATGCCGTCGTGAGCGCTGCCGGGGATGCAAGGTTCGGTCCGCTGGCGCAATTGAGCGATGAGGACTTCCGGTTCTCCATCGCCAACAAGCTTCTCGGCCAGGTCAACCTGGTCCGGCTCGGGTTCGGACACCTGCGGGACGGCGGTTCCATCACAGTGACCAGCGGCATCCTGGCGCGCTCGCCGATGGTAGGCGGCGCGGCCATCAGCCTGGTCAACGCGGCGCTGGAAGGATTCGTGCGCGCAGCCGCGCTGGAAGCCCCACGGGGAATCCGCGTCAATGCCGTGAGCCCGCCGTGGGTCAGCGAGACGCTGGAGAAGTTGGGCATGGATCCGGCGCCCGGTCTTCCGGCGGCCATCGTGGCGCGTGCATATCTGGAAAGCGTAACGGGAACGCAAACCGGCGCCGTAATCGAGCCCCGCCGCTCCTGACCCGGTACTCGCTCTTGCAGCGGAGCCGACCGGTCGGAGCACTCAGGCATACACCGGCGCAAAGTCTTTTTCCGGCTGCGCCGAGGGGCCGTTCTCGCCCCAGTAGGGCGACAGCTTGCGCAACTGCGCGACGATTTCCGGCACCACCTGGATGACGCGGTCGATCTCTTCTTCGGTGGTGTAGCGCGACAGCGAGAAGCGGATGGTGCCGTGGGCGGCGGTGTAGGGAATGCCCATGGCGCGCATGACGTGGCTGGGTTCGAGCGAGCCGGAGGTGCAGGCCGAGCCCGAGCTGGCGGCGATGCCGAACTTGTTCAGCAGCAGCAGGATCGCTTCGCCTTCGATGTATTCGAACGCGATGTTGCTGGTGTTGGGCAGGCGGTTGCTCGTGTCGCCGGTGGCGAAGGCGTGCGGCACCTTGGCGAGGATGCCGGCTTCGAGCTTGTCGCGCAGGCGCTTCACCTCGGTGTTCTCGTGTTCCATCGCCGCCAGCGCCATTTCGCAGGCGCGTGCCCAAGCCGACGATGGAAGCGGTGTTCTCGGTGCCGGCGCGGCGGCCGCGTTCCTGATGGCCGCCGCGCAGCAGCGGACGGAAGCGCACGCCGCGCTTCAGGTACAGCACGCCGATGCCCTTGGGCGCATGCAGCTTGTGGCCCGACAGCGACAGCATGTCGATCTTGCTGTTCTTGAGATCGATCGGCACCTTGCCCACCGCCTGCACCGCGTCGGTGTGGAACATCACGCCGGCGGCGTTGGCCAGCTCGGCCATTTCCAGCACCGGGAAGAAGCTGCCGGTTTCGTTGTTGGCCCACATCACCGACACCACCGCGACCTTGTCGGACAGCAGCCGCTTGTATTCGTCCATGTCGACGCGGCCCTTGCCGTCGACCTTCAGATAGTGGGCGGTGTAGCCCTCTTTCTCCAGCTGGCTGTACAGGGAAAGAATCGCCGGGTGCTCCAGCACCGTGGTGATGATCTCGCGGCGCTCGGGGTTGGCCTTCAGCGCGGAGAGGATCGCGGTGGAATCCGACTCGGTGCCGCACGAGGTGAAGATGATCTCGGATTCGTGCTCCGCGCCCAGCAGTTCCTGCACCTGCATGCGCGCCTTCTTCACCGCCAGCCCCACCTTGTTGCCGAAGCTGTGCAGCGACGAGGGGTTGCCGAACTGCTCGGTGAAGTAGGGCAGCATGGCCTCCACCACCGCGGGGTCGACGCGGGTGGTGGCGTTGTTGTCGAGGTAGATGCCTTGCATGTTGCTCCTTGGTCAGCTCTCCCGCTTGCGGGAGGGGACGTTGGTTACGGCTGGCTGGTGGCGCGCGCCAGCGAACCGGCGCGGGTGGGGACGAGCTTGATCAGTTCGCCCAGCTCTTCCATCAGTTTTGCCTGGATGCCCTGCAGCGTCAGCGCTTCCATCTGGCAGCCGGCACAGGCGCCGGTCATGCTGACGTAGACCGTCTTGCCGTCGACGTCGACCAGTTCGATGTCGCCGTGGTCGCGCTGCAGTTGCGGGCGCACCGATTCCAGCACCGCCTCGATGCGGCGGATGCGCTCCAGGTTGGTGAGCTTGCCGGGCTTGGGCGGTGCCGATGCCTTCACCGGCACCGCCTTGAAGGTTTCGCCGCGCTCGGCCAGCACCTTGGCCAGAATCTCCTCGATGCCTTCGTGGCACGAGGCGCAGCCGCCGCCGGCCTTGGTGTAGTTGATCACGTCTTCCATCGTCGACAGGTTGTTGGCGCGCACCGTGTCCTCGATCAGCACCGCGTCGATGGCGAAGCACTTGCAGATCAGCGCGCCTTCCTCGTGGTCGTCGCTCCACTCCTCGCCGCGATAGTTGGCGATGGCCGCCTGCAGCGCCTCGCGTCCCATCACCGAGCAGTGCATCTTCTCCGGCGGCAGGCCGTCCAGATAATCGGCGATGTCCTGGTTGCTCACCTTCAGCGCATCGTCGAGCGTCATGCCCTTGACGATTTCAGTCAGCGCCGACGACGACGCGATGGCCGAGCCGCAGCCGAAGGTCTGGAAGTGGGCCTCCTCGATGGTTTCCGTTTCCGGGTCCACCTTCAGCATCAGGCGCAGCGCATCGCCGCAGGAGATGGAGCCGACATCGCCCACCGCGTTGGCGTCCGCAAGCGGCCCGGCGTTGCGCGGCTGGAAGAAGTGTTCCTTGACCTTGTCCGAGTAATCCCACATGACGTGCTCCTAGAGTTGCTCCCCTCGCCCGCAAGAGGGAGAGGGGCTGGGGGTGAGGGAGAAAATGTTCATGGACGTGAACGTTTTCACGCAGAGAAGGAAGAACCGCACGCGCAACTGGAGGTCGCGTTGGGGTTCTCGAATTTGAAGCCGGAGCCGTTCAGGCTGTCGACGAAATCGACCGTCACGCCGTCCAGCATCGGCGCGGAGAAGGGGTCGATCAGCAGCTTTACGCCGCCCACCGCCACTTCCACGTCATCCTCGGCCTTGGCTTCTTCCAGCCGCATGCCGTACTGAAAGCCGGAGCAGCCGCCGCCCGAAATGGCGATGCGCAGTCCCGCCACCGGCGTGTCGGAACCTTTGATGAATTTCTCTACAGCGGAGAGCGCGCTGGGGGTAAGCGTAAGCATGGTTTGCCTCCTGGCAGGGTGAAGGGATACACACCCCGGATATCGCAAGCCCCATGCCAGCGCGGCGACGGACACCAAGCTCGTTGTTTTATCTATCGAATGTTCCGGCCAGACGCCCAACCCCCGTGTGCGGAACCCAACCGGAAGGGGGGCTTGTAGGGTTTGCAACAACACCCCTGTCAGCGGCCCGAGAAGAACTGCGTGGGAAATCAGCCGCTTGTCGGAAGCGCTCGAAACGCTCGCCCCGGCGCGCTGCTTGCTAGGTGTTACTCAGGCCCGCGTACTGTGCGCCGGCGTCTGTGCACAAAGGAAACCATCATGGCCCGCATCGGCATATTTTTCGGCAGCAACACCGGCAACACCCGCAAGATCGCCAAGATGATCAAAAGGCGTTTTCCGGACGACGATCTGATGGCCGACCCGCTCAACGTCAACAAGGCCACGCCCGAACTGATCGCAAGCTACGACCACCTCATCCTCGGCACCCCCACCCTGGGCGAAGGCCAGATGCCCGGCCTGGATGCCGACTGCCAGAACGAGAGCTGGGCCGAATTCCTGCCCCGGCTCGCCGACGTCGATTTCAGCGGCAAGACCGTCGCCCTGTACGGCCTGGGCGACCAGGAAAAATACCCCGACAACTTCGCCGATGCCCTCGGCGAGCTATACGAATTCGTGAAAGCGCGCGGCGCCAAAGTCGTGGGATTCTGGCCCACCGACGGCTACGACTTCATCGCATCCAAGGCGGAAATCGACGGCGAGTTCGTCGGCCTGGTGCAGGACCTGGACAACCAGAAAATGCTGCTGGAGG
>CAVSCL010000041.1:0-109175 GCA_963726485.1 uncultured beta proteobacterium | reverse complement strand
TTCCAGGAGATGGAGGGCGAAACCATGACGCCGCTGGAGATCAAAGCCTGGCTGGCGCAACTTGCGGGCTAGCTTTACCAGGGAAGGCGCTATTCTCAGGCTGCCGGTGTGGGCGATTCTTTCGTGTCGGATGATCGGCTGATTCGGTCCTCAAAAGGTGAGCAAGCTCAGCTCAGGGGCGAAGTGAGCTATTGGCCGTTATGCCCTTCGCTGTCCGACGGTGGTACCCCAGCATGGTCCCGGCCATATGCGCCGCGTTCATTTGCTCGCGGAATGCCCAATCCGGGCCATGGGCCATGGCTTGCCCCAGGTATTTGCCAAGGGCACGTGCGAGCATGGGATAAAAATAGCGCGGCACCCCGAGGAGAGTATGGGGAAAGGTGGCCTGGTCGTAGAAAGCGCGCTGGTACCCGGCGTTGAAATGGATGGTGCGAAAATATTTCTTCTCGAGTTGAAACGGCATCACCTGATGGTAGACGATGGCATTCGGCTCATAGAAGATGCGCGTCTCGCCAGCCGCGGCCAGGCGGTGGAAGTAGTCCGTCTCGGCCCCCTTGAACAGCTCAGAGCGCTTGGTACCCGCGCCCTTTCTGCCCAACAGTGGATTGAAATGGCCGACGCGCTCCACCACTCGTCGGTTAAAAGCCATGTTGCCGCCGAAGGGATAGCGTTGCTTGCCGTCCATGCGGAAAGGCGCGTCGCCGAAGTCCTGAAAGCCCAGGAAGCCTTTCATCTCGTTGTCCCGGATCCATTTCGGGAGTTTGGTGGAGGGGTCCAGATGAATGCGCCCGCCGACGGCATCGGCGTCATTGGTGATGAAATTGCGGTATAGCGAGCCGAGCCAGTCCGGGCTCACTTCGATGTCATCGTCCACGTAGGAAAAAAAGCGGCCTGTGGATTCGCGGATGCCTGTGTTGCGTGCGTAGTTGAGACCCTGCTGCGTCTCCCGTGCATAGCGGATGGCGATCGGCAATTCCCTTGCCAGTCGTTCCACCATGGCCGGCGTGTCATCGCTGGAGTTGTTGTCCACGACCAGGACTTCCCATTGCAGGTCGCCCACATTTTGTTGCCGGGCCAGGGCGCCCAGGCAGCGGGGTAGGTTCCCGGCGCGGTTATAGGTGCAGACGATGACGGTGAAGTCCATGGGGTTTCCTTATGAACCTAGTCTGGCGATTGCCCGGCGGGTAAGGTAGCGGAGGGGGTAAGTGAGCGAGCCTCGTTGGTACCGAAATTCAGCTTCTGCCGGAACTGCCACAGTTGGTCGGTGCCGAACACATCGATTCGCCGCAGCAGAAAGGGGTCTTCACCGGCGCGGTTGAAGCCGGAGCGGGTGGAGCAGGCGGCGCGATAGCCGGCGCCGGCGACCAGCTCGCGCACGGCTCGCATCGAAGCTGCCGAAGGGATAGGCAAAGTAGTCGACAGCTTGGCCGAGCACGTCTTCGAGGCTCGCTCTTGCTACTGCTGATTTCGTCCTTGGCCTCTTCGGCCGAAAGGTCCGTCAGGCGCGCATGGGTTCGGGTATGGCTGCCGATGGTGACGCCGGCGTCCTCAAGCAGCGTGCAGGCCGGCCACGAGAGCAGGAGCGCGCTCGGGAAGCCCCGTGCACACATCCAGTCGTTGGTGTCGCCGAGTGCGGTCCGACAGCGCGAACATGGTTGCTGGAATTCCATGGCGCTGAAGAATCGGGGCAGCGCATGTTCCAGCACGCAGATAAAGCCATCGTCGAAGGTGACATGCACGGCCTTGCCGGGCAAGGGGGCGTTGCCTTCGATGCATGCGCAAAGTCTGCGCCGATGCCCACGCCGCGATGTACCCGGCATCTCGCAGCCATAGCCATCTGTCGGGCGAAATGCCTGCGGGCGGTGTGCAGAAGCGCTGCTCCAGCGCTCGGACGAGGGGTGTCCACCAGGTGATACATCAGGATCAGGGCGCGGTTCATGCTGACATTCGCTCGACATCGATGACGTACATCTGGCGGCTGCCGTCGTGGACTGAATCGATGCAGACCTGGCGGCCATCGCGGCTCCAGCGCGGATGCAGGTCGCAGCGGATTTCACCCCACCAGCGGGACTTTGGCGAATACAGGCGGGCGATGTCGATGCGTCGGCCGTCGGACGCGCGGACCAGCATGAGGGTGCGCATCTGATGGCCATCCGGGTAGGTGTCGTTGAGAACCCAGCGCCCATCGGGCGAAAAGGTGCAATGTCCATCCTCCTTCAGATCCGTTTCGCCAAAGATCGCGGAACCCCGGTGTGGCATGGGACAGCATGAGGAAGCGGGCGGGAGCATCGGGGCGGTTGGCCCACACCAGGATGGTGTCGTCGTCCCGCCAGTCGTAATGGGAAATGAAGCCTGTGTCGAGCAGGCAGGTCAGGTCGCCGCCGTCGGACGGCAGGTATAGAGGCGGACTTCCCAGTCCTTCGTGTCGCGGTGCCAGATGTGGAAAAAGGCGATCCGTTTCCCGCCGCGCGATGGCTGGATATGGTTCACGTAATGCCAGGCGCCTTGCATGGATGGCTTTGGGTCGCGTGCGGCCAGTTCGGCCAGGGACACGATGAGTTCGCTATTTCCGGATGACAGATCGACACGCCAGACCCCGTCTTGACCCGGTTGCGGGTCGTCAGCAAAACCGTCTTTGACCCCCGCATACCCATAACCTGGCCGGTGCGTGGCCAGGCGGGCGAAATTGAGGCTGAACCCGGTCTTGCCATCCGGCAACAAGGCATATAGCGGCCGTTCAACAACAGTCTGCTCTCCCTTTTCCACATCGCGCACCACGCCCACAAAGCTTCCGTTTCGGCAGTCGTTGTGGACGAAGAGGCGTTCCGGATCGGACGGATGCCATTGCGCCATCGCGCCTTGCTGCCAGTTCCAGGCGTGGCCTTCGGTGAGACGCTCGAAGCGGTTGCCAGCATTGAGGTCAATGATGCCGATGCCGATTGAGTCATCGGCGGTCGGCGCCCGGTCATTGAACCTCGCTTCATGACCAAGCATTAAGCGGCTGGACGCATTCCAGGGAGATTTGTCGTAGTAGCCGAAAAAATGGTGGAGCGGTCCCGATGTGATTGGTTTGACCGGATTGGTGGATCGCCCGAAATGCAGCCATCGGTACAAACCCGGGTGATGCGCGTATCCCTTGGACTCGACCCATTGTTCGAGACCGTGTCCTGATGCGCCAGGGTACGGCTTCGTGAAGTGAGGATGCGCTGATAGAAGTGACATGCCGGTCACCGATCCCGACTCTTGACCAATTTCTGGTAGAGGCTTACTGGAAGCAGGGCGGGAAGCAGGTACGCCAGGTCTTTTGCTTTCCAACCACCCTTGACCAGGGCCATGCGGAAGATCCGCTGGGCCGAGTCGAGATCCCTGCGCCAGAAATTGTCGTAGCCGCGCTTCAGGAGCGCGCCATCGACCAGTTCCCGCAGTTTTTCCGGTGAAAGGTGGCGCACCTGTTCAGGGTGGTCGCGCAGGAACTTGCGCTTGACCAGCCAGACGTTGCGCGCCTGTCGCCATTGGGTGGAGGTGATCTGGCCGGATGCGTGATGCCGGTAGAAGGCCAGAACCTCCGGGACCAGACGAATCGGGCGGGCCACGGCGATCCGCAGCCAAAGGTCGTAATCCATGCAGGTCATGAGATCCAGGTCGAAACCGCCGACCTGGTCGATAACCGAGCGCCGAACCAGCGCGGCATGAATCGGCCACGGAGCCGCCGCGCGCAGAAAACGGGCAGCTTTGTCTTCCAGTTCGTAATCCGGTGGAACATAGGGAGCGGCCCGTCCTCCTTCCAGCCCCAACGTTTTGCCAGCCGCAGTAGGCAAGGGCGAGATTGCTGTTTTCGCTGAGGGCTGATAACAGCTTCTCCATGCACTCCTTGCTCCACCAGTCGTCCGCGTCGAGAAAGGCTACATATTCACCCTTGGCCAGGCTCAGTCCATGGTTACGCGCGGCGTAGGGTCCGGCGTTTGACTGGAAAGCCTGCCTGATGCGGCCGGGATATTCGCTCGACAGCCGCGCGACAATTTCGGGAGAGGCATCGGTTGAACCGTCGTCGACAACAATGAGTTCGACACGCCCATAAGTCTGGTTGAGTACGCTCTCGATGGCCTCCCGTATGAATTCCTGCGTATTGAAGCAGGGCATGACGACCGAGATGAGCGGTAGGTAATGTGAGTCTGAGTCCGTCTGTGACCCGACGACAATTTGATTCATGGCAAGCACTTTATTAGGCAACGAGGTTGGTATCTGCAGCTAATGAATCTTGTTAACTAGCGGTTCCTGTACGGTGAAAGGATGTCAACGCCTGATGATATAACCTCGCATAACTGCCCAGGTCAAGTTCATGAACCGAGACACCAAACTGTACACCATCATCATTGAATAAACGGCGGGCAATCATTTGGTTAACTGCTGTACTGTAATGGGATCCATCATAGGTGTTGTCGGTGCGCCATGTATAAGATGAGGGTATTGAGAAATCCAGAAAAATGGGGAATAACCTCGAACATGCATGTAACGCAGTGATGTAACTGTTCAGTATTGAAGAGTTTTCCATTTTGGCTATGTGCCAGGCGCTTACGGGTGGAACGTAGGCCACAACCGTGGCACCAGGAAATGCATCAAGTAACTTCCGGAAATTGGTGACCTTTCCCGGATCGTATGATCGTACATTTGAATGGGCTATGTCATATCGGCGCAGGCCCTCTGCATCAAGGCTGATGTGAGGTCTGAATCTAGGTGCATTAGGGCGTATTGCCCCTTCAAAGTTGGCGTTGTAGTAACGCGTTGCTGGTGAGCTATCAAGAAGTGTCTTCAATGAGAAGACCAATGCGTCCACTGTTAAATATGTACTCATGAAGCCTGGGGGGGTCTTCTTCTTTTGCACAATTCGGGGATGCTTGAAGGCTCAGGATCCCCTTTAAGGAAGTTAAATCCATCTACCCCAACTATCACAAGTTTCGGCTAAACCCAAAATGCCGCAGATACAGTGCAAAGGCGATAAATTCTTGCACTTGGCCAGCGGAAAAACTCATGTTAAAACAATTGTGGTTCGGTAAACGGATGCATGCCTGAAACAGCGTAGTACGCGAACTTCCAAAAATAATGCCGTCGTAATCTTCCTTGTGCTGAAGTAAGTAATTGACCTTGGCTTGCCTTTCATTAAAGGCGAAATTGTTGCCGGTGATCTGGTTGCCCTTCCAAAACCACAGTGGGTCAATCGGCAAACTGACCAGTAAACGTAGCCGGCTTCAGACGGAGCTAAACAAATCGCAGCAATAGTGGCGATATATTCTTACGCTCATCTGAATGAAGCCTTAGCGCCGCAGACATGGCAGACATTCCACAAACTGGAAGTAGAGAAATTGGCTAACTTTTGCAAGTGAAGCAAGGACACACCACAAGCATGCCAACAAACACGCCCAGCCGTAGTCAGGCATCCAGGAAAACAATACATTCGGGCAATCAATTTTCTCCAGGGCCGGTTTCGAATTTTCCCATGATCTTGGGTGTTTTGGGCAAACCAAACCCACTAGCGCCGGAAAAATGGAATGATCCAATATCGGCTGTTGCCTTCTGGGTCAAAATTAATCGCGTCGTCCCAACATCAATACCTATTTTTTCTTGCAGTATCCAATCTGCAAGCCTTACAGAATGACGCACTCGGTAGCCATGCCGGAGGTATCACGGTACCGTTTGAACCAGTCATGGCATCGAAAACCTGAAGGTAGCGTTATGGTCTGGTGCACGCAAAAATACCCAGCCAACCAATACGGCAAGGAAGGTCAAAGTCACTCCCATAAAAAGCATTCTAGCTTGCTTCATTAATTAAAAGCCTGTCCGACATAATTTCCAATGAGGCCGATGCATCGTTGATCATGAGATAGAGACCATGCAGTGCGCCCCAGATGGACAAAGTCCATTGGACAGGCCATGCCAAAGGCCACCTAACACCATGGTGATAATCAAATCGAGAGTACTCTAAGCGGCCCCTTCCGGTTTCCGCCAAGAAGAATCATAAGATCGCGCAAGAAACGGACAAGGTCATGTGCCATCGACGCCAGAATTCGATGATGCTGGTGGCTTGTAGAGCCAGTTGAAGTTAGTGGCAGCTTAACTCCGAACATGCGGGACAAGACCTATGGCCATGTCGGAATAACCTGAGAATCTCGAACTAAATATCGCAGACTGCAGCCAACACGCCGCACCAAGCCTCTAGGTTGGTCAGGGAGAGGCCTTGTCAGCCGAAGACTGAAACACTGGGGCTTGAGTAGTCGGCGATGTTGCTCGCCAATGCCACCTTCTTTGCTAGGCCGAAATGCAAGATAGTAAGGCCAATAGACCCCAATATTTTCCCAGTGGAACCCTATCAGGTCTTGTCGAGGGTCATTCGGGCATCATTTCCTTGTGATGCAGTACCGGGCCGGCAATCAGATGTGGAAAATAGGTCACAAACAGGCCGTAATGGATGAAGTTACTTTCTTTGACCAACCCTCGATAAGCATCAACCAAAAAGCGATTTGCGTAAATGTAAAAAATGAAATGCCAGCGGCAGAATAATGTCCTGATACTGCACGGATGTGCTTAGTAGTGCACTGACATTGTCGAGGAAGAAGTTTGCATACTTGTGAATATGCGAAGTATCCCAATATTCGTTATCAACCCAAAAATCAGAATAACTTTCTTTCTCGTGATGATCCGCTCTATGTTCCTGGAAATGGCTGTGCCAATTGCGTAGTTAAAAAGGGTCGATGCCATCAGAAGTGATACGAATGCTGGGTTCCACCAGCCATAAAAAAACAACGATGCTGCGAACAACCACAAGGCGGCTTGCGGCTTGCTATATTTTCCGATGAGATAAACACAACCAAGGTGATTGGCAGATAGAAGAAAATAAATACGTACGAATTGAATAGCATGAATGCGCCTTATGGACTGCTATCAAAGCTCTCGCAAACACAATATTTTGAGAACTGGTTTGTCACGTCACCCTTGACTCTAATGTGCGGATCTTGAATTCGAACCCAGCCAATCCGGCTAGCATGTGTGCGAGAAATCTTTGATTATCTTCCGGGAAAGACAAATTCCTTTGTTGGCCAATCTTCACAAGCTGGAATAATCCCCTTTACAACTCGCTCATAGGGGTGGCGAGCAAACGTTTCCAGCCCGGTTTGCCGGTCGCGGCCGCGTCCTGAAACAGCACCGAATTCCGCCCAAGCCGCCGGGCATGAAGGGCCATGTTCCGTTCCGTATACATGAGGAGCGTAATGGTCTTGCGTGAACGGGCCTCGATTCGTTGCGTGAAGACTTCGGGACGCAATTGCGTTTCGTAATAGTCGATCACATTGCTCTTCATTCTGGCCACTTGCGTCGCGGGCATTTTCATTGCCATTCTTAGCTTGGCGATCAGGTCCTCCTGATCATCAAAGACGATGCAATTGCGCATGTGCTCAAGGGGAGGGGAGAACCATTCGGGATAATTGGTAATCGGGATCGTGCCCACCGCCATGGCTTCAACGATATTGTGACACATGGGCATGACGATCCCGGGCGGAGCGAGAAAGAACGCCGAGCTGGCCAGAGTTGGCAGCCAGTTTTGCGCGGCGATCCAGGCACCCTGCGGCTCGGCAATCAGGCATTTGTCAAGATATTCAGTGCGCGCCGGATCCTTTAGCAATGCGGGGTCTTTGAGCAGCAGGACGTCATCGCCCATGCGTTCCAATATGGTTTGGATGACCGTCAGTCGCGGCAGCTTGGGTTTGGGATAGTTCACCCGGTTGCGGTCATAGCCCTTGCTGTCGCCGGAAAAGAAGATGCGCATGCGACGTGTGAGGGCCCTGAAGTCGCGTAGCGCATCGGAGCTGGTCTCCGCCTGCTGGGGGTGCATGGGGAACGGCATGATGATGGGCACGGAGAACCAGTAAGGCGAAAACAAATCGTAGTCCACTTGCCACTGCGCCTGCCATGCCAAACCGGCGATCGACCGTTCCGGACGATCATGCAGATAGACCCAGTCATGGATGTTGTCCGGCAGCGCATCGGTCAAGGTCACTCCCTGCATGCCATGCACGTAGGGAACCGTATTTCCCCAGCGTTTCGGGCGGGTGGTTGTCAAACAAGGAAATGACGTAGCCACCGCGCACCAGAGCATGCAGCAGTGAGAACAACAGGCGGCCCTGCTCGAGCAGGATCTCGGCCCCGGTGAATTTGGCAAAAATGCGCCGACTCTGACCCTGGCTCATGCTTGGTAGTCGGCCCCAGTCCCTGTCAGCCCTAATCTACCCGATGCGCAGGCAATCATGGCCCATGTCCACTGTGTTGTACAACGGCGCCTCGTCAGACTGGCAGTTCCGCAGGCATTGGCCGACAGCGCGGAGAATGGCATCCGCGGCGGCGGTTTCCCATTCCCGGGTCGCGCGCAGGACAGGCACGCGCTGCGCCGATCCATCGGCTAACTGGCAGATCTGCAGGGCCGGGCCGATGGAAGTATCAAGGGGCACGGGATCGATATCTGACTCCCGCATCGCGGCACCATCCCGCTCGCGCATTGCTAGCCTGTAGGGGGCCCCTGCTCCCTCGGACCGGTACGCCCCCTTGCCCAAAGCGGCAAAGTAGACCGTGTCGCAGGCGGGCACGTATACGACACCGTAGATCGGCTTCCTGTCCTCGATCAGGGCGATATTCACGCTGCAAGTTTGCCGCCCTGAAGCGCCGGGAGCAGGGCCTTGCATCGGGTCCACCAGCCAAAGATGGTTGAGACGGCTGCGCTCCGCATAAGGCACTGCGAGACTTCCGGGGGAGATGATCGGAATCTGGGCGTTGAGTGTTCTTAGTCTCCGGTTAATGAGTTTCTCCACGGCGCGTTGCAAGGCATGCCGGGAGCCCGTCTCCCCACCGTGCAATTCGCCCCACAATTGGGAAAGCGAGGTCCCAAGCCGCAGGGCGAGCCCGGGGAGTGGTCCGGATTCTCTCTCTCCGCCCCGCACGGATTGAGGACGAATTGATGAGGGCGCCGGCCTCCCGCGCGATGGCGATCACATCCTGAATCTTCATCCAACGGATCTGGGTGACGTTGGCCTTGGGGAAGGGGATCTCGGGTTTGGGGCGATCGAGGAAAGGACAGAGTCTGTCTCCCAGCCCTCGCCGTCGGTGACGTTCAGGGTCAGAAGATCGCCCGGCCTGTCCCGGAAGTAGTCCAATACATCCTGGGTGAATCGCTTCGTAACCCTCCCGGAAGCGCCCCTCGTCGAATACCGTGCAGCCGTACAGATCCATGAACAACTGATGATGAGCGGCATTCAGGTTCGCGGCGTGTTTCTCGGTAAATTGCTTTTTGCAGGACGTCAACCAGCCATCAATGTCCCGGATGGTCAGGATGAATTTCGCCCCAGGGTACTTGACATCCAAGGCCTTGTACAAACTGGGTACCGGGGTGTCGGTGAACGCATCGTATGCATCCAGCACGCCTGGATCGAGTGTGGACAAATCCCCGGGTAGATAGGTCTGAACGCCGGGATAATCCTTCGTCCGATACCCCAGGATCTCCAGCGCACCCGCAAGGCTGGTGGTCCCGGTTTTTGACAGACCGATCCCGAATACCTTCATCGGATCAACACGGTCCCGTCAACGCATAAGCTGCAATTCATTCCATACGCTGACATTTCATGCGCTCTCGAAGGTGTAGCCCAAGAGTTGGATGTCATGCTTGTGGCGTTCGCGCGACGATGGCCTTGGATTCTTCGTCGTAATACTCGGAATAATGATGGCGATCCTTGCGGATGCCTGATTTCAACCGCGGCAGATCCTGGAACAGGCAGGCCGAGGCGTTTGCAGATCGTGGCAAAGTCATCATTGAGATGCTCATAGCGGATCATGAAGTCGACGCAAAGTTTGTCATCAAGAACATAGAAACGGTCGTTGTCAACCCACTTGTCACTGTCGAGAAACTTGCGGAATAGCATCCTTGGCTGCTCCATTTCATCGAACGGGACGCCAAGGTAATGATAAAAGCGCTTTTTTGATTCGATCGCGGGGTCTTGGCGATGTTCCCAGTAGAAAAAGGAGATTACGCGGTCCCAAGGGTTGCGAGACAGACTGATCTTGACGTAGCTATTCCAGATCTCGGCCGGAACTCTGGCCTTGATGGTCCCGGCGTCCACATGCTGACCAATTGCCTTGTACTCGTCAGCGTTCATGGAGCGATGAATGAATTGTCCCTTCTCGTCCCGGTTGTGCTTGAAATCGTTGAGCGGCGTCACCACATCATTACCCGAGCAGTAATTTGAGAGGATGGCTTCCACACTGGTGCCGGCGGTCTTGAAGGATTTGATGAAGATGAATTTGTGTGTGTGGGAAATGATCATGATTGTGGGTCTCCGCGTTCAGTGAGCGAGCCGATAGTATCGGTTTCAATATTCAAGACTTGCGGGGCGAAACATCAGCGACAAGAACGCTCTTTTCAGACCAGGCCCGCTGGTCTTCTGGAATCCGGGCAATAGATACCCCATCAATCTTCCCGCCCCAATAACCAGCCACGGGCAGGTACGAACCTCCGGGCAGCATCCGAGGAAACCGGTCGGCCATTTGATCCTTCCCAATCAAGATTGTCCGTGTCCGAATTTTGCCATTCCAGCGTCAGGTCCACCTTGGCGGGATTGACAATGATGAATTCCCTGTGCCCGTTGCAACTCAGGTTGGCCACCCGCAGGCGGATATCTACAGGTGAGGGGCAGGGGATGCGGTGCTCGACCCGGACAGCTTCGGCGTCACCACCCAGTAGCGATGGCGGAAGACCAAGTCCGAGATCAGAAATACGCAACATGGCCTCGGCCAGTAATCGGCGGTACTCGGCTGAACTTGATAGCGTACACAAGTGATACAAGGCATCGGCCCATACCACGATGGCGAATCGCTGGGTCTTCGCTTCGGCCCAGGACTCAATGAGTTTCCCGCCCGCTTGGATCGCGTCTCGAATGACATCGCCCAAATCCTCCCCCGGAAAGCGGCGCGAGTACCTGGCCAGGTCCATGAGATTTACAGCGTGGTAATGTGTGCCAAAGTGCAGGGGGGACAAGTGCCGCTCGATGAGCCCCCCTGGCATAACCATCCTGGGAAGGGCCCGCTTAAGGCGATGCAAGTTGGGAATCAGATAAATCCAGGCCAAGCGCTTAATGATGCGCAGCATCAACGGAAGTCGCTGGGCCTGCGACTTGGGTAGCAGGGTCAGTCCTACCGCCCAATAGACGAGCTTGTAAAAGTGGTTCAGCGGGGCGCAGGGCGAGAACCTTGCGCGCGGCCTGTCGGGCGGAGGCGAGTGGGGCAGCAAACTGTTTGTCCCCGGTCACCTGCTGGTATCGATCCAGGGCAACGATCGCATCCAGATGGGTATTGAGAATGAGTTTGTTGCTGAGGTGACTTGCCCAGCGCTTGGCTTGGGATCCAGCGGGTGCCGGTTTGCCGCAACATTTCATCCATGGCCTCGGCGCTTTCCTCCAGCGAATCGTGCAGGAACCATAGCCCGAGGTCTGTCTTGTCCGCATGGGCTACCGAATATGCAGCCGCCTTAGTCAAGGAATGCCGCGCCTCATCGCACCCCAGTTCTTCCAATCCCGACGCTATGGCCAACATGGCGCCATTGTGGGAACGATAGTGCGACTCCATCAGATCAGTCCATTCGCCATGTCGCCAAGAGCCCTCGGACGTCTGTCGAGTGATCACCGAGAATAGAAGCTGCTTTTTGAGAACTCGAGAGGGGTTTTTGGGTGGCGAAGTTAAGTCCGGACAACGTGACATAAAGACTATGGGCGTCATGCTCGGACCAAAATTTCCAGTGGCGAGGGAAGACGAAGTCATTGGCGTAAACCTGGCCATGCACGAGATGTAGATAGAGTTCCGCGGGGGATTTGACTGACGGTCTTGGAGCCCCAAAAAAATACGCCTGACTTTCCAGTGAAAGTGGCTGATCGAGGGACGATATCAGTGCTTTTTCTGACGCGGGCAATTGCCAAATGACCCAGTCCAGATGTATGCCAGGAGACAGATCGAGTTCAATAGCCATTTCGTGGGGTGAGATGTGGAAGGCGCTGATGCGCTCGGTATCTCGGCAAGAATATGGCCATGTTGATCCAGTTTTCGCATGACTGGCGTTCTGGGCAGCCAATAGTATGGCTGATCGGCTTCTATGGGCCTGAGCAGCCAGCCGCCCGCTCCACAGGTTTCAAGTTGATAAGCGCCATTCGCCGACAGAAGCCGGGCGAGTCACTCTATCCCGGGCGGTAGTCTAAGGAAGCAGCAGACAACGCCCGGCGCTCCAGGGAAGCGATCCAGCAGGATGGACGCGTTATCCGGACGGGTCCATTCCAGACGCTCGAACCGGATAATCGCCACGATGGGTGACTCGAGATTCCCGCCGGGGGCTTCAAGAATTGCTGCAGTATGTAGGGGCTCATGTGGTTCAAAGTCGAGCCAGGAACCTTGCCGCTCCCGGTCGACAAATTCAGTAGTCGCCGTATCAATCAGTAACATCGCGAACCACAGTGATCAATTGATCCGGTTTCACGTTGACGATCTTCTGCATCTGTCCGTCTGGCCAACGCAGCTCTATGTGGTCGATTTGGGCCTTGTCGCCAAGCCCGAAATACTGACGATAGTGTCCTTGGAGAAATAGGAGGACTCATTACTCCCGACCACCCGGCCTTGCCGGCCGCGGGTGGTGACCAGCGTGATGCGAGTGCCAATTGCCTCGCGGTTACCCGGCCTCCCCCGCAGACCAAGTTGCAGCCAATGGCCTTGATTGCCCACATTGCGGTAGGCCAGCAGCTTCCATCTGAATCTGTCGTCTTTGCCCTTCACGTCCTTGTGTTTGAAAGGCTTTTCCCACCAGCGCCAGAGGGTTGCGTTGTCTTCCAGGGCAATAAGCACGTCAGGCGAGCCATCGTTGTTCCTGTCATACCAATTGATTATTGCGGCCTGATACTTGTTGGGTCGAAGTGCCAGGTAACCCGTGCTTTCGAACCTGATGGCTCGCACCCTGATGGAACAATCCCTCCGGAACGGTGTGCAAATCAAGTTTGCCATCATTGTCATAGTCCACCCAGGCGGCTGCCACGCTGGATGACGGCAAGCCCAGGGAGGAAGGGGCTACAGCGGTAAATTTTCCGCCATCGTTGATCAGGAAGACATTCCCCTTTTTGGACGCGACGAACATGTCCAGATCGCCATCATTGTCATAATCCCCGAAGGACATTTTCGCCGTCGAATTGCCAGTAGTCATACGTGTCGCCCTTGAGTTTGGGTATATCGCTTCTTTCAAACTTTGCCCGGTAGACAAATTCGCGTGCAAATTTGCCGCCCTGGTTGCGATAGATGTAATACCCGGTATCTTCGTGGGTGACGAGATCCACGTCCCCGTCGTTGTCGACATCCAGCCAGGCAAAATCAATCAGTTCATACTTCGGGAGGTCGAGGCCGTATTTGGCTGCGACATCGATCAGTTGCTTGTTCGCAGTCTGTTCGTACAACTGCTTTCCATACGAGCCGGCGACGTGGCCTCGATCAAGGCAGTTGATAAAAAGATCAAGACGCCCGTCCTGGTTGAAATCCACCCACTTGGCATGCCTGCCAGAACAATCCTTCTTCTCTATACCGATTGCCCTGGTAATGTCATTAAACCGGTGTGTGCCATGATCGGAGACCAACAACTCATCCTTGACATTGGCCTTGACGTGATCGGGAAATTTCCTCAGTGTCCCTCCGAGTGCGCCTCTGTTCATGAACAAGTCCAGTTGTCCGTCATCGTTGAAGTCGGCCCAAGCCATGGCGTGTCGGTCCAGCAAGGACAAGGAGATGGAATTGGTCTTGGGTGTGACTCGCTGGCTTCCAATGTATATTTGGGATAGGGGTTGTGCCTTGTCAAAAGAAAAACTTACCGGTCCCCCTCTGGTGGAGACATAGAGGGACAGCAATCCGTTTTTCGGTGCCAACAACGCCATGGAGCGTCTCGGTGACTACTTCATTAAGGGCTTTGGAATTCATCTGTTCGATCTGAAATCCCTCGTTCCGAGTGACTTCCACTGTGCTGAAGATATGCATCTTTAAACGGACCGGCTGGGCTGCGTCATGGGTCCGTATGTTGATCGTATCGCCGACCCAGTAGACATACAGTCCAGTCTTGTCGATAGGCGGGGCCTGCATGGTCTGTTCCCAACCCGGGAATTCCTTTATCTGGTCAAGGCCCCATTCGGACAGGCTGTCACGATAGCCTCCATGTCCATCTGCGATCCATAATATCTGCCGATAATTATGATTGGATGTGTATATGTCCAGCAGGCCGTCCTGATTGGCATCGACGATGCCCATGTCGAAAATCTGCGTGATTTCCTGCAAGGGTAGCGGGTGCTTCGACAAACCAGTCTCGCTCCGAGGCCAGAAGACGGATGACGCTCGGCTTGAGGTCATCTCTGGCGGAATAAGCCAAGGCCGCAGCCAGTAGCAACAGCATGAACAAGACCAGACTTTCTTGGAGCATGGATCGCATATTCGAAGTTTGCATATCTTGGAAATCTTCTCTCAGAAGTGGCAGTCTGGCGCTCAGGTACGCGCCTTGAATATCAGGAAAAGGCCGTTATTCAACTGCTGGCGCCAACGCTGGGCCTCGGTACTGATTGCGGGGATGGGCAGGAAGAGGAAGGCAACGAGATAGGTCAATGCTCCAGTGAGGATCATCAGCACAAGGTAGAGCGGGGGGAGGGACGTCTGTATCTCGCCAAGGGCGTAGTGAGTGATGGCAAGGACCGAGAAGAGCAGGCTGTTCAAAATCAGTCCAGGGCTGAGCGCCCGATCAAATCCTCCGACCGGGTCGGAATGTTGCGGTGAACCAGCCAGTAGAAATGGACGGCCACTGAAGACATGGGTCACCACGATTGCCCAGGCCACCCCTTCAAGCCCCCATTCGAGACCGATGAGACAGGCGCCGATGGTACGATCAATCTGACGGACTGGGCCAGCATTTCCTGGCCGAGCCGATTTTGCGCGGCCAGCAGGACGGCACAGGGGAAGATGATGTTCAGAAAGACGCCCGCGATGGCCAGGATGCTCATGGGGCTGCCGGCCTGTAGCCATTTTTCTCCGTAGACCACGCCGATGAAAGGCTCGGCGATCCACCACAGCAGCACGTAAATGGGGGTGGTGTAGGCCATCAGCAGGGTGATGGTTCGGTAGAACATGTACTTGGTCTGGTCCAGGTCGTCCTGCACCTTGCTCATGGCCCGGAAGACGGGTTCCACGGTTGATGACATCATGAGCTGGTTGGGCAGTCTGGACAGGCTTTCCGCCTTGTTGAAAAGGCCCAGAAAGGCGGGGCCGGCGAGCTTGCTCAATATCAGGTTCTTGGATTCTCTGCTCAGGTAGCCCAAGAAGTCATTGGCTACGATCTTGAAGCCGTAAGCACTGTGCTTGCGCATGGTGGCAAATATCCAGGTTGAGGCGCAGTTTCAGCGGGGTGAGGCGTGCCAGCCAGATGTTCTTGAACAGGGCGCCCAACAGACCGGACAACACGAGACTCCAGACCCCCATGCCAGCCCAGGCCATCAAGGCGCTGGTAACGCCGGATACAAAACCCGATATCACGTCGACGATGGAGCGGCTCTTGAATTTCATTTCCCGGTTCAGCCAGGAGTTGCGCATGACGAGGAAGGGGCGCAAGAGAAAGCTCAATGCGGAGACACGGATCAGGTCGGCGTACAGGGGGGTTTCGAAATAATGGGCAATCCATGGTGCCGCGATGAAAAACGACAGATAGACCGCCACGCCCATGGCGAGCTGTAGCGTAAACACGGCGGTGAAATCATTTGCATCCGCCACCTTGGCGCGAATCAGTGACTGCCCCATGCCGCCGCTGGTGAACATGCCGACGAAGCCGGTGAATACGGCGATGGTGGCGATCATGCCAAAATCGGCGGGAACCAGCAGACGGGCCAGGATGACGCCGAAGGCGAACTCCATGAAACGATTGCCGACCTTGCCGACCATCAGCCATTTGACGCCGCTGCGTATGCTTTGGCCTGGGTTCATACCTGCAACTGTCTGCCGCAATGGAAAATACTGAAATCAATTAAACAAAATGGGGTAAAACATCCTGTTCTTGCCCATGCGATGCCCAGGCAAGCCTGCTTGTGGCGCGGGGCAATGTTTTTCCACGCAAGTGTCGCCATCGGTTCACGATAGTCGTAGAGGTTTTTGGCGATGGTAAGCATGTTTCTACGCGAAACTTGGCTGAGAAGTGACTTGCTCTTCCCACTTCCAGGCGTCTTCGATAATTGTTTTCAAGTCAAAACGGGCGGGCTGCCAGTTCATTGATACGCGGGCTGCTGTGCTGTCCGCCACCAGCCGGGCCGGGTCGCCGTCGCGGCGCGGGGCATCGACGACGGGGATGGTGCGGCCGGTGACGCGGGCGGCGGTGTCGATGACTTGCTGCACCGAAAAACCGTTGCCGTTTCCGAGGTTGTAGGCGGCGGAATTCGCGCCATGCATGAGCTTGTCCAGCGCCAGCCAGTGCGCGTCGGCGAGATCGGTCACATGGATGTAATCCCGGATGCAGGTGCCGTCCGGGGTGTCGTAGTCGCGGCCAAACACACTGATGTGGGGTCGGCGGCCAGAGGCGGCCTGCAACACCAGCGGGATCAGGTGGGTTTCGGGGTCGTGGCGCTCGCCCAGTTCCCCTTCGGGATCGGCCCCGGCGGCGTTGAAGTAGCGCAGGGCAATGGACTTGAGGCCGTAGGCCCGGTCGTAGTCTTCGAGGATTTGCTCGACCATCCACTTGGTCTTGCCGTAGGGGTTGATCGGCAGTTTGGGGTGCGCCTCGTCGATGGGCGTGTAGGCCGGTTCGCCATACACGGCGGCGGTGGAGGAAAAGACCAAACGCCTGACCCCGTGCGCGACCATCGCGTCGAGCAGCTTGAGCGTGTTGACGACATTGTTGGCGTAGTACCTGGCCGGTTCTTTCACCGATTCGCCGACCTGGATGAACGAGGCGAAGTGGAATACGGCGTCGAATGTGTGTTTCGAAAAAATCGCATCGAGCGCGGCCCGATCCGCCAGATCGCCCAGCACGAATTCGCCCCCCAGCACCGCATCGCGATGACCCGTCGAAAGATTGTCGAACGTGACGACATCGTAACCCCGCCGCAGCAGGTGCTTGACCATGTGCGAGCCGATATACCCCGCTCCGCCTACGACGAGGAGGTTGAGAGGTGGATTTTGCGGGGCGTGGGTTGAAGTCATAGCGGACTATTGTATTCGCCTCCAATGACAGCAAGGGATGTGCCACGAGCCGTGGCGGGGATTCGGCTTGTTGCTCCGGCCCGCTGACATGCTCTGGAGGCAGGATAAAGGCAGACCGCAGGGGGACGGCTAATTGTCAGCATCCAGATCGGGTAGTACCGGCAGTACAGTGTGGGAAATACCCATGCGGGTGGCGGCAAAGTCACGCAGGCGTTTGAAAGTTGCAAACAGGTCTTTGCAATAATCCCGTGCCAGCACGAGGTCGGCGGCAAAGCTTGCGGGGTTTTCCATGTATTCGTGAATGAGGCGAATGCGAAGCTGGCGTGCCTCCAGCCAGCGATCCACGTTTTCAAGGACGCCGAGTCGCTCAGCCCGGTTGAGGTTTTCTATCATGCTGCCGGGCGTCTGCGTCCTGGTTCGTTGATGCCGAGTGTCCAAAACACGACGCTGTGCGAATAACGGCAGGGCAATTTTACGGGAAGATCGACGATGGGGCTGCTGATAACTTACTCCTCGATGCGGGCGCTGCGCCGCTGGGTGATGAAATCGACCAGCATTGCGGTAGAGCGGGGCGGGCAGCAGGCTGGCGACGAGGTGTTTGAGGTCGCCGGCCTTCCAGTCGGACTTGCGGAAGGCGCGGCGGAACAGGCGGCGGGCGGATTCGGTGTCGTTGCGCCAGTGGCAGCGATAGGCTTCGCGCAGCAGGGGGTCGTAGATCAGCTCGTTGAGGCGGGCGGGGGTGAGGCGGGCGACGAGTTCGGGATTATGCCGGGCGAAGTCGCGGCGCACGGCGACGGCATCGAACACCTGCCGCCAGCGCGGGATGTGGTAATGGCTGCGGGGATAACGGCGGTAAAACGCCAACACTTCGGGTACGCGCACGAGCCTGGGGTGGCGCGCGAGCATCCTGAGCCACAGGTCGTAGTCCATGGCGGTGGGCGCGCGTTCGGAAAATCCGCGCAGCTCGTCGATGAGGTGACGGCGGATCAGCACGCTGTTGATCGGCCACGGGCAGTGATCCAGAAAATGGCCGACCGCCTCGCCCGTGTCGAGGACAGGCGGAATTTTCGGCTGCGGGTCGGTGGCCGCGACGCCGACGTTTTGCCAGCCGCAATAGGCGATATCGGCGTGATCGGCTTCGAGCGCGTCGTGCATCAGACGGAGTGCATCCGGGTGCCAGGTGTCGTCGGCGTCGAGAAAGGCGATGTAGTTGCCGTTCGCGTGGGCGAGTGCCCGGTTGCGCGCGGCAAAGGGACCGGCACGGTTCTGGTAGATCAGGGTGATGCGCTCGGGATGATCGGTGGCCAGGCGCTGCAGGATTTCGGTCGAGCCGTCGGTCGAGCCGTCGTCCACCACGATGAGTTCCACATGGGGATAACTTTGCTGGAGCACGGACTCGATCGCCTCTTCCACATAGGGGGCGGCGTTGTAGCAGGGCATGACGACGGAAATCAGCGCGGGGTCGAAGTTATCCATTTGTTTTGTTGCTTAGGTTGGTTCTTGAGTTCCCAGGACGGCCATTCACGCAACGGCCTAAATCCAGTCAAATGGTGCGTGATGCACTTTGTTTGAAATGACGGTTTATTCAGTAGTGCCTTCGTGCTTTTCCATGAAGTTGATTATGGCAGCGGCGAAGGCGGAAAAGTCTTCGATGTGGCGGGTTGCGATGAGGTGGGTAATCTGCCAGTCGATGGCTTCGTAGTTGTGGATTGCAATATTGCGAAAGCCGACCGCTTTTTTCATGCGCAGCGCGAGTTCCGGGCCAATCAGCGCCATGCTGGCGAGAACGTCGAATGTTTGTCCCATCGTGTCCGGTGCGGGTTGGTCGCTGCTTGCAATCAGGTGCGTTCCGATATCGACGCTGAGTTGAACCGCGCGCGTGAGATTGAGGGTGAGCACGTCCTGGGCGTCGGGGTCGTCCCCGAGTTCCGCGGCAGTGGCGGGTGTTTTCTGCTTGACCCGCGCCAGGCAGCGTCTAAGGGATTCGATCTTCTGTTCGATTACTTGCCGATCCATGCCTGTCTCCGTTCGGCCAGGATGCGTCGGCGATAGGGCAGAAAATCGGCCGCGTCAAACAGATGACGGGTAAGCAGGGCGGCGTAGTCTTCGTCGCTGCCAAGCAGTCTTACGCCGTGTTTAAGGATTTGTCCCAGCAAGGGTTCGCCGGCGAGTTTGAGGTCGATCAGGTCAATCGGCAGGCCGGTGGCCTGGGCAAGCTTTTCGATCAGCGCGATTTTGTCCGCGGCGGTAAGCAGGGCCGATGTCTGCACGGCCAGGTCAAGGTCGCTGTGTGCGGTGGCGCGCCCAGTGGCCCGGGAGCCGAACAGAATCGCCAGGCGCACGCCACCGTAGTCTTTCAGTGCTTCCCGGAGTGTGTTCGCCAGTTCGGGTTGGTCGTGCGTGTCCATAGGCTGATTATGGGGTGAGTGGGCCTGGATGCAAAGCCCATGCCCAGTGTATGGTGTCTATCCCCGGGAAGGTGGGAATGACGAAACCGGACTTTTCAGGTTTTCCTTCCCGATCAGGCCTCCCTCAATGGTGCATCCGCGATAACAGGTCTCCTTTGGTTACAATCAACCAACACGATCCTTCATCTGATTTCCCCATGCAAACCCTCACCGTCGACCTCGGCGACCGCTCCTACCCCATCCACATCGGCGCCGGCCTGCTGGGCCAGGCCGGGCTGATCCTGCCGCATCTGGCGCAGAAGCGCGTGATGGTCGTGACCAATACCACGGTGGCGCCGCTGTATCTGGCGCAGCTGACGGCGACGCTGGAAGCCGGCGGGGTGGCGGTGGCGCAGGTGGTGCTGCCGGACGGCGAAGCATACAAGAACTGGGAAACGCTGAACCTGATTTTCGATGCGCTGCTGACCCAGCGCGCCGAGCGCAAGACCACGCTGATCGCGCTGGGCGGCGGGGTGATCGGCGACATGACCGGGTTCGCGGCGGCGTGCTACCAGCGCGGCGTGCCCTTCATCCAGATTCCCACCACGCTGCTGTCGCAGGTCGATTCGTCGGTGGGCGGCAAGACCGGGATCAACCATCCGCTCGGCAAGAACATGATCGGCGCGTTCTACCAGCCCAAAGTGGTGCTGGCCGATACCGACACGCTGAAGACCCTGCCGCGCGCGCGAGCTGTCGGCGGGGCTGGCCGAGGTGATCAAGTACGGCCTGATCCGGGATGCCGAATTCCTGGCCTGGCTGGAAGCCAACATGGACAAGCTGCGCGCGCTGGACGCCGACGGCGATCGCCCATGCGATTTACCGCTCGTGCGAAATCAAGGCGCAGGTGGTGGCGCAGGACGAGCGCGAAGGCGGCATCCGCGCGATCCTCAATCTCGGCCACACCTTCGGCCACGCGATCGAGACCGGCATGGGCTACGGCAACTGGCTGCACGGCGAGGCGGTGGCGGCGGGCATGGTGATGGCGGCGGAAACCTCGCGGCGCATGGGCTGGCTGACCGAGGCGGATGTCGCGCGCACCCGCGCGCTGATCCGCGCCGCCGGCTTGCCGGACGTGGCGCCGGATCTGGGCGTGGAAACCTGGCTCGATTACATGGGGCACGACAAGAAGGTCGAGGGCGGAAAAATGCGCTTCGTGCTGCTGAAGAAGCTGGGCGAGGCGGTGATTACCGGCGACGTGCCCGACAATGTGCTGACCGGCGTGCTGACCGCGCCGCGCTGAAGGAGACGTCATGGATACGCTCGCGCCCTACGCCGCCCACTCCAGCCCAGACCCGCGGGCGCGCTGCATCCCGAACCGCCCGCCGCACCGCGCTCCGAATTCCAGCGCGACCGCGACCGCATCATTCATTCCACCGCCTTCCGCCGCCTGGAATACAAGACCCAGGTATTCGTCAACCACGAAGGCGATCTGTTCCGCACCCGGCTGACCCACAGCCTGGAAGTGGCGCAGATCGGCCGCACCATCGCGCGGCTGTTGCAGCTGAATGAAGACCTGGTCGAGGCGGTGGCGCTGGCGCACGACCTCGGCCACACGCCGTTCGGCCACGCCGGGCAGGATGCGCTGAACGCCTGCATGCGCGAGCACGGCGGCTTCGAGCACAATCTGCAATCGCTGCGCGTGGTGGATCTGCTGGAAGAACGCTATGCCGAATTCGACGGGCTGAATCTGACTTTCGAGACGCGCGAGGGCATCCTCAAACATTGCTCGTTGCCCAATGCGCGAAAAGCTGGGCGAACTGGGCGAGCGTTTCCTGCAACAAGCGCCAGCCCTCGCTGGAAGCGCAAGTTGCCAATCTGGCGGACGAGATCGCCTACAACAATCACGATGTGGACGATGGCCTGCGTTCCGGGCTGATCACGCTGGAGCAACTGGCCGGGGTGCGGATTTTTGCCCGCCATCTGGACGAGGTTCGCGCGAAATATCCGGGGCTGAATGGCCGCCGCGTGATTACCGAAACCGTGCGCCGCATCATCAATACCCTGATTCTCGATCTGGTTGCGGCCACGCGCGCCCACATCGAAAACAGCGGCGTGCAGACGCTCGATGAAGTGCGCGCCGCGCCGCCGCTGGTGGCGTTCAGCCCGGCGGTGCTGGAGGAGCACCGCGAACTCAAGCGTTTTCTGCACCAGGAGCTTTACCGGCATTACAAGGTCGCGCGCATGAGCACCAAGGCCAGCCGCATCATCACCGACCTGTTCACCGCCTTCATCGGCGACGCGCGGCTGTTGCCGCCCGAGCATCAGGCGCGCGAATCGCTTGAAGGCGCACGCGCGGTGGCCGATTACATCGCCGGCATGACCGACCGCTACGCCATGCGCGAGCACCGGCGGATCTTTGCGGTGGAAGAGATTTACGGTTGAAGAGGCGAACGATGCGATGTGTCGCGCCGCAAATCCAGAGCCCAATGTTTTTTGCATGCATTTGCAGCATTCCATTTGGAGATAGCAACAGCAACAATCCAATCAGACGCTGGTCACCGGCGCCAGCCTGGCATCGTGACCGCTCACGCAACCAACATATCCTCTCCGTTCCGCGACGTCTAAGGGCATGGTCGAGTGCTTTGGGCCAACTCAGGCCACCCACCCGTTATCCCGGCCCTCGGGGAAAACGGCCAATAAGCAATCCGGGTTGAAAGACAGGAATTTGCCCTCCCCTCCTACGAAAGGTAGACTTACAACAGTCTTTCATAAGTTGTTGCTCTATTGCGCTTTACAGGCGGTCAAAATTCTGTTTCTCAACCCGGGAAATCCATTCTCGATTCTTGACTCGATCGGATTGCTTTTCGCAATGAGGCGGTAGCGTGGGTGAACGCCGCGGTAGCAATCAGGGAATTTAGAAATCAATGAGCATTCTTGTTACCGGCGGAGCCGGGTTTATCGGTTCAAATTTTGTACCGACTGGGTATGTACAAGGAACAGATCACCTTCGTCAAGATCGCCCAGGTGACGACCGCCGCTACGCCATCGATGCCAGCAAAATCGAACGCGAACTGGGCTGGAAACCAGCCGAGACCTTCGAACGCGCAGTATTCGCAATACCGTTGGGGGTATCTGCTCGAACAACCAGGATTGGGTGCGTAACGTCACCAATGGCAGTTACCGCAACTGGGTGGAGATGCAGTACGCATGAAGATTCTGCTTCTGGGCAAGGATGGCCAGGTTGGTCGGAAGGCAGTTCCAGCGCACGTTGTTGCCGCAGGGTGAAGTTCGTCGCGCTGGGACGAAGCGAGGCCGACCTGGAGAATCTGTCCAGCCTGAGTGATGTGCTGCATGCCCGCACCCCCGGCATCATTGTCAATGCAGCGGCCTACACCGCGGTCGACAAGGCAGAAAGCGACGAAGCCACGGCCTACAGAATCAACGCCGAAGCGGTCGGCGTGATGGCAAACTACGCTCGCCATAGCGGTGCCCTGCTGGTGCACTACTCAACGGACTACGTCTTCGACGGCGAGAAATCCGGCGCTTATGTTGAAGCGGACGCCGCCAACCCGCAGAGCGTGTATGGCCGATCCAAGCGCGCGGGAGAGGAGGCCATCCTGCAGAGTGGCTGCAATGCCCTGATTTTCCGCACGAGCTGGGTTTTCTCGGTCTTGGGTGGTAATTTCATCAAAACCATCCTTCGACTTGCCCAAGAGCGCGAGAGTCTGAATGTTGTCGCCGATCAACATGGGGCACCCACATCGGCCGAATTAATTGCTGATGTCACCGCGCTGGCGATTGCAGGCTGCCGTAGCCGAACCCTGTCCAATGGCATCTACCACCTGACAGCTGCAGGAGAAACCACTTGGCACGGTTTGGCGTGTCATGTGGTGGAGCGCGCGCTGGAAAATGGTATGAAGCTCACGCTTACACCGCAGCAGATTCACGCCATCCCTACCGAAGCCTATCCGCTGCCGGCCAAACGCCCCAAAAATTCACGCATGGACACTGGAGCGCTAACCGGCGCGCTGGGTCTGCATCTCCCCGACTGGAAAATCCACGTTGATCGTGTCGTCGATCAGTTGGTGAGTGGGAAGTGGTGAGTGGGAAGTGGTGAGTGGGAAGTGAACATGGGTAAGCCGCACGAACAACTGGACGCCTGGAAATTCTCGATGGAATTGGCTAAAGCCGTATATCAGATGACTGCTACTTTTCCGGCGGAGGAGCGCTATGGATTAGTGCAGCAAATGAGACGGGCGGCAGTATCGATTCCCAGCAATATTGCAGAGGGCGCCGGACGCAATGGCGCAAAGGAATACGCTCATTTCATCGGCATTTCGCGCGGTTCGCTCGCGGAGCTGGATACCCAGATGCAGCTTGCGGTGATGTTCGGTTTTACAACTGCTGATCATGCCGCTTTCGATCTTGCCGACCGTGCCGGAAAACTACTCACTGGCTTGCATAAGAAATGGACCGCAGCATGACCCATCCCCCACTTTCCACTTCCCACTCCTCACAAACCAGAAAAGGCATCATTCTCGCGGGTGGTTCCGGCACGCGCCTCCACCCCGCAACGCTGGCCATCAGCAAACAGCTCCTGCCGGTGTTCGACAAACCGATGATCTACTACCCGCTCAGTACCCTGATGCTGGCGGGGATTCGGGACATCCTTATCATTTCCACGCCGCAGGACACGCCGCGTTTCGAGCAACTGCTAGGCACGGGAGAACAATGGGGACTGAGCCTGCAATACGCCATACAGCCATCGCCCGATGGGCTGGCGCAAGCTTTCATCATCGGCGAGTCGTTCATTGGCAATAACCCGTCTGCCCTGGTGCTGGGCGACAACATCTTCTACGGACATGACTTCCACCATCTGTTGCGCAGCGCGATGGCTCGCAGCGAGGGGGCCAGTGTCTTCGCCTACCATGTTCACGACCCCGAGCGTTATGGCGTAGCCGACTTCGATGCGAGCGGCAAAGTGCTTTCGCTGGAAGAAAAGCCCAGGCAACCAAAATCCAACTATGCCGTGACCGGCCTGTATTTCTACGACCAACAAGTCGTTGATCTGGCCAAAAGCCTCAAACCCTCGCCGCGAGGCGAACTGGAAATCACCGACCTGAACCGCTTGTATCTGGAACAAGGCACGCTCAAAGTCGAAATCATGGGGCGTGGCTACGCCTGGCTGG
This sequence comes from uncultured beta proteobacterium, assembly GCA_963726485.1. GTDB lineage: Bacteria > Pseudomonadota > Gammaproteobacteria > Burkholderiales > Thiobacillaceae > Thiobacillus. The sequence continues at coordinate 84,325 of CAVSCL010000041.1, read as the reverse complement.
ACACCGGCACCCATGAATCGCTGCTCGATGCCAGCCAGTTCATCGCCACCCTGGAAAACCGCCAGGGCCTCAAGGTGGCCTGCCCGGAAGAGATTGCCTACCGGCAGCAATGGATTGACGCTGCCCAGCTTGAAAAGCTGGCGCAACTCCTGACAAAGAACGGCTACGGGCAGTACCTGCTGCGCGTGCTCAAGGAAAAAGTCTTCTGATGAAAGCCACACCGCTCGCCATCCCCGACGTCATCCTGCTCGAACCCCAGGTATTTGGTGACGACCGAGGCTTCTTCTTCGTGAGCTTTAACCAGGCGCAGTTCGAAGCGGCCGTTGGCAAACAAGTCACGTTCGTGCAGGACAACCATTCACGTTCTGTCAAAAACGTGTTGCGGGGCCTGCACTACCAAATCCAGCATCCACAAGGCAAGTTGGTGCGTGTCGTCCAGGGCGAGGTTTTCGATGTGGCAGTCGATATCCGCAAATCCTCGCCCACCTTTGGCCAGTGGGTAGGCGAAATCCTATCGGCAGAGAACAAACGTCAAATGTGGGTGCCGGAAGGCTTCGCCCATGGCTTTGTTGTATTGAGCGATAGCGCAGAATTTCTCTACAAGACCACTGATTACTGGGCGCCGCAGTATGAGCGCAGTATTTTATGGTCTGACCCGGAGTTGGCGATTGAGTGGCCGCATGTGGGTCCAGCAAAGCTGTCTGAAAAGGATATGAGCGGCAGCCGATTTGCTGACGCAGAAGTGTTCAACCCAGATTGACCATCAGGGCCTGTTAACACGGATTCGTTCCATTCATGGTTTTCGGGAGAACCCGTATTTCATGGGCCCTGCCGGGGGAAGCGTTCCCCCGCCACCTGATAACCTAACCGGCTGATTTGGGCTGATTCTTAACCGGACACGACTGGAACACGATGTCCAGTCAGGCTGGCGCGATCCGCCTCATCGATCCTCAATCTGGCGCGGTGCGGACCGGAGGGTGGCGATTTCGATTGCGGTTTCCCACTTGGCTTCCAGGCGGGTCAGGCGGCGGTCGTGTTCGCGGAGTTCCTGCGCCACGCCCTTCAGGGTTTCGCCTACCCGCTTGACATCATCCGCCAGTTTCAAGGCCTCCCGGATGGCCGTGATGGCATCCTTGACCGCGCTCATGCGGCCTTTCGATGCGAGCGGACATCTTCCAGCACCCGGTTGGCGGCCTCGAGTCCTGCTGTAACGGACTGCCTGGCTTCAGCCACTGCATGGGTCAGGGCCTCGGCCAACGTGGCCAGGGCCTTTTCGTCTTCAGTAGGTATTCGCTCACAGCGGCGGCGCACCAGTTCGGATACGCTGACGCCTTCCTTTCCTGCCTCCACGGCCAGATACGCCTTGAATTCAGGTGTGCCCAGCAAGGTGATGCGCTCGGTCTTCATGATGATGCTTTCCGGGTAACTGTTATGTTAATGATGCACAAATAAACATTAACATGCAAACGTCACGAAAGACCCCCTCGCCCGCAGGCGGGATAACCAGCGACATGGCGGGCGTCATGAGTCTCCGGGCGGTAGTGTTCGCGCCACCACCCAGGCTTCAACCTCGCGGGCGCCCGCCTGCTTCAGCGTATTGGACAGTTCGTCGAGACTGGTGCCGGTAGTCATGACGTCGTCAATGATGGCGATGCGTTTTCCGCTTACGCCGCCCTTGCAGACAAACGCGCCGCGCACATTGCTGCGGCGCCGGGCGTAGGCCAGGCCGACCTGCGGCGGGGTGTCGCGCACGCGCTGGCATAGGCTGATGTCAAGCGGCAGGTTCAGGTGTTTGGCGAGGCTGCGTCCGATTTCGGTGGCGTGGTTGAAGCCGCGCTGCCGGATGCGGGCGGGGTGGAGCGGCATCGGAATGATCAGATCGGGCGACGGCAGCGGTTCAACACGCTGTGCGAGAAATTCGCCCAGGGCGGGCGCTATGGCGAGGCGACCGTTGTATTTCAATCCCTGGATCAGGCGGTCGACAGGAAAGGTGTAGGAAAAGGCGGCGAGGGTGCGCTCGAATGCGGGCGGGCGCTTGAGGCATGCTCCGCAAAGCTGGCCGTCCGGGGTGGGTAACGCGCACTGCGGGCAATGAGGCTGGCTATGCCAGGACAAATCGGCAATACATCCAGCGCACAGGCGCCGCGCCCCTGCTACCGCGCCGCATAACAGGCAGGTGTGGGGCATACGATTCCACACGCGCTTCAGCGCGTAGTGGATCGGAGTGTCATCAAGGGGCATCGCGATCCCCCGAGGGAAAATAGGCGACTAAAAAATGGGCGTATGTTCAGGATCATGGCGTAGTTGATTTGACAGTGGGCGCCCCCGCCCCGGACAATGCAAGCCTATGAAAATAATACGCGTCATCCCCGCGCGCTCGTCCCGTTTTGCCGCGCAGATATTCAATCTGATCACGGTTGCAGCCCTGTCGCTTTCGCTGACTGCCCTGCTGCTGGGCAAGCTCCTGGCCGCGCAGAAGATCGGGTTTCTGCCATTTGTGTTGTCCCTGCCGCCGGTGATGATCTGGCTGGCCGGGTCGATTTTCGTTTATGCCAGCATCGCACACCACCCCAATGCCCGCACGGCGCATTACAACAAGTGGGCAGGTTACCGGTTTTATGGCGTGATGGGCAGCCTGGTGGTGATCGGTCAGCCAATCTATGGATTATTGGGCGGCTGGCAGGGGCTGATGCTGGTGCTGGGGCTGGCGGTGACGATCATCGTGCCGTGGGCGATTTACGATATTTTCAAGGCCGCGCGCGAACCGTGGCAGGACATGACCATCGAGGTGGCGATCAATGAATGACGGAGCGGTAACTATTTCGAATTCCCCCTCACCCCAACCCTCGTCAATCGGGTTGGGCTCAGCCACATCCCCCTCTCCCGCAGGCGGGAGAGGGCGGGAGAGGGGCAAACGTGACGCCCAAAGCGATGGCTTCGCCCCCTCACCCCAACCCTCTCCCGCAAGCGGGCGAGGGGGCAAACGCTATGCCCAAACCAGTAAACGAGATCGAGGCGCTGTTCGCCATGCCGTTCGCCGACCTGATGTTCCAAGCGCAGACCGTACACCGCGGACACTTCGATCCTAACCGCGTGCAACTCTCCACCCTGCTGTCGATCAAGACCGGTGGTTGCTCCGAGGATTGCGGCTATTGCCCGCAGTCGGTGCGTTACGACGCGGGTGTGGAAAACCAGGGCTTGCTCAATCTGGACGAAGTGCTGACGGCGGCGAAAGCGGCGAAAGCGGCCGGAGCCTCGCGTTTCTGCATGGGCGCGGCCTGGCGCGGCCCCAAGCAGCGCGATCTGGAACCGGTGCTGGACATGGTGCGCTCCGTGCGTGCGCTGGGCCTGGAAACCTGCGCCACGCTGGGCATGCTGAAGGACGGTCAGGCCGAGCAACTGAAGGCAGCCGGACTCGATTACTACAACCACAACCTCGATACCGCGCCGGAGTTCTACGGCGACATCATCACCACGCGCGAGTATCAGGACCGGCTCGATACCCTGGAGCGCGTGCGCGCAGCCGGCCTGCACGTGTGTTGCGGCGGCATTGTCGGCATGGGCGAATCCCGCACGCAGCGCGCCGGGCTGATCGCACAGCTGGCCGCGCTCGACCCGCAGCCGGAATCGGTGCCGATCAACATGCTGGTGCAGGTCGAAGGCACGCCGCTTGCAGGCACCGAGGAGCTCGACCCGCTGGAGTTTGTGCGCACCATCGCGGTGGCGCGCATCTGCATGCCGAAGAGTTTCGTGCGTCTGTCGGCCGGCCGCCAGCAGATGAGCGACGCGGTACAGGCACTGTGTTTCCTCGCCGGCGCCAACTCGATTTTCTATGGCGACAAGCTGCTTACCACCGGCAATCCCGGATGGGAGCGCGACCAGCGCCTGTTCGACACGCTGGGCCTGACCGCGCTGTGAGCCGGTCCGGGTTATGAACTTTGCTGCGCTGACCCGCTTGCGGCAGGGGCTGGCGGCGCTGGAAGCCGATCATCTCGATCGCCGGCGCCTGCTGCTCGACGGTGCGCAAGGTGCGCACGTCACGATCAACGGCCAGCGCGTTATCTCGTTCTGCAGCAACGATTATCTGGGTCTCGCCGCCGATCCGGCGCTGGTGCGGGCCGCGCACGCCGCGCTCGACGTATGCGGTGTCGGCGCGGGCGCGGCGCATCTCATCACCGGCCATCACCGTTTCCACCACGACTTCGAAACCGCGTTCGCGCGCTTTGTCGGCAAGCCCGCCGCGCTCTTGTTTTCCACCGGCTACCTGGCCAACCTTGCGGTGCTGACCGCGCTGGTCGGCCGCCATGGCGAAGTGTTCGCCGACAAGCTGAATCACGCCTCGCTGGTCGATGCCGCGCAGTTGTCCGGAGCGAGCTTCAGCCGCTATCGCCACAACGACCTGGCGCAACTCGAAACTCAGCTGGCAAGAAGCACGGCGCAGGACAAGCTCATCGTCTCCGATCTGGTGTTCAGCATGGACGGCGACATCGGCGCCGGTCGATGCCTTGCTCGATCTGGCCGAGCGCTTCGACGCCTGGCTCTATCTCGATGACGCGCATGGATTCGGCGTGCTGAACGACGGTCGCGGCGGGCTCAGCGAACGCGCGCGTGCGAACGATCGCGTCATCTATCTGGCCACGCTGGGCAAGGCGGCCGGCGTGTCGGGCGCGGCGGTGGCGGCGCACGAAACCGTGATCGACTGGCTGATCCAGAAAGCGCGGCCCTATATTTACACCACCGCCGCGCCGCCGCTGCTGGCCGCGTGCCTGCTGGAAAGCCTGCGCCAGATCGAGACGGGCGCGGCGCGGCGCGAGCGGTTGCGCAGCCACATCGTGCAGTTGCGTGAAGGACTGGCCGGCCTGAAACTCGGCGCGCTGATGCCGTCCGCGACACCGATCCAGCCGCTGGTGATCGGCGCCAACGCCGACGCGGTGCGGCTTTCGCGCAGCCTGTTGCAGCGCGGCCTGCTGGTTCCCGCCATCCGCACGCCGACGGTGCCGGTCAACACGGCGCGGCTGCGCATCACCCTGTCGGCTGCGCACAGCGCGGACGATGTGGCGCAATTGATCGAGGCGCTGCGTGAAATCGACTAAACCGGTCATCGTGCTGGTGCACGGCTGGGGCATGAATGCCCGCGTGTTTGACACGCTGGCTGCGTTGCTGGCCGCCGATTTCGAGGTGCGTGCGCTCAACCTGCCCGGACACGGCGGACGCGATGTCTTGCCTTGCAACACCCTGAAAAGCTGGGCGGACGATCTGGCGCAGCAGCTGCCGGAATACACCACGCTGCTCGGCTGGTCGCTCGGCGGTCAGGTGGCGATGCGCGCGGCGCTCGACCATCCCAAAAAAATCGCCCGCCTGATCCTGCTTGCGTCCACGCCCAAATTCGTTGCCGACGCGGAGTGGGCGCCGGGCATGGCGGATGCCGATTTGCAGGCATTCGGCGCGGCGCTGATGGCCGAGCCGGAAACTACATTATTGCGTTTTCTCAGCCTGCAAACGCGCGGCATGGCTGGGCAGAAAACGCTGTTGCAGTCATTGCGGCAGACGCTGCTGGCGGCGCCCGAGGCCAGCTTCGAGGCGCTGTCGGGCGGGCTGGCGATATTGCGCGACACCGATTTGCGCGCCGAGCTGCCACGGCTGACACAGCCGGCCCTGGTACTGCACGGCGCCCTCGACACGCTCACGCCGCCGGCGGCCGGGGCCTGGCTCGCCGAGACCCTGCCCTCCGCGCGGCACCTTGCGTTTGCCCGTGCGGCGCACGCGCCGCATCTGTCGCACAGCGCGGATGTGGCGGCCGCGATTGGGCGGTTTGCGCATGGCTGACGAGCGTGACCGCGTCCCTCTCCCCAACCCGGTCCCGCAAGCGGGCGAGGGGGCATACGACTCCGCAGGGGCTTCAGCCCCTAGCGGATCGGAGTCCCCAAGTGGGGCAAACGCAATGCCCAAACCGATAGCTCCGCTCCCTCACCCCAACCCTCCCCCTTCGGGGTACCGAGGTCCCGCAAGCGGGCGAGGGGGCAAACGCAATGCCCAAACCGATTAATGAACTCGATTTGGCCGAAGTGCGGCGCGCCTTCGATCACGCCGCCGCCAGCTACGACGCGCACGCGGTGTTGCAGCGCGAGGTGTGCGACCGCCTGCTGGCGCGGCTCGATTTCATGACCCTGCAGCCGGGGCGGGTGCTCGATGCCGGCGCGGGCACCGGCTATGGCCTCTTGCATCTGCGGGCCCGTTATGAGGCCGCCGAGCTCTGCGCGCTCGACATCGCCCCGGCCATGTTGCACACCGCGCGCGCGCGCCTGCCGCAGCCGACCTGGGCGCAGCGCGTGTTGCCCCCCAAGGGGACTCTGATCCGCGACGCGCTGAAACACGTGTGGAGTCGTATTTCTCCCCTGTCACCTTCTTCCGTTCCCCCCACGCATCTGGTCTGCGCGGACATGGAGCGGCTGCCGCTGTTGGCCAACAGCATGAACCTGGTCTGGTCCAATCTCGCGCTGCAATGGACGCACGACCTGGAAGCCGCCCTCAAGGATTTTCATCGGGTGCTGGCGCCGGGCGGCCTGCTGATCTTCTCCATCTTCGGCCCCGATACCCTGAAGGAATTGCGTGCGGCATTTTCCACCGTCGACGACGCGCCGCATGTGAACCGGTTCATCGACCTGCACGACATCGGCGACATGCTGATCCACGCCGGCTTCTCCAGCCCGGTGATGGAAATGGACCTGCTGACGCTGACGTATGCCGATCTCAAATCGCTGATGCGCGACCTCAAGGGCCTGGGAGCGCACAATGCTGCGGCTATGCGCAGACGCGGCTTGCTGGGCAAACAGGCATGGGCGAAGCTGGAGCAGGCGTATGAGCGCCATCGCGATAAGGGACGATTGCCTGCAACGTTTGAAGTCATTTACGGCCATGCCTGGGCGGGGGACAAGGCGCGGCGGGAAGACGGACGGCAGGTTATAGAATTCAAAATGGCCAGCAAACGCATGCAACAAAGATAACCGCCCTTAACGCCGCTTCGCAATATTGTTCAACTTCTATACCTTTCAGGCTCAATGAGCGGCTTTTTCATTACCGGTACGGATACCGGCATCGGTAAGACCACCGTGGCGGTGGCGCTGATCCATGCCTTGCGTCAGCGGGGTTTGCGCGTGGCCGGGATGAAGCCGGTGGCGGCGGGCTGTGAATGGGTAGATGGCCGATTGTGCAATGATGACGTGAGGGCGCTGAATGCGGCTTCCAATGTCATGGCGGATCCGCGGCTTGTGAATCCCTACGCCTTTGTCCCGCCGATTGCTCCGCATATCGCCGCCGCGCAGGCGGGTGTGCGGATCGAAATTGACGCGATCGGGAAGGCTTATGCGGCACTGTCAGCCCAGGCGGACTGCGTGGTGGTTGAAGGAATCGGCGGTTTTTGCGTTCCGCTGGGCGAGCATTGCGATAGCTCGGACCTGGCAGTGGCGCTCGGCTTGCCAGTCGTTCTGGTGGTTGGATTGCGTCTGGGCTGCCTGAATCATGCCTTGTTGACCGCAGAGGCGATTCGGAATCGCAGGCTACCGTGGGCGGCTTGGGTGGGCAATGTGCTTGACCCGGATATGCCCGGGCTGGATGAAAGCATGCTGGCGTTGCGCCAGCGGCTGACCGCCCCTTGCCTGGGAATGTGTCCCTACAACCCGTTGCGGGTATCGGCGAGCGACGTGCCATGGCTGAATCCGGAGATTCTGACGGGATTATACGGTTGAGTAATATCAGTATTTAATAATACAATCAAATAAAGATATTCGATAATCAAATCAAATACTTAATGCGCAATGACTGCTTGTTCAGGGGGGCTTTGACGTGTTATTGTCTGCGGCAATTTGCCACACTTGCTTGGTTCTATCCCTGATGGAAACAGTAGCCGGAGAAGGCGAAAACAGCGATGTACAGGGGGTCGGGCAAGGTCAGTTGGTGTTTTTTTCCCGTCCCAATCGCTCCCTGAGTCATACCCAGCAGCGCACTGTCTTTTGGGGAATGGCGGTCTTGTGTTTTGGCATAGCGGCTGTTTTTGCAGCATTAGGCTACTGGCTGGTGTTGCCGTTTGCCGGACTGGAAATCGGACTGCTGGCCTGGGCGTTCGAGACCTTGCGCGAGCGTGATGGTGATTACGAGTCGATCACGATTGCCGGGGATAAGCTGATTTTGGAGTGGTGCGTAGGCAATGTTACCCGGCGGCGCGAATTGAATCGTCACTGGGCGCATATAGCGTGCGAGTGCGGGCAGGGCAATTACGATTGCCGTCTGAGTTTCCGCTCACACGGCATGGCAACTGAATTCGGCCAGTATCTGACCGACCAGAACAGGCAAGAACTGGCGGCCAGGATACGCGAGCTTTGTCGCGATAACTGATAACTATGTGGAAGGGGATGGGAAATATGAAGCAGAACGTTTGGCAAAGGTGGAGTGTCTCGGTTGCAGGGCTAGGGTTGTGCAGTCCAGCCTGGGCAGAGTATGCCCTCAACCTGCAAACACCGGCCAGCCAGGTGGCGGCCGACGTGTACCACCTGCACAACCTGATCATGGTGGTGTGCCTGGGCATTTTTGTCGTGGTGTTCGGGGCGATGTTTTATTCGCTGTTCAAACATCGCAAATCCAAGGGTTATCAGGCCGCCCAATTCCATGAAAGTACGACGGTCGAAATAATCTGGACGGTGATTCCGTTTGTGATCCTGATGGGCATGGCCTACCCGGCCGCCAAAGTGGTGATCAACATGAAAGACACTTCCAATCCGGACATGACCATCAAGGTCACGGGCTATCAGTGGAAGTGGGGCTACGACTATCTCCAGGACGGCATCAGCTTCTACAGCAGCCTGGCTACCCCGCGTGAACAAATTGAGGGCACGGCAGCCAAAGGCCAGCATTATCTGCTTGAAGTGGATAACCCGGTCGTGGTGCCGGTGGGCAAGCGTGTCCGCATGCTGATTACCGCCAATGACGTCATTCACTCCTGGTGGGTTCCGCAACTGGGCGCCAAACAGGATGCGATTCCGGGTTTCATCCGGGATATCTGGTTCAAGGCCGACAAGGTCGGGACTTACCGCGGCCAGTGCGTCGAACTGTGCGGCAAGGATCACGGCTTCATGCCGATTGTGGTCAATGTGGTGAGCGAAGAGGATTACAAGACATGGGTTGCTTCCAAGCAGGGCGCAGCCAAGACCGCCGCCACAGACAGCGGTAAAGTTTTCACTTTGGAAGAAATGAAAGCCAAGGGAGCAAAGGTTTATTCGGCCAACTGTGCCGCCTGTCACCAGGCCAACGGCATGGGAATTCCCGGCACCTTCCCGGCGATCAACGGTTCCAAGGTCGCGACCGGACCGATCGACGAGCATATCAAGACGGTGCTGAGTGGCCGGCCGGGCACGGCGATGGCGGCCTTCGGCAAGCAGCTTTCCGATGCCGACATTGCCGCGGTGGTGACGTATCAGCGCAATGCCTGGGACAACAAGATGGGCGACATGGCGCAGCCCGCGCAGGTTGCTGCCCTCCACGGAGTGGCGCCCGCTTCGGTGGCCTCCGCACCGGCTGCGCAAAATGAATTCAACGAGATAAAGGAGAGAAGACATGTCTGAAGCGGCACACGCCCACGACGACACGGCCACCATCACCCTACCGGGTTGATGCGCTGGGTCAAAACCACGAAACCACAAAGACATCGGCACGCTGTACCTTGTTTTCGCGCTGATCATGTTGTTTGCTGCGGGCACCATGGCGCTGCTGATTCGTGCTGAATTGTTCCAGCCGGGAATGCAAATAACGAACCCGGATTTCTTCAATCAGCTCACCACGATGCACGGGCTGATCATGATTTTCGGCGTCATCATGCCGGCCTTCTCGGGTTTTGCGAACTGGCAGGTGCCACTGATGCTGGGCGCACCAGACATGGCCTTCCCGCGCTTGAACAACTGGGCGTTCTGGGTTTTGCCGGTCGCAGCAACTTTCCTGATGGCTTCGTTCTTCCTGCCCGGCGGCGCGGTAGCCGGTGGCTGGACAATGTATCCGCCGCTGTTCATCCAGGGCGGTGTCTCCTATGACCTGACGATTCTGGCCGTGCATATCATGGGTCTGTCGTCGATCATGGGCTCGATCAACATCATCACCACCATTCTCAACATGCGGGCTCCCGGCATCACCATGATGAAGATGCCGCTATTCGTGTGGACCTGGCTGATTACGGCTTACCTGCTGATTGCCACCATGCCGGTGCTGGCGGGCGCGGTAACCATGCTGCTGACCGACCGCAATTTCGGCACACACTTCTTTAACGCGGCAGGCGGCGGCGATCCGGTAATGTTTCAGCATATCTTCTGGTTCTTCGCCCATCCCGAGGTATACATCCTGATTCTGCCGGCCTTTGGCATTGTGTCGCAGGTTATCCCGACCTTTGCCCGCAAGCCGCTGTTCGGTTATGCCTCCATGGTTTATGCTACGGCCTCCATTGCCATCCTGTCCTTTATCGTCTGGGCGCACCACATGTTTACCGTGGGTATGCCGGTGACCGCCCAGCTGTTCTTCATGTTCTCCACCATGCTGATCGCCGTGCCCACCGGGGTGAAGGTGTTCAACTGGGTGGCGACCATGTGGAAAGGCTCGATGAGCTTCGAGACCCCGATGTTGTTTGCCATCTCCTTTGTCTGCCTCTTCACCATCGGCGGTTTCTCCGGTCTGGTGTTGGCGATTGCGCCAGTCGATATCCAGTTGCATGACACCTATTACGTGGTGGCACACTTCCACTACGTGCTGGTGTCAGGCGCCCTGTTCGCGATCTTTTCGGGCATTTACTTCTGGCTGCCGAAGTGGACCGGCCATATGTATGACGAAACGCTGGGCAAGTGGCATTTCTGGCTGTCGGTCATTGGCATGAACATCACTTTCTTCCCCATGCATTTCCTTGGCCTGGCCGGCATGCCGCGCCGCATTCCAGACTATGCGCTGCAGTTTACCGACTTCAACCAGATTGCCAGCGTGGGTGCTTTTATCTTCGGCTTCAGCCAGTTGATCTTCCTGGCGGTGGTGCTGAAGACCATCAAGGGCGGAGTAAAGGCAACCGACCAGGTGTGGGAAGGCGCGCACGGTCTGGAGTGGACGGTGCCGTCCCCCGCACCGTATCACACCTTTGAAATTGCCCCCGTGGTGAAATGAAGTCGGCGGAGTCGCGTAAAGCGAATGATGATGGCGGACAATACTTTCAAGAAATACCGGACTGCCGTACTGCTCGGTGTGTTTGCGCTGGGTCTGTTTCTGTTCACAGTGCTGGGTGGGCTGCATTAAGCCATGGAGTTGAATAGCCGAACGCTGATCAAACTGATCGTGGTCACGATAGGCATGTTTGGCTTCGGCTTTGCGATGGTGCCGTTTCTATAACAAGATTTGCGAAGTCACCGGCATCAATTCCGGCGGCGAACAGGTGCTGGTAAAAAACACACAGGTGGATGCCAGCCGCTGGGTGACGCTGGAATTTGACGCCAATACGAATCAGGGGTTGGCCTGGCAATTCAAGCCCATGCAGCGCAGCCATGAAAGTGCATCCGGGGCAATTGGTGCAGGTTGAATATGAAGTGGTGAATGTGAGTGCCAAGACTGTGATCGGACAGGCAGTTCCGAGTTACGGCCCGGCGCGCGCGGGCGCGTACTTCAAGAAGATCGAGTGTTTCTGTTTCACGCCCGCAGACCCTGGCGGCAGGCGAGAAGCGGCGGATGCCGGTGTTGTTTGTGCTGGATCCGGCGAATGGACAAGGATGTGAATACGGTGACCTTGTCGTACACTTTTTTCAATACCGGGACGAAAAACGGCGCTGAGCGCCGAGATTCATGATCGATGGCTGACAAGGGAGGCAATCTTCAAGGCTGCGCTGGCCGTATTCTGGAGTTTTTTCGGTGTTCGCAAGCGGCGCGATTACGATGCCGATGCGAGCAAGTCTCACGCCGGCGCAGGTCATCATCGCCGGGCTGATCGGCGCAATGGTGTTTGTCGGGACTATCCTGCTGGTCGTGTTTCTGGCCACGCGGTTTTTGAAGTAATCGATCAATAAGGACGAGAAAGAGGAGAAAACATGAGCATGGCGCAAACCGAAAAATATTATTTGCCCGCAGCCGTCAGCGCTGGCCGATCGTCGGATCGCTGGCCTTGATGGTCATGGCCATCGGCGGCGTGATGACCATGCGCGATATTGACCACGGCGGCTGGGTGCTTGCTTGCGGGAGTGGCCATTCTGTTCTACATGATGTTTGGCTGGTTCGGCGAAGTGATTCGCGACAGCGAAGCGGGCAAATTCAACAAGCAGGTCGATTCCTCGTATCGCTGGTCGATGAGCTGGTTCATTTTTTCCGAGGTCATGTTCTTTGCCGCATTCTTTGGCGCCCTGTTTTACACCCGGGTGCTGTCGGTGCCCTGGCTCGGCGAAGGCGACACCATGCAGCAACTGTGGCCGAACTTCAAAGCAGTTTGGCCGACGGCTGGCCCGGGATTAACTGGCGGCCCGGATGGCCGTGAAATTCACCCCGATGGGGGCCTGGGGCATCCCGGCGATCAACACCCTGTTGCTGCTGTCGTCCGGGGTCACCGTGACCTGGGCGCACTGGGGACTGAAAAAGAACAATCGCAGCCAGTTGATTCTCGGTCTGGCCATGACCGTGATCGCTGGGCGCGACCTTCCTTGGACTGCAAGCCTTCGAGTATCATCATGCCTACACCGAAATGGGTCTGACCCTGGGTGCGGGAGCGTATGGCGCGACCTTCTTCATGCTGACCGGGTTCCATGGTTTTCATGTGCTGGTGGGCACGACCATGCTGATCGTCATCCTGCTGCGTTCGATGGCGGGCCACTTTACACCGGAACATCATTTCGCCTTCGAGGCCGTGTCGTGGTACTGGCACTTTGTCGATGTGGTGTGGGTACTGCTGTTCATCCTGGTGTACTGGATGATCTGAACCGCCACTTCCGCGGAACAAGAAAGCCGCGCAGGTCGCGGCTTTTTTTTGGAAGCCCGGTTCAGCGCAGTCCGGTTTGCGGGACAACACCGAAATAATAGCCGGCCATCAGCAGCAGAAACAGCGTTAGCGAGAGCGTGATACGCACGGTCAAAGCCTTGACCACGCGATCGGATTGCCCCTTGTCCTTGATGAGGTAGTACAGGGCACTGGCCAGGCTGGCCAGGATGAAGAAGATGAAGAGCAGGGCAATAATGCGCATGAGCAGTACCCAATCGACAAAATCGCAGTCTAACCGGATTGCCAGGCGCATGCAGCTTGTGAAATTGCAGTTCGGCCGCTGGCAGTTCGCGCCCAGGCTGTGGCCAACGCTCGCCACGCTGCTGCTGTTCGGGCTGACCCTGGCGCTTGGGAACTGGCAAAGCGCCCGCGCGCAGTACAAGCGTGATTTGCAGGCGCGCTACGATGCGGCCGCGCAGCAGCCCCCCATCCTTGTGGGCGGGACGCCGCTGGACAAGGACGGTGTGCTCTACCGCAAGGTGGAAGTGAGCGGTGTGTTCGATCCGGCGCATGAAATTCTGCTCGATAACCGGGTGTATAACGGCATTGCGGGCTATCACGTGCTGACGCCTTTGCGGATTTCAGGCAGCGACATGCATGTGCTGGTCAATCGTGGCTGGATCGCGGTGGGCAGGGATCGCAGCATGCTCCCGCATATCGCGAGCGTCGCGGGGACGGTGAGGATTGAAGGAATTGCGCTCGACCCCCATACGCGTTATTTCGAATTGTCCGGCGCGGCGCCGCAGGGCAAGGTGTGGCAAAACCTGGACTTTGAGCGGTATGCCGCGACCACCGGCTTGAGCTTGCAGCCCATCCTGCTGCAACAAGGCAATGACAGCGGCGATGGTTTGTTGCGCGCCTGGCCGCGTCCCGACACGGGCATTGCCATGCACACCAGCTATGCCATTGCAGTGGTACGGTCTCGCCGCCACGCTGGTGGTGTTGTGGCTGGCGATGAATATCAAGCGGAATGACAAGACATGACTTCACGAATCAAATTTCTGATGATGCTCGGCGTGTTTGCTGTGCCCATGATTGCCGCCTGGGTATCCTACTTCTGGCTGGCACCCCGACAAACGCGGGAATTACGGCGAACTCCTCCCGGTGACGCCTTTGAAGCATACGGGTGGAACACTCCTGAACGGCGAAGCCTTCAGTCTGGAGCAGCTGCAAGGCAAATGGGTGATGATCATGTCGGCTCCTCTGCTTGTAATGAAGCCTGCTCCAGGCAACTTTATTACATGCGCCAGGTTCGTATTGCACAGGGAAAGGATCAGGATCGCGTCGAGCGCCTGTGGGTCATTACCGATGCGGGCACACCGGATGCTGTCCTGTTAAACTCGCACCCTGGATTAAAGGTCTGGCGGGCGGGCGAAGCGGGCTTCGCAAATCAGTTTCCCATGGAGCACGTTGGCGCAACCCATATTTTTCTGGTTGATCCGCTGGGCAACCTGATGCTGCGTTTTCCCGACGCAGACCGATCCCAAGGGCATGATGAAAGACCTCAAGCTACTGCTTAAAGCCTCTCAAATAGGCTGAATCGAAACTGGCACATGACGTTTATCACAAGACTCATTCTGGCCGCGCTGATTCTTGCCTTTGGCGTGGTTACGCCTGGGTGCGTATGTGCGCTTGTCCGATGCCGGACTGGGTTGTCCGGACTGGCCCGGCTGCTACGGCAAGCTGACGCCGCACCATGCTGCCGATGCCATCAACGCCGAGCTTGGGCTGCATCCAGAGGGCCTGGTGTCGCACGCCAAGGCCTGGAAGGAAATGGTGCATCGCTATTTCGCCGGTGCGCTGGGGCTCCTGATTCTGGCGATTTTTGTGACGGCATGGCGGCTGCGCGGGCAGACGCAGGGCGGACTGGGCCTGCCGGGCGCGTTGTTGGTGCTGATTGTTTTTCAGGCCTTGCTCGGCATGTGGACGGTAACCGAGTTGCTCAAGCCGCTGGTGGTCACTTCACACTTATTGGGCGGCATGACCACGCTGGCCTTGCTGGTCTGGCTGTGGTGGCGTGAGAGTGAAGTCTCGCGCCATGCCTACTTTGCCCGCGTCGATCATTTGCGGCCTGCTGCGATGTTTGGACTGATACTGCTGGTCGTGCAGATTGCGCTGGGCGGCTGGGTGAGCACCAACTACGCTGCCCTGGCCTGCACCGATTTCCCGACCTGTCAGGGAATGTGGATGCCGGATATGGATTTTGGCCACGCTTACACGCTTCATCGCAAACTCGGCGAAACCGCGAGCGGAGCGCTGCTGCCGCTTGCCGCCCTGACTGCGATTCACTGGACGCATCGGTCTGATGGCGCTGATCGTCACGCTTTATTTGGTCATGGCTGGCAGTGCGCCTGTTGCAGACACCGGGCTACAGCGGGCATGCGTTAATGTTGGCGGGCTGCTGCTGCTTCAGGTTTCCTGGGCATCAGTAATGTCGTGTTCAGCCTGCCGCTAACGGTGGCGGTGGCGCATAACGCCGGGGCGGCCCTGCTGCTGGCCAGTCTGGTGATGTTGAATTACCGGGTAAGAAGGAGATAGCCATGGCGCAAATCTTGATGCTCAGCAACGCAGCCTGTCGCTGCCAGCAATTTCTCGCACTGTGCAAATTGCGCGTCGTCAGCCTGATTGTGTTTACCGCCGTCATCGGCATGTTTCTCGCCGTGCCCGGCTGGCCGGCGTGGCAAGCGCTGTGGGCAGGCACCCTCGGTATCGCGCTGGTGGCGGGCGCCGCCGCTGCGTTCAATTGCCTGGTCGAGCAGAAAATCGATGCGGTCATGGCGCGCACCCGCGCGCGGCCGCTGCCGCGCGGCGAACTGAGCAATACCCAGACCCTGGTGTTTTCCGGCGTGGTTGGGGGCGCCGGTCTTGTATCTGCTGAACATCTTCGTCAACCCGCTAACCATGTGGCTCACCCTCGCCACCTTTGTCGGCTATGCGGTGATCTACACGGTGTTGCTCAAGCCGGCCACGCCGCAGAACATCGTGATCGGCGGCGCGTCCGGCGCGATGCCGCCGGTGCTCGGCTGGGCGGCCGCCACCGGCGAAGTCCACCATGATGCGCTGTTGTTGTTTCTCATCATCTTTGCCTGGACGCCGCCGCATTTCTGGGCGCTGGCGCTCTATCGCAGCGACGAATATGCCAAGGCCGGACTGCCGATGCTGCCGGTCACCCATGGCGATGCGTATACCCGCCTGCATGTGCTGCTTTACACGCTGCTGCTGTTTGCCGTGACCATGCTGCCGGTAGGCACGGGCATGGGCGGCTGGATTTATCTGATGGGAGCGGTGATTCTGGGTGGCATGTTCATTGCCTACGGCTGGCGGCTATACCGCAATTACAGCGATGCCCTGGCCAAAGAGACTTTCCGCTATTCCATCTGGTATCTGAGCCTGCTGTTCGCAGTGATGCTGGTCGATCACTACATCAAATGGCCGCTGTGACCAGCCGGGTTGAGTATGCATTGTCAGAAATGGTCAATGCATCAAGGTTTAATCGCCCGGTAATGCAGTGAAACCCCGGGATTGATAATGCGGCGACCTCCGCGCTGGATATTCAGACCAGATTGTTTTATATTCTAATTCAGAATAATCCTATCTGGACATCAGATGATTCTCTCCCGCACCAGTCAGTATGCCGTTCAGGCGCTGATTTACATGGCCACCCAGCCAGCGGCCACGCCCGTACTGAACAAGGATATAGCGGCCAAGCTGGGGGTGCCTGCGCCGTATCTGGCAAAAATCCTGCAAAGCCTGGCCAAGGGCAATCTGCTGTATTCCTTTCGCGGCCGACTCGGTGGATTCTGTTTGCGCGAAGAAGGCAAGAAAATTACCCTCATGCAGATTCTGCTGCTGACCGAAGGCGCGGCCTTTACCCAAAGCTGTTTGCTCGGTTTGAAAAAATGCAGCGATGAAACGGCGTGTCCACTGCATTTTCGCTGGATGCCGGTGAAGAAGAAAATCATCGACCTGCTGCAGGAAACCACCTTGGACAAGCTGGCGAAGGCGGTCGAGACCGGCAAATACCGGCTGGCGGACATGCCGGGAGATCTCTTCGAGCAGCTCAAGGCATGAGATGCACGCCGGTTGTTCTCGGCACTGCTGGCGGCGTTGCTCATGCTGGCGGCTTGTCAGGACAGTGCGCCGCACCGTACCCAGGTTTCAGGCGACCGACATTACCGGGGCCGCGTTTGCGCGCGATTTCGTCTTGACCGATCACAACGGCCATACGCGGCGGCTGGCGGACTTTCGTGGCAAGGTCGTCGCCATTTTCTTTGGCTACACCCATTGTCCGGATGTGTGTCCGACCACGCTGTCCGATTTTGCGCTGGCGCTCAAGGCAGCTGGGTGCGGACTGGCAAAACAGGTGCAGGTATTGTTCGTCACGGTTGATCCCGAGCGCGACACGGCCGGATCTGCTGAAATTGTATGTTCCGGCTTTCAATCCCGATTTTCTCGGCATGCTGACCGATGCCGGGCAGCTCAGGAAGCTGGCGCAGGAATACAAGGTGGTCTACGAAAAGACTTCCGGGAAAACACCGGATGATTACCTGATCGATCATAGCGCAGGAACCTACATCTACGACCAGGCAGGCCGTTTGCGGCTGTTGATGCCATATGGCAGCGGCCCCGACATGATTGCGCATGACCTGAAAAGCCTGCTCGCATCGGCGCTTGATCGGGTCGGCTTGCCTGGGACAGTCGGGCTGTCATATAATTCCGCAGTTTTATAATATAAGCATATGCTGTTTTTAGCGCGGTTTCGGGCTATTTGGTTAACAGGAGCGGTCCATGGCGGTAACCACATATTCCAGTGCCGAGCAGTACAACTTTGATATTGTTAAGAAATTTGCCGTCATGTCGCTGGTCTGGGCGGTGGTCGGCATGTTTGTCGGAGTGTATATCGCCTCCGAACTGGCTTGGCCGTTCCTGAACTTCGACAGCCCGTATTTCTCGTTTTGGCCGCTTGCGCCCGGTTCATACCAGTGCGGTGATTTTCGGCTTTGGCGGCTCGGCGCTGTTTGCCACTTCCTACTACGTCGTGCAGCGCACCTGCCAGACCCGTCTGATTTCCGACGGCATGGCCAGCTTCACCTTCTGGGGCTGGCAGGCCATCATCGTTCTGGCCGCGCTGTCGCTATGTGATGGGCTATTCCCAGGGGCGTGAGTATGCCGAAATGGAATGGCCGATCGACATCCTGATCGAAGTGGTATGGGTGACCTACCTGATCCTGTTTGTCGGCACCATCATGCGCCGCAAGCAGCCGCACATCTATGTCGCCAACTGGTTCTATCTGGCCTTCATCCTGGCCACCGCGCTGCTGCATACCTTCAACAACCTGGCCATGCCGGTCAACCTGTTCTCGATGAAGTCCTACAGCCTGTTCTCCGGCACGCAGGACGCCATGATGCAGTGGTGGTATGGCCACAATGCGGTCGGTTTCTTCCTGACCGCCGCCTTCCTCGGCATGATGTATTACTTCGTGCCCAAGCAGGCCGGTCGGCCGATTTATTCCTATCGCCTGTCCATCGTCCACTTCTGGGCGCTGGGCTTCATGTACATGTGGGTGGGCGCACACCATCTGCACTGGACCGCGCTGCCCGACTGGACCTCCTCGCTGGCGGCCGCTTTCTCCATCCTGCTGCTGATGCCTTCCTGGGGCGGCATGATCAACGGCATCATGACCCTGTCCGGCGCGTGGGACAAACTGCGCACCGACCCGGTGATGCGCTTCATGATCGTGGCGCTGTCCTTCTACGGCATGTCCACCTTCGAAGGCCCGATGATGTCGCTGAAGGAAGTGAACGCGCTGTCGCACTACACCGACTGGACCATCGGTCACGTGCATTCGGGCGCGCTGGGCTGGGTGGCGATGATTTCCTTCGGTTCGCTGTACCACATGATGCCCAAGCTCTGGAACACCAAGATTTACAGCCGCAAGCTGGTCGAAGTCGCATTTCTGGCTGGCCACCATCGGCATCGTGCTCTACATCGTCGCCATGTGGATTTCCGGCATTACCCAGGGTCTGATGTGGCGCGCCTATGATGAATTCGGCAACCTGCAGTACTCGTTCGTCGAATCGGTTGCGGCAGATGATGCCTTTCTACGTCGATGCGGGCGATCGGCGGCATGTTCTTCCTGACCGGTACGGCGACTGATGGCCTACAACATGTTCATGACCATCCGTCAGGGCACGCGGAGAACGCCGAACTGGAAGCCAAGACTCGCCGCCAAGCTGGCGCGTGCCGGCGCATCAGGGACGACTGAATAATGAACTATCAATTTCAAGCATGAATGGATCGAAACCAACATCGGCCTGATGCTGGTGTTGACCATGCTGGCGATCAGTGTCGGCGGTCTGGTGGAAATCGCCCCGCTGTTCCTCATCGATGAGCACCGTGGAAAAGGTTGAAGGCGTGCGTCCCTACACGCCGCTGGAGTCGCGCGGTCGTGACATTTACATCCGTGAAGGCTGCTACACCTGCCATTCGCAGATGATTCGCCCTTTCCGCGACGAGAAGCTGCGTTACGGCCATTATTCGCTGGCCGCCGAATCGCAGTACGACCATCCCTTCCAGTGGGGCTCCAAGCGTACCGGTCCGGATCTCGCGCGAGTTGGCAAGCAAGTATTCGAACGAATGGCATGTGCAGCACCTGATCGCGCCGCGTTCGATGGTGCCGGAGTCGGTCATGCCGAACTATCCCTGGCTGCTTGTCCACGCCGCTGGATATTTCCGACGCCGCCTTGCGGATGAAGGCGCTGCGCAACGTCGGTGTGCCCTATTCGCTGACCGAAGCCGAATACAAGGCCAATGTCGCGAAGTTCGGCGAGACCGTTGCCCGACAACTGCATATTCCGGACGCGCAGAAAAATCTGGTCGAGCAGGCCAATTTCGGCAACTACGACGGCGACAAGTCAGGCGTGAGCGAAATGGATGCACTGGTGGCCTATCTGCAGGTGCTTGGCACCATGGTCGATTTCGGCAAGTACAAGGACGACGAGTTCGTCAAGTATCGTTAAGGCTGGCGTGCAATGGACTGGCTGTTGTGGTTATCCAAACCTGAAAATAGCAAGCCCGTAGCGCTGCTTATTTTTCTTGTCACCTTTATCGGCATCGTGCTCTACGTCTATGGCAACCGCCAACGCGGCGAGCGCCTGGAGTCCTACCGGGACATGCCATTTATGGACGAGCAGGACGACACGAAGGAAAAGCAATGAGTGAGCAAAAGCTGCAATCACAAACCGTGCAGACCACCGGCCATGCCTGGGACGGTGACCTGCAGGAATACAATAACCCGCTGCCGGTCTGGTGGGTGTATACATTTTACTTTACCGTAGTCTTTGCGCTGGTTTACTGGACGATTTACCCTTCGTGGCCTTTTGGCAAAGGCTTCCTCGGCGGCCTCTCCAACATCACCTACGTCAACAACCGGGGCGAGACCGTCACCCATCACTGGAATACCCGCGCATTGTTGATGGAGGACCTGAACGCCGCCGCCAGGGCGCAGAAGCCCTACTTCGACAAGGTCGCGAGCCTGTCCTACGCGCAGATCGCCAAGGATCCGGAAATGAGCGGTTTCGTGCTGTCCGCCGGCAAGGCGCTGTTCTCCGACAACTGCGCGCCGTGCCATCAATCGGGCGGCCAGGGCGTGCCGGGTTTTTTCCCCAACCTGACTGATGACGACTGGCTGTACGGCGGTTCCTACGAAACAATCCACGAGACGCTGGTAGGCGGTCGCCGTGGCTACATGCCCGCGTTTGCGCGAAGTGCTGAGTGCCGGCCAAGTGGACGAGCTGGCCAATTACATAGCCAGTCTTTCAGGCAACGAACACGATGCGGCCAAAGCCGCGAGCGGTGACGTGCTGTTCCATTCCGATACCGCAGCCTGCTATTACTGTCACGGCGCCGATGCCAAAGGCCGCAAGGAAACCGGCGCCCCCAACCTCACCGACAAGATCTGGCTGTGGGCCGCGGTTCCCGCGGCGGAAGGCGCCGAAGGCAAAGTCGCAGCGATCCGTAACGTCATCGGCAATGGCCTGAACAAGGGCGTGATGCCGGCGTGGGGTGAACGCTTGAGCCCGGAACAGATCAAGGTGTTGACGGTCTATGTACACGAACTCGGCGGCGGGCAGTAATTCCTTTACGAGTCCTAAGCGCCAGAACCCCCGTTCGCGGGGGTTTTTGTTTCTTGCGTGATACCCCATGCAGACAGGATTAGAAGAACAACTCGGCCTTTACCAGAAGCGCATCCCGATTTTCACGCGCTCGGTGAAAGGACGCTTCCGCAGTTTCAAGACCGCGGTGCTGGTGATCGCCTATGCCATTTTTTTCCTGCTGCCCTGGCTGCCCTGGTCGCGGCCCGATGCACCCGCACAGGCCGTGCTGTTCGATCTTCCGGGACGCCGTTTCCTGATCCTTGGCCTGACGGTCTACCCTCAGGACGTCATCTGGCTGGCGCTGCTGCTGTTTATAGCGGCAATCCTGCTGTTCTTCGTCACCGGTCTGGTCGGTCGCGCGTTCTGTGGCTACTTCTGCTTTCAAACCTTGTGGACCGACTTTTACATCTGGATCGAGAGCAAGCTCCAGGGCGAGCGCCCGGCGCGTATCCGCCTGTATCGCCAGCCGTGGAACCGGGAAAAAGTCCTCAAGGTCGGCGGCACCCATGCCCTGTGGCTGCTGGCCTCGTTCTGGACAGCGCTGAGCTTTGTGCTCTATTTCGGCTACGCCCCCGAACTGGTGCTGCGATTCTTTCAAGGCGAAGCCGCGCTGGCGGCCTACATCACCGTCGGTGTGCTGACGCTCTCCACCTATGCAGCGGCCGGGCTGATGCGGGAGCAGATCTGCACCTATGTCTGTCCCTACGGCCGTTTCCAGAGTGCAATGTACGAACCGCAAACCCTGGCCGTGCACTACGACGCGAAACGTGGCGAGGGCACGCAAGGCCGTGCCGCAGCGCGCGCCGGACTACGCACCATGGAGGAACGGCGTGGCAAGGGAGTCGGCGATTGCGTGGATTGCGGCCTGTGCGTTCAGGTCTGCCCGGCCGGCATCGACATCCGCGACGGCCTGCAATACAAGTGCATCTCCTGCGGCCTGTGCATCGACGCCTGCAATTCCATCATGGATTCATTCGCGTATCCACGCGGTCTGATCCGCTATGACTCGGAAACCAATCTGGCACAGACACAGCCTTCCAGACCGCACCTGCACTGGAAGCGCCTCAAGGTCGTCGGTTATGGCTTATCCATCGTGCTCATGTCCGGCTATCTGGCTTACAGCATTGCCACCCGAGGCAGCTTTGATCGCGCTGTCACCCAGATACGCCAGCCGCTATATGTCGTGTTGTCCAATGGCGACATCCGCAACCGTTATCAGATACGCATCACCAACAAGGCAGGCAGCGATGTCGCCTATCAGATCAGCGCGCGCGGCATACCCGACGGCGCGCTCGATCTCGGCAATTTCCACGAAGTGCGGATTCACACCGGCCATAGCGCGCTCATCCAGGCCAGCGTCCGGCTTGCACCGGAGCAGGCCCGCCGTACCGCGCAGTTCCAGCTGCTGATCGTCCCGCGCGGCAAACCGGATGAAATGCGGGTCGAGGCCGTGCGTTTCGACAAACCCCGGGGTACAACCTGAACACGCTGACCACCCTGTTCGGCGGCCTCGTCGCGGTCCTGGTGCTCTATGCCGCCGGCGGCTGGGTCAGGGGCTTATCCCCCGTGCTGCGCGCCATACTGGCGGCGGGCATCCCACTGATCGCCTATTTCGTGAGCATCGTCGGGCGCTGGCCTGGCCTTGATGTCATTGCCATCCATATCTCGGTATTCATCGCAGCCGGGCTGGTGCTCTATATGGCCAGCCAGTACCGCCAACGCAGCCCCGGCCGTATGCACTGGGCGCCCAAACTGTTCATTGCCTTCTTTGCCGGGCTTGCCGTAATCGAAGCCACCCTGCTCTATATCGCCACACAGGGCTTGCCGCAACCGCTGGCGCGGCGCTGGCTGGGTGGCGCAGGGACAGGCAGGATCTACAGCGGCTTTTCCGGAGTGGTGGAACACGGCCAGGATGCTGCCAAGGCCGTGTCCTCCACCCTGAGTCAGAGGCATTCCGAATCGCAGCTTGGCTGGCAGGTCAGTGTGCGGGGACTGACGGAAGCGGGTGGCATGAAGCGCTCGGTCAAGGTTCAGGTCACCGACCGAACCGGACTGCCCGTAACCGGTCTGACTGTCGAACTATGGCTGTCACGCCCCGGCGCAGCGGAGCCTGAACAAAAGCAGGAGCTGGCAGCGACAGCAATCGGAGAACATGCCGGCTTGCTCACCCTGCCTGCGCCTGGGCGCTGGCTGGTTGAATTGCGTCTGAACCAGGGCGGCAAGACGCGCTATCGGGAAACGCTGGAACTGGTTCAACCATGAGCGGCATAGTCGGGTTTCTGTTCCTGTTGTCTGGCGTATTCGTGCTTTTCATCATCCTTGGCATCTTCTGGTCAATCCGCAGCGGCCAGTTCGATGACCTCGAAGGCCCCGGCGAGCGCATTTTGATGGATGATGATGACCCGAAGTTACCCCGGGGCCGCTTGAAGCCGGGTGACGATTAAATTAGAATTCGTTTACAGATCAGGAGCTGACCGTGAAGAAATATCTTACTTTTCAGAATTTGCCCATGGTGCTGGTCATGGGGCTAATAGCCTGGGCGTGGCTGAGCCTGTTCTCGGTTCTGATCGCGAGGTTTTTCTAAGGGCACCCGCTTCAGCCAATGGTGCATCGTCGAAAATGACCGATGCATTCAACATGACAAGAGCCCCGTGGTGCGGGGCTCTTGTCATTTCTGCGGGTGCTGGAATCAGGCCGGGATCTGGACCCGCATTTTTTGTAACGCCTTGGCCTCGATCTGGCGGATGCGCTCGGCGGATACGCCATACTCGGCCGCCAGTTCGTGCAGGGTGGCCGCCTCATTTTCGGTCAGCCAGCGCGCTTCGATAATGCGCCGGCTGCGCGCGTCCAGGTTTTCCAGCGCGGCAAACAGATCGCGATGAAGCCGGCGTTCAGTCTGTTCGCGCTCGACCACTTGAGCCGGGTTTTCATCCGGGCTGGCGAGATAGGCGATGGGGCTGTAACTTTCCTCGCTGTCGTCAAGGGTGGGGTCGATGGAAATGTCGTGGCCGGACAGCCGGGTTTCCATTTCCAGCACCTCTTTGCGGCTGACATTGAGCTCGCGCGCGATGACATCGGCTTGCTGGGTGCTAAGCGTGCCAAGGGACTGCTTGAGGCTGCGCAGGTTGAAAAACAGTTTGCGCTGCGACTTGGTGGTGGCCACTTTGACCAGCCGCCAGTTTTTCAGGACGTATTCATGAATCTCGGCGCGGATCCAGTGCAGGGCAAACGACACCAGACGCACGCCGCGAGCCGGGTCGAAGCGTTTGACCGCTTTCATCAGACCGATATTGCCTTCCTGAATCAGGTCGGCGTGAGGCAGGCCATAACCCAGATAATGCCGGGCCACGCTCACGACCACGCGCAGGTGCGACACCACCAGTTGGCGCGCAGCATCCACATCTTCCCGTTCTCGCCAGGCGCGAGCCAAATCCTGCTCTTCTTGCAAGCTGAGCATGGGATAACGATTAACCGTCTGGATATAACTGTCCAGGCTGTAAGCGGCAGGAATAGGTAAGGTCATCATTTGGGTCATTCGGCAAGAACTCCTTCAAAAGCCATTTTAGCACTGTCGCAAAAAGAGTGCTAAAAGGCCAGAAAGTTCAAGAAAGACGAACCGCCACATTAACCCATCCCGGATTGCACCCTGCAATCATCGCGGAGGCTCGACTTGCCGCAAGCTACGCGCAACCGTCAGCCAGGCTCCCAGACACCCCAGCAGTGTGGTGGTGGCAAGCACCGCGCCGATCTCGGTCAGCGTGGGCGCGCGCAGCTGGTATTGGGAGCCATAGAGCCCCGCCAGCCGCGCGACCGGCGCGTGCAGCATCCAGCCTGCGATGGTTAGCACGCCTCCGGCCGCCAGCCCGCCCAGCAAGCCCTGCAACGCTCCAAGATAAAGGAAGGGGCGGCGTATGTGGCGATCGGTGGCGCCAATCAGGCGGCTGACCTCGATTTCGTCGCGCTGGGCGAGGATCAGGGCGCGGATGGCATTGCCGGAAATGGCAATGAGCGCTACACCGAACAGTCCGGCCAGCAACCAGACCAGGGTCCTGCCAATGGCCAGTGCTGCCTGGAGCCGCTCGGCCCAGGCGCTGTCGAGCTGTACCTGTTCCACGCCGGGGAGCTTTTCCAGTTCGCTGCGCAAGGCGGCCAGCGCTTCTACGGTCGTCTCGCGCGGGCGCACGACCCAGGCATCGGGCAGGGGATTGCGTTCCAGTCCGGCGGTGATGTCGGTCAGGCCGTGCGACTCGCCCAGCGCCTTGAGGGCTTCGTCGCGCGGGACATAGCGGCTGGATTCCAGCGCAGGATGGCGTTTCAGCAGGGCGGCAATGGCGTCGCGCTGCGCCGGTTTGATGGCGGTATCGAGATAAAGGCTGATTTCAGGCTTGCGCAGGAATATTCCCGGCCAGCCGGTTCAGATTATCCAGCGCCAGGTAAAGCCCGCCCGGAAGACTGATGGCTACCCCCATAGCCAGTGCGGTGAGCACGGTGGAGGCGGGCTGGGCAAACAGGCGGCGCAGCGCGGCGGCGAGGGCGCGACTCTGATGGTGGAGCCAGCCGGTCATGCTGCGCCCTCCCTGATCTGGCCGTGGTCGAGATGGATCACCCGCCCGCCCAGGGCGGCGATGGCGCGCTCATCGTGGGTGGAAATGACCAGCGTGGTACCGACCTGATGGAAGTCGCGGAACATCGCCATGATATCGGCGGCATAGCCTGCGTCGAGGTTGCCGGTGGGTTCGTCGGCCAGCAGCAGCGCCGGCCGGCTGACCAGGGCGCGGGCTATGCACAGCCGCTGCTGCTCGCCGCCGGAAAGCCCGATCGGATTGGACTTCTCGCGGCTGAGCAGACCGACCTTGTCGAGGGCTGCGCGGGCGCGCTTCAGCGATTCGCGCCGGTCGAAGCCGGCGATATCCAGCGGCAATACGACATTTTCGATGGCATTGCGGTCGAACAGCAGTTTGTGATCCTGGAACACCAGACCAATGTTGCGGCGCAGGTAGGGCACGGCATGGCGCGACATCCGTCCGACATTCTGGCCGCTGACCGAAACCACGCCGCTGGTGGGGCGTTCGATCGCTGCGATGAGCTTCAGCAAGGTACTCTTGCCCGCGCCCGAGTGACCGGTGAGGAAGACCAGATCGCCCTGGGCCACTTCAAAGCTGAGGTTGGAGAGCGCCTCGTGGCCGCCGGGGTAGCGCTTGTAGACCTGGTTGAAATTAATCATCCTGGAAACCGCAGTTGGACTCACCCTGACGGTGGAGCGTGGTTGTTGACGCTTCAGCGTCTTTACAACCACGGCCTGCCCCCTGCGGCTGACCCCGATCGAAGGTGAAAAAGCCAATATTCACGCGGCATTCCATGAGCTTATGGGCGGTCAACTACGGTTTCCAGGATCATGCAACAAATACCGCTTCAACGAAATCTGTTGCGTCAAAAGGCCGCAGATCGTCGAGCCCTTCGCCCACGCCGATGTAGCGCACCGGGATGGGGCGCGCCTGGGCGATGGCGGCAATCGCGCCGCCCTTGGCCGTACCATCGAGCTTGGTCAGAACCAGGCCGGTCACGCCCAGTGCATCGTCAAACGCTTGCACCTGCGTCAGGCATTCTGTCCGGTGTTGGCGTCCAGCACCAGCAGCACTTCGTGGGGCGCGCCAGGCGCGGCTTTCTGGATCACGCGCTTGACCTTCTTGATTTCTTCCATCAGGTGCAGCTGGGTGGGCAGGCGTCCGGCGGTGTCGGCCAGCACCATGTCGATGTTGCGCGCGCGGGCCGCCTGGATGGCGTCGAAAATGACCGCGGCGGAATCCCCCTTTTCCTGGCTGATGACGGTCACGTTGTTACGTTCGCCCCATACCTGCAATTGTTCGCGGGCAGCGGCGCGAAAGGTGTCGCCTGCCGCCAGCAGCACCGACTTGCCTTGCGCCTGAAATAGCTTGGCAAGTTTGCCGATGGTGGTGGTCTTGCCCGCGCCATTGACGCCGGCCAGCATGAGGATGAACGGCTGGTGCGGCCGATATTTCCAGCGGTGCTTGCAGCGGCGTGAGCAGACTGGACCAGCGCCTCCTTCAGGGCGGTCTGCAGATTGCGCGGCTTCGGTCAGGCCTTCGCGCCGGACGCGCTTTTGCAGGGCATCCAGCAGATACTGGGTGGCGCCCACGCCGATGTCGGCGGTGATGAGGATGGTTTCCAGTTCATCGAATAGTTCGGCATCGATCTTGCGTCCGACGCGGAACAGGCCGGACAGCTGGCCGCCGAGCTTGTTCACGGGTTTTGGCCAGCCCCTGCCTGAGCCGCTGTGCCCAGCTTGGCGCGGGGCGCTGTCGGGCGCAGCGGGTCTCGTCGTCAGCAACGGACAGTTTCGGGCGGGGGTTTGGGTTTGAAGAAACTAAACACGGTGCAAAAGGTGTCTGCATGCGGATCGAGGACGATATCTTATCATTCGGGCTCGGCTCACACGGATTGCGGGTGGATGCAATGCGGATAATTTGGGGAGCGATGCTGGGCTTAGCGCTGGGAAGTGCTCAGGCGGCGGTGACGGATGTGACGCTGGACAACGGCCTGCGCGTGATCGTGAAGGAAGATCACCGTGCGCCGGTGATGGTGTCGCAGGTGTGGTATCGCGCCGGGCTCCATGGACGAATTCAACGGCACCACCGGAGTGGCGCATGTGCTGGAACACATGATGTTCAAGGGCACCAAGGACGTGCCCGCCGGGGAGTTTTCCAAGCGCATCGCCGCGGCCGGCGGGCGCGAGAATGCCTTCACCAGCCGTGACCACACGGCCTATTTCCAGCAGATGCAGAAAGACCAGCTGGAACTGGCGATGCAACTGGAATCCGACCGCATGGCGAACCTCGCTCATCAGTGACGAATCCTTCGCCAAGGAAATCCAGGTGGTGATGGAAGAACGCCGCATGCGCACCGACGACAAGCCGCAGTCGGTGGTGTATGAGCACCTGATGGCCGCGGCGTATCAGGAGCATCCCTATCGGCGTCCCATCATCGGCTGGATGAACGATCTGCAGAACATGACCGCGCAGGACGCGCGCGACTGGTATGCGCGCTGGTATGCGCCGAACAATGCAACGCTGGTGGTGGCGGGCGACGTGCAAGCCGATGCGGTGATCGGCGCTGGCAAAGCGTTATTTCGGCGCGCTGCCGGCACGGCCACTGCCGCTGCGCAAGCCGCAGACGGAGCCCGGACAGGTCGGGACCAAGCGTCTGGTGGTGAAGGCGCCCGCCAAGCTGCCCTATCTCCTGATGGCCTGGCACGCGCCCGTGCTGCGCGACTGGCAGAGCGACTGGGAACCCTATGCGCTGTAGATTCTGGCAGGCGTGTTGAGCGGCAATGATTCGGCACGGCTGCAAAAATCGCTGGTCAAGGAAAGCAGATCGCCGTCAGCACAGTGCGGGTTATGACGCGGTGGCACGCGGCCCCGGCCAGTTCAGGTGGATGCCACCCCGACGCAGGGGAAAACCGTGGCGGCGCTGGAACAGGCGATTCAGGACGAGTTGACCCTGGTGAACAGCCAAAGGCATCAGCGAGGCGGAGCTGAACCGCGTCAAGGCGCAGGTGATTGCAGCAGACGTGTACCAGCGCGATTCGCTGTTCTATCAGGCGATGCAGCTGGGCGAACAGGCGGTCGCCGGGCTGCCGCCCGAGGCGCTGGAGCGGCGCGTGGAGAAGCTGCGTGCCGTGACCGCACAGCAGGTGCAGGACGTGGCGCGGAAATGGCTGAAGAATGACGGGCTCACGGTGGCCGTGCTCGACCCGCAGCCGCTGGACAGTGCGCCGCGCCGTCCCAAAATGGCGGGAGTGCGTGATGACGATTGAATCGAACACCTTGCTGCAAGTCCGGCGCGCATTTTCCCGCCTCGGCGCCTCCGTGGGGCAGGCTTTTGCCTGTTTGCTCATGCTGGGCGCGACCCTGGCGCATGCGGGGGTGTCAATACAGCACTGGCAGACGCCGCAGGGCACGCGCGTTTATTTTGTGGAGAGTCATGAACTGCCGATGCTGGACGTGGCGGTGGATTTTCCGGCAGGCAGCGGACGCGACCCGGTTCAGCAATCCGGGCTGGCGGCCATGACGCACGGCATGCTCGACCAGGGTGCCGGCGGTATGACCGATACGCAGATTGCCCACCAGCTGGCGGATGTCGGCGCGCAACTGGGCGGGAGTTTTGAGCGTGACCGGGCAGGCGTGACGCTGCGTACCCTGTCATCCCCGCGGGAACGGGATGCGGCGCTGACGGTGCTGGCGCGTGTGCTGCAGCAGCCGGATTTTCCGCCGGCGGTGCTGGAGCGCGAGAAGCGCCGCGTGATTGCGGAAATACACGAGGCCGAGGCGCAGCCGGGCGAGGTGGCCGAGAAAGCGTTTTACCGTGCCGTATATGGCGATTATGCCTACGCGCATCCCGAAGAGGGCGAAGCGGCCAGCGTGGCGAAGCTCAAATGCGAAGCCTTGCAGCAATTCTATCGCCGCCACTACAGCGCGCCCAATGCCGTGATTGCACTGATGGGCGACATCAGCCGCGCGCAAGCGGAGGCCATTGCCGCCCGATTGTCGGGCGGATTGTCGCAGGGTCAGGCATTGCCGCGCCTGCCTCGTCCTGCGCCCACTGCCGCCAGTGAATCGTGGATTGCGCATCCTTCCACCCAGAGCCATGTGCTGATTGGCGCCGTGGGTATGGCGCGCGACGACCCCGACTTTTTTCCGCTGTTCGTCGGCAACTATGTGCTGGGCGGCGGCGGCTTCGACTCCCGCCTGTTGCGGGAAGTGCGTGACAAGCGCGGCTATGCCTACAGCGCCTACAGTTATTTCCTGCCGATGATGGAGCCGGGGCCGTTCGTGCTGGGCTTGCAGACCAAGCTGGAACAGACCGGCGACGCCCTCAAGGTGGCGCGCGAAACCCTGAGCCAGTTCATCGCCGAGGGTCCGAGCGAGGCCGAACTGGCTCAGGCCAAGTCCAATCTGACCGGCGGTTTCCCCCTGCGTATCGACAGCAACAAGAAAATTCTCGACTATCTGTCGATGATCGGCTTTTATAATTTGCCACTGGATTATCTCGACACCTGGGTGGCGAAAGTCGATGCGGTGGATGTGGCGGCGGTGAAGCAGGCGTTTCAGCGGCGGGTTCAGCCGGAAAAACTGGCTACGGTCATTGTCGGCGCAACAAACGCACCCTAACCGGGTGCGCATCATCGGTGGCCAATACCGCCGCCGGCTGCTGGCTTTTCCCGATACCGCAGGCTTGCGGCCCACGCCGGATCGGGTGCGCGAGACGCTGTTCAACTGGCTGGGACAGGATTTGCCGGGCTGGATATGTCTTGACCTGTTTGCCGGCAGCGGGGCGTTGGGGTTCGAGGCGGCTTCGCGCGGGGCGGGGCGGGTGGTGATGATCGAGCGGGATCGTGTTGCACTGGAGGCGCTGCAACGCAATCGCGCGGTGCTGGGCGCATCACAGATTGATATTCAGCGCGCGGACAGCATGGCCTGGCTGCATGGCAGCGATGAGCAATTTGATCTGATTTTCCTCGATCCGCCATTTGCCAGCGGGCTGGCGGAGGCCGTACTGGGCGAGCTTGCGGATCACGTAAAATCAGGTGGATATGTATATGTGGAAATGGGCGGAACCATCACCGTCCCGCAGGGATTTATCACGCACCGCAGCGGGCGGGCGGGACAATCCCATTTCGCCCTTTTGATTAAAGAATAAACCTGAAAAAGCAGTTGAGGCACAGAGGCACAGAGGCAAAGAGAAATCGATGAGTGAATGCATCGGTCATTTTTGACAATGCATAATCAATCTGGCGCGTTTTTGCTCACTCACTAACGGGTTTGGGCCCGCAATGTCTCATTTGTTGTTTTCCCTCCGTGCCCCTGTGTCTGTGTGGTGAATGAATTGCCGTTTATGGGGTGAAAGAACCGATGCTGATTGCCGTTTATCCGGGTACCTTCGATCCCATCACCCGCGGCCATGAAGACCTGGTACGCCGCGCGGTACGCCTGTTCGACCGGGTGATTGTGGCGGTGGCCGAATCCCGCAACAAGGCGCCATTCTTTCCCATGGAAGAACGGGTGGCCATGGCGCGCCAGGTATTGGCCGATGTGCCGCAGGCGCAGGTGGCGGGGTTCACGGGACTGCTTATCAATTTTGTGGCGGAGCAGGGTGGAGCGGCGGTGTTGCGAGGATTGCGAGCGGCCTCGGATTTTGAATACGAATTTCAACTGGCAGGCATGAACCGCAACCTGAAGCCGGACATCGAAACCATCTTCATGACGCCGTCGGATCAGTACATGTTCATCTCCGCCAGCATGATACGTGAGATCGCCCAGTTGGGCGGGGACGTGTCGCCCTTCGTTCACCCCTTGGTGGCGCGGCGATTAAGTGAGAAAATAAGCATAAGCTGATATGTTCCGGAGAACGCCATGGCAATGATGATTACCGACGAATGCATCAATTGCGACGTCTGCCTGCCTGAATGCCCAAACGACGCGATTTCGCAGGGCGATGAAATTTACATTATCGATCCCAACAAGTGTACCGAGTGTGTCGGTCATTTCGATACGCCGCAGTGCGTGGAAGTGTGTCCGGTGGATTGCATTCCGCTGAACCCGGACTATCCGGAAACCCAGCAGCAATTGCAGCAGAAATTTCTGCGTCTGACGGGAGTCAAAGCCGCCTGAACCGGCGCGGGCAGTCCTTCAGGGCGCCTTCTCGCCTCAGGCTGTTTTGACCAGCGCCGGTGGCGCATTCACCGAGCCGAGCGCGGCGGCGATCTGGTTGTTGCTGCGGGCCAGGTCTTCCAGTTGATCGGCTACCACCTGGCTTGATGCTTCCAGTTCCTGGATGCGTTCATCGAGGGCCTCGGTCGCATCGTGTATGCGGCCAACGCTTTCCATGCGGCGCTTGAGCTGGATCTGGTGCTCGCGCACCTGGGTTTCCATCGGGGCGATCAGAGCTTTCAGCCAGCCTTCGGTTTCACGGTTCACTATCCCGTACACCTGCACCACTTTGCTCGCCAGCGTGTCGAAGAATTTGGCCGTGAGTTGTCGCTGCCCCATGGTCAGCACCTGGAACAGGGTATTGAAGCGTTCTTCGAAAATCCGCTCCAGCCGCGCCATCTCCTTGTGATACTTGTTGAGGTTGTGGGACGGCGGGCTGACCGCGGCGAGCCCATGTTCGTCACTGAATTTGCTATACATCGCGGTCATCATGCGATGGATTTCGTCGATCTGCTCGCCTGACTTCACCAGATTTTGATCGACATTGCGGAAGAATTCGCCCATGGATTTGCGCAGCCCTCTGGTGAAGAGGCTTTGCTCCATGACGGCGCGGTGCCTGCGGATTTCTTCCCGGAGCGTGTCCATGCCCATATGGGTGCGCAGCAAGTCGACCTGACTGGCATACACATTGCGCAGCGCATCGAACTGTTGCAGTCCCAGATCAAACTTCTGCTTGTCCTGGTTGGCTTTGGTCATCATTTGCGCGATCACGTCGCGATTCTTGCCGCGCAGGCTCTGCAACTCCTCGATCTGATCCTGGATGTTGGCGAGTCTTGCCTCAAGCAACTCGGTCGTCCTTACGACCAGATCCTCAACCGTGAGCTGAGTCGATTCGCGCACCAGATCCTGCTTACAGGGAATGAGTTCGCTGGTGAGCGCGGCCTCGAGTTCGGGCAGGCGGCTCCTCGCCAGCAGCGCCGTATCGCCGTGCACCTTGGCCACCAAGGCTTTTTGCGCTGAAACCGGGTAGACCTGCGAAGTCGGCAGATCGAGCAATCTGGCGCTGCTAATCACCTGTTTGCTGATTTCAGCGCTGATCTGTTCGGCAGTTCTCAGGTCGTCCCAAAGTCCGTCGATCTTGTTCAGCACGACCAGCCGGCCACGGCTTGCACCCTGAGCCGGCGCGATGTAGTGACGCCAGATTTCGATATCGGACTTGGTGACGCCGGTGTCGGCCGCCAGCAGGAAAAGCACGGCATGCGCACTGGGCAGAAGGTTCAACGTCAATTCAGGCTCGGTACCGATGGCATTCAGCCCCGGGGTGTCGAGAATGACCAGACCCTGTTTCAGCAGAGGATGCGGAAAGTTGATCAGTGCATGCCGCCACCTCGGGATTTCCACCGTACCGTCTATCTTAAGGCTGCGTGCGGTTTCCTCGTCGCGGGGATTGATCAGCCCGTATTGCTCCGCCACCTCGCCGCTAACCCGGATGGTGTCGGCCAGTCGCAGCAGGGTCGTACTCATTTCATCGGCCGAATCGACATTCAATGGGAATTCTGTCCATTCCGAAGGCTCGCGTTTGAGATCCGTAACCGTCCCGGATTTGGCTTTGGTATCGATTGGCAGCAGCCGCAGCGCAGGTCGCTGGGTTGGGTCGTAATACAGTTCGGTCGGGCACATGGTGGTGCGGCCGGCAGCCGAGGGCAGGACGCGCTGCCGGTAATCGGAAAAGAAAATGGCGTTGATGAGTTCCGATTTGCCGCGGGAGAACTCGGCCACAAAAGCGACATTCAACGTGTCCTCGTGCAGGTGGTCGAGCAGTTGCTTCAGACGCAGATCTGACTCGGCGTCGTTGAGATCCTGCTCCTTCAGCCAGTCGCGCAGTGCTGCGATGCGTGACGTGACGCTATCACGCCAGTGGCTGTAACGTTCGAATTCAGAGACCAGCGTCTTGTGGTTCATGTTTTCTTATTGCGTCCTGTTGAATTGTCAGGGAGGGTATCAATTAAATAATGCATCCAAAAAATGCACCCAAAAAATGAATCGCCAAAAAAAATGATCGATGCATGGTCTTTACGACCCGTCCAGCAAGGAACTTGAATGTTTGGCTCCCATCCGCACGCAGGTGCTGTTTATAGGTGAGAATGGGGCTCAACGCTGGCAATGTCGGCAGAAATAGGTCGCACGCGTGCCCTGTACGGTGCGGCGAATCGGCGTGCCGCATGCCTTGCAAGGCAGGCCGGCGCGATCATAGACTTGGGTCTGCAACTGGAAATAGCCCAGCTCGCCCGTGCTCTGGACGTAGTCGCGCAGCGAGCTGCCACCGCAAGCGATGGCGGACTCCAGTACCCGCTTGATGGCGGCAACCAGACGCGCGCAGGACGGCCTGGTCAGGCGTTGTGCGGCGGTTCCGGGACGGATACCTGCGTGAAACAGCGATTCCGAGGCGTAGATATTGCCCACGCCAACGACGACGTGGCTATCCATGATGACCTGTTTGATCGCAACACTGCGTCTGCCGCATTGCGCGTAAAGGTATTGTGTATCGAATGCCGGCGTGAGCGGCTCCGGCCCCAAGTGAACCAATAGCGGGTGATGCGCCGGATCGTCGGTCCACAACACGGCGCCAAATCGGCGCGGGTCGCGCAGACGCAGGATGAAACTGCCCTCGAATTCCCAGTCGATGTGGTCATGGATCCCCGCAGCCTCGTAAATCGGTTTGGGCTCAGGGGGTTTCGATGATGAATCGTCGAAAAGGGTCGGCGCAATGATGCGCAGACTCCCGGACATGCCCAGATGGACGATCTGGGTGCCTGTGCCGAAATCGAATAGCAGATATTTGCCGCGGCGGTGCAGGCCGACCAGTCGACGCCCAGCGATGTGGGAGGCCAGGTCAGCGGGTACCGGCCAGCGCAGCCGCGGATTGCGCACCACGAGATCTTTCAGGATGCGGCCCTGCAGGCAGGACAGCAGACCCTGACGGGTGGTTTCGACTTCTGGAAGTTCAGGCATGACATGGTATTGTATGCGATCCAATCAGCGCTTCTCTGCTTCATAAGGCGTTGCCAGCACCCTCCACTGCTTCCGTGATTCTGAACAAGAATATTCCCGCGCTGCTGTTGTTGTTTGGCAATGCTGTCCACGCTGCCGATCCCTTTCTGGTGATGGACCGTGTCTTGCCTTCCCCGGCGGCCGGATTGTTGCCTGGCGCAGGTGCGCACGCGCACCACAGCCCGCCTCTCTGCTCACGCTGGCGGCCGTCGAGCGCGCGCTGTGCGCCAACCCGGAAACCCGCAGCGCCTGGATGAGCGCACGTTTGCTGCCGCCGAACTGGCGCTGGCGCAAAGCGTTTCTGCCTGATGTCACGCTGGATGCCGGTGGCAGCCGCGTTGGCGTCTCGACTTTGCCCAATGATGCCTGGGCATGGCATGTGGGCATGGATGTGCAATATCTGCTCTACGACTTTGGCGGACGCGAAGCGCAACTGGATGCTGCAAGCGCGCTGTTATCGGCGGCGCGAGCCAGCCGGGACGGTACGGCGCGGGATGTATTTCTGAAAACGGTGGCAGCGTAAGCCAATTAGTCCCGGGCTTGCGAAAATCGTCCTCATCCATGCTGCGGAACCTCGCTTGCGGGCTGCGCTCCAACGGTTAGAATTGAAATAAGATTGTAAAGGCGACCGACATGGCTCAACTCAAACACCTCTCCGTTTTGCTCGGAATGCTTCTGGCTGCGGCGTGCAGTCAGCATGTCGTCAAGGCATCGCCCCCCGCAGTTAGCGGTGCGCCTGTTCAGCCGCCCCAGAAACCCGAGGCGGCCGAGAAACCCGAGGCTGACTTGACCACGCCGGTGGCACAACTCACACCCGAGGCCGAAAAACTGCCGCGGCAGGAGTTGACGCAGGAGTTGCTGTATCAATTTCTGGTGGCCGAAATTGCCGGGCAACGCGGCGAAATCGGGGTTGCCAAGGAAGCCTATCTCGATTTGGCGCGCCAGACCCGGGATCCAAGGGTTGCGCGGCGCGCTGCTGAAATAGCGGTTTTTGCGAGAGACCAGGAAGGCGCCATGGAAGCAACCCGGATCTGGGCGGAAACCGACCAGGATTCCCAGCGCGCACAGCAAACGATGGCGGCGCTGTTGTTGAATCAGGGCAGGCTGATCGAGGCCGAGCCTTTATTGAAGCGGATGCTGGCGCAAGACAGTGTCAATGGTTTTCTTCATCTTTCGGCGCTGTTGGGCAAGACCCGCGACACACAGGCTGCGCTGGAACTGGTGCAGCGC
This sequence comes from uncultured beta proteobacterium, assembly GCA_963726485.1. GTDB lineage: Bacteria > Pseudomonadota > Gammaproteobacteria > Burkholderiales > Thiobacillaceae > Thiobacillus. The sequence goes on along the minus strand of CAVSCL010000041.1, from coordinate 48,127 downwards.
CTGGCGGCCGACGCCCCCATGTTGCCGGAAGCGCAGCTTGCAATCGCCCAGGCGGCGACCCATGCCGGCCGCTACGATGAAGCCCACGCCGCGCTGAAGCGCGCAGATCAGTTACGCCCCGGATGGGAGACTGCCGCGCTGTATCGTGCACAGTTGTACGCCAAAACCTCGCGTACCGATGCGGTGATCTATCTTCGTGACTTTCTTGTCACCTATCCGGAATCGCGCGAAGTGCGGCTGGCCTATGCACGCATGCTGGTGAACGCCAGCCAGTACGCCGAGGCGCGAACCCAGTTCACCCGGCTGGCTGTCGATTTCCCCCGCAATGCCGATGTCAGCCTGGCGGCGGGCTTGCTGTCCCTGCAAATGGGGGACTTGCAGGCCGCACAGAGACTGCTGGCGCAAACGCTTGAGTACGGCTACAAGGATCCGGATGCGGTGTGGTTTTACCTCGGCCAGGTTGCGGAAGAAATGAAGCAGCCACTCGAAGCCGAGAAACATTACCGCGAAGTCAGGGCGGGGGAATATCTGGTCCAGGCGCGGGCGCGCATGGCCGCGCTGCTGGCGCGTCAGGGCAAGCTGACCGAGGCGCGCGCACTGCTTGCCGACACGGTGGGAGAGAACGATGCCCAGAACATCCGGTTGCTGTTGGCGGAAGCCGATTTGCTGCGGGAAGCCAGGGATTATGCCGGAGTGTTCGAATTGCTGTCGCAAGGCTTGAAGCGCTTTCCCGATTCGCCCGACCTGTTGTACGACCATGCCATGGCTGCGGAGAAATTGGCCAGACTGGATGTGCTGGAAACCGACTTGCGCCGTGTCATCGAGATCAAACCCGGCGACGCGCATGCCTATAATGCGCTGGGCTATACCCTGGCCGATCGCACCAACCGTCTGACCGAGGCCTTGGAGTTGCTGGACAAGGCGCTGGCCCTGGCGCCCGAGGATCCCTTCATACTCGACAGCATGGGCTGGGCGCAGTATCGCAAGGGCAATCTGGCCCAAGCGCAAGCCTTTCTTGAGCGTGCCTACAAATCGCGATCCGATCCGGAAATAGCCGCACATCTGGGCGAAGTGTTGTGGGCGCGCGGGCACCGCGACGATGCCAGCAATCTGTGGAGAACCTCGCTGCAAAGCCATCCACAAAACGAAGTGCTACTGGAAGTGATGCGCAAATTCAGCCCCTGATGCGCGGCCTGACCATCGCGGGGCTGGTCTGGCTGATGGCGGCATGCGCCACGTCCGGCCCCCCACCGGCAAGCGTGGACACGAAGCTGGATGTCAACTGGACGCTGCAAGGCAGGATTGCGCTGAAATCGGGTGAGCAGAATCTGTCGGGCCAATTGCAGTGGCAGCGCCAGAGCGGTCATGATGAGTTGCTGCTGGCCTCCCCGCTGGGCCAGGGCGTGGCGCGTATCATGCGCGACACAGACGGCGTAGTGCTGGAAATCCCCAATGAACCGCCGCGCCGCGCGCCCGATGCCGAGTCGCTTACCCATGACGTACTGGGTTACCCCCTGCCATTGTCGGGATTGGCCTACTGGATACAGGCCCGACCCGACCCCGGCCGTCCCTATCAGCAAACCAGCGATGCCACCGGCCGACTGTCGCAATTGAAGCAGGACGGCTGGGTGATCGACTACTTGCAATATTTGCCTGACCAACCCGCGCGTCCGCGCAAACTGGTGGTGTCACGCGAAGATATCGAAATCCGTCTGGTGGTGGACACATGGCAGGCGGAATAAGCCATGCCTTTCCGGCGCCGGCCAAGCTCAACCTTTTCCTGCATGTGGTGGGGCGGCGGGCCGACGGTTATCACCTGTTACAAAGCGTGCTTCGCTTCATCGACTACGCCGACACTGTGTATCTGTGCCTGCGAGATGACGGTCGGGTCGTGCGGGTCGAAGACTTGCCGGGCGTGCCAGAGGAGCATGATCTCGCCCTGCGCGCCGCCCGCCTGCTGCAGGGGGTGGCGCCCCCCGGTTCCGGGGTCGGTATCCGGGTGGAAAAGCGCCTGCCCATGGGGGGCGGACTGGGGGGCGGCAGTTCCGATGCCGCCACCGTGTTGCTGGCGCTGAATCGCTTGTGGGGCTTGGATTTGCCGCGTCATCGCCTGCAGCAACTGGCACTGAGCCTGGGCGCCGATGTGCCGGTGTTCGTGTTTGGCCGCACGGCGTTTGCCGAAGGCGTGGGAGAAATGCTAAGCCCGGTCGACGTTCCCCCAGCCTGGTATGTGGTGCTGTCACCACGTGTGCAGGTTCCCACTGCCGGGATTTTCGCTGCGCCGGAATTGACACGGGACACCCCAGCCATCAAAATAGCGCGCTTTTCCGCGGGCACTGGACACAATGACTTGCAGGCGGCGGTCGTGAAGCGCTATCCGGAAGTAGGCCGCTATCTCGAATGGCTTGGGCAATTCGGCGAGGCGCGCATGACCGGCTCGGGGGCGTGTGTATTTGCCGCATTCGATGACGAGGCCGCGGCGCGTGCGGTACTGCGTGATTTGCCTGAGGGAATGCAGGGTTTCGTGGCGCGCGGTTTGGACAGGCACCCGCTGTACGAATACTGTGCCTAAGAAGTTTCATGGAAGTATTGGGGAGTCGCCAAGTGGTAAGGCATCGGATTTTGATTCCGACATTCGTAGGTTCGATCCCTACCTCCCCAGCCAGATAGATGCAGCCGCCGGCCATGGAAAGTGGCGGGCGGCTGTTCGTTGGAGCAGCGTGTGTCTATTGATAGCCTGATGGTGTTTACCGGCAATGCCAATCCCCGCCTGGCGGCGGACGTGGTACGCCACCTCAATATCCATCTGGGGCGTGCCACGGTGTCGCGTTTTTCCGACGGCGAAGTCAATGTCGAGATTCTTGAGAACGTGCGCGGCAAGGATGTGTTCGTGCTGCAATCCACCTGCCAGCCGACCAACGACATGCTGATGGAAGTCATGGTGATGGTCGATGCGCTGAAGCGTTCTTCCGCTGCACGCATTACCGCCGCAATTCCCTATTACGGTTACGCTCGCCAGGATCGACGTACCCGTTCGGCGCGGGTGGCGATTACGGCCAAAGTCGTCGCAAACATGTTGCAGGGCGCGGGCGTGGATCGGGTGCTGACCATGGATCTGCACTCGGATCAGATTCAGGGGTTTTTCGATATACCCGTCGATAACATCTATTCCAGCCCGATTCTCTTGGGCGATATCTGGAAACACGACCACCCGAGCCTGATGGTGGTGTCGCCCGATGTTGGTGGCGTGGTGAGGGCGCGGGCAATCGCCAAGCGTCTGGAGTGCGATCTGGCGATCATCGACAAACGCCGTCCCAAGCCCAATGTGGCCAAGGTGATGCACATTATTGGTGACGTGAAAGACCGTACCTGCATCATCATGGATGACATGGTCGATACTGCCAACACGCTGTGCGAGGCGGCCAATGCGCTGAAAGAGCATGGTGCGAAGAAGGTCATGGCATATTGTACCCACGGCGTGCTTTCGGGCAGCGCTGCAGAACGCGTCGCGGGTTCCGCCCTGGATGAACTGGTCATCACCGACACCATCCCGCTGCGCGAGGAAGCTCGCGCATGCAGCAAAATCCGGCAGTTGTCGGTGGCTGAACTGCTGGCGGAAACTATCCGCCGCATCAGCAATGAAGATTCCGTCAGCTCACTCTTCATCGAGTAGGGTCGATCGAATGCTCCTGGTCGCGGGGGCTTTAACCACGCATTGACCATTTTCGGCAATGCATCATCAGGCTGTTAATTTTGGAGAAATACTATGGAAATCGAAGTTGTTGCCACCAAGCGAGAGCTGCAAGGTACGGGTGCGAGCCGCCGTCTGCGTTCCGCTGGAAAAGTCCCCGGTATTGTGTATGGCGGCACCGCAGCTCCCATGCAGATCGAACTGGATCACAACCCCCTCTATCATGCCATGCGTAAAGAGGTGTTTCACGCCTCCGTGCTGACACTGAATGTCGGCGGAGCGAAAGAGACCGTGCTCCTGCGTGATGCGCAATGGCATCCCTACAAGCAGCAGATACTGCATGTGGATTTTCAGCGCGTGGACAGCACCCACACAATCCATGTCAAAGTGCCTTTGCATTTTATGAACGGTGATATCGCTCCCGGCGTCAAACTCGGCGGCGGCAAGGTCAGCCACGTCATGAACGAGCTTGAGGTGACCTGTCTGCCAGGAAACCTGCCCGAGTTCATCGAGGTGGATATGGGCGGACTGGAACTTGGTCATTCCATCCACGCGACTGAGCTCAAGCTGCCCGCCGGAGTGGAACTCGTCGCGCATGTCCTGCACGAGAATCCCGCAGTGGCCGCCATCACCCTGCCCAAGGGTCTGAAGTCCGACGAGGTCGCTCCCGCCGTGGCTCCTGCTGCGCCCGCAGCGCCCGCAGCCTGAGTGCCCTGACGCAGCCAGCATTGCGGCTGTGTTGTGAGTCGTGATGACGGCACCTCGCCTTATTGTGGGCCTCGGCAACCCGGGGCGCGACTACCAAGAAACCCGGCATAACGCCGGGTTTTGGTTTTGCGAGCGACTCGCAGGCAAACTGGCCATCACGCTCAGTCCCGAGTCTCGCTTCCACGGCCTGGCCGGGCATGCCCGGCCGCAGGGTGTGTGGCTATTGCTGCCGCAGACTTTCATGAACCGTTCGGGGCAAGCCGTCGGCGCGCTCGCGCGTTTTCATCGCATCGCCCCAGCGGAAATTCTGGTCGTGCATGACGAACTCGATATCCCTCCCGGCCAGTTGCGTTTGAAGTTCGGCGGTGGCATGGGCGGGCATAACGGCCTCAAAGACATTTCCGCCCATCTCGGAACTCAAGATTACTGGCGCTTGCGCATCGGCATCGGTCACCCCGGCGACCGCAACGAAGTCGTGAACTACGTCCTCAAACCGCCGCGGGGCGAGGAACAAGCTGAAATCGATGCAGCACTTCAGCGCGCGCTGGAGGTTTGGCCGCTGATCGAGCAAGGCGAGTGGAATGCCGCAATCAAGCAAGCCAATACCAAACCTGTCAATCCCCTGGAATCATCATGAGCCTCAAATGCGGCATCGTTGGGCTGCCCAACGTCGGCAAGTCCACCCTGTTCAATGCGTTGACCCAGGCGGGCATTGCGGCGGAGAACTATCCTTTCTGCACCATCGAGCCGAATACCGGCGTGGTCGAAGTGCCGGACCCGCGGCTCGCCAAGCTTGCTGAAATCATCAAGCCACAGAAAATCGTTCCTGCCATCGTCGAGTTTGTGGATATCGCCGGACTGGTCGCGGGCGCATCCAAGGGCGAAGGCTTGGGCAACCAGTTCCTCGCCACCATACGCGAAACCGATGCAATCACCCATGTCGTGCGCTGCTTCAAGAATGACAATGTGATCCACGTCGCAGGCGCGGTGGATCCCTTGTCTGATGTGGAAACCATCGCTACTGAGTTAGCGCTTGCTGACCTTGCCAGCGCCGAGAAAGCGTTGATACGTTATGAGAAGGCCGCCCGCGGGGGAGATAAAGACGCGCAAAAAGTGGTACAGGCCTTGAAACCTGTGCTGGCCGCGCTGAACGAAGGCCGCCCCGCCCGTGCTGCCGGCCTGGATGCCGAGGAACTGGAAGTTCTCAAGCCGCTGTTCCTGCTCACCGTCAAGCCGACTTTATATGTCGCCAACGTCGATGAAGACGGTTTCCACGACAACCCCCTACTGGATGTCTTGATGGCGTTTGCGGAACAAGAACACGCCCCGGTCGTGCCCGTATGCGCCGCACTGGAGGCCGAATTGCAGGAACTGTCCGGTGATGAGCGTGTGGAATACCTGCATGAATTGGGTTGGGATGAGCCCGGGTTGAATCGCCTTGTTCGCGCTGCCTATGATTTGTTGGGCTTGCAAACCTACTTCACCGCAGGCGTGAAAGAAGTGCGGGCCTGGACGATTAGAAAAGGTGATACCGCGCCGCAGGCTGCGGGAGTGATCCACACGGATTTCGAGCGCGGCTTCATCCGTGCCCAGACCATTTCATTTGAGGATTTCATTGCCTTCAAGGGCGAGCAGGGCGCCAAGGAAGCCGGAAAAATGCGCGCCGAGGGCAAGGAATATATTGTCAAGGATGGCGACGTGATGAATTTCCTCTTCAATGTTTAAAGCAACAATGTTTGACACTATTTTGGTTAAGCCCTTATAATTCCGGGCTTCGTTTTCGGTGGGGTTCCCGAGCGGTCAAAGGGATCAGACTGTAAATCTGACGGCTCTGCCTTCGAAGGTTCGAATCCTTCCCCCACCACCAGAATAAGCGGTTAAGAGCGGGGCGAAGCGGGTGTAGCTCAATGGTAGAGCAGAAGTTTTCCAAACTTATGACGAGGGTTCGATTCCCTTCTCCCGCTCCAGGAAAGTTTTGTTTGGGTTGTGCGTATCGCCAGTTGTTAATGTGATTGAGGCGCGCAACTCTGAGCGCCCATGTAGCTCAGAGGTAGAGCACTCCCTTGGTAAGGGAGAGGTCGACAGTTCGATTCTGTCCATGGGCACCACGCATGTGGTGACCCAATTAAGTTGGCGCACCACGCATGTGGTGACCAAATTGCTGGCGCAGCAGTTGCTATGTTTTTGTGTTTATGCGTTGAAGTTCTTGTGCATCTTTGAAGGGTATTGGAAATGGCTAAGGAAAAATTTGAGCGGACCAAGCCGCACGTTAACGTAGGCACCATTGGCCACGTTGACCATGGCAAGACCACCCTGACTGCGGCGATCACCACCATTCTTGCCAGGAAATTTGGTGGTTCGGCCAAGAAATACGACGAGATTGATTCCTCGCCCGAAGAAAAGGCGCGCGGCATCACCATCAACACCGCCCACGTCGAGTACGAGACTGCCAAGCGCCACTATGCCCACGTTGACTGTCCCGGCCACGCCGACTACGTCAAGAACATGATTACCGGCGCCGCCCAGATGGACGGCGCCATACTGGTTGTGTCGGCCGCTGACGGCCCCATGCCCCAGACCCGCGAGCACATCCTGCTTGCCCGCCAGGTTGGCGTTCCTTACATCATCGTCTACATGAACAAAGCCGACATGGTGGATGATGCCGAACTGCTTGAACTGGTTGAAATGGAAGTCCGTGAACTGCTGGACAAATACGACTTTCCCGGCGACAAGACCCCCATCATCATCGGTTCCGCCCTCAAGGCCCTCGAAGGCGACCAGAGCGACATCGGCGAACCCTCCGTCATGAAGCTTGCCGATGCGCTCGACGCCTACATCCCCGAGCCTGAGCGCGCAATCGACCGGCCCTTCCTCATGCCCGTCGAAGACGTCTTTTCCATCTCGGGCCGCGGCACCGTAGTCACCGGCCGTATCGAGCGTGGTGTAATCAAAGTCGGCGAAGAAATCGAAATCGTCGGCATCATCCCCACCGTCAAGACCACGTGTACTGGCGTGGAAATGTTCCGCAAACTGCTCGACCAGGGCCAGGCTGGAGACAACGTCGGGGTATTGCTGCGCGGCACCAAGCGTGAAGAAGTCCAGCGTGGCCAGGTACTGGCCAAGCCGGGCTCCATCAAGCCGCACACCAAATTCAGCGCGGAAATCTACGTACTGTCCAAAGACGAAGGCGGCCGCCATACCCCCTTCTTCAACGGCTACCGTCCCCAGTTCTACTTCCGCACCACCGATGTCACCGGAAGCATCGAACTGCCGGCCGGGACTGAAATGGTCATGCCGGGCGACAACATCAGCATCAACGTCTCGCTGATTGCCCCGATTGCCATGGACGAAGGTCTGCGTTTCGCCATCCGCGAAGGCGGCCGCACCGTAGGCGCGGGCGTCGTGGCAAAAATTGCTGAGTAATAAATTTTTTAAGTTTAAGCGCGGGTCGGTGGTCGAGGTTGGAGGCGCGTTCTGTTCTCTATCTTCTGTCCGCTGCCCCCTGAAACAGCAGGCCAATAGCTCAATTGGTAGAGTATCGGTCTCCAAAACCGAGGGTTGGGGGTTCGAGGCCCTCTTGGCCTGCCATAGGATAAGCCTTTAGGGCAAAACAGCATTAATGGCTGACAAAATAAAACTGTTGATTGCGGTGCTGCTGGTGATCTCGGGGATCGCCGGCTTTTATGTTCTTGCGGATGCGCCGCAGATTGTGCGTGTCCTGTCTGTGCTCGCCGGTGTGGTGCTGGGCGGCGTAGTGGCGGGCATGAGCGCACCTGGCAGGCAATTCCTACAGTTTGCCGGCGAGGCACGAGACGAGGCCAAAAAAGTCGTGTGGCCCACGCGCAAGGAAACGGTGCAAATGACGGGTGTGGTGATGCTGTTTGTCGTGGTGATGGCGCTGTTCCTGTGGGCGGTAGACAGCACTTTGCTGTGGCTGGTGAAATTGGCGATGGGACGGAGTGATTGATGACCATGCGTTGGTATGTTGTCCATGCCTATTCCGGTTTTGAGAAAAGCGTAGCGCGTGCCTTGGTAGAGCGCATCGAGCGTTCCGGCGTGAAAGAGCGCTTCGGTGAAATTCTGGTGCCTGTGGAAGAAGTCGTGGAAATGAAGGGTGGTCAGAAGAAGACAGCTGAGCGCAAGTTTTTCCCTGGCTATGTCCTGGTCCAGATGGAAATGGATGACGATACCTGGCATCTGGTGAAGAGCACGCCGAAGGTGACTGGCTTTGTCGGCGGCACGGCGACCAAGCCTGCGCCGATATCGGAAAAGGAAGTGCAGTCCATCCTTGACCAGATGCGCGAAGGCGTGGAAAAACCCAAACCCAAGGTATTGTTTGAGGTAGGTGAAACGGTTCGGGTGATAGATGGGCCGTTCACCGACTTCAATGGCAATGTTGAAGAAGTGAATTACGACAAGAACAAGTTGCGCGTGTCGGTGATGATATTTGGCCGGGCGACTCCTGTGGAACTGGGGTTTGGTCAGGTCGAGAAAAGCTAGCCCGGGCCGATGTCGATTCAAGGCGGTGGACGGGTTCCGGTTAATCCGGAGAGGAGCGCGAGCAGGCAAGCTGGAAAGCTTGGCCGAACGCGCGTTATGACTCATTTAAAAGGGTAAATCATGGCAAAGAAAATTGTCGGCTACATCAAGCTGCAAGTGCCGGCGGGCAAAGCGAATCCTTCGCCGCCCATCGGCCCTGCGCTGGGCCAGCGCGGTCTGAACATCATGGAATTCTGCAAGGCGTTCAACGCCAAGACGCAGGGCGTTGAGCCGGGTCTGCCGCTGCCGGTGGTGATTACCGCGTTTGCGGACAAGAGCTTTACCTTCATCATCAAGACGCCGCCGGCAACGGTACTGATCAAGAGGGCCATCAAGCTCGACAAGGGTTCGCCCCGTCCGCATACCGACAAGGTTGGCATGATTACCCGTGCTCAGTTGGAGGAGATTGCCAAGACTAAAGAGCCTGACTTGACCGCAGCCGACCTGGATGCAGCCGTGCGTACGATCGCCGGTACCGCACGTTCCATGGGTGTCACGGTGGAGGGGGTCTGACATGAGCAATACGTCCAAGCGCTTGCGCGCAATCAAGGAAAAAATCGACCGTAACCGCAACTATCCGGTGGCGGAAGCCCTGCAATTAGTCAAAGAAACCGCAACCGCCAAATTTGACGAGTCGGTGGATATCGCGGTCAATCTGGGGGTGGATGCACGTAAATCCGACCAGATGGTGCGTGGCTCCGTGGTGCTGCCCAAGGGTATCGGCAAGAAGGTCCGTGTTGCCGTGTTTACCCAGGGCGACAACGTCCAGAAAGCCCGTGATGCCGGTGCTGACATCGTAGGTTTTGATGACCTGGCCGCTGAAATCAAGGCGGGTAAGATGGATTTCGACGTGGTCATCGCCACGCCGGACGCGATGCGCGTTGTCGGCCAGTTGGGTCAAGTCCTCGGTCCGCGCGGCCTGATGCCGAACCCGAAAGTGGGCACGGTATCTGCCGACGTGACCACTGCGGTCAAAAATGCCAAAGCGGGTCAGGTTCAGTACCGCACCGACAAGGCCGGTATTGTGCACTGCACCATAGGCCGGGCCTCGTTTACGGTCGAAGACCTGAAAGAAAATCTGGCGGCACTGATAGATGCGCTTCAGCGCGCCAAGCCTGCCAGTTCCAAGGGTATTTATTTAAAGCGCCTGTCAGTGTCCAGCACCATGGGCGCAGGCGTGCGCGTCGACCAGGCTAGCCTGGTCGCATAAGGCATAAAGACAGCCGAGGCGAGCCTGGACTGTCATATGTTGGAATTGGATGCAGATCAGACAGGTCTGGCTGCATAGTGAACTTTGGGTCGCCAGCCAAACCATCGGCTGACGAGTTATCAAAGACCGTAGGCATCCGCAAGATTTAATTTCGGGAGGTCAGGAGTCGGGCGATGGAAGGGCATCTGTCTTCCGCCCTCTGTCTTCCGTCCCCCGAAGCCTACGCAGATGGCGTTCCCGCGCAGGATTTTCCTGTCAAGGCCGCCGGCCGGAGAGGGCAACCCTCCGTAATTGAAAAGGAGCTTGGACCTTGAGTCTGAATCTTGAAGAGAAGAAGGCCGTCGTTGCTGAGGTGAGTGCGCAAGTGGCACAAGCCCAGACGGTTGTCGTTGCCGAGTATCGCGGCATCGGCGTGACGGACATGACCGAACTGCGCGTGAAAGCGCGCAAATCGGGTGTCTATTTGCGTGTATTGAAAAACACGCTGGCACGCCGTGCGGTTCAGGATACGCCGTTTGCAGGCATTGCCGACCAGTTGGTCGGTCCGCTGGCATACGGCTTTTCCAAAGATCCGGTCGCTGCGGCCAAGGTGATGCATGAGTTTGCCAAAGCCAATGACAAGTTCGTCATCAAGGCGGGCGCCATGCCAAATTTCGTCATGTCCGCCAAGGACGTGGGGAATCTGGCCAGCATGCCCAGCCGTGAAGAACTGCTTGCCAAATTGCTGGGCACCATGCAGGCACCGATCACACAGTTTGTACGCACGCTTAATGAAGTGCCGACCAAATTTGTGCGTGCTCTGGCGGCTGTTCGTGATAAGCAGGCTGCATAAGCCTGCCCGCGACGACACATCGACGGTATTGTTTTTAATCTGAATCAAAATTGACAGGAGTATTACAAATGGCTGTTTCTAAAGCTGACATTCTAGATGCCATCGCCGGCATGACCGTGCTTGATTTGTCCGAACTGATCAAGGAAATGGAAGAGAAATTTGGCGTTTCCGCCGCTGCCGCTGCGGTTGCCGTCGCCGCTCCCGCGGCAGGCGGCGGTGCTGCTGCCGTTGAGGAGCAGACCGAGTTCACCGTTATGCTGAATTCCGCTGGCGAGAAGAAGGTTGAAGTGATCAAAGTGGTGCGTGCAGCAACCGGCCTGGGTCTGAAAGAAGCCAAGGATCTGGTGGACGGCGCTCCCAAGGCAGTCAAAGAAGGCGCAACCAAGGCTGATGCCGAAGCGCTGAAGAAGCAGTTGCAAGACGCTGGCGCTGCCGTAGAAATCAAGTAAGTCCACGGAAATTCGGGGTTGCATTTCTCTTGACGGGAGCTTGCCACCCTCTTCCGGTGACCCAAAGATTTCGATTCTGTGTTGCGGGTTTGACCCGCGGCACACGCAAGCAGCAAGTACCCGGAACCCGGTCACGGCTTCCGGGTCATTTGCTTTTTACGTGTGCCCCCGCTGTGCTGGCAGTTTGATTGTGTCAGCACAACCCTGATCGTCAAGGAGATATCATGGCTTACACCTTTACCGAGAAAAAACGCCTGCGCAAGAACTTCGCCAAGCGTCAGACAGTGCTTCCGGTGCCGTTTCTTCTGGCGACTCAGCTTGAGTCGTTTCGTGCCTTCCTGCAGGCGGGTACGCCGCGCGATGAGCGCCTGAACGAAGGGCTGCAAGCCGCATTCACATCGATTTTCCCGATCACCAGCCACAATGGTTTTGCCCGCCTGGAGTATGTCAGCTACGTCTTGAGCGAACCGGCATTCGATATCAAGGAATGTCAACAGCGCGGACTGACCTATTGCTCACCGCTGCGCGCAAAGGTGCGCCTGGTAATTATGGACAAGGAAGCTTCCAAGCCCACGATCAAGGAAGTGAAGGAACAGGAAGTTTACATGGGCGAGATTCCGCTCATGACCCCGACCGGCTCGTTCGTCATCAACGGCACGGAGCGTGTGATCGTGTCGCAGTTGCATCGTTCTCCTGGCGTGTTCTTCGAACACGACCGCGGTAAGACGCACAGTTCGGGCAAGCTGCTTTTCTCGGCGCGCATCATTCCTTACCGCGGCTCATGGCTGGACTTCGAGTTCGACCCGAAGGACGTGCTGTATTTCCGGATTGACCGTCGCCGCAAGATGCCCGTTACCATCATGCTGAAAGCTCTGGGCTACACCCCGGAGACGATTCTTGATGCGTTCTTTAACAAGGACACCTTCCACGTCAATACGCAGGGCATCCAGTTCGAACTGGTGCCGGAGCGCCTGCGCGGTGAAATCGCACGTTTTGACATCTGTGGCAAGGATGGCCATGTCATTGTGCCGAAAGACAAGCGCATTACCGCCAAGCACATCCGCGAACTGGATGCGGCGGGTGTCAAGAAATGGGCGGTGCCTGCTGAATTCGTGATTGGACGCGTGCTCTCGCATGATGTGGTCAACAAGGACACAGGCGAACTGGCGGCGCGCGCCAACGATGAAATTACCGAGACGCTGCTGGTCAAACTGGCTGAGGCGGGCATCGGCAAATTCAATACCATTTACACCAACGAACTGGATCACGGCGCATTCATTTCACAGACCTTGCGCGCTGATGACACGGCGGACCAGTATGCTGCGCGGGTTGCGATTTACCGCATGATGCGTCCGGGTGAGCCGCCCACGGAAGATGCGGTCACAGCGTTGTTCGGCAACCTGTTCTTCAGTGAAGACCGCTATGACCTGTCGGCGGTTGGCCGCATGAAATTCAATCGCCGTATTGGACGCGATGAGTTGACCGGCATGGGAACGCTTTCGACTGAAGACATATTGGCCGTGATCAAGATCCTGGTTGAACTGCGCAATGGCCGGGGTGAAGTTGACGACATCGACCATCTCGGCAACCGTCGTGTACGCAGTGTGGGCGAGCTGGCGGAAAACCAGTTCCGTGCCGGCCTGGTGCGGGTTGAGCGGGCCGTGAAAGAGCGTCTCTCGCAAGCCGAGTCCGACAACCTGATGCCGCATGATCTTATCAATGCCAAACCCGTATCGGCCGCGATCAAGGAATTCTTCGGCTCCAGCCAGTTGTCCCAGTTCATGGACCAGACCAATCCGCTGTCCGAGATCACGCACAAGCGGCGTGTGTCCGCACTCGGCCCGGGCGGTTTGACGCGTGAGCGTGCCGGTTTTGAAGTGCGCGACGTGCATCCGACCCACTATGGCCGTGTCTGCCCGATTGAAACGCCGGAAGGCCCGAACATCGGCCTGATCAACTCGCTGGCGCTTTTTGCCCGTACCAACTGGTATGGTTTCATCGAAACTCCCTACCGCAAAGTGGTGGACGGCAAAGTCACGGATGAGATCGAATATCTCTCCGCGATCGAGGAAAGCAAGTATGTGATCGCCCAGGCCAACGCCGAACTCGATGCCAAGAACAAATTCAGCGATGACCTGATTTCGTGCCGCTACAAAAACGAATTCACGCTGTCGGGCCCGGACAAAATTGAATTCATGGACGTGGCGCCGGCACAGGTGGTGTCGGTCGCGGCTTCCCTGATTCCGTTCCTGGAACACGATGACGCGAACCGCGCCCTGATGGGTTCCAACATGCAGCGCCAGGCAGTACCCTGTCTGCGCCCGGAAAAGCCCTTTGTGGGAACGGGCATGGAACGTACCGCCGCGGTTGACTCGGGTACGGTGGTGACCGCCTATCGCGGCGGCATCGTCGATTATGTCGACGCGGCCCGCATCGTGATCCGGGTGCATGACGAAGAAGCGCGTGCGGGCGAAGTGGGCGTCGATATTTATTCGCTCATAAAATACACGCGCTCCAACCAGAACACCAATATCAATCAGCGGCCGCTGGTCAAAGTGGGTGACGTGATTGCGCGTGGCGATGTTGTCGCCGATGGCGCCTCGACCGATATGGGCGAACTGGCGCTGGGCCAGAACATGCTGGTCGCGTTTATGCCCTGGAACGGCTACAACTTCGAAGACTCGATTCTCATCAATGAAAGCGTGGTGGCCGAAGACCGCTACACCTCGATTCATATTGAGGAGTTGTCGGTGGTGGCGCGCGATACCAAGCTGGGTGCAGAAGAAATCACACGTGATATTTCCAATCTGGCGGAACGCCAACTGGGTCGCCTGGACGAGTCCGGGATTATCTCCATAGGCACCGAAGTCGAAGCGGGCGATGTGCTGGTCGGCAAGGTAACCCCGAAGGGCGAAACCCAGCTCACCCCGGAAGAAAAACTGCTGCGCGCGATTTTCGGCGAGAAAGCCAGTGACGTGAAAGACACCAGTCTGAAGGTGCCCTCCGGCATGTCGGGCGTGGTGATCGATGTACAGGTGTTTACGCGCGAGGGCATTGAGCGCGACAAGCGTGCACAGTCCATCATTGACACACAGTTGGCCGAATACAAGAAAGACATGACCGACCGCATGCGTATCGTTGAAAACGACACCTTTGCCCGTCTGGAAAAACTGCTGCACCTGAAAGTGGCCAATGGGGGTCCAAAGAAGCTCGCCAAGGGCAGCAAGGTGACCCGCGATTATCTGGAATCCGTCAACCGTCACGACTGGTTCGATATTCGTCTGGCCGATGATGAAGCCAGCCGGCAGATGGAATCGCTTAAAGACAGCCTCACACAGAAACGCGTCGAATTTGACGCGATGTTCGAGGAGAAGAAGGGCAAGCTGACCGCGGGCGATGAACTGCCGCCCGGCGTGCAGAAAATGGTCAAGGTGTATCTTGCGGTCAAGCGCCGCCTGCAGCCGGGTGACAAGATGGCCGGACGTCACGGCAACAAAGGCGTGGTGTCGAAAATTGTTCCGGTGGAGGACATGCCTTTCATGGCCAATGGACGACCTGCGGATATTGTTTTGAATCCGTTGGGCGTGCCGTCGCGTATGAACGTCGGGCAGATTCTGGAAACCCATCTGGGCTGGGCGTCCAAAGGACTGGGTGACCGCATAGGAGAAATGCTGGCGGCGCAGACCAAAAACGTAGTCAAGGATATTCGCGGTTTCCTCGATGAAATTTACAACAAATCGGGCAAGCGCGAAGACATTGAAGGCTTGTCTGATGACGAAATTCTGGATCTGGCCCGCAACCTGAAGAAGGGGGTGCCGTTTGCGTCGCCGGTATTTGACGGCGCCTCGGAAGAAGAGATTCGCCGTATGTTGTCGCTGGGCGGACTGCCGGAAGGCGGACAGGTGACCTTGTACGACGGCCGCACGGGTGAGGCGTTTGATCGTCAGGTGACGGTGGGCTACATGCATGTACTGAAGCTGCATCACCTGGTTGACGACAAGATGCATGCGCGTTCGACCGGACCTTACAGCCTTGTTACGCAGCAACCGCTGGGCGGCAAGGCGCAGTTCGGTGGTCAGCGCTTCGGCGAAATGGAAGTCTGGGCGCTGGAAGCCTATGGCGCCGCCTACACGCTGCAGGAAATGCTGACCGTCAAGTCGGACGATGTGAATGGCCGTACCAAAGTGTACGAGAGCATCGTCAAAGGCGAGCACAAGATTGAGGCCGGCATGCCGGAGTCCTTCAACGTGCTGGTGAAGGAAATCCGTTCGCTGGGTATCGATATTGATTTGGAACGTTATTAATCGGGTGAGGACATAGCCATGAAAGCACTGTTAGACCTATTCAAACAGGCCACCCACGAGGAGGAATTCGACGCCATCAAGATTGGCCTGGCGTCGCCGGAGAAAATCCGCTCCTGGTCCTATGGTGAAGTTAAGAAGCCGGAAACCATCAACTACCGTACCTTCAAGCCGGAACGCGACGGCTTGTTCTGCGCCAAGATTTTTGGCCCGGTCAAGGATTACGAGTGTCTGTGCGGCAAATACAAGCGCCTGAAACATCGGGGGGTGATCTGCGAAAAATGCGGCGTGGAGGTCACGCTGTCCAAGGTGCGCCGCGAGCGCATGGGCCATATCGAACTGGCTTCCCCGGTTGCGCATATCTGGTTTCTGAAGTCGCTGCCTTCGCGTCTGGGCATGGTGCTGGACATGACGCTGCGTGACATTGAACGCGTGCTCTACTTTGAAGGCTTTGTCGTGTGTGAGCCCGGCATGACCCCGTTGAAGCGCGGCCAACTGCTGACCGAAGAAGACTACCTCGCCAAACTGGAGGAGTACGGAGATGAATTCAAGGCCTTGATGGGTGCGGAAGGCGTACGCGAATTGCTGCGTTCGCTCGACTTGCACACCGAAGTCGAGACACTGCGTTCCGATATTACCAAGACCGGTTCGGACACCAAGCTGAAGAAATACTCCAAGCGTCTCAAGATTCTGGAGGGTTTTCAGAAGTCCGGCATCAAACCCGAGTGGATGATTCTGGAAGTGCTGCCGGTGTTGCCGCCGGAATTGCGTCCGCTGGTTCCGCTCGATGGCGGTCGTTTCGCGACATCCGATTTGAATGACCTGTATCGACGGGTAATTAACCGCAACAACCGCCTCAAACGGCTGCTGGAGCTGAAGGCGCCGGAAATCATCGTGCGCAATGAAAAACGCATGTTGCAGGAGTCGGTCGATTCGCTGCTTGACAATGGTCGTCGCGGCAAGGCCATGACCGGTGCGAACAAGCGTCCGCTCAAATCCCTGGCCGACATGATCAAGGGCAAGAGCGGTCGTTTCCGGCAGAACTTGCTGGGCAAGCGTGTGGACTACTCAGGACGTTCGGTCATTGTGGTCGGCCCGGCATTGAAGCTGCACCAGTGCGGACTTCCGAAGAAGATGGCGCTGGAACTGTTCAAGCCCTTCATCTTCAATCGCCTCGAAGTGCTGGGGATGGCGACGACCATCAAGGCTGCCAAGAAAATGGTGGAAGATGAAGAGCCGATCGTGTGGGATCTGCTGGAAGAAGTCATTCACCAACATCCGGTCATGCTGAACCGTGCGCCGACGCTGCACCGTCTGGGCATACAGGCATTTGAGCCGGTGCTGATTGAAGGCAAGGCCATTCAGCTGCACCCCCTGGTATGCGCAGCATTCAATGCCGACTTCGACGGCGACCAGATGGCTGTCCACGTCCCGCTGTCACTGGAAGCCCAGATGGAAGCGCGCACCCTCATGCTGGCGTCCAACAATGTCCTGTCGCCCGCAAACGGCGAGCCCATCATAGTGCCATCGCAGGATATCGTGCTGGGGCTGTACTACATGACGCGCGAGAAAGTCAATGCCAAGGGCGAAGGCATGATGTTTGCCGACGTGTGTGAGGCGCGACGTGCGTATGACAATCGCGTGGCCGAGTTGCACGCGCGTATCACCGTTCGCATCAAGGAAGTGACTTTGGATCAGGACAAGAACCGGATCGAGACCGTGAAGCGGGTGGAAACCACGCTGGGCCGCTCGCTGCTGTCAGAAATCCTGCCGCCAGGGCTGCCCTTCAGCTTTGTCGACAAGGCGCTGAAGAAGAAGGAGATATCCAAGCTCATCAACGCCAGCTTCCGTCGCTGCGGCCTGCGCGAGACGGTGATTTTTGCTGACCGGCTGATGTACACCGGCTTTACCTATGCAACCCGCTCAGGCATGTCGATTGCGGTTAAGGACATGCTGATTCCGCCCGAAAAGCACCAGATTCTGGATGCGGCCGAGCAGGAAGTCAAAGAGATTGAAGCCCAGTACATCTCCGGTCTGGTGACTCAAGGTGAGCGCTACAACAAGGTGGTGGATATCTGGGGTCGCGCGGGTGACGCGGTGGCCAAGGCCATGATGGGCCAGCTCGGGGGCGAGAAGGTCAAGGACAGGCATGGCAAGGAAGTCACGCAGGAGTCGTTCAACGCCATTTACATGATGGCCGACTCCGGCGCGCGCGGCTCAGCGGCGCAGATTCGCCAGTTGGCCGGAATGCGCGGCCTGATGGCCAAACCCGATGGTTCCATTATTGAGACTCCAATCACGGCAAACTTCCGTGAAGGTCTCAACATGCTGCAATATTTCATTTCGACCCACGGTGCGCGGAAAGGTCTTGCGGATACGGCGTTGAAAACGGCGAACTCAGGTTACCTGACCCGCCGTCTGGTCGATGTGACGCAGGATCTGGTGGTTACGGAAGACGACTGCGGCACCAAGAACGGCATGGTGGTGCGCGCGCTGGTTGAAGGCGGCGAAGTGGTCGAGGCTTTGCGCGAGCGGATTCTGGGTCGTGTGGCTGCATCCGATGTCATCCACCCGGAGACTCAGGAAACGCTGTTCGAGGCGGGCACGCTCCTGAGCGAAGATGTGGTCGACACGATCGAGTCCGTTGGCATCGACGAAGTCAAAGTACGCACCCCGCTCACCTGCGAAACCCGTTATGGTCTGTGCGCCCGGTGCTATGGCCGCGACCTGGGTCGCGGCTATCTCGTCAACGTCGGCGAAGCGGTGGGTGTGATTGCCGCGCAGTCGATCGGAGAACCCGGTACCCAGCTCACCATGCGCACCTTCCACATCGGCGGTGCCGCATCCCGGGCTGCGGCGGCAAGCCAGCTTGAAGCCAAGTCCAGCGGCGTCATGCAGTATTCCTCAACCGTTCGCTATGTGAGCAATACCCGCCGCGAGCTGATTACCATTTCGCGGAGCGGTGAACTGATCATTGCGGACGACAATGGACGCGAACGCGAACGACACAAGCTGCCTTACGGCGCCACGCTGATGGTATCGGAAGGCGCCAAGATCAAGGCGGGTGCGGTACTCGCGACTTGGGATCCGCACACCCGTCCGATCATTACTGAATATGCAGGCCATGTGCGTTTCGAAAATGTCGAAGAGGGAGTGACCGTTGCCAAGCAGTTGGATGATGTAACGGGCCTGTCCACGCTGGTGGTCATTGATCCCAAGCGCAAGGCTAGCAGTGCGTCCAAGGGCGTGCGTCCACAGGTCAAGCTGCTGGATGAGGCGGGCAAAGAAGTGAAAATGGCGGGAACCGACACGCCTGTTAACATCACCTTCCAAATCGGCTCGATTCTAACCGTGAAGAACGGCCAGGATGTGGCGGTGGGCGATGTGCTGGCACGTATCCCGCAGGAATCCTCCAAGACCCGTGACATTACAGGCGGTCTGCCGCGCGTGGCAGAGTTGTTTGAAGCGCGTTCACCCAAGGACGCGGGAGTGCTGGCCGAAGTGACGGGCACCGTGTCGTTTGGCAAGGGCACCTTGGCCAAGCAGCGTCTGGTCATCACCGATATGGACGGTGTGCCGCATGAATATCTGATCCCTAAAGAGAAGCACGTCACTGCGCACGACGGCCAAATCGTTCAGAAGGGCGAAATGATCGTCGACGGTCCGTTTGATCCGCACGACATCCTGCGCCTGAAAGGTGTGGAGACGCTTGCACGCTATATCACCGACGAAGTTCAGGACGTATATCGTCTGCAGGGCGTGAAGATCAACGACAAGCACATCGAAGTGATTGTTCGTCAGATGCTGCGTCGAGTTTATGTAACCGATCCAGGCGAAACAGGTTTGATCCCGGGTGAGCAGGTCGAGCGTTCAGAGGTGATGCAGACAAATGATGAAATGGCCGCTGCAGGCAAACGACCGGCGGTCTACGATCCGGTTCTGCTGGGTATTACCAAGGCTTCGCTGTCTACCGACTCATTTATTTCGGCGGCTTCGTTCCAGGAAACCACCCGTGTGCTGACCGAAGCTGCAATCATGGGCAAGCGTGATGAACTGCGTGGCCTCAAGGAAAATGTCATTGTGGGCCGCCTTATTCCTGCCGGCAGCGGGCTGGCTTTTCACAATACCCGCCGACGTCAGGCCGCAGGAGAAGATCTCGGAGCTTCCCATGTTCTGGAAGGAGCCGCGGAAACCGTGTCGGAAAATCAAGAGCTTGCTTGACAGACGGGCCTGGCTCCCCTAGAATCACGCGTCCTTTTCCGGGCATTTCGCCCGGGGCACTATCTTCCTCACGGGGCGGCGGTTTGCGCCCCGGTTGTTATTGAAATATTTGTTGTTTTTGATTCGATTACTCTGGAAATTCAGACATGCCAACCATTAACCAGCTGATCCGCAAGCCGCGTCAGGCTCCGGTCGAAAAAAGCAAGGTCCCGGCCTTGAATGCCTGTCCGCAGCGTCGCGGTGTCTGCACGCGTGTGTACACGACTACGCCGAAAAAACCGAACTCCGCGCTGCGTAAGGTCTGCAAGGTCAAGTTAACCAGTGGCTTCGAGGTCATCAGCTACATTGGCGGTGAAGGCCACAACCTGCAGGAGCACTCGGTAGTTCTGGTGCGAGGTGGCCGGGTGAAGGATTTGCCGGGTGTGCGTTACCATACCGTGCGCGGCAGCCTGGATACCTCGGGCGTAAAAGATCGTAAGCAATCGCGCTCGAAGTATGGCGCCAAGCGGCCGAAGAAAGCCTAATCCAATCTGGCGTACCCAAAAGCCCAATTGAACATTGAGAGACTGAAGAAACCATGCCCCGTCGTCGCGAAGTCCCCAAACGTGAAATCCTGCCTGATCCTAAATTTGCGAATCAGGAAGTTTCGAAATTCATGAATGTCATCATGTCCAGTGGCAAGAAGTCGGTGGCTGAGCGTATTGTTTATGGCGCCTTTGAGCAGATTACCAAGAAATCCGGCAAGGACCCGCTGGAAGTGTTTGGTGAGGCCTTGAACAAGGCGCGTCCGCTGGTGGAGGTCAAGAGCCGTCGCGTCGGTGGCGCCAATTACCAAGTTCCGGTTGAAGTGCGTGCAAGTCGGCGTACCGCGCTGGCCATGCGCTGGCTCAAGGATGCGGCGCGCAAGCGCGGCGAAAAATCCATGGATGCACGTCTCGCTGGCGAATTGCTCGATGCGGCCGAAGGACGTGGCGGCGCAGTGAAGAAGCGTGAAGAAATACACCGTATGGCAGAAGCCAACAAAGCCTTCTCACATTTCCGTTTCTAAATAATATTACGAATAGCAGGTACACAAGTGGCACGCGCGACCCCTATCGAACGCTATCGCAACATCGGCATTTCTGCCCATATTGACGCCGGCAAAACCACCACCACCGAACGCGTCCTGTTCTATACCGGGGTGTCGCATAAAATCGGCGAGGTGCATGATGGCGCGGCCACCATGGACTGGATGGAGCAAGAGCAGGAGCGTGGCATTACCATCACCTCGGCGGCGACGACCTGTTTCTGGAAAGGGATGGACGGCAACTATCCCGAGCACCGCATCAACATCATTGATACGCCAGGACACGTCGATTTCACCATTGAAGTCGAACGGTCCATGCGGGTGCTGGATGGCGCGTGCATGGTCTATTGTGCCGTGGGCGGTGTGCAGCCGCAGTCCGAGACTGTGTGGCGTCAGGCCAATAAATATGGCGTACCGCGTCTGGCGTTTGTCAACAAGATGGATCGCCAGGGGGCGGATTTCTTCAAGGTCTATGATCAGATGCGTCTGCGTCTGAAAGCCAATCCCGTGCCGATTCAGGTGCCGATTGGTGCGGAAGAGAAATTCGAGGGCGTGGTCGACCTGATTCGCATGAAGGCGATCTATTGGGACGAGGCCAGTCTGGGCATGAAGTTCGACCTGCGCGATATTCCGGCGAATCTGGTTGATACCTCCAAAAAGTGGCGCGAGGCCATGATGGAGGCGGCTGCCGAGTCCTCTGAAGAAATGATGAACAAATATCTCGAAGAGGGCGATCTCTCTGCCGAGGACATCAGGACTGGTCTGCGCATTCGCACCATCGCCAGCGAAATTGTGCCGATGATGTGTGGCAGCGCCTTCAAGAACAAGGGTGTGCAGGCCATGCTGGATGCGGTGGTCGAATTTCTACCCGCACCGACCGATATTCCCCCGGTCAAGGGGGAACTGGAAAATGGCAGCGAAGGCGAGCGCAGACCTGACGATGATGAAAAGTTTTCCGCATTGGCGTTCAAGGTTGCCACCGATCCTTATGTGGGCCAGTTGATCTTCTTCCGGGTATATTCCGGCGTGGTGAAATCGGGCGACACTATTTATAACCCGGTTAAGGGTCGTAAGGAGCGTCTGGGTCGCATCCTGCAGATGCACGCTAACCAGCGTGAAGAGATCAAGGAAGTGCGCGCGGGCGACATTGCCGCAGCTGTGGGTCTGAAAGATGCCACAACCGGCGATACGCTGTGCGACCTGAACGACCCGATCATGCTGGAGCGCATGGTATTCCCGGAACCGGTGATTCACGTGGCGGTAGAACCGAAGACCAAGGCCGACCAGGAAAAAATGGGTATCGCTTTAGGTCGTTTGGCGCAGGAAGATCCGTCTTTCCGAGTTCGAACTGATGAAGAGACCGGTCAGACGATTATGTCCGGCATGGGTGAATTGCACCTGGAGATTCTGGTTGATCGGATGCGTCGCGAGTTCGGCGTGGAAGCAAACGTCGGTGCGCCGCAAGTGGCCTACCGCGAAGCGATCAAGAAGGAAGTCGAGCAGGAAGGCAAGTTCGTCAAGCAGTCGGGTGGTAAAGGCCAATACGGTCATGTCTGGCTCAAGATGGGCCCGAACGAAGCCGGTAAAGGCTTTGAGTTTATCGATGCCATCAAGGGCGGTACGGTGCCGCGCGAATACATTCCTGCGGTGGAAAAAGGCTTGCGCGAAGCGTTGAACAACGGCGTACTGGCTGGCTTCCCGGTGGTCGATGTAAAAGTCACCCTGTTTGACGGTTCCTACCACGAGGTCGACTCGTCCGAGCAGGCGTTCAAGATGGCTGCTATCCTGGGCTTCAAGGACGGCATGCGTAAAGCCAGCCCGACCCTGCTTGAGCCGATGATGGCGGTGGAAGTGGAGACGCCGGAAGACTACATGGGTGACGTCATGGGTGATCTCAACCGTCGCCGCGGGATCATTCAGGGCATGGACGACGTCGGCGGCGTGAAGGCGATTAAGGCCGAAGTACCTTTGGCGGAGATGTTTGGTTATTCGACCGATCTGCGCTCCATGTCACAAGGCCGCGCGACTTACTCGATGGAATTCAAGCACTACACCGAGGCGCCGAAGAACGTCGCCGAAGCCGTGATTGCCAAGAAGTAATCATCCAAAAAATATTTGGTTAAGAAACATTTTCGATTTAAGGAGCAGGATTCATGGCTAAGGAAAAATTTGAGCGGACCAAGCCGCACGTTAACGTAGGCACGATTGGCCACGTTGACCATGGCAAGACCACCCTGACTGCGGCGATCACCACCATTCTTGCCAGGAAATTTGGTGGTTCGGCCAAGAAATACGACGAGATTGATTCCTCGCCCGAAGAAAAGGCGCGCGGCATCACCATCAACACCGCCCACGTCGAGTACGAGACTGCCAAGCGCCACTATGCCCACGTTGACTGTCCCGGCCACGCCGACTACGTCAAGAACATGATTACCGGCGCCGCCCAGATGGACGGCGCCATACTGGTTGTGTCGGCCGCTGACGGCCCCATGCCCCAGACCCGCGAGCACATCCTGCTTGCCCGCCAGGTTGGCGTTCCTTACATCATCGTCTACATGAACAAAGCCGACATGGTGGATGATGCCGAACTGCTTGAACTGGTTGAAATGGAAGTCCGTGAACTGCTGGACAAATACGACTTTCCCGGCGACAAGACCCCCATCATCATCGGTTCCGCCCTCAAGGCCCTCGAAGGCGACCAGAGCGACATCGGCGAACCCTCCGTCATGAAGCTTGCCGATGCGCTCGACGCCTACATCCCCGAGCCTGAGCGCGCAATCGACCGGCCCTTCCTCATGCCCGTCGAAGACGTCTTTTCCATCTCGGGCCGCGGCACCGTAGTCACCGGCCGTATCGAGCGTGGTGTAATCAAAGTCGGCGAAGAAATCGAAATCGTCGGCATCATCCCCACCGTCAAGACCACGTGTACTGGCGTGGAAATGTTCCGCAAACTGCTCGACCAGGGCCAGGCTGGAGACAACGTCGGGGTATTGCTGCGCGGCACCAAGCGTGAAGAAGTCCAGCGTGGCCAGGTACTGGCCAAGCCGGGCTCCATCAAGCCGCACACCAAATTCAGCGCGGAAATCTACGTACTGTCCAAAGACGAAGGCGGCCGCCATACCCCCTTCTTCAACGGCTACCGTCCCCAGTTCTACTTCCGCACCACCGATGTCACCGGAAGCATCGAACTGCCGGCCGGGACTGAAATGGTCATGCCGGGCGACAACATCAGCATCAACGTCTCGCTGATTGCCCCGATTGCCATGGACGAAGGTCTGCGTTTCGCCATCCGCGAAGGCGGCCGCACCGTAGGCGCGGGCGTCGTGGCAAAAATTGCTGAGTAAGGCGAGTTAA
This sequence comes from uncultured beta proteobacterium, assembly GCA_963726485.1. Lineage (GTDB taxonomy): Bacteria > Pseudomonadota > Gammaproteobacteria > Burkholderiales > Thiobacillaceae > Thiobacillus. The sequence continues at coordinate 23,756 of CAVSCL010000041.1, read as the reverse complement.
ATGCAAAACCAGAAAATCCGCATTCGCCTGAAGGCGTTTGACTACAAACTGATCGACCAGTCCGCCCTGGAAATCGTCGAAACCGCCAAGCGCACGGGCGCAGTGGTCAAAGGCCCGGTGCCGCTGCCCACCACGATCGAGCGTTTTGACGTGCTGCGTTCTCCTCACGTCAACAAGACTTCGCGCGACCAGTTCGAGATTCGCACCCATCGCCGCTTGATGGACATCATGGATCCGACCGACAAGACGGTGGATGCCTTGATGAAGCTGGATCTGCCGGCAGGTGTCGATGTGGAAATTAAGTTGTAACTGGAAGCACGGGGCGTGTATAATCTCGCCCCTTCTGCGCACCAGTTAGAGTGTGCGCCAGATTCGATCAAACTAGCAGCCGGTCAATTGTAATCGGCGCCTAAAACTAAGCCGCGCAGGGCACAGCATTGCGGGGCTTGAGATAGGAAATATGAAAATGAGTATAGGGCTCGTTGGCCGCAAGGTCGGCATGACCCGCATTTTTACCGATGACGGTGTCTCCGTTCCGGTAACCGTGCTGGAAGTGTCCAATAATCGTGTTACCCAAGTGCGCACCCCCAGCCAGGATGGCTATTCTGCCGTGCAGATCGCCTTCGGCAGTCGCCGCAATAGCCGCGTTACCAAGGCCGAAGCTGGTCATTTTGCCAAGGCGGGCGTAGATGCTGCCGAGGTGATGCGCGAATTCCGTGTGGATGCCGATGCTGCTGCGCAGTATCAGCCTGGTGCAGCGGTTTCCGCTGATATTTTCCAGGCAGGTCAGATGGTCGATGTCTCGGGTGTAACACAGGGTAAGGGCTTCGCCGGCACCATTCGCCGTCACCACTTTAAGTCGCAACGCGCTTCCCATGGCAATTCCCGCTCGCACAATGTGCCTGGTTCCATCGGTATGGCGCAGGATCCGGGTCGTGTGTTTCCGGGTAAGCGCATGTCAGGCCATTTGGGCGCTGTCACGCGTACGACACAGAATCTCGAAGTGGTGCGTGTGGATGCTGAGCGCGGTCTGCTCCTGGTTAAGGGCGCAGTGCCGGGTTCCAAGGGCGGTCATGTGGTTGTGTGTCCCGCAGTGAAGGGGGGTGCGTAATGGAATTGACCGTTATTGACGAACAGGGCCAGCAGCAGGCTGGCTTCTCGGCCTCGGATGAAACATTTGGTCGCGATTACAATGAAGCACTGGTTCACCAGTTGGTGACTGCGTTTCAGGCAAACGGACGAAGCGGTAACCGCGCACAGAAGACCCGCGCAGAAGTTAAAGCGTCTACGCACAAGCCGTGGCGTCAAAAAGGTACGGGTCGGGCACGCGCCGGTATGGCGTCCAGTCCGATCTGGCGCGGGGGTGGTGTGACGTTCCCGAACAAGCCTGAAGAAAATTTCAGCCACAAGCTTAACCGCAAGATGTACCGGGCAGGCCTAGCGACCATTCTGTCGCAACTCGCCCGTGAAGGCAAATTGAAGGTGGTCGAGAGCATGGCCGTCGAGTCGCCCAAGACCAAACTCCTGGCGCAGAAACTCAAGGCTATGGGCTACGACAAGGTTATGATAATTGCCGATAGCGTGGATGAAAATCTGTGGCTGTCAGCGCGCAATCTGCCGCATGTGTATGTGGTCGAGCCGCATCAGGCCGACCCCTGGAGCCTGATGAAATTCAGCAATGTGCTGATCACCAAGGCTGCGGTCAAGCAATTCGAGGAGATGGTGTGATGAGCGCGATCAGTCAAGAGCGCCTGCTCAAAATCATTCTCGCCCCGGTGATCTCCGAAAAGAGCACACGTATTGCCGACAAGCACAATCAGGTGGCTTTCCGTGTACTGCGTGATGCGACCAAGGAAGAAATCGGTGCCGCAGTTGCCAGCCTGTTCAAGGTTGAAGTCACCGGCGTACAGGTGCTGAACGTCAAGGGCAAAATCAAGCGTTCCGGCCGCATCATGGGTCGTCGTGACAACTGGAAGAAGGCGTATGTGACCCTGAAGCCGGGTCAGGACATCGACTTCACGTCCGGGCATTGAGGAGAAAAACATGGCTCTGATAAAAGTCAAACCCACCTCCGCCGGCCGCCGGGCAGTCGTCAAGGTGGTTACCCCTGGCCTGCATAAAGGCAAGCCGGTTGCGGCTTTGCTCGAACCCCAGAAGCGGGGTTCAGGCCGTAACAACAATGGTCATATCACGGTTCGACACAAGGGTGGCGGTCACAAGCAGCACTATCGTGCAGTCGATTTCCGCCGCAACAAGGACGGCATCGTGGCTAAAGTTGAGCGTCTGGAGTATGACCCCAACCGGTCCGCCAACCTGGCTTTGCTGTGCTATGCCGATGGTGAGCGTCGCTACATCATTGCACCACGTGGCGTGGAAGTGGGCACCCAAGTGGTAAGCGGCGCGGATGCCCCAATCAAGCCGGGAAACTGCATGCCTCTGCGCAGCATTCCGGTAGGCAGCACGATTCACTGCATTGAAATGCAGCCGGGCAAGGGTGCGCAAATGGCGCGCTCTGCTGGAACCTCGGTTCAACTGCTGGCACGTGAAGGGGCCTACGCCCAGTTGCGATTGCGCTCCGGCGAGATTCGCAAGGTGCATGTCGATTGCCGCGCCACACTCGGCGAAGTGGGTAACGAAGAGCACAACCTGCGTTCTATCGGTAAAGCCGGTGCGAATCGCTGGCGTGGTATTCGCCCGACCGTGCGCGGTGTGGTTATGAACCCGGTTGATCATCCGCATGGCGGCGGTGAAGGCCGTACCGCAGCGGGCCGTCATCCCGTCAGCCCGTGGGGTACTCCGACCAAGGGTTACCGTACCCGCAGCAATAAGCGCACCTCCAACATGATCGTCCGCCGCCGTCAGGCGAGCAGATAGAGGTAGATAAGACATGGCACGTTCAATTAAAAAAGGTCCGTTTGTCGATGGCCACTTGCTGAAGAAGATCGAGACTGCGCGCTCGACGAATGACAAGCGCCCGGTCAAGACCTGGTCGCGTCGTTCCACCGTGCTTCCCGACTTCATCGGCTTGACGATCGCGGTACACAATGGTCGTCAGCATATTCCGGTGTTTGTGACTGAAAACATGGTGGGTCACAAATTGGGTGAGTTCTCCCTGACACGTACTTTCAAGGGTCACGTGGCAGACAAGAAAGCAAAGAAATAAGGAGCGCATGATGGAAGTTTCTGCAATATTGCGCGGTACCCGTTTGTCTGCACAGAAAGGTCGGCTGGTCGCTGATCAGATTCGCGGCCTGGCGGTGGACAAGGCGCTCAACATTCTTGCTTTCAGCCCAAAAAAGGGCGCAGGCATCATCAAAAAAGTACTCGAGTCGGCAATTGCCAATGCCGAGCACAACGAAGGCGCCGATATTGATGCGCTCAAGGTCAAGACCATCTATCTCGACCAGGCTGCGGTGCTCAAGCGCTTTACGGCGCGCGCCAAGGGCCGTGGTAACCGTATCAGCAAGCCGACTTGTCACATCACTGTGACATTGAGCGATTAAAGGAAGCGCCATGGGACAAAAAATTCATCCAATCGGGTTTCGCCTTGGTGTGCAGCGTATCTGGACTGCCAAATGGTTTGGCACCAACCGCAGCTTTGCCAGCACGCTCGCAGAGGACATCAAGGTTCGAGAATACCTGAAGAAGAAACTGGCACACGCCTCCGTTTCCAAGGTGCTGATCGAGCGCCCGGCAAAGAACGCGCGCATCACGATTTTCAGTGGCCGCCCCGGTGTGGTCATTGGCAAAAAAGGCGAAGACATTGAAGTGCTGCGCAGCGAGTTGGCGCGCATGATGTCGGTGCCGGTGCATGTCAACATTGAAGAAGTGCGCAAGCCGGAAACCGATGCGCAAATCATCGCTGACGGGATTGCCCAGCAGCTTGAAAAACGCGTGATGTTCCGCCGCGCCATGAAGCGTGCAATGCAAAACGCCATGCGTCTGGGCGCCCAGGGCATCAAGATCATGAGTTCGGGCCGTTTGAATGGCGCTGAAATCGCCCGCACCGAATGGTATCGCGAAGGGCGCGTTCCGCTGCACACCCTGCGCGCCGAAATTGATTATGGATTTGCTGAAGCCAAAACGACTTACGGCATCATCGGTGTCAAGGTATGGGTATACAAGGGTGATGCGCTGAGCCGGGGCGAGCAGCCTGCAGCGGCAGAGCCGGAGAAGCGCGGCAAGAAATCAGGAGTAAGACATGCTGCAGCCAGCTAGAAGAAAATACCGCAAGGAACAGAAAGGCCGCAATACCGGAATGGCGACGCGGGGTGCCAGCGTCAGTTTCGGTGACTACGGTCTCAAGGCGATAGGTCGCGGCCGCTTGACGGCACGACAGATTGAAGCGGCACGTCGTGCCATGACCCGTCACATCAAACGGGGTGGGCGCATCTGGATTCGCATCTTCCCGGACAAGCCGATTTCCAAGAAACCAGCTGAAGTGCGGATGGGTAACGGTAAGGGTGCGCCCGAGTACTACGTTGCCGAGATTCAGCCTGGCAAGGTGTTGTACGAGATGGACGGCGTGGATGAAGTGCTGGCGCGAGAGGCTTTCCGCCTGGCTGCTGCCAAATTGCCAATCGCCACCACTTTTGTATCGCGCATGATCGGGAGCTGAGTGATGAATAAGACTGAAATGCGCGGCAAAAATGCCGCCGAACTGAAACATGAACTTGAAGCTTTGTTGCGTGCACACTTTGCATTGCGAATGCAGGTAGCGACCCAGCAGTCAAATAAGACAACTGATCTGGGCAAACTCCGCCGCGACATCGCCCGGGTGAAAACCATTATGCGTGAGAAGGCAGGTCAAGCATGACTGAAAGCAGCAAAGTCGTTCGCACCCTGACCGGGCGTGTGGTTAGCGACAAAATGGACAAAACGGTCACTGTGCTGGTTGAGCGCCGTGTGAAGCACCCTGTAATTGGCAAGGTGATTCGCATGTCGAAGAAATACCATGTGCATGACGAGAACAATGAATATCGCGAAGGCGATACCGTGCAGATCGAAGAAGCACGCAAGATATCCCGTACCAAGGCGTGGAAGGTCAGCAAGCTGGTCGGGCGCGCGAGCGCCTGAAAAAATCTGATTAATCTCTTGCTGGATTAAGCTTAACCCGGTATAGTACTTGGCTTTCCAGTTACGCCCGGCTTGGTTGGGGTAGCGACAGCAGGGCCGCTCGCAGGGGCGGCAATTTCTCCCGAACGGGATCCAAAACTGACTGCCTCGATAAGTCCGATGTGCGGTTTAAGTTGGAGATATTTCATGATTCAAATGCAATCCATTTTGGACGTTGCTGACAATACGGGTGCGCGTTCCGTGATGTGTATCAAGGTGCTGGGTGGCAGTCATCGTCGCTACGCCTCTATCGGTGACATCATCAAGGTCAGTATCAGGGATGCCGCGCCGCGTGGCCGTGTAAAAAAGGGTGACGTATACAGCGCCGTGGTGGTCCGCACTGCCAAAGGCGTGCGCCGCCCCGATGGTTCTATGGTGAAGTTCGACGGTAACGCCGCAGTGTTGCTGAACAACAAGCTGGAGCCGATCGGTACCCGTATTTTCGGGCCAGTTACACGTGAGTTGCGTAACGAGAAATTTATGAAAATTGTCTCGCTCGCCCCCGAGGTCCTGTAAGGAGTCGACATGGCGCGAATTCATAAAGGCGATCCAGTCATCGTGCTGACTGGCAAGGACAAGGGCAAGCGCGGCAGCGTGCTGCGCGTGCTGGATGATGGGCATATGGTGGTGGAAGGGATCAATCGGGTGAAAAAACACCAGAAGCCCAACCCCATGCGCAATATTCAAGGCGGCATCGTCGAAAAAGAAATGCCGATTCAGTCTTCCAATGTGGCGCTCTTCAATGTGGCTGCACAGAAGGCTGACCGTGTAGGTTACAAGCTCCTGGATGATGGACGCAAAGTGCGTATCTACAAGTCCAGCGGCGAAATGGTCGACGCTCAGGGGTAATCATGGCGCGTTTTCAAGAGTTTTACCGTGAGACGGTGGTGCCAAAACTGATGCAGCAATTCGGTTACAAGTCCGTCATGGAAGTGCCGCGTATTCAGAAAATCACCCTGAATATGGGTGTGGGCGAAGCAGTTGCCGACAAAAAGGTCATGGATCATGCCGTGGGCGACATGCAGAAGATTGCGGGCCAGAAGCCGGTCGTGACCAAGTCGAAAAAATCGATCGCGGGGTTCAAGATTCGCGACAACTATCCGGTTGGCTGCATGGTTACCCTTCGTCGAGGCCAGATGTTCGAATTTCTGGATCGTCTGGTAACGGTCGCGATCCCGCGTATCCGCGACTTCCGAGGTTTGAATGGCAAGTCCTTCGATGGCCGTGGTAACTACAACATGGGCGTCAAAGAACAGATCATCTTCCCGGAAATCGAGTACGACAAGATTGATGCGCTACGTGGGATGAATATCACCATCACCACCACCGCCAAGACCGATGATGAAGCGCGTGCCTTGCTTGCAGCCTTCAGTTTTCCGTTCAAGAATTGAGGTAGGCATGGCCAAGTTATCCTTGATTAATCGTGAAGAAAAGCGTGCCCGGACGGTGAAGAAGTTCGCCGCCAAGCGTGCCGAGCTCAAAACTGTGATCGCCAACTCTAAAACGAGTGACGAAGAACGCATGGCAGCCTTGCTTGCCCTGCAAGCGTTGCCGCGCAATGCGAGTCCGGTGCGTCAGCGCAATCGCTGCTCGCTGACCGGCCGTCCGCGTGGTGTGTTCAGCAAGTTTGGTTTGGGGCGTACCAAGTTGCGTGAGTATGCGATGCGCGGCGAGATACCCGGCATCGTCAAGGCCAGTTGGTAAAGGGGTAGCGATATGAGTATGAGTGATCCCGTCGCCGATATGCTGACACGCATCCGGAATGCGCAGGCCGTTGAAAAAGTCGCTGTCAGTATGCCTTCGTCGAAATTGAAAGCGGCTATTGCCCAGGTTCTCAAGGACGAAGGATATATCGAAGATTTTGCTGTGCGCGGTGAGGCCGCCAAGCCTGAGCTTGAGTTGCAGCTTAAATATTATGCAGGACGCCCGGTGATCGAGCGCATCGAGCGCGTCAGCAAACCGGGTCTGCGCATTTATAAGGGCGCACAGGATTTGCCTCGTGTAATGAACGGCCTGGGAGTGGCGATTGTGTCCACCTCCAGCGGTGTGATGACAGACCGCAAAGCGCGCGCCCAGGGTGTGGGTGGTGAAGTGCTGTGCGTGGTTGCGTAAGGGAGATCGGATATGTCACGTGTAGCCAAGAATCCGATTACGTTGCCCAAGGGTATTGAGGTCACGCTGGGTGCAATGATTTCAGTCAAGGGCCCGTTGGGCAGCTTGACGCAGTCGGCATCGAACGATGTTCAAGTCTCCCAGGAAAATGGGGTGCTGAATTTTACGCCGACCAATGCGAGCATTCAGGCAAACGCAATGTCAGGCACGATGCGCGCGCTGCTCAACAACATGGTGCAAGGCGTATCAAAGGGATTTGAGAAGAAGCTGACCCTTGTGGGCGTGGGTTATCGCGCCCAAGCCCAGGGTGATGCGCTGAATCTGACGCTGGGATTTTCACATCCGGTCATTCACAAGATGCCACAAGGTATCAAGGTTGAGACACCGACCCAGACAGAAATCGTGATCAAGGGCATTGATCGTCAGGCAGTCGGTCAGGTTGCTGCGGATGTGCGCGCATATCGTCCGCCCGAGCCCTACAAGGGCAAGGGTGTGCGTTATGCCGACGAAGTGGTGATCAAGAAAGAAACCAAGAAGAAGTAAGGTTTAAGGACAGACAATGAATACCAAGCAATCACGGATTCGCAGGTCGCGCAAAACTCGCGCCAAAATCGCGGCCGTCAAGGCAATTCGACTGGCGGTGAATCGCACCAACAGCCATATCTACGCCCAGATCATTTCTGCGGACGGTGGCACGGTGTTGGCCAGCGCTTCCTCCAACGACAAGGAGTTGCGTGGCCAACTCACCAATGGCGGCAACAAGGACGCGGCTGCTGTGGTGGGCAAGCGCCTGGCTGAGAAGGCTAAAGGCTTGGGTATCGAGAAAGTGGCTTTCGATCGTTCGGGTTTCAGTTTTCATGGCCGCGTCAAGGCCCTGGCTGAAGCGGCACGCGAAAACGGTTTGGTTTTTTAACGAGGCGAATATTGATGGCCCGTACAGCACCTGGAAAAGACGAAGAGCGCGGCGACGGCTTGCGCGAGAAAATGATTTCGGTCAACCGTGTCACCAAAGTGGTGAAGGGCGGCCGGATCATGGGTTTTGCCGCGCTCACCGTGGTGGGCGATGGCGACGGCGGTATCGGCATGGGCAAGGGGAAATCACGGGAAGTGCCTGTGGCAGTGCAGAAAGCGATGGAAGAAGCGCGCCGCAAGATGGTAAAGGTCAACATGAAGAACGGCACATTCCACCATACCGTGGTAGGCCAGCATGGCGCATCGCGCGTGCTGATTCAGCCGGCATCCGAAGGTACCGGGATTATCGCGGGCGGCGCCATGCGCGCGGTGTTTGAAGTGATGGGTGTGCAGAACGTGCTCGCAAAGTGCTTGGGTTCCACCAATCCTTATAACGTCGTTCGTGCAACGCTTGACGGCCTGCAGAAGATGTCTGCACCCTCCGAAATTGCGGCCAAGCGCGGCAAGACGATTGAAGAGATTCAGGGGTAAGCCATGAGCGATCAAAAAATGATCAAGGTGACGCAGGTCAAAAGCCTGATTGGCACCAAGGCGGCGCATCGTGCATGCGTGCGTGGCCTGGGCTTGCGTCGTATGCATCACACCGTCGAAGTGCTGGATACGCCAGCCAACCGCGGCATGATTACCCGAGTTGCGTATCTCGTGAAATGCGAGGGCTAAATGGAACTGAATACTATCAAGCCCGCTGAGGGCGCCAAAAAAAACAAACGTCGTTTGGGTCGCGGTATCGGATCTGGTCTGGGCAAGACGGCTGGTCGTGGGCACAAGGGTCAGAAGTCCCGTAAGGGCGGCTATCACAAGGTCGGTTTTGAGGGCGGCCAGATGCCTATGCATCGTCGCCTGCCCAAGCGCGGCTTTGTCTCGCTGACCAGGACCGACAATGCACAGGTTCGGCTATATGAGCTGGGCTCGCTTGGTGTGGACGAAATTGATCTGCTCGTTTTGAAGCAAGCAGGGATCATTCCGGACGCGGCCAAGACTGCCAAGGTATTTCTGGCAGGCGAAATCGGCAAGGCGGTCAAATTGAGCGGCATCGCTGTGAGCAAAGGTGCGCGTGCTGCGATCGAGTCTGCCGGCGGCAGTGTAGCTGAGTAAGGAACGCGTTTTGGCATTGCCGAAATCTACCGTAGGCAAGTTTGGCGATCTTAAACGCAGGCTATGGTTCCTGCTGGGTGCGCTGATTGTCTATCGCATCGGGACCTTTATACCGGTTCCGGGTATTGACCCAATGGTATTGGAGCAGATGTTCAAAGCCCAGCAGGGTGGAATCCTGGGCATGTTCAACATGTTCTCGGGTGGCGCGTTGTCGCGCTTCAGCGTATTTGCGCTGGGAATCATGCCGTATATCTCGGCATCGATTATCGTGCAGTTGTTGACCACTGTATCGCCGCAACTGGAAGCGCTGAAGAAGGAAGGCGAAGCCGGACGCCGCAAGATTACGCAGTACACACGCTACGGCACGTTGTTTCTGGCATTGTTTCAGGCTTTGGGCATCGCGATTGCGCTTGAGCCCCAGGCCGGTCTGGTACTGGATCCGGGTTTGCAGTTTCGACTGACAACCGTGGTGACATTGACGGCCGGAACCTTGTTTTTGATGTGGCTGGGAGAACAGATCACCGAGCGTGGTCTGGGTAATGGTATTTCGATCATCATCTTTGCCGGCATTGCAGCGGGCTTGCCGCGAGCGATTGGCGGAACGCTGGAACTGACGCGTACCGGTGCATTTTCGATCCCGCTGGTTTTGATGCTGTTTGTGGCGGTATTGCTGGTTACGGCGCTGGTGGTGTTTGTCGAACGCGGACAACGGAAGATTCTGGTGAATTATGCCAAGCGTCAGGTAGGCAAAATGGTGGTGGGCGGTCAAAGCTCTCATTTACCGCTGAAACTGAACATGGCAGGTGTGATCCCCCCGATTTTTGCTTCGAGCATAATCCTGTTCCCGGCCACCCTGGCGGGTTGGTTTGGAAGCAGCGAAAGCATGCATTGGTTGAAGGACATCGGAAACGTATTGCATCCTGGGCAGCCGGTTTACGTGCTTTTGTATGCAATGGCTATTTTGTTCTTCTGTTTTTTCTATACCGCCTTGGTGTTCAATTCCAAGGAAACGGCAGATAACCTGAAGAAGAGCGGCGCCTTTGTCCCGGGTATACGCCCAGGTGAGCAGACAGCACGCTACATCGACAAGATTTTGACCCGGCTGACGCTGGTGGGCGCGTTCTACATCACACTGGTGTGTCTGTTGCCCGAGTTTCTGATTTTGAAGTGGAATGTACCGTTCTATTTTGGGGGTACGTCCTTATTGATTATTGTTGTCGTGACCATGGATTTCATGGCCCAGGTACAGGCTTACGTCATGTCACACCAGTATGAGGGCTTGCTGAAAAAGGCAAACTTCAAGAGCGGACTGGTGGGGCGCTGATGTCGAAGGAAGACGTGATACAAATGCAGGGCGAGGTGGTTGAAAACCTGCCGAATGCAACCTTCCGCGTCAAGCTTGAAAATGGCCATGTTTTGCTGGGACACATTTCAGGCAAGATGCGCATGCATTACATCCGCATCCTGCCCGGAGACAAGGTAACGGTTGAGTTGACGCCTTACGATCTGACCAAGGGCCGCATTGTTTTCAGGGCAAAGTGATTTTAAGCCGGCGGGGAACCGCTGGCGGATGAATGGAGAGAACCATGAGAGTACAGGCTTCTGTCAAAAAGATGTGCCGCAAGTGCAAGGTGGTACGTCGCAAGGGTGTAATTCGTGTGATCTGCGAAGATCCGCGCCATAAGCAGCGCCAAGGCTGAGCAAGCCAGGACCCGTGGATAGCCGATAAGTCGGTTGCCGTGTTATAATTTTCAATTTTGCGTTCGGAGCATTGCGAATGGCCCGTATTGCTGGGGTTAACATCCCGAATCATCAACACGCAGCGATTGCGCTAACCGCCATTTATGGCATTGGGCGCAGCACATCAGGCAAGATTTGTGACGCGGCAGGTATTGCGCAGTCCGCCAAAATCAAGGATCTATCCGATACCGAGATGGAGCGCCTGCGTGAAGGCATTGCCAGGTTCACGGTCGAGGGTGACCTGCGTCGTGAGATTACCATGAACATCAAGCGCTTGATGGACCTCGGATGCTATCGCGGTTTCCGTCATCGCAAGGGACTACCGGTTCGGGGTCAGCGTACCCGTACCAATGCACGTACCCGCAAAGGCCCGCGCAAGGCTATCAGGAAATAAAGGTTAATCATGGCTACCAAAACAGCAACACGCGTGCGCAAGAAGGTCAAAAAGAATGTGGCCGAAGGCATCGCCCACATTCATGCCTCTTTCAACAACACGATTGTGACCATTACCGACCGCCAGGGTAACGCCCTGTCCTGGGCAACGGCGGGGGGCGCTGGTTTCAAGGGTTCCCGCAAGTCCACTCCGTTTGCGGCACAGGTTGCTGCCGAAAATGCCGGCAAAATGGCGCAGGAATGTGGTGTGAAGAATCTGGAAGTGCGAATCAAGGGCCCCGGTCCCGGCCGGGAGTCGACCGTGCGCGCTCTGAATGCGCTGGGCTTCAAGATACTGACCATCTCCGATGTCACGCCTATCCCGCACAACGGTTGCCGCCCGTCCAAAAAACGTCGTATCTAATCCAAGGCTGAATCATGGCTCGTAATCTTGACCCCAAATGCCGTCAATGTCGTCGCGAAGGGGAGAAGCTCTTCCTGAAGGGTGAAATGCGGACCGCGCGAATCGCCGGCCTGCCGGTGCAGGCGACCTGCGGCGAGGGCTGCCGCGTGAGCGTCGTCGTGCGCGTCACCCGCGAACGGGCAAGGCGCCTCGGCGTGCCGCGCACGCTTGCCCGCGCGACGCGGACCGGGCCGGCGAGCGGCACCGCTCGCCTGCGGATGCGCCTGCGTGCCGCCGGCCTGGCGAAGGTTCGGCTCCTGCGCGTCACGATCCACGCGGACGCCGTCACCGCCGCCGGCCAGCACCTCGTCCAAGACGTCGAGCTCACGTTGCGGCGCTGAGTGGATTCCGAACGCCGGCTCAGGCGGGTGGGGCGTCGCCCGGGCGCTGAGTCGTCACTGACGCACGTATGTGATGCACAAGTGACGGGTCGAGATCGCGGATGGCGCCGGGTGCCCGTAGCGTGCCGCAGGCCGCGGCTCAGGCGGACGCCGTCGGCCGGGAGAACACCCTGCCCCCCGCCACCGACACGTTCCGCACCGCCTCCGGCAGCAGCGGCAGCAGCACCCGCTTGGAATACGCCGCGCCGCCGCGCCGCACCGCCTCGCGCAGCGGGTCCCAGGACAGCCCGTAGCCCTTGCGGATGTGGCCGGGCAGCGAGCCGACGGTGACGAAGTTCACGGTCTCGACGAGCCAGCGCATCCGCAGCGGTGCCGGCGGGTGCAGCACGACCGCCTTGCCGAGCTCCCGCGCGCGCGGCGTCACCCACAACTCGCCGCCGTACAGCATGTCCTCGAAGTACTCGTCGAAGTCCTCGATGGTGCCGGGCATGTCCTCGTCACGCAGACCGAAGAGCCGGCCGACGAGCCGGTGGTCGCGCCACAGCGCGTCGCGCTCGTCGCGGTCGAGGCTCCCGACGTAGAGGCGATAGATCAGGTCCGCGGACTGGAACAGGGGCGCCAGCGTCCACAGGAGGTACTTCGGGTCGTCGGCCGCGTACGGCGTCCCGGCGGGAAAGCGCCCGGCCCGCTCGGGCAGCTCGCCGCGGATCCGCGAATGCACCCGGCGCACGCGCGCGGTCTGCTCGTCGGCGTCCTCGCGGCGGCCGAAGTAGATCGTGCTCATCACGGCCGCCGTGCGCCCGAGCCGGCCGTGCGGGTCGTCGAGCCCGGTCGTGCGGTCGTAGAAGCCTTCGAACATCACCGGGTGCGCCGCCTGGAGCAACAGCGCCCGCGCGCCGGAGAACGCCACGATCAGCTCGCGGTTGACCCGCCGGATCAGCGCGTCGTCCTCGAAGTACCCCTCACCGGCGGCGGCCGGCTGGAACGGAATCGGCCTCTGAGCATCCATGCGTATCGCCAAGGCTACGGCCGACTACCCTCGGAGGCGCCATGCCTGCCGCCGCGTACGCCGGGAAGGAGTGTGTCTGCCAGTTCCATCGCGGGATCTGCGACCAGACCTGCGTGAAGGACATGCTGGACACGCCCTTCTACATCGCGTGTCTGAAGCTGAAGGGCCGCCGGTGCCTGGTCGTCGGCGGCGGAGCGATCGGTCTGGAGAAGACCGAGGGCCTGCTCGCCTGCGGCGGCTGCGTGACCGTCGTCTCGCCCGACGCGGGCCCCGAGCTCGAGGCGCTCGCCGCCGAGGGCTCGATCACCTGGGAGGCGCGTGAGTACGCCGGCCCGGATGACCTCGAGGGCACGTTCATGGTGATCGCGTGCACCGACAGCACCGAGACGAACATCCGCATCTCCGAGGACGCCGAGCGGCGGGCGATGCTGGTGAACATCGTCGACGTTCCGCCGCTGTGCAACTTCATCCTGCCCGCGATCGTCCGCACCGGGCCGCTCGCGATCGCGGTCTCGACCGCCGGCGCGTCACCCGCGCTGGCCAAGCGCATGAAGCGCGAGATCGGCGAGCTCTTCGGCGAGGAGTACGCGACGCTCGCGATCATGCTCAACGACGTCCGCGGCTGGGCCAAGGGCACGCTGCCGACCTACCAGGACCGCAAGGCGTTCTTCGAGCAGATCGTCAACGGGCAGCCCGATCCGATCGCGCTGCTGCGCGGCGGTGACGCGCAGGCGGTCCGCGACCTGATCGAGGCCGCCAAGGGCGTCCACGCACCGGCCTGAGCGCAGTACGCTGCCCGCGATGCGCCACGCCCTCCTGCTGCTCGCCACCGCCCTGATCGTGACCGGCGCATGCGCGTCGTCCGCCTCGGCCGCCGGGGGCTTCCGCTCGCCGACCGGGAACATCGGCTGCGCCGGCTACGGCTCGTCGGTCCGCTGTGACATCCGGCAGACGACCAACGGACTTCCCGCGAGGCCGAAGAGCTGCGACCTCGACTACGGCAATGCGTACGGGGTGAACATCTCGAGCAGGAAGGGCTACCGGCTCTGCGCCGGGGACACGGTGCTCGACCCGCGCCGCCCGATCCGCCAGTACGGCACGAGCTGGCGTTTCCGCTCGATCACCTGCCGGATCCGCCTGGCGGGCGTGACCTGCACGAACGCCAGGGGGCACGGCTTCTTCCTGTCCAAGGCGCGCCAGCGGCTGTTCTGAGCATGGGCGACCTGACGCACCTGGACGAGCAGGGTGCGGCGCGGATGGTCGACGTCGCCGCGAAGCCGGTGACCGACCGTCGTGCCGTGGCGCGCGCGACCGTCCGCATGACCGCGGAGACCGCGGCGCGGGTCGCCGCCGGCGACGCCCCGAAGGGCGACGTGCTCGGTGTCGCGCGGATCGCCGGGATCCAGGCCGCCAAGCGCACCGGCGAGCTGATCCCGCTCTGCCACCCGATCGGGCTCGACCACGTCGACGTCGAAGGCGCGATCGACGCGGCCGCGGGGCTCGTGACCCTGACCGCGACGGCGCGGGTGAGCGCGCGCACCGGCGTCGAGATGGAGGCGATGACCGCCGCCGCGGTCGCCGCGCTGACCGTCTACGACATGGTCAAGGGCCTCGACAAGGGCGTCGCGATCGAGGAGGTCGTCCTGCTCGAGAAGTCGGGCGGCCGCAGCGGCGACTGGGTTCGCGGCCGGTCCTAGGCCGCGAACTGACCGAGGATCTCGCGGGCGGCGCGCTGCCCTGAGCGCAGCGCGCCCTCCATGTAGCCGCCGAAGTCCCCCGCGAGGTGTTCGCCCGCCCAGTGCACGGGGCCGACGGGCCGCGCGATCAGCGCCTCGTCGCCGGGCCGCACGCCGATCACCGACGCGCTGTACGCCCCGCGTGCCCAGGGATCGTCGTGCCACGTCGCCGCCAGCGCCGAGCCGGCGTCGAACGCGAGCTCCGGGCGCAGCCGCGCGACCGAGGCCACCCAGGGCGCCGGGTCGCCGGCGGGCACGAGCGCCTGGACGGCGGCGAGCGTGCCGGCGAACGCGCCGACCACCCGTGGCGCCGCGCCGCCCGCGCCGAGCGAGGTGAACGTCCAGTAGCGCTCGGCGGGCGCCATCACGCTCGACGGCTGCGCCGGTCCCGTCAGCGCGAGGAAGAGCTTGGCGGCGTGGCCGCTGCGCGCGCGCCCGAGCGCCTCGCGCAGGTCGCCGGGCAGGGCGGGCGTGAACGCGATCAGGTCGAGCACGGGCAGCGGGACCGCGACGACGACGCGGTCGGCGCTCACGTCCTCCCCGCCGTCGACCGTGAGCACGACGCCGCCGCCCGGCTGCGCCGCGATCGCGCGCACCGCCGCGCCCAGGCGCACGTCGGGCAGGCCCGCGGCGAGACCGGTCGCGATCGCCTGGTTGCCCTCGACGACGGTCGTCGACGAGTAGTCGCCGAACGACGAGCCCGCGTCCGCCAGCACGGAGGCGTCGAGCTCGTCGGCGGGCGTCGCGTGGGTCATCTCCAGCCGTGCCCGCACGGCGGCCCGGGCACCGGCGTCGCCGTCCAGGCGCTCGACCGCATCCGCGATCGTGCCGCCGGCCGCGGCCGCGCGCTGGAGCCCGGAGGCCGCCGCGACGACGTCGGCGCGGGTCGTCGGCACACCGCCGCGCGGCTCGCGGTCGCCGTAGGGGAAGCCCTTGTCCGCGAGCGTGAGCCCCAGCCGCGCGCAGAGCGCATGCACCTGCTCGTGCCCGTCGAAGACGAACTCGGCGCCGCGCTCGACCAGCCCGCCCGCGAACGGCACCGAATGCACGCGCCCGCCGACGCGGTCGCGCGCCTCGAGGAGGACCACCTCGTGCCCGCCGCGCGCAAGCGCGTCGGCCGCGGCGAGGCCGGCGAACCCGGCTCCGACGACGGCGACCTTCATGACGCCAGCGGCGAGATCGAGCGCACGCCGCTGAGCCTACGGGCCCCGCGCGGGTACCGTCCCCGCCTGATGCGCGCCGCAGTCCTCACGATCTCGACGAGCCTCGCCCGCGGCGACGGCGAGGACCGCTCCGGCCCGCGGCTCGCCGAACTGCTGCGGGAGGCGGGCTGCGAGGTGCTGCCGGTCGAGGTCCTCGCCGACGACGCGGCGGCGATCGAGGCGCGGCTGCGCGCGCTCGTCGCCGACGACGTGCGGTTCATCTGCACGACCGGAGGCACGGGCCTGACCCGGGACGACGTGACGCCCGAGGCGACGCGCGCCGTCATCGAGCGCGAGGCGCCCGCGTTCCAGCAGGCGATGCTGATCGAGGGCCTGCGTCACCAGCCGCTCGCGCTGCTGACGCGCGGGGTCAGCGGCATCGCCGGCCGCACCCTGATCGTGAACTTCCCCGGCAACCCGAATGCGATCGACCAGCTCTTCCCGGTGATCGCGCCGGCGCTGAAGCATGCCGCCGCCACCCTCGCCCGCGAGGAGCCCGGTGCGCGCCATTGAGCTGGAGGGCCTCGTGCGCCGCTACGGCGAGCGCGCGGCCCTCGACGACGTCTCGCTGACGCTGCCCGCCGGGACGACGCTCGTCGTCTTCGGGCCGAACGGCGCCGGGAAGTCGACGCTGCTGCGGATCCTCGCGACCCTGCTGCGGCCGAGCGCCGGCACGGCGCGCGTGCTCGGCCACGACGTGCGCAGCGAGGGCTGGCGCGTACGCGGGCGCATCGGCTACCTCGGTCACGAGCCGCTGCTGTACGGGGACCTCAGCGCCCGCGAGAACCTCGCCTACCACGGGCGCCTGCACGGGCTGCGGAAGCCCGCGGAGCGGATCGAGGAGCTGCTGGACGCGGTCGCGCTCACGGCCCGCGGCGACGATCGCGTGCACACCTTCTCGCGCGGGATGGTCCAGCGCCTGGCCGTCTGCCGCGCCGTCCTGCACGACCCCGAAGTCGTGCTGCTGGACGAACCGCGCGCCAACCTCGATCCGGCGGCGAGCGACCTCGTCGAGCCGCTCGTCGGCCGGATCAGCGGGCGCACACGGGTCGTGACGAGCCACGACCCGGCGGGCGGGCTCGCCGAGGCCGACCTGGCGCTCGGCCTGCGCGACGGGCGCGCGGCCCTGCTCGGGTCGCCCGCCGACGTCACCGCGGATGCGATCGGGGCGCTGTACCGGTGAGTGCGCCGACACCGCCCGGCACGCTCGCCGCGGCGCGCGCCGTGCTGTCGAAGGAACTGCTGCTCGAGCGGCGCGCGCCGCAGACGCTCGTCGCGATGGCGCTCTTCAGCGCGACGACCTATGTCCTCTTCCATTTCGCGCTGCGCCGCGACACCGTCGACGGCGATCTTGCAGCCGGCGTCCTGTGGGTGACGCTGCTGCTGGCCGCGCTCCTCGGGATCGGGCGGCTCTTCGTCGCCGACCGCGACGAGGGCGGTCTCGACGGGTTCCTGCTGGCCCCCGTCGACCGCACCGCCCTGTTCCTCGCCAAGGCGACTGCGCTGCTGCTGTTCCTCGTCGCGCTCCAGGTCGTCGCCGTACCGCTCTTCGCCGTGCTGCTGCTGGGCCCGTCGCCGGGAATCGGCGACTGGGCGCGCCTCACGGGCGTGCTGGTACTCGCCGACATCGGTATCGCAGCGGTCGGCACGCTCGTCGCCGGGATCGCCGTGCAGACACGCGCCCGTGACCTGATCACGTCGATTCTCGCGCTGCCGCTGCTCGTCCCCGTGATCATCGGCGCGGCGCGCGCGACCGCGCCGATCTTCGCCGCGGGCGGCGCGGAGCCGATCGCCGGACGCTGGCCGGCGATCCTCGCGCTGTACGATCTGGTCTTCGCCCTCCTGGCCTGGGCGCTCTTCGACTATCTCGTCGAGGACTGACGATGCCGACGAGCACGAAGCTGTACGGAACACGCCTGACGGCGCTGGGGATCACCACCGCGATCGTGCTGACCGCGGCCTTCGTGCTGGCCGCGTTCTACGCGCCGATCGAGGCCGACCAGGGCTTCTCGCAGAAGATCTTCTACGTCCACGTGCCGCTGGCGATCATCACGCTCGGCGGCTTCGTCTTCGGGGGCATCTGCGCGATCCAGTACCTGCGCAGCGGTGACCCGCGGCACGACCTGCGCAGCTACACGGCGATCCATCAGTCGCTGATCTTCTGCGTCGGCGCGCTGCTGACGGGCTCGATCTGGGCGAAGGCCGCGTGGGGTCACTGGTGGGTCTGGGACGAGCCGACCCTCGTGTCGTTCCTGATCGTCTTCCTGCTCTACGCGACCTACCAGCCGCTGCGCTTCTCGATCGAGGACCCGGAGAAGCAGTCGCGCTACGCGGCCGTCTTCGCGATCGTCGCGGGCGCGTTCGTCCCGCTGAACTTCATGGCGGTCCGGCTCGCCTCGCCGCTGATCCACCCCCGCGTCCTCAACACCGCCGGCGGCAACCTGCCCGCCGACATGAAGGTCGCGTTCTACGCCTCGGTCATCGGCATGACGCTGCTGTTCGTCACGCTGTACAAGATGGAGATGACCGGCAAGCACAACCGCGCCCAGCTGAAGGCGCTGCGCCGCAGGCTGACCGGTGACGGCGCGGCGATCGGCGGGCGCAGCGCGGCCCCGAAGGTCTCGAGCTCATGAGCGACAACCTGCCCGACAACGCCGGCTACGTCGCCGCGGCCTACCTCGTGTTCGTCGCGCTGCTGCTGATCTACCTGGCGATCGCCGCAATCCGCTCCAGCCGCCTCGAGCGCGAACTGCTCGAGCTCAACCGGATCGCCGCCGAGCAGGCGCAGGAGCGGGAGACATTGGAGCCCTCGCGATGAGCGAACTGCTCGCGGTCGGGATCTCGCACAAGACCGCGCCGGTGGCGCTGCGCGAGCGCCTCGCGCTGACCGAGCGCGAGGCGGAGCGCTTCATGCGCGAGCTCGTCTCCAGTGCGGAGGTCCGCGAAGCGGTCGCGATCTCGACCTGCAACCGCACCGAGATCTACCTCGTCACGAGCGAGCCCGTGAAGGCGGAGGCGGCGCTGCTCGCCCGGCTCGCCGAGCGCGGCCGGATCGGCCGCGGCGAGCTCGCGGACATCGTCTACTGCCTGCGCAACTGCGACGCCGCCCGCCATCTGTTCCGCGTCACCAGCGGCCTGGACTCGATGATCGTCGGCGAGGGCGAGGTGCAGGGTCAGGTGCGCCGTGCGCACGAGGCCGCGCTCGCCGCCGGCACGACCGGCCCGTTCACCAACCGCCTCTTCCGCGCCGCGCTGCAGACCGGCAAGCGCGTACGCACCGAGACGGCGCTCGGCTCGGCCCGCGTGAGCGTCCCGTCGGTCGCGGTCGACCTCGCGCGCGAGGCGGTCGGCGATCTCGGGGACCGCTCGGTCCTGATCATCGGCGCCGGCGAGACCGCAGAGCTGACCGCACGTGCGCTGCACGAGCAGGGCGTGAGCACGATGTTCGTCGCCAACCGCCGCGCCGACCGCGCCCGCGCCCTCGCAGAGCGCTTCGGCGGGCGCGTCGGCTCGCTGGACGAGCTGCCCGACCGGCTGGTGGACGCCGACATCGTCGTCGCGTCCACCTCCTCGCCCCATCCGATCGTCGGCACCGACGAGCTGCGCGTCGTGATGGACGCCCGCGGCGGCCGCCCGATCGTGCTGATCGACATCGCGGTCCCACGCGACATCGAGCACGGCTGCGGCGACATCGACGGCGTCGCGCTCTACGACATGGACGACCTGCAGGGCGTGCTGGCGCGCAACCTCGACGTGCGCGAGGGCGACCGCGCGAGCGCCGAGGAGCTCGTCGAGGACGAGATCGACCGCTTCTCGACCTGGATGGCGCAGCAGGGCGCGACCCCGACGATCAGCGCACTGCGCGAGCACGGCACGGCGATCGTCGACCAGGTGCTCGCGGAGAACGCCGGCCGCTGGGAGAGCGCCTCCCCGCGCGACGTCGCGCGGATCGAGGCGGTCGCGCGCGCCGTCATGCAGCGGATGCTGCACGAGCCGACGATCCGCATGAAGGCACTGGAACACGGCGGCGGCCACGGCCGCCTGGCGGTGCTGCGCGAGCTGTTCGGTCTGGACGAGGTTCCCGAGGAGGCTCCCGGCAGCGCCGCCGCCTCCGCCGACGGCGCGCCGTCCGGGGAGCCCGCGGAGGTCCGCGAGCTGCGCCGCCGACCATCCTCTTCATGAACATCGGCACGCGCGGCAGCGCGCTCGCGCTGGTCCAGGCCGGCGCGGTGTCCCACGCGCTGGGCCCCGGCCACGAACTCGTGCTGATCACGACGACGGGCGACCGCGAGCGCGCGGCGCTCGACAAGGAGCGCTGGGTGCGCGAGCTCGACGACGCGCTGCTGCGCGGCGACGTCGACCTCGCTGTCCACTCCGCCAAGGACGTGCCGGCGCACCTGCCCGAGGGGCTGATCATCGCCTCGGTCCCGCTGCGGGCCCCCGCGGTCGACGCGCTCTGCGGCGCGGCGACACTCGACGCGCTCCCCGCCGGTGCGCGCGTCGGCACCGCGTCGCTGCGGCGTGCCGCGCAGCTCCGCGCGCTGCGCGACGACCTCGAGGTCACCGACCTGCGCGGGAACGTGGACACGCGCCTCGCACGGCTGCACGCCGGTGACTACGACGCGATCGTGCTGGCGCTCGCCGGCCTCGAGCGCCTGTCGCGCGAGGAGGAGGCGACCGGGACCCTTCCGGAGCTCGTCCCGTGCGCGGGTCAGGGCGCGCTGGCGATCACCGCGCGCGCCGGCGACGAGGCGGCGATCGCGGCCGCGCGCACGATCGACCACCCGCAGACCCACGCCTGCCTGCGCGCCGAGCGCGAGCTCGTCCGCGCGCTCGACGCGGACTGCCACACACCGATGGGCGCCCACGCGACGCTCGACGAAAGGGGAACGATGACGCTCACGGCATTCGTCGGCCGCCCCGACGGCAGCGCGTGGCTGCGCGACACGATCACCGTCGCCGGTGACGCGAGCGGGGACCCCGAACAGCTCGGAGTCGCAGATCGGGGCCCGCCTCGTCAGCGCCGGGGCGCACGAGGTCCTCGGCCGGTGAGCGCCGCGGTCCCGGGCACCGTCTACCTCGTCGGCGCCGGCCCCGGCGATCCCGGCCTGCTCACGCTCCGCGCGCTCAGCTGGTCGCGACCGCCGACGTCGTCCTGCACGACAGGCTGATCCCGCTGGAGGCGCTCGACCGCATCCGCCCCGGCGCGGAGGTGATCGACGTCGGCAAGAAGGGCGGCGGCACGCAGGTGCCGCAGGACGTCACCGAGGACCTGCTCGTCGAGCACGCGCGGGCCGGGCGCAGCGTCGTGCGGCTCAAGGGCGGCGATCCCTTCGTCTTCGGCCGCGGCGGCGAGGAGGCGCAGCGCTGCGCCGCCGCCGGCGTCCCCTTCGAGGTCGTCCCGGGGGTGACCGCGGGGATCGCCGCCGCCGCCTACGCCGGGATCCCCGTGACGCAGCGGCGCGTGTCCGCCGCCGTCGCCTTCGTCACCGGGCACGCGGATCCGCAGAGGCCGGAGAACCGGATCGACTGGGCGGCGCTCGCCGCCTTCCCCGGCACGCTCGTCTTCTACATGGGCGTTCGCCAGCTCGCGCGCATCGCGGAGCAGCTCGTGGCGTGCGGGCGGCCCGCCGGCCAGCCCGTCGCGGTGATCCAGCGCGGCACGTTCTCGGACCAGCGCGAGGCGCACGGAACACTCGCGACCATCGCACAGGTGGCGGCCGACGCCGGCGTGCAGGCGCCGGCGGTCACGATCGTCGGCGACGTCGCCGCGCTCGCCCCCGACCTCGCCTGGCTGAACGCGGCCCGCCCGCTCGCCGGCGTCAGCGTCGCCGTCACCCGCGCCCGTGCACAGGCCGGCGAGCTCGCGGCGCGGCTGCGCTCGCTCGGGGCTGTCGTGATCGAGGCGCCCGCGATCCGGATCGAGCCGCTCGAGGCGGTCGTGCCGCCGCTGGACCAGTTCGACCTGATCTGCGTGACAAGCCCTAACGGGGCCGAGCAGCTGCTTGCACGCGTGCACGACGCGCGCGCGCTCGCCGGCCCGACGATCGCCGCGATCGGGCCCGGCACCGCGCGGGCGCTGCGCGAGCGCGGCGTCGTGGCCGACATCGTCCCGGAGCGCGCGATCGCCGAGTCGCTCGTCGAGGCGCTGCGCGAGGTCCCCGTCAAGAGCGCACTGATCGCACGCGCCCAGGACGCCCGCGACGTCCTGCCCGACGCGCTGCGCGAGCGCGGCGCCGAGGTGACCGTCCTCGCGCTCTACCGCACCGTCGCCGAGCCGCTCACGCCGCAGTCACGCGAGGCGGCGCTCGGGGCCGACTACGCCACCTTCACGAGCGCCTCGTCGGCGCGGTTCTTCCACGAGGCCGCCGGCAGCCTCGCCGGCCCCCGGCTCGTCTCGATCGGCCCGGTCACGAGCGAGGCGCTGCGAACACTGGGCTCCGAGCCCGATGTCGAGGCTCCGGTTCACACGCCGGAAGGGCTCGTCGATGCGCTGCTCGCCGACGCAGCGCAGCGGCGCTGAACGCCGGTAGTGTCGGCGCATGCGGATTCTCATCATCGGGGCCGGCGGCGTGGGCGTTGCCGCGGCGGCGATCGCCCGGCGGCGTGACTTCTTCGACAAGCTCGTGCTCGCGGACGTCGACCACGCCCGCGCGGCGGCGGCCGTCGACCGGCTCGGTGACCCGCGCTACGTCGCTTCGGCGATCGACGCGACGAATCCCGGCGGCGATCGTCGACCTCGCCCGGATCGAGGACGCCGACGTCATTCTCAACGCGTGCGATCCGCGGCTGAATCCGCCGATCTTCCAGGCCGCACTCGACGCCGGCTGCACCTATATCGACATGGCCGCCACGCTCTCGGCGCCGCACCCCGAGAAGCCGTACGAGCTGACGGGTGTGAAGCTCGGCGATGCGCAGCTCGAGCGCAGCGGCGACTGGGAGGCCAAGGGCCAGCTCGCCCTGCTCGGACTCGGGCTCGAGCCCGGCTTCTCCGACCTCGCCGCCCGCTACGCGGCCGACCACCTGTTCTCGGAGATCGACGAGGCGGGGGTGCGCGACGGTGCGAACCTCGTGATCGCGGGCTACGACTTCGCGCCGACGTTCTCGATCTGGACGACGATCGAGGAATGCCTGAACCCGCCCGTGATCTGGGAGAAGGACCGCGGCTGGTACACCACCGAGCCGTTCTCCGAGCCCGAGGTGTTCGAATTCCCCGAGGGGATCGGCCCCGTCGAGTGCGTGAACGTCGAGCACGAGGAGGTGCTGCTGATCCCGCGCTGGGTCGACTGCCGGCGCTGCACGTTCAAGTACGGGCTCGGCGACGAGTTCATCGAGGTGCTGAGGACGTTGCACAAGCTCGGCCTCGACAGCACCACGCCGATCGACGTGCGGGGGCAGAAGGTCAGCCCCCGCGACGTGGTC
Source organism: uncultured beta proteobacterium (assembly GCA_963726485.1). Classification (GTDB taxonomy): domain Bacteria; phylum Pseudomonadota; class Gammaproteobacteria; order Burkholderiales; family Thiobacillaceae; genus Thiobacillus. The sequence continues at coordinate 177 of CAVSCL010000041.1, read as the reverse complement.
GCCGCCGCACTGCCGAACCCGGCCGGGCTCGGTGACCGGATGAGCGGGAAGACCTGCGCGGGCACGCTGATCACCGGCACCGGCAAGGACGGGCAGCCGCGCGCGACCTACATCTACCACGTGTCCGACAACGACGACACGATGGCGCTCGACGGCTCGCAGGCGGTCGTCTGGCAG
>CAVSCL010000040.1:0-259938 GCA_963726485.1 uncultured beta proteobacterium | reverse complement strand
CCCAGGGTGTCGAGCACGAAAGGATCCTTGGGTGCCAGTTGGTAGGCCTGCTGAGCATACTCCATGGCCTGCTTGGGCGCCTTGTCACGGTTCAGCCAAGCCAGGTTGTTGAGTGCGGGTACATACTTGGGAAGCGATTTTGATGACCTGTTCATAGGCGGCCGTAGCTTCAGCTTCCTTACCCATGCTCGAGTAGGCCCCGGCCAGTTGCAGGTGCACCGGTACATCGTTGGGATGATCTTTGAGCCAGTCGCGCATGGCCTTGAGCGCGGGCTCCTGCTTCTTCTGTGCCCATTGCGCCCGCGTGGTCAGCAGCAGCAGTTCGCTGTCGGGCCTTTTCTTGAAGGCCGCGGCCAGTTTCTGCTCGGCGGTGGCGAAATCGAGGGTGCCCAGCGCAAACCAGCCCTCGATGCCCAGCACTTCGACGCGGTCGCCAAAATCCTGCCGCAGTTTGGCCAGCGCCTTTTTGGCCTGATCCAGTTCGTTGAACTGCACGCGCATCTTGATTTCTCCCACACGGGCGGGCAAGTAACGCGGATCGAGCTTGATCGCCTGCTCCAGTTCCTTGCGGGCGCGGGCGGCGTCGCCGCGGCTGGCCAGGGCATTGGCGTAATGGAAATGGGCCGGCGCGGAGTTAGGGACGAGCTGGGTCAGCTTCTCGAAGCTGCCGGCTGCGCCGGCATATCCCCGGTCAAGAACTGGGCCTTGCCACGCAGTTCAAGCAGGACGGGTTGCTGGCGGTATTGGGCATCGTGTCAGTCCGCGCGTCATTTCAACTACCTGAGCAGCGCGTCCCTGTTTCAGTTGGGCTTGTGCGAGTTCAGCAACCAGGCTCAGGTCATCGGGTTTGCTTTTCGAAGCCTGTTCCAGCACTTCGAAGGCGCCAGCGGGATTGCCCAGCCGGGTTTCGGCAGCAGCCAGAAGCCGTACGGCTTCAGCGTCGCCAGGTTGTTGTTTGACCAAGGGCTGCATCAATTCCTTTACCCGCTGGTAATTGCCCTTGATCGCCTCGACCTTGGCAAGATTGCGGGTGGCGGAGGGTTCGTTGGGTTGCATCTTGAGGACTTTCTCCAGCTCGGCCTTGCCCTGATCCCATTGCCCTGCAGCAAGATAAACCGCAGCCACCAGTTTGGGCGGATCGACTTTGTCCGGGTAGCGGGCTTGCAGCGCCTTGGCACTTTCCAGTGCCTGCTTGAGTTTGCCGTCGCGGAAGGCGGCGAGCGCCGTCATGAGTTCACGGGTATAGACATCGCCCGCAGCAGCGGCTTTTTCTCCGGCTTGGCTGATGCTGCTGTCCAGTGCTTCACCGGCCATCAATTTGGCAACCATCAGCATGTTCTGTGCCTGCTTGGAGTCAGGTTCGAGCGTGGCCAGTCTTTTGGCGTATTCCAGTCCTTTGGCGGTATCCCCTTCGCGTAGGGCGACGCTGGTCATCATGCCCAGTGCCTGCGGGTCGTTGGGAGACTTGGCCAGAAGTTTTTGCAGCGCGTCTGTTGCGCCTTCATACTCGCCACGGCTGATCAAAACACTGCCGAGCAAACCCAGGGCGGATTTGGAGCGTGGGACGGCAGCAGCGATCTGTTGTGCATGACTGAGCGCCTGTTCGGTGTTGCCGAGCAGGAGTTGCGTCGTGGCAAGGTAAATCCGGTTGGGCAGGTAATCAGGATTGGCTGTGTAGCTGGCCTGAAATGCTGCCGCTGCATCCTGATAGTTTTTCTGCGCAAAAGCATTCAGCCCGGCAACATAATTGACATAGGGATGATCCTTGAGGCCCGCATCCTTGAGCGCATTGATGTCGGCCGCGGCTTCCGGATATTTCTTGAGCTGGATGCGCACCTGCGCCCGCTTGATCCGTTCGAGATAAGGCGTGGCCCGGTGCTTGATCGCCTGGTCGTAGGCTTTCTCGGCTTCGGCCAAGCGTCTCTGTGCCATTTCCAGATCGCCCAGCGCACTCCAGGCATCGGGTGAGGCAGGGTCGGCCTTGAGCGCTTTGCCCACCCATTGCCGTGCGACGTCATAGTGGCGCTGGTAACCATTGAGAGCCGTCATGCCGATCAGGGCGGGTACGGAATCGGGCTTGATTTGCAAAGCCTGTTCCAGTGCCTGTTGTGCCAGGTCGAACTGGCCCTTGGCGATGTACGCCTGCCCGCGCAGGCCGAGGATCGCGGCCTGGTCAGATTTGGATATCCCGGGGGCCTGCACGCTGCTTTCCTGCAATGCCCGGTCGAGGTCGCCTTGCAGCAGCAGGGCCTTGATAAGTGTTAGCTGTCCCGAGGCGGGATTCAGCCCCAGCTCCATGGCCTTTTTGATTTCCTTCTCTGCCCGGGGACCCTCGCCCATGTCGGCTGCGACTTTGGCGAGCAGCCAGCGTCCTTCTACCGAATTGGGGTCTTTCTGCACCGCGCTGGAAAGTTCGATCAGCGCGGGCCGGAGTTCACCCTTGTCCATGTAATCCTTGGCTCTGGAAACATGCTCGGTGGCGGTCAGGTTTTTCCCGCAGCCTGCGAGCAGGAGCAGAGCGGCAAAAACCAGGGGGGGCAGGAGACGAAAGGGCGTATTTTTCATTGGGCGAGCTTTCTCGAAGTTTGAATTGGGGATTATGGGCTCAGCTTAAGGATGGGCTGATTTATTCGCCAGAACTGTCATTGCGATCGAATTAGCCTTTAGCAGCGAGGCCGTAGGCCGTGGCGGGAAGCAATCCAGGACGTTGATTGGAAGTAAATTCCTGGATTGCCACGTCGCTACGCTCCATTCAATGACGAAATAAATCAGCGTTTCCCTAACCGCCCAGTTGTTTCAGCATGTCTCGCGCCTGTTGCTCTTGCGGGAAGTCGCGTCCGCTCTCGATCAGGCGCTTGAGCTCCTGGCGCGCGCGGGCGCGGTCTCCCGTCTTGGCGTAAGCCGCAGCCAGGTGGTAATTGATTTCTGCGGAATCGGGCACCTTGGACAGAGCTTGCTGCAGCAGCTTGAGGCCGCGTTCGGATTGCCCCTGCTGGACCAGCAACCAGCCCAGTGTATCCATGACCGCGGGGTTGCCGGGCTGGAGCTTGAAAGCCTGCTCGGCATAGCCGACGGCGCGCGGGTCGTTCTGCTGCTGCAGCGCCCAGGCGAGATTGTTGAGTACCACCAGATTGCCGGGGTTTTGCTGGTTGAGGGTCAGGTAGTGGTCCGAAGCCGGTTTGTACTGCCCGCGCAGATTGAGATTTTCAGCCAGATAAAGACGTGCGTTGCCGTCCTGCGGGTGGCTGGCGAGCCAGGCGGCAAGCCGCTTTTCGCCTTCTTCAGGGCGGCCGGCGCCGGCCAGCGCCCGATGTTGGCGGATCAGCATGGCGCCCGAGGGGCCGAGTTTATGTGCGCGCTCGTAGGCGGCGAGTGCGGCGTCGTACTGCTTGCGCGCCAGGGCGACATCGCCTTCAAGCATGGGGCCCACGGGCGATCCAGGTTTTTGCTGCTGAATCTGCTGGGCAAGCTTCATCGCGTCGTCATAACGCGCGGACTGGATTTCGATGCCGCCGAGCATGAGTTGCGCCTCGATCAAATCGGGTTTCAGCCTCAGCGCATCCCGCAGGGTTTTGCGCGCGTCGTCCACTTGCTTCATCGCCATCTGCACCTGGGCGAGCTTCAGGCGCGGTCGGGCCTGATTGGGGAACTGGTCGGCGATCTTGCGATAGGTGCCCAGCGCGTTGTCGTAATCCTTGCTCGCAAACTGGGTGGTGCCCAGGAGGTCGAGCGCAGCGGGGTTGTTGGGCTGGGCGTTGACCGCGTCGCGCGCGGCGGCGACGGCCTTGGCGCTGTCGCCCTTGGCGAGCCAATAGCGCGCGAGCAACATTTGCGGCGGGAGCGCCTGCGGGTTGGCGCTGGCGGCCTTTTCCAGCCAGCTTTTGTAAGACTTTTCGTCTTTCTGACGCAGGCTCAGATCAGCCAGCGCGAGCATGGCCTGGAGATGTTTGGGGTCGGCTTTGAGTACGCCCTCGAAGCGGCCGCGCGCGGCCGCCGGCTGGCCGTCCTTGAGATCAAGCTGGGCAAGATTGGCGGCGGCGGGGAAGAATTTTGGATCGAGTTTCAGCGCCTGGCTGAAACTTTCACGCGCGCGGACCGGGTCCTTTTTTCCCATATAGACGGCGCCGCGGTAATTCCATGGCTGCGGGCTGGCTGGCTGTTTCTTTTCCAGTGCCGCAATGCTGGCAAGCGCGGCGTCGAATTTCTGCTGCTTGATCTGATTGAGGATGATCAGGTTGTCGGCCCGGCTGCCTGCGCCTTCCATGCCCGCAGCGGCTTGCAGGTCTGTCATGGCGCGGTTGTCGCCCTGGGCCAGACGGGAGATGCCAAGTTCGGTGCGGATGGCCGCACTCTCCGGGCTGATCTGGGCGGCCTTCTCGAAGTGCGCCGAGGCTTGGGCAAACTGCTTCTGCGCCAGGGCGATTTCGCCCGCCACCACATGAATGCCGGCATCAGTTGAATTGTCCGGGCCAGCCGGGGCGAGCGTGAGCGCGGCATCGTCCGGGCGCCCCAGCCGGAGCTGGGTGGCGGCCAGCAGACGCCGCGCGTAGTTATTGCGGGGCGCCGCCTTGACCACCTTGGAGAGATGCGATTCGGCGCTCTGCATGTTGCCCAGCGTGTAATCGATCGAGCCGCCCAGCAGCACGGCCGGGAGGAAGTCCGGCGCCGTCTTCAGGACGGGGGCCAGATGGTCGCGCGCGGCTTCGGTCTTCTTTTCGCGGAAGTCGATCAAGGCCTGGGTGTAGCGGGCTTGCAGGTTGTTGGGCGCGGACTTGAGCACGCTATCGACTTCGCGGCGCGCCTCCGCAATCCGGTTTTCGGCCAGGGCGACGCCGGCCAGCGCCAGGCGCGCGCCGTGATGCTGCGGATCAATTTGCAAAACGGTCTGATAGGCCGCAACCGACTCTTTGGGTTTGCCGGTTGCACGCAACAGGTCAGCCTTGAATAACCAGGCGTCGCGGTGTTTGGGGGCGAATTCCAGCGCGCTGCCGATTTCCTGGAAGGCGGCTTCGGGTTTGCCGTCCGCCAGCGCCAGCCGCGCCAGCGCCAGATGCGTGTCGGGATCCCGAGGTGCGATGGCGAGCGCGCGTTCCAGGCTGCGCCGGGCTTCCTCTTTATGCCCCAGGCCGAGTTGCGCATTGGCGCGGGCAACCAGCATTGCGGCTTCGCTGGCGCTGCCCTCGGCCGGTTGCGGAATTTCGTCCAGCACCCGCTGGAACTCGTTTTGACCGATCAGCGCACGGGCGAGCAGGGGATTGACCCGGTCAGCCGCCAGCCCGGCCTCGCGTGCGCGCCGGAATTCCTTTTCCGCCGCTGCGTATTGCCCTTCTTCCAGTTGCAGGCTGCCCAGCTGATAACGTGCTTCGGCGTTGCGCTCGTCTTTCTGGATGGCGCTTTTGAGCTGAATGGCCGCGGCCTTGCGGTCGCCCGCAGCCAGGCTGGCCTTGGCCTGTTTGAGCAACGTCTCGCTGGATTCGCCGCTACATGCGGCCAGGCCGATGCTGAATATCAATGCCAGGATGAGATGGGCTGGGCGGGCAGAGGTCGGGTGCGAAAATAGTCGCATGGTTGATTCTGGTCTCCTGAAATTATTGGCCAGATTGTAATGGTTTAACTTGTGAGCAACATTCGGGCCAGGTTGTATTGTCATTGCCTACTTGGCCGGGAGATCGACGTACATGACCCTTCTTTCCGGCATTTCTCCCTCACCCCTGCCCCTCTGACGGAACCACTAGCCATTCGCCTAGGCAGGCAAGAGACGCCAGCCAAGTCGCTGCTAATCCTGCTGGTAGAGGGAAATAGCAAGCGCAGGGCAATGGAATGCGCTGCCCTTGCGGCTAAATCACCGCGCTTACTTAAGTCCGGTTTTTTCGATCAAATCGTATAAGGTGGGGCGGCTAACCCCAAGCAATTCAGCAGTCTGGGCGATGTTGCCGTTGGCATGGGCGAGTGCGCGGCTGATGGCCTGCCGTTCCGCGGCTTCACGGACCTGGCGCAGATTGAGGACAGGCGCATCGGTACGCGCGGGTTCCAGGCCCAGGTCGGCGGAGGTGATGAAAGAGCCGTCGGCCATGATGACGGCGCGTTTGATGAGATTTTCCATCTCGCGCACGTTGCCGGGCCACGCATGCAGTTCGAGCGCCACGATGGCGTCGCTGCTGAAGCCTTTGAGGTTTCGACCCTGCTCGCGGGCGTAGCGCTCCAGGAAAGCCCGGGCCAGCAATACCGGATCGCCGGGACGCTCGCGCAACGGCGGAATCTTCACGCCGATTTCGGACAGACGGTAGTAGAGGTCTTCGCGGAAACCGCCTTCACGGATCATGGCCGAGAGGTCGCGGTGGGTGGCGCACACCACCCGCACATCCACCGGGATTTCGCCGCGGCCGCCGAGGCGCTCGATCACCCGTTCCTGCAAGAAGCGCAGCAGCTTGGATTGCAGGGGCATGGGTAGATCCCCGATTTCATCCAGGAACAGCGTGCCTTCGTTGGCGTATTCGATGCGGCCCAGGGTCAGTTTGGACGCTCCGGTGAAGGCGCCTTTCTCGTAGCCGAAAAGCTCGGACTCCAGCAGGGTATCCGGGATGGCGGCGCAGTTGATGGCGACAAAGCGTTTCCTGGCACGCGGCGAGAGTTCGTGTACCCCGCGCGCCAGCACTTCCTTGCCGGTGCCGGATTCGCCCAGCAGCAGCACGGTGGCGTTGGAGGGCGCAAGCTTTTCGATGGTGCGGCAGACCCGGAGCATGGCTTCGCTGCCGGTGATGAGACCGGCGAGCGCGGAGCGGCCCTGGGCGGAGGCAAGCTGGCGATTCTCGGTTTCCAGCGCATGCACGTGCAGGGCGCGCGCGATCATCAGCCTCAGCACTTCGGGCTCGAACGGTTTCTGGAAAAAATCATAAGCGCCGAGGCTGATGGCCTTGACCGCATTGTTGCGATCAAGATTGCCGGTTACCACGATCACTTTGGTCAGCGGCGCCATGGTCAGGATTTGTTGCAGGGCGGCGAGACCCTCGGTTGCGCCGTCGACATCGGGCGGCAGACCCAAATCGAGCAGCACCACGGCGGGTTCATGCCGGCGCAACTGGGTGATCGCCGCATCACGGTCGGAGGCAATCAAGACTTCATAGTCGTCGAGGCTCCATTTGAGCTGTTTTTGCAGCCCCGGGTCGTCTTCCACTACCAGCAGTTTCTGTTTGGCGTCGCTCATGCGGCCACCCCCATCCTGTTATCGGTCATCCCAATTCCTTGTTTGTCCAGCGGCAGCGTCAGGCGGAACACGGTTCCCAGCCCGGGGGTGCTTTCCACCTCGACGCGTCCGCCCAGCGCGCGTATGGTTTCGCGACACTCATAGGCGCCTATGCCCATGCCCGCACCCTTGGTTGAATCGAAGGGTTGAAACAGCCGGTCGCGGATGAAGTCCTGATCCATGCCCGCGCCATTGTCGCGAATCTCGATGATGGCGGTATCACCCTCGGATCGTGCCGACAGCGCGACTCTGCCGGTCTGCGGCGTGGCCTCCAGCGCATTTTGCAGGAGGTGGCCGATGGCGCGGATCAAACGTTCCCTGTCCGCGCGCACCTCTAGGGTTTGCGGTGGCAGGTCGAGTTCCGGTTGCAGCTTGAAGGCGCGCTTGCTGGCGGCGGCGTCACGGAGGATGTCCGCGAGCGAGACGGCGCGGGTCTGCTCGTTTTCACTGCCGCGACGCAGTTGCGCCAGCACCTTGTTCATGCGGGCGACGGCGCTTTCCACGGTTTCCAGCATGTCTGCCTGAAACTCGGGGTTGTGTTTGTGCTTTTCGGCGTTGGCAAGCAACAGGGAAAGCTGGGCGACCAGGTTTTTCAGATCATGGATGACGAAGGTGGTGGTGCGGTTGAAGGATTCAAACTGGCGCGCGACGATGAGCGAGTTTGAAGCCCGCATTTGCGCCAGCTGGGTCGCCGCCTGCCGAGCCGCGACCTTGAGCAGGTCGCTGACTTCCCAGTTGAAGCTGACCTTGCCCAGCGAGTGTTTGAGCACGATGAAACCCAGCACCTCGTCATGCAGCACCAGCGGGATCACCAGCCAGGCATCGTTTGCCCGCGTCAGCCAGTCCGGCGTTTGCAGGTCCGGGTAGCGTTCGTCGCGTGCCTGCAATTCGCCCAGATCGATGACCCACTGCTTGTGCGCCAGCCACTGCACGAAGGGCGAAGTTGCCGGCTCGAAACCCTCTATATCCGACCAGTTCCAGTGCGCCGCACGTTGATAGCCCGCATTTTCCTCCTTCATCCACAGCGCGCCGCCGGGGCTTTCGACCAGGCGGGCGAGCGCCTGCACCGCGCGTTCACACAGGTGTTCGCCCGGCTCGCCCTCGGACAGGGTGCGGGTGAACTTCAGCCACTCTTCCCGGTAGTCAAAGCGATAACTGAAAAAATGCTTGCTGAGGAAGACCCGGACCCGGGCGCGCAGCGTGCCGGAAAACAGAATCAGGATGAGCAGCAGGGCGGAGGCGAAGACGAACACGGTTTGCACCACATTGGCCCACTCGCCACCAAACAGGCGCAGGTAGTAACCCGCTCCCGCCATCAAAATCAGATAGACGCCGGCGCCCAGGAGGCTGGCAGTGTGGAAGACCATGCTGCGCGACAAGCCCACCGGAGCTGCCCATTGCGGATTGCGTGCCGCGGAGACCGCGATCAGCGGAGCGACCAGCGCGCAGACATAGCCGCGCGCAGCCCAGACTTCGGTATCGATGGCCCGGAACAGTGCGCCATTGGCATAGAGATATAAGTCGTAAGCGAATAATCCGCCCAGTCCCAGACAGAGAAACTTGATGGACCAGCGGTCCTCGGCCCGGGTGCTGCGATAAACCTGCTCGACCGCAACCAGCCCCAGGACCGCCAGGGTGACCAGACCGGTATCGATGAGCCAGCGCGCAGCGACGGGCTGGCCTGGCGCGATCAGGGGGAAGATCAGCGCCAGCAGCAGGGAGCCGGTCAGCGCCGTGCCCAGAATCTGCAACAGCCGCAGCGGCGCGGGGACGGGCGCATTTTCAGGCAGGCGAAGGCGCAGGATGAACAGCAGCAAGGCCAGCCATGCGCCGCTGCGGCCTACTTCGAGCAACAGGTCGAGGTGCGAGGGCCCGTGCTGGCGCGCCCCAAGCGTTTCAATTGCGGCCCAGGCCGAGGTGAGCAAGGTGGCGGCCACCAGCAACCGGCCTTGTGGCCGCCGCCGCCAACTGGCGACGATCAGAAGCGACAGCCCCAGATAGGCGAGTGCTGCCAGGCCGTAGCCGATGGCTGCCAGGTTGGACAGGGCGGCCGGCATGTCCGTTACCGGACGCCCTTCCCCCACAGCACGACCTGCGAGGTCTGGAACAGGATCATGAGATCGAGAAACAGGCTGTGATTCTTGACGTAATACAAATCATATTGAAGCTTGTGCATCGCATCATCGACACTGGAACCATAAGCGTAGCGCACTTGAGCCCAGCCGGTAATCCCGGGTTTGACCGTGTGACGCACGCCGTAATACGGGATTTGCTGGGTCAGGTCCTGAACGAAGTAGGGACGCTCCGGCCGCGGACCCACGAAACTCATGTCGCCGAAAAATACGTTGAAAATCTGCGGCAGTTCGTCGATACGGGTACGCCGGATGAGACGCCCGACCAGCGTGACGCGGCTGTCATTCTGGCTGGCCCAGCGGGGCTTGCCGTCGTGCTCGGCATCGGCGCGCATGCTGCGGAATTTGAGGATGGTAAAGGGCTTTCCACCCTGACCAATGCGTTCCTGGCGGTAAAGCACCGGCCCCGGACTTTCCAGCTTGATCAGGAGCGCGGCCAAGGCTATGACCGGCAAACTGAAAACCAGTATGGCGGCACTGATGACGAGGTCAAACAGACGTTTGGCCGTGTCGCGCAACATGCCCTGATGGAAACCCTCGGCCAGAATCATCCAGCTGGCGTTCATGGAGTCCAGTTGCAAATGGCCGTTCTCGCGCTCGAAAAAACTGGAAAGTTCCATGATTCGTATGCCCTGCAGCCTGCATTCGAGCAAGTCCGCGACCGGTATACCGCCGCTCCGGCGGTCACGCACGGCCAGGACGATTTCGTCGATGCGCAGCCGGGTGGCCAGCACCGAAAGCGACTCCTGGGTGTCGAGAATGCGTGCATGGTCGATGAAATGATGACTCCCGCCCATGGGCAGATAGCCCATGACCCGCACATTGCAGGCCGCGCCGCGCTGGGCGATACAGGCTTCGATGTGCGCGGCGCGGCTGCCGGTTCCCAGTACCAGAATCCGGGTTTTGAGCGACCCGACACGGGTCCAGCGATTGAACAGCAGGCGGCTGGCAAGAATGCCGGATAAAGCCAGCCCGAAGGACATCAGAAAAGCCCCTCTCCCCGGCAGCAGTTCCGGAAAGACAAGGAACAGCAGGCTCATGACGGCCAGACCCAGCCCGAAACTGAGTCCCAGACGCGTGAGCATGGCACGCAGGCTGCCATGCCATTCCAGGTTGTATAAACCGCCGGCGGTCATCAGTCCCAGCATGACCAGGCTGAAGGTGATGGCCTTGGGCAGCAGGGGCTGGAAATCAGCCGGGATGGCTGTGCCGGGATCGGATAATCGCGTCGCCACCCCGGCATAGATCGCACCGCACAGGATCAGGGTCTCGATCATGACCAATAGCAGGAGATTGAGTGGCACATAGTGCCGGAAAAAGCGGATCAAGATGGTTCAGCGAATTGAGTGTATGGACATCTTACCCAGCATCATTTGTGCCAAGAAGAGGACGCAGGACGGGCGGGGGATTTTGGTCCCTCAGTCCTCGGTCTCCCGATGCCTGAGAGATCGCAGACGCAGGCGGCGGGGGCTGCCATCCGCTTGAAGCCGTTTCATATTGCGCAATTCATTGGCCGGATAGACGGTAATATCGACGGAGGCACGCGGATCATCAACGGCAAAGCGTGGAAATACTTGGGCCCCGGACTGACCGCCGCGCCGTTCACCGGCTTTGTAGGGATGGGGTAAGCGCATCAGTAAAAACTCCAGCTCCTTTTCGTTGTCGGTAAAAAGCTGCAGGTTGATATCGGAGTGCTTGCCTGCGGTGCCATTGAGAACGGAACCCGTCAGGTGGGGATCGAATGCCGCCAGTTGTTCCAGGTATTCGATGGCGACCCGGCGCAACAGCGCCAGACGATCCCGTGCCTCGTCGCCCTGATACAGGGCCTGGTAGCTGCGCAGGGCTTCATCGATCTCCTGGTTGTCCGGCAGGTTGCGGCTGTCAGGAGCGCCCAGTTGGCGCGCCGCCTTGCGTTTGGCACTGCCGTAATCCAGGCTGCCATCCTCGGCCAGCATGCGCGCCGTTACATGGGCGATGCGACGGCGCATGTCCAGGTTCTTCATATCGGGGCTCCGACGCCGGAACTGTCTGGAACAGACGGGCTTGACGGGGCATCGATACCGAGCGGGTCGACATTGTCTGTTGGCAAACCCGCGCTGGGCACATTCTCCTGATAGAAATACTCGGTTAGCCCGGTTTCCCCTTCCGGCAGGACCTGGCCGGTCTGCGGATCGATGGTGGCGCTGGTTACGCCGCCGGGCACGGTAAAACCGGTTTGTGCCACCCCCTTGAGTGCGCCCCCCATGAAGCCTGTCCAGATGGGCAGTGCTGCCTGCGCCCCGGTTTCGGCGCGGCCCAGTGAGCGTGGCTGGTCGAAACCAATCCAGGCGACCGCGACCAGGTCGGGGTTGTAGCCTGCAAACCAGCCGTCACGCGCGTCGTTGGTGGTGCCGGTCTTGCCGGCGAGGTCACTGCGACCGAGTTGGGAGGCGCGTGCCCCGGTGCCGTAACGCACCACATCCTGCATCATGCTGGTCATCAGGAAGGCGTTGCGCGGGTCGATGACGCGCGGCGCGTTGACCCCGACAATTTGCGGAGCGGACTGCATCAGCAACTGATTGTTGCCGTCGTAAACTTTCTCGATCAGGTAGGGCTTCACGCCGAAACCGCCGTTGGCGAATACGCCATAGGCCGCGGCCATCTGCAATGGCGTGACACTGCCCGCGCCCAGCGCCATGGTCAGGTAAGGCGGGTGGCGCGCCGGATCGAAGCCGAAACGGCGGATGTAGTCGCGTGCGTAATAAGGGCCAATGGCTTGCAGGATGCGCACCGAGACCAGATTCAGGGATCGGGTCAGCGCGAAGCGCATGCGTACCGGGCCGCTATAGGTGTCGTCGAAGTTCTTCGGCTCCCAGGCCGTGCCTCCCGCTTCTTCCGCGGTGAGCGTGAGCGGGGCATCCTCGATCAGGGTCGCCGGGGTAAAGCCTTTTTCCAGCGCGGCCGAGTATATGAACGGCTTGAAACTGGAACCCGGCTGACGCCAGGCCTGGGTGACGTGATTGAATTTGTTGCGGGTGAAATCAAATCCGCCCACCAGCGCGGTGATCGCGCCATTCCGCGGATTCACCGCGACCAGCGCGGATTCGATTTCCGGCAGTTGGGCCAGACGCCACTGCTTGTCACCCGCCTGCACCCTGATGACCGAACCTGCGGCGAGCTGCCGCCCCTTGCCCCCGGCCATCCAGCTTGCCAGCCATTGCATTGAGGGCCCGGAAATTTCGACGCGGGCGCCATCACTCAATTGCGCGCGTATCAGCTTGGGTGAAACCGCACGCACTATGGCGGGTTGCAGGTTGTTGACCGGTTCGAGGTCGGACAGGGCGTCGCTAATGGCTTCATCGCGCTGGGCTGGATCGTCCGGCAGGTTGAGCTGTTTTTCAGGGCCGCGATAGCCGTGGCGCTGGTCGTAATCCAGAATCCCTCCCCACAATGCGCGGTTGGCCGCATCCTGCTGCTTGCGAAGCAGCGTGGTGACCGCCTTGTAGCCTGAGTTGTAGATGGTTTCGCCGTATTTCTCGAACAGGGTCTGGCGCACCATCTCGGCGGCGTAATCCGCAACCACGTCAACATGTTGACGTGCCTGGCGGATCGCCAGTTTGTACTGGAGCGCGGCCTGGTATTCCCGATCGTTGATGAATTTGAGCGCGCGCATGCGTCCCAGCACATACTGCTGCCGGGCTTTTGCGCGCGGAAAATTGACCACCGGATTATATTTGGAAGGTGCCTTGGGCAGGCCGGCAAGCATAGCGAATTCAGCCAGATTCAGATTCGCCATTGGCTTGCCGAAGTAGGTGCGCGCAGCCGCTTCGAAACCATAGGCGCGCTGACCAAGGTAGATTTGATTGATGTACAACTCGAGGATTTTATCCTTGGACAAACTGTGCTCGATCTTCAGCGCCAGCATCGCTTCCGAAAGCTTGCGGGTGAGCGTTTTTTCGTTCGACAGGAAAAAGTTACGCGCGACCTGCATGGTAATGGTGGAAGCGCCTTCCTTGGCGCCTCCGGACAGGAGATTGGCTGCTGCGGCGCGCAGTATCCCGACGGTATCTACTCCGCCATGGCGGTAAAAACGTTCGTCCTCGGCGGCGATGATGGCCTGTTTCATGTGCTCGGGGACCTGGTCGATGGCGACAAAGGCCCGGCGCTCTTCGCCGAATTCCGCGATCAGTGCGCCGTCGGCGGTATAAACCCGCAAGGGCTGCTTGGGCCGGTAATCCGTGAGCGCTTCGAGCGGCGGAAGATTGGGGTAGATCAATGCCGCCGCCAGGCCGGCCAGCGCTGCGCCGGCCACGCCGATACCCAGGCACAGGGCCAGGATGTAGTGCCACCATTTGGAAAACATCGGATTCCTTGAGATGAGAGTACTCATGCATTGGCCATTGTTAACAATGCATGATCAAACACTAAAGTTTTAGGCGATTATAGGCGTTAGTGATGTTGGAAATTTGATACAGTTGTTGATGAACAATGATTCTTGCTGTAAAAGGCTTTTAAAAACCGTGGGTCGTTGCTAGGATTTAAAATAAATTATAAGAAAAATCGCCAACCATCAGAAGTGTAAAGGAAAAGTCTTGCATCTGAATATCAACCTGGACTGGCTTTCGACTAAGGGTTTGCCCATGCTCGGGCTCGACATCAGCACCACTTCGGTCAAGTTGGTGGAACTGTCCGATGCCGGCAAGGGCATGCTGCGGGTGGAGCGGTATGTGATCGAACTCTTGCCCAAGGATGCGGTGGCCGATGGCAATATTACCAATCTCGAGCAGGTGGCGGAATCATTGCGCGCAGCCTGGAGGGAACTGGGAACGCGGGTGAAGAATGTGGCGTTGGCGCTACCTTCATCGGCTGTCATTACCAAGAAGATACTTGCGCCCGCCACGCTCACGGGCCTGGACCTCGAAAACCAGGTGGAAGCCGAAGCGAACCAGGTTGTCCCGTTTTCCCTGGACGAGGTCAATCTGGATTTTCAGGTGCTGGGCCCGTCGCCCGGAAGTCAGGATGACGTGCAGGTGTTGCTGGCGGCAGCGCGCAAGGAGAAAGTCGAAGAACGGGTCGCCGTGGTCGAGGCGGCGGGGCTCAAGGCATTGATCATGGACGTGGAATCTTTTGCCACCCAAACCGCCTATGAACAGATTATGCACCTGCTGCCGAACAACGGCGCCGGACAGACCGTGGCCATCATCGACATCGGTGCGCAGAACATGCATATCAATGTCCTGCATAATAACGATTCGGTTTATCTGCGCGAGCACGGATTCGGCGGCAGTCAACTCAACAGCGAAATCAGCCGGCGCTATGGCATGACCAGCGAGGAAGCGGAAAACGCCAAACGCAAAGGTACGCTTCCGGAGAGCTATGAAATGGAAGTTCTGCAGCCATACAGTGAAACACTGGCCATGGAAATTGGCCGCGCGCTGCAATTGTTCACGACCTCTACCCAGTACCACAAGGTTGACCAGATATTGCTGGCGGGGGGAGGGGCTATGATTCCCGGGATCGACGAGGTGGTTTCCCAGCGTACGGGTGCGGCCACCATGGTCGTCAATCCCTTTGCCAACATGGCGGTCGGCGCTAAAATTCGCCCCCAGCAGTTGGCAATGGATGCGCCCTCGCTATTCGTTGCATGCGGCTTGGCCATGCGGAGGTTTGACCCAGAATGATCCGCATCAACCTGCTTCCCCATCGGGAACTCAAGCGCGCCGCCCGCCGGCGCCAGTTCAATATCCTGTTTGCGCTGACCCTGGCGGCGGGTGTTTTCGGCGTAATAGTGGGCCATACCGTGATCGCCACCCGGCAGACGACGCAAGATGCGCGCAATGCTTTTCTTGAAAGGGAAATCGCCAAGCTGGATTCCCAGATTGGCGAGATCAAGAAAATCAGGGAGCAAACTCAGGCGCTGCTGGAGCGCAAGCAAGTGGTCGAAACCCTGCAATCGAACCGGACCGAAGTCGTCCATCTGTTCGATCAGATGATACGTCTGTTGCCGGAAGGCCTTTATCTCAAGTCATTCAAGCAGACCGGCGACGTAATCAATATCAGCGGCTATACACAGTCCAGCGCGCGGGTATCGACCCTGATGCGAAGTCTGGAAGCTTCGCCCTGGTTCGAGCAGCCCAATCTGATTGAAATCAAGGCCGCGACAGTGAACAATTTGCGGGCGAACGAATTCGTGCTGTCGGTCAAGCAGACCAAGCAGCTTACCGAGGAAGCTGCCGATAAGGGGGGCAAGGCATGACCCTGGACGAACTCAACAAACTCGATCTCAAATCGCTGGCGGACTGGCCGCTGTCCACCAAACTGGTGGCGCTCTCCCTGCTGTTCGTCCTGATAATCGGTGCAGGCTGGTGGTTTGACTGGAAAAGCGGCCTCGAAACGCTGGACGCGGCCAAACTCAAGGAAGAGGGACTCCGAAGCACGTTCACGACCAAGAAATCACAGGCCATTAATCTGGAAGCCTACAAGAAACAACTGGCTGACATCCAACAGGCGTTTGGGACATTGCTCAAACAGTTGCCGAACAAGCAGGAAATGGACGCCTTGATTACCGATGTCAACCAGGCCGGCCTGGGCCGCGGATTGCAGTTTGAGCTGTTCAAACCGGATGTGGAGAAGGCCTCCGACTTCTATGCGGAAACGCCGATCCGCGTCAAGGTTACCGGCGGCTATCACGATATCGCCTCGTTTGTCAGCGATGTTTCCAAACTGTCGCGCATCGTGACGCTCCAGGATATCTCCATGGAACCTGGCAAGGATGGCGTGTTGTCCATGGATGCGGTGGTCAAGACCTACCGCTACCTGGATGACGAGGAAGTCATCGCGCAGAAGAAAGCCAAGGAGCAGAAGACCAAGGAGCAGAAGAAATGAGGCGCCTGGCAATAACGACACTTCTCCTGGGTTTGACCGGCTGCGGCGGCAGCGGAATGGAAGACCTGGAAAAATTTGTGGCCGAGTCCGGTCGCGACATGCAGGGCAAGATCGAGCCGCTGCCGCAGGTCAAGGTGTATGAGCCTTTTACCTACGAGGCCTTCGATTTGCCTGACCCGTTCAAACCCCGCAAGCTGGCGATGGGCGGCGGCGGCGGAATGCAGCCTGACCTGACCCGTCCCAAGGAACCGCTGGAGTCATTCTCGCTGGAGACGCTCAAGATGGTTGGCGTGCTGACCCAAAAAGGCATCACCCATGCCGTCATCAAGACGCCCGAGAATGCCGTTTATCACGTACACAAGGGCAATTATGTCGGCCAGAATTTTGGCCTCATCACCCAGATCAGCGACACTGAAGTGACGCTGAGAGAAATTGTCCAGGATAGCGCCGGAGATTGGTCCGAACGCACCAGCATCTTAACCCTGCAAGAATGATTGAATGAGGCTGATTATGAAAGCACTGCCGACGTTTGCCCTGAAATATGCCCGCGCCCTAGCGGGGCTTGGCGTCCTCGCCGGGCTGATTGTTTCCCTGTCCACGCAAGCCGCCGATGCACCGTCAACCGGGAACGCCGTTCAAAGTGTCGATACGACCACGCTGCCGGGGGGCAGGGTCATGGTGCGGGTGACTCTCAAAAAGCCGCTCGCAGTCACGCCGGCGGGTTTCAGCGTGGGCAATCCGCCGCGCATCGCACTCGATTTTCCGGACACCGGCAATGCAATGGGAAAGAACACGATCGAGGTTAATCTGGGTCCGCTGTCAAGCGTCAACGTGGTGCAGGCCGGTACTCGTACCCGCTTGGTTCTGAACCTGAACAAGGCGGTAGAGTATGAAGCCAAGCTCGATGGCAAATCGCTGCTGGTGTCACTAGGCGGTGTCGATACCGGCGCGGCGCCTGTCAATGCCGCGCCGCATTTTGCCGAGGCTGCTCCCGGCGGAGCCCGCCATGCCATCCGCGACGTTGATTTCCGTCGCGGAGCGAACGGCGAAGCCCGGATCATGACCACCCTGTCCGATACTCAGACCGGGATCAATATCCGCCAGCAGGCCAATGGCCTGGTGGTCGATTTTATTGGCACCGACCTGCCCCACGCCTTGCAGCGCCGCCTGGACGTGGCGGATTTCGGTACCCCGGCCAAGATCGTGGAGGTTTATGCGCTGGGCGAGAACACCCGCATGGTGATCGAATCCAAGGGCGGCTGGGAATATTCCGCATACCAGACCGAGAACAACTTTATCGTAGAAGTGAAACCGTCAACGGATGCGCAGAAGAAAACCCCGGATGGCAAGACCAAGTATGAGGGTGAAAAGCTTTCCCTGAATTTCCAGAACGTCGAAGTGCGATCGGTGCTCCAGGTGATCGCCGATTTTACCGGTCTCAACATTGTCGCCAGCGACAGTGTGACCGGTAACCTCACCCTGCGGCTGAAAGATGTGCCCTGGGATCAGGCGCTCGACATCATCATGCAGACCAAGGGGCTCGACAAGCGGCAGAACGGCAATGTAGTGTGGATTGCCCCCAAGGATGAACTGTTGACCAAGGAAAAGCTGGAATTCGAGGCCAAAGCCGCGGTTGCCGACCTGGAACCGATGGTAACGGAATATATTCCGCTCAACTACATGCGGGCGGACGAGGCGCAGACCATGCTGTATGGATTTTCGGCTGGGGCCTTCCTCAACTCGGCGGGCGGCTCGGTCAACTGTTCCGCCCAGGCGCAGGGCCTTAGCGCCGCCGCGGTGGCGGCGCAGGCTTCGCAGCAGGGCAAGGAATCCGACCAGAAGATGTTGTCCAAGCGCGGCCGCGCCACCTACGAACTGAAAACCAACACGCTCATCATTACCGATACCGCGCGCAAGATTCAGGAAATTCGTGAACTCCTGGTACGGCTGGACGTGCCCGCGCGTCAGGTCATGATCGAGGCGCGGGTGGTGATAGCAACCGATGGCTGGAGCCGCGATCTGGGCGCGAAATTGAATGTCTCCGGAATCGGATTCAATAACACCAGCACCCCCGCCGCAGTCAATGGCCAGCCACTCCAGGGTGGTCTCGCGGGCAGCGGGCAATCTCTGCCAATTGCGGGGCAGGCGGGCAATCTGGTGATGTCCCTTTATAATCTCGGCACCGGCAACCTTCTGAGCCTGGAGTTGCGTGCCCTCGAAGCGGAAGACCGGGGCAAGGTGATTTCCAATCCGCGCGTGGTGACCACCAACCAGAAGCCGGCGGTGATTCTCAGCGGTCAGCAGATTCCCTACGTTACACCGGGCACGGTGGATTCAGCCAGCGACGGTCACATTCAAGGATGCGTTCCTGTGCTTGCTGGTCGATCCCCAGATTCTCAACAATGACTCGATCATCCTGACCGTCGAGGTGCAGAAAGACGCGGTGAACAGACTCCTGGTTGTCGAGGGAAATCCCGCAATCGACACCAAGCGGATCAAAACCCAGGTGCGCATGAACAATGGCGAGACCCTGGTTTTGGGTGGCATCTTTGATGGCGAGGAAAGTTCAAATGTAAACAAGGTTCCGCTTCTGGGCGATATACCGATGTTCGGGAATCTGTTCAAGACCACAAGCAAGGCGAACACCAAGCTCGAGTTGATCATCTTCCTGACGCCGCGCATCGTGGACGAGCAATTGTCCCTGCGTTGAAGCTTCCGGGCCGAGAGAAAGCGCGGGTTCGTCCCGCGTTTTTTTTCGCCCGGATTTCCGCCGCCGCCAGGCCACGCTGTCCTACAATCGGCACATGGGCAAGCAAGACAATATTTTTCTGGTCGGACTGATGGGCTCGGGCAAGACCACGGTGGGTCGTATTCTGGCCAGGCATTACCATAAGACCTTTTACGATTCCGACCACGAAATCGAGGCGCGCACCGGGGTGAAAATCCCGGTGATCTTCGAAATCGAGGGCGAAACGGGGTTTCGCAAGCGCGAGGAAGCTGCGATTGCCGGGCTTGCGGCGCTATCCAATATTGTTCTGGCTACGGGGGGTGGCGCCGTGCTCTCGGCTGTCAATCGGGAAACGCTGAAGCAACGCGGCATCGTGATCTATTTGCGCGGCACGCCTGAATGTCTGTTTGAACGCACGCGGCACGACCGCAACCGTCCGCTGCTGCAGACCGCCGACCCGCTCACGCGACTGCGTGAACTCTTCGGGCAGCGCGACCCCCTGTATCGGGAAGTGGCGGACATTGTGGTGGACACCGGACGGCAAAGTGTGTCCCACATACCCCGCATCCTGCACGATAAACTGGACCTGTTGTTGACCCCCTTGCCGGAAGACAAAGTGGTCAAAACCGACCACTAGAAACGCCTGACCCGTGCGCCCCTACCCCGGCCTGCTCCCGATCTTATGCCTGCTGCTTTTGACGGGTGCGGCCCGGGCGGCGGATTACCCTGCCGGACCGGAAGATTATCGTGATTACCTGCCCCGGCTTGCGCCGGGCGATCGCCTGCTGCTGCACTCGGGCGATTACACCCGGGGTTTGCCATTGAGTGAGCTGGAAGGAACTGCCGGCCAACCCATCGTCATTGAAGGCCCGCTCCAGGGGCCCCGAGCCCGCTTCCTTGCCCGGCCGGGCGCCAACACGGTCAGCCTTGTCAACGTCCAATATCTGACGATCCGCAATCTGGAACTGGATGGCCGCAACCTGCCGGTGGATGCGGTCAAGGCTGAAGGCCACAGCCGGTTTGCCCATTACGTCACCCTGGAAAACCTGTACATACACGACCACGCGGCCTCCCAGCAAAACGTCGGCATTTCCACCAAGTGCCCGGCCTACGGTTGGATCGTGCGCGGCAACCGCATCGAGCGCGTGGGAACCGGTATGTACTTCGGCAATTCCGATGCCTCCGATCCGTTCGTCGCCGGGCTGATCGAGGGCAACCGGATCAGCGATACCCTGGGCTACAACCTGCAGATCAAGCACCAGAAGGCGCGTCCGGCCGACATGCCAGAATCGGAGACGCAGCACGACACGATCATCCGGCACAATGTCTTCATCAAGGCCAACGCCGGCCCGCCCGGCCCGATGGCACGACCCAACGTCCTGGTCGGACACATGCCGCTGCAGGGCCCAGGCATGGCCGATCGCACCCTGATTTACGCCAACCTGTTCTGGCGCAATCCGAGCGAATCCCTGTTCCAGGGCGAGGGCAACCTGGCTCTGTACAACAACCTGTTTGCCACCACTGGGCCGGATGCGGTGCGCATACAGCCTCACAACGATGTGCCGCGCGAGGTCCGCGTTCTGTTCAACACCGTTCTCTCCACGGGAAATGGCATCACCGTGCGGGTTCCCGAGAACAATCCGTTCGAGCAGATTGTGGCCGGCAACGTGGTGTTCGCCGCTCGGCCCCTGCAGGGCGGCACCCAGCAACATAACCTGAGCGGAGGCCATGACGCGGCCGGACGTTATCTCGCCCATCCTTACGCGGAACTCGGCGAGATCGATTTTTCGCCGCGCGCGGGGCAGCGCCTGACCGGCGCGGTGGAAGCCCGCTGGCGCCAGGATCTGCCTGACATCGAGAGCGATTACGCGGGCAACCCGCGCCCGGCGGATGCCATCGGTGCACTGGTACGGTCGGGGGCTGACCCTGTCCGCCTCCCTCAGTCGCCGCACCATTACAACGGCGCCGTGCAGCCATGAGCGGATCGGCAGCGGCCAAGACACATCTTTGGCTGGCCGGTCTGGGCTATTTGCTGTTCGTCGTGTACGGCAGCCTGGTGCCGCTGCATTTCCGCGCCATGCCGCTGGACGCGGCGATCGCCGCCTTTCGGCAGATTCCCTGGCTGCAATTGGGCATCGGCTCCCGGGCCGACTGGGTGGCCAACCTGCTGCTGTTCATTCCGTTGGCCTTCGTCTTCACCGGCGCGCTGGCCCATGGGCGGGGGCTCTTCGTCCGGCTGCTGGCCTCTGCGCTGGTCCTGGCGGCCGGTGTAGGGCTGAGCCTGGGCATCGAGTTCACCCAGCTGTTCTTTCCGCAGCGCACCGTCTCCCAGAACGACATCGCCGCGGAATGCCTGGGCGCGGTCATCGGCATTGCCGCCTGGTGGTCGGTCGGCGGGCGCTTCCTTGGCTGGTACGAATCCTGGCTGGAGGTGCGCGAGCCGGCCGCCCTGTCCGAGCGCCTGGCCTTGAGCTATCTCGCCTTCGTGTTCGCCTACAACGTATTGCCCCTGGACCTGACCATCAGCGCGGTGGAGATTTTCCACAAATGGCGCGAAGGCAAGCTGATCCTGATCCCTTTCGCCGGCCTGCCGGCGGACCCGGCCCATGCCCTCTACGAAGTGGTCACCGACGCGCTGATCTGGCTGCCGCCGGCCTTCCTCTGGCGTTTTCGCGGCGGACGCAGTACCGCGCGGGCCTGGTGGCTGGGCACCGCCACCGCCCTGATACTGGAGGTGCTGCAACTGTTCGTCTATTCCCGGGTGAGCGATGTCACCGACGTGTTCACCGCCGCCCTGGGCGCCTGGGCGGGCGCCATGCTGGGCGCCCGACTCGGCCGGCGATCCGGATCACCCCGGGCCGGAACCCGTTCCGCGGCTTTGGGTATGCTGTTGCCGCTGATTCTGGCGCTGGGCTGGGTGCTGGTACTGATGGTGGTGTTCTGGTACCCCTTCGACTTCCGCACCGACGGAGCTTTCATCCGTGAGCGCATGGGCTTCCTGGAACGCGTGCCGTTCGAGGTCTATTACTATGGCACTGAATTTCGCGCTGTCACCGAGGTCTTCCACAAGACTCTGTTCTTCGCCCCTCTCGGCGCCCTGCTGGCCTGGTTTGTATACGGCCTCCCGTGGACCTGGCGTGGCTACGCTGCGGCGGGCTCGCAACTCGCGATCATCGTGACGGCGCTGGGGATCGAACTGGGGCAGGTGCTGCTGCCAGACAAATTTCCCGACACCACCGACTGGTTCCTGGAGAGCCTGGGGGGAATCCTCGGCTATGTCGTGTTCAAGGCGATATATTCACGCCTCGCGGCGAACAAAGCCAGGTTTCGTACGGGCGCATCTCCCGCCTGGGCTGCGCGCGAGCATTCCGGCCAACCACGCCGTCGTTCACGCCAGAAAACAACTTGAGCCGGGCCTCATACCCATGCGCGACCTATCTTTACTCGTCATGCTGCTCACCCTGGCGTGGATGGCCTGGAAGCAGCCGTGGGTTGGACTGCTTGGGTTGGTTTTTGTCGGAATCATGAGCCCACAGAGTTACGCCAGCGGATTCATGCAGGGATTCCCGGCCTATTTTGGGCTATTGCTGATCGTGAGCCTGGCGAGCGCCTGGCAGTATCGAAGACTGCGTACCTGGCCGCGCCTGTTCTGGGACTGGCGTCTGGCCGTCTTCGCACTGCTCTGGGTCTGGTTTGCTGTCACCACCTATTTCGCCATCAACCCACTGCCGGCACGGGAAAAACTGTTGGATGTCTACAAACTGTTGCCGCCTCTCGTCCTGGTGCTGCTGCTTATCGATACCCGGGACAAGTTACGCTGGCTGCTGCTGACGGTGGCGCTCTCTATTGCCGCTGTGGTGCTGAAGGGGGGCTACTGGGCGGTCATCACCGGCTTCCAGGATCGGGTTTACGGCCCGCCGGGCAGCCAGTTTTCCGGCAACAACGAGTTCGCGGTGGCCACCACCATGGCCATTCCCTTGCTGGTACTCTGGTACCGGGAAATCGGCTCGAACAGACAACGCTGGTTTGTGGCGGTGCTGATTCTTCTGGCATTTGCTTCCGCATTGTCGTCCTGGTCGCGCGGGGGGCTGTTGAGTCTGTCCGCGGTGGCCTTGCTCCTGATCTGGCACAGCCGGCGTAAATGGCTCGCCATTCCGCTTCTGGCGGCAGGCCTGGGATTGATCTTTCTGGGCTTGCCCGAGGCGTGGTTTGCCCGCATGCAAACCCTGGGCGCTCCGGAATTGGAAGCTTCCGCAGTTTCCCGCCTGGTGATCTGGCGATTAGGGTGGAACTACGCCCTGGCTCACCCGTGGTTTGGTGGCGGGTTTGAAAGCTGGATATTTCTCACCCCGCCCGATACTGAATTCCGAGCCTGGCATAGCGCCTATGTGCAAATGGCGGAGGAGCATGGCCTGGTGGGATTGGGCTTGTGGGGATTGTTGCTGGGCGGCACGGTGGTGAGCCTCAGCTGGCGTCCGGCACGGAATCGGCGCGCGCGCTTCGGATGGGGGCAAGCGTATGCCGCCGCTCTGAGCACGTCATTGGTGGCTTACCTGGTAGGGTGCGCATTTCTGAGTATTGCCTATTGGGAATTGCTCTATCTGCTGCTGATAGCGGCCATCGTCCTGCAGCGCCTCGAGCGTCTTGAACCTGCCCCAATCGGGCTAAAATAAAACGCTAAGTAATAAATGTCGGATTTCTTTACAAAAATTTCGATCAGAACGGATTTGCCGTACCAACTCCTTGAATTTATGAGGGGTATAAAAAATAGCACAATTCTTGCTTATAATCCTGGCACGATACTCTCTGCAAATCGAGGCTCCCATGAACATTCCTACCCGCACCCCTCGCCTTAACTTCCGGGCGCCCGTCAACGCCCTGCTGCTGGCGGGGTTCTGTGCCCTGGCTCTGGCGGGCGAAGCCGTGGCCTCCGACCTACAACTTCTGGCTGAAAAGCGGTCCGAACACCCCTTACGTGATCGGTTCGACCAAATGTGCCGCAGGTGCCTTCAGTTTCACCAAGACCGGGGTATCCAGCTCGCCCGTCAGCGTCACCCTGCCCATTGCGCAGAACTGCATCAGCCCCGGCAACCCGGCTCAAGCGCTCAGTTTGACCGGCACGCTCAATGTCGTGGTGCGCAATATCACGCTCAATGGTCAAAACCAGGGGCCCAATGTGGATGGCCTGACCGGCGTGCTCACCAGCGCACAATTTACCAAGAGCTGTACCGCACTCCCTCTTGGGCGCCGGGCACCCAGATTGCCCAATGGTCTGTCACTTTCCAGTCGGCAGCGGGTGCCGGTGGCGCGCCGGGATCGCGCACGTTCGACCTGACGGAAACAGTGGGCAGGTGCACAAACGGAACCCCGAATTTCAATTCCCAACCACGGTAACGACCACTCTGGTGCCCAATGGCCCTTATTACATCCGTAACACCGTCAACCCTCTCCCGGAACCCGAGTCCCTGTGGCTGATCCTGGGCGGTCTCGGCGGCCTGGCGTGGGCGCGCAGACTTCGTAGACGCGCCTGATCCCGCGCTATATCGCACTCCGGCCATCCGCTGGCTATTGCGATCCTGAGTGACTGACAGGTCTCGTCAACGCCTTCCCGGTCGATCTTCCATCGCTTCGACGCGGGCCGGATCGGGGTGGCGCGGCACAGTCCCGCCTGGGTGCGCGGCGCATGGTTCACCCTGCTGTTCCTGTCTGCGATTCTGGTGTTGCTGCCGCTGCCTGGTGGGGGCGACGAAACCGGCCTGAGGCTCGCCGGCTGGTTTCCTGGCTTCCTGGCAGGGTCGGTCGAGCGAAGCTATCTGCTGGTCAAGCTGGCAATGCCCTGGTTGGCGGTGGGCGCGCTCCTGTCTCTGATCTGGTCGCCACCCGCCATACGCGCAGGGGCTGTCGGGCTGGCGGCGGGCTGTTTTCTTGCGGGCTGGGTGCTATTGCCCGATTTCGGCTGGAGTGCGGCCCGGGATCTGCTGTTTGCTCTCCCCGGCCTGGCCGTGGGGCTGTGGCTGGGCGAGCACACAGCACAGCCGGCGCCGTTGCAATCCGGGCGTCGTGGCGCCAGCCAGGTCCAAGGTGCCGCCGCCAGCCAGGCCCAGGGGAGATTTGAAAAAACCGCCATTCCCGCGGAGGCAGGAATCCATCCGCTTGGATTTACCCCGCAATCTCCCCAGGATCAGCCCGCCCGACACGCAGCAAGTCACACATTTTCCCCGGAGCAACAGCCGTCAACGCGCAAGCCCGAGCCTGCCACCGAGGCAAATGAGGCAGATTCACGCTCCGCCGGCAACGGGTTTGTCGCATCTGGCGGGCCGCGCCCTGGGGCTGATCCTGCTGCTGGTCGTCGCGGCCATTTTGTTCGACTTTCCTAAATGGCCGCTGGTCATCGGTCTTGGATTGCTCGTCTATGCGGGGGTGCTCTGGGTTCGGCCCCTGACCTGGCTGGTCGTGGTGCCTGCCGCCCTGCCGCTTGCTGGACCTGGCGCCGTGGACGGGCCGCTTCTTTCTCGACGAGTTCGACCTGCTCCTGCTGCTCACCGCCGGGGTGCTGTTGCTGCGTGGCCGCAACCGCCGTGCAGCGCCGTTGTTGCCATTCGCAGGCTTTCTGATCGTGCTGTTCGCCGCGCTGGTGATGGTGAGCGGCATCATGGGCTTGCTGCCCCTGCCCCCGCTCAACGCCAATGCCTTTTCCAGTTACTGGAGCCCTTACAACAGCCTGCGGGTGGCCAAAGGTTTCCTCTGGGGTGGGCTGTTTTTCCTGTTGCTGCGCCGTACCCAGCCCGCCCCGGAAATCCTTGCCCGGAGGCTGGCCATCGGCATGGGGCTGGGCCTCGCCGGGGTGGGGGTGATAGGCTTGTGGGAGCGCTGGCTGTTCGCGGGCTTCGCCGATAACGAGCATGGCTATCGTATCGTCAGCACCTTCTCCAGCATGCATACCGGCGGCGGGCACATCGAGGCGTATCTGGTGGCGGCGCTGCCGTTTCTCTGGCTGGGCACGGCACGGCTCAGGGATCTCGCGCTGGCCGGTCCGCTCATGGCGCTGACTGCCTACGTCGTCCTCTATACCGTGGCGCGCGGCGGGGTGTTGGCCATGGGGGTGGTCCTGCTGGTTCTGGCCGTGGCCAGCCTGCGTCTGGCCATGCGTTCCAGGGCGCGCCATCCGTTCACCCTGCATCGGCCATTTTCGGCGATGCATTATTTCATTCCCGTTGCCGTGCTGCTCGCGCTGGCCGCCGTGCTGGCGGCAGGAATGGGTGGCGGCTATTTTCAGCAACGCCTGAGCCAGTCCGGGCAGGACTGGCAGACGCGCTGGGATCATTGGGGCCAGGCCATCTCGATGATGGATGGCACGGCGTCCGCGCAGTTGTTCGGCATGGGGCTGGGCAGTTTCCCGCGGACTTACCTGGAGCGCGGACCCGCCGGTAATCAGCCCGCGACGTATGGCTTTGCGGTCGAGCAGGGCAATCAATACCTGCGGCTGGGCAGCGGCGAAACCCTGTACTACGCGCAGCGTGTGCCGGTCGTGGCGGATCATGACTACCGCGTGGAACTGGACGTTCGCAGCAGGGAAAACACCCGGATCGAGACTCCGGTTTGCGAAAAACAACTGCTGAACTCGCGCCAGTGCGTCTGGCTCAGCTTCGATGTCCCGCGGCGATGGCCAATGGCATCACCTCTCCCATGAGTTTTCCAGCGGCAAAGTGGGCGCCCCGGACTGGCTGCACCGCCCGCCGGTAGAGTTGTCCCTCTACCATCCGGGCAAGGCTGGCGTGCTGGACGTGGACACGCTGCGGCTGCTGGATCAGGATGGCCGGGATTTGTTGTGCAATGGCGATTTCAGCCGGGGGGGCGACTGCTGGTTCTTCAAGACCCACAGCCATCTGCCCTGGCATATCAAGAACGTGTGGGTGCATGTCCTGTTCGAGCAGGGCTGGCTGGGTCTCCTGGTTTTTGCCGGGCTGACCGCGCTGGCCCTGACCCGTCTGGCCGTGGCCGGTTGGCGCGGTCAGCGCCTGGCCTGGGTCTGGCTTGCTTCCCTGCTGGGCCTGCTCACGGTGGGCATGTTCGACAGCCTGCTGGATGCGCCGCGCATCGCCACCCTGCTGGTGGCATTCATGCTGCTTGGGGCCGGTTATGACTGGGATCCTTCCGACCTATCGAGGCGCTACCGCCGCCGCAGACACGCCCCTGTGCGCGAGAAGGTTACTGATTCGAACTCTGAAACGGTGTAAGGGCGGCCTGCGGGTTGAGTGCGCTCACGCAGCGCCGTAACCCAGCTGGCTTGATTCCATGCATATATGGACATACACTGTCCATGTACAACATGGACATGGAGAGTCATCATGGCGGCAGCAGTTGAGCGAATTGTGGTACAGGCCACGCCGCAGGATAAACGGGCCATCGTGGCCAAGGCAAAGAAGTTGGATATTTCTATTACCGAACTGATGCGCCGAGGGGCATTTGCTTATGAACCCCCCGAGGCAGACGAGGGATTGGCGGTACTGGCCGATGCCGCGAAAGATGCGGCCGAACGCGCATGCGAGGCCATAGACGATGCCTTGGACTTCATTCTTGAGAGCAACAAGCGCATTGCGGTAATGGAAGCGAACGCCGGCAAGGCGTCCGCGGAAAAGACTGTCTGATGGGTGTCACGGACAAGGTGTGGGGCGCCCTGACCTCCATGATCAAGCTGGAGGACAAGGTGAATCGCCAAGCTGAAGCGATGAAGGCTCAGCAGGCAAAGATCGAAGACCTCACTGGCAGGGTAATCAGGCTGGAAGCCCACTTGGAACTGCTTACCGGTGCCGTGTTGGTGAAAAAGCTCAAAGGCGACTGAACCTATAAACGGCAGTTCATCAACCTGAATAGGCGTTAAAGCTTCACCTTCAGTTTCACCAACGGCAATACGCCCAGGTGGTCTGGTACGAGTGCCCCATAGCTTGACGTTCCTTATTCAATCACCAGCATGTAGCGCATGTTCACACCTTTGAACCTGCCTGCTTTAAGACGCCACTTATTGCCGGGCGGCACATCCACACTGGGTAATCGGGCAACCGTAACCGTTCCTGTCTTTGTCGGATGATGCAATTGGCGATGACTACCGCGCTGACGCGCGAGAAACCAACCATCACTTTTCGAGTGAGCGCACTAATTCAGAAACTTTCATGCAAGGATTCTGCGCTACGCTTGCCCGGGAAAAAATGCCTAACAGTACAATAGCCGTCCTTCCATTAAGCGCTTACCAATTTGATCATGCATCGTCGAAAATGGCCGATGCATTGAGACACATCCGCCATGACTCCACGCATTATTGACGTCTTCAACGGCGATGCCGACGGCATCTGCGCCCTGCACCAACTGCGGCTGACCGAACCTGCCGATTCCGAACTGGTGACCGGGCCCAAGCGTGAAATCAATTTGCTCGCGCGCGTGCAGGCCGGGGCGGGTGACCGCATTACCGTGCTCGATATCGCGCTGTCGAAGAACCGTGAAGCGCTCGACCGGCTGCTCGAAGCGGGCGCCCACATCCTCTATTTCGATCATCACCAGCCGGGCGAGATTCCCGTACACGCCCACTTCCAGCCGCACATCGACACCGACGCCAACGTCTGTACCAGCCTCCTGGTCAATCGCTACCTGCAGGGCAAACACCTGGCCTGGGCGGTGACCGCGGCGTTTGGCGACAACCTGGCCGACGCTGCCCGGCACGCAGCCGAACCGCTCGGTCTGTCGTCCGCGCGGATGAGCCAGCTGCAGTCACTGGGTGAATGTCTCAATTACAACGGCTACGGCGAAACGCTGGACGACCTCTTCTTCGACCCGGCCGGGTTGTACCGGCTGGTGAGCGTCTACTCCGATCCGTTCGCCTTCATCCATGAGTCGGCCGCCTACCAGACCCTGAAGACCGGCTACGCGGAGGACATGGCGCGCGCCGTGGGCGTGGCCGCCAGTGAAACCCGCGAGTCCGGCCGGGTGTTCATGCTGCCTGCCGAGAAATGGGCGCGTCGCATTTCCGGCGTTTATGGCAACCGGCTGGCGGTCGAGTCGCCGGCGCAGGCGCACGCCGTGCTTACCGCCAAACCCGGCGGCGGCTACGTCGTCAGCGTGCGCGCGCCGCTTTCCGCCAGGTCCGGCGCGGACGAGGTGTGCAGCCAGTTCGATTCGGGCGGCGGACGCAAGGGCGCGGCGGGCATCAATCACCTGCCCGAGTCGGAGCTTGGCCGGTTTATTGCTAGCTTCTACGCGACCTTCACCCGGAGCTGAATCTTGGACCAACTGATCGCACCCTACGGCGGCCGCCTCGTCGACCTCATCGCGGACCCCGCGCGCGCCGATGCGCTCAGGCAGGAAGCCTTCGGCCTGCCTTCGCTTGACCTCGACTGGCGGCAATTGTGCGATCTGGAAATGCTCATGACCGGCGCCTATTCTCCGCTCACCGGCTACATGACCCGCAGCCAGTGCGAAAGAGTCGCAGCCGACAGGCAGCTCGACGATGGCAGCTTCTGGCCCGTGCCGGTGACGCTGGTCAGCAGGCAGAAAGCCGCCGCCACGCTGAAACCCGGCGACCGCGTGGCGCTGCGCGACGGCGAAGGCTTCATGCTGGCGGTGCTCAGCGTGAGCGATGTATGGCAGGACCCATCCGCAGCAGACCCATCTGGGCGGCAGCATCGAAGGCGTGGCCTTGCCGCCGCATCCCGATTTCTCCGCCCTGCGCGCCACCCCGGCCGAACTGCGCGCCCAGCTCGGCAAGCGCGGCTGGCGCCGCGTGGTGGCCTGGCAGGCGCGCCAGCCCATGCATCGTGCGCAATTCGAATATTGTCTGAAAATCGCCATCGAAAACGAAGCCAACCTGCTGCTGCACCCCCAGGCCGGCGGAGATATCACCGAGTCGCCGGCCTACTTTGGCCTGGTGCGCAGCTTCATCGCCGTGCGCGACCGTTTCCCCGCCGCCACCACCCAGCTTGCCCTGCTCCCCACCCCGCCGCGTCCCGTCGGCGCACGGGATCTGCTGTTGCGCGCCATCGTCGCCCGCAACTATGGCTGCAGCGCGCTTATTGCCGGCGGCGAATTCGAGGCGGAAGGCGACTGCCGCCGCGGCGAGGATCTCGCGCCCGCGCAGGCGGAAAAAATAGGCGTGCAGATCATCGCCTATCCGCGCATGGTCTACGTGGAAGACCGCGCCGAACATTTGCCCGAATCCGAGGCGCCGGAAGGCTCGCGCATCCTCACGCTCACCGGCGAGGAATTCCGCCGCCGCATGACTGCCGGTCTGAAAATTCCCGATTGGTACAGCTTCCCGGAAGTCATCGCCGAACTGCACCGCATCGCCCCGCCGCGTGAGCGGCAAGGTTTCACCGTGTTCTTCACCGGGCTGTCCGGCGCCGGCAAGTCCACCATTGCCCGCGCGCTCGCCGCGCGCCTGATGGAAATGGGCGGTCGCGCCGTTACCCTGCTCGACGGCGACATCGTGCGCCGCCATCTTTCATCCGAACTGGGCTTTACCAAAGCCCACCGCGACATCAACGTGCGCCGCATCGGGTTTGTGGCGAGCGAGATCACCAAGAATCGCGGCATCGCCATCTGCGCCCCGATTGCGCCGTATCACCAGACCCGGCGCGACGTGCGACAGATGATCGAAGCCGTCGGCGGCTTCATCGAAATCTATGTCGCCACCCCGATCGAAACCTGCGAAGCGCGCGACCGCAAAGGCCTGTACGCCAAGGCGCGGGCCGGCCTCATCCCGGAGTTCACCGGGGTATCCGATCCCTACGAAGTCCCCGAAAATCCCGAGTTGGCTATCGACACTACGGGACTGAATGTGGACGAGGCCGTGCAACGCATCCTGCTCAAACTGGAGCACGAAGGGTATTTGCGTTGATGCCGAATTCAGATGAGCCTGACGCCATCCCAGTACTCGGCAAGCACGGCATCGTTGGTCAATAAAACCAGCGGCTCGGTCATGCTTTGCGCCACGAGCATGCGGTCAAACGGATCTTTATGAATGGCGGGAAGTTGCAGTAATTGCTCGGTGTGGTTTCCCAATACCGGCAACTCTTCGATTTCCATTTCAACCAGCGTGGCCCGCAAAGCTGGAATGTCCACTTCAAAATCCTTGCGTCTGAGCGCGGCTTTGATTGCGATTTCCCAAAGGCTTGCCGTGCTGCAAAAAAGCGTATTGCCCATATCTTCCAGAAGGTCGCGGGCGTCTTGAGGCAAACGACCGCTTTGCGCGACCGCCCACAGCAGAACATGGGTATCCAGCAAAAGGCGCATTAATCGGGTTGGGCTTAGCGTTTGCCCCCTCCACCCCTGCGGGGTACCGAGGTCCCGCTTGCGGGGGAGGGTTGGGGTGGGGGCGAAACCATGCCTTCAAAGGCAGCCTGAATCTCGTCAGGCAAAGGTGCGTTGAAATCCTCCGGAATCTTGATTTGACCCTTGAGCAATCCCAGCTTGCGTTTCTTTGCCTTCGGCTCGATCCGGCTTAATTTGGCAACAGGTTTCCCCGCACGGGCAATTAAAATATCCTCGCCTTGCGCGGCTTCATCGACCAAACGGGATAAATGTGTTTTGGCTTCATAGATATTGACCATGTGTTTCATGTACTCCCCCTTCTATGATTCACTGTTAGTCTAGTTGGTCTGGTTGTGTTTGACAAGCCAGCCAGGCAGGGTGGGCAACGGCTTGCCCACGCGGCTGAATACGCGCCTGTCCCGCTATCGCCGCGCCAATACTCCCGGAGCCGCTTTCTCTTTCACCGTTACCTTGAAGCGGGGGTGTATGCCCAGGAATGGGCGATAGCATCGCCAGCGGATCGAACCGGGTTGGAGAGGTGATGTAGCCAAGCCATGTAGGGTGGGCAACACGTTGCCCACCCTACATGTCAGCTAGCGTTCCAGACTGGCCAGCAGTTTCTTCGCCTCCGCGGCGGAAGGGAAGCTGCCTGACGCGGCGAGCGCCTGTTTGAGCGCTTCCCGGGCTTTGGGCTTGTCGCCGGTCTCGGCGTAGAGCATGCCGAGGTGATACTGGATTTCGGGATTCCTTGGGGCAAGCTGGGCGGCTTTCTGCAATGCGCCCAGCGCGCCTTTCGCGTTGCCGCGCGCGCGCAGGATCCAGCCCAGGGTGTCGTGGAAATCGGCGGCGTTCGGGGCCAGCTCGACCGCTTTTCTGGCCCAGGTTTCCGCCTGCGCCAGATCCTGTTTGCGTTCCAGGGCAAGCGCGGCCAGGTTGTTGTAGGCGGTCGCCAGTTTCGGGTCGAGTTCGATCGCCTTCCTGTAGGACGCCTGCGCCAGGTCGAGTTGACCCGTGCGGTGCGCCGTCATGGCGATTTTCAGGTGCGGCAGGGCCAGCCTGGGCGCGGATTTGGCGGCCGTCTGCCAGGCCAGGATGGCCTGGGCGGTCTGGCCTTTGGCATCGAGCAGGTCGCCGCGCAGCAGCAGCGCATCCACCAGGCCCGGTTGCAGCGCCAGCGCCCGGTCCACCGCCAGAAGCGCTTTGCCCGGATCGTTCAGACCCGCATACAGGCGCGCCAGCGCAAGCTGCGGCAGGGGATTTTTGGGCTCCAGGCGCGCCGCCTGTTCCAGTTCCGACTGGGCCTTGGCGTTTTCTCCCAGGCGCGCCAGCGCGATGCCCAGCGCATAGTGCGCACCCGCGTGCCGCGGGTCGATGGCCAGCGCCTGCTGGTAGAACTTCACCGCGTCCGGCAGGCGTCCCTGGGCAGACAGCAGATCGCCCAGATCGACCCGCGGCCTGACTGCGGCGGCATCGAGTTCCGCGGATTTCCGGAGCGCGGCCTCGGCCTCGCGGTTCTTGCCCTGAAGCGCGAAATAGCGCCCCAGCGAGGCCTGCGCCTCGCTGCTGCCGGGCGCCGCCTGCACCGCGCGCTGGATCCACTGGCCGGCCTCATCCAGCCGTTTGTTGCGGAACGCGACTTCCGCCAGCCCCAGCATCGCCTTGGCGGATTTGGGGTCCAGCTTGAGCGCCTGCTGAAATGCCTGCTCCGCCGCCTTGAGATCGCCGCCGACCAGGCTTTCCAGCGCGCGCTGGTAGGCCTGGTCGGCGGGGGTGGAAGCGGCGCTGGCGGCGGCGCGGGTCTCCGGCAGCCGGGGAGCATCGAGCGGAATGGCAAAGGCGGGAAGCGCGCGGCTCAGGGCCAGCGCCAATGCCAGGGGAACGAGGGTGCGTGCGTGCATGGAAATCCTGTAGACGAAAAAAATCCCTTCGGGCACCTTAGCCCAAAGGGATGCTGGGTTCAAGCCTGCGCGGTATTGCGCTCAGGCCTGCTTGCGGCGGCGCATCGCGCCCAGACCGGCCAGACCGATGCCCAGAAGCGCCAGCGAAGCAGGTTCCGGCACAGTCGGGGGGCAGGGCGGCTGGCCTGGATCGCCGCACTCTTGGGGGGTACCGCCCACGCCCTTGAAGCCGAAGATGTAGGTTGCCGGTGTCCCCAGCAGGCTACCGGTCAACCGGTCCAGCTGGTGTTCGACTGGCCCAGCGAGTACAGCTCGATGCTTTCCGCGGCGATGGCGGCGATGGCATCGGCTTCGGTCCCGGCGGCACCGTAGAAGATGTCGAATTCGTAGGAAGCGTTCATCGTAGCCAGGGTGCCGAAGTTGAAGCGGAAGAACGCGCCGTGGTCGGCCAGGCCGGCATCGGTGCACGTCGACGATTGACGCCGCCGGAGTCGCAGCTGGCATCATAGGCGTGCGAGCGGATCCGCAGTGTTGAAGCCGTCGTCACCTGATTTCTCCAGCAGCGGTGGTCGTGCCCGTGCCCTTGATGGTCACGTATTCGCTGAACTCGGTGGGCGGAACGTCCCAGTCCATCACCCGCACGTACTTGAGGTCGGTGACGTCGGCGCCGGTGGTGTTGGTGATGGTCACATGGTCGCGGAACAGGGCGTCGGGGGCATTGGTGGACGGCAGGTATTCCTGTTTCACGACGATGCCGGGCAGGCTGGTCAGGCTGGTGGTGGAGGTGGCGGTGCTGGCGCCGCTGGCGAAGCTAACAAGGGTCAGATTGTGGGCGCCGCCATCGCTCGACACGTTGGCATAGCCGGAGGTCGTACCATTCACCGACACGCCCCAGCCTTCGCACAGGCAACCCGGAGAAGTGGCATCCGACCAGACCGGCGCCGTGGGACGGTGCCAAAGTTGTAGGCGATGCCCGCCGCGCCGCCGGTCGCGCTGCCCGACGCGCCGGGACCGAGCCCAATGTCAGTGCCGCCCGTTAGTAAGGAGGTGCCGATTCCAGCCCCGCCGTTGGTGGTAACGCCCTCGCCGAAATTCAGCGATCCATCCTGGTTGATGCCCATGAGCAGGGTGCCGGCGGGGTTGATGATGATGGCGCCGGCTTGCGCGGCGCCGGCGGCGAACAGCAGACCGGCGGCCATCAGGCTCGCGGTCAGGGCTTTCTGGGTAAATTTCATGATGATGTTCCCCTTCATTAATAAATTTGTCAGTAAAAAACACAGGTCAAAACAGGGGACAGCCACGATTACCAGATACTGAACTGCGATCCTGCCGTCCACGCCGAAATATTAAGCATCAGCCATGCCAGGAGCCGAGATTGAATAATAATATCCTGTAATTACAATGGGTTAAACATTTTTCGCGCGCCTGATGGCAAGCCATATGAAGCCATCCCAGGCAAGCTTGTAAAAATTTCCGACACGTATGCGCACGCCCTTGTCCGGCGTCCAGCCGGTAGGGGGCAAGCCGTTGCCCACCCGACATGGCGTGCTCCTGTAGACGATGAGGCGGAGCCGGCCAGAATCAGAAACGGTGAGTGAAAATGAGCCCCGAGCCCCAGTCGGGACTGGCATCGCTGAAGCCGCCGACCAGGTAGAGATCGAACTTGTCGCCATCGTTCAGGTGGTAGCTGAGATAGAGCGAGGCTTCGCTGACCGCACTGCTGGTCGGGGTGAGTTTTTGCCGCCAGTCATACCCGCCCCCTGCGGAAAGGGTTTGGGAGAACCGGTAATCGGCGCCTGCCGACCCGTACCAGACATTGTTGTAATTGATGCCGGCGGGGTCGCCTTCCCATTTGTACCCCAGACTGACATAAGGCATCCATGCGTCGATCGGTTTGAAGACCTCGGCTTGCAAAGCGTAATCGTTCTTGCCCGTGCCGAGGGATTTCGCGGCATCGGCGGTGCCGAACTTGATTCTCGCGCCCAGGTCCAGGCCGACCGGGTAGTTGCGTTCGTCGAGCAGGGTATAGGTGAGGGCCGCGATGATATCGCCCGCGCCCTGTTCCGTGGTGACGACGCGGCTCCCCGCGAGGGGTTCGCCCTCCGGCGTGAGGTTGCCGGGACCTGTGACATGCAGCCAGGAGGTGGCCAGGCGCAGGTTCCAGTCATCCGTCCTGTATTTCAGGGCGATGGGAACTGCCCAGGTTTCAGTGTCGCTGCTTTCGCCATAAGCGCCGGTCGAATAATCCAGACCGACAGCGAGTGTGAGTTTGCCGTCAACCGCGTAGGCCGGGTGGATGCTGGCGACGCACAGGGCGCACAGGAGTGGGGGTGAACGCATGAACACGTTTGTTGATCCTGGAAACGGCAGCTCATTCAGCACTGGAGCGCACAGAGGAAAACAAGAACCTGAGACCTTGCAGGTTCAAACCCGTCGGGTGATCAGAAAAGAATCTCCTCTCATTGTTCTTCTGTGCCCCTGTGTCTCCACTGCTTTTTTGGTTTGGAGGCCAGGATGCAATCTTAAGGGACAACCGGGCGCCGGGGAACCGTCAGTGGCGTGCATGACGATTTCCTAATGCCCGTGCTCATGACGCTCCGGCCGCTCGACCTTCTCGGGCCGCTCGACTTTCTCGGGTCGCTCGACCTTCTCCGGTCGCTCGACTCTTCTCCGGCCGCTCGACCTTCTCCGGCCGCTCGACTTTCTCCGGGCTCGCTCGACCTTCTCCGGTCGTTCGACCTTCTCGGAACGCTCGACTCTCTCCGGCCGCTCGACCTTCTCGGGTCGCTCGACTTTCTCCGGCCGCTCGACCTTCTCGGGTCGCTCGACTTTCTCCGGTCGCTCGACTTTCTCCGGCCGCTCGACTTTCTCGGGTCGCTCGACCTTCTCGGATCGCTCGACCTTCTCGGGTCGCTCGACCTCTCTCCGGCCGCTCGACCTTCTCGGGTCGCTCGACCTTCTCGGGCCGCTCGACCATCTCGGGCCGCTCGACTTTCTCGGAAGGCTCGACCTTCTCGGGCCGCTCCACCTTCACCACGTTCTCGGCCTTTTCGATCCTTTCGGAATTCCCGGATTCAGCGGTTCCGCGCTCGATTACTTGAGTACTGACGTCCTGTTTGCGGGGGGGGTCTTGGCCGCCAGTTTGGCGCTGAGTCATACCGACTTCGCCCTGGTTGGGTTTTTCATGGCCTGAAAGAGGGCGATCCTGTACTGAAACCTCAAGGGCGTGGAGTGTTGATCCGGCGCGAACGGCATCCACCCTTACCCATTGACCCGGGCTCGGCAGAGCTTGTTGCATTCGGGTTTTGGCATCCAGAATGAAGTGCTGACCGCCCACTGTCAGGACGGATTTTCCTGACAAATGGGCAAGCCCTTGAACGACGATGCGTTCGGCGCGGAGGTCGTGATCATCACGCTCGGTCCGGCTGACCTGCATTCGACCTTGATCGAAACGGCCTTGAGCGCGCACCATGTCTCCGGGTTTGAGATTTTGTATGCGCCCATCCAGGACGACCCCTCCCAGCATGAGCTGGCCTTGTGCGCCCTCTTGCACGACGCCGCTGATGCTGTCGAGACTATCCTGGGGCACCGCATCCACGCGCGTGGCTATGATCTGGCTGTGCGCGCCCACAAAACCGCTGACCGCAACTTTGGTTCCGGGCGACAGGTCGCCAGGCAGGCGGGCTGCGGGTGCGAACACGATGCTTTGCCCCATTGCCCTCGCCTGGCGGGGGCTCACGCTTTGCAGGGGAGCGACCAGTAAATGCCGGATCTGCACTTGCCGTGCGTTGAGTTGATCGCCTTGCCCCGTCGCCAGAACCCGGACGACCTGCCCCACTGCGAGCGCGTTGACAGAAGCTTCGCGCCCATTGATGGCGATGGGCGTGGCGGATTGATAGTGCAGTTCCAGTCCGTTCACACAGATGCTGGCAAAGCCCGTGACAACGCCTTCCACCTCGGTTTCGTGGCCGGTTCCGCCGCTGCCGCTGCCGTCATCCAGCGGCTGGTGGCCTGTGCCTCCGGCCCCATTGCCGTCTTTTGCCCCCTGTATCGAGGGTGCGTGGCCGGTTCCGCCGCTGCCGCTGCCGTCATCCAGCGGCTGGTGGCCTGTACCCCCGGTCCCGCTGCTGTCATTTTCGCGCTGTATCCAGGATGCGTGGCCGGTTCCACCGCTGCCACTGCCGTCGCGCGGACTGGGCGCGCCGCCGCTCAGACAGGCGTTGGTCGCCCATAGAGCCGGCGAAGCCGCCAACAGAACCAGCATGGGAAGGAGCCTGAAAACGGGGTTCATGTGCCGTCTCCGCGCTGTTCTTCGTGTTCGTCGGCCTGATAGAAATATTGGCCGTAAGTGACGCGATGGGTGGCGTTCCCGTCAGGATGATCGCGTTCCTGCAATTCCATCGCTTTTTGGCCGAAGGCTTGCATCGCCTGACTGGCCAGTTGGCGGGCGTAGGCGGACAGGATCAGCGTGGAGTCGAGGCTCAAATGATCGAAATACGCGCTGCGCTCAAGCAGGGGCGGAGTGTTCTGTTGTGTGAGGTTGTGGGCACAGGCGCCCAGATGGTCATGGACGTTCTTGCCCAGATAAAACATTTTTTCATCCAGGCCGTGGCTGGGGACAAAGGAATCGGTGACGAGAATGACCCGATCCAGCTCATCCACCTGGGCGACTCCCAGCCTCAACCACTCATCCAGCACCACACGCGGACGTATGTCCTTGCTGACGGATTGCACCAATGATTCGAAGCTCACCGGACTGCCCGAACTGGCGAGCCGCGGCAATGGCAGGGGACGCCCCTTGTTGTCCAGGTATTCGGGGTGGGCAGTCCAGCGTGAGACGACCAGTGCACCCAGGGATACGGTCGCGGGCGGTCCGTCATTGCCGTTGACGATCTCGCTGCGCAGCCGCTTTACATCCAGACGATGAATGCCGGTCAGCATGCTGACCCGGCTATCGGTCTGGTGCTTGCCTGCGACCGGAATTTGTGTCGCTGCTTCCACGTACGCCAGCTTTAACAAGTTGGCGAAATAGGGGTATTGCACGCTGTAATGCAGCAGCAGCTTGACCAAAGGACGCAGCAGCCGTCGCACGGCTGTCGACAGAGAGCGGGGGGGCATTACCGAAACAGGCATATTTCTGGTGTCGGACATTTCCGTGCCGGGATGTAAATAAATTACACGCAAAGCAATTATCGGACTAACCAAAGCAGAAAGCTAACAAATTTTCAATAGGGCCGATATGGTTTGCGCGTGAACAATTAACACATAACAGGAGCAAACATGCCTGCCTGGGCAGGATTTCTCAGGCCCGACACCTTGCCACTTAACGCTCTTGGAAGTTGGATATGAAACCGGAAAACACACTCGCAGCAACTTTGGTAGCACACTGGCCGACGACCTCGGCGCCGCTGATGGCGGATGGCTTTTCCGCCAAGGCCAATCAGACAAGCATCAGGCAAGCCTGTTGCGTGCGGGTTGAACAGGCGCCATACCGTGCCATGTTTGTTTTCGAACCCGGAATTCAGCAGGGCTTCCTTGCTGATTTTCCGCATCTTGACCTTCCGACTTCAGGCAACTGCATGGGGACAGCCAAGATGACCTTGTTCCCTGAGCGCTTACCAGATTATTTCAGCAGGGTAATCGCCAGCGTCAGGGCAGCCAGGCCTATCGCGCCGGCCAGCAGCCAGGTGGTGCGAGCCTGTCTGGCAGCGATCTGCACAAGGCGTGCTTCGAGCGTGCTCCGATCGTCGCT
This sequence comes from uncultured beta proteobacterium, assembly GCA_963726485.1. GTDB lineage: Bacteria > Pseudomonadota > Gammaproteobacteria > Burkholderiales > Thiobacillaceae > Thiobacillus. Next base: position 221,024 of record CAVSCL010000040.1, on the reverse strand, counting down.
GCGGGAGAGATAGGTGTGGGCCAGTCGCGGCAGTTGCGGCAGCAACGTCGCCCATTGCGGGGCCTCGGATTTCAGGTTTTTGATCAGTGCGCGCCAGCCGAATTGTTCGTTCATCCAGCTTTCCAGAAAAGGCTTGGCGGTTTTCCACAGATCCAGTTCCGGGTCAAGCTGCCGCCCCAGGCCTTCAATATTGAGCAGCGTCTTTTGCAGCAGTACCAGTTGCGGCTGAATTTCCACATTGAAGCGGCGCGAGGCCTGGAACAATTGCAGCAGCACTCGACCGAAGGAAATGTCTTTCAGCGGCCGGTCAAACACCGGCTCGCATACCGAGCGCACGGCGGCTTCGAGCTCATCGATGCGGGTACCCGCAGGCACCCAGCCGGATTCGAGATGGGCGAGCGCGACGCCCTTTGTAATCACGGGTGAAAAAAGCGAGGAAATTGCGGGCGAGATACTGTTTGTCGACTTCGGTGAGCGTGCCCATGATGCCGAAATCGAGCGCGACGTATTGACCCTCTATCGTTTTGGGCACGGCGTTTGTTCCCTCCCCCGCAAGCGGGGGAGGGTTAGGGAGAGGGCGTTTCCCCGGACGCACCAGAATATTGCCAGGGTGCATGTCGGCGTGAAAAAAAGCGTCCCGAAAGACCTGAGTGAAAAAGAGTTCGACACCGGCGGTGGCCAGTTTGGGAAGGTCCACCCCGGCAGCGCGCAGCGCGTCGACCTGGCTCACCGGGATACCGTCCATGCGATCCATCACCATCACGTCTTTCGCGCAGTAGTCCCAGTAGACTTCGGGTACGACCAGGAGCGGCGAATTCAAAAAGTTGCGCCGGAGCTGCGAACAGTTGGCTGCTTCGCGCATCAGATCCAGCTCGTCTCCCAGATGTTTCTCGAACTCCGCCACCACTTCGCGCGGGCGCAATCTTTTACCATCGGCGGACAGCTTTTCCACCAGTCCGGCGGCATCGTGGAGCAGCGCGACATCGTGGCCGATGATCCGCGAAATCCCCGGACGCAGCACCTTGACGGCAACGGCGCGGCCATCGGGCAGTCGTGCAAAATGAACCTGGGCGACCGAGGCCGAGGCGACCGGCGTGGTATCGAATTCGGCGAACACTTGAGCCAATGGCTTCCCATAGGTCTCTTCCAGCACCGCCACCGCCTGAACCGAGGGAAAAGGCGGCACGCGGTCCTGCAGTTTGGCGAGTTCATCCGCGATATCGACCGGTACCAGATCGCGCCGGGTGGAGAGCATTTGCCCAAACTTGACGAAGATCGGCCCCAGCGCCTCCAGCGCAAGCCGCAGACGCACGGCGCGCGGTGCCGAGAGGGGCCGCCAGAACAAGGCGAGACGCACCAGCCAGCGCAGTGGCCGCACCCTTTCATGGCCGAGGAGGAATTCTTCCAGCCCGAAACGCAAGCCTATATAAATAATGTAGGCGAGGCGCAGGAGTTTCATTCTTTAGAAGATTCCAGCAAGGCCAGCCGCTTTTCCAGCCGCGCTGCATCATCGATCAGCGTATCGACTTCACGGTTGAACCGCGCGACATCGACCATGCGCGCCATGAGTCCGGCCTCTTCCACCACATATTCGCTTGCGCTGCGGTTAAGCGATTGCGCGGCGTGGCGCAAGGTATGCAGCGCTTCGCGGCCAAATTCGCTAATCCGGTGCGCCGCCATGTCGCCCAGCATGGGGGCAAGGTCGGCTTCCGCATCCCAGGCCAGGCTGCGAAAGACCAGGTCGAGCGTATACAGCAGCGCGGCGTCGCCGCTGTAGTCGGCGTGCTGGAGCGCTTCCCTGCCAAAGAACGGCAGCCGGGCGAACAGTGCGGGCGTGGGGCGGATGACGGCGTCGGGGGCGGAAGACCCCGTCCCGGGCAGCGCGGCTTCGGAGACGCAACCGTCATCGGCGATGCGGAAATCGAATTGCGCCAGCGTCAGATCGAAACGCAGGCTGCGCCCGGCGTGGCGCCGCAATTGTTCCACCGCCCCCGGTGTTTGCCGCAGCAGGTGATTCAGGCTGCGCTCGAAAAGGGCCGCTGTAATCAAACCCGGCGCGATCAAATTTTGAAACCCTTGTGCAGCGCCACTACGCCGGCGGTCAGGTTGTTATAACTCACGCGCGCAAACCCGGCGCTCTCCATCATGGTCTTGAGTTCCTCCTGGCCCGGGTGCATGCGGATGGATTCGGCCAGATATCGATAGCTGCCAGCATCCTGCGCCACGAGTTTGCCCATCAGCGGCAGGAGCTTGAAGGAATAGAGGTCGTACGCCGGTTCCAGCGGCTTCCATACCTTGGAAAACTCCAGCACCAGCAGGCGTCCGCCGGGTTTGAGCACGCGGTGCATTTCCGCCAGCGCCTGATCCTTGTGCGTCATGTTGCGCAGGCCGAAGGCCACGCTCACACAATCGAAATAATCGCCGGGAAAAGGCAGACGCTCGCCGTCGCACTGTACGGTGGGCGGGTTTTTGCCCTCGTTCAACATGCGGTCGCGCCCCTCGCGCAGCATCGAGAAATTGATGTCGGTCAGCACCACGCGCCCGCTGGCACCGACTTCCTGCGAAAACAGCCGCGTCAAATCCGCCGTGCCGCCGGCCACATCCAGCACCTTCATGCCGGGACGCAGGCCCGCCTGCGCCACGGCGAAGCGCTTCCACAACCGGTGCAGCCCGGCGGACATGAGATCGTTCATGAGGTCGTATTGCTTCGCGACGGAATGGAAGACTTCCGCCACGCGGGCGGCCTTCTCGGATTCGGCAACCTGCTGGTAGCCGAAGTGGGTGGTTTTATCCATGAGACGGGATGAAGAACAGGGAAGGCACGATTTTACCTCAGCGGCGCACTCCCGCCGTGATGTCATAAATCAGTCATACTGTTGTCATAGCATGGCCGCGACACTGCACAGTATGGAGAGTGAAATGGCTGCAAACATATTATTGGTGGAAGACGAACCCGGCATTCAGGAACTGTTGAAGTTCAATCTGGCGCAGGCAGGACACCAGGTCACGGCGGCGGGCGATGCCGAGTATGCGCTGCAGTTCCTGAAAAACACCCTGCCGGATGTGATCCTGCTTGACTGGATGCTGCCCGGCATGTCCGGCATCGACCTGTGTCGCCGCCTGCGGCAGGACGAGCGATATGGTCCCGTCCCCATCATCATGCTGACCGCGCGCGGGGAAGAACGCGACAAGGTGCTGGGGCTGGACACCGGCGCCGACGATTACATCACCAAGCCGTTTTCGCCGCGCGAACTGATGTCGCGCATCAAGGCGGTATTGCGCCGCCGCGCACCGCAGATGACCGACGAGCCGGTGGAAATAGCCGGGCTGCGACTGGACCCGGTGAGCCATCGTGTAAGCGGGAAGAATCAGCCCCTGGACCTCGGGCCGACCGAGTTCCGTCTGTTGCATTTTTTCATGACCCATTGTGAGCGGGTGTATTCCCGCACCCAGTTGCTCGACCAGGTATGGGGCGACGACGTATTCGTCGAGGAGCGCACGGTCGACGTGCATATCCGCCGTCTGCGTCTGGCGCTGGAGCCGTCCAGCCACGCTGGGCTGATTCAGACTGTGCGCGGGTCGGGTTATCGTTTTTCGGCTACCGTGGGATAATTTCCCGGACTTTCCCGGACTGAGCCCCTACCCTTTACCCTTGCGGGGTACCGAATTCCCGAGGGGCGAGCGAGACAAGGCTGGGGCCAATCGATTTGATGGAGCGTCTATGGGTTTCTGGTGGCGTCCCCTGGGTTTACTTGCCGCCGTGCTGCTGGTGGCGGCGATGCTATGGGCGGCTTCGGGCGCCAGTACCGCCCTGCTGTTTCTGGCCGGGTTTCAGGCGTATGTCCTGCTGCGCCGCCTGTGGCAGGAATACCGCCTGTCGCGCTGGCTGGAACATCCCGACGAGGTGTCGCCGCCCGACGCCGCCGGCACCTGGGGCGATATTTTTTATCGCCTGGAAAGACATCAGCGCCGCCAGAATGCCAGTCACAATCAACTGACTTCGGCGCTGGAACGGTTCGAACACGCCGCCAAGGCGGTACCGGACGGCATGGTGTTCCTTAATCATGCCGAACAGATCGAGTGGTGCAATCCTGCTTCAAGTCATTTTTTGGGTCTTGATTCCGAGCGCGACCGCGGCCAGTTTGTCCGTTATCTGCTGCGGCAGGCGAATTTTCTGGAATTTCTCGACGCGGCCGACTATTCCCGCCGTCTGGTGTGCAAGTCACCCGTCAACCGGGAAATCAGCCTTTCGCTGCAACTGGTGCCTTTTGGCGAGTCGCAGAAGCTGCTGGTCGCTCGCGATATCACCGAACTGGAGCGGGTCGACGCGATGCGGCGCGACTTTATCGCCAATGTCTCGCACGAACTGCGCACCCCCCTCACCGTGGTGGGCGGGTTTGTCGAAACCCTGGCCGACAACCCGCATTTGCCGGAAATCGACTCGCGCCGCTATTTCAACCTGATGCAGGATCACACCCGCCGCATGCAACGCCTGCTGGACGACCTGCTCACGCTGTCGCGTCTGGAAAGCGCCGAGCATGGCCTGAATGACGAACCGGTGAATGTGCCGGATCTGCTGCACACCCTGGAATCCGAAGCGCAGTCGCTCAGTCGCGGACGCCATACCATCACCCTCCAGATCGACAGCCCGCTTTGGGTCAGGGGTAGCCTGCAGGAGATCCATAGCGCACTGGGCAACCTCATTTCCAATTCCATCCGCTACACGCCCGCCGGCGGCGCGATCAGGCTGTCATGGAGCGAGCGCAATAATGAGGTCGTGTTCGCCGTCACCGACACCGGAGAAGGCATCGCCGCCGAGCACATCCCCCGGCTGACCGAGCGGTTCTATCGCGTGGACCACAGCCGCTCGCGCGAGACCGGCGGCACCGGATTGGGACTGGCCATCGTCAAGCATGTGCTCACACGCCACGGCGCGCGGCTGGACGTGCAATCCATTCCGGGCAAGGGCAGCACCTTCGCCGCCGTGTTTCCGCAAAGCCGTGCCATCAAAGCGGCGGATGGCGACAACATCATCAAGTTTCCGGCGCGGGAACAAGCTGCCGGTTGAGCGAAAATGCCAGCTTTGTCCGCAGTTCCTCGCTGTGGATGTGCGAGGGTTCCCGCCGTTTTTTCCCCCATACCGGGTTGGGAAAATGCGGATCATCGGTAAAGCGCGGAATCACGTGCCAATGTATATGGGGCACCATGTTGCCGAGTGAAGCCAGATTGATTTTTTCGGGCCGCATCACTTCGCGCAGCGCACCCTCCGCCGCGAATACCACCTGCATCAACGCAGCGCGATCCGAGGCAGCGAGGTCAGTCATTTCCTTGACGTGCGCATTCAGGATGACACGCAGAAAACCGGGATAGCCGGGCTCCGGCACCAGCACCACACGGCACAAAGCGCTGTGCCACAGCACCTCGCCGCCATTGGAATCGCAACAGGCGCAGTTCAAGGCAACACCCGCTCGATGACACCGTTGCCGGCGCGGGCGATGTGGTCCGTCATTCAGTCCTCCCCAGCTTGTTTTTTGCCATTATTACCATAATCCAATCCGAGCCGGTGCTGAAGCGTGCCGGACCGCATGGACACAAGGGCGGACCGGCCGCAAAGCGGGGTTATCGCCCTACGGAATTCTTGCGGCGCGCCGGAATGCCGATTCGGGTTACAGCAGCACCCGCTCGATGCCGCCGTTGCCGACGTTCGCGATGTAATCCGCCATCCAGTTGTCGCCGAGCAGTTTTTTCGCCATTTCCACCACGATGTAATCCGGCTCGGTGCCCGCGTCCTCGTTGTAGCGCGCCAAGCCTTGCAGGCACGAGGGGCAGGAGGTGAGGATTTTCACCGGCATGGCGTCATCGCCGGCGCGCAGCGCCTCCGCAGCTTTGCGGATTTCCTCTTCCTTGCGGAAACGAATCTGCGTGGAAATATCCGGGCGCGTCACGGCGAGCGTACCGGATTCGCCACAGCAGCGATCGGACAGGCGCACCTCCGCGCCCATCAGCGTATTCGCCACCTTGAGCGGGGCGTGGGTTTTCATCGGCGTATGGCAGGGGTCGTGGTAGAGGTATTTCGTGCCCAGTCGTGGGGAGCCCTTTTGGCTAAGGCCGTCGCTACGCGACTTAACGCCGACTTTGTCGGCATTGGCCTCCGCCGAAAGGGTGTTTCGCTCGCCGAGCGAAACACCCTTTTCCATCAGGTATTCGTGGATGTCGAGCAGGCGGCAGCCGGGGAAGATCTTCCCGAACTCGTATTTGAGCAACTGATCCATGCAGGTGCCGCAGGACACGATCACGGTCCTGATGTCCAGATAATTCAGCGTGTTGGCGACGCGGTGGAACAGCACGCGGTTGGCCGCGGTGATGGCATCGCCCTTGTCTGCCTGCCCGCCTGAGGTTTGCGGGTAGCCGCAGCACAGATAGCCTGGCGGCAGCACGGTTTGCGCGCCGAGTTCGAACAGCATGGCCTGCGTGGCGAGGCCGACCTGCGAGAACAGCCGTTCCGAGCCGCAGCCGGGGAAGTAGAACACCGCGTCGCTGTCGTCGGAAAGCTTCGCCGGGTTGCGCAGGATGGGCACGATGGACGCGTCTTCCAGGCCCAGCAGCGCGCGCGAGGTTTTCTTCGGCAAGCCCCCGGGCATGGGTTTGTTGACCAGATGGATCACCTGTGCGACCAGCGTGGGCTTGCCGAGCGTGGCGGGCGGATGCCGGGTCTGCGCCTGAATGAGTCCAAGCCGCTTGAACAGCGCGTGTCCCAGGCGTTGTCCGGCATAACCCCATTCGACCAGCGGTTTGCGCAGTGCCTTGATGGTGGCCGGATCGGTGGCATTCAGGAATGCCATGGACACCCAGGTGCCGGGGTTGAATTTCTTTTTTCCCTGGCGGCGCAGCAGGTTGCGCATGGCGATCGACACATCGCCAAAGTCGATGTCCACCGGGCAGGGATTCTTGCACTTGTGACAGACCGTGCAGTGATCGGCGACATCCGAGAACTCGTCGAAGTGTCGGAGCGATACGCCGCGCCGGGTTTGCTCCTCGTACAGAAACGCTTCGATCAGGAGCGAGGTGGCGAGGATCTTGTTGCGCGGCGAATACAGCAGGTTGGCGCGCGGGATGTGGGTGTTGCATACCGGCTTGCACTTGCCGCAGCGCAGACAGTCCTTGATCGAGTCGGCAATCGCCCCGGTTTCGGACTGTTCGAGGATGATGGATTCGGCTTCCAGCAAACTGAACGACGGCGTGTAGGCGTTGCGCAAATCCGCGCCGGGCAGGAGCTTGCCCGCATTGAAGCGGCCCTCGGGGTCGACCTGTTTCTTGTACTCGGCGAAGGTGGCGATCGTCGTGTCGTCGAGAAATTCCAGCTTGGTCAGGCCGATGCCGTGCTCGCCGGAAATCACCCCGCCCAGATCGATGGCGAGTTTCATGATCCGCGCCACCGCGGCGTTGGCGGCCTGCAGCATGGCGTAGTCGTCGGAATTGACCGGAATATTGGTATGGACGTTGCCGTCGCCCGCGTGCATGTGCAGCGCGACGAACACGCGGCCTTTCAGGATTTGTTGATGCAGGCGGTCGCAGGCTTCCAGCACCGGCGTGTATTCGCGGCCTACGAAGAGCTGCTGCAACTCGCGCCGCAGTTCGCGTTTCCACGACACCCGAACGATTTTGTCGCGCAGGGCCTCGAAGTTGCTGAGGGGTGAGGCGTGAGGGGTGAGGCGTGGCGCGTCAGGCACGGGGCTTGAAGCGGGTGCATCCAGGTTGCCGAGCAGTTCCGTCCAGCGTGCGCGCACGGCCTCGATCAGGGCCTGGGCGCGCTGGCGCCGTTCCTCGGCCTGAGCGGGATCGGCAATGGTCTCGTCGTCTTCCAGGAGCGGCAGCGGCGCGCGGAAAAATCCGGCCAGCACGTCCAGCAACTGCAGCTTGTTCCGGATCGACAATTCGATGTTGATACGTTCGATGCCGTCGGTGTAATCGGCCAGACGATCGAGCGGAATGACGACATCCTCGTTGATCTTGAAGGCGTTGGTGTGTGCGGCGATCGCGGCGGTGCGGGCGCGGTCGAGCCAGAATTTCCTGCGCGTCTCGGCGGACACGGCGATGAAGCCTTCGCCGCCGCGCGCATTGGCGATGCGTACGATGTTCGACGCCGCCTCGCCGGCCGCGACTTCATTGTCCGACACCACGTCGATCAGCAACACCATGTTGGGCCGTCCCGGCCGCGGGGCCTTGGTGGCGTAGCCGACGGCTTTTACATAGCGCGCATCGAGATGTTCCAGACCGGCCAGCAAAACCTCGGCGTGGCTGTCGCAGTAGTTCTTGACCTCGACAATCGCGGGCACGGCTTGCGCCACCTGGCCGAAAAATTCCAGACACACCGTGCGGGTGTGCGCGGGCAGGCGGTGCAGGACGAAGCGCGCCGAAGTGATCAGGCCGTCGCAGCCTTCCTTCTGTATCCCGGGCAGGCCCGCCAGGAATTTGTCGGTGACATCCTTGCCCAGGCCGATCTTGCGGAAGCTGCTGCCGGGCAGGTCGAGAATTTCCGGCGCGCCTTTGGCCGTCACGCCATCGGCGGCAAAGCGGCGGATTTCGAACCGGGCCGATGCCGCATCGTGGATTTTGCCGAGGTTGTGATCGAGCCGGGTGACTTCCAGCCAGTCGGCATTGGGGGTGACCATGCGCCACGACACCAGGTTGTCCAGCGCGGTACCCCACAGTACGGCCTTCTTGCCGCCGGCGTTCATCGACACGTTGCCGCCGATGGTGGAGGCATCGGCGGACGTCGGGTCCACGGCGAACACCCGCCCGGCCGCTTCCGCCGCCTCCATCACGCGCCGGGTGACCACGCCCGCGCCGCAATGGATGGTTGCGACTTCGTGTTCCACGCCTGGCAGGCGCAGGAACTCGACCGCGCTCATGGCTTCCAGCTTTTCGGTATTGATGACCGCGGCGTTGGCCGTGAGCGGCACCGCACCGCCGGTGTAGCCGGTGCCGCCGCCGCGCGGGATGATGGTGAGGCCCAGTTCAACCAGTCCAGCCACCAGCGCGGCCATTTCCGCTTCGGTGTCGGGGGTCAGCACCACGAAGGGATATTCCACCCGCCAGTCGGTGGCGTCGGTGACGTGCGACACGCGCGCCAGACCGTCGAAGGCGATGTTGTCGCGGCGGGTGGTGCGGCTCAATCGGCGCACGATGGCCGCGCGCAGGCGAGCGGTTTCGTCGAACCAGTCCTCGAAATCGCGTACCGCCTCGGTCGCGGCGGCCAGAAGCTGGCCGACCAGTTCATTGCCCTCGCCAGGAGGACGCCGGTTCCGTAAGTCGCCAGAGCCGACAACGGCTCCGCCGCCCTGGCGGCGTTTCTCGATCTCGTTCAGACGATGTTGCAGCGCCTCGACCAGCATGCGCCGCCGCTTGGGATTGGTGAGCAGGTCGTCTTCCAGATAGGGATTGCGCCGCACCACCCAGATATCGCCCAGCACCTCGAACAACATGCGCGCGGAACGGCCGGTCCTGCGCTCGCCACGCAGGATGTTGAGCGTGTCCCAGGCAGCCGCTCCCAGCAGGCGAATGACGATTTCGCGGTCGGAGAACGAGGTGTAGTTGTAGGGGATTTCCCGCAGTCTGGCGGTCATGACGGGCAATGCGGCAAAAAACACATTTTACGGGATATGGCGCGTGTCTGCTTGGGATAGAATCCAAGCGCCCGGAATGTATCGGCCCATTTTAACGATGCATTATTGGCGCGGGTGCCTGGGCCGTCCGCAAGCACGAGAGCGCACTGAAAGGCATCAAGGCCGGGTGCGGGAACGGACATGGCGATCGGCGACGATCTTGTCCGGGGCCGCGCTGACGCCATGCCCGTCAGGCCTTGCCGTATCAGTCGCACTGCCTGCGGCTCACCTGCGCGACCTTCCTGATTTGGGGACCGAATGATGCGCTCGATACCTGCTTCATTCAGCGGCGAGAATGCCCTGCTCGCCTTCCTGACAGCGGCCTGCCTGATTTTTTCGGGAATCTCGCCGTTTGATCGTCTGACCTGGGTGATGGAAACGACGCCGGTGATGATTGCCCTGCCGCTCTTGATCATCAGCCACCCCCGCTTTCCCCTGACGCCCCTGCTCTATCGCCTGCTTTTTCTGCATGGCCTGATACTCATGGTGGGCGGTCACTACAGCTATGCCCGGGTGCCGCTGGGGTTCTGGGTGCAGGACGCATTCGATCTGGCGCGCAATCACTACGACCGGCTCGGCCACCTGGCTCAGGGCTTTATTCCCGCCATCCTTGCCCGAGAAATTCTGCTTCGGAGCACGCCACTCAGATCCGGCGGTTGGCTGTTCTTTCTGGTGACGTGCGTGGTGCTGGCGATCAGCGCCACGTATGAATTCATCGAGTGGTGGGCAGCGCTTGTCCTGGGCGGCGATGCCGAGGCCTTTCTCGCGACTCAGGGCGATGTATGGGATACGCAGTGGGACATGTTGCTGGCGCTCGTGGGCGGGTTGGCCTCGCAACTCCTGCTGTCACGGGTGCATGACCGGCAACTGGCCGTGATTGACGATGCATCGTTCCGCCGCTGATGCGTTGCCGAAAACGGTCAACGCATGGAGATGGCCGATGCCTAGGAGCCTGTCGGACTTGAAGAATCGTAGCGAAAATTCGGCTGGGCGAGGGCAGATTTTGACGGTTTTGCAGGTCAATAGTCGTTCTATTGACCAAGAAAACGGCGAAATATGAACCGGCCAGGCGGATTTGCAGCCGATTGCCTTTAAGTCCGACAGACTCCTAGGTTGATGCCGGATCAATCGCCGAGCTGTATGCGCCCGGTTTTCTCGGCCGCCGCAAAATCCAGCATCCGCTGGATCGACACCGCGGCTTTGGCGCGGATGGATTCCTCGATACGAATTTCGTTGCCTCCGGACTCCAGCACGGCAGCGAGCTTGCGCAGGCCGTTCATCGCCATCCACGGACAGTGCGCGCAGGAAGTGCAAGTCGCGCCTTCTCCCGCGGTTGGCGCTTCGATGAAGATTTTCCCCGGCGCTACCGCGCGCATCTTGTGAAAGATCCCGTTGTCGGTGGCGACAATGAATTCGTGGTTGGGGAGTGTGCGGGCGGCATCGATAATCTGCGTGGTGGAACCGACGACATCGGCCTGCGCGATCACCGCCTCGGGCGATTCCGGGTGCACCAGCACGGCGGCGGCGGGATGATCCGCCCGCAGCTTGGCCAGCGCTTCGGCCTTGAAAGCTTCATGCACCACGCACGAGCCCTGCCACAGCAGCATGTCAGCGCCGCTGATGCGCTGCACGTAGTCGCCCAGATGGCGGTCGGGCGCCCACAGCAGCTTCTTTCCTTGCCGGTGCAGGTATTTCACGATCCTGGCGGCGATACCGGAGGTGACCACCCAGTCGGCGCGCGCTTTCACCGCGGCGCTGGTGTTGGCGTACACCACGGACACGCGGTCGGGATGCGCGTCGCACCAGGCGGCAAACTCATCCGCCGGGCAGGCCAGATCCAGTGAACATTCGGCGCCCAGATCGGGCATGAGCACGCGCTTTTCCGGATTCAGGATTTTCGCGGTCTCGCCCATGAATTTCACCCCGGCGACGATCAGCGTTCCGGCTTTGTGCGCGTGGCCAAAACGCGCCATTTCCAGCGAGTCCGACACGCAGCCGCCGGTTTCCTCGGCAAGGTCCTGCAAATCCGCCGAGGTGTAGTAATGCGCCACCAGCACCGCATCCTGAGCTTTCATCCGTGCCTTGATGCGGGTTTTCAATGCCACGCGCTCCTCGGTCCCCAATACTTCCTCGACCACGGCGGGAGCCTGGATGACGTGTCTGACGGGCAGGGAGAAATCGATTTTCATCGGCAACTCAAGGGTGAAAACTTGTAAACATCAGAGTATAGCCGTGCGCTAGTTGATATGGCGCCGACCCTTCCTTATGCCTTATCCTTCCGCCCCATGCAGCAACTTCTTCTCGACATCCGGCCGCCTGCCGATCCCGACCTCGGCCGTTTCGTGACGGGGCGTAATCATGAACTGATGGCGCAATTGCGGGCAATGCTGCAAGGCCTTGCTTCCGAGCGCATGGTGTATGTATGGGGCGAGCCGGGCAGCGGCAAGACTTACCTGCTTGAAGCCTGGGCATACGCCTGCCGGGCGCGCGGAATGTCCGTCGCGACCCCGGGACAGGGTGAGGCGCAGGCCGTGATTGCCGACCAGGCGGATGACTGGGACGAGGCGCAGCAATACGCCGCCTTTGCCGCCTACAACCGCGTGCGGGCAGCGGGGGGCCTATGGCTTGCCGCGGGCCAGCGGCCGCCTGCCGAATTGCCCTTGAGTCCCGAACTGCGCACCCGTCTGGGCTGGGGCCTGGTGTTTCAGGTGAGTGGCCTGAATGACGATGAAAAGCGCGCCGCGCTGGCGCAACACGCCGGCCGCCTGGGATTCCGGCTGGAACCCCAGGTGGCCGACTATCTGCTGAACCATTACCCGCGCGACATGGGCAACCTGCTGCGGGTACTTGAGGCACTGGATCGCCTGAGCCTGGAAACCCGCCGCCCGATTACCCTGCCGCTGCTGCGGCAACTGACACTGCCCTAGGCCTTGTAGGTTGATGGGGCCACCGGCGGTGATCCGCCGGATTATCGGAAACGGCTTGCTCTTGTTATTGGAGAGAAGGGGCGCAATGACCGAAGGGCATTGCTCCGGATGTGATTGCTTCGGGTTTTCAAGCCTGATTCCCGGCCTGCTGCTCGGCAATATCCTTGTGCACCTGTGCCATGTCCAGCCCCATGACCTGGTCAATCAGCGCATCCAGCGCGCTGGCGGGCAGGGAACCGGCTTCGGAATAGAGGATGACTTGTTCGCGGAACACCATGAGGGTGGGGATGGAGCGAATCTGAAAATAGCCGGCCAGTTCCTGCTGTTCTTCAGTGTTCACCTTGGCGAAAATGATGTTGGGGTGGGTTTCGGACGCGGCTTCGTAAATCGGCGCAAAACCCCGGCAGGGCCCGCACCAGGGCGCCCAAAAATCGACGATTACGACATCGTTGCTGCTGATGGTGGATTCAAAGTTGTCCTTGTTGAGTTCGATAGCGGCCATGGCAATTCCGGAAAAAGTGATAACAAAAAAGACGCGGGGGACGAACCCTGTCGCGCCTGAGTGCCACCCTATCACGGATGGAATGCCTTCGACAATGCGGAGGCGAGTCATGTGGGTAGTTAGCCTGGCTGTCCGCTACCCTGGTACGGTCGAAGCCGACCGGCCGGAAATTATTTGGCGAAGGACTGGTGGAACGGGCCGCGCCTTTGAGGGGCTTCATCCTTGCCGCGCACCATGTGCTGGTTGCGCTTGAGATTGCTGCGCACCTCGGCCCGGTTTACCGCCATGATGAGCTCGGTTGCCAGCACCCGGGCCTGATGGGGAGCCAGATTCAGCTCGCAGCCGTGCGCCTGCAACACGATCACAACGCGGTCCTTGCCATGGCTGTCTTCCCGCAGGTTGATATCCAGTGCGCCGCCTTGTTCCAGTTCAATCATGGTCTCGACTCCTTGCTTTGATAGTACAAGGGTATGAGCAGGGTTCATGCCAGTCTCCAGTGGGTGTGAATGCCTAGAAAGACCGCATTGAATCAGGGTGGTTTGACGGTTTAATGAATATCCGGATTTTCGGGCTGACGAGGCTTCGTCAGAACTGGTGAGGATTTCGGCCGCACGGACCGGGTCCGCCGCGTAAGCAGGGTGTAAGCCACCGGGATGACAAACAGGGTGAGCAGCGTTCCCAGCAGCAGGCCACCCACGATGACCCAGCCGATGGGCGAGCGGGATTCCGCGCCGGCGCCCGTGGCCGTCGCCAGCGGCACCGCGCCCAGTACCATGGCGGCCGTGGTCATGAGGATGGGGCGCAGCCGCAGGGTGGCGGCTTCGATTACCGCTTCGGCGTTTTCCCTGCCCTGCGCGCGCAGCTGGTTGGCGAATTCGACAATCAGAATGCCGTGTTTGGTGATCAGGCCGACCAGCATGATGAGCCCGATCTGGCTGTAGACGTTGAGCGTGGCGCCGGTGAGCTTGAGCGCCAGAAGCGCGCCGGTGGCGGCAAGCGGAACAGTCAGCAGGATGATGAAGGGCGAGACGAAACTTTCGAACTGGGCCGCGAGCACCAGATAGATGACGATCAATGCCAGCGCGAAAGTCGTGACCAGGGTCTTGCCGGATTCGCGAAATTCGCGAGACTGGCCGTCGAGCGCGGTGCGGGCGGTGGCGGGCAGGGTTTCCCTGGCGGCCTGGTCCATGAAGGTCAGGGCATCACCCAGCGTGTAGCCTGGCGCAATATTGGCCGAGATGAGAGCGGCACGCTGGCGGTCGAAATGGTTGAGTTCCTTGGCGGCAACCGTTTCGGTGATCGCAACCAGGTTCGATAGCGGCGTGAGCGCGCCGTTGCTGCCGCGCACGTAGAGGGCGGCCAGATCCTGGGGGGTGGCCCGGGCGGCGGCGCCGAGCTGCACCATCACGTCGTATTGTTCGCCTTCGCGTTTGAACCGCGTGACCTGGCGCCCGCCCAGCAGGGTTTCCAGAGTGCGGCCGATGGTGTCGATGCTGATGCCCATCTGCGCGGCCTTGTCGCGGTTGATCGCGACCTTGAGCTGGGGCTTGTTGAGTTTGAGGTCGGTATCGGCATTGGCCAGACCCGGATAGGCGCGCACCTTGGCCATCAGGGCTTCGACCGCGGTATTGAGCTCGACGTAGCTGGGCGCCTGCACCACGAACTGCAGCGGCGGGTTGCGGAAGCTCTGCCCGAGCGAAGGCGGGTTGATGGGGAAGGCGAGTACGCCCGGCATGCCCATGAACATGCGCGGGCCGAGACTTTCGGTGATCTTCATCTGGCTGCGACTGCGTTCCTCCCAGGGTTTCAGTTGCACGAAGGACAACGCGGTGTTGACCGGATTGGGCCGTTCCAGTCCCGGCGCGACCACGACGAAGAAGGTTCTGACTTCCGGCACGCTCTGGTAAATACCCTCGAGCTGGCGCGCATACTGGTCGGTGTATTGCAGCGTCGCGCCCTCGGGCGCCAGCATGAAACCGATGAAAAAGCCGCGATCCTCGGTCGGCGCAAGCTCGGACTTGAGCGACTTCAGGAGGCCAAAGGCCGCGGCGGCGGCCAGCACAAACACCATCAGCACGATAAGCGGATGCCGGATCGTCCGCGTCAACCCGCCCCGATACGCGTGATTCAGGCCATTCAGCAGGCGTTCGCCGAAGTTGAACAGCACGCCGTGCCGCACTTCGTGGCGCAGGATGAGACTCGCCATCATGGGGGTGAGGGTCAAAGCGACAAAACCGGACACCAGCACGGCCGCCGCCACGGTCAGCGCGAATTCGGTGAACAGCTTGCCGGTGTTGCCTTCGGCAAACGCCAGCGGGGCGAACACGGCAGCCAGCGTCAGCGTCATGGCCACCACCGCAAAGCCGATTTCCTTGGCGCCCGCGAGCGCCGCCTGCAATGGCGTTTCGCCGTGTTCGATATGACGGTAGATGTTCTCCAGCATGACGATGGCGTCGTCCACCACCAGACCGATCGCCAGCACCAGCCCCAGCAGCGTGAGCACGTTGATGGTGAAGCCGAAGGCATACAGGAAGATGAAGGCGCCGATGAGCGAGACCGGGATGGTGACGAAGGGAATCAGGGTCGCGCGCCAGTTGCGCAGGAACAGAAAGATCACGCCGACCACCAGCACCAGCGCCTCCATCATGGTGTCATAGACCGCGGCTATGGATTTTTCGATGAAGATCGAGCTGTCGAACCCGACCTGCAGCTTCATCCCGGGGGGCAGGGCCTTTTGCAGGCGCGGCAATTCCGCCTTCACGGCCTGCGCGACGGCCAGGGTGTTGGCGGTCGACTGCTTGACGATACCCAGCCCAACGGCGGGGCGGCTGTTTACGCGGATGATGTTGCGCTCGTCCTGGGCGCCGATTTCGGCCCGTCCCACATCGCCCAGGCGCACCAGAATGCCGCCGCTGTTCCTGAGGATGATGCGTTCAAACTGTTCGGGCGAGCGCAGGTCGGTTTCCGCCAGTACGGTGAATTCGCGGGTCTGGCTCTCGATGCGCCCCGAAGGCAGTTCGGTGTTCTGGCTCTTCAGGGCGTTCTCCACGTCCTGCACGGTCAGGCCAAACGCCGCCAGACGGTCGCCGTCAAGCCAGATGCGCATGGCGTAGCGGCGTGCACCGCCGATGATGACTGCAGCGACGCCCGGCAGCGTCTTCAACTGGTCGGCCACGATACGGTCGGCGTAATCGGTGATCTCCAGCGGCGACTGCCGGTCGCTGGAGAAGGCCAGCCAGATGATGGCCTGCGCGTCAGCCTCGATTTTTGCCACGACTGGATCATCGACGGCGTCCGGCAACAGTCCGCGTGTCCGCGCGACCCGGTCGCGAACGTCATTGGCGGCCGCTTCCGGGTCGCGTTCGCGCATGAACTCGACCGTGATCTGGCTGACTTCCTCGCGGCTGACCGACTTGATCGTGCGTATGCCCTCGATGCCCGAGAGCGCATCCTCCATCGGCTGCGTCACCTGGCTTTCCATCACCTCGGCCGATGCCCCGGGATAAACGGTGCGGACCGATACCACCGGCGCATCGATATTCGGGTATTCACGTACCGGCAGCCGGTCGTAGGCGATGAGGCCGATCAGGACAATCATCAGGCTCATCACGGTGGCCAGCACCGGGCGGCGGATCGAGAGGTCGGAAAGAATCATGTCCTATCTGGCCGCGGGTTTGCCGGCCTGCATTTTCTGCATCATCTGCGCGGCCTGTTCCAGCGTGACCACCGGCACGCCGGGGCGCAGCTTGATCTGGCCATCCAGCACGATCGTCTCGCCGGCCCTGAGGCCGGACAGGATTTCCACCCGTCCCGGTTCGCGGCGTCCCGGTAAAACCTTGCGCAACTCGGCCTTGCCGCCCACGACGACATACACAAAGCTGCCGTCAGCCATGGGCACGATGACCTGCTCGGGCACCAGGATGGCGGAAGTCTTGCCACCCAGGTCGGCGCTTGCCCGGGCGAACATGCCGGGCTTGAGCCGTCCGTCGGGGTTGGCGATGCGGGCGCGCACGAGGATGCTGCGGCTGGCCGTATCGATCACCGGGTCGATCGCATACACGTTGCCGCTGAAGGTTTGACCGGGCAGGGCATCGACTGTCACCTTGAGCGGCAGCCCGGCACGCACCAGCGACAGGTAAATCTCCGGTACCGGCACTTCCAGTTTCAGGGTGCCGAGCGCATCCAGACGCACGATGTCTTCGCCTTTCTTGATATAGGCGCCGGGACTGACCTGGCGCAGTCCCGCCTGCGCGGCAAAAGGGGCGCGCAGGATACTCTTGTCAAGCAGAACCTTTTCCTGGGCCAGGCGGGCGAGCACGACGTCCAGATTGGCGCGCGCCTCGTCCAGCGCCTGTCTGGAGATAAAGTTCCGGGCCACCAGTTCTTCGCTGCGCTGGTAGCGGCTCTTGGCCAGTTTCAAGTCCGCTTCTGCCGCCGCCACCCGCGCCCGTTGTTCGGCGGAATCCATCACCACCAGCGTCGCGCCCCTTTTGACCGGCTGGCCCTCGGCAAACAGCAGTTTCTCGATGCGGCCGTCGATTTCCGGGCGCAACACCACGCTGTCTTCGGCGATCAGCGCGCCCACAGCGCTGACGGTGTTGGAAACGGGCGATGCCGTCACCCGCATCATGTTGACCGGGATGAAGGGCGGCCCCCCGCCCGGGCCCTGGGCGTGGGCCAGCAGAGGGGCAAGCAGGAGCACAAGCAGAGAACGCATGAGTCACTTCCAGAGGGGATGCAGGATGGGGTGGTCGCAACCTTATCAGTTCGGGGAAGAAATCAAAACTGCATCCCGGCTGTCCGGACAAGCATGTGAGTTAAGTTTCTTGCCGCGCCTCCGACTTAGTCTCCAGCCGCCACTTTCCGGGAAACACCATGCGGATACTCATTAATCAAACCCCGATGACATTTCTCCATCGCAAATCACGCCCCAGCGGGTGAACCGTGGGCGTCGGCGTTTCATGCCGGGCATGGCCGACGCTTGCAGCAACGCCACCGGCTGGTGTACCTGGTCGGGTTGTTGGGGGTGCTGCATGACCTGTGGCTGGTGAACAAAGATCTGACCGAGCCGTTGATCTACGGCAGGGTTCTGTTGTGTTTGCTGCCATTGAGACTGCCCGCAATTGCCTCGGGGCTGACCGGCTTGTGCAATCGCATGACGCATGCGGCCAATAAAAAACGGGGCTAGGCTCCCGGCCAAGCACAATAAAAAACGGGAGCCTGGGCTCCCGTTTCAGATTGGGCAATGCCCGACCTGTTAGAGCCCGAAAGGCTTGATGACCGGTACCGCCGGTGCGGGTGAAGGAGCCGGAGCGGCTGCCGGAGCAGGCTTGGCCGGAGCGGCTTTCTTCATTGCCGGTTTTTTGGCCGGCGCTGCCTTCTTGGCCGCGGGCTTGGCTGCCGGTTTGGCGGCTGGCTTTTTGGCCGGAGCGGCTTTCTTCACTGCCGGTTTTTTGGCCGGTGCTGCCTTTTTGGCCGCGGGCTTGGCTGCCGGTTTGGCGGCGGGCTTTTTGGCCGGAGCCGCCTTCTTGGCTGCAGGCTTTTTGGCCGGAGCCGCCTTTTTGGCCGGAGCGGCTTTCTTCACTGCCGGTTTTTTGGCCGGAGCCGCTTTTTTGGCCGGAGCCGCTTTCTTCATTGCCGGTTTTTTAGCCGGAGTTGCTTTCTTGGCTGCCGGTTTGGCGGCGGGCTTTTTGGCCGGAGCCGCCTTCTTGGCTGCAGGCTTTTTGGCCGGAGCCGCTTTTTTGGCCGGAGCCGCTTTCTTTGCTGCAGGCTTTTTGGCCGGAGCCGCCTTTTTGGCCACGGGTTTCTTGGCCGGGGCGGCTTTCTTGGCTGCGGGTTTCTTTGCTGTTGCCATACATTACTCCTTAGAAGTTGAACACATTCACTACGCTTACTTACGTCTTGAAGCATCGTGCAGTCTGAGTGCACTTCCAAAGCGCGGTATCAACAGGCTAGCCAATACGCTCAAAACCCGCTTGGCGCGGGCGATACCGAGGCTCCGCTTGGTGAGCCTCATTCTAGTTGCTTTTTTTTGGTGTTCAATATCCAGTCAGGATATTCCGGAATTATTTTTATGAAAAATGTGGCGGTCTAACAAAATGTATCGTACCGATACTAAAACGATTCATTTTACGGGAACGGTTATTTTGTGAAACTCTATTAAATAAGCCATTCTCCAGCCATCAAGCAGGGAATTGATTCGCGCTCTCGAATGAGGTGAATTTCATTCTTGTCTATCATGACTTCAGCAGGTCTGGGGCGGGAATTGTAGTTGGAAGCCATGCTCATGCCATAGGCGCCAGCAGAAAGCAGGGCCAGACAGTCTCCCTCCGCAATCGACAGATCGCGCGCAAAGCCAAGAAAATCGCCAGTCTCGCAGATCGGTCCGACAATATCGTAGCGCTTCGCGGGCTCGGGTCGCACCCTGACGGCGGCAATTTCGTGATAAGCCTCGTACAGTGCCGGGCGCATCAAATCGTTCATGGCGGCATCGACGACGGCAAAGTTCTTGTCGACGCCGTGCTTGAGATACTCCACCCGGGTCAGCAGCAAACCGGCATTGCCCACCAGCGAGCGGCCCGGTTCCAGCAGCAATTTTTCGTTGCGTCCGGCAAAGCGCTCCGCCAGCAAACGGCCATAGGCCGCCAGATCGGGCGCAGCTTCGTCCTTGTAGCGGATGCCGACGCCGCCGCCCAGGTCGATGTGGTGCAGGGCTATGCCCTCGCTTGCCAGCGTGGCCACCAGCGCGAACACGCGATCGGCTGCGTCCGCCAGCGGCGACAGATCGATGAGCTGGGAGCCGATATGGCAATCCACGCCGACGACCCTTAGATTGGACAGGCTGCAAGCAAGGCGATACAAGCGCGGCGCATCGGCAATCGGCACGCCGAATTTGTTTTCCTTGAGCCCGGTCGAAATATACGGGTGGGTCCTGGGATCGACATCGGGATTGACGCGGAAGGAGACCGGCGCGGTTTTACCCATCTCGCCCGCGACCTGGTTCAGGCGGTGCAGCTCGCTTTCGGATTCCACGTTGAAGCAGAGGATGCCCGCTTCCAGCGCCTGGCGCATTTCGGCTGCGCTCTTGCCCACGCCGGAGAACACCACCTTGCCGGCGTCGCCTCCCGCCGCCAGGACACGCGCCAGTTCTCCGGCGGAGACGATGTCAAAACCCGTGCCGAGCCGGGCGAACAGGTTGAGGATGGCCAGGCTGGAATTGGCCTTGACTGCATAGCAGATCAGATGGGATACGCCTGAAAACGCCTGGACATAGGCCTGATGGGCGTCTTCAAGCGCCTGGCGGGAATAGACATAAAGCGGCGTGCCGAAGCGACTGGCGAGTTCGTCCAGCGCCACACCCTCGACATGGAGGCGGCCATCAATGCGGTTCAGGGTGTTCAATTGGATGTCCGTTGCGGCGCGGAGGATTTTTCGGGAAGATACAGCGGTCCCTTGGAACCGCAGCCGGATATACATAGGCTGAAAGCCAGCAGGGATACTATTAATATGGCGCGTGTATTCATGCGTCAAATGTTAGCACGGCAAAAACATGACAGAAATCGAATTTAACCAGGCGGTCGACGCGACGCTGGCGCATATCCAGCAGGCGCTTGAAGACGCCGGACTGGATTTCGAAACCCCGGCCGACGGCATCGTCGAGATCGAGTTCGAGGATGGCGGCAAGATCATCATCAACCGGCATGGCGTGGCCATGGAAATCTGGGTCGCAGCCCGTTCGGGCGGCTTCCACTTCAAGCCGCGGGATGGCGGCTGGGTTGACACCAGGGACAGCACACCGCTCTACGGCAGGCTTGCCGCGCTGATCGCCGCGCAAGGCGGCGCTTCGGTTCATTTCTGACCCAATTGAAAAGCCAGGCGCTCACCCTGTTTGATCTGGTCGAGCGGCTGTCGCTGCTGACCCGGGCCGACTTGCGGCAGGCGGGGGCGGCGCAGGGTTTGCAGCCGGTGCATCTGCAGGTGCTGTTTTATCTGAACCAGGCCAACCGCTTCAGCAATACTCCGCAGGCGCTGACCGAATATCTGGGTCTGACCAAGGGCACGGTGTCGCAAACCGTGATCGTGCTGGCGCGCCGCCGTCTGCTATCGCGTTACACCGATCCCCGCGATGGCCGGGTGGTGCGGCTGATTTTGACCGAGGGTGGCTCCACGCTGTTGAAGACGCTGAGTGCCGGCAGCGCCTGGCGCGATATCGTGCAGACGGCCAGCCCGGCGCGGGTGAGTTCGGCAATGGTGGTGCTGCGGCAGGTGTTGGCGCAGGTGCAGACTCAAAGCGGCAAACGCAGCTTCGGTGTGTGCGCGACCTGCCGCCACAACCAGAGGCTGGGGCCGCGCAGTTATTTTTGCGGTCTGATGCACGAAAAGCTGAGCAGCCCTGACACGCGACGGATCTGCCGCGAGCACGCGCCGCCTCCTGCACGACTTGATCCGGCCTAGGGCGTGTTAACACGCCCTAGATACGCTGACGCGCGCGCGCGATTGCCGCGCGCACCTGCGCCGGGGCGGTGCCGCCCAGGTGGTCGCGGGCAGCGAGCGAACCTTCCAGCGTCAGCACGGCGTAGACGTCGTCCGCGATCATCGGGCTGAATGCCTGCAGTTCGTTGAGCGGCAAGTCCGCCAGATCGCGGCTGGACGACTCTGCCGCCCGCACCGCACGTGCCACGATTTCATGCGCATCGCGGAAGGGCGTGCCCTTTTTCACCAGATAATCGGCCAGATCGGTGGCAGTCGCGAAGCCCTGCATCACTGCGGCACGCATGGCCTCCGGTTTGACGGTCACGCCACGCAGCATTTCGGCGTAAATGGTGAGCGTATCCATCAGGGTGTCCACCGTATCGAACAGGGGTTCCTTGTCCTCCTGATTGTCCTTGTTGTAGGCCAGCGGCTGGCCTTTCATCAGGGTCAGGAGTGCAACGAGGTGGCCGTTGACGCGCCCGGTCTTGCCGCGCACGAGTTCGGGCACATCGGGATTCTTCTTCTGCGGCATGATGCTTGATCCGGTGCAGAAGCGGTCGGCCAGATCGATGAAGCCGAAGCGCGGATTCATCCACAGGATCAGTTCTTCCGACAGGCGCGACAGGTGCGTCATCACCAGCGCGGCGGCGGCGGTAAATTCGATCGCGAAATCGCGGTCGGAGACGGCGTCGAGCGAGTTTTCGCACACCGCCTCGAAACCGAGCTCGCGGGCGACGTACTCCCGGTCGATGGGATAGCTGGTGCCCGCCAGCGCAGCCGCGCCCAGGGGCAGCCGGTTGGTCCGGCGGCGGCAGTCGGTAAAGCGTTCGGCGTCACGCGCGAGCATTTCAAAATAAGCGAGCAGGTGGTGGCCGAAGGTGACGGGCTGCGCGACCTGCAGGTGGGTGAAGCCGGGCATGACGGTGTCGGCATGCTGTTCGGCCAGGTCCAGCAAGGCGCGCTGACAGGCGGCAAGAGCGGCCAGGATGCGGTCGATGGCATCGCGCAGAAACAGGCGGATATCGGTCGCGACCTGGTCGTTGCGCGAGCGGCCGGTGTGCAGACGCTTGCCGGCGTCGCCGATTTTGGCGGTGAGCGCGGCTTCGATATTGAGATGCACGTCCTCGCGCTCGATCGACCATGCGAATTGCCCCGCGCGGATTTCGCCCAGCAGTTCGGCCATGCCGCGCTGGATCGCGGCAAGGTCGTCCTTGGAAAGCACACCGACGTGGTGCAACATGACGGCGTGGGCCAGCGAACCCTGAATATCAAACTCGGCCAGCCGATAATCGAAGGAGATGGACGCGGTATAGCGTTTGACGGTCTCGGCGACCGGTTCGGAGAATCGGCCTGACCAGGTGGCGGGCGCGGGCGTGCTCATAGCGCGAGAGTGGGGAATGGAAAAACGGAATCATAACAACCGGCACGTGGAATTACCGAACTTCTGCCATCTGGGCACCAGTCTGCGCGTGGCGCTGACGGTTGAAGCGGCGCTGATGGCAGGCGTGGCGGCGCGTGTGGCGGATGGGCGCGCATTCTGGGGCGAATTCATCGAGTTGTCCGCGCTGGCCCAGCCCGCACTGTTGCTGACTCTGCTGGCACTGTGCGCACTCGGGCAGCGGCTGCGCGCGCAAGCCTATCGAACCGGCGTGGGACTGACACTGGCCGTCGGCGTGGCGGTGCCGGTGCTGACCGCTGCCTGGATGAACCACGCGTTGCCGGATCTGACGCGGACGCCGGTGCTGGGGGTGGCCGGTTTTTCCCTGGCGCTGGGCGCGGGTTTGCTGGCTTACTTCAACCTGCGCGCCCGTGCGCTGTCCCCCGCTATTACCGAAGCACGCTTGCAGGCCTTGCAGGCGCGCATCCGTCCGCATTTTCTGTTCAATAGTCTCAATGCGGTGCTGTCGCTGATGCGTACCGATCCGCGCCGCGCCGAGCGGGCGCTGGAAAACCTGGCCGAGTTGTTCCGGGCCCTGATGAGCGACGCCCGCCAGCTTGCGCCCCTGGCCGACGAAGTGGCGCTGACCCTCGCCTATCTGGAGTTGGAGCAGTTGCGGCTGGGGGACCGTTTACAGGCGGTCTGGCACATCGAGAAAATGCCCGGCGATGCCCTGATCCCGCCGCTGCTCATCCAGCCGCTGGTCGAGAATGCCGTTTATTACGGTATTGAACCCGCGCGCGAGCCGGGCGAAATCAGCCTCAACATCTATCGTAGCCAGGACAAGGTGCATATCGTCGTGAAAAACCCGATTGCCGGCGGGGCGAGCCGCCACAAGGGCAGCGGTATTGCGCTGGATAACATCCGCGAGCGCCTGCTGTTGCATTTCGACCTGGACGCCAAGCTCAAGTCGGAACCGCTGGGCGCCGTTTATCAGGTACACATCGTCCTGCCGTATACCCGTGACCGAACCCAAGCGACGCATGCGCATTCTCATCGTCGATGACGAGGCGCCGGCGCGCCGTCGGCTCAGGGAGGTGCTGGCGGATTGCGCCGCGGAGATGCCCGTGGAGATTGTGGGCGAGGCCGACAACGGGCTGGATGCGCTCGCCAGAGCACAGGCCGGGCCGGTCGATGTCATCCTGCTCGATATCCGCATGCCCGGCATGGATGGAATTGAATGCGCCGGCCATATCGAGAAACTGGATCGTCCCCCCGCCATCATCTTTACCACGGCCTACGACAGCTACGCCTGCCAGGCGTTCGAGCTCAATGCCATTGACTATCTGCTGAAGCCGGTGCGTGCCGAACGGCTGGCGCGCGCCCTGTCCAAGGCGCACAGCCTGGGGGCCGCGGCACTGGAATCCTTGCGCCAGGCGCACCCCAAGGCGCGCACGCATCTATCGGTCAACGAAAAAGGCCGCATCGTGCTGATTCCGGTCGAGGACATTCTCTATCTCAAGGCCGAATTGAAATACGTGACCATCCGCACCGCCGTGCGCGAATTTCTGATGGAAGAGTCGCTCACCCGGCTGGAAGAGGAGTTCGGCGAACACTTCCTGCGCATCCATCGCAACTGCCTGGTCGCCCGCGCCCGCATCCGCGAAATCGGCAAGCAGCCTGGCGCGGATGAGGGCCATTTTCTGCGCCTGGACGGGTTGGACGAGCGTCTGCCTGTCAGCCGTCGCCAGTATTCCGCTTTTCGCGAAAACATTAAGTCTGTTTAATCAACCGACTACGCCACTTCCGTCGCGTGCGGCAGACGGCCTATTACTTTAGTTGTATATCCAGCAAGCTAGACCGTCCGTAGGATGCGGGCATGATGATTTGCGTCCAGAATTCAATACATGGATTACGAACGGAGCGCGTCGCGTAATGAAATCGAGCAGATGGATGTTCGCCGTCATGGTGCTGGGGGCGCTTGCCACGGGAAGCTTGCCGGTGCAGGCCGCGGATCAGGACGCCGACAAGGCGCTGCATGACTGGCAACTGCGGCGGCTGACGCAGCCGCTGCCGCAGGAACTGGCCAAGGAGCGCAGCGGCAGTGTGTATATCTATGATGGTTTGAAGGATCGCGAAGTGGATGCGGCGCTGGATCACCAGTTTGGTCGCATTCAGTACATGATGTTCGTGGGCACGAAAAAAACCGACGAACAGGGACAGATTGAAGCGGGATCCCGTCACCGGGCAGGTGATGCAGGAATCCGGCGGATGTCGAACTCAGAGAATAACAGTTCTCCGCAACGAGGAACGTTCTTGTCTCCTCCGGCTCGCCGGGCTCCCAAAGAGCCCGGCTTTTTTTGTGCCGGCGTAGTCGGTATGACGCCCGTCATGACCAGCGTATCCCATTCCCATTCCGCCTGCCGACGGGTCAGGGCTCACAGGTTGTCATCCCGCCTGATGCTTCGCCTCGCGACCCGCGTCACGTTGAGGTCGACCCCTCTCACGAGCGGAGGTGCCGGGGTCTACCCCCTGCCCGCCACGACCATGCCTGACCCCAACGCGCGCACGGGCGGAAATGAATTCGCTGTAGCCGAGCTTGTCCGCCTCCGCCCTGGAGCGGATGTCCGCGATGGCCTGCCCGCACCGGGCGTTTGGCGCATTGACGCGTACCCTATGGCGACTAGCATGGTAGAGACAAATTAAAGTTCAAACAACGAATTGGGGGGATGGATGCGGGAATGGCGCGTGATGTTCGTAGTTGTCCTGGGAGGGCTTTGGCCATTCGCCGCCCCGGCCAACAACGGCCTGAACATGATCGGCTTCGGCGCGGAATCCGTGGCCATGGGTGGCGCGGACGTGGCCATGGCACGGGACACTACAGCGCTCAATACCAATCCGGCCGGCCTTTCCAATATCGGCAACCAAGCCCTGGACCTGTTTTCCGCGGTGGCCTATGCGCTGGACGTTGGCCACGCCGACAGCTTCGGCAATGACGCGTCTGTCGATAACAATCTCATCGGCCTGGGCGGTTTCGGCTACGCGCGCCGGTTCCAGGGAATACCCCTGGTGGCCGGCATCGGGTTGTTCGCCCAGGGTGGCGCGGGCAATGTGTACAAGGACCTGGCAACCCCCTTCGGCGGTCGCGACGAGCTGTCTTCCCTGTTCCGGATCGCCAAGCTATCCTTCGGCGGAGCATGGCAGCCGGACGAGCGCCTATCGCATCGGGGCGTCGCTGGCACTGGTCTACGCGGATCTTCAACAGAAGGTGTTTCCGGAGACCTCCGTGGTCGGTTTCTCCGGTTACCAAATCGAGGGCCCATATGTGGTCAAGCCAGGCTTGATGATCGGCGTTCAGTATCGACTTCGCCCCGCGCTCACCCTGGGGGCCACGTACACCTCAGCCACCGATCTGCCGCTTGAAGGTGGACACCTGACCGCCGATCTCTCCGCTCAGGGTCTGGGCAAGGTGACCTACCACGATGTGAGCCTGACAGGACTGTCTCTCCCCCAGGAAGTCGCCCTGGGTCTGGCGTGGCAGGTTAACGAACCGCTGCTGTTCGCGTTCAAGCTGGCCTGGCTGGACTGGTCGGAAGCGCTGAAGCGTTCGCGTCTCAGCGCGCGCAATCCCGACAATCCGGCCGCGCCCGCCGAGATGGTCGGCGTCTCCACCCTGAATTGGCGCGACCAATACGTGTTCGCACTGGGAATGGACTACGCTTTGGATGCCCGGACGCATCTGCTGGCCGGTTACAACTACGGCCGCAACCCCGTGCCGGCGGAACACACTCAACCGCTTCTGGCCGCCATTTCCGAACACCATCTCACCCTGGGCCTGAAGCTTTCCGGGGACAGCCCATGGCAGCAGATCTTCGGTGTCGAATACCAGCCGGGGGCGAAGGTGCGTTATACCAACCCGGAGCTGCCCTTCGGCCCGTCCGAGGAGCGCAACCGCTATGTGGCGCTGGATGCCATGCTGAGCCGACGCTGGTGATCCGTCAGGATCGATAACGAAGCAACTGCGAGGGGGAACGATGGGCAGGAAAAAAGCGTTGCTGGGTAAACTCGCGCCGCCCGACACTTCGGGCCTGTTGCCGCGGGAGCGCCTGTTCCGGCGGCTGGACGAAGCGCGCAAAGGCAGCCTGGCGTGGGTGACCGGCCCGGCCGGTTCGGGAAAGACGTCGCTGCTGGCGAGCTGGACGCGCGCGCGGGGTTTGCCCGTGCTGTGGTATCAGATTGACGAGGGAGACAACGACCTCGCCACCTTCTTCCATTACTTGAACCTGGCCGCGGGGGCGCGCCGACGGCTTCCGCGCCTGTCGCCGGAACACCTCATGGCGCCCGAGGTCTTCGCCCGCCGCTACTTCACACACCTGTTCCAGGGCTGGACGACACCGCAGGTTCTGGTCCTCGACAACTACCAGAAACTGGCCGACGCCGCGCCCCTGCACCGGCTGCTGGACCTGGTGCTGGACCTGCTGCCGCGGGACAGTCTCATGGCGGTCGCCAGCCGCCGTGACGCCCCCGATCCGTTGTCCGGGCGCTACGCGTATGCTGCCACCCTGCGCATCGGCGGGGACGACCTGCGCTTCACCGAGTCCGAGAGCGGGAAACTGGCGCGGCTGTGGGACGTACCTGGCGAAACCGCAGCGGGCTTGCACGCCGCCTGCGACGGCTGGGCCGCAATCCAGGTATTGCTGATGCGCCTGGGCGCCAACGCGGGACCGACATTGAACCCGGCTCACGCCGAACCCGTGGCTGAATTCCTCGACCGCGAGTTCCTCGCCAAACTTCCGGCCACGGAGCGCGCTTTCCTGCTCCAGGCTGCGCTGCCGCCTTTCGTGTCCGGCGCGTTCGCCCGGGACCTGACGGGCGTCGAACAAGCCGCGGCCATCCTTGCCCGGCTCGGCCGGGAACACTTGCTGATCAGCCAGCACGGGCAGGAACAAGGCGCCGGGTCGGGCCATTACCAATTCCACCCCATCCTGCGCGAGTTCCTGCTGTTGCGCCTGGAACGCGACTATCCGGCTGACGCAGTAAAGGCGATGAAAATCCAGGCTGCCCGCTTGCTGGAGGAACAGGGCGAAGTCGAGTCGGCCGCCGACCTCCTGATACAAGCGAGGGCGTGGGATGAACTGGGCCGCCTGATCTGCGCCCATGCAGGGGACTGGATGGGATCGAGCCGTATGGGCCCGCTGCGGCAATGGCTGGAGGCGTTGCCCGAAACGGTGCGTACGGCCGATCCCTGGTTGCTGTTCTGGCACGGCTCGGTGTTGCGCCTGTTCGATCCGCCGGCGGCACGGCAGCCACTGGCGCAGGCCTATCAACAGTTCATGGCACAGGAGAATGCAGCCGGCGCCTACCTGGCCTGGGCCGCCATCGTCGAGTCGTTTTCCGCGCCCTGGCATACCTTCGCTGAAATCGGCCCCTGGCTTGCCGAGCTGGAACGCCTGCAACAACGCCATCCGCAAGTCCCAGCCCGGAGATCGAGGTCCGCGTGCTGAGCACGGGGATGACCCTGTCTTACAGCCGCCCCCTTCACGGCCCAGCTTCAACACTGGATAGCCAGGGCCGAAGCCCTGCTCCTCGATCCGCGTTCGCCGCAATGTGTTGGCCTTTTCGCATGGATGGTGGTGATGAACACCGTCTGGCGCGGGGACGGTATCGAACAGACCCGGACCCTGTTCTCCCGTGTGAGTTTTCCCGCCGCCCAGGCCGAGGCCTTCCCTTTATCATACATGCTCTATGCCGGTGCCCGGGCGCAAATCGAGGGCGCCGCGTTTAACCCGCAGGGCGCGCGCGCCTGGGTGGCAAGAGGGCTGGATGTGGCTGCTCAAACCGGCATCCATCTGGTGGATTCCATGGTGCAGGCCAGCGCGTGCTTTTCCGCCACCATCGTGGGCGACCTGGCCATGGCCGAAGCGTCTTTGGTCAGGATGGAGCAATTGCTCGACCCCACCTGGACGCTGCATGTGCAGCAGGTCCAGTACCTGCGTGCCGGCATCCTGCTCATATCGGGCGACCCTGCCGCCGCGGTGAAGTCACTGGAAGGTTTTGAGGAAAGGCTAGCGGCGACCGGTGCCGTTACTCCGGTGGTTTTCGCGGAGCTGCTACAAGCCCAGGCCTTGGCGCTCAATGGGCAGCCGGAGGCGGCCCGCGATCACCTGCCCCGGCCGAGGGATTTCGCGCAACGCTTTCCCAGCCTCATGACGGAATTTCAGGCGGATCTGGTGGAGGCCTATTCGTGGTTTAGCCAGGACGAGGAGGCGCAGGGGCTGGCCGCACTGCGCCAGGCGCTGGCTGTCGGCAGACGTTTGAACGCCATGGCCATCTTCCCCTTCTGGCTGCCGCAGATGCTGGCCCCGCTTTGCCGACGCGCGCTGGAGGCGGGCATCGAGGTGGAATACGTGTGCCGCCTTATCCGCAAGCGTGGCCTGCTGCCCGATTCGCCCACCGCTGAGAACTGGCCCTGGCCCATCCGCGTCTACACCCTGGGACGCTTCGCGGTCCTCAAGGACGATGTCCCCATCAGCGTCTCCGGCAAGACGCAGAAGAAACCCCTGGAACTGCTCAAAGCGCTGATCGCCCTGGGCGGCCGCGGCGTGGCGGCCGACAGCCTGGCCGAGGCCTTGTGGGAGGTCAATGCCGAGGGCACCGCCCGGCACGCGCTGGACATGGCCATTTCCAGATTGCGCAAGCTACTGGGCGACGACAGGGCCATCCTGGTTCAGGAAGGCAAACTTTCACTCAACGACAAACTGGTCTGGGTGGATGCCTGGGCGTTCGAGCGCCTCGCCGGCGACTTCGAGACGCACCAAGGGGATGCGGGAACGGACCTGGCGCAACAGGCCATGAACCGCTACACCGGCGCCTTCCTCGCCGGAGATGGACGATTTAAATGACGCACAGATGAAATCTCCTGCACCAAGGCCTTGCGCATTCAGTCCGTTCAGCCTCTTTGTCCCCACTTCAATACCCCGGCGTCATGCTGAGGCATATGCCTGTTCAATCTCGGGTTTTACGCATCCATCGTCGTTAACATGCCTTAAGGCGCATTTAGCCGTGGCTGGAAATTACGTACGGATTTGCGACCCTTTTGAAGGGAGTGCGTCATGTTAGCCGCGGCGCCCATCGCCAAGCTCACCCGCCCCAGGCTGCATAACGCCATGCAGCGCGAGCGCCTGTTCCAGTTGCTTGACGAACAGCGCGCCCGCCCGGCGGTCTGGATCAGCGCGCCGCCCGGCGCGGGTAAGACCACGCTGGTTGCAAGCTATCTGGAAGCGCGTGAACTGCCGGGCATCTGGTATCAGGTTGACCAAGGCGACGCCGACCCGGCGGCGTTTTTCCATTACCTGACCCTGGTCGTCGGGGACGAGGCGAAGGCAATCCTGCCGCCTCTGCCCACACTTCAGCCTGAGCATATGGCCGATCTACCGGGCTTCGCCAGGCGCTTCTTTCGTGAGGCCTGGCAGCGTTTGAACGCACCCTTCGTGATAGTGCTGGACAATTACCAAGAGGTGCCTTTGGAATCCGCTTTTCACGCCGTGGTGGTCGAGGCGGTCGAACAGATGCCCGCGGGGATCAACCTGATCGTCGTCAGCCGCACCGGGTCCCCGCCACATTACGCGCGCCAGATTGCCAATGGTCTCGTCGGCGACATCCCAGCCACGGCCTTGCGCCTCAACCGGGAGGAGACCGCCGTGCTGGCCACTGCGCACCAGCGGATCGACGCGCATACGCTCGATACCTTGCATGCGCGTGCCAATGGCTGGGTCGCCGGGGTGGTGCTGTTAGCGGAACACGTGCGTCGCACCAGCGCGCTCGAACACGTCGATCAGTCCGAATCGATGGAAACCCTGTTCGCCTATTTCGCGGGCGAGATTTTCAGTCAGGTGAGCGTCGAGGTGCGTCAGTTTTTGCTGCGCACGGCATTTCTGCCACAGACTACCGTGACGATGGCCGAAGCACTCACCGGCAATCCTGAAGCCGCAGCCATTCTGGACGATCTGTACCGCCGCAACTGGTTCACCAACCGCCGCTTCGGAACGCAGATTAGCTATCAGTATCACGTCCTGTTCCGCGAGTTTTTGATCGCGCATGCTGAAGCGACCCTGAGCGCGCCAGAACTGGTCGAGACCAAGCGTCTGGCCGCAACCCTGCTGGCCGACAACGATCAGGCCGACGCAGCCATCTCGCTGTTCGCACAAATACAGGATTGGGCGGCGCTGACCCGGCTGGTCGTCGCGCAATCCAAGTTGCTCACCACGCAGGGTCGCTATACGACCCTGCGCGACTGGATCAGCCACGTACCGGAAGTGGTGATCGCACAAACGCCCTGGCTGCTGCTCTGGCGTGGGCGTGCGCGCATGGCCTTCGATCCGTCGGGGAGTCTGCCGGATCTGGAGCAGGCGTTTGCACTGTTCAGCGAACAGCGCGAGCCGGTGGGAATCTTTCTGGCTTGGGGGAGCATCGGCAACGCCATCGTCTGGGACGTGGCGGGTGATCAGCGCCGGCTCGACCCGTGGATGGCGCGAATCGAGGGCCTGCGTGCTGAGTACCCGGATTTTGTCGATCCCGCCATCGACTGGCTGGTGGCCTATACCGTGCTCTGCATTCTTTACCTGCGCGAGCCGCAAAATCCTCGTCTCGATGGCTGGAGGGCGCGCGCGCTCGCGTTGGCCCGCCAGAGCGGCGATGTAACCCAGCGCCTGCCCACCCTGCATATTGTTCTGCTGGTCAACCTCCTGCGCGGCGACCATGCGCGGGCGGCGTTGGAGATGGCCGAATATCCGCAGGTCGGCGAACTCAATCTGCTCGAAGCCCAGACCGCCCTGCTGTATTTCGGTCGCACCTATTTCGAATCGCGCATGGGCGAATTCGAAACCTGCCTGGATACGGTCGAGAAAGCCATGGCGGCGTCCGAAGCTTCCGGTATACACGTTTGGGATCATCAGGTGATGGCGCACGGCGTCACCTCGGCGCTCTCGCTCGGCGACCATGTCCGCGCCGGATTGCTGCTCGACCGCATCGCCGCCGATCCACGTACTCGCTCCAGCCATCCCGGAAGCTACTATCACACACTCGCGAGCTGGTATGCCTATGTGCGGGGCGATGGCGAGAAGGCGGTGACGCACGCCCGGGCGGCGGTCGAGTGCGCCGATCCCGTGGGGGCGCTATTCCTGTCCGGCGTAGCCCGCATGGCGCTTGCCCAGGCGCTTCACGGGCAGGGCGAGGGCGGCGCGGCGCGGCAGGCCCTGGCCGAGTCGCTCGTGATCGCGCGTAAGATCGGCGGTCGCAGCCTCGAGCACATGTGCCGCATGGTCGAGGCCGATTTCGACTTTGCCGCAGGCGACCATACGGCCGGGGATGCTGCATTGCGCGAGGGCCTGCGCCTCGGTCGCGACGAGCGCTACATCAGTTTTCCCTTTTGGCGCAAAGAGATGATGGCGCGCCTGTGCGCCCGCGCGTTGGAGATCGACAGCGATGTCGATTATGTCCGGCACATCGTCCGCTTCCGTCAGTTGCGCCCGCCCTCGCCGGACATCGAAAACTGGCCCTGGCCCATCCGGGTCTACACCCTGGGACGCTTCGCGGTCCTCAAGGACGATGTCCCCATCGGCGCCTCCGGCAAGACGCAGAAGAAACCCCTGGAACTGCTCAAAGCGCTGATCGCCCTGGGCGGCCGCGGCGTGGCGGCCGGCAGCCTGGCCGAGGCCTTGTGGGAGGACAGTGCCGAAGGCACCGCCCGGCACGCGCTGGACATGGCGGTTTCCAGATTGCGCAAGCTGCTGGGCGACGACAGGGCCATCCTGGTCCAGGAAGGCAAGCTCTTCCTCAACGACAAAATGGTCTGGGTGGATGCCTGGGCGTTCGAGCGTCTCGCCAGCGATTTCGAGACACACAAACCGGATAAGGAACTGGGCTTGGCGAAACGGGCCATGGACCGTTATACGGGCGCCTTCCTCGCCGGAGATGACGAGGCTGCGTGGCTGCTGGGGCGGCGGGACAGGCTGCGCAGCCGCTTTCTGCGCCTCGTCGCCGCGCATGGCGCCGCCCTGGAGCGGCTCGGTCGAAGGAACCAGGCCGCCGACGGCTATCGCCGCGCCCTGGAACTCGAGCCGCTGGCCGAGGAAATCTACCAATGCCTGATGCGTTGTCACCTGGAACAGGACGAGCCTGCCCAGGCCCTGGAAACCTACCGCCGTTGCCGACAGATGCTGTCGGTCGTCCTTGGCATTGCACCCAGCCCACAGACGGAGGCACTCGCTGCCCGCGCGCGCGGGTAGTGACTCCATTCAACGCTGTACGCCTGCCTAATTTGGGAATCCGTGAGTCAACGGTGAAATGGCTTCTCCTAGACTGTTGTTATCGGGCTCAAATCCCGATCTGTCGGTTTCCAACAGTACGTCCGAACATCTCCGCAGCTACGCATTGAAAGAAGTGGAAGGCAGCGTCCGACAGGCCGCCTCCCGCTGCCGGTGGCATCGGACAGGGATGAAGGAGTCAGAAATGAAAAGGCAACTCGGAATGATCATATTCATGGGCGCGGCTTGGCTCGCCAGCGCCGGAGCGATCGGGAGCGCGTGGGCTGCAGATTCCCCGATGAACGACCAAGCCACCACAGACCCGGCCCGGCTTGATTGGACCGCATTGTCGGGCAATACGCAGATGTCAGGTGTCGCCCGGCTTGATTGGACAAGTTTGTCGAGCCAAACCGAAGTGGCACGGTACGATGCACCCAACGCCTACATCGGTACGAGCCTTACCGAACCCCAAGCGCAGGACCGGCTTGACTGGACCGGACTATCGAAATGATGCTTGGAGCATTGTGGAGAGGCGTTATTCGCAGCGCCATTGCCAGCGGATTCATCGAAGCTGGGAGGTAACAGCGGTCTGAACCTTGACGCTGCCATCTCCACATTTGAGCACGCGGCAAATCCGCTTGTTGACGTGTTGAATTGCGGCGGTTGTCCCGGATTAGTTCGGTGCGCCGCGGACGTCCAGCCCATGAAAATAACATCGTGGTTCGTCAATATCGTACGAGGAATTTCAATGGAAGACCCCGGTGCAAGCATCTTGCACCGTCGGGTCGACATCAGGAGGGTATGAACGATGAATAACGATTTGGCTGTTCAATTGGATGTGGATGCCCCGCACTGGATCGATATAGATAAAGCGATTCAACAGCAGGTTTACACCGCGACAGCGAAGTCAACGCCAGCACCGGACAAGCAGGCCGGCAGAAATTACGTCGTGATGTTGACCTCCGGTGGCAGTGATGGGGGCAAGCGAGCGACCTTGGCTTTCGCTGCGGCCTGCGCTGCGCTCTCCCTGGATCTTGACACGCTCGTCTTCCTGATCGGTGATGGTAGCCACTGGGCCTACGAGGGCAATAGCGACCCGGTCAGCGAACCCGGGTTTCCGCCGCTTTCCGAACTGATGGATGACTTCACCGATCTCGGGGGGAATATCTACATTTGCGCGACCTGCGAAAGGGTCTGTAGCGCGCTGCTGGGCGAGGATGGCCAGCTAAGTAAACGGCGGCCGGAAATCCAGCCGCGAGGGCTGGCTACCGTGCTGTCCCATATGGTCGGTGGCACTTCGGTCACCTTTTGATCTCCGGTATTCGGGCATGCTGGCCATGACCTTGTGGGAGGACAGCGCCGAAGGCACCGCCCGGCATACGCCGGACATGGCCGTTTCCCGATTGCGCAAGCTGCTGGGGAGGCGGGGCAGGTCACGCAGCCGCTTTCTGTGCCTCGTCGCCGCGCATGGCGTCGCCCTGGAGCGGCTCGGTGAAAGGAATCAGGCCGCCGAATGCTATCGCCGCGCCCTGGAACTCGAGCCGCTGGCCGAGGAAATCTACCAATGTTTGATGTGTTGTCACCTGGAACAGGACGAGCCTGCCCAGGCCTTGGAAACCTACCGCCGTTGCCGACAGATGCTGTCGGTCGTCCTGGGCGTCTCCCCCAGCCCGCAGACCGAAAAACTGGCCGAGCGCGCCCGCCGCCAATAGTCGAGATCCCGGGTTTCTCATCCGTGAGGCATCCGTGGGCGCATGACCCCTAAGGTTGGCATACCGGACATTTCCGGCAAAGCCAATTGAAGGAGAACGATCATGACCAACACCATGTCAGATTTCATGGTCCACGTGGACGAAAGCCTGGACAAGAAGGAGCGCGAGACCGTGGAGGATTACGTGCGTGCCCATGCCTGTGTCATAAGTGCCTCCATTCCGCCCCGAACCCCCCACCTGATGCTGGTTGTTTACGACAGCGATTGCTCCAGCGCCGGCCAGATTCTTGGTCACGTCCGCGACCGGGGGCTGCATGGCATAATGCTTTAAGCCTGAGTTCGCCAGACCCTGATCCAAGTTTGGGCAGACGCAAAGGGGACATAGATCGAAACCAGAGCCACCCTCCGGCGTGGGGGGATCTGGGCGCGAGGTGGCACGTCCGAGAGGCTCGTAGGGCGCAAATAGGTCGCCTGTTGCGACAGCGACGGTGTGTGCCTAGTATGCAACAAGCAGGCACGCACCGCCGAAAAAGGAGAGCAATCCGTGGCAACCATTCTCGCATCGACCACCGCAAGTGGTTCCAGCATGTCGGCTGCTGAACTTGATGAGTGGTTCGAGAGGAAATTCACGGAAAAAATGGCGAAGCTGGAAGCTGAAAGGACGCCCACGCTTTCCATCATGGTCACCAAAGGCACGCTCGACTGGGCGTACCCGCCTTTCATCATCGGGTCCACCGCGGCGGCGATGGGCTGGGATGTCACCATGTTCTTCACTTTTTACGGGCTTGCCTTGCTGAAGAAAGATCTCAAGCTGTCAATCAGCCCTTTGGGCAATCCGGCCATGCCCATGAAAATGCCCTTCGGCCCCCCGTGGTTCCAGGATATCGAATGGAACATGCCCAACCTGATCATGGCCGGCGTTCCGGGCTTCGAATCCTTCGCCACGGAGCTGATGCGGCAGACGCTGAAAAATAAGGGTGTGGCGCCGGTCAAGGAGTTGCGCGACGCCTGCGTCGAAGCCGGGGTCAAGCTGGTGGCGTGCCAGATGACGGTGGACCTGTTCGGCTGGAAGAAGGACGGGTTCATGCCCGAGATCGCCGAGTGGGCCGGGGCAGCGACGTATTTGGCGACTGCGAAGGGCGCTGACATCACGCTGTTCATTTGAGCGGATACCCGGCGACGGCAAACCGCAGACCGGCGAAGGCGGCGCAAACCGGGTTATTGAAGCGCAGGGATTGCAACGATCTCCGACACCGGAGCGCGCGGAAGGCGAGCGCGGAACCACCCCCGCAGGCGCTCGTGCATCCAACACGACTAACAGGAATAGAAACACTTGCCCATTACCGGGGTCGGCGTCGGCGCGCTTCCCCCACCCCGCCCGTTTACCATCGCCGCCTACGGCGCCCGCCCTGGAACTGGAGCCTCTGGCCGAGGACCTCTGGCAGCGCCTCATGCGCTGCCCATCTCGACCAGAATGAACCCTGCCAGGCGCTGGAAGTCTTCCGACGCTGCCGCCAGATGCTTTCCGTCATCCTGGGTATTGCGCCCAGCGCCATGACACATGCCCTCGCCGCCCGCGCCCGTCAAGGGTAATTCCGCCGGTTTTTCGATTCGTGGGTCATCCGTGAGCAATGCTCACTTAAGGTGATACCAGATGGGTCGTTGGCGGTGAGCCTTCATCAGACCGTCCAACGACAATACCAGTTGCCCGGCATGTCATCCGTGGCAGTGTTCGTGATAGACCCCGAGTAATGGAGCGAAGAGCATGATGATTTCAAACCTGACTCAGAGCGATACCTTCATGGTCTTCTGCCGGAGTGCGTCATGAAATCGAGCAGAGTGGATGTTCACCGCCATGGTGCTGGGGGCGCTTGCCACGGTAAGCTTGCCGGTGCAGGCCGCGGATCAGGACGCCGACAAGGCGCTGCATGACTGGGAACTGCGGCGGCTGACGCAGCCGCTGCCGCAGGAACTGGCCAAGGAGCGCAGCGGCAGTGTGTATATCTATGATGGTTTGAAGGATCGCGAAGTGGATTCGGCGCTGGATCACCAGTTTGGTCGCATTCAGTACATGATGTTCGTGGGCACGAAAAAAACCGACGAACAGGGACAGGTTAAACAGGATCCTGTGACCGGGCAGGACATGCAGGAATCAGGCGGATGCTCGAACTCGGAATAGCGTTCTCCGCAACGAGGAAGGTTCTTGTCTCCTCCGGCTCGCCGGGCTCCACAAGAGCCCGGCTTTTTTTTGTGTCGGCGGGATCGGTATGATGCCGGAATGAAAACCGAATCTTCCCCCCATCCTGACCTGACAGAAACCCGGCTATCCGGTGAAACCGTATTCGAGGGCCGCCTCCTGCACGTCAGGCGCGACCGCGTGCGCCTGCCCGATGGCAGCGAGTCCACGCGCGAATACATTGTTCATCCCGGCGCGGTCGTCATCATTCCCGTGTTCGACAACGGCGACGTCTTGCTGGAGCGCCAGCACCGCTACCCGCTGCATCGCGACTTCATCGAGTTCCCGGCAGGCAAGATTGACCCGGGCGAGGATGACCTGACCTGCGCCCGGCGCGAGTTCGAGGAGGAAACCGGGTATACCGCCGCCGAGTGGCGCTGTGTCACGACCATTTATCCCTGCATCGGCTATTCCGACGAACGCCTGGTGTTTTATCTCGCGCGTGGCCTGACGCCGGGTTCGCATGGCCGCGACGAGGATGAGTTTCTGGAAATCCTGCGGCTGCCCTTCGGCGAGGCGATGGACTGGCTGAAAAGCGGAAGAATCTGCGAAACCAAGACAGTGGCCGGGATGTTCTGGCTGGAAAAAATCCTCAATCAGGACTGGTAAGCCAGGTTGGGCGCGAGCCAGCGCTCGGCTTCTGCCAGCGTCCAGCCCTTGCGGCGCGCATAGTCTTCGACCTGATCCCTTTCCAGCCTGGCGACGGCGAAATACTGGCTGTCGGGGTGGGATAAATAAAAGCCCGACACGGCGGCCGCCGGCCACATGGCGTAGTTCTCGGTGAGGATCACGCCGGTATTTTCGGTGGCCCTGAGCAGATCGAACAGCGCGCCTTTTTCGCTGTGCTCGGGACAGGCGGGGTAGCCGGGGGCGGGGCGGATGCCCTGGTATTTTTCCGCGATCAGGTCGTCAATACTGAGCGCTTCCGCGCTTGCATAGCTCCAGAATTCGCGGCGCACCCGCTGGTGCAAGTGCTCGGCGAAGGCTTCGGCGAGGCGGTCGCACAGGGACTTGAACAGGATGGCGGAGTAGTCGTCGTGGGCCGCTTCGAAGGCTTTGGCGCGTTCGTCCTCGCCGATGCCTGCTGTCACGACAAACGCGCCGAGATAATCCGCCACGCCTGATTCTTTGGGCGCGACAAAATCGGCGATGCACAGGTTGGCGCGGCCTTCGGGCTTTTTCATCTGCTGGCGCAGGTTGTGCCAGGTCATCAAAACCCGGGTACGTGATTCGTCGGCATAGACTTCGATATCGTCGTCATTGACCGTGTTGGCGGGAAAGAGCCCGAACACGGCGCGGGCTTCGATCCAGTTTTCCGCGATCATTTTGGCGAGCATGGCTTGGGCGTCATGGAAGAGCTTGGTCGCCTCGGTGCCCACCACCGTGTCGTCGAGGATCCCGGGATACTTGCCGTGCAGTTCCCATGCCTGGAAGAAAGGCGTCCAGTCGATCACCTCGGCGAGCTTCGCCAGCTCGTAGGCTTTCAGCACCTGCACGCCAAGCTGCTTCGGCACCGGCGGTGTGTAGCCTGCCCAGTCGATCCTGAATTTGTTGGCGCGTGCCTCGGCCAATTTCAGCCGTTGCGTGTCGGATTTGTGTTTGGAATGCCGCTCGCGCGTCAGCGCGTAATCGGCTTTCACTTCCGCCACGAAAGCGGCGCGCAGCTCGTTCGACAGCAATTGGGTACACACGCCCACCGCGCGCGACGCGTCCTTCACATACACCACCGGATGCGGGTAATTCGGCTCGATCTTGACCGCCGTGTGCGCCAGCGACGTGGTCGCGCCGCCGATCAGCAGCGGCAGGGTGAAGCCCTGCCGCTGCATTTCCCTGGCAACGTGCGCCATTTCCTCCAGCGAGGGGGTGATCAGGCCCGAAAGACCGATGATGTCGGCTTTATGTTCTCTTGCGGCATCGAGAATCTTCTGCGCCGGCACCATCACGCCCAGGTCGACGATCTCGTAGCCGTTGCAGCCCAGCACCACGCCGACGATGTTCTTGCCGATGTCGTGCACGTCGCCCTTGACCGTGGCCATGATGATCTTGCCGGCGCTCGGGTTGTCGCCCGCCTGTTTGTCGGCTTCGATGTAGGGCAGCAAATGCGCCACCGCCTGTTTCATCACGCGCGCGGATTTCACGACCTGCGGCAGGAACATCTTGCCCGCGCCGAAGAGATCGCCGACCACGTTCATGCCCGCCATCAGGGGGCCTTCGATCACATGCAGCGGGCGCTCGGAGGCCAGACGCGCTTGTTCGGTGTCCTCGACGATGTATTGGGTGTTGCCCTGCACCAGCGCGTGACTCAACCGCTCGTTGACCGGCAATTGCCGCCAGGCCAGGTCTTCGACGCGCACCGCCGCGCCGCCCTTGACGTTTTCGGCAAAGCTCACCAGCCGCTCGGTGGAATCCTCGCGGCGATTGAGCAGCACATCCTCGACGCGCTCTTTCAATTCCGGATCGAGATTGGCATACACGCCCAACTGCCCGGCGTTGACGATGCCCATGTCCATTCCGGCCTGAATGGCGTGGTACAGGAAAGCGGTGTGGATGGCCTCGCGCACCGCGTCGTTGCCGCGGAACGAGAAACTCACGTTCGACACGCCGCCCGAGATATGGGCGTGCGGCAGGTTGCGGCGGATCCAGCGCGTGGCCTCGATGAAATCGACGGCGTAGTTGGCGTGTTCCTCGATGCCGGTGGCGACGGCAAAAATATTCGGGTCGAAGATGATGTCTTCCGCCGGGAAGCCGACGGTTTCGGTCAATAACGTGTATGCGCGCGCGCAGATTTCGGTCTTGCGTGCGTAGGTGTCGGCCTGGCCGGTTTCGTCGAAGGCCATGACGATGACCGCCGCACCGTAGCGCAAACACAGTTTGGCGCGGGCAATGAACTCGGCCTCGCCTTCCTTCATCGAGATGGAGTTGACGATCCCCTTGCCCTGGATGCATTTCAGACCCGCCTCGATCACGTTCCACTTGGACGAGTCGAGCATGATGGGCACGCGTGAAATGTCCGGCTCCGAGGCAATCAGGTGCAGAAAGCGCACCATCGCCGCCTCGGCGTCGAGCATGCCTTCGTCCATGTTGATGTCGATGATCTGCGCGCCGTTTTCCACCTGCTGCCGCGCCACCTCCAGCGCGCGGTCGTATTCGCCGTTGAGGATCAGGCGGGCGAAGGCTTTGGAGCCGGTGACGTTGGTGCGCTCGCCGACGTTGACGAACAGCGAGTCCTTGCCGACGTTGAACGGTTCGAGGCCGGACAGCCGCATCGCCGGCTCGATCACAGGCGGTACGCGCGGTGCGACGCCCGCCACCGCATCGGCGATGGCCTTGATGTGCGCTGGCGTGGTGCCGCAGCAGCCGCCGACTATATTCAATAGCCCCGATCGCGCCCATTCGCCGATGTGGGTCGCCATTTCGGCGGCACCCAGGTCGTATTCACCGAAGGCGTTCGGCAGGCCGGCGTTGGGGTGGGCGGAGATAAAGGTGTCGGCCTTGTTCGACAGTTCCGCGACGTATTGCCGCAGCAGATCCGGGCCCAGCGCGCAGTTGAGGCCGAT
Organism: uncultured beta proteobacterium; assembly: GCA_963726485.1. Taxonomy (GTDB): domain Bacteria; phylum Pseudomonadota; class Gammaproteobacteria; order Burkholderiales; family Thiobacillaceae; genus Thiobacillus. The sequence goes on along the minus strand of CAVSCL010000040.1, from coordinate 180,272 downwards.
GGACAGCGGGCGGGCGTGGCGCACCGAATTCCAGAACGCTTCGCCCGTTTGCCCCGACAGCGTGCGCCCCGAGGCATCGGTGATGGTGCCGGAAATCATCACCGGCAGCCGCAATAGGTGCTGTTCAAAATATTCATCGATGGCGAACAGCGCGGCCTTGGCGTTGAGCGTGTCGAAAATCGTTTCGACCATGAGGATATCCACGCCGCCCTTGACCAGGCCGTCGATGGCTTCGAGATAGGCCACGCGCAACTGGTCGAAGCTCACATTGCGAAAGCCGGGGTCGTTTACATCGGGGGAAAGGGTGGCGGTGCGCGAAGTCGGGCCCAGCACGCCCGCAACGAAACGCGGCTTGTCCGGCGTCCTGGCGGTCCATTCGTCCGCGGCCTCGCGCGCCAGCCTCGCCGCGGCGAGGTTCAGTTCGTGAACCAGCGGCTCCATGTGGTAATCCGCCATGGAAATCGAGGTCGCGTTAAAGCTGTTGGTCTCCAGAATGTCCGCGCCCGCCGCCAGATATTGGCCGTGGATTTCCTTGATGATCGCCGGCTGCGTCAGGCATAGCAGGTCGTTGTTGCCCTTGAGGTCGTGCGCAAAATCGGCAAAGCGCGTCCCCCGATAATCGGCTTCGCCGAGCTTGTAGGACTGGATCATCGTCCCCATCGCGCCATCCAGAATCAGGATGCGCCGGGCGAGCAGGGAGCGGATCAGGGCGTTGGAATCGGACATCGCGGGATAGCCAGGCAAAGCGGAATTTTACCATCGTGCCTTCAATGACCGGCTGCACCTGATGGTATGGGGGCGTGTTGATAACTCGTCAACATCAATGAATCCACAGGGGCAACTGCCTGCGTCCGGATCGATACCGGCGCCCTGCAAGGCGGACCCGCCTGGCGTGATAGTTGCTCGCCTTACAGCCGTACTCTTTCCCAGAACAAGAAAATGACATCGCTGAAACTGCTGATCCGGGCGCTGGCCGTTCTTATCATTGCACTGCCTGTCTACGCCGTCGACCGCGACGGTGCGGCGGCACGCTACTACGAAGATGCGCTGGAGCGTTATGAGCAGGGACGATGCCGGCGCCATCATCCAGCTGAAAAATGCGCTGCAGCAGGACCCCAAAATGCTGCCTGCGCTGGTGTTGCTGGGCCAGGCACATTTGCGGAAAGGTGATCCTGCCGCTGCCGAAGGCGTATTCGCGGCCGCGGAAAAACTGGGGGTCGAGCGCGGGCAGATCGCGACTTTCTATGCCCAGGCTTACTACGAGCAGGGCAAACTCAAACCCCTGCTGGAAAAATTTGGCGCGGATGGGCTGGCGCCAGCCACGCGTCTGGAGGTGCTGTTGTTGCGTGCCCTGGCGCAACTCGATCTGGGACAACTGGATTCCGCCTTGACCACGGCAAAGCAGGCGGAGCAGATCAAGGGTGGAGAGGCACGTGGACTGGCCATGCAGGCTAAAGTCCACCTGAAAGCCGGCCGGTGGCAAGAGGCGAAGGAGTCCGCCCAGCGCGCCGTGCAACTTTCGCCCCGAGATGCGGATGCCTGGAATATGCAGGCTTCAGTCGCCCATGCCTCGGGCGACCTGAAGACGGCTTTGCAGGGGTATACGCGCGCGCTCGAGATCAAACCGGAGCATCTGGATGCGCGTCTGGCCAGAGTCGGTCTGCTGCTGGACTTGAATCGCGATGCGGACGCCAAGACAGATATTGATTATTTGCAGAAAAATTTTGCCTTTGACCCGCGCGGCAACTACCTGCGCGCCCTCTATTACAGCCGCAAAGGCGATGAACCGAAGGCGCGTGCCGCGCTGACGGAGGCGACGAGCATCCTCGATCAGCTTCCCCCCGACTACCTCGCCCTGCACGATCAACTGCAATTGCTGGGCGGGTTGGCGCACTTTGGCCTCAACCAGAACGAACGCGCAAAAACCTATCTCGGCAACTACATCAGCCTGCATCCGCGCGAAGCGGGCGCGCGCAAGGTGCTGGGCGCCATCTATCTGGGCGAGAAACAATATGACAGCGCCATCGCCATGCTCGATCCCGCGCTAAAAGCCTATCCTGATGATGCCCGGGTCATGTCCATGCTGGGTTCCGCCTGGATGGGCAAGGGTAACCACGCCAAGGCCGCCGGTCTGCTCGAACAGGCCGCCAAGTTGCAGGACAGCCCGGATATCCAGGCCGGGTTGGGTATGAGCCTCCTGGGCGCCGGTCGCGCGGATGCAGGCTTTGCCGCATTGTCGCGTGCCTACAAGCAAGACCCGGTGAAATCCCAGGCCGGTGCCGCGCTGGCGATCACGTATCTCAAACGCGGCGCACCCAAACAGGCGGTGGCCGTAGTGGAAGACATGCTCAAGCGCGAGCCCGGCAATCTGTCTGCGCGCAACCTGCTGGGGGTGGCAAAACTGGCTGCGGGCGACCGTGCCGGTGCGCGCGAGGCTTATGAAGCCGCCATCAAAGGCAATCACAAACTTTACGCTGCCCGTCTCAACCTCGGACGCCTGGACGAAGCGGAAGGCAAAGCCGATGTGGCGCGTCAGCGCTACCTTGAAATCATCAAGGAAGAACCCAATCACGTTCAGGCCATGATGGAACTCGCCCGGCTCGAAGAGGGGTCGGGGCATGCCGACGAGGCTATCCGCTGGTTGGACAAGGCGCGCAGCCTCCGGGGGCGCGATTTGCGTCCCATCATGGCACTTGTCGATGTCTACCTGCGCCAGGGCAATGCGCAAAAGGCGCTGGAAGCCGCCAAGGATGCGCAGGCCATTGTTCCGGATCGCGCGGATACGCTCATGGCCTTGGCACGGGCACAGATTGCCATCGGCAACCCGGGGCTTGCGCGCATCACCCTGGGCCGGGTCAGCCAGCTAGCCGCATTTGATCCCGCCTTGCTGACCCGCGTGGCCACCCTGCAACTGCAAACCGGTGATCACGCCGCCGCCAGCTACAGCCTCAGCAAAGCCCTGCTGACCGATGCCCGTTACCTGCCCGCCCTGATCCTGCAAACCCGCATCGACCTGCAAACCGGCAACATCGCGGCAGCCGAGCAACATGTGAACGAGATACTGAGTCAGGGGCGCGACAGGACAGAAGCCCAGTGGGCGCTGGGGGATCTGCGCATGGCACAAAAGCGTTACGACGAGGCGACCCAAGCCTACCGCAGCGCGCATGCCCGCACGCCAGGCGGGGAATCGCTCTTCAAGCTCTATCGCGCCATGCTCGCATCAGGCAAAGCGCGTGAGGCCACCGTCATGCTGGCCGACTGGGTCAGGGCGCATCCAGGTGACCGCATGGCGTTTCATGCCCTGGGCGAAGCCTACCTGTCCATGCAGGACTGGCCGCACGCGCGCGAGGTGTATTCGGAACTGATTCGCACCGACTCCAAAGACGCCAGGGCCTATAACAATCTGGCCATGGTGCTGATGCGGCAAAATGATCCGGCTGCGCTCCAGCAAGCCGAACGGGCGCGCGCGCTGGCGCCCACCGTCCCCCAGGCCAACGATACCCTGGGCTGGATACTGGTGCAGCAAGGCCAGGTGGAAAATGGCCTGCGCTACCTGCGCGAAGCCGCCCTGCGCGCGCCCAACGATCCGGAAATCCGCGCGCATCTGGATGCGGCGCAGTCACGCCAGGGGCGGAGTGCGGGCAAACCATAAAATCCGCAAGGCTGTCAGTCAATTTGTCGGTTTTTTTTACACATCCGCCCTTCTGTGCCATAGCGAAATTTTTTAACTTGTTGATTTTATTGGTTACACCTGGGGTTGGCACCAAGCTTGCTTTATTTCCAGCGTGAAATTTTGGATCAAACTACAGGGGCACAATAATGAAAAAATCAGTCATGAATACAATCCGGGGCGGCACGCTGGTATTGGCGCTGGCCGGGTTGGGTGTGTCTGGCAGCGCGAGATGCGCGCCGAATTTGGAATTTCGGCGATACCAATTCAACTACCGATTCTGCCGGGCGGTGTGAGCGTGACAGCCACTGGGCTACTCCGCTGCTAACAACAGTTCAAGTTTGGCAGGCGCAACTGCGGTTTTTTACACGCCTACCGTGGACTATGGCTTGGGAGTGACTTACAGTGTGTTGAAAGTACCCAGTACCCCCCAGCACTCAACTGACAATAATGGCCAGATCGATTCCCTCCTGTTCACGTTTACAGGCGGCACAAGGTCAACCTCACTTCCGCCATATTTTGGCTGGGTCTACATGGCTCTACCGGCGACACGCGATTTTTCCGTCTATGCCTACACGGGTACGGGGTCGCCAGCATCGCTGTACTGCACTCTAACAAATTTCACCTATACATCTTTAGCTGCCACGGCCACCAGTGGCTGGACTTTGGTTGGCCAATATGATGCTTCGGCACGGTGCACATAAAACATCACCAGCCCTTCTTCCGCCATCTATTCCAGCTATTGGCTGATTGGTGCTTATAACGGAGTGACTAGCAGCAATACAGTGGCACGGTTGACGGAACTGATGATTACTTCAAGGTACTGAAGCTGACGGGTACCATCAAGCACCAACGGCGCACCCGAACCCGGCACGCTGCTGCTGATGGGCGCGGGTCTGCTGGGCCTGTCCCGCATGTCGCGTCGCAATCCGGCCCGCAGTCTGGCCGCCTGATTTCCTGCAGGGAAACACCGCCCCGCGTTTGCGGGGCTTTTTTTTGGCCCATTCCCCGGGGTGCTATGCTGGCAGCGTGATAGTTCCGGCAATGATGGAGGCGGCATGAAGCAATTGAGCCCGAAGGAAGCACATGACTTCCTGCAACACCACCCCGAGGCGGTCTTTGTCGATTGCCGCTCGGAGATCGAATACCTGTTTGTCGGCCACCCGATCGGCGCGATTCATATCGCCTGGCAGGATGGTCCGGACTGGGACGTGAACCCGGATTTTCTCGGCCATGCGCGCAAGGCCGCCTCGGTCAACCGCCCGGTGCTGCTGATCTGCCGTTCAGGCCGCCGCTCGGCGGAAGCGGGGCACTATCTCGAAAAATACGGCTTTCCCGAGGTGTATAACGTGAAGCACGGATTCGAGGGCGACATGGACGAGAAGCGCCATCGCTGTACCAGGAACGGCTGGCGGTTTGACGGTCTGCCCTGGGAACAAACCTGATTCGATTCCTGTTTCAAACATGCACTTTGTCGACTGTGCCTTGCCGTGCTACCGCACTGTCTTCGGTTTGCCTTCGCGGATAAAAATATTCAGCCCAGCTTCACGCCCAGCCAGGCGCCAATAAAATAGGTGGCCAGCCCGGCGGCTCCGCCGATGCCCAGCATGCGCAGCCCGCTCAGGATGGCGCGACGGCCCGTGAACAGGCTGAGTGCCGCGCCGACGGCGAACAGTCCCAGCGCGGTGAGGCTCACGGAATGCATCAGTGCGCGATCGCCTGAACCCAGCAGGAAGGGCAGCAAAGGCAATGCTGCGCCCGCGGTGAAGGAAAGAAACGAGGACAGCGCAGCGACCCAGGGCGAACCGAGCTCGTCCGGATTCAGCCCCAGCTCTTCGCGCGCCAGGGTATCGAGCGCGCGTTCCGGGTCCTGCATCAGGGTGTCGGCCACCCGCCGCGCCTCGACCGGCGTCATGCCCTTGGCGGTGTAGATCAGCGCCAGTTCGGCGGCTTCCTCCTGCGGGTATTGTTCCAGTTCGTCGCGTTCCAGACCGATCTGGTATTCGAACATTTCGCGCTGCGAACGCACCGAGACATATTCCCCCGCCGCCATCGAAAAGGCCCCGGCCAGCAGCCCGGCCACGCCAGTCAGCACAATGACCGAAGCTTCGGGCGCCGCACCCGCCACGCCGTAGATCAGCGCGGCGTTGGAAACCAGACCGTCGTTGACGCCGAACACTGCGGCGCGCAGGGTATTGCCGGAACTGCCCGTCTGGTGGCGCTGGCCGATTTCCTCACGCCGTGTGGGCATGTGGTGGGGCAGGCCGGGCCGGGCGTAGAGCACCATGCCGCGCACTTTCATCGCCGCCAGAATGCCGCGCATTGCACGCGGTTTGAAAATGCGGGTCAGCGCGGCGACCAGTCGTGTGCGCAGATCCGGCCGGAATGCGCCGGGCTGAGGATCGCCGCGCTTGCCGATTTCTGCCAGCCAGATTTGCGCCTGATCTTCCGCTGCCTCCGCCAGTTCCCGAAACAGCGCCTCACGCGGCGTGCCCGTCTCGCATTGGGAGATTACGCGATACAGCCACGCGGAGCTCATCTCCTCGCGCCAGGATTCCAGCGCCCGTCCTCGGGTTTGGGGTGCAAGCGCATTCATGGGATGGGGTGTGTTGTTTGCAAAAAATGCAATGATGCCTGAAACGGGACCCGGTCGGCCATCGGGACGGCCCGCGACGGCGCGGAAAGCATTCGGTTTCAGCGCCCGGCGACCGGGTACGGCGGCACGCCCTCGCGGCTTCCCGCCGGCCAGTCAAGAATGCATCGTCAAGATGGTCCGATGCAGAGTTAGTGGACACGCATGTCATATAAGGGCGGCAGCCCGTGTTGCTCGCGCATCACTGCGCTGATCCAGAGTAATACCGACCTGCTGTTGTCATCCATGCCTTGTTGCTGCCGTGCGTTCATCAAGCACGATTCGAATACGGTCTTGCCAATCCAGTGGCCGAGCTTGCGATAACTTTCGAACTGCGATTCGTCGAACCACTGATCGGTGGTGGACTGATTCGGAAAGCCTTGATGGGTGCATGCATAATTCTGTAGATCGGCGGGTTCCTGTCCGGTCAAACCGGCCTTGAGATAGATCAGCGTTCCTTCCGTGGCATCGGGATACTCCAAAGTCTTGGGATAGATAATGCGCCCCACGGCGGAATAGCCCGTTTTCAGGTCGTCTGCGTGAACGTCGATGACCACGCCGAAATCGGCATAGCACTTGCGGATGGCGTTGCCGAGATCGTCGAAGGTTTTTTCTGCATCCTGCCCGGCGTCAATGGCTACGATACACGCGCAGCGTCGCCGCACCAGTTCGTAAACCCCGAGGTTTTCGAAATGTCCGCCGTCGGAGAGATAGACGTAAGCCGAGGAGAGGTCGGTGAGGCCGAACAGCTCTTTCAGCAGATACGTCCCCCCAAACGGCGGGTCATGAGTGTCCCAGGCGCTGGGATGAGCCGGATTGCCGCTCCAGTGACCGAGGCGCACGTTGAATACGGTCATCAGAAATGTCAGCGCGGGCGAGCTGTGATAACCCATGTTGGGCGAGGCGGCCGCGCCGGAAATGGCCATGGCGGAACCTGCCAGGGCGCCTTCCATGTAGAACGCGGTGGGCCGGTAATAGCTCAGACACTGCCCTTTTTCGTCGGGCAAGGTCAAGCCGTAGCCGCAGTACAGCGGTGTGAAGGCGAACGCCGCAGCCCGTCGTTCCTGCCAGGCCAGTTGCTTGCCGGAAACCAGATTCATCGCCGTGTTGTGGATGGGGTAGGGACGCTGGCAGACGGTTTGGCCGTTTTCCTCGCGGCAAAACTCGGACATTTGCAGATCATCGCGCGGATCGAAACCGGTGAAGGGATGCGGCGCACGAATTTTGGAGCGCGACGCGCCGAGATAACAGCGGGTGAGGCGCTGACGGTAGAAGTGATAGATGGAAAACAGGTTGACGTCGATGCGCCAGGCCAGCGCGGTGGCCGCAGCCAGGCTGCCAAAACAGAGCGCAGCCAACAGGCCGATTCTGGTTTGCCTGAAGTAGTCCGACTCCTGGGCGACCGTCTGCACAAAACCCGTGTCGGGCGGATAGACGCGGGACACGCAATCGCCGCAGGACAGCAGCAGCACTAATTGTTGTAAACCGAAGGACAACAGGCCGAGCAGGCCGATGACAAATACATAGGGCATGAATTTGGCGACAAGATCGCGCCAGTTTGTTTCGGATTGTCCGTGGGTTGCCGGACTGCGCCCCAGCAGCACGCCGGCAGCCGTCGAGGCCACCCACGTCGCCGCACCCGAACCGAGGAACCATTGCGGCGCCCAGCGGAAGAAAGCCGGGGCAAGGAAGACGACGCTGAACGACGCCGCCCAGATCAGGGCGGACAGCAAAGCCCATCCCCCCAGCCGCGACCACCATTCCCGCGAGTCGTGGGAGAAATCCCGTCCCATCAGGCCGATGTGCGCGATCACGGTCAGCGAATAAAACTTGAGCAGCAGCGCCGTGCCCAGTGCCGAGGCGATCCACGAGCCGCTGTATCCCAGCGGGCTGGAGCCGCGGGGCAGGGCGGCGGCGATCTGCGCGAAGCCCGCCAGCAGCATGCCACCGAAGGCGCCAGCCAGCAGTGCGTAGCCGCCCATCCCCAACAGGCGGGTTGGCTCGAATACCACCTGGTCGGGATTATTGCGACCCAGGTACCGACCCAGGCCCCATCCCAATAGCCAGGGGGGGACATAGATCACTATGCCCCACATGACCCAGCCGCCGAGGGGGATGTTCGCGAGCAGACTTGACCCGACATAAAAACCATAGCCGAGCAGCCACGCCGACAGCAGCGCAGGCATGACCACCAAACCCAGAACCCAGCCCTGGCGTGTGTAGAATGGCGGCCCGTCCCTGTCGTAAGCGCCGCGACTGCCGAGGTTGAGGCCAACGAACACCATGGCGACGACATTGCAGGCTATGCCTCCCGCGAACAAAGGCCAGATACGGTCATCCTGCGGGAAGTTGTTGTTCCAGCCAGCCAGTTCGCGCGCCATCCACACCAGCATCCGGGGCAGCAATAACAGCCCGCCCAGAAACAGGAGCAGCAGGGTGAGATTGAGATAGAGGTTGCGCAGGTAAGTGGCGACGGCGGTCAGCGTGTCGGCAGAAAAGAAGCTCGCTTTGGGCGTCAGATAATTGCTGTAACTGCGCAGGAACCGGATCGCCGGGTTTTCTTCGCCGCCGGTCTTGAGCTGTTCTTCGGCGAGTTCGACCTTGCCTTCGCACTTGCGGTGTATGAACGCCGACAGCCAGCCGCCGATGTAGCCGCCGCCGGATACGCAGGATAGATAATCGAACTGCCGCAGCAGTTTCAGCTCGGCCAGCGCCTGCAGGATGCCGAGATTGAATGTTGCGCTGCGGATGCCGCCACCGGAGAAGGCCAGTCCTGTCAGCAGTCCTGTCGCGCCCTGCTCCGCGCCCTCGGGCCGGCGGATGGCTGCACGCTCCTGGGCATGAACGGCATTGAAGTCGAACGCGTTTTGATCAAGCGGGTTTTCGGGCTTAGCCATAATCCAGATCACGTCGCGTAAAGGGGCGCGGCGGCATGCCGCCCAGAATGCGATAGCGCACCGAATTCAGGGTCGCGGCATCGTCATCAAAGCCGCCGTGGCTGCGGCTGTGATCCCCAGGCCACTCATCGTAGCGGCACGCCATTTCCCATAAGTGCTTCACCAAACCATGATCGAGGTTTCGGATGCCATTTCCGCGTAATACAGCCGGACGCCTATTTGGTAATTTCGCCCGTTCAACAAGCGCATGTCGATGCGGGCGTTTAAATCGGTACCGCTGTCATCGTTGCCGGCAATTTGCACGTTGCCCGAGGGCGTGACCTCGAACAGCACCACCACGGTGTCCGAGGTGCCAAAGGTGCCGATACGGTAAGTGCGTGTTCGTTTGGGCGTGAAATTGAACACGCGGGTTTCACCTGCCTTGATCGCGAGCTTTTGCGACAGACCCACTTCCAGCGCGGGAAGGACTTCCTTGGGTTTGGCTCCGGGATAGGATTCAAGGATCCAGGATTTGTCCGCTGCGGAAAGTCCGCCTTTGGGATTCAAGCCATTGCGGTAGGCCGCAGGTTCGACGATCAGCCCGGGTTGGAATGCATATTCCATGACCGAATCGGGATCCCAGCTTGTACCCTTGACTTCCGCGGTCGGAATTTTCCGCAGAATGTTCCATTCGATTTGCTGTGCTCCCCAATTGTTGGGCGGGCCCTTGAAATAATTGTTGACCGCATCGGTGTCCCAGGTGATTCCGGCGTACGGGTTCTGGTGCTCGTGTTCAAGACCTATCGCATGGCCGATTTCGTGCAGGGCGGTATCGCGTCCGTAGCGGGTGTCGAGCGCCCAGCCAAAGTTCATGGTGTTTTGCTGCGGGTCGCGAATATTCAGAATATCGCGCCCGACGTAAGACCAGGAGCCATCTGCCGGATCGAACGCAATGCGGATGGTGGCATCCTCGGGACGGCTCGCCTCCTTGAAACTGATGCCGATGCCCAATTTGAACCAGGTCTGAAACGCGATGCCCACTTCCCGGATATCAGCCGCATTCCCTTGCCATGCAGCAGGAACGGCATCGCCGGCCTTGTAGCAGTAATAGGTCAGTTGCGTGCCGTTCACCCATTTCTTGCCTCCCGCGATGATGGCACGGGCGCGCATCGCATCCACCGCGGGGTCGAATTGCCGGGGATGCTGGATGGGCTGTGAGCAATAGCGCATACCGGCTGTGTCGGTTTTTTTTGAAGCATGCTTTGCGGCTTTGGGTGATTTCGACATTTCGTTCTCCTGTCCGATTGATGAATGAGTGACCTGAAGCGAAGCTATGCGCCGGCTGGCGCGAGACATTTTCTGTGGTAGCAGCCAGCGATGTCCATCACGCCGTTTGCCGAACCGACCCGATCAACCTGCCGCCAATTGCCGTTGCGCGCCAGCGCGTCGACTTCAACGCCGACGGGCAGCGGGCTGCCTGGAGTGAGGGGGAATTCGGTGCCCGCGCGACCGCAAACGTTGAGCTCGGCCGTGATGCGGTACCGCTCGCCGTCATCGTCGCGGCCACGCCTAAACGCGGCGTGCCGGGCGGGTCGATTTTGTGGGTGGCGACAGTGACATCGTGTTGCGTGTCGCTGCGGCGGGTAAGCGGCGATAGCCACTTTCCGCCGCCGCGGATCAACTGCCCGGCGTTGCCGATCTCGATGCCGACGTTGTGACGGTTCCGTCCGACGGTATTGCCAGCGGCGTAATGAAGAATGAGGTATTGCGCCTGGATGATGCCGCCGATGTCGGGACCGGCGATCAATGTCGAGTCGCGGCCGTCGTGATCAAGCAGACGGTGATTGCGGGTTTTCAAGGTGTTGGCTCCCCGGTTTCTTCAAAAAATGCATAGTCGAAAATGGCCGATGCGCGCTCTCAGTGGATGCATCGCCAAAATGACCGGTGCATTCTGGCCGCATTCCGCAGTGCAGCTACCACCATAGAACAAGGATTGACTAAGTGAATATCACCAAAGTTATAGGGAGGCCGCCTTAGGCTTTGTTTTTCATCCTTTGTCACTTGCGCCAGTTTGCCCGGCAGGGAGGATTTGGCGGGCGTCGCATGGCTTGGGCTGAAACTCATGTCAGGCAGACAAACGGCGGAATTGAATGGCTTCAGCGATGTGGGATGCGGTCACGTTGGCACTGCCCGCGAGATCGGCAATGCTGCGGGCAAGTTTGAGCACGCGGTGATAGGCGCGGGCGGAAAGATTGAGGCGGGCGATGGCTTGTTTCAGCAGGGCCTCGCCGTTGTTGTCGGCGGCGCAATGCCGATCGATTTCCTTGGTGCCGAGCGCGGCGTTGGACTTGCCCTGGCGCGCCATCTGCACCTCGCGTGCGGCTTGTACGCGGGCGCGGATGGCGGCACTCGCCTCACCCGAACCGGCCTGGGTCAGATCGGCTTCGGACAGCGCGGGCACTTCGATCTGGATGTCGATGCGGTCGAGCAGAGGCCCGGAGATCCGGGCGCGGTAGCGTGCAACCTGATCCGGCGTGCAGCGGCACGTGTTGTTGCGGTGGCCGAGATAGCCGCAGGGGCAGGGATTCATCGCCGCGACGAGCTGGAAGCGGGCAGGGAAGTCGGCCTGGCGGGCGGCGCGCGAAATGGTGATATGGCCTGTTTCCAGCGGCTCGCGCAGCACTTCCAGCACTTGCCGTGAAAACTCCGGCAATTCATCCAGAAACAGCACGCCGTGATGCGCCAGCGAAATTTCGCCTGGCCGCGGATTGCCGCCGCCGCCGACCAGCGCCACGGCCGACGCAGTGTGATGGGGACTACGGTAGGGGCGGCGTTTCCAGTTTTCGCTACGAAAACCGCCATTGAGCGATTGCACTGCGGCGGTTTCCAGCGCCTCGTCTTCGTTCATTTCGGGAAGAATGCCGGGGAAGCGCGCCGCCAGCATGGACTTGCCGGTACCCGGCGGGCCGCTCATCAGTACCGAGTGGCCGCCCGCCGCCGCGACTTCGAGCGCGCGCTTCACCGCCGCCTGGCCTTTGACTTCAGAGAAATCCGGGTAGTCCGGAACGGCTGACACGGCTGCCGTGGCTGGAACGGGGAGCGCAGCTTGCCCGCTCAGCCAGGCGCAGACTTGCAGCAGGCTGCTGGCGGCGAATACCGTTGCGCCTTGCGCCAGCGCAGCCTCTTCGGCCGAGGCCGCGGGCAGGATCAGTTGGCGTTGCCCCGCGCGGGTGGCCAGGGCCATGGCGAGCGCGCCGCGCACCGGGCGCAATTCGCCGGTCAGCGCCAGCTCGCCTGCGAATTCGGCATGCCCGAATTTGTCGGCGGGAATCTGCCCGGATGCAGCGAGGATCGCCAGCGCGATGGGCAGGTCAAAGCGCCCGGACTCCTTGGGCAGATCGGCCGGCGCAAGATTGACCGTGATGCGCCGCGCCGGAAATTCGTAGCGCGCATTCTGGATCGCGGCCCGTACCCGGTCGCGCGCTTCCTTCACTTCGGTCTCGGGCAGACCCACCAGGGTGAATGCCGGCAGGCCGTTGGCCAGATGCGCTTCCACCACCACTTCGGGCGCATCCATGCCGTTCAATGCCCGGCTTTTGACGACGGCGACGGCCACTTACTCTTCTTCGCGTTGCTGCTTTTCTAGTTCGGTCAGCCGCGCTTCCAGCTGCGCGAGTTTCTCGCGGGTGCGCACCAGCACCTCGGTCTGTACGTCGAATTCCTCGCGGCTCACCATGTCCAGCTTGCCCAGCATCGACGTCACGCCGGCCCGGAGATTCTGCTCGATGTCCTTGGCGGGGGACTGCTTCAACACCTCGCCCATCTTGTTGACGAGATCACTGATGAAAGCGGGATTGGGAAATTTCGGATTCGGGTTCATGGACGGCCTCCAGTTAGAGACGAGAGTGTAGCAAGCGGCCCACGCAGGCGCGCAGCACAAACACTGTGCATGATTACCTTGCAGCGCACCATTAAAGTGCATCCGATGCCATGTCTGGTGCGTTGGGTATCTTAACTAGTTGTTATTAATAGTAAAAAACGCTGGCATGGCTTGTGCTCCATGTTTCAGTGCGATTTTGCGCGATTTCACTTCCGGAGAAATTTCATGAAAAAACTTGTTCACGTTCTGGTTCTGAGTGGTTTGGTAGGCGTTCCCACCCTGGCACTGGCTGAGGATGCGCCTGCATCCCCGCATACATTCAGCGCCAACGTCTCGCTGACTTCCGATTACATTTTCCGTGGGGTGTCCCAGACCCAGAACCAACCGGCCATCCAGGGCGGCTTCGACTATAGCCACGCCAGCGGTTTCTATTTGGGAACCTGGGCTTCGAACGTCGGCTGGGTGTCGACGGGTATACCCAAGTTCGAAGACAACAACAGCATGGAGATCGACTTTTATGGTGGCTACAAAGGAAAAGTGGGCGAAGATTTCGGCTACGACCTCGGCGTGATCACCTATTACTACCCCGGCGATGGTACGGCTGCAAACGATCCGAATACCACTGAATTGTATATTGGTGGTAGCTGGAAATTCCTGAGTGCGAAGTACAGTTATGCCGTGTCCAATCACTTGTTCGGTTGGGGCACGGAATCTAATCCCTCAGGGGATACGGATGGCAGCTACTACATCGAGCTGAATGCCAGCTACCCGATCAAGGACGGTTGGGGCGTTCTGGGCCACGTCGGTTATCAGTCCGTCAAGGACAATGACCCCGCTACCTACACCGACTGGAAACTCGGTGTGACCTGGGATATCGGCTTTGGCGTCTTTACCGCGGCGTATACCGATACCAACGCAGAGAAAGCTGCCTACACCTGGGATGGCGAGAAGGTGGCAGACGCCAACTGGTTCATCTCTTTCGGCAAGACCTTCTAAGCAAACCTCATTGATTTGATCCTCTCCCGTTCCCGGGAGAGGGGATGAGGCCAGATGAACACACATTGATCAGGAGATGGTTATGAAATTCGTAACGGCAATCATCAAGCCGTTCAAGCTGGACGAAGTGCGCGAGGCGTTGTCCGCCATCGGCGTCACCGGCCTGACGGTTACGGAAGTAAAAGGATTTGGACGGCAAAAAGGCCACACCGAGCTGTATCGCGGCGCGGAGTATGTGGTCGATTTTCTGCCCAAGGTGAAGATTGAAGTGGCCATCAAGGCCGAGTTGCTGGAGCGCGTGATCGAAGCCATCGAGAAAGCGGCCAATACCGGCAAGATCGGCGACGGCAAGATTTTTGTGTTCAACCTGGAACAGGTCGTGCGCATCCGCACCGGCGAATCCGGGCCCGAGGCTCTGTGAGGAGAATGATGATGAAGAAACTACTTGCCTCGTTGGGCCTGATGCTGGCCCTGTTGTCCCCCGGTTTGACGCTGGCTGAAGACGCGCCTGCCGCGGCCCCTGCGGCAGAAGCCGCTGCGACAGAAGCCGCTGCGCCTGCTGTCGCTGAACCCGCAGCAGCGGCGGCACCCGCAGAAGCTGCGCCGCGCCTGCCGCGGCCGCACCTGCGCCAGCGCCTTCACCCAACAAGGGCGACACCTCATGGATGATCGTTGCCACCGTGCTGGTGATCATGATGTCGCATCCCCGGCCTGGCCCTGTTCTACGGCGGTCTGGTGCGCAGCAAGAACATGCTGTCGGTGCTGATGCAGGTGTTCGCGATCTTCTCGCTGATCACCGTGCTGTGGGCGGTCTACGGCTACTCGCTGGCGTTCACCGAGGGTAGTGGCGTTCTGAGTCCTTCATCGGTGGCTTCGATCGGCTGTTTCTCAAGGGCATCTTCAACCCGACCGACGGCAGCGTCGCCAACGCCGCCACCTTCAGCAAGGGCGTGGTGATCCCCGAGTTCGTGTTCGTGGTCTTCCAGGCCACCTTCGCGGCGATCACCGTAGCCCTGATCGTCGGCGCTTTCGCGGAACGCATGAAGTTCTCGGCGGTGCTGCTGTTCTCGGCACTGTGGTTCACCTTCTCCTACCTGCCGATCGCGCACATGGTGTGGTTCTGGACCGGCCCCGACGCGATCAAGGACGCCGCCACCCTGGCTACCGAAACGGCCAAGGCCGGCTGGTTGTTCCAGAAGGGCGCGCTGGACTTCGCCGGCGGTACCGTGGTGCACATCAACGCCGGTGTCGCCGGCCTGGTGGGCGCCATCGTCATCGGCAAGCGCATCGGCTTCGGCAAGGAATCCTTCACCCCGCACAGCCTGACCATGACCATGATCGGTGCTTCGCTGCTGTGGGTGGGCTGGTTCGGCTTCAACGCGGGTTCGGCGCTGGAAGCAGGCGGCACCGCCACCCTGGCCTTCGTCAACACCCTGAACGCGACCGCCGCCGCGGCCCTGTCCTGGACCTTCGCCGAGTGGCTGCTCAAGGGCAAGCCCTCCATGCTGGGTGCCGCGTCGGGCGCGGTGGCCGGTCTGGTCGCCATCACCCCGGCCTGCGGCTGGGTCGGTGTGGGCGGCGCCCTGCTGATCGGTCTGCTGGCCGGCGTGGTCTGCCTGTGGGGCGTGTCCGGCCTGAAGAAGCTGCTCGGCGCGGATGACGCGCTCGACGTGTTCGGCGTGCATGGCGTCGGCGGCATCCTCGGCGCCCTGCTGACCGGTGTGTTCAACACCTGGAAGCATGGGCGGCACCGGCATCATCGACTACGTCAACAACATCCTCGATCGACACCAACATGATGGATCAGTTCATCATCCAGGCCGCAGGCCGTCGGCACCGCCATCGTCTGGTCGGCGTGGTGGCCTTCATCTGCTACAAGGTCGTCGACCTGACCATCGGTCTGCGCGTCTCCGAAGAGGAAGAGCGCGAAGGTCTGGATGTCGCCTCCCACGGCGAGCGTGCCTACAATATGTAATTCCCTTCTTTCTCCTAAGGAAGTTTGGGGCGCCCTGCAGGGCGCCCTTTTTTATTGGGCGCTCTGCAACGATTGGAGCCAGGTGACGAACCTTTGACTGCGTACTCCGTACCCGGTGAAGGCCATATAGATAGCGAGCCTAACTGAATCTCCAAAGCGCCCACTCGCAGTGTCTATATAGCCAGACTGTGCAAAGTCATCCGGACTGAGAACGACCCCTTTCAAGGCCAGGCTGACCTCGTCAAGTCTCTGTTTGTCAACACCAAAACGGTGCAATGTTGCACTAAAAGAATGCTGTATTCATGCCGGAAGAATAGGCATGAAATTTCTGTTATTGCTTTGTATTCATGGTGATATGGAGATTGTTTGACTGTGGCACGGGGGTTGCTTATTGCCTAGTGAATATTACGAATATTCACTTTGGTAATACCATTTTTAGGAGCCCACCATGAATGTGAAGCACATCAGAAGCACCCTGAAGACTCTGTTCGCCCGGCTGGTGATCCCCGCCGCCGCGGCCGTAGCCATATCGGCTCATGCAGCCCAACCCCTCAAGATCGGTTACAGCGACTGGCCGGGCTGGGTCGCCTGGCAGGTCGCCATCGACAAGGGCTGGTTCAAGGAAGCCGGCGTCGCGGTCGATTTCGAGTGGTTCGACTACTCCGCGTCCATGGATGCCTTCTCGGCCGGCAAGATCGACGCCGTGACCATGACCAACGGCGACGCCCTGGTGACCGGCGCGGCGGGCGGCAAGAGCGTCATGATCATGCTGACCGACTATTCCAACGGCAACGACATGATCGTCGCCAAGCCGGGCATCAAGTCGCTGAAGGATCTCAAGGGCAAGAAGGTGGCGGTGGAGGTCGGCCTGGTCGAACACCTGCTGCTGCTGAATGGCCTCAAAAAGGCCGGGATGAAGGAATCGGAAGTCACCCTGGTCAACGCCAAGACCAACGAGATGCCGCAGGTGCTCGCTTCGGGTGACGTCTCGGCAATCGGCGCCTGGCAACCGATCTCCGGCCAGGCCATGAAGTCGCTGCCAGGCTCGCGCCCGGTTTATACCTCCGCCGACGAGCCGGGCCTGATCTACGACGTTCTGGCGGTCAACCCGGCCAGCGCCAAGCAGCACAAGGCCGAATGGCTGAAGGTATTGAAGGTCTGGGATCACGTCGTGAAATACATCAACGACCCCAAGACCCAGCCTGACGCGGTGAAGATCATGGCCGCACGGGTCGGCGTCACGCCGCAAGTCTATCTGCCGCTGCTCAAGGGAACCAAGCTGCTGAGCCTGGACGACGGCAAGAAGATCTACGTCAAGGGCACGGGCTTCTCGTCGCTCTATGGCTCTTCCAAGATGGCTGACGACTTCAACGTGGCAAACGGGGTCTACAAGACGCACCAGGACCTCGACAGCTACCTCGATCCGTCCTTCACCAACGCCAAGTAAGCCCGGATTGCGGAGCGGAAACGGACATGACTTCCAAATGGCTGGGCAGCGTGGATATCGACACACGCAAACGCACGCTATTGGGACTCGGCTCGTTTCTGCTGCCGCTGCTGGTCTGGTGTCTGGTCAGCTACGTGCCGTTCGTCTGGCATCCCAAGGTGCACGTCACCGATCCCGGCGGCGTGGACTATTTCCAGGTCGACATGCTGGTCGACAAAGCCATGTTCGCCGATGAAGTCGCCAACATGGAGCGCGAACACCTCGCCATTCCCACCGGCAAGTCTGCCAACCCGATCTACCTGCCTGCGCCGCATCAGGTGGCGAAGGCCTTTTACAACGGCTTCGTCAATCCGCCGACGCAGAAGGATGTGCCCTCGATGCCGGCCAGCCTCTGGCACAGCATCCAGATCATTTTCTGGGGCTTCCTGATTTCGTCGATCATCGGCGTACCGCTGGGCATCCTGTCCGGCACCTATACCCTGATGGGACGGTTGAGCGAGCCGTTCATCGAATTCTTTCGCTACCTGCCGGCACCGGCCTTCGGCGCCCTGGCGGTGGCCATCCTCGGCATCTACGACGGACCCAAGATCGCCATCATCGTCATCGGCACCCTGTTCCAGCAGGTGCTGATCATCGCCAACACGACGCGCAAGCTGGAGGTCACCATCATCGAGGCTGCCCGGACCCTGGGCACGCGCGATATCCGGCTGCTCAGCAAGGTGGTGGTGCCCGGCATCCTGCCCGATCTGTACCGCGACCAGCGCATCCTGCTCGGCTGGGCCTGGACCTACCTGATCGTGGCCGAGCTGATCGGCACCAGTTCCGGCATCACCTGGTTCATCACCCAGCAGGCGCGCTACCAGCATTTCGACAACGTCTACGCCGCCATCATGATCATCGGCATCATCGGCTTCGGCACCGACCTGCTCCTGGCGCGGGCTCGGCCGCCGGCTGTTTCCCTGGGATCGCACCCAGGATCGCCGTTGAGGAAACACGCCATGAACGCGAACGACCTGCCCAGCTATCTGGACCAGTCGGAGGCCGTGAAGGCGCGCTTCGACCGGATCAAGCAGCGTGAAACCATCCTCGAAGTGCGCGACCTTGGCAAGCGCTTCCGCTCGCCGCAGGGCGAGGTCGAGGCCCTGCGCGACATCGACTTCAGCGTCCGCCGCCGCGAATTCGTCTGCGTCATCGGCCCGTCCGGTTGCGGCAAGTCGACCCTGATCCGCATCCTCGCCGGTCTGGAAAGCCACACCTCCGGCGACGTGCTGCTCGACGGCAAGCCGGTCACCGGGCCGGGGCAGGACCGCGGCATGGTGTTCCAGGGCTATTCCCTGTTTCCCTGGCTCACGGTGAAAAAGAACGTGATGTTCGGACCGCAAATGAACGGCCGCGGCAGCGATGAGGCCGAGCGCGACGCCCTGCTGTGGCTGGATCTGGTCGGCCTGGAAAAGTTCGCCGACGCCTATCCGCACCAGCTCTCCGGCGGCATGCGCCAGCGCGTCGCCATCGCCCGCGCCCTGGTCAACCAGCCGCGCATCCTGCTGATGGACGAGCCTTTCGGCGCGCTCGACGCGCAGACCCGCGTCGAAGATGCAGTCGCACCTGATCGACATCTGGAAAAACATCGACATCACGGTGCTGTTCATCACCCACGATCTCGACGAGGCGATCTACCTGGCCGACCGCATCCTGGTGCTCAAGGCGCATCCCGGCGAAGTGCAGGAAGTGATCGAGGTGCCGGTGCCGCGTCCGCGCTCGCCGGGCCAGTTCAACACGCCGGAATTTCGGGCCACCAAGGCGCGCCTGGAGGAGCTGATCCATCCCGCGCCGGAACCCGAGCCGGAGGACGAGCAGGCGGTGCAGCCGCATCTGATCCGGATGACCAACGTGACTGACAACGTCGAGTAGATCCTACATGCGCTGGTCTGATCTTACCTGGTCCGAAATTCCCGACGTGCTGGCCCGCTGCGGCCAGGCCGCCATCCTGCCGGTGGGCGCCACCGAGCAGCACGGCCCGCATCTCGGTTGCGGCGTCGACTTCGTGATCGCCGAGCAGCTTTGCGCCGCCGTCGCCGCGCAGACCGGCGTGCCGATGCTGCCCACGCTGCCCTACGGCTGCTCGCTCGGCCACAGCCGGCGCTGGCCGGGCACGCTTGCCCTGCAGCCGGTCACGCTGATCCAGCTGGTCAAGGAAATCGGCGACTGGGCCTATCACAGCGGCGTCCGCCGCCTGTTCATCGTCAATGCGCACGTCACCAACGCCGCGCCGCTGCGCTGCGCCCTGGAGATGCTGCGCGCCGAGCACGACGACCTGATGGTCGCGGTGATCAATACCGCGACGCTCAGCGAACGGGTGCGCCAGTTCCATTTCGCCGACGCCGCCGACTGGCATGCCAACGACGCCGAGACCTCGATCATGCTGGCCATCGCCCCCGCGGGCGTGCGTCCGGACAAGCTGCCTGATGCGGACGACCCGGACCGCACCTGCGGCTGCGTCTTCGCCCACCCGGTCAACCGCACCAGCCTGAACGGCGTCACCGGCACGCCCAGCCTGGCCAGTGCGGAGAAAGGCCAGCGCTGGTTCGACTGGCTGGTGGACGACCTCGCCGCACTGGTTCGCAAGGGCAGCGTCGAAACGCCGCCGCTGGACCACTCCTATTTCGGGGACGCCGTCCCCGCCGCCACAACCCGATAGACAAGGAAGCATCATGAATACGATCGACGACACTGCCATGCTGGAAAAGCAGAACACCAGCGCCCACCCGTCGGCCGAAGCGACGGCCAAATTGCAACGCGAGCTGATCGACAAAGGCGTGAAATACTGCATCGGCGCCTATGTCGACATCCACGGCGTGCCCAAGGCCAAGGTCGTGCCGATCGCCCACCTCGGCCACATGGCCAAGGGTTCCGAGCGCTACACCGGCTACGCCCTGGACGGCCTCGGCCAGGCACCGAACGACGACGAGCTGACCTCGGTGCCGGACCTCGACCGTGCCATCCAGTTGCCCTGGGAACCGAAGATTGCCTGGATTCCGGCGGACAACCATTTCCAGGGCAAGCCCTATGCCCTGAACACCCGGGTCGCGCTGAAGAACCAGCTGGCCGAAGCGGCCAAGCTGGGCTACGGCATGAACCTGGGCATCGAGTGCGAGATCTTCCTGCTCAGGCAGAACGAGGACGGCAGCCTGTCGGTGCCCGATGCCGACGACAAGCTGACCAAGCCCTGCTACGACGTGCGCGGCTTCGTCGACAACTTCTCCTGGCTGGACAAGGTGGCCACGTCCATCAACGACCTCGGCTGGGACCTGTATTCCTTCGACCACGAGGATGCCAACGGCCAGTTCGAGTTCGACTTCAACTACGCCGACGCGCTGACCACCTGCGACCGGCTGACCTTCTTCCGCTTCATGGCCAAGCACTACGCCAAGGAAGAAGGACTGCTCGCCACGATGATGCCCAAGCCCTTCGCCGACAAGACCGGCAACGGCGCCCACTTCAACATGTCGATCTACGACCTGGAAACAGGCAGGAACCTGTTCGCCTGCGCGCCCGAAGACGACCCGCGCGGCATCGGCCTGACCCCGCTCGGCTACAGCTTCATCGCCGGCATCCTCAAGCACGGCCGCGCCCTGTGCGCCGTGTTCGCGCCGACGGTGAACAGCTACAAGCGCCTGGTGCGGCGCGGTGCCATGAGCTATTTCTCGTGGGCGCCGGTGTTCAACTCCTGGGGCTCCAACAACCGCACCAACTCGGTGCGCATCCCGGCCGGCGGCGGCCGCTGCGAATCGCGCAACGCCGACGGCGCGGTCAATCCCTACCTGGCCGCCACGCTGGCGCTGGCCGCCGGTCTGGAAGGCATCCGCGAGGGGCTCGACCCGGGCAACCCCAACGAGGACAATCTGTACGCCATCGGCGAAGCGGAACGGCGTGACCGCGGCATCGAGTTCCTGCCGCAGACCCTGCAGGAGGCGGTCGCCGCCTTCGCCGCCGACCCGCTGGTCGAGGCCACCCTGGGCAAGCGAACTGCGCGACGAGTTCATTCGCTACAAGAGCGAGGAATGGGAGGCCTACCACCTCTCCGTGAGCAAGTGGGAAGTCGAACGCTACAGCTATATGTTCTGATCCCCTCACAGGTGCGAACATGACGACGAAAGAGGAAAAGATCTCCACACTGGTCAGCCGGATCAGCGTCTCGCTGCCCCCCGACCTGCTGGCAGAACTGGATTCAATGGTCGAGAGTCGGGGCTACGGCAGCCGTTCTCAGGCGATCGGCGAGATGGTCAATTTTCAGCTGGCCGAACACAAGCGCATCGCTTGGAAACGAGGTCATGGCCGGCACCCTCACGCTACTCTATAACCGGGCCACGCGCGGCCTGCATGGCAAGCTGGCCGATATCCAGTACCAGAACATCGCCGAGGTCATCAGCTCGCTGCACGTGCACCTGACCGAAGACCAGATGCTGGAAGTGATCCTGGTGCAGGGACCGGCCGCCCGGCTGCAGGCCATCGCCGACGAAATGCTCGCCCAGCGCGGCGTCATCACCGGCCGTCTGCAACTGCTGGCGGCGGTCATCCCGCCCCTGCACGCGCCGGCCGCCGACTGAAAGGAAGCACAATGGAACATCCTGAACTCGCCGTCGACAACCCACCGGCCTCCGCACCGGTCGACGCCCCCGAGCACTGGCGTCGCTTTGCGCCCGACCTGCCCGCCGACAAGGTACTGTTCTCCGAGCTTGTGCCCGGCGGCGGCCACTGGTCCTACCGACTGCCGCGCGGCACCACGCTGCGCATCACCGCGCTGGATGCCGGCGCCAACCTGTCGCTGCTGCTCTACTCGGCCCAGGAGAAGCTGGAACGCTACAACATGCCCGATTCGCTCAAGGCCCAGCACACCGCCCACTACACCCGCGGCCACGTGCTGATGAGCGACATGGGCCGGGCCATGGCCTCGATCACCGCCGACAGCCTGGGCTGGCACGACCCGCTTGGTCTGCTGCTGGACAACCGCTTGATGCACGAAAAGTATGGCAGCCACGCCTATCAGGAATACCGCAACGGCATGGCCCGCTCCGGCCGCGACGGCCTGCTGATCGAGATCGGCAAGTATGGACTGGCCAAGCGCGATCTGGTGGCGCCGGTGAATTTCTTCAGCAAGGTGACGGTCGATGAGGAAGGCCGCTTCCGCTACGTGCCCGACCATGCCCAGGCCGGTGATTATGTCGACCTGCGTCTGGACATGGACGTGCTGGTCGCTTTTTCCACTGCGCCGCATCCGCTCAACCCTGCGCCCATCTATCCCGCCAACAAGGTCGGCCTGGCCGTTTGGCGCTCCGGTCCGGCAGAGGCGGACGACTACTGCCGCCGTTTCCGCCCGGAGAACGCCCGTGCCCTGCACAATACCGACATGCTCTACCTGACCTGAGGAACATGGCCATGACCGCGACTGCCATACGCATCCAGGAAAGCACGCTGGCCCCCGAGGCTGCCGTGCTCGACCACACCCTGCCCGCCGGCGAACCCTACCTGCTGGCGATCGACAAGGGCCAGACCCTGCGCATCGTCGACCTCGAAGGCAACCAGGCCGTCGACGTGATCTTCTACAACCGTGACGACGGCGCCGAGCACTACAGCGCCACCGAAACCCTGCTGCGCCAGGGCGGCATCTACCTGACCACGGGCTCGGTGCTGTACAGCGACGACGGCAATCCCATGCTCACCATCGTCGCCGACACCTGCGGCCGCCACGACACCCTGGGCGGCGCCTGCGCGGCCGAGAGCAACACCGTGCGCTATGCGTTGCAGAAGAAGTTCATGCACAGTTGCCGCGACAATTACCTGACCGCGTTGCAGCATGCCGACATCGGCCTGGGCAAGCGCGATCTGGTGCCCAACATCAACTTCTTCATGAACGTGCCGGTGACCGAATCGGGCGAGCTGACCTTCGCCGACGGCGTCTCGGCGCCCGGCAAGTACGTCGAACTGCGCGCCGAGATGAATCTGTGGATGCTGGTCTCCAACTGCCCGCAGCTCAACAACCCGTGCAACGCCTACAATCCGACACCGGCCCGGTTCCTGCTCTGGAACCCGCAATAAACCCGGCCTGGGACGACCCATGCCGGCAATATCAAAGATGCGGGACGACCCGTACCAGGTGAGCCATGTTCAATAAAGTCCTGATCGCCAACCGCGGCGCCATCGCCTGCCGCATCATCCGCACCCTGCGCGCGATGGGGGTGAAATCGGTCGCGGTCTATTCCGAGGCGGACCGCCATTCGCTGCATGTGCGTCTCGCCGACGAGGCCGTGGAGCATCGGTCCGGCGCCGGCGGCGCAGAGCTACCTGCGCGCCGAGAAGATCCTCGAAGCGGCCAAAGCCACCGGCGCCCAGGCCATCCATCCCGGCTACGGCTTCCTCTCCGAGAACCCCGACTTCGCCGAGGACTGCGCGGCCGCCGGCATCGCCTTCATCGGCCCGAGCCCGGAGCAGATGCGCGCCTTCGGCCTCAAGCACACCGCGCGCGATCTGGCCGAGCACAACAAGGTGCCGCTGCTGCCGGGCTCCGGCCTGCTGGCCGACGCCGGCCACGCGCAGGCCGAAGCGGCGCGCATCGGCTACCCGGTGATGCTGAAGAGCACCGCCGGCGGCGGCGGCATCGGCATGCGCCTGATCTGGAGCGCGGACGAGCTGGTGGAAGCCTTCCAGTCGGTGGAGCGGCTGGCGCGCGCCAACTTCAAGGAGGCCGGCATATTTCTGGAGAAGTACGTCGAGCACGCGCGCCACATCGAAGTGCAGATCTTCGGCGACGGCCGCGGCCATGTCGTCGCGCTGGGCGAGCGCGATTGCTCGGTGCAGCGGCGCAATCAGAAAGTGATCGAGGAAACCCCGGCGCCCGGCCTCACCGACGTCGCAGCGCGCGCAGCCTGCTGGCCACCGCGGTGCGCCTCGGCGAAGCGGTCGGCTACCGCTCCGCCGGCACCGTCGAGTTCGTCTACGACGCTCTGAGCGGCGAGTTCTACTTCCTCGAAGTGAACACCCGCCTGCAGGTCGAGCACGGCGTCACCGAGGAGGTCACCGGCGTCGACCTGGTCGAGTGGATGGTGCGCGAGGCCGCGGGAGAACTCGATCTCGCCGGATTCAAGGTCGGATCCAAGAGGCGCATCGATGCAGGTGCGCCTCTACGCCGAAGACCCGGGCAAGGATTTCCAGCCTGCCGCCGGCGTGCTGACCGAGGTCGTGTTTCCCGGCGGATGCGCGCGTCGAAACCTGGGTCGAGCGCGGCAGCGAGGTGCCGCCTTTCTACGACCCGATGGTGGCGAAGATCATCGTCAAGGGCCGCGACCGCGCCGAGGCGCTGAGCAAAATGCAGCAGGTGCTGGCCGCACACCCGCGTCGCCGGCATCGAGACCAACCTCGGCTACCTGCGCCCAGATCGTGCGCGACGCGGTGTTCATGGAAGGACGCCAGACCACGCGCTATCTCAATGCCTTCCACTACCGCCCGCACGACCCTCGACGTCATCGAGCCCGGCGTGCAGAGCAGCATCCAGGACTGGCCGGGCCGCACTCGGCTACTGGGACGTCGGCGTGCCGCCGTCGGGACCGATGGATGCGCTGGCCCTGCGCCTCGCCAACCGCCTTGCCGGCAATGCGGAAGGCGCGGCCGGGCTGGAACTCACCGTCGCCGGCCCGACGCTGCGCTTCAACTGCGACGCGGTGATCGCGCTCGCCGGCGCCGACATGGGTGCCGAACTGGACGGGCAGCCGCTCGCCAACTGGGCCGCGCATGCGGTCAAGGCCGGCTCGCTGCTGAAACTCGGCGGCGATCAAGGACGCCGGCTGCCGCGCCTACCTTGCGGTGCGCGGCGGCTTCGACGTGCCGGACTACCTCGGCAGCAAGGCCACCTTCACCCTCGGCCAGTTCGGCGGCCACGCCGGGCGCACCCTGCGGGTCGGCGACGTGCTGCACCTCACGGCAGCGGAAGCCTCGAACATCGGCAAGGCGCTGCCCGCCGCGCTGGTTCCCGCCTACAGCCACGCCTGGGAAATCGGCGTGCTCTATGGTCCGCACGGCGCGCCGGATTTCTTCACCGACGCCGACATCGACATGTTCTTCGCCACCGACTGGGAGGTGCACTACAACTCCAGCCGCACCGGCGTGCGCCTGATCGGCCCGCAGCCCGCAGTGGGCGCGCAAGGACGGCGGCGAGGCCGGCCTGCATCCGTCCAACATCCACGACAATGCCTACGCCATCGGCGCGGTCGACTTCACCGGCGACATGCCGGTGATCCTCGGGCCGGACGGCCCCAGCCTCGGCGGCTTCGTCTGCCCGGCGACCATCGTGCAGGCCGAGCTGTGGAAGATGGGCCAGCTGCGGCCCGGCGACACGCGTGCGCTTCACGCCGTCTGACGCCGGAGCAGGCCGAGCGCATGGAAGCGGCAGCAGGACGCGCGCCATCGCCACGCTTGCGCCGCCCCGGCTGCGCGACGCGCTCGTCGCCGATGGCGAGCCGCTCGCCGAGCCCGGTCCTGCACCGCATCGCCGGACGCGCGACGAACCCGGTCGCAGGTGGTCTACCGCCGTGCCGGCGACAAGTACCTGCTGATCGAATACGGCCCGCTGGTGCTCGACCTCAACCTGCGCTTCCGCGTGCATGCGCTGATGACGCGGCTGCAGGCCGACGCCGTGCCGGGCATCCTCGACCTCACGCCCGGCATCCGCTCGCTGCAGGTGCACTACGACTCGCGCGTGCTGCCGCTGACCAGACTGCTGGACCTGTTGCTGGCCGCGGAAAAGGCGCTGCCCGCCATCGAGGACATGCAGGTGCCGACCCGCATCGTGCACCTGCCGCTGTCCTGGGACGATGCCGCCACCCGGCTCGCGATCGAGAAATACATGCAGTCGGTGCGCAAGGACGCGCCCTGGTGCCCGAGCAACATCGAGTTCATCCGCCGCATCAACGGCCTCGAATCCATCGAGGACGTGAAGCGCATCGTCTTCGACGCCAGCTACCTGGTGATGGGCCTGGGCGACGTCTACCTCGGCGCGCCGGTGGCCACGCCGGTCGATCCGCGCCATCGCCTGGTCACCACCAAGTACAACCCGGCGCGCACCTGGACGCCGGAGAATGCCGTCGGCATCGGCGGCGCCTATCTGTGCGTCTACGGCATGGAAGGCCCCGGCGGCTACCAGTTCGTCGGCCGCACCCTGCAGATGTGGAACCGCTGGCGCCAGACCGCCGATTTCACCGACGGCAAGCCGTGGCTGCTGCGCTTCTTCGACCAGATCCGCTTCTTCCCGGTGAGCGAAGCAGGAACTGCTGAAAATCCGCGAGGACTTCCCGCTCGGCCGCTACCAGCTGAAGATCGAGGAAACCACCTTCAGCCTGCGCGACTACAACGCCTTCCTTGCCGACAACAGCGAATCCATCGCTGCCTTCAAGACGCAGCAGCAGGCCGCGTTCGAAGCCGAGCGCGAGCGCTGGCGCGCGAGCGGCCAGGCCGAATACGCCAGCGACCTGACCGTGGCCGAAGCCGCGCACCGACAGCGAACTCGACCTGCCGGAGAACGGCCGCGCCATCGCCAGCCACGTCGCCGGCAACGTGTGGAAGGTGCGAAGTGGAAGAGGGCGCCGCGGTGAAGCAGGGCGACCCGCTGGTCATCGTCGAATCGATGAAGATGGAGTTCGCCGTGATGGCGCCCTGCGACGGCCGCATCCACAAGGTGTTCTGCCGCGAAGGCGGGCAGGTGAGCGCCGGGCAGGACCTGTTGGTGCTGGTGAGCGAATGAGCCCCGGAATCATGAACGCCTCACTCGACATCGCTACCCTGCGACGCCGGTATCAGTCTGGCGAACTCACTCCGCTCGCCCTGGTGGAAGACCTCCTCGCGCGCATGGCCGGCGAAGACACCCACCGCATCTGGATCAGCCGCCTCGACGCCCATGAACTGCGTGCCTACACCTGCAGGCTGGAAGGCCAGGACATCGCCAGGCTGCCGCTCTACGGCATCCCCTTCGCCATCAAGGACAACATCGACCTCGCCGGCCTGCCCACCACGGCCGGCTGTCCCGAGTTTGCCTACATGCCCGAGCGACACGCCACCGTCGTGCAGCGCCTGATCGACGCCGGCGCCATCCCGCTCGGCAAGACCAATCTGGACCAGTTCGCCACCGGCCTCAACGGCACCCGCTCGCCCTACGGCGCCTGCCGCAACGCCTTCGACCCTGATTACATCTCCGGCGGTTCCAGCTCCGGTTCGGCGGTGGCGGTGGCGCTGGGCCTGGCGAGTTTCTCGCTCGGCACCGACACCGCCGGCTCCGGGCGCGTGCCCGCCGCGTTCAACAACCTCGTCGGCCACAAGCCGAGCTGCGGCGCGCTGTCCACCCGCGGCGTGGTGCCCGCCTGCCGTTCGCTCGATGCGGTGTCGATCTTCGCGCTCACCGCCGAAGATGCCGAGCGCGTGCTGGCGGTGGCAGCCGGTTTCGATGCCGACGATGAGTACTCGCGCCCGCTGGCGCCGCACGGCTTCGACTTCGGCCGCGCGCCCGGTTTCCGCTTCGGCGTGCCGATGCAAAAGGATCTGCAATTCTTCGGCAATACCGAAGCAGAGCGCCTGTTCGGCGAAGCGGTGGAACGCATGCAGGCGCTCGGCGGCACGCCGGTGGAAGTCGACCTCGCGCCCTTCCTCGAAACCGCGCGCCTGCTCTATGGCGGCCCCTGGGTCGCCGAGCGCTACCTCGCCATCCGTGACTTCTTCGACGCGCAGCCCGAGAAGGTGTTTCCGCCAGTGCGCGAAATCATCGCCGGCGGCCGCGCCATCAGCGCCGCCGACACCTTCGCCCATCTCTACAGGCTGCGCGCGCTCAAGCGTGAGTGCGATGCGGTGTGGAATGACATCGACGTGATGCTCACCCCCACCGCCGGCACGATCTATCGAATTGAAGCAGATGCAGGCCGATCCCATCCACCTCAACGCCAACCTCGGTTATTACACCAACTTCATGAACCTGCTGGATCTGGCCGCCACCGCCGTGCCGGCCGGGTTCCAGAAAGACGGCCTGCCGTTCGGCGTCACCCTGATCGCGCCGCCGCATCAGGACGGCCCGCTGCTGCATCTCGCTTCAAGAATGCAGAAGGCGCTCGGCGGCAAGATCGGCGCCACCGACCACGCGCTGCCTGCCCTCGAAACGCTGAACCTGCTGCCCAGCGGCCAGGTCCGTATCGCTGTTGTCGGCGCCCATCTCAGCGGCCTGCCGCTCAACCACCAACTTACCGAGCGCAACGCACGCCTGGTGGCAACGACGCAAACCGCGCCCAAGTATCGCTTCTACGCCCTGTCCGACGGCAAGCGTCCCGGACTCATCCAGATGCAAGAGGGCGGCGCCGCCATCGCCTGCGAAGTCTGGGAAATGCCCGCCAGCCAGTTCGGCTCCTTCGTCGCCGGCATCCCCGCCCCGCTCGGCATCGGCAAGCTGGAACTGGCCAATGGATCGGTCGTGAACGGGTTCATCTGTGAAGGCATCGCTGTGGCCGATGCGAAGGACATCACGCAATACGGCGGATGGCGGACGTGGCTGGCCGAGCGGGACAAATGAAGAAAGCCACTCATACAGCCGACCGTGGCGACAAAGGTGCGGTCGGTTTATCGCCCCTGGCGCGTGGTCAGGTTCACTCCGGGCGCCGAATTGCAAGACCTCGATGTTTGCGCCCGCCGCGGCAGCACCTGCGCCAGCGCCTTCACCCAACAAGGGCGACACCTCATGGATGATCGTCGCCACCGTGCTGGTGATCATGATGTCGCTCCCCGGCCTGGCCCTGATCGTCGGCTCCTTCGCGGAACGCATGAAGTTCTCGGCGGTGCTGCTGTTCTCGGCACTGTGGTTCACCTTCTCCTACTGCCGATCGCGCACATGGTGTGGTTCCCTTCTTTCTCCTAAGGAAGTTTGGGGCGCCCTGCAGGGCGCCCTTTTTTATTGCGCGGCTTTTCGGTAGTCTTCGTTAATCGCTTTGGGCATTTCGTTCGCGCCCTCCCCCTTGGGGGAGGGTTGGGGAGCGGGATGTAAAGTATTCAACAAACCATCATGAATCGGCATGCAATTCACCCCTGACTCCTTTCGCGCCTGGCCGAACCAAGCGCATCACCCTGCTCGGCATGTCCGGCGTCGGCAAGACGCATATCTCCACCATGCTGCGCAATCACGACTGGTTTCATTTTTCCGGCGACTACCGCATCGGCACGCGCTATCTGGACGAGCCGATCCTGGACCTGATCAAGCAGCAGGCGATGCAGATGCCGTTTCTGCGCGATCTGCTGCGCAACGACTGGATCAACATCAAGAACAACATCAAGATGCACGACCTCGGGCCGGTGCTGTCGTTCGTCGGCAAGCTCGGCGGGCCGGAGTGGGACGGGCTGTCGCTGCGACGAATTCTACGCGGCGGCAGGCGCTGTACCGCGAGGCTGAAATTGCCGCCATGCGCGACGTGCCGGACTTCATCCGCAAGGGGCAGGAAATCTACGGTTACCCGCACTTCGTAAACGATGTCGGCGGCAGCCTGTGCGAACTGGATGAGCCCGGCGTGATCGAGCTGCTGGCCGAACACACGCTGATTCTCTACATCCAGACCACCACGCGCGAAGAGGAGGACACCCTGATCCGCCGCGCCCAGTCCGACCCCAAGCCGCTGTATTTCCGGCCGGCCTTCCTCGCCGAGAGTCTTGCCGGTATATCTCGCAGGAAAAGGGGCTCGAGTATCGTGGCGCAGATCGAGCCCGACGATTTCGCGCGCTGGGTGTTTCCGCGCCTGTTTCATTCGCGCATCCCGCGCTACGAGGCGATCGCCAAACCGCACGGCTATACCGTAACCTCGCAGGAAGTGGCGCAGGTGCGCGACGAGCGTGATTTCCTGGCGTTGGTGGAAAGCGCGATTGCAAGAAACGAATCAGGGGCCAGGAGCCAGGGACCCGAGGTCAGGGATCAGGGGTCGGGAGAAGCGAATGCCGCTGGTCGCGCATAACGCCCTGCCCACCTTCGACCGCCTGCGCCGCGACGGCATCACGGTGCACGTCGACCGAGCGCGCGGCCAATCAGGAAATCCGCGAACTGCACGTCGGCCTGCTGAACATGATGCCGGACGCGGCGCTGGAGGCGACCGAGCGGCAGTTCTTCCGGCTGGTCGGCGAGTCCAACCCGATCGCGCAGTTCTACGTGCATCCGTTCACCTTGCCGACGTTGCCGCGCGGCGAAGCGGCGCACGCGCACATCGCCCGTTTCTATGAATCGCTTCGACGACGATACGCGAGACAGGGGCTGGATGCGCTCATCATCACCGGCGCCAACGTCAGCCATCCCGATCTGGCCGACGAACTCTTCTGGCAGCCGCTGATCGAGGTGATCGACTGGGCCTGGGACAACGTCACCTCGACCCTGTGCTCGTGCCTGGCCACGCACGCCGTGATGCAGTTCCGTTACGGCCAGACGACGGGTGAAGCAGCCGCGAGAAAATCTGGGGAGTCTATCGAGCATCGGGTGATGGACAAGCGGCATCCGCTGGTGGTCGACGTCAACACCCGTTTCGATGTGCCGCATTCGCGATGGAACGATGTCTCGCGCGCCCAGTTTGAGGCGGCGGGGGTCAAGGTGCTGGTCGAAAGCGAGGCAGCCGGTGTGCATCTGGCCGTGAGCGGCGATGGTTTGCGCACGGTATTTTTTCAGGGGCACCCGGAATACGACACGGTGTCGCTGCTAAAGGAATACAAGCGCGACCTCCTGCTGGCGACGCTCGGCAAGTTGCCGGCCTGGCCGCCTTTCCCCGCACATTATTTCGACCGTCATGCACGGGCCATTCTGGAGGAGTATCGGCACCGGCTTGAAGCGGGAGGAAAACCGCCCGAATTTCCCGAAGCGCTGGTGGCGGCCAGCCTCGACAACACCTGGCATGACACGGCGGAAGCCGTGATCAGCAACTGGATCGGGTGCGTGTATCAGGTCACGCATCGCGAGCGCCATCGGCCTTTCATGCCGGGGATCGACCCGAACAACCCGCTGGGATTGAACCTAGAAACCGCAGTTGACCGCTAATAACATTATGGAATTCCGCATGAACACTGGCTTTTTCGCCTTAGATCGGGTTAACCGGCACGGTGAGTTCGCTACGCACCCGCTGGCACGCCTGGTCGCGCGGCTGCTTTTGTCACTCTTCGTTGCAGGCCCCGGCCTGCTGCCTCCTCGCTTCGCGGCAGCCACGCGCCCAGACGCACCATCGGGCGCGTCCAACTGCGGTTTCTAGGTTGACCTGAGCATGCCTTCCGCTTCCCTGACCTTCGATGCGGCCGATGCCAGCGTGTGCGCAGCGGGACCCTGGGTCATTCAGCTCCCGGTGACCCCCGAACTGCCGCCGCTGGCGGAAGCGCCGGTGCGGATTCTGGATGGGGCGGCCATCACCGCCCTGGATACGGGCGGCGCCTGGAAACTGCTCGATACCCTGCACCGGGCGGGCGATATCTCACGGCTGGAATATCGCAACTTCAGCCCGCAGCATCTGGCGATCCTGAATCTGGTCGCGCAGCACTACCCCGCCACGCAGGCCCCGTTCAATCCGCGCGCTGACGGTTTGCTGGCACAGCTCGGACGCGGCACGCTGGGGCTGGTCCGCAATCTGGCCGGCCTGGTCGACTTTGTCGGTCGTCTGGTATTCGAGTTGCTGACGCTGGCGCGCAGACCTGGCCATTTTCGCTGGCGGGAACTGGGCGCACAGGTTCAGGCCGTGTTCGTCAATGCCATTCCCATCTCGGCGGCGATGATCTTCCTGCTGGGCGTGGTGTTCGCCTATCTCATGGGCGTGGAAGCGCAAAAGTACGGCGCCAACCTGTATGTCGTCGACGGCGTGGCGGCGGCGGTGTGCCGCGAACTGTCGCCGGTCATTGTCGCCATCCTCGTTGCCGGCCGTTCCGGTGCGGCGATGACGGCGCAACTCGGCACCATGAAAGTGACCGAGGAAATCGATGCCATTACCACCCTGGGACTGTCGCCCTATTCGGTGCTGGTGGTGCCGCGGCTGATCGCGCTCATTGTCGCGCTGCCCTTGCTGGTATTCATTGGCGACGTGGCCGGCTTGCTGGGGGGGATGGTGGTGGCGGGCCAGCAGCTCGACATTTCATACCGCATGTTTTTTGACCGCCTGGATAACATTCTGGAGCTGAAGACGGTGCTGGTGGGGCTGGGCAAGGCCCCGGTGTTTGCCCTGTTCATAGGCATGATTGCCTGTCGCATGGGGTTTGCCGCGGAGCGCGACGCCCGCAGCGTGGGCGAGAACACCACCTCGACCGTGGTGCAGAGCATTGTGGCCGTCATTCTTATCAATGCGGTTTTCGCCATTATTTTTGTGCATCTGGATATTTGATTATGCATTGTCGAAAATGGCCAATGCATTGAAGTTGACGGCGACGGCAGCGGCTCCGGTCATAGAACTCGATGCAGTCGTCACCGTGCTGGGAGGCAGGACAATCCACGACGGGGTGAGCTTCAACGTCCGGCCGGGGGAGGTCCTCGCCCTGATTGGCGGCAGCGGTGCGGGCAAATCGGTGCTGCTGCGCGAAATCATCGGCCTGTTGAAGCCCACCTCGGGCAGTGTCAGGCTGTTTGGCGAGTCCGTGTGGGAAATCACGCCGTGGCAGATGCAGGCGTTGCGCAAACGGTTTGGCGTGCTGTTCCAGGACGGCGCGCTGTTTTCCTCGCTTACCGTGGAGCAGAACGTCGCGGCGCCGCTGCGCGAGCATACGTCCCTGCCATTGCTGGAATGCCTCAAGCTTGCCCGCCTGAAACTGTCACTGGTCGGCCTGCCGCCGGATGCCGCCAGGCAAACGCCCGAGCGAGCTTTCCGGCGGCATGAGGAAACGGGTGGCGCTGGCGCGCGCGCTTGCGCTCGACCCCGAGCTGCTGTTTCTGGACGAACCGACTTCCGGTCTCGACCCGATCTCGGGGCGTGCATTCGACCATTTGATCCGTCTGTTATCCGACAGCCTGGGCCTGACGGTCTTTCTGGTCACGCATGACTTGGATACACTGTTTTCCATTATCGATCGTGCCATCGTCCTGTGCGACGGAAAAGTGCTGGGTGACGGGACGATCGAGACACTGAAAACCATTGATGACCCGTGGCTCAGGGATTATTTCGCTGCGCGCGTCGGACGAGGGAATGAGTAAATGGAAGCCGAAGGCCGTTATACCCTGGTGGGCATGCTGGTGCTGCTGGTGCTGGCCGCGCTTGCCTGGGCGCTGGTGTGGCTGGCGGGCGCGGCCGATCACATCGCGTACCAGACCTACACCATTTATTTCAGGCATCAATCCATGGACGGTCTGGCCGTCGGCAGCCCGGTGAAAATGCGCGGGGTCAAGGTCGGCGTGGTCGATGGTTATCGCTTCACCATCGGCGGGGACGAGGCGGTGAGCGTGACCGTCAGGATCGACTCCGGAGTTCCGGTACACACCAGTGCGCAGGCCTATGTCAAACGCAATCTGGTGACCGGAATCGCGGCTGTGGAAATCGCCAACCGCGATACCAAAAGCCCGATGCTGACCGAAGCCGCAAAGGGCGAGCGCTATCCGGTGATTCAGGAGGGGCGTTCCGAGATCGACAAGGTGGCGACCGCCTTGTCCCGGCTGGCCGAGAACGGCGCGCAGGCGCTGGACCGCATCAATACCGTGCTGTCCGACGACAACCAGGCCGCCATCAGCAGGACGCTCGCCAATCTGCGTGAACTCTCCGACCACCTCGCGAACCATGAGCAGGGGCTCGATGCCACCATGCAGGGGATCCGGAATGCCGCGGACGAACTCCGCCTTGCCGGGGCCAGCGTTACCCATGCCGCCACCCGGACCGAAGACAGCATCCAGGGCATCGGTCAGAATACCGCGGCGGTGCTGAAGGAAGCCACGCTGACGATGGAAAGGCTGCAAAAGGAAACGATGCTGATTTCGAACCGGATCCAGGAGCTGTCGGAGACCGGCACGCTGGAGTTGACCAACGTCAGCCGCGATGTGCGCACCGGTGCCGATGCGCTGACCACTGCCGGACATCGCTTGTCGAATCCGCGGGCGATCCTGTTTGGGCCAGGCAAACAGCAGCTCGGCCCCGGAGAGAAACTGCCATGAAATGCGTCCTTCCCTTGCTGGTTCTGGCGCTGGCAGGCTGCGTGAATCTGGACATCGGCAGGGACACCCCGGCGTCAACCCGCTATGTGCTGGATGACGTCCGGACGGAGCCTGTGGGCAAGGCGAGTGCAATCGACGGGCGTACCCTGCTGGTGCTCGATACGGTGGCCACGCATTTCTACGACACCGACAACCTGGCCTTCAGCCGCGCACCCGGAACCCGTGGCTATTACCAGTTTGCCCGCTGGACCGAGCGACCCGGCAAGCGCTTCGGCGATTTGCTGCGTGCCCGGCTGGAAGCGCAGGGCGAATTCGCCACGATTGCCACGGCAGGCGGGCACGTGCGGGGCGAGCTTCTGCTCGATACCGAGCTGACCGAGTTTTATCATGACGCCCAGACGGCGCCGGGCAGCGTGCTGGTGGTATTGCGCGCCGAACTGGTTGACCTGAAAAGCCGCAGCCTGCTCGGGCGCAAGCAGTTCGAGCGGCGCGTGGAGGCCGCAAGCTACGACGCGGCGGGTGCGGCTGACGGCTTCAATCAGGCAGTGAGCGGGATAATCGATGACCTGACTGCCTGGCTGGCCATGGTGAAAAAATAGTTTCAGCGCCTATAGTCAAAGGACGTTTGCTTACCCTGCATCGTCGAAAATGGCCGATGCATTAATTTGATGATGTATCGGCAAAAATGGCCAATGCATTCCTGATCACAACAAGAGGAGACATCATGAAGCGCCTGATTGCCGCGTTGTTCCTGTGTTCCATTGCCGCCGTTGCCAGTGCCGAGAAGGCCGACAAATTCGGCAACGTCGAGGTTCACTACAATGCGATGACCACCAATGAGCTGCTGCCGGACGTGGCGCGCGCCTACAAGCTCGAGCGCAGCAAGACGCGCGGCCTGGTGACGATTTCCGTGCTGAAGAAAAACAAGATGGGCATGCCGACCCCGGTACCCGCCAAACTCGACGTCTTTGTCACCAATCTCAACCAGCAACTGGCCGTCATCACGATGCGCGAGATCAAGGAAGGCACGGCAATCTATTATCTGGGCGAGTTCCGTGTGGCCCCGCCCGACACGCTCAAGTTCACCGCCACGGTCGAGACCGAAGGCGAGCCCAAACGCGAAGTGCAGTTCAACCAGCAGTTCTACAAGTAGCGCAGTACCAGCGCAGCCAGGCTCCATACGCCGAGGCCGGCCACGGTCAGCCCGGCGATGCGGCGGATGAGAAGCCGCTGCAGGAGCGGTTGCAGGCTGCGCGCGAACAGCCCCATGCCCAACAGGTTGGGCAGCGTGCCCAGACCGAAGGCCAGCATCAGCGCCGCGCCCGAGGTGGCGCTGGCTGCCGCCAGCGCCGACACCAGCACCGAATACACCAGCCCGCACGGCAACCAGCCCCAGGCCATGCCCGCCACAACGGCCTGCGGCACCGATCGCACCGGCAGCAGCTTCTGGAACAGTGGTTTGACCACACGCCACAGCACGCTTCCCGCCCGTTCGAACACCAGCACGCTCTGCGACAGCCCGGCCAGATACAGGCCGAGCAGAATCATCACCACCTGCGCCAGCACATAGAGCAGGGTCTGCACCGGCAGGAACTTCGCGATTTCGAGCGAGCCGCCGAGTGCCCCCGCGAGCGCGCCGAACAGCGTGTAGGACAGCACCCGCCCGAGGTTGTAGGCCAGATGCAGCCCGGGGCCGGGCGCCGCGCCGCCGGGGCGCAGCGAAAACGCCGCGACAATGCCGCCGCACATGCCCACGCAATGCACGCCGCCGAGCAGACCGGCAAGCAGCGCGGTCAGTAGCGAAAATTCAATCATGCCGCCGGTTCATCCTTGTCCAGACGGGCCTTGACCCGCCCCGCCAGCCACACCAGAACCAGCACCGGCGCGCCGAGGAGCGCGGTGGCATTGAAGAAGGCGGCATAGCCCCACGCGTCCACCGCCACGCCGGAAAAGCCCGCGACGAATTTCGGCAACAGCAGCATGATCGAACTGTAGAGCGCGTATTGCGTGGCGGAATAGGCCACGTTGACCAGGCTCGACAGATAGGCGACGAAGGCGGCGCTGGCGATGCCGGCGGAAAGATTGTCGGCCGACACGGTGAAGATCAACGCCTGCACGTCGTGCCCGCGCCCGGCCAGCCAGGCGAACAGCAGGTTGGTGGCGGCGGACAGTACCGCGCCCAGCATCAGCACCCGCTGCGTGCCGAAGCGGATCGACAGCAGGCCGCCGATCCACGCGCCGGCGATGGTCATGATCACGCCATACACCTTGGATACCGTCGCCACCTCGTCCTTGGTGTAGCCCATGTCCACGTAAAACGGGTTGGACATGATGCCCATCACCACGTCGGAGATGCGGTAGGTGGCGATCAGCGCCAGCAGCACCAGCGCCTGCATGCCGTAACGCGCGAAGAAATCGACGAACGGGCTGACCACCGCGCCGACGAACCAGCGCGCCGCGCCGTGCAACCCGCCTTCCAGCGCGTTTTCGAGCGCCACGCTGGCGGCGGACGGATGCACCTCGGGTTCGCGGATGATGAGCGTGGTGAGGATGCCCACCGCCATCATGGCCGCCATCGCCAGATACGCCGTCTGCCACGGCGTCTGTTCGTAGGTGGCTTCAGAAATATCCACGCTGGCAGCAATCCACAGCACGCCGGCCGAGGCGAGAATCATCGCCAGCCGGTAGCCGGTCTGGTAGGTCGCCGCCATCGCCGCCTGCCATTCCAGCTTCACCGCCTCGATGCGGTAGGCGTCCAGCGCGATGTCCTGCGTCGCCGACGCGAACGCCACCATCACCGCGAACGTCGCCATCCGCTGCAAGTCCCGCGCCGGGTCGGTCAGCGCCATGCCGATCAGCCCGATCACGATGCCGGTCTGCGCCAGCAACAGCCACGAACGCCGCCGCCCCAACAGCCGCGTCAACAGCGGCAGCGGCATCCGGTCCACCAGCGGCGACCACAGCCACTTGAAGCCATACGCCAGCCCGATCCAGCTCAGAAAGCCGATCGTCGTGCGGTCGATCCCCGCCTCGCGCAGCCAGAACGACAGCGTGCCCAGCACCAGCAGCAGCGGCAGCCCGGCGGAAAAGCCGAGGAACAGCATGCCGACGACGCGCGGGCTGGGTGTAGACCTTGAGAGCGTTGAGCCAGGGATGGGACATGGGGAGGAGTGAGTGGTAAGGAGTGAGCGGGGAGCGGTTAAATGCGGGGTGCGGTGTGTTCGCGTAGCCAGGTGGCAAGCGTCGCTTCGTCCCATTCGCTGCTTGCGACCGAAAGCGTCACGAGTACGCATTCGGCATCGCTGACAACGAGTTCCAAACCGTTCAGCCAGAGAAAAAGTTCCATCGCAATGAACGCGATGCGCTTGTTGCCGTCCACGAACGGATGATTTTTGGCGAGGCCGACGGCATACGACGCAGCCAGCGCGCAGGCATCGGGGGATTCGTAAGCGGCCAGATTGAGTGGGCGCGCCAACGCGGAATCGAACAACCCTTCGTCGCGAAACCCTTCCGCCCCGCCGTGCTCGGCCAACTGCTCGTCGTGCGCCGCAATCAGCACCGCACGGTCGAGCCAGATCCAGTCGCTCACTTCGCCAACTCGTGCAGCATCGCGCGGCGTTTTTTCATGATCGAGCGGGCTGCTTCCATTTGTTCCTCGAAGGCTGGATCGTAGGGTCGAATCGCCACCCCGTCCGGCGTCTCGGTCACAAACACCGTGTCGCCTTTTTCCAGTTTCAGGCGCGCCAGCACTTCCTTGGGCAGGATCAGGCCGACCGAATTGCCGATTTGGGTAAGTTTCAGGGCATGCATCGCAGACTCCCGTAAGTTATAACGATTGTTATATTAGTCCGCGATGCGGCATATGCCAAGGGGGCGGAAAACGGGGCGACTGACCGGCAGCGCGGTTTGGCGTAATGATAGCGCAGATGATAGCATCATGCTATATCCCGCCTCAAGGAGTCCGCGATGAGCAGCAAATCCCAAGCCCCCGGCGAACACCGCGCAGTTCAACGTGCGCCTGCCCGCCGAACTGAAAGCCCGGCTGGAAAACTACGCGCAACTGGTTGGCCGCCCCCAGGCCAACGTGGCGAGCGATGCCCTGGCTGATTATCTGGACTGGCGCACGCCGCAGATCGAAGCGCTGAAACAGGCCGTCGCCGCCGCCGACCGGGGCGAGTTCGCCAGCGCCGACGAAGTCGAACAATTCTTCAAAGCGTATGAAACTTAAATGGACGCGTGCCGCGCTCGCCGATTTACAGCAGATTCTGGATTTCATCGCCCAAGACAACCCGCAAGCCGCGCGCGCACTGGCGGCGGGCTTCAGGCAAACCGCCGAACATCTCACCGCGCACCCCTTCATCGGACGGCGCGGTGACCTTGAAGGCACCCGCGAACTGCTACTGCATCGCAATTACCTGCTCACCTATCGCGTCGGTAGCGACGTCGTCGAAATCCTGCAAATCTGGCACGTTGCGCAAAAACGTTATCACTGAGATTTTGGTGGGGTGCGGTTATTGCGTGGCGCGTTGCAGCACCCGCAAGGGGTACGCCGCCAGACGCTCGCGCTACGCGCGGTCTTGGCGCAGATTCAGCGCCAGCAGGCGCTTGAGGATTTCCTCGTCGGGCATCTCCGGCGTGTAGTCGGTCCAGCCGTAGGCGGCGGCGACGGCGGCGTCGAGTTCGCGGTGGGCGTGGGCGAGCCATGCCGGGCGGGCGTTGTAGAGCTTGGTCAGGGTGCGCTTTTTCAGCTCGGCTTCGTAAGTCGGGGTGGGCTCAGCCTTTGCTCCCTCTCCCGCAGGCGGGGGAGGGTTGGGGAGAGGGCGAGGCTTGGCGACGGGGCGCAGCGGGAAGCCGGCCTGTTCCTCTTCCGGCGTGCGCACCCAGTCCACCCACTCCGGCGGGTTGAGCCAGGCTTCGCGCAGGGCGTTGAGCTGCTTCGCGGCGGCGGCGATGGCCTGGCTCCCCTCGAATTTTGCCCCCTCTCCCTCAGGGAGAGGGTTGGGGTGAGGGTGAGATGCCTGCGCCTCAGCAAGCTCTGGATTCATGCCAGCACCCTCCCTTACCCCTAGCCCCTCTCCCGCTGGGCGAGGGGAGGTGTCGCGCGGCGTCAGGCCTGCGGGGAAGGGGAAGGTCTCGAAGGTGGTGGTGGGGGTGTAGCGGGGGCGTTGTCTTCCGAGCGACGTGCCCATGCGCAGCGACCAGAGTTCGTGGAAGCGCGAATGCAGGATGCCGAAGGTGGTGTCGTCGGAACGGGCGATGACGATGAGCATTTTGTCTGGCAGCGTTGGAAATCGGCAGCCAGACGAAAATGCCGATGTTTGGCAACATCGGGTGTGGCGATGTACCGAGGCAAGCCTGATAAAGCGCGCTACGCATTTCAGGTCGAGGTTCGCCATGCCGCCACCATAGGTTTCGATAGCGCGTCACGGTTGTTTGTTGCTCGCGTTCCGGTTTAACCTGTGCTGACACATAGGCAAACGGCGCTTCATATAGCGACGCATCGTGCTTCTGTCATTTCCGTGCCGAAATCGATAATCCACGCATCTCGTGACCGTGCGTGTCACATCGATACCATTCCAATAGCGGGCGAAGCACGTCCGCATTGGGGCGGCCATTCGGATTCGGCAGCTTGTAAGCCATTGCCGTGCTTAGTTCGCCAGGCAATGTCGAAAGGCCCTGTCTTTTGAGTGCCATTGAAGACTGACACCCAGCATTCTCGGCCAGTGGTTTGGCCAGCGTGAGATCAAGCGCCCCGCTGGTCTCATTGCCTGCCGTCAGGTCGGCGTGAATCTCCGTAACCGGCTGGCCGTCGAGCAGGGCTCCCTCACCCCC
This sequence comes from uncultured beta proteobacterium, assembly GCA_963726485.1. Classification (GTDB taxonomy): domain Bacteria; phylum Pseudomonadota; class Gammaproteobacteria; order Burkholderiales; family Thiobacillaceae; genus Thiobacillus. The sequence continues at coordinate 139,809 of CAVSCL010000040.1, read as the reverse complement.
GGCCCCTCTCCCGCTTGCGGGCGAGGGGTGAACACCGAAACACACCAGCGACACCCGCACGGCCGCGCCGTTGTTGATCCAGGGTTCGTCGCTCCAGGCTTCGAAGATGGGTGCGGTGGCGAGGATGCGTTCCAGCACCTTGCGATTGCGCCGCCGCGAATCGAGTTGGTGGCGACCAGCCCGGCGCGCTGCGCCTTGCCCGCTTCGATCTGCGCGCGGGCTTTCTCGAACCAGTAGGTCACCAGATCGGCGCCGCCGGGGACGCGGTCTGCGTACACGTCTGCGCAGCGCTCGATGTAGGCGTCGCCGAGTTCGCCGCGCATTTTCCTGCCGCCCAGAAACGGCGGGTTGCCCACAATCACATCCGCCTGCGGCCACTCGGCCTCGGAGCCATCCGGGTTAAGCAACGCGTCACGGTGTTCGATGCCATCCAGGGGCTTGAGGATGGGTTTGATGCCGTGGGGATAGCCGTTGCGGCGGCACCATTGAATGTCGCCTATCCACACGGTGACGCGGGCGAGTTCGGCGGCGAATTCGTTGATTTCGATGCCGAGCACGTTGTGCGGCCCGGTTTGCAGGGCGAGTTCGGCATGAATGCCCATCTCCTGCGCTTCAACGTGGGCCAGCTTCTCGACATCGCGCAGCGCCTTGAGGGCGAGGTAGAGAAAATTCCCCGATCCGCACGCCGGGTCAAGCACGCGGAAATTGGACAAATGCGCTATGTGGCCCTGGAACAGCGCCGCCGCGTCCTTGTGCGCCTTGTCGTGCAGCGTTCTTCGATTTCGCCATCCGTGCGCCGATCGCCGGTTTGATGCGCTCCCATTCGGCCAGCAGCGGCGCGGTAATCAGCGGCTCGATCAGCTTGCCGATGGTGCCGGTGTCGGTGTAGTGCGCGCCCAGCGGGGCGCGGGCGGCGGGGTCGAGGCCGCGCTCGAACAGGGTGCCGAAAATGGTGGGGTCGATGGCGCGCCAGTCCATGTCGGCGGCGGCGTGGTGGAGCGCGGCCAGATCGGCGGGGGTCAGCGGCGGAATGTCTACGGTCCTGAACAGGCTACCGTTGAACCAGGCAAGGTCGTGATCGCCGTAATCGCCGCCCTGCTGCATGGTCTTGAACAGCGCGGTGAGACGGTTTCCGGCGCGTTCCGTGTCGGTCGCGGCTTTGTCGAGCAGGTTGGTAAAGATGCCCTCCGGCAGCAAGTCCTCGTCTTCGGCAAACATGCAGAACAGGCATTGCACCAGGAAATGCGCGACGCGCTGGCCGTCCAGCCCACGCGCACGCATGGCCTTGGCCAGGCTGGAAAACTGGCCGGCGGCCTCGGCGGTGATGGCGGCGGTGGACTTTTCCGGCCGGAGCTTTTCGGGGTCGGTGAAGACCCAGCGCAGGATTTGAAGTTTGCCGGGGTCGGTCAGCTCTTCGATGCGGATTTCGCGCGGCTCGTCCGGGTAGCCGGTGAAGGCGGTGTGGATGATGATGCGTATGCGGTCGCACACCACCAGCAGCGGCGGGTTGTCGAGTTTGAGGGCGTAGTCGGTGAGCTGCTTGAGGGCCTTGTCGAGGTCGCGTCCCGGCTGCTTGTTTTCCCAGCCGAAATGCGCGCGCTTCCAGACATCGGCCCAGCCATCGCTGCCATCGGATTTTTTTGCGCCGCGCTCATATTGATATTCGCCGGGCTGGCGCGGGGGGTCTACGCCTAACAGGGCACACAGGTCTTCAAAATGCGCCTGCGCGCCCGCGCGTTCGGTCAGCGGGTTGTCGCGCCACTTGGCGATGAAGGCTTGCGGGGTCATGCGGCGGGGTCAGCCGCAAAGTCGATCATGTCACTGACATGGAAGCGCCATTCACGGGAAGATGGCCTCCCTTTCGATGCAGGGGCGGCGTTCCGGTCGCAGGGCCTTGTTCGTGACCCGATCGACCGGGTAGCCGAACAGGTCTTCCAGATAAAACTGCAAGCTGAAATAGCGATCGGAGGTGGCCGGGCCGTCGAATTCAACCCGCACGTCGACGTCGCTGTTTTCCCGTGCTTCGTCGCGCACGGTGGAACCGATGAGCGACCAATGCCGGACGCCGAAGCGCTGGCGTATCGCCTTCTTGTGTTCTGTAGCAGATGCAGCGTGTTCTGTTTCTTCATCGTGGCCTCGGTGGCGGCTCAAGTCCGGTAATCGTAATCGACAATCAGCGGCGCGTGGCCGGAAAAGGGCTGATCCATGTAAACGCTGTCGAATTGGGCCCTGGCGCTGCCGGGCATCGCGGTCTGGTAGTCAATCACGCGAATAAGTTCAAACGTAATCGCCTTTATCCTCCAGAGCGCTACGATGCCGCCGCGGGAACACGCCATTTGATCATTCCGACTTTTACGGTGTCATTCACGACCAGGCACGAGACCATCGCATAGCCGAAAATCGCGAGTGTCTGCCACCAGGGTAAGGGCATGAGCCCCGGGAGGCCGACGATCGTCAGGACGGTTCCGGTGACTGCTACCGCGGCAATGGCCATCATCAGGGTCTTGCTGGGCATCGTTGTCCAGAACCAGCGGCGCTCCCGCGCGGACACGATGGAAAAAACGGCCATGTAGAGCAGGGTCAGGAAACTGAAGGTATAGAGCGCGTTATCGTTGCTCTCCAAACCGAAACGCGACCAGCCGATCCACAACAGGAGGAGCGCCTCCGCGACCATCGCGACGCCCAGCACCACGGACACCGTGACGAAGCCTCCGATATTCCACGTTTCCGGTTTATTGGAGGGTCGAACGTGGTCGGTGGCCAGGGCGATCTTTGCGAAGTCGGTCATGAAGACCAGCAGCAGCATGGCAAATGCGGAGACGACGAACTTGCCGGTCAACACGAATGCGATGGCGACAAAGGCCGCCTTCAGGATCGTCCGGCTGATCTTGTTGATGATCCAGGTCAGGATGCGCTGGTAGATCGTCCGCCCCTGCTCGACCAGGGCCACGATGTTGGTCAGTCCCGGTTCGGTCAGGACCACGCTCGCAGCCCCCTTGGCCACGTCGGTTGCGGTGCTGACGGCGATCCCCACTTCGGCCTGGCGCAGCGCGGGCGCATCGTTGACGCCGTCGCCCGTCATGCCGGTCACGTGCCCCGCGGCCTGCAGGTGCTGCACCACGATGTATTTGTCTTCCGGATAGACTTCGGCGAAACCATCGGCGCCCGCCAACAGGTCTACCGCCTTGTTGTCAGCTTGAGCATCCGCGGCCTTCAGATCCGCAACGCGCCGGATATTGGACAAGCCGACGCCTTGCGCGATTTCACTCGCGACCGCCAGCGCGTCGCCGGTGAGCATCTTCACCTCGACGCCGAGGTCGTGGAGTGTGGCGATAAGTTGCCTGGCGTCCGGTCGCGGCGGGTCGAACAAGGTCACCAACCCAAGCAACTCGGGTGGTCCCGACTCGGGGCCGTGCGCCACCGCCAGCGTCCGATAGCCCTTCAGGGCCGATTCACTGACCTGCGCCTCCAACGCCTCGATCGCCGGAGGCTGGAGTCCGCAGGCCTGGGCGACGGTGCGCACGGCGCCTTTCATCACCCGCAGCCGTTGCCCGTTCTGCTCGACCACGGCTTCGGTCCGCCGGTTTTGCGCATCGAACGGCGCGAAGCTCACCCGTGTGACCGCGGCAGCGCCGTCGAACACGTGACGCGCTTGCGCCGTGGCGAGGAACGCCAGGTCAATCGGATCCTGGTTGGCTTCCTGGGACGCGAGCGCCCCGGCGAACAGCACGTCGGCTTCGGTCGCGCGTTCCAGCGGGATCACGCCGGTGATGGCCAGCTGGTTCATGGTGATCGTGCCGGTCTTGTCCACGCACAGCACGTCCATCGTTGCGGCGTCCTCCGCGGCGCTGAGGCGGGTGACCAGCACACCGCGCTTCGCCAGCTCCTTCGCCCCCACCGCCATGCTGACCGTGAACATCACCGGCAGGGCGACCGGCACCGCGCTCATCAACAGTACCAGCATGAGCGGAAGCATCTCGATGAGCGCCACGCCGCGCATCAGCGACAGCACGGTCACGATGCCCAGCAGCGCGCCGACGATGACGAACAGCCAGCGGACCACCTTGGCCACCACCGCTTCGATATGGAGCTTGGGACGGGCTTCCTGCACGAGTTCCGTGGTGCGACCGAAGTAGGTCTGTGCCCCGGTCAGCATCACCACGCCGTTGCCTTCGCCCCGGCGGACGACGGAGCCCGACGACAGCACTCCGCCGGGGATCTTGTCGGCATCCTGTGATTCGCCGGTGAGGGCCGACTGGTCCACGCTCAACGCCCCGGAGAGGAGTTTCACGTCAGCCGGGACGATGTCGCCGGGGCGAACGCGGATGATGTCGCCGGGAACCAGGTCCCGGGCGGGAATGACCTGCCAGCTCCCCTCGCGCAGCACGCGCGCGCTCACCTGCAGGCGCCGGCGCAAGGTTTCGACGACGCCGGCAGCGCGGCGCTCCTGCATAAAGCTCAACACGGCATTGACCACCAGCAGCGCGCTCACCACAGCCAGATCCGAGTATTTCCCGAGGATGGCCGACAAAACCATGATCATTTCGAGCATCCACGCCGACACGCCCCAGAACTTGCCGAGAAACAGGAGGACCGGGTGGGATTTTTGTTCGGCCACCTCGTTGTAGCCATGTTCCTTCCGACGGGTATCCACTTCGGCGTGCGTGAGCCCCGTCTCGGGATTCACGTGGAGCGCCGCGAGCGTGGCAGGAACGGATGCGGATGCGAGGTCAGAGACCTTGGTGCTTGCCGGCATCGCTTGCGGGAGCCGCTGTTCCGGATTTCCGAGGGGTCAGTTGCATCGTGCCCCTTCTTCCTTACGCATTGAATCGTCTGCGCATTTTCAAACAATCGGGGGAGCATCCCCTGCGAAGGCCAAACGGATGCAGATCTTGCGCGGTGGTCTGCACCTGGTCAGCGCGGGTCGAGGGAACGCGTTATTTTCCTTGAGCGGCAACAGTGCAAAGGCGCCGTAGACGGCGATCAGTGCGGCGAGGGGCGGTCATTTTCCGCGGATCAACAGCACCGGTTTCGTGGCGACGCGCACCACCCCCTCGGCAACGCTGCCCAGGATCAGGTGGCTCAGCCCCCTGCGGCCATGCGTGCAGATCACGATAAGGTCAGCGGGCCAAGCTTCGGCGTCTGCCGCGATCATTTCCGGGATGCGATGGCCCATGGTGTCGATTTCGATCAGCCGGGTTTCGACCGATATCCCGGCCGCTCTCGCCACGGCTTCCGCCTTGCGGAGGATTTCCCGTCCGTTCTTGGTCATGGCGTCGGAAATCTCCGATGAATTAGGAAACTCCGCGCCGAGGTTGATGTTTACGATATCGACCGCGTGCACGATCCGCAGTTGTGCCTGGAGTTCCGTGGCCAGAGTGATCGCTTCCTGCAAGGCCTGATCCGCAGTTCGGCTCCCATCCACGGCCACCATGATACGTTTGAACATTGCGCCTCCTCAAAAGATTTCACCGATGCTGGCAGGAAGGAATGTTACTCCTCCCTCTGGAATCAATCATGTCAATGGGGCGCAACAGCCTTGTTGCCGCATATCGTTCTCCCAACGCTAAATAGTCCAGTCGTAATCCACCACGAGAGGTGCATGGTCGCTAAAGCGCTGGTCTTTGTAGACCGTTGCAGCCCTGGCGCTCGCAGCGATACCGGCAGTTGAAATTTGGTAGTCGATGCGCCAGCCGACGTTCTTGGCCCAGGCCTGGCCGCGGTTGCTCCACCAGGTGTAGGCCTCGCCCGTATGGTCGGGGTAGAGGCTGCGGTAGACGTCGATCCAGCCGAGTTCGTCGAACAGGCGCGTCATCCAGGCGCGTTCCTCGGGCAGGAAACCGGAGTTCTTCTGGTTGGATTTCCAGTTCTTGAGGTCGATTTCCTTGTGGGCGATGTTCCAGTCGCCGCAGATGATGATTTCGCGGCCGGATTTCATCAGCGCTTCGAGATGCGGGAAGAAGCTATCCAGGAAACGGAATTTGGCCTGCTGACGTTCCTCGCTGCTGGAGCCGGAGGGTTGATAGAGCGAGATGACGGCGAGTTTGCCGTAATCGGCTTCGATGTAGCGGCCCTCGGCGTCGAATTCGGGCACGCCGAGGCCTTCGATGATCTGCTGCGGTTGCGCGCGGGTGTAGACGCCGACGCCGCTGTAGCCTTTTTTCTCGGCGTAGTGGAAGGCGCCGGTCAGCCCGTCGCATTGAATGAACTCGGGTTTGAGGTCGTCGGCCTGGGCCTTCAGTTCCTGTACGCAGACGACGTCGGCGTGCCGGGTGGGGAGCCAGTCGAAGAAGCCCTTGCTGGCGGCGGAGCGGATGCCGTTGAGGTTGGCCGATATAATGCGCACGATTGATTCAAGAAATGTTAAAAATGTACGATTACAGAGCCGAATTTCTGGAATTCGCCATTGCCTCGAAAGTTTTGTGCTTTGGCGAGTTCAAAACCAAGGCGGGGCGGATATCCCCGTATTTTTTCAACGCGGGTCTGTTCAACGACGGCGACAAACTGCGCCGGCTGGGCGAATTCTACGCCAAAGCCATTGTGGGCTCGGGGATCGAATTCGACGTGCTGTTCGGCCCCGCGTACAAGGGCATTCCGCTGGCGGCGTCGATTGCGATCGCGCTGGCGGGAATGGGGCGCAATGTACCCTTCGCGTTCAATCGCAAGGAGGCCAAGGACCACGGCGAGGGCGGTTCGGTGGTGGGCGCGGCGCTACGCGGACGGGTGCTGATCGTGGATGACGTGATTTCGGCGGGCACTTCGGTGCGGGAATCGGTGGAGTTGATCCGCGCGGCAGGTGCCCAACCGGCAGGTGTGGTAATCGCGCTGGACCGGATGGAGCGGGGAACGGGCGAGCGTTCCGCAGTGCAGGAAGTGCATCGTAATTACGGTATACCGGTGGTGGCGGTCGTCACGCTGGAGGACTTGGTGGAGTTTCTACAACACAATGCGGACAGACAGCAGGAATTGCAGGCCGTGGCGCGCTATCGCGCAAGCTATGGTGTCTAGTGCACTGTTGACGGCGCTGCTGCTGATTGCCGGGCCGGCGCAGGCAGCGATGTATCGCTGGGTCGACAGCAACGGCCAGGTGCATTACAGCGATACGCTGCCGCCCAATTACCAGAAAAGCGGTGCTGCAGAACTCAACAAGCATGGGCAGATCATCAAGCGCACCCTGTCGGAAGCCGAGCGCAGCCAGGCGGCGGAGAAGAAGGCCGAGCAGGACAGGCTGCAACACGAAGCCGACGAACAGGCCCGCCTCGATCGCGCGCTGACATCGACCTACACCACTGAAGCCGAGATTGATCTGGCGCGTGACCGTGCGCTGGAGCATCATAGACTCGCCATCAAGGGCGCTGAAACCCGAGCCAGTGCGGTGAATGTCAACCTGAAGGAACTCAGGGATCGGGCTGACCGCATCACGAAGTCGGGCAAAGCACTCCCACCCAGCCTTCAAGCCCAGATGGCACAGGCCGAGAAGGAACGCGAGGAACTCCAGCGCACCGTGGCACAGAATGAGGAGGCCATGGTGAAGGTGCGCGAAAAATACGATGCGGACAAACAGCGCTTCAGGGAATTACAAGTCAAGACGCCTTGAGCCGTGATTCCGGCTTGCATGCGGGAAGTGTCTGGCATTCGAGCAAGCGCTAAAAATTCGTGATGCCGGACCCGTTGTCATAACGATCACGCATGAAATACCTCAAGGCTGAATTCCCGATCGCCATCGCCCTGCTTGTTCTGGGGCTTGGCTTTCGCATTCGAACATGCCGCAATCGGAGCACGGCGGGTTTGCCCTGGTGGGGCTGCTGCTGGTCATTCTTGCCGCCATCATCGCCGTGGCGTTCCGCATCAGCCATCATGCCGAAGTGCTGGCGATGCGCTGGGCGAGCCCTATGGCACGCTGATCCTCACGCTCGCCGCGGTTTCGGTGGAGGTGGTGATCCTGGTGGTGCTGCTGCCGGCGAGCACCGAATCCGACGCTGGCGCGCGATACGGTGTTCTGCCGCCGTGATGTTCGACATCAACGGCATCCTCGGCCTGGCGGCCATCGTCGGCGGCCTGAAACACGGCCAGACCAAATACAACATCTCGCTCGGCCAATTCGTATCATCGCGCATGCTGCTGGTTGCCATCGGCATCGGCATGTTCATTCCCGATTTCGTGCCGGATGCGCAGTGGAAGATCTATTCGGTGTTTTCCGTCAGCGTCATGGCGATCATGTACCTGGCCTTCCTGCGCCTGCAGACGGTGGAGCATCGCAGGTTCTTCGAGTATTCAGCCGACATGCGAAGAAGAGGCGCATGACGAGGCGCACAGCCCGAATGCGCTGCATGTTGCGGTGATGATGGGCGCGATCGTGCTGGTCGGCCTGCTGTCGGAAGTGATGTCGGTGCTGCTGGATGCCGGGCTGGCGGCAGCAGCCTGCCCAAGACCATCCCCGCCGTGCTGGTGGCGCTGATCTCCGCCAGCCCGGAAATTCTCACCGCGCTCAAGGCGGCGCAGCATGAATCGCATGCAAACCACGGTCAACATCGCGCTGGGCGCCTCGCTCGCCACCGTGCTGCTGACCCTGCCGGTGATCGAGGGCATTGCGCTGTTCACCGGCGAACGCATCGTCATGGCGCTCACGCCGATACAGGCCGGCATGCTGCTGCTGACCTTGCTCGCAGTGATGAACAACCTGCACGACGGCGAGACCAACGCCATCGAGGGAATCAGTCACTTTGCGCTGTTCGCGGCGTTTGTCGCGTTGGTGATGATGGGGTTGTTGTAGCGGGTTGTAATTTTCCAGGCTTGGCTCCGGTTAGGGTAGGCGGCCATGGTCATCCGTCTCCCGCCGGAACTCCCCATCAATCGTATTGGGCATCACGTTTGCCCCCTCTCCCCGCGCGGGAGAGGGTTGGGGAGAGGGTACGTCGTCGTTGGCCGCCCGCGGCATGGAAGACCGGCGCTTCACCCACGTTCCCGGTAATAGCAGCAGAATCAGTGCGATGATGTCGCTGAGGAAGCCCGGGAAAAACAGCAGTCCGCCCGCGAGCAGTATGCGGCCGCTGGCGAAGAGCGAGGCGATGGGATGTGCGCCGGATTGCAGGGTGGAGAGCAGTCGTGGCCCCCAGGCGAGACGTTCGAAGCGGATGAGCGCAATGCCGGCGATTGCGGCCAGCGCCAGCCAGACCGCGACCCACCAGCCGATATGACTGGCGAGCCAGAAGATGCCGATGGCTTCCAGCACGGGGAAGGACAATAGCAGTAGCACAATCCAACCAAAGCGCATGAAATGAAACCTCTGTTAGTCTTTACCAATGTACCGGATGCCGCGACGGCCGAGCGCATTGCGCGCGCCTTGATCGAGCAGCGCGCGGCGGCATGTGTGAACATACTCGCGCAATGCCGCTCGATCTATCGCTGGCAGGGTGCGGTGGCGGCGGCGGATGAGGTGCCCATGCTGATAAAAACCACTGCCGATGCTTACCCGCTTGTTGAGCAAATCCTGCGCGAATGTCATCCTTACGACGTACCGGAAATTATTGCCGTGCCCATAGAACAAGGTCTGCCCGAATATCTTTCCTGGGTGGCCACGGAGACCCAAGAATGAACAAGTTTGTCCGCCTGCTGTTTGTCGCGCTGTTATCCTGGGGCGCTGTTGCGCATGCTCAAGACTTCCTGGACCCGGAACAGGCGTTCAAGTTCTCCGCCAGGGCGATCGACGGCAAAACCCTGGAAGCGCGCTGGCAGATTGCCGATGATTATTTCCTGTACCGGCAGAAGTTCAAATTCGAACTGACGGGCGGCGAACTCGGCGAACCCCGGTTTCCCGCGGGCAAGATGAAGGAAGATGAAAATTTCGGCAAGGTCAAAATCTTCCGTAATGAGCTTCGCGTCCAACTGCCGATCGAGCGCACGCCCGGCACGACGGCCGTCACCCTGAAGGCGACCTATCAGGGCTGTGCCGACGCCGGCTTATGCTACACACCACAAACCCGGAGCGAACTCATCAAGCTGGCCGCGCTGCCGGCAGACAAACCGTTGCCTGCCCCGAAACCCGCTCCGGCTCCCGCTGCCACGCCAGTGCAATCCCTTTCCGCCCTGGCCGGTCTGCGCCGTCTGGGCGGCGATACGGGCATGCCAAAAATTTTGCCTCCGGATGAAGCCTTCAAGGCGCGTGCCGTGATCAAGGATGCGCAAACACTGGTGGTGGATTATAGCCTCGCCCCCGACACCTATCTCTATCGCGACAAGTTGAAGTTCGTCGTCACCGCGCCTGGCGACGTGAAAGCCGGGAAAATTGTCACTCCCCAGGCAGACGTCAAGGAGGACCCGAATTTTGGCCGCACCGAGGTCTACCATCATGACTTCGCCGCTGCCGTGCCGCTTTCCCGTGCACTCAGGGCCGGCGAAAAACTGGTGGTGGAGGCGACTTATCAGGGCTGCAACGAGGCGATTGGCATCTGCTATCCGCCCATTACCACACCGTTCACGCTGACCGCGGCTGCAACGCCCGCGGCGGATTCGGGAGCAGCGACTGCCGCCGCGCCCCGGACGCCCGTGGTGGAAGCGCACGTGCTGCCTCCGGCGAGCGGCCCGGCAGTCCAGGCCGCCCCTGCGGGTCCTGTGCCGGAGTCCGACACCTCGCGCATCGAGAACGTGCTCAAGGGCGGCAGCTTCTGGGTCGTGCTTGCCACCTTCTTTGGTTTCGGCCTGCTGCTCTCACTCACGCCATGCGTATTTCCCATGATACCGATTCTGTCCGGCATCATCGCCGGACAGACCCATCACTCCAAGACTTCCGGCTTCTTTCTCGCAATGGCCTATGTGCTGGGCATGGCGCTTACCTATGCCCTGGCCGGAGTGGCGGCTGCCCTGTCCGGCACGCTGATTTCCAATGCCCTGCAGAACCCTTGGGCGCTTGGCATCGGCGCACTCATTTTTGTGGCGCTGGCTCTTTCCATGTTCGGTTTTTTTGAACTGCAACTGCCCAGCTTCATCCAGAGCAAGTTCTCCGACACCGCCAACAAGATGAAAGGCGGCCACTTCGTCGGCGTGTTTGTCATGGGCGCGCTGTCAGCCGTCATCGTCGGCCCCTGCGTCGCCCCGCCGCTTGCTGCGGCGCTGGCCTACATCGCGCAGACCGGTAATACCGTGCTCGGCGGATCAGCGCTGTTTGTCATGGCGCTCGGCATGGGCGTGCCCTTGCTGCTGGTCGGTCTTTCCGCCGGAGCCTTGCTGCCGAAGGCCGGGGGGCTGGATGAATGCAGTGAAGAACTTCTTCGGCGTGCTCATGCTGGGTATCGCCATCTGGCTTGTTTCCCCGCTCATCCCGGCGTGGCTGCACATGGGGCTGTGGGCCGCATTGCTGATCGTCTCCGCCATGTATCTGAAAGCGCTCGATCAACTGCCCAGTCACGCTACCGGCTGGACCCGGCTGTGGAAAGGCGTCGGCATGGTCGCGCTCATCGCCGGCATCGCGCTGATACTCGGTGTGCTGGGCGGCAGCCGCGATATCCTGCAGCCGCTCGACATTTTCAAGGGTGGCGCGGTGAACGTGAGCGGTGCCGCCGCTGCCGAGACCCATGGCGTCAGGTTTGAGCGCATCAAAACCGTTGCCGAACTCGATGCCAGGATCGCCGCGGCCCAGGGCCGCGAAGTCATGCTCGACTTCTATGCCGACTGGTGCGTCTCCTGCAAGGAAATGGAACGTTTCACCTTCAGCGACCTCAAAGTACAGGCGCTGCTGAAAGATGTTGTGTTGCTGCAGGTCGATGTCACCGCCGGCAGCGATGACGACAAAGCCATATTGAAACGCTTCCGCCTGTTCGGCCCGCCCGCCATCATTTTCTGGGACAAATCGGGCAAGCAGTCCGATTACAAGATCATCGGCTATGAGGAACCGGGCAAGTTCCTGGCGAGTATGCAGGCGGCGCTGGGGCGATAACATCGCGCGCTTTTCAGCCGGCCGCAGCCCTGCTCCTCAAGTGGCGCGACCTGAATGAACTGCTGCCGCTCGCCATGCCCACCCGACATTTTCAGGGACCGATCGGTCACTATGACCCGTCAATCAAAATGGCAGGATTAATTTACAGTGCAGTTGCGTGCGGGGTATATTTCCATTTAAGTACGCCTCGGGTGCGTGGGTGTTGACATGGAGAAGCTATGAAAGCTGTGGTGAAACATTTTCTGGTCTGGCTGTTCGCAACGGCCTTCCTTGCTTCTTCCGTCGCCCATGCCCAGACTGCCCCCCCGCCGTTCAAGACGGAGGAACTGGAACAGCTGGCGGCGCCCATTGCGCTTTACCCCGATGAGTTGCTGACCCAGATCATGATGGCTTCGACCTACCCCCTGGAGGTGGTGCAGGCGGCGCGCTGGATGGAAAGCCGGAAGAAGCAGAAACCCGAGCAGACTCTGGCCGAAGCCGATAAGCAGCCCTGGGATCCCAGTGTGCAGGCGCTGACGGCATTTCCTGAAGTGCTGGACATGATGAACACCAAGCTGGACTGGACCCAGAAACTGGGGGATGCCGTACTGGCGCAGCAGAAGGATTTCATGGATGCGGTGCAGCGCCTGCGCAGGCAGGCCGAGGCTGCCGGGAACCTCAAGTCATCGGAGCAGATCAAGGTGGTGAAGGAAACCGAGACCATCATCATCCAGCCCGCCAATCCGGAAGTAGTCTATGTGCCGCAATACAACCCGACCGTGGTTTATGGTGCCTGGCCCTATCCGGCCTATCCGCCCTATTATTACCCGTCGCCCTACTATCCGCCCGGATACGCCCTCGGCGCGGGTATCGCCTTTGGCGTGGGGGTGGCGATAGTCGGTGGGGCATGGAACAACCACTATCACAACTACCATTCCGACTGGCATGGCGGCAATATCAACGTCAACCGCAATACCAACATCAACGTCAACAATACCAATATCAACCGTAATGCCGGCGGCAACAAATGGGAGCACAACCCCAGTCATCGCCAGGGCGTGAATTACCGCGATGCCGGGAGCCAGCAACGCTACGGTAAGAACGTGCCGGGCGCGGACGCCCGGGAGCAGTACCGCGGTCGTGATACGGGTTCTTCGCAGTCAGGCGCGCGTGACCGGAGCGGAGCAGATCGCGCGGCGACGCAGGATCGGACCGGTCAGTCCAACCGCGCTGGAGCACAAACTCAGGATCGGGCCGGTCAGTTCAATCAGGGTGGAGACCGGTCCCAGTCGATGAACCGGACGTCGGGTAGCGATGCGCGCTCGTTCCAGGGTGTCGGCGAAGGCAGCAAGGCGCAGCAAAGTTTTGACCGCGGCAAGACCAGCAATCAGTCCATGAGCTCTCATCGCAGCTCCAGCGGTAGCATGGGTTCCGGCGGCGCCAGCGGCGGAGGACGTTCCGGAGGGAGCTTCGGCGGCGGCGGGCGCAGTGGCGGCGGCGGGCGCAGTGGCGGTGGCGGGCGTCGCTAGTATGCATCGGCCATTCTTGACGATGCATTCACTTTTCGATAAGGACGACAATCCCATGATCCAGGCAGTTTCCCGATTCCCCGCCAGTTTAGGCAAGCTCGGCCGCGTGCTTGCGGCCATCGCGCTGTTCGCTTGCGCCGCCGTACCCGCATCGGCGCAACAGCAATGCTTCCCGACCCCCGAGGCGGCAGCCGAGGCCTTCATCGCTGCCGAGCGGAGTTCGGACGAGGATGCCTTGAAAAGCCTGTTTGGCCCCGACTTCCGCGAGCTATTCCCGCCGGCAGGCGACAATGAGCGCACGCGCTTCGCCAATGCCTGGGCGGCGTCGCACAAAGTGATCTCCGGGGGTGACCAGGCCAGGATTGCCGTGGGGACCGACGGCTGGACCTTTCCGATTCCGCTGCTGAAGACTGCGCAGGGCTGGCGCTTCGACATGGTGGCCGGCGCCGAGGAGATGCGCATCCGCCGTATCGGCAGCAACGAGGCTGCCGCGATGCAGGTTTCGCTCGCTCTCTACGACGCGCAGAAGGAATACGCGAGCACGTACCGCGATGGCCTGTTGCAGTACGCCCAGATGATCAAGAGCAGCCCCGGCAAGCAGGATGGTCTGTACTGGCCGACCCGGGAAGGCGAGCAGCCAAGCCCGCTGGGAGCTTTGGTGGCCAAGGCCAAGGCCGCAAACACCAAGAAGGATCAAGGCTACCACGGCTACCATTACAGGATACTCACCGCGCAGGGCAAGGATGCGCCCGGCGGCGCCCGCGACTATGTCGTCAAGGGGCATATGATCGGCGGCTTTGCTGTGCTGGCCTGGCCGGTGAAGTATGGCGATACCGGCGTCATGACTTTCATGCTGAATTATCAGGGCGTGATCTACCAGAAAGACCTGGGCCCGGAAACGGCAGCGGAGGCAGCCAAGATCAAGCTATTCAACCCCGGCGAGGGCTGGAAGAAGGTGGACAGTCCAGCCTGACATTGCCCCGCGACGTTTTTCAACACCCTGTTATCCTGCCTGCCGCAGCACGCTGATTTGAGTCAGCAAGGGTTTGACCACCGGTTCGATCTTGCGCCGCATGAGTGAACCGATGGCAGTGGTCTTGATGAAGATGGGGCGCACGCTGTCGGCATTGACCGAGGCTAGCGCATCGAGCGCGTCGCATTCGGCCGCGAATCCCGGTAAAACCGCCAGCAGCACCGCACGCGCGGACTGGCGCACGACTGCATCCGTGTCGCGCAGCGGCGCACTCCAGCGGCCGACGGCTTGCAGGCAGTGGTTCACCACTTCCTGAACTTCCGGGTGATCGAGGACGACGGCGGCGGCGGTGAGGAAGGTTTGCCCCTGGCCGGAGAGGGCTTTGACCAGCATCGTGGCGTAAGGATTTTCGGGCAGGGCGGCGAGCGTGCCGCGCAGCGCCTCGAAGTCGGCACGCGCGGGCCTGGGTTGCGGCAGCGTGTCGGGGCACAATTCAAGAAAAGGCACGTAATACGCATTGCGGTGACTGCCGCGGCGCCAGATGGCGGTGCGTTCGGCTGTCGTCAACACGCCGGAATGAAGCATGACGGCGACGGTATCGAGAATGGCGACATCGTCTTCGTGCAGGAAGGCGAGATGTTCGATCAGAAACCCGGCGAGCACCCGTCCCATGCTGCCTCTTGCAACCCCATCGCGCATCAGCATCAGCCGGGCGTTTTCGATGCTTGGCATACACCACCAGGCGTAACGGGCCAGTTCGTCGGTGAGCGCGGGCGAGTGCACCACGGCGGCCACGGCTTCTTCTTCGGCGACCAACAACAATTGCGCCAGGTGATGGACGGACAGCCCGGTTTGACCCTGCCGCGTCCAGCGCGTGAGATGCACCGGATAGCCGCCGGGTGAACCGAGCGCGTGGCCGGAAAGCTGTTCGCGCACGCGTTTGAGATAGCGGTCGGCGCGGTCATTGGGTTTCAACGGCACACTGGCTTCGCCTTGCGGCGTCAACGCCCACAGGGTCATGTTCGATTCGTCGATCCGGACGGCCTGAAGGTCGGTATTGAACAGGACGTTAAGGCGCAGCTCGTCCTCGGGGGACAGTTCATCGTTCATTGTCTGGCTGAATACGGCTGATGGAAGACGGCCCGATCGATGTGGCTGACAGGACGCTGTTATTCTATCCTGACCGCGGGCGGATACCGCCCTATTCACACGCCAAGGGGACAGATTCAATGCCAAGGGAACAACAACGGACCCATCGCTTCGGGCGCCTTGCACGGGGCATGCTGTGGTTGGCGATGGTGTGGCTGGCACTGTGGCTGGCACCGGTGCTTGCGCAGGAGGCCGCACCCAATCCGATACTGATGAAAGGGGTGACCGTGAGTGCGGTGGCTTACCCGGTGCAGTTGGGCGGGGTGACCGTGGCCGAAATCCGTCATGGTTTCAAGGCGCTGACCCCCGCCACGCGCGCCGAACTGATCCAGAAGCGTCTGCAGCGTCTGGCGGATTCGGGCGAGCCGATCCGACTGCGGATCGAGGAGACGGAAATCAGCAGCGACCTCTATTACGGGGATCAGGTGGTGATGTCGGTGTTTGATGATGAAGCACAGGGTAACGGCAAGACACGCGCGGATCTGGCCCGGGAAGACCAGATCCGAATCGAGCAGACTATCGCGGCCTATCAGAAAAGCCGCGGCCGCGAGGCCATGCTGTCAGCGACCATCGAAACGGGCGTAACCCTGGCGGTGGCGCTGCTGGCACTGGCGCTGTGGGGGCGGCTACACCGGCGGATCAAGCAGACCATCCTGAGCCGCGCCGAGACCGGCATGGCGGTGCTGGAAAGAAAGACCTTCAGCCTGGTGCGCATGGAACATCTGCGCATGCCGCTGTTGGGCGCGCTGGGTGGTCTGCGCCTGCTGGTGTGGGCGGCGATCATCTATACCGCTGTCCATCTGTCGCTGTCGTATTTCCCGCAAACCCGCGCCATTTCAGATCGCCTGTCCCAACTCGTCACCGAGCCCCTTTATGACCTGGGGTATGCGCTGGCGTCGGCCATTCCGAAACTGCTGGTGCTGACCGTGATGTTCCTGGTCGTGCGCTGGCTGTTGCGCTCCTCGCGGTTCTTCTTCGAACGGGTGGCTGACGGGCGCATCGAACTGGAGGGGTTTTATCCTGAATGGTCCGGCCCGACCCGGCGCATCGTCAATCTGCTGATCATCATTGGCGGCCTGATGATCGCCTACCCGTATATACCGGGATCGGACTCGGCTGCCTTCAAGGGCATATCCATATTTCTGGGGGTGCTGTTGTCCCTTGGCTCGTCGGGCATCATTTCCAACCTGATGACCGGGTTGTCCATCACCTACATGCGTGCGTTCAAGGTGGGCGACGTGGTGAAAATCCACGACGTTCTGGGTACGGTGGTGGAAAGCTCCCTGCTGATCACGCGCCTCAGGACCCCTAGAGGACTGGAAATCACCCTGCCCAACAGTCTGGTGCTGTCAGGCCAGGTGATCAACTACAGCGCATCCGGTTCGCCCCTGCTCACCACCACGGTGACGATCGGCTATGACGCGCCCTGGCGTCAGGTGGAAGCCATGCTGCTGCAGGCGGCCGGCCGCACCGACGGAGTAAAGACCGATCCCGCGCCCCTGGTGATCCAGGCGGAGCTGGGGGATTTCTATGTGCGCTACGACCTCAATGTGGCGGTGACGGACATCGCGCGTCAGGTACGCATCCTGTCCGATCTGCACCAGCATATCCTGGATGTCTTCAACGAATACGGCGTGCAGATCATGTCGCCGCACTTCGAGATGCAGCCCGATCAGCAGGTTCTGGTGCCGCGGTCGAAATGGTTCGCCGCGCCGGCCCAGCCAGGGAAGGAATAAGTCAGATCCGGCTGAACGCCTGGCGCGCCGCGGCGAGGGTGGCGTCGATGTCGGCGTCGGTGTGCGCGGCCGAGACGAAGCCGGCTTCGAAAGCGGAGGGCGCGAGGTAGATGCCGAGATCGAGCATGGCGTGGAAGAAGCGGTTGAATGCTTCCTTGTCGCAGCGCATCACTTCGGCAAAGCTTGCCGGCGGTTTGGTGGCGAAATAAAGGCCGAACATGCCGCCGACCGAGTCGGCGCAGAAGGTGACCCCGGCGTTCCGCGCGGCTTCACTGAGACCGGTCACGAGCCGGGTGGTGGCAGCCCCCAGGCGCTGGTAGAAACCCGGCGCGGAAACCGCGCCCAGGGTGGCCAGCCCCGCGGCCACCGCCACCGGGTTGCCGGAGAGCGTGCCGGCCTGATACACCGGCCCCATGGGCGCGAGCTTGTCCATGACCTCCGCTCGGCCGCCGAAGGCGCCGACCGGCATGCCGCCGCCGATCACCTTGCCGAGCGTGGTCAGGTCGGGGCGGATGCCGAGCAGTTTCTGCGCGCAACCGAGACCGACGCGGAAGCCGGTCATCACCTCGTCGAAAATCAGCAGGGATCCGTGCTTGTCGCACAGCCGGCGCATCGCGGCCATGAATTCGGGGGTCGGCTTGACCAGGTTCATGTTACCGGCAAAGGGTTCGACGATGATGCAGGCGATCTCGTTGCCGATTTCGGCGAAGGTGCGCTCCAGTCCGCCGACATCGTTGTAGTCCAGCACGATCGTTTGTGCCGCGACTTCCGGCGGCACGCCGGCGGAAGTGGGATTGCCGAAGGTCAGCGCGCCGGAGCCGGCTTTCACCAGCAGGAAATCGGCGTGGCCGTGGTAGCAGCCTTCGAACTTGATGAACTTGCTGCGGCCGGTAAAGCCTCGTGCCAGGCGAATGGCGCTCATGGTCGCTTCGGTGCCGGACGACACCAGGCGGACTTTCTCGATACTGGGCAGAAGTTTGACGATCAGTTCGGCGATTTCCAGTTCGGCTGCCGTCGGCGCGCCGAATGACAGTCCGCGCGCGGCCGCCTCCTGCACGGCCTTGACGGTTCCGGGATGCGCGTGGCCGAGTATCGCCGGGCCCCAGGAGCCGACGTAGTCGATATATTCACGGCCGTCCTCGTCCCACAGGCGTGAGCCTTGCCCGCGGCTGAAAAACACGGGTGTGCCACCGACCCCGCGAAAGGCGCGCACGGGAGAATTCACCCCGCCGGGAATGACTTTTTGCGACTGCTCGAAAAGTTGTTCGTTGCGATTCATTGTTCCGATTCCACTTCAAATAATTGGTTGAGCGCCTGGGCCGCTGCGGTGATGCCGGGTGCATCGTACAGCGCGGAAAGAACGGCCAGGCCGTCCGCACCGGCGTCGATCAGCGGCGCGGCATTGGCCAGGGTAATGCCGCCGATGGCGATGAGGGGGATGCGGATCTTCGAACGGGCTTGCCGCAGCAGGTCAAGCCCGGCACGTCCCGCATCGGGCTTGGTGGGTGAGGGGAAAAAACTGCCGAAGGCGACGTAATCCGCGCCCGCGGCCTGGGCTGCCAGTGCCCGGTCGAGGCTTTGATAGCACGATGCACCGATGAATTTGTCTTTGCCGAGAATGATGCGTGCCTCGGCGAGGCTGCCGTCGTCACGTCCGAGATGGACCCCGTCGGCATCACACAAATCCGCCAGCCGCGGGTCGTCGTTGATGATGAGAGGCACGTTGAATCGGTGACACAGTTCGGCGAGTTCGCTGGCCTGTTCGTGACGGCGCGCCACGTCAGTGGATTTGTCGCGGTATTGCACGGCGGCGATACCGCCGCGCAAGGCGGCTTCGGTCTGCACCAGCAGATGGGCGGAATCCGCGGTTTCCGGTGTGATGGCGTAGATGCCGGAGGGGAAGGCGCGTTCAGGCATTACCTTCGGTCTGTGCGTCCTGCGCCCAGAAGAAACGTTCGGGGATGTACTGACCCATGCCGGGGCGAAACGCCGCCTTGAGCGTCTCGTAGGTGTATTCCTGCGCCTCGCGCACCGCCTGGGGCATTTCCTGGCCGTAGGCCAGCATGGCGGCAATCGCCGAGGCGAGCGTGCAGCCCGAGCCGTGATAACTGCCGGGCAGGCGATCCCAGCCGTCGGTCTGCACCATGCCGCTCACGTCATACAGGGAATTGAGCACGCGCGGTGTGTTTTCGTGGGTGCCGGTAATCAGCACATATTCGCAACCAAGATCAGCCAGACGTTTGGCGCACTCGGGAAGGGCGAGGTCGTCTTCATCCGTTTCAAACAAGGCCAGCCGGCGCGCCTCCGCGCTGTTGGGCGTGATGAGCGTGGTTTGCGGGATCAGCATGTCGCGCATCGCGGAAATCATGTCGTCCGAGGCCAGTTCATCGCCGCGTCCGGATGTGAGCACGGGGTCGAGCACCACCGGGATGTCCGGGTAATCGGAAAGGATTTCGGCAATGGCGGCGATCGTTTCCACACTGCCCAGCATGCCGAGCTTGAACGCGGAGACCGGCACGTCCTCCAGCAACATGCGCGCCTGGTCGATCACCCATTCGGAGTCGATCACCAATATTTCATCCACTCCGGCGGTGTCCTGTACCGTTAGCGCGGTAATGACCGACAGCGGATGGCAACCCATGCTGGCGAGCGTCAGGATGTCGGCCTGGATGCCGGCGCCTCCGGTGGGGTCGGAAGCGGCAAAGCTCAACACCAGCGGCGGGGCGGACCTGGAGGAAAATATAGGTGGCATGGAAAGGCTGCTTTAGAATTAAGGCCCGATTCTAGCTGATTCCCTGCTTTTCCATGTCTGAAGCCACAGAATACAAAACCTGGATGTGTCTCCTGTGCGGGTGGATTTACGACGAAGAAAAGGGTGCGCCGGAAGACGGGATATCGCCCGGCACACGCTGGGAAGACGTGCCTATCAACTGGACCTGCCCGGATTGCGGGGCCAGGAAGGACGATTTCGAAATGGTGAGTTTCTAACAGCCTGCCAGGCTTGAATGCCATTATTTGCCATGCATCCTCGAAGATGGCCGATGCATCTCCTGCCGGACTTTTTTGCAAACAAGAGGGATGACACGATGCAACGCTTTCTTGCGGCACTGACTCTGTGCATGCTATCGGGCGCAGCGCTCGCTATTTCACCCTACCGGTACGGCGACAAGGTTTCAGGAGAAAACATCCAGACCGTGGCCGCGGCCGTGGAAGGCAAACTCAAAGGCGCAGGCTTCAAGGTGATTGGCAAATACTTTCCCAGGAACTTGCCTGGCCACGGAGTCGTTATCGCCACCGACGAGAAAATTCTTGCCGAAATTGGCAACCTTGGGGGAAGCACCATTCTGGGCGCAAGCGTGCGGGTAGGCATCAAGTCTGATGGTACCGTGTCCTACATGAACCCCAACTACTGGTATCGAGCCTATTTCCGCGGCCATTTTGCCGACGCGGAAAGCTCGGTCAAGGCGCTGCAGGCCCGATTGTCCGGCGCGCTGGGGGATCGGGAAGGATTCGGCGGGGACGAAAGCGCAAAAAGCCTTGCCAACTACCGCTATATGATCGGCATGGAGCAGCTGGAATCCGGCAAAAGCAAGCTGGCCGAGTATGACAGTTACGGTGAGGCGGTGAAGACGGTGCGTGACAATCTGGCCAAGGGCGTAGGGAAAACTTCCAAGGTCTATGAAGTGAGCATGCCCGACAAAAGAATCGCCGTATTTGGCGTGGCCATGAATGACGAGGAACAGGGGGACGGTATCTGGATACGGAAAATAGGCATGGAAGAGCGCATTGCCGGATTGCCCTACGAAATATATGTGGTCAATGGCGAAGTGCATTCTCCCCACGGACGCTTCCGGATCGCGCTGGCTTTCCCGGATGTCGGTATGGGGAAGTTCATGCGGATATCTTCGCTGCCCAACGAAATCCAGGAAATCATGGCCGCCCTGGCCGGAGTTGTACACACGACGCCCTGATATTGATCCGGCATCCCGTTGTCTCTGATTTGACCGGACCTACGCCCATTCACGGGCATACGATTCCGCACGCGCTTCAGCGCGCGGCGGATCCGAGTCCCTTGGGGCTACGGCCCAAAGCCGGTGCGGAATCGTTTGCGGCAACAACCACAACTCCAAGTCTCAGTGGTAGTCTTGTAAGCTACAGCCTGGTGATCGCGGAAGGTACGGGTGGTTTTGCGTACTTGTACAGTGCATCCCTAAAGAACCATGGTGCTGTGCCGTTATGATTTTGCTAAGCTTGCCTATGGACGCGCAGATGCATCGCCCGTTTGCGGCGATGCAGCGTCCGGTTTCGATGCTGACGCCGCGCCGGCAACGCAGTGAAACCTGTTCAATGAACGGGTGACCGATGCGAACGGTTTTCATCCGCGATTTATTAACCACTAACCTGGCATGGCCATGGGGGACAAGTGTCTGAATCCGAAACTTTGAAAGGCGTGAAAGTCATGATCATCGATGACAGCAACACCATACGTCGAAGTGCAGAGATTTTCCTGACCAAGGCAGGTTGTGAAGTCATCCTTGCGCAGGATGGCTTCGATGCCCTGTCTAAAATTACCGATCATCAGCCGGACGTGGTATTCGTCGATATCATGATGCCGCGCCTTGATGGCTACCAGACCTGTTCGTTGATCAAACGCAACGTCAAGTACCGCAGCACCCCCGTCATCATGCTGTCGTCCAAGGATGGCCTGTTTGATCGTGCACGTGGCCGCATGGTCGGCTCCGATGAATATCTGACCAAACCGTTTACCAAAGACACGCTGCTTTCCGCTGTGCGCGAGCACATGGGGACGGGGGTTTAATTGATTGGTTAGCGTGCATCGTCGAAAATGGCCGATGCATCCAGACTGAAGGAACATTTTAATGGCAATCAGCCGAATTCTGGTCGTTGACGACTCCCCTACCGAACGCTTTTTCATCTCGGAAATGCTGGTCAAGAACGGCTATCAGGTGAGCATGGCCGAAAGCGGAGAAGAGGCGGTCGCCCAAGCAAAATTGATGCTGCCGGATCTGATCGTTATGGATGTCGTCATGCCCGGCATGAACGGCTACCAGGCAACCAGGATGATTTCAAGGGAAGTTGCCACCAAGCATATCCCGATCATCATGTGCACCACCAAGGGTCAGGAAACGGACAAGGTATGGGGCATGCGCCAAGGCGCCAGGGCTTATCTGGTCAAACCGGTCAAGCCCGACGAACTGCTGGGCCAGATCAAGGCTCTGGCTTGACGGGGCGAGCATTGCCATGGCCAAGAAATTTAACCTGCGCGAATTTCAGACCAATCTCTCGCGCCAGATACAAGCGGCGTCTACACGTCTGTCAGCGGCATCCCATCTGGGGTTCCGGGTGGGGGATGGGAACTGGCTGGTGCCGCTCAACGACACCGAGGAGGTCATTCCGGTGCCGTTGATTGTTTCCGTTCCCGGTACCCAGCTCTGGTTTCGTGGCATGGCGAATATCCGGGGCAACCTGTTTGCGGTGAGCGATATGGCGAATTTCCTGGGTGGCCGGCCGACACCGAACAGTTCCGGGACGCGCCTGCTGATTCCGCACCATCAGTTTGGTGTGAATGTCGCGCTACTGGTGGAGGGCACGTTGGGTCTCAAGAATGTCAGTCAGTACCACAACGTGGCCGATGCGCCGGGCAAACCCTGGGCTGCGCGCAAGTATCTGGATGAGGCGGGTACAGGATGGACAGTCCTGGATTTCGCAATGTTGCTGAACGATATCGAATTCATGAAAGTTGAGGCGCACTAGGCACCGGCCGGACTTGAAGGGAATCGGCTGCCAATCCGCCTGGCCGGTGCATATTCAGCCGTCTTATTGGTCAACAGCAACGACTATTGACCTGCAAAACCGGAAAGTCCGTCCTCGCCCAGCCGACAATCGCTACGATTCTTGAGGTCCGACAGGCTCCTGGCAGCCTTTTTGAACGGTTCGAACTGAGGCGCCACGCGTCTGATATTGGGGATAAGGAGCAATGAATTTATGGCAATTACAATCTTGAACCTGAAGGCTTTGGCCGGGCGCATGTCCGGTTCGGGCAAGCGCAAGAGCAAAAGCGGGGATCATACCCAACTCATCATGCAGAACCTGCGCAAGATGGCCAACGAGGAGCCGGGCAGGATTCCGCTACTGGGCTATTTGCCAACAGACAGGCAATATCTCTACGCGGGTGGCGCGCTGATTGGCTCGCTGATACTTGCCGCCGGGTTCACCATCTACAGTACGACGCAGGTCGTCAACAAGGCTCAGTACGAAGCAAAAGCAGGTCAGTTGCAGATGCTGTCCCAGCGCCTGGCGTTGGCGGCACAGCAATCCGTGCAGGGTAACCCGGATGCCTTCCAGAAGTTGTCCGAGGGTAATACCGCCTTTGAAACCACGCTTGGCGGCCTGATTCAGGGCGACAGCGAAGTACCGGCATCCCCAGGCAGCGCGCAGGGTATCCTGGCGAAAATCAGTGAACAGTGGCAAGGCGCGGGTTCGCAGGTCAAGCAGATTCTGTCCCAGGAAAAAAATCTGGTGGCGCTCAACAAGAACGTAAAACGGATCAATAAACTCAGCTCGGACCTGCTGGAAATATCAGAACAACTGTCTACTCAATTTGCGAGTTCCGGTATGAGTGTGCGGGCGGTATCCCAGGCCAATCAGTTGGGGATGCTGTCCCAGCGTTTGCCCAAAAACGCCAATGTCCTGCTGACATCAGACGTGATCGACCCCGCCGTGGCCTTGCAACTGGAAAAGGACACCACTTCCTTCCGGAATACCGTGCAGTCCCTGATTGAAGGCAAGGCTTCCGGCAACCTCGACAGTCTGGCCATTCTGGAGCATCTCGGCGCGAGTATGGGCGACATGGTGGAAGCGGTCGGCGCTGTGCTGGCCAACACCCAATCCCTTTTGAAGTCCAAGCAAGCCGCCCACGACCTGTTTGTCAACAGCGACAAGCTGCTGAAAGATACGGCAGAGCTGTCGGATACCTACCGTTCTCTCGGTTCGGTCGGCTATATGGCTGCGGCGCTATTCGGCGTCCTGGCGATCGGTTCGCTGGTGTTGCTGGGCTTGGTGAACATCAATGAAACCAAGATCCGTGCGCGCAAGAGCGAAGAAGAAAACAGCCGTAACCAGGAAGCGATTCTGCGCCTGATGGATGAGTTGGGCGAACTGGCCGAAGGCAACCTGACGATCAATGCCAGTGTGACCGAAGATATCACCGGTGCGGTGGCCGACTCGATCAACTATACGGTGGAAGAATTGCGCGGCCTGGTGCGCGGCATCAACAGCGCCACCCAGCAGATGGACGCCGCCGCCAACCAGGCCAGCCAGGTATCCGAAACCCTGCAGGCCGCCGCCAAACGCCAGGCGTACGAAATCGAGGAAACCTCGGCTGCCGTGGTGAGCCTGTCGCAATCGGTGCAGCAGGTGTCGGGCAACGCACAGGAATCCGCGCGGGTGGCGGAACAATCTCTGGCGGCCGCGGAGAAGGGCCAGCAGGCGGTACAGAACGCGATTTCCAGCATGAATAGCCTGCGCGAACATATCCAGGAAACGTCGAAGCGAATCAAGCGACTGGGTGAATCGTCGCAGGAGATTGGCGAGATTGTTGAACTGATTTCCGACATTACCGAGCAGACCAACGTGCTGGCGCTCAATGCCGCAATCCAGGCCGCATCCGCAGGGGAGGCGGGACGGGGCTTCTCGGTGGTGGCGGAAGAAGTGCAGCGGCTTGCGGAACGTTCGGCGGATGCGACCAAGCAGATTGCCGCAATCGTCAAGACCATTCAGTCCGATACCCATGACACAGTGGCTGCCATGGAGGTGTCGACCCAGGGTGTGGTCGAGGGCGCCAAACTGTCCGACGCGGCAGGTCAGACCCTGTCTGAAATTGGCGAGGTATCGAAGAAACTGGCATCCCTGATTGCCGGCATTTCTTCGACTACCCTGCATCAGGCCGAATCAACCGCAAAAGTGGCGGCGACCATGCAGGATATCAAGGCCATTTCCACGCAGACCAGCGAAGGGACGCAGAAGACAGCGGATTCGATTGGCGGAATGAAGCAGCTTGCACAGGATCTGAAGGGTTCGGTCGCGGGCTTCAAGCTGGCCTGACGGTCTGGCTTTCGTTCCGGCAAGTTTGCGGACCGATAGCCCGCCTGGTTTGATAATGCATCGTCGAAACTGGCCGATGCATTCATTTGAATTTGACGGGATAACAACTGGGAAAGACATTCCATGAGCGCCATATTTGAATACGATACCGCCCCGTTGACCTGGGTCAGAGGTGAAATTGAAGCCGCACTGCAAGCCGCGCTGGGTCGTATGCATGCTTACGGTGCCGATGCCGATCTGAGTAATGCCCTGCGATTGGCGCAGGATGACTTGCATCAGGTGGCGGGCGCCCTGCACATGGTGGGCCTGGAGGGCGCGGCAACGGTCGCTTCGGCGATCGAGGGCATGCTGAAGGACATCAACGAAGGGCGGCGGCGGGCAACGGATGACGTATTGCGCGCAATGCGCAATACGCTTGAAGGACTGTCTCGCTGGATCAAGGATCTGGCGGACGGGCGCGGCAGCGGCGAATTGGCGCTGTTCCCGCTGTATCGGCGTTTGCGGGAATTGCAGGGTGCGGAAAGAATATTCGAAGGCGAACTGTTTTTCCCGGATTTGCGAACCCGGGTACGGAGCGCCCCCCGGCTTGCCGAGATGTCAGGGGAAGCGCTTGCCGCTCAGGTTAGATCCGCGCGCGGTCTTTTCCAGCGCGGCTTGTTGGACTTCCTGCGCGGCCAGAATGCGGAGCAGGGGCTCAAACGCATGCGCGAGGCGCTGGCCAGTATCGAGAATGTGGCGCCGTCCCAGGTTGCCCAGACCTTCTGGTGGACCTGCGTGGGTTTTGTCGACAGCCTGATTGCGCATGGCGTGGCAGCGGATTTCCACGTCAAGCAGCTGCTTGCCCGTATCGATCTGCAAATGCGTCGTCTGATGGAGGGTTCCCCCCAGGTTGCCGAACGTCTGTTGCGTGACGCCCTGTTTTTTATAGCCAAGAGCCAGGCCATGGAAGGGCGTGCCGCAGAAGTGCGCAGCACCTTCGGGCTGGATCGCTATCTCCCGGGCGAAGGCCTGCTGGATCCCGAGGTGCTGGCGCGCATGCGCCCGGTGCTCGATGCGTTGAAGGATGGGCTCAAGGCGGCACGTGACTCATGGCATGCCCAGGTGGAAGGCGCGGGGAATCAGCTTGCCAATTTCCAGGCCCAGTTGGGCCGTATGCATACCCAGGCACGGATATTG
This sequence comes from uncultured beta proteobacterium, assembly GCA_963726485.1. Taxonomy (GTDB): domain Bacteria; phylum Pseudomonadota; class Gammaproteobacteria; order Burkholderiales; family Thiobacillaceae; genus Thiobacillus. The sequence continues at coordinate 113,211 of CAVSCL010000040.1, read as the reverse complement.
GGCGGGATCGAGTTTTCCAGACTGCTGAACAGAATGGCCGAGGCCGCCGAGGTCTCCCGGCATCTGGCTCGGGAGGCGCGTGAACCGCTCAATCTGGAAATTGCCGCGACCCTGATGTTCCTGCAAACCGCGGTTGATACCGAAGATATTCTTCGCGCCGACTTCTCCCCGCGCGCCAGCAGCCAGAATGAACGGTTGCAGGCACTGGCGGAGGGACGCTCCGTTTCCCAGGCAACGCCGCTGGTTGATGAGTCGGCACAGCGCGCGACGGAGCGCGACATGCTGAGTCACTTGGCGCAGGAAGTCAGCGCCAATCTCAGGCAGATGGAAGAGGCGCTGGATTCATTCTTTCGCGACAGCAGCCAGCGCGAAGGGCTTGCGCAATTGCCACAACTGGCGAGCCAGGCACAGGGCGCCCTGACCATTCTCGATCTTAACGATGCTTCTGCGTTGCTGGGTGCGGCAGTCGCAGCTGTCCAGCCCTATGTCGAAAACGGTTATCCCGAGGAAGCAACCAAGAACCGCATAGCCGACGCATTCTCCAGTCTGGGCCTGTTCATCGAGGCGAACTGTGCGGGCCGCGCCGATGCCCTGTATATCCTGCAACCGGTTCTGGCTGATTTTGGTCTGGCAGCAGCGGATGTGGCGGTGGAAGAAACCGTGGAAGCGGGGCTGGACCGCCGCAAGCGCGAGGTGAAAACCACCTATCTTGCGTGGCGGAACAGTGCTGCGGATGCCGCGAAAAAGGAGTTTCTTGAAGCCCTCACCGAGCTTGGCCGGGATGCCGAACTGATCGATGACGCCGATCTCAAGCGGACGGTAAGCCGATTGCTTGCGGCGAGCCGTGAGCCGTTTTCACCCTCCAGCGAGTTGGATGAAGAGCTGGCCGAATTGCTTGGTGTAGCCTTGCCGGCGCGGATCGGGATGATCGAACCTGCGACGGTGCTGGAGCCCGAGACCGGAACCGGAACCGGAACCAGCGCGTGTGCCAGCAATTTCGGAGCAGGCGGTTGTTGAACCGGAATATGGCGCGGTGGTCGAGTATGCCCAGCCAACACTGCAAACCGAACCGGTTGCAGCGGTCACGGTGGATGAACTGGCGACGCAGGGCAAGACCAGGGTCGTTGTGCCTGAAGATGTCGAACCGGAGTTGCTGGAGATTTTCCTCGAAGAAGCCGGCGAGGTTCTCAACACCATGGCGATTTCGATTGGAGCCTGTCAGTCCAATCCGGATGACCATGACAGCCAGACCACCATCCGTCGCGGGTTTCACACCCTCAAGGGCAGCGGCCGCATGGTCGGTCTGATCGACTTTGGCGAAATTGCATGGGGGATGGAGCAACTCATGAACGGCTGGCTGGCCGGGGAGAAGCCGGCCAGCGCCGAACTGCTCGATGTCGTGTCGCAGGCCCGCGAAATCTTTCTTGAATGGGTCGGGGCATTGCAGAACGGGGCAGCACTTGAACTGCCGGTGCAGGCCCTGCTTGCCCATGCTGAACGGGTTGCCCACGGTTTGCCGCCCGAGGCCGTCGAGCCGGTGGCTATACCCGTCGCGGTGGCGGAAAGCGCCGCTCAGCCGGGCTGGCTTGCCGAACCTGCCGAGCCTGCGGCAGAAGAGCCAGTCATCGAGGCTGTGGCCGAGCCGCAGGATGTGGTGGTCGGGTCAGTGCGCCTGTCGGCCGGCCTGTTCGAAATATTCATGGACGAAGCCCGTCAGCATCTGGCCATGCTGCGGGAGGATATCGAGCGCAACCTGGAGGTGTCGGAAGGGTTCATCAGCGAGACCGCCCGCCGCGCCGCGCACACCCTGGCTGGCATTGCCGGCACCGCCGGTTTTCTCAGCATGTCCGAACTGGCGCATGCGCTGGAACTTTACTGGAACCGTTTCGCGAACGGCGCGATACCCGCTGCGCATTTGCCGTTGGTGGCCGATGTGATAAGCCGCTTGCGGGACATGCAAGGGGACATCGAGAGCGGTCTGGAACCCAGCCCGGCAAGCGACCTGATTGCTGCGCTCGGCGAGTTGGAAGACGAACAGCGGGACATGCCGGTCGATCTGGTCAATGAATCGATTATTGAAGCGGTCAATCCAGACTTCACCGAATATGGCGCATCCGTTCTGCTGGAAGCCGCGGAGCTTGTTGAGCGATTGGCCGAGGAAGAGGCGATTGCATCCAGTATTTCCGAAATCGCAGCCGATGTGCCTGAATCCCGCTTCGAGCCGGTTGAATCGGTCGAAGAGCAGGAAGCAAGCCTGCCGCTCGATGTCGTGGCGTCCTCGCCGGTCAGGTTTGCCGAACTGGAGGGGCTGCTGCCGGAGATCCAGCCCAAGACGCCGGTTCCCGTTTTTGAACTGCGCGAAGTCAAGGACGATATCGACCTGGAGTTGCTGCCGATCTTTCTTGAAGAAGTGGAAAGCCTGGTAGCGGATAGCAGCGCCCGGTTGCGTAGCTGGAAAGCGGCACCGCAGGATGAGATGCAACGTGACGCCTTGCGTCGCAACCTGCACACGATCAAGGGCAGCGCCCGCATGGCCGGGGCGATGCGCCTGGGCGAATTGACACACGTCATGGAGTCGCGGGTCATCGCGGTTATTGAAGGGCAACTCGCCGCGGCGGATGAAGTATTTGAAACGCTGGAGTTGGAGTTTGACCATCTGGCGGACGCGGTGGAACGCATCAAACAGGGTGAGACCGCAGCCGCGCCGGGCACGGTGGTTCCGGCGGGAGAGCCGATTGAACCCGGGCTCGAGAAATTTGAGAATGCCGAAGTGGTCGCGACCGGGCAACCTGCAGCGCAGCCGGTTAGCCGCGATGTCCGTGCCCTGACCCTGAGGGTGCGCGCCGACTGGGTTGACCGCATGGTGAACCAGGCCGGCGAGGTGGCGATTGCGCGTTCGCGCATCGAGAGTGAAATGTTCAATTTCAAGCGCCACGTCAGCGAACTATCGGACGCGCTCGCTCGTTTGCGCAGCCATATCCGGGAGGTCGAAATTCAGGCCGAATCGCAGATGCAGTCGACATTCCAGACCCAGGGACTGACCGAACATTTCGACCCGCTCGAGTTCGACCGCTTTACGCGCTTCCAGGAAGTCACACGCTTCCTGGCGGAAAGCGTCAACGACATTTCGACGGTGCAACATATTCTGCTGGCGCGCCTTGGCGAGACCGATGCTGCCTTGCTGCACCAGATGCGCCTGAATCGCGAATTGCAACAAAACCTGCTGCGCGTGCGCATGGTGCCCCTGTATTCCGTGGCTGAACGTCTGTACCGCACCGTGCGCCAGACGGCGCGCGATGTCGACAAACGCGCGCAGATGGATATTCAGGGCGGCGACCTGGAAATCGACCGTTCAGTACTGGAAAAGGTCACCGCGCCGATCGAGCATCTGTTGCGCAACGCCCTGGCGCACGGACTGGAAACACCCGAGGTTCGCAAGGCGGCGGGCAAGTCGGAATTCGGCGAAGTCACCCTGGCGGCGCGACAAATCGGCAATGAAATGGTGCTGACCGTCAAGGACGACGGCGCGGGTCTGAACTACGGCCGTATCCGGGAGAAGGCACTGGCCCAGGGCTTGCTTACTCCCGGTATCGAGCCTTCCGAGGCGCAACTCGCACAAATGATTTTCGCCGCGGGATTTTCCACGGCCGATGCGGTGACGGAAGTGTCCGGCCGCGGAGTCGGCATGGACGTGGTGAAAAGCGAAATCGCTGCGCTGGGCGGACGCATCGATATCGTGTCGAAGGCCGGGACGGGCACGACCTTCAATATATATTTGCCGCTTACGCTGGCGGTCACCCAGGCGGTCATGATCCAAGCCGCCAAGCAGGAATATGCCTTGCCGGCGCCGCTGGTGCAGCAGGTTCTGGAACTGAAGCCGGAACCCCTGGCGGACGCTGTCGCCAAGGGCGAGATAGAATGGCGGGGCCTGCGCTATTCGTTGAGCTATTTACCGCACCTGCTCGGTAACCCCGAGGCGGTGCATGAGGTGCAGCGCTTCAACTCGATTATCCTGCTCAAGAGCGGCAGCAACCAGGCGGCAATCCTGGTTGACGCTATCGAGGGCACGCGCGAAGTCGTAATCAAGAATATCGGACCGCAACTCGCCCGCGTAACCGGGATCGCCGGTGCAACCGTGCGTGGCGATGGCCGCGTGATTCTGATCCTCAACCCGGTCCCGCTGGCCTTGCGCTGGGCGAGCCAGCCGAAGGACAGCATTGAACAGCAGGCGCCGGCCCCGACAGCCGAGGTGAGCGAAGCCGTGCAGGCCCCCCTGGTTCTGGTGGTCGATGACTCACTGACCGTGCGCAAGATCACCAGCCGCTTGCTTGCTAGGGAAGGTTTCCGCGTGGATACGGCAAAGGACGGTGTCGATGCCCTGGAAAAAATGCAGGATCTGATCCCGGATGTGGTGCTGCTCGATGTTGAAATGCCGCGCATGGACGGTTTCGAACTGGCGCGCGTGATGCGCAACTCGCCGCGTCTGACGTCGGTTCCCATCATCATGATCACCTCACGCACGGCGGAGAAACACCGCAGCCATGCACTGGAAATCGGTGTCAACGTCTACATGGGCAAGCCCTACCAGGAACAGCAACTGCTTGACAATATTGCCGCGCAAATCGGGCACAAGGAACTGCTGGAAACCTGAGCGGCCGCCGCGGGGCATGCCCTGCGGCGCTTATTCCGCTTCTGTCGCAAACCGGAATTACATACCCAGTTCCTGCAGCCCACCGACTGCCATCTGACTGATCCGGGCGTCGCCTTCCTGGGGGTTGGCGTAAAAGCACGTCATCAGCCGGCGTGCCGACGCGAGCCAGTGGGTTTCGCCGCGCGCAATCACGCCGGACAGGCGCGCGTTGTTCTGATCCTTCAGCCATGCCTCATAAGCCTGCAGCAGCGCCGGGAACAGCGTGCGGCGCAGTCCGGACAGATTGGCAACAAAGAAATGCAGTGAACCATAAGCCTCGCGCGCAAGCAAGGTTGGCAAGGTCACGATGCAATCGGCCAGATGATCGCGCACTGCGCGTGCCAGCAGTTCCGCATGTTTGGAAGCAAGCTGGTCGAGCATATTGCTCCAGTCTTCCCCCAGCAGTTTTCCGGCACGCGCCTCGCCGATTTCATGCAGGATCATCGTCTCGCTTTCGGCCTGTGCCATGCGATCAAGGCCGCGCTCGAGGTCGTGATCGAAATCATGGCTGGAAAATGCCCGGCCCAAGGCGGAGTTCTTTTCATGCCATTCCCACTCCTCGTACTTGTTCCACAACATGCGCCGCACCGAATCCATGCGCAGGAAAATCGTGCCGTCACGCAGCGTGGCGGGCGGTGCAATCAAATCGCGCGCATATTCGCAGCCAGCCACCAGCACGTTCAGTCCTTCGCGCTGCTCTTGCCGCTGCAATTGCGCGAGCACGAAATGCGGCTTGCGAAAGCGCCCAAGTCCGCTGCTGTACACCAGCCCCTGCGGGATAAGTTCGCGGTTGATGACATCGGTCTCGAACGGGTCGACGCCGGCTTCATTCAGCGGCAGTGGCGCAAAATCCTCATCCTCTACCGTGTTCCAGATGCTTTCGCGCGCGTTGAGCCAATCGCCAAGTTCATCTTTGGGCAGCCGCGCATGAAAAGGAATTTCCATCTCCCAGCGGTAATACTCGCGCATCTCCAGCAGAAATATACACATCGTCATGTCGCGTGCGTGACGGGCATCGGTAATGGTGCAGTTCATCTGCACCGTGTCGACAAGGCTGGAGAAGTTCTCGATCATGGGGGTACTCGCTCCAAAATAAAACCACACACACTCAGTCTACAAATATAAACAGCCCGTTCAACCGGGCTGTTTGAAGGGTTATTTGAGGCGGCATGCTTTAACTTGAAGTGCCATTATTCCCGCGGCACGAACGGCGTTCGGGCGATTGTCTAGCCGCCCCGACGACCGGCCCCAGTTCACGTTCACTGATGCCGAACCAATATCTGCCGCTCCCAGACCTGTTAGTGCCTACGAACAGAACCATAAAAATTCATGTCGGCACGTGACTGACGGCTCTGTGTGAAACGCGCCGCCATTTCAGCGGGAATCTGCCCCGCCAGTGCCGAATACGCTTCGGTCGCCCAGGCCTTGTCGTTCAGCGCATCCGCAATCCCTTCTGCCCAGCGCAGCTTGTCGGCAGGGCTGGAAAGACTCTGCCCGCAGGCGACATACCATTTGTGCAAGACATCCGCCGGCATGGCGTAGCCCTTGAGGCGGTCGATAAACTGGATACAGGCATCGCCGGATTTGCAGGCGGCGGCGGCGGCGGCAAACAACTCATCCGCTTTTGCCGTGTTGCCCATGGACGCATACAGACGGCCGAGATGCGTGAGCGCGAAGTGGTCTTTGGCCTGCCCGCGCGCGCCCTCAAGAATGCGCCCGGCGGCATCGGCATCATGCGTGGCGGCGTAGCCGGCTTCGGCGAGTTTGGCGTAGTCATAAACCGATGCGTTGGCATCCTGGCCCAGGGCCTTTTCACGTGCGGCCAGATAGGCGCGCGCCTTGGAGACGCCCAGTTCGCGGTGGCGCAAGGCTGCGGCGGTCACGACCAAATCCTTGAAGGCGATGAAATCGGTGGCATTTTCTGCAGCGCGATCCAGCAGGCGCGAGAGCCAGGCCGTATCGTCGAGATTCTTGTCCACGGACCGCATCACCGGCTTGTAACGCGAGAACTGATAGCCTGTGCCGTCCAACAGCTTTTCCGCGGATTCGATCAATTTGGCCGCGTAGAACGGGTCTTCCAGCTCGGTCTTGACGCGATCAGCCAGCGCCAGGAATTGTTTGACGCTGATGGCGTCCTTTTCCAGTTGCTGGAATTCCAGATAGCGCGTGTGATTGGCCTGACGTTTTTCCAGCTTGGCCTTGACGCGGTTGACGCGTTCAAGATCGTCGGTCAGATGCGCCTGCACCGCATCGACCAGCTTCTGCATGTCGTCAAGTCCGGCGACGGCGTCTTCGGCCTTGTCCAGCAATGCAGCGGCACCGGACTTGTCGCCCACGCCCGCCAGGCCCACGGCCAGTTCGATGTATTCCCCGGTAGCGCCGGCCAGGTTGCCCGCGCGCTTCAAGGCTTCCTGCATGAAGGCCGAATCGCCCGTCTGCTTGGCAGCTTCGATCAGCGATTTGGCAGCGGTAAAGTCCGATGCGCCATCGAGTGCGCGCTGGTACAGCGCCTTGGCGCGCGCCGGGTCGCCCAGCGTTTTGCCGACATCACGTGCCAGCGACAGCAAGTCGGGCACGCTGGAGAGCTTGGCCGCCGCCTTGTTGAAAATGGCCGCCGCGTATTCCTTGTCCAGCAGATGCTCGGCCGAAGCGCTTGCCAGTTTGCTGAATTCCACCGCGCGCGAAATCTTTGCCTCGGCCTTTTCCAGTACTTTCCTGGCAAACGCGCTGTCGGCAATGACAGCCATCACGTTCTTCGCCAGGTCGATCAGCGGGTCGAGATTGGCGGTTTCCTTCAGCGCCTTCTCATACGCACCGATCGCCGCCGTCTTGTCGCCCAGCACCTTGAACTTGGCCTCGGCCAGGGCAACCTGCTCCTCACCGCTCATGCAGTAATCCTCGGCGGTGCCGAGCAATTCCTCCGCCCGCGCCTGATCGCCCAGCGCCTTGTAAACAATTGCACAGGCCGCCAGGTCCTTGGTGAACTGGCAGTCGCCCGCCACGCGATCCATCAGTTCCTTGGCGTAGGCGGCATCAGCCGGTTCCTGCAAAGCCTCCAGCGCAAGGGCGGCATAGTCTGCGCCGCCGCTGCACTGCGCTTCCTTGGCGGAAAGGGTGTTACGAGTAGCCATGGGGTGTCTCCGTGAAAAGGTGTCGCTGCATTTTCCGCCTCGGACTGGCGGGCAGCCAATAAATTGTCCCGATGCAGGCATTAAGCGCTATCGGGCCAGGGCCTTGTCCGCCCCGGTTCCCGGCTGTCAATGCCGGGCGGCAGGGCTCATCAACCGGTCGATATAGGCGATCGAAATCGCGGAAACGATGAAGGTCATGTGGATGAGCGTCTGCCACATCAGGGTTTTTTCGGCCAGGCTGGGCGCCTCGATGAAGGATTTCAAAAGGTGGATGGAAGAAATGCCGATGATGGCAGTCGAGAGTTTCACCTTCAGCACGTTGGCGTTGACGTGGGACAGCCATTCCGGCTCGTCCGGGTGGCCTTCCAGGTTGAGGCGCGACACGAAGGTTTCATAGCCGCCAACGATGACCATGATGAGCAGGTTGGAGATCATCACCACATCGATCAGCCCCAGCACGATGAGCATGATGTGCTCCGCGGTGAGCTGCATCGTGCCCATCACCAGATGCTGCAACTCCAGCAGGAAATGCACCACATACACGCCCTGCGCGACGATCAGGCCGAGATAGAGCGGAACCTGCAGCCAGCGGCTGCCAAACAGGATCGAGGAGAGGAATTTGCCGCGCGTTTCGATGGGCTGGTTGGTTTCGGGCTTCATGATACCGGGGGTCAGGATGGCGCAAGTGAGTTACAGGACGTAGCGTGCCAGGTCTTCATGTGCGGCCAGGCTGGCCAGGCGGTCCGAAACAAGCTGGGCGTCGACGTTGAATTCACCCGCTTTGTCGCCCGCATCGAAGGAAATTTCTTCCAGCAGTTTTTCCATCACGGTGTACAGGCGACGCGCGCCAATGTTTTCGGTGCGCTCGTTCACCTCGAACGCTATCTCCGCAATGCGCCGGATGCCGTCAGGAGTAAAGCTGAGCGCCACCCCTTCGGTCTCCAGCAGCGCTTCATACTGACGGGTGAGGCAGGCATCGGTCGCGGTCAGGATGCGCTCGAAATCCTCCACCGACAGGGCTTGCAATTCGACGCGGATGGGCAGGCGGCCTTGCAGTTCCGGAATGAGGTCGGAGGGTTTGGAGAGGTGAAACGCGCCGCTGGCGATAAACAGGATGTGATCGGTCTTGACCATGCCGTATTTGGTGGCGACGGTGGTGCCTTCGATCAGCGGCAACAAATCGCGCTGCACACCCTGACGCGATACGTCGCTGCCGTGCACTTCGCCGCGCGTGGCAATCTTGTCGATTTCGTCGAGGAAGACAATGCCGTTCTGCTCAACCGCATTAAGCGCCTGCTGCTTGGTTTCTTCGTCGTTGATGAGCCGCCCGGCTTCTTCTTCGGTCAGCATTTTCAAAGCTTCACGCACTTTCAGCTTGCGTGCCTTGCTGCGCGAGCCGCCGAGGTTCTGGAACATGCCTTGCAACTGCTGGGTCATTTCTTCCATGCCGGGCGGGGCAAAGATTTCCATGCTGGCCACCGGGGCGGCCACCTCGATTTCGATTTCCTTGTCGTCGAGTTGCTCCTCGCGCAGCATCTTACGGAAGCGCTGGCGCGCCGTTCCGTCCTCGCGCTGAGGTTCCGCTTCGCCAAATCCCAGGCTGCGGGCAGGCGGCAGGAGTGCGTCGAGAATGCGCTCCTCGGCGGCTTCTTCGGCGCGGAACTTGACCTTGGCCGTGGCCTGTTCACGCATCTGCTTGATCGCGGTTTCCATCAGGTCACGAATGATGGTGTCGACATCGCGCCCGACGTAGCCGACTTCGGTGAACTTGGTCGCCTCGATCTTGATGAAGGGTGCATTGGCGAGCCGGGCAAGCCGCCGGGCGATTTCGGTCTTGCCCACGCCGGTGGGGCCGATCATGAGAATGTTCTTGGGCGTGATTTCCTGACGCAAGGGGTCGGCCACCTGCTGCCTTCGCCAGCGGTTGCGCAAGGCAACTGCAACGGCACGTTTGGCCGCGGCTTGCCCGACGATATGCTTGTCCAGCTCGTGGACGATTTCTTTGGGGGTGAGTTGGCTCATTTTAGGGGCTGGGAGCTAGGAATTAGGGGCCAGGGGAGGTCGTTGCGCGTTTCATTGGGTTGCGCGCGGCCAACGGCCGCACATCCCCTAGTTCCTAGCCCCGTTCTCCTAGTTCCTCGATCACATGATTCTGGTTGGAATAAATACAAATGTCCCCTGATATGGTGAGGGCGCGCTTGACGATTTCAACCGGGGGCAGCCCGGTGTTTTCCAGCAGCGCGCGCGCGGCGGACTGGGCGAACGCGCCGCCGGACCCGATTGCTGCAATACCCTGTTCCGGTTCCAGCACATCGCCGTTGCCGGTGAGAATGAGCGTGTAGTCATGATCGGCCACGGCCAGCATGGCTTCCAGCCGCCTCAGCATGCGGTCGGTGCGCCAGTCCTTGGCGAGTTCGACCGCACTGCGCAGCAAATGTCCCTGATGTTTTTCCAGTTTGGATTCGAAGCGCTCGAACAGCGTGAAGGCATCCGCCGTTGCGCCTGCAAACCCGGCCAGAACTTTCTCCTGATACAGCCGCCGTACTTTGCGCGCAGTGGACTTGATGACGATATTGCCGAGCGTGACCTGACCGTCGCCGCCGAGCGCAACCTGCGTGCCGCGACGGACAGAGAGAATGGTGGTGCCGTGATATTGATCCATCGGAGAATTATACGGTGTCTGCTGATTGCGGAAAGGGATCAGAGCGGGCGTGGCTTGTCCGTGCGCAGCAAGCCTGCTGGATCGACGCCCGGCACATTCGGATGATCCAGCGTCATAGGCTGTTTTGGACAAGCGTGGTGTGCTCAGCTTGTTCGGCTGCAGGATGGAAATGATAAAATTATCGTGTTGATTCAATTTGGAATCAGGCGGCATGGAGGCAGGCGGAGCGTGAACGCAGCGCTGCAGTGTGTCCTGAACCGTCAACAATGGCCGGTGCATACGATTCCGCACGGGCTTCAGCCGGTAGCGGATCGGGGTCCTTCAGGGCCCCATCCGGGAAGACAGGAGAAGCGCATCGTGACACCCATCGCAATCGCATTGATCGTGTTCGCATGCGCCTTCAGCGGTGCGCTGGCCGGAATATTCCTGCGCACCGCCTTGCCCGAGGACCATCTCAGCGATGAGTCGAAGGAAATTGTGCATCTCGGGATGGGGCTGATCGCGACGATGACCGCGCTGGTACTCGGCCTCCTGACCTCCTCGGCGAAGACGTCATTCGACATGCAGGACAGGGCGCTCAAGCAGAGTGCCGCCGACATTCTCACACTCGATCGTCTGCTGTCCCGATACGGGCCTGAAACGAAGCAGGTTCGCGATCTGATCCGGGTCTCCGTTGCTCACAAACTCGATGCAGTCTGGCCCGAGGAGCGATCCCAGGGGGCCAGACCTGTCAGTCTGGACACGACGCACATGATCGATGGAATCGAGAATCAGATTCTCAGGCTCACGCCGCAGGATGAAGCGCAGTACTGGCTGCAGTCCCGGGCACTGAAGCTCGGCGAAGAAGTGATGCAGACGCGCTGGCTCGTGTTGGCCGGATCGGACGAACCGATACAACTGCCATTTGTTATCGCGGTTGCGTTCTGGCTCACGGTCATCTTCGCGAGTTTTGGCCTGTTCGCCCCGCGCAACGGAACGGTCATCGCAGTTCTGTTGGTGTGTGCGGTGTCGGTTGCCAGTTCGACCTTTCTGATCCTGGAGATGGACAATGCCTACGAGGGAATGATGAAGATATCCAGCGCGCCGCTGCGCTACGCCCTCTCCCATCTAGCCAGGTAGGGTTGCAGGCTTGCCCCGTCGAAATTGACCGGGGGAGTCCGTTTCATTGGTTATGGATGGGGGGCGCCCGCCCCGGGTTGCCACCGGGTGGTCCCCGGAGTTATCAATGAGGCAGGAGGTGTTCCTTATGAGCCGAATCGTTCCAGCTGTCTTTACGATCCTTGTCGCCACGTTTTTTGCTTGCTCCGCAAATGCCCGGGTGGAACCTGATATCGTCAGGCAGTTTGGCATGTGCGACGCGTCCGCCTCGGAAGCGGTCGGCTCCACGATGTTTGTCGTCGCCAACGACGAGGATGATGTGCTGAGGGTGTACTTGCGTGACCAGCCCGGCAAGCCGGTGCATACGTTTGACCTGGCTTCCTTCCTGAAGACCGGCCCGGATAATCGGGAAGCCGACATCGAGGGCGCCGCCCGAATCGGGGATCGCATTTACTGGATTGGCTCGCATGCCACGAACAAGGATGGCAAGCCGAGACCCGGCCGTCACCGGCTGTTTGCCACGGAGGTTAAAGTCGCCGGCGACAAGGTGACCATCACTCCCGCCGGGACGCCTTACCAAAACCTGGTTAAAGATCTTAGCGAAACGCCAGGGCTGAAGGAATTCAAACTGGGTGAAGCGGCGAAAATACCGCCCGAAAGAGTGGGGGGGCTGAACATCGAAGGGCTCGCCGCCACCCCGCAGGGCAAGCTGCTGATCGCATTTCGCAACCCGATTCCCGATGGGAAAGCGCTGCTCGTCCCTTTGGAAAACCCGCAGGAAGTCATCAGCGGCAAGGCGGCAAAGCTCGGGAAACCGATCCTGCTGTTCCTGGATGGGCGCGGCATCCGCAGCATCGCATATTTCGATGCTTGGGGCAGTTATCTGATCATTGCAGGACCGTATGGCGATAGCGGCGACTTCAAGCTGTATCGATGGTCAGGCGCCGCATCGGCAAATCCGGAGCCGGTCAAGGGTCTGGATTTCAAGGATATGCATCCGGAAGCGTTGATCATTTATCCCGGGGAGAAGACAAAAGTCCAGATTCTCAGCGATGACGGCGCGAAGCAGGTAGACGGGAAGGATTGCAAGGACAAGAAAGTGAAACCGGAGAAGAAGAGCTTCCGCAGCTTTTGGGTGACGCTGTAACCAGCGACTTGCCGCTTTAGCGGCTTAGTCGAGTGGCTATGCAAAGCTAACCCAGCCGGCCATCAAACAAGTAATTCACCACAGAGGTGCAGAAAAATCGATAAGTGACAATGCATCGGCCATTTTCGTCGATGCATTGGTTGAGACGGCGACGTCCCATTTGTCGTCTTTCCTCTGTGTTATCTGTGCCTCTGTGGTTCAACTGCTTTCTTAGGCTCAAACCAGCTTGCCGGGTTGCAGGGTTACCAGTTGGTCGATGCCCATGATACGGAACAGTTCATGGATCAGCGCGTTGTGCCCGCACAGGGTGACGGACTTGCTGCTGCCGAGCAAATGCATGAACTGGCTGATGAGATCACTGATACAGGCGTAATCGATGCGGGTGACTTGTGAGAGGTCGACCACAATGTCATTGTGGCTCGCAGCGTAAAGCTCCAGTTGTTTCAAGGCAGTTTCATTCTTGGGCGTGATTTCCCCGCTCAGGGTAAGTCCATTGCCTTTTGGCGCGGGCGGCGGCGCCTGCACCAACTCGGCCGCCTGTACCGCAACCCAGGAAGGGGGTGATACTTCGAAATTCACCGCGTAGTCCACGGCCATGTCCTCGAACTCGGCCTGCCGTCCCAGCAACTGATAAAGCTCCAGCAAGAAGAGCCAGTGCGCCGGGCGGTTGTTGGTGGCACGATTGAGATCGTGCAACAACTTGATCAGCCGATCCACCCCGCTGACCTGCAATTTGCGTTTTGCCTTGCGTGCGGCCTCCAGGGCTTTTACGCAGGCGCCGGCTCCGGCTTCATCGACCATTTCGATGCGGGAAAAATCCAGACACACTGCGACGCCATTAGGCGCAGGGGAAAGCTCGGCGCGCATGGTATCCACGGCCCCGGAGTTCAGCAGGGGCGGCAGGGTGACGGTGAACACCTGGGCTTGGGCAGGGTTGGGCGCGGCATCGGCCATGCCTTGCCATACCGGCGGCGAAGTCTCGAAGCGCAGCGCGTAATCCAGCGCCAGCTGTTCGAAATCCTTTTCCCGGCGCTGTATCCGGTACAGATCGAACAGCATGTGCCAGGCGCGACGGTCGTCGGTCGCCAGCATGGTCTTGAGCATGGTTTCAGCCGCTTTGGTCTGGCTGGTGGCATAGAAAATTGCGGCCTCATCGACGGCCGACTGCGGCGTACCGCTGGCTTCTTCGACGATGATGCCGTGACTGCCACGCCCCATGGTTTCCAGTTCCTGGGTCGGCGGATTGGGCGCATTCCGGGACGTCGTGCGGGCGGGTGTCCCGGACGGCTTGCGTCTACCTCTCTGGAAGAACGGAATGGCCACGAATTAAGGACGACCTTGAGTGAATGGCGGGAATGACAATATGAATATGGTAGTGCACACCGCTAACTGGCGGCAAGTTTCATCATGTTACCAGCAAGCCGGGCGATCAAGGCAATCGAGGCAAGCGCGCAGACGATGAGCGGGCCGGTGGGCAGATCGGTGAGCGCGGAGAGCACGAGGCCACCCGCATAACCGCCCCCCCCGATGGCAAGGGCGGCCGGCAGCCATCGGCGTTCGCGGCCGAGGGTGGCGAGTGCGGGAATGATGAGGCTGGCAAACACCAGGTAGACGCCGACCAGTTGCACCGAGGCGGTGATGGCCAGAGCGAACAGGGCGTAGAAACCCGCGCCGCCCTGTCCATTGCGGACAGCGGCCAACGGCCTCCAGAGCAGGCCGATGAGGGCATAGAGCAATGCCGTGGCGGCAAGCTGGGTGTTGCTGACCCAGAGAATCTGTCCGACCAGCAGGTTTTGCAGTTCCTCGCCGCCATGCGGATCGCTGGCCAGCAGCAGACTGGCGGCACAGGCGGCGACGACAAAACTCGATCCGATCAGCGCCTCCTGCCGCGCCGGCCAGCGGCGGTCGCACCAGGCGAGCAGGCCGGCGCCAGCCAGCGCGGCGAGAAAGGCCGTGAGCTGGGTCGCCCAGGCCGCCTCCCAGCCGGCCACGTGGGCGGCGATCACCCCCAGGCCGGCGAACTGCGCGATGGCAAGGTCGAGAAAAACGATGCCGCGCGTCAGTACCCGGCGCCCCAGCGGGATATGCGTGGCGAGCACCAGCAGTCCGGCGACGAGCGGCGGGCCGAGGAGGGAGGGGTCGAGCGTGGCGAGTTCCATGCTTAAAGCCCGGCCAGCAGGCGATTGACGGTGTCGTCGAACAAGCCGAACAGGTCGCCGGCCTCCTTGTCGCCGCCGACGGTGAAGGGCAGTACGACCGGTTTCACCCCGGCCTCGCGGGCCAGCCATTCGCTCGGCCGTGCCGGCTGGTAGGCGGCGCGGATGACCATCTTCGCCGGCGTGCGCGCCAGTTGCGCCTTCACCGCGGCGAGGCTCGCCAGGCTGGGCTCGACGCCGGGTTTGGGTTCGAGCTCCGCGACTTCCTTCAGCCCCAGCCAGTTCTGCAGGTAGGGAAAGCCCTTGTGCTGGACGACGACGGGCACGCCCCTGAGCGGCGCGGCCTGTGCCTCCCAGCGTGCGATTGCGGCCTGCCAGCGCGTGGAAAAGTCTTTCCAGCGCGCCTGGTAGAACGCCGCCTGCTCGGGATCGAGCTGCGCCATGTTGTGGGCCAGCGCCGCGCCGACGCGCGTGAAGTTGCGCGGGTCGGTCTGGATATGCGGGTTGCCGCCGGCGTGCACGTCGCCGGCCGAGCGATCGAGCGCCGAGGGCTTTTCGAGCATGGCCACGTAGCTGGCGGCAAAAAACTGCCCCGGCTGGCCGGGCTGGATCGCCGGGTTGCCGGATTCGCCGAGGATCACCGGCAGCCAGCCGATTTCCAGTTCCGCGCCGGTGCAGACCAGCAGGTCGGCATTGCGCGCGCGGGCGATCAGGCTGGGCCGCGCCTCGATGTGGTGCGGATCCTGCATCGCCGTGGTGGCGGTGTAGACGCTGACCTGGTCGCCGCCGATTTCTTTCACCAACGCGCCCCACTCGGGTTCGCAGGCGAAGACTTTCAGCGCAGCGTGCGCGGCGCCGGGAACGCAGGCGGCGAGCAGCAGCAGATGGCCTAGCGTTTTAACGATGGGTGCTTTCATGACGCGGTTTTTCATGATGGTCTCCTCAGAACTTGTGGGCGCCGTGGCTGCCCAGACTGTAAATGTATTGAACGAAGTACTGGTTCTCGTTGATGCCCTGCTGCGCCTCGTCGAGTTGGTATTGCAGGCGCAGGCGGCTGAATTCCGACGGGCTGTAGTCGACCATCAGGGTGTTCCGGTGCGGGTTGTAATCGGCGAGCGATCCCAGGGTGGCGCCGGCATCCGCGCCATTGAATGTCACGTTGCCGCGGAACAGCTGGTCGTAGCGGTAGCCGACGCGCCAGCGCGGCATGAACTGGTAGACGCCCTGCGCGTAAAAACCCGACTGGTTGTCCGCCGAGTAGGAACCGGTCACGCCGCCGCTACACAGGCTGATATCGGCACCGGCATCGTTGCAGGACAGATCGCCCGATTCGCTGCGCCGGAAGTACTCGGCGGCGAACTTGAAGTTTTGTTGCGTGGCATTGCCCTCCGGCGCCCATTTCCACACGAAGTCGGCGAGCCAGGTGCGACTGGTGCCGGAGAATTCGCCGGTCACGCCGACATCATTGAAGTCGCTGCCCTCGAAGGGGCGTCCCTCCGGATCGGCGTGCAGATACGACAGCCCGGCGCGCCAGCTGTTCGATGCATTGACGTCGCCGCCGACGTGGCCGAACAGCGTGTAGCTGGAGAAGCCGTTGCTGTCGTGTTCGGTGCTCGGGAAGCGGCCGCCGTCGCCGAATTCGGTGCCGAATTCGAGGAAGATATCGGTCGGCGCCAGCCACTTCAGCTGCAGGCCGTCTTCCACGTAGCCCTCGCCGAACAGTGCTTCGTACACCAGATTGTTGGTGGCGAAGTCCCAGGCGTGCGGATGCTGCTCGTTCTGGTAGCCGATCGCGGACTTGAAGCGTCCGCCCTTGATGGAGAAGCCGTGTCCCAGTCCCAGCGTCTGGAACCAGGCCTCCTCGATCTCGACCGTATCGTCGCACCAGCACGGCGTTGAGAAGGCCGCGGAAATAGGGGTCGACGCTGGCGGACAGCACCAGTTCGCTTTCGTCGACCGAGAAGCCGCGCACCAGGTCTTCCGCGCCGGAGGGCAGAAAGCCGGTGATGCTGCGGTTGGCAACATCTTCCAGATACGAGTACCTGCCTTGCAGTATGAGCGAAATATCGGGGTTGAAGGCATTGCTGCGCGTCGGTTCGCTGGGCCGCGCGGCGGCCTCCTCGGCCTGCGCCTGTGCGGCCTGTGCTTGCGACTGGGCCGCCTGGGCCTGGCGTCTGCGCCGTGCCGGCCTGCGATTCGGCCGCCTCGAGCCGCTTTTCCAGGGCCTGGATGCGGGACTCGTAATCGGATTTCATTTCTTTCAATTCGGCGCGCAGGGCGTCGAGATCGGCGTCGGCGCCGGCATTTGCGGACAGCGCCGGCAAGGCGACAGCCAGCGCCGCCGCCATCAGGGTGGGTCGTAACATGATGTGCTCCGTAAGATCGGTTCGGGCATTGCGTTCGCTCCCTCTCCCGCAAGCGGGACATGCGACTTTTCGCGGGCTTCAGCCCGTGGAAAATCGGAGTCCCCTTGTGGGGGAGGGTTGGGGTGAGGGGACGATCCCTCGATCAGCGATCAGACCGGAGCAGGGGGAGCGCGGGCGCGCGGGGTGGGAAGACGGGTGGCGGGGGCGGGTTGGAAGACCGCGATGAACCAGTCATAGGTCGCAGCGGGCAGGTGCAGCGTAGGCGGTGTGGATGTCGCCGCGCATCCCAGGTTGGCCTGCGCCACGCACAGTTCGCAGACATGCGCGGGCAATCCCGGATCGCCGTGCGTCAGGTGACTGAGGGTGTGCGCGTAGGCGGCCGCCTGGCCCCACAGCAGGGTCAGCACGAACAGCCATGGGAAGAATCTGCGGCGCAACATGGGACGGGATATTAACCGAGATGCGGGGCGCGCATCAATCCGCGGGCGGCACCGGATCATAGCCATGCGCGCCGCCGGGATGACAGCGGCCTATGCGTCTTGCCGCGAGCCAACTGCCTTTTAGCGCGCCATGCCGGGCAATCGCTTCCATGCCGTATTCCGAACACGTCGGCAGAAAGCGGCACTGCCGCCCCAGCCACGGCGAGAGCGCGAGCTGATAGACGCGGATGGCAGCGATGAGGATTTTTTGCGCAAGGTTCATGCGTCAGCGGGCCGCGCGATCACGCCGTTTTCCGCGGCCACGGTGAAATCATCCAGCACCCTGGCGACGAACGCCGGTTCCAGATCGCGCACGATGAACACAAAGCGGCTCCTGTGATCGTCGTCCGGCCAGGCATCGAGTTTCACCTCCGGGTACAACACATGCTGCACGCCATGCAGCACACTCGGTTGCGGTTCGCCCTGCACGTGCACGATCGCCTTGAAGCGCAGCAGGTACTCGGAGCGGAAAGACACCAGCATGTCGAGCGCGGCGTGCAGGCCGAAGCGGGGGATGGGCTTGTCGATCACGACGGAAAACGCATGAATGCGCCGGTCGTGGCTGTCGGCCGCCGCTGCGGGCTTTGCCCCCAACACGCCGCGCGACGCAGGCTTGTAGCGTTGTTCCTTGAGCCAGCGCGCGACTTCGATCGACCTGGTCGCGGCATTCCACAGCCCCAGGTTCTGAATCAGCGCCGGGTCGAGAACGCCGTTGACGACGGTAACGAGGTCGGCCGCCGGGTTGAGCTCGGCAAGCCGGGCTTTCAGCACGGCGGTCGGTTCGGTCGATGCCAGATCGGTCTTGGTCAGCAAAGTTTGTCGGCCACGGAAACCTGCTTCACGGCCTCGAAATAACTGTCGAGCTGCGCCTCGCCCAGCACCGCATCGACGGTCGTCACCACGCCGTCGAGGCGGAAGCGCGCATTCACCCAGCGGTCGTTGAGCAGATTGTCGAGCACCGGCGCGGGGTCGGCAATGCCCGTGGTCTCGATGATGACGCGCTCGAACCCGGGAATGTCGCCCTTCTGCCGCGCCATCCACAGGTTTTTCAGGGTGGGCGATAGGCTGCCGGAAATCGTGCAGCACACGCAACCGCCCGAGAGCAGCGCCATCGGGCCGTCCATTTTCTCCAGCAATTGGTGGTCGAGCGCCACCTCGCCGAACTCGTTCATCAGGATGGCGGTGCGCGGCAGGCTGCGCACCAGATGATTCAGCACCGTGGTTTTGCCGCTGCCCAGAAAGCCGGTGAGCAGGGTGACGGGGAGGGGAGAGTCGGGGGGCATGGGGTTGATCGAGCGATTCGGCCGTTGAGAAAATTGCGCGGCGCTCCCGAATTCAAAGCGAGGGCCGGTAGTTTTGCCAAGTTTACACGGGATAAATGGGCATTCCGGGGGGGGTTATCAAAGTGCTGTCGGTTCGGAAAAAACTTTCGAGGAGCTTTTAAGGCTCATTTAAGACTTGATATTTAAGCTTCGCTCCGGACTTATTGAAACCAGGAGCGCCCGATGCAAGCCCGGTCTATTGATCGACCCCTGTGCAGTTCGCATTCAAGCATGACATCGCACGTTGTTCCGATGGACTCGCACCGCCGTGAGCCCGCCGAGGCCTTCATCCGCACCGTCTTTGCGGACCAATATGGCGCTCGTGTGCCAGCGTTCGCGCCTGAACTCATGGTGCTGGAACAGAATTCCGAGATCGTCGCCGCAGCCGGCTGGCGCGGCGCCGGAGGCGGACCGCTGTATCTGGAACATTACCTGGACGAGCCTGTAGAGGCGTATATCGCGCGACTGGCCGGCCATCTGGTGATGCGTGATCGTGTGGTGGAGGTGGGCAACCTGGCCGCTGTCAAAGCGGGCTGGGGCTCCCGGATGATTCTTGCCCTGGCCGCCCACCTCGATCGGTTGGGCTATGAATGGGTGGTGTTCACCGCAACCGATGAACTGATCGGCATCTTCGCCAAACTGGGGTTGCCGCCGCTGGCGCTCATGCAGGCTAACCCGCATCGCCTGGGCGATGCCGCCCAAGCGTGGGGAAGCTACTATGACATGAAGCCCGTGGTTGTGGCCGGGTGTATCCGGCCGGCTCTGGAACGGATTGCCAGGCAGCGAAAAGAGCCTCATGCCTGAACGCCTTTTTCGGGCTTTGCGGGCGAGGACGGGAGCGCGCGCGGTGTTGCGCCAGGGTTCGGAAGGGGTTGCCGCCGATTCTCTTTGGGACGCCATCGCTACATTGTCCACGCTCTTAAGGGGGCAATCCTGTCGGCTGCTGGCGGTGCTGGCCGACAATGGGCCGGATTGGGTTATGGCAGATCTGGCCACGCTTCAGTGCGGCCTTGTTCATTTGCCCTTGCCGAAATTCTTTTCTCCTTCGCAAATGGCGCACGCCCTGAATCAGGCGGGTGCCGATAGGGTGCTGACCGATCAGCCGGTGCGCATCGAGGCGCTGGGTCTGGGATTCGCCCGTATCGATCGATGGCGCGGCCTGACCCTGATGGGGCGTGACGTGGTGCCGATGGATCTGCCGAAAGGCACGGCCAAGATTTCCTTTACCTCCGGCAGTACCGGGAGCCCCAAGGGTGTATGCCTGTCAGCCACCGGCCTGCTGGATACCGCGCAGGCCCTGGTCTCGGCCCTGTCCAGCCTATCCATACAGCGCCATCTGGCGGTCTTGCCTTTGTCCTTGCTGCTGGAGAACGTGGCGGGTGTTTACGCGCCCCTGCTGAGCGGTGCGGAAGTCGTGTTGCCGGACTTGAACGATATGGGCTGGCGAGGCATGAGCGGCTTTGATCCTGTCGCCCTGGCAGAGGTGGCCAATGCCACGCAGCCCGGCAGTGTCATCCTGGTGCCGGAACTGCTCAAGGCCTGGACGCTGTTCTTGATGACATCCGGACAGAGCGCACCGGAAAGCCTGAAGTTTGTGGCGGTGGGGGGCGCGCGCTGTGATACGGGGCTGCTGCAGATGGCGCGCTCTCAGGGTCTGCCGGCCTTCGAGGGCTACGGGCTGACGGAATGCGGTTCGGTGGTCAGTCTTAACCTGCCGGACGCAGACCTGCCGGGCAGCGTGGGGCATCCGCTATCCCATGTGCGCATCCACACGGGTGCGGAAGGTGAAATCAGGGTGGAAAGCCGGGTTTTTCTGGGCTACCTGCATGACCCGACGACACCCCGAGACGTCTGGCCAACCGGTGATCTGGGGCGTCTGGATCAGAATGGTTTTCTTCACCTGTCCGGCCGGCGCAAGAGCCTGCTCATCACGGCATTGGGTCGCAACGTGGCACCGGAATGGGTGGAGGCGGCCCTCACCGCACAACCTGAAATCGCCCAGGCGGTTGCGGTGGGTGAGGCAAAACCCTGGCTCTCCGCGCTCCTGGCGCCCATGCCGGGCGCCGACGCAACGGCTCTTGAACGGGCGGTGGCGCGCGCCAATGCCGACCTCCCCGATTACGCACAGATACGCGGCTGGCTGCCGGTAGACCCTTTCACGCTGAAAAACGGTTTTGCCACCGGCAATGGGCGACCGAAACGCGAGGCCATTGCAACGCATTACGCCGAGGCCATTGAATCCCTTTACCAAAACAAGGAAAGCGCACATGTCGTTTTATGAACAGTTGATCGAAGCAACGATACCCGATCGGGCGCAACTCTTCGCTTCCCCGATCATTGCGGACTGCCTGCAAGGTCGCGTGACCCGGGCGGACTATCTGGATTTTCTGGAGCAGGCCTATCACCACGTACGTCATACCACGCCCCTGCTCATGGCGGTGGGGGGCAGGCTCCCCGATCGTTTGGCCTGGCTGCGCCGACCCGTTGCCGAGTACATCGAGGAAGAAATTGGCCACGAGGAATGGATCCTCGACGACATCGCGGTCGGAGGAGGGGATGTCGAAAGGGTGCGGACAAGCCAGCCGGGTTTGCCCACCGAAATCATGGTGGCCTACGCTTACGATCGGGTAAATCGATGCAATCCGGCGGGCTTCTTTGGCATGGTGTTCGTGCTGGAAGGCACCAGCGTGGCGCTTGCCCTTCAGGCTGCGGACATCATCCAGCGAACACTGGGTTTGCCGGATGACGCATTTTCCTATCTCCGCTCACACGGCACGCTGGATCAGGAGCACGTCCGGCATCTGGCTGAACTGGTCAATCGCATGGAACCCGACGAACAGGCGGAAGTGCTGCGTTGCGCCAGGATCTTTTACAAGCTTTATGGCGATATCTTCCGCGCGCTGTCGGTAACGGAAGAAGAGGGCGTGGTATGAAACTGAATCATGCACGCATTCTTCTCACTGGCGCCAGCGGTGGGCTGGGCCGGGCTTTGGCCCGTGCGCTTGTCGAGGAAGGCGCCGACATTTTGCTGGCGGGCCGCGACCCCGCCCGGCTGCAAGCCATACTCTCCAGCATGGCGAGTGCCGGCAGTCAGGTGGAAACCGTGGTTGCCGACCTGGATCAGACCGAAGGCGTCGAACGCGTTGCGGATGCCGCACGGGCATTTGGCATCAATGTTCTCATCAACAATGCCGGAATCAACGCCTTTGGCCTGTTTTCCCAGCAGGATTGGCGCACGGTGGCGGGGGTACTGGAAACCAACCTGCTTGCCCCTATCCGTATCACGCACAGCCTGTTGCCGCTATTGGAGGGTCGGGGCGAAGCCGCCATCGTTAATATCGGTTCAACTTTTGGCAGCCTGCCTTTCCCGGGATTTGCTGCCTATTCCACCGCGAAGGCAGGGCTCAAGGGTTTTTCTCAGGCCTTGCGGCGGGAACTGGCGGATAGCCGGGTCAAGGTCGTGTTCGTGGCGCCCCGCGCCATCGAAACCCCGCTTAATACCTCCGCAGTGAACGCACTCAATCGGGCGCTGGGTAGCAAGAGCGACACCCCGGAAAGGGTCGCACGCCAGATTGTTGCCGCCTTGCGTGGGGATAAAAGCGAGGTTCACTTCGGATTTCCAGAACGTCTGTTTGCCTGGCTCAACGGCTGGGCGCCCAGCCTGATCGATAAGGCGCTCAGGACGAAGCTTCCCATCGTCAAGTATCACGCCACCTTTTCCAGTGAAATCAAATCATGAAAGGAATTTCAATGTCCCAGCGCTCCGCTGTTTCCATTTTTCTCTTCGCCGGACTTTCCTGTGTCTCGAATCTGTCGGGTGCGGCAGGTATCGAAGAAGCCATTCGCCCCATCCAGGATGAATGGGCCGTCATTAAATATCACACGCCCGAAAAACAGCAGGCCGAGCGTTATCACACCCTGTCCCAACGCGCACATCAGGTGGTCGAGGCCAATCCCGGCAAGCCTGAACCCTTGATCTGGGAGGCGATCGCCCTGTCCAGCGAAGCAGGTGCGAAGGGTGGGCTGGGCGCACTGTCCATCGCCAAGGAGGCGAAACAGCAACTTGAGGAGGCGTTAAAACTGGATGATCAGGCACTCAAGGGTTCCGCTTATACCAGTCTGGGAACGCTTTATTACAAGGTACCGGGCTGGCCTATTGGTTTTGGCGACAAGGCCCGTGCCGAGGAGTATCTGAAAAAATCGCTGTCACTCAACCCTGGCGGCATCGATCCCAACTTTTTCTATGGCGAGTATCTGTTTGAGCGGGAGCGTTACGCTGATGCCATGCATTACCTGGATACGGCCCTCAAGGCCCCTCCCCGTCCGGGCCGCGAACAGGCCGACACGGGACGCCGGAAAGAAGTTCAGGCGCTCATTACCAAGGTGAAGAAACAGATGGAAAACTGAACTGAATCCTCATCTCTTGCAGACGGGGAACAAGACAGATGGGCGAGGGTGAACGGGTCATGCCAGAGCCCTTTGACTTCAAATCTGAAACCGCCGTTGACAGTCATTGCCCATGCCCCGTCATCCGCGCATTCATGAGTCGAGTTTCCCCGGGAGCCCCCATTCCAGTGATGCTTCCAGGCCGCCTTCCGGCTTATTTTTCAAGTGCAGTTGCGCATTGTTCAACTCAGCCACGCGCTTGGCGATGGCCAGTCCAAGTCCGCTGCCTTCCGCGGTGACGTTATGACCACGATAAAAACGCTCGGTCAGATGGGGCAGATCGCCTGCCATGATGCCCGGACCGGAGTCACGTACCCAAAAACGGACAGGGACGCTCCCGTCGTTGTCGATGCCGGCCGCCACGTTGCCGTCTCGCGGCGTATAGCGAATCGCATTTTCGACCAGGTTGCGTATCGCCAGCCGCAGCATCTCCGGGTCGCCATGCAATCGGGCCGGAATGGCCGGCGGGATGAAACTCAGACGCTGGTTCTTTTCCCGGGCAGCCGGGCTCAACTCATCCACGACATCCTGCGCCAGCTGGCCGAGATCGAAGGACACGCCTTCCGCCACGCCATACAATGGGTCGAGGCGCGCCAATCGCAATAACTGCTCAATCAGGTGGCTGGCACGATCCACGCCACAGGCGACTTGCGACAACGCGTGCAAACGCATCGTTTCTTCGGTGCTGGCCTGACAAACCTGAGCCTGTACCTTGATCGCCGCCAGGGGTGTGCGTAATTCATGGGCAGCGTCCGCGGTGAAACGGCGCTCAAGGTCGATCGCGGAGGCCAGCCGCTCGAGCAGGCTGTTCAGGGCGATAACGAGTGGGCGCACTTCGCGGGGCGTCGCGGCAACCGCTATGGGCGTGAGGTTGTTCCTGCTGCGTGCGGTTACGCTGGCCGCCACGTCATCCAGCGGCCGCATGGACTGTTTCACCGCCAGATAGATCAGGCCCGCCAGAAGCGGCAAGGCAAGGAAACTCGGTAAGGCACTTCGCGTAGCCACATCGAAGGCTACGTTCTCACGGTCTTTGGTGGGCTCGGCGACCTGAACCTGGAAGCGGTGGTCGGGCGACCATAACGCCAGCATGCGCCAGGGGTGGCCCGCGTGGTGGATTTCTGCATAGCCATCATGATGCGCCAGTGGCGTGGTGGGTCCGTTATCCGAATGCAGCCAGAGCTGCCCGTGCGCACCCCAAACCTGAAATTCGAGTGATTGCTCGTAGGGGTGGGCGTCATTGTCGTCGATGAGCTTGATCGACTTGTGCATGCCTTGCGCATCGATCTGTGCATACTGGATCTGGGCAAGAATGAGGTGGGCGGTCTGGGCCAGCTGGCCATCCAGCATTTCGCCCGCCTCGTGGCGCGCCACTTTATAGTTCACCAAACCAAGCACGAGCCATAACACGAGTGCAGCGCCCATCAGCGATACCAGCAGCCGGCTGCGCAATGATTTCAATGTTCTCATTCATCGCCCCCGATGACGTAACCCTGCCCACGCAGGGTCCGGATGAGGGTTGCCCCCAGTTTCTTGCGCAGATGATGGACATACACTTCCACCGTGTTGCTTTCCACTTCCTCGCCCCATGCATACAGCCCTTCCTCCAGTTCGGCCTTGGTGCGGACACGCCCCCGATTGGCAAGCAGGTCATGCAACAACGCATATTCCCGAGCTGACAGCGTAACAGGCGTGCCGTCCTGCGTGACCCGTTTGCTGACCGGGTCCAGCGTGACCGACGCGTGTGTCAAGGTCGGGGCAGCGTTGCCGCCCGCCCGCCGGGTAAGGGCCCGGATTCGCGCCAGGAGTTCAGGCAGATCAAATGGCTTGGTCAGATAATCATCCGCGCCGGCGTCCAGCCCGCTGACCCGGTCTTGCGAAGCATCGCGCGCCGTGAGAATCAGCACCGGAGTGCTGTCTCTGCGTGAGCGCAAATCCTTCAGAATGGTCAGACCGTCACAGCGCGGCAGCCCCAGATCCAGAATGCACAGGTCATAGGTTTGGTCTTTCAGCGCCTGCCGTGCATGCTCGCCATCGCGTACCCAGTCCACGGCGTAGCCAGCAATCTTTAAGCCGGCAAACAGGCCGTCGCCCAGCAGGGTGTCGTCTTCAGCCAGAAAAATTCGCATGTTCCTGAACTATGCTGCAGTGATGGGGTAGGACTTTACCGCGTTGAACATCAGGGTTTACTGATTTCAAAGTTCTAATTTTCAAGGAGTGTTAAATAATGTTTGCTTTTCAGTTTGCTCGTCCCGCTGTTTCTTGGTGGGTTGGTGCCGGCGGCACCGACGGATTTCGGTCCCGCGTAAGGTGGACATGTCGCTTGAAATATTTCATGAGCAGCCTCAACAGACTGCCTTTGTATTTTACAGCCATGCTCGCATTGACTGCCTGCGGCACGGCCCAGTATGGGCAGGACTCGCCGTATTACCGCTACCCGCCGGGAGTGACTCTGGTGCTGAACCAGCCGCTGGACATTCCACCCGACGCCGCGACGGTGCGCCTGCAATACGGCGGAACGGTGGCGCGCAACAGCGTGCAGGAGCAGGATCCGTTCTGCGTTTTCGAACTGACAACCGTACGCCCTATCGCCCAGCGTGTCGAACCGGATACTTTCGAGGTGGTGGACGTGAACTACAGCATCAGCACCATCGCAAAGGCGCCTGAGCCCGCGTCTCCGTTTCTGCGTGTCGGCATGGGCGGCATGGATTCGAAGCCTTCATTCCTTTATTACAAGACCGCGTTTCGATTGCGCTCCGCGCGGCAACCCCATGTCATGGCGATGACCTGCATGAGCAACCAGTTGCTGTCCGGGGATCCGGCTTTCAGGTACCTGACTTTGGCCGAAATCAGGCAGGCTCTGGGCAGCCTGTTTAGTGTGGTCATACCAGCCAGCTAGAATGCATCGGCCATTTTCGACGATGCATCATTTGAGTCATGCATCAGCCATTTTCTTCGATGCAGTGTTTGGGCGTAATGCTTGGCAATGCCGTGCTTGCTTAAGGAAGCGAGCGAATGGACGTTCGATCCACTCCAATCATGGCTGTTTCCGGGTGAACCCGGTTGGACAGGTGGTGCCAGTTTGGAAGCGGCTCCGGCCGATGAATATGGTAGCCCTGCAAATAATCCAGCCCCATTTCAGCCAGCATGGCCGCGATTTCAGCCGTTTCCACCTGTTCGGCGACGGTCTGCATGCCGAAACTCCGGGCAAGTTGTGCTATGGAACGGACAATGGCCTGATCCCGTTTGTCGTTCGCCATGCCGCGCACAAAGGCGCCATCCACTTTGATGAAGTCGGCGGGCAGGCATTTGAGATAGGAAAACGAGGACGCTTCCTGACCGAAATCGTCCAGTGCGAACCGGCAGCCGCGCCCGCGCAGCCCGAGGATGAGTCGCTGGGCATTCTCCAGGTTGACGACCGCAGCGGTTTCAGTGATTTCGAAACCGATCCGCGATCCGGGGAACTGGTAACGATCCAGCAGTTCGTTCACCGTATCCAGAAAGGACTCGTCGACCAGGGTCTTGCCGGATAGATTGATGAAATACACGGACTGGTCTTCCGGAGTTCTGGCGAGGTAATCAATGACTTTCTCGGTCATCCAGCGGTCGAGTATCGGCGCCTGACTGTAACGCTCCAGGGCAAGCAACAGTGAGCCAGGGCCTTCCACTTCGCCGTTGGGGCGCTGTACGCGGATCAGGACCTCATAATGCGATTTCCCCGTCGTGGAGACCGTCTGAATCAACTGCCGGTAAGGCATGAATTGGCCGGATTCAAGCGCATTGGAAAAGTCGGCTGCCCAGCCCATTTCCTTTTCCAGGCGGCGGAAACCGACTTCATCCGCCTCGTAAACGCGAATCCGGCCGCTGCCCTCCGCCTTGGCGCGATAGCAGGCCATGTCAGCCTGTATCATCAGGTCTTCGATCGTGGTCGACTGGTCGGTAATCATTGATACGCCGACGCAGGCGCCCAGGTTGAAGCGACGTCCCTTGTGCTCAAACGGATGTTCGTGGATGCAGCGAATAACCCGCGTGCAAACCGACTTGACCTGTTCAAGTTGCGTGTCGAACAGGATCAGCCCGAACTCGTCCCCGCCCAGTCGCCCCAGATAGGCATTGTCGGGCAATACTTTGTGCATGTTCTGCGCGATGGTTGCCAGCAGGATGTCGCCGACGGAATGGCCGCACGTGTCGTTGACCAGCTTGAAATGATCCAGGTCGATATAACAGAATGCATGCTGTTGAGCTTCTTCGCGCGCAGTGCGCAGGGCGCGTGACAACCGGCCCTCGACTGCGCGGCGATTGGGCAGGGTGGTTAGCGAATCATGAAATGCCATTTCGCGCAGACTGTCCAGAAGCTGTTTTTTCTCGGTTTCATCACGCAGTACATAGATGGCCCCGTAACCGCCACTCCCGGTGAGCGGGGCGCAACTGTAACTGACCGCGAGATGATTGCCTGAAGGAGTCTTTAGCCATACCGAGCCGGTCTTGCCGCGCAGGGGCGGAGTATCCATCGTCAAGCAGGACATTGCCTCTCCGACGTCTTTTCCGGCGAACTGGAACAGTTGTTTCAGCGGCCTGGATCGTGCGTCTTCAAGGGCCACTTCCAGCATGACCTCGGCCGCAGGGTTGAGATAGCCCACCTGATTGCCGGCGTCCACGATAATGACGGCGTCATTGATGGAAAACAGGGTGACCTGCCAGCGTTCCTTTTCCTCGATGACTGCAGCTTCGGAGCGCTTGTGTTGAGTGATGTCGAAGCGGATGGACAAGAATTTGTGGGGCAGGCCGTCTTCGCCAAGAATGGGGATGATGGTGCATTCCGTCCAATATTGACCGCCGGCTTTCGCAAGGTTGCAGAGTTTGCCGTTCCAGATTCGTCCCTGCGTGATCGTATTCCACATGTCGCGGAAGAACTCCGGATCGTGCCACCCTGAGTTGATGACGCGGTGGTTCTGTCCGATGAGTTCTTCCCGTGTGTAACCGGAGATTTCGCAAAACCGGTCGTTGACATAGCTGATGTTGCCGTTCAGATCGGTCTCCGAAACGATGGCGGCGTGGTCGATGGCTTTCTTGTGTTCCTTCAGCGCGTTGAGCAGGTTGCCAACAGCCTCCCCCATGTGGTTGAAGGCCAGTTCGGTTTCCCTGAGTTCCGGCGAGTGGCCGGGTTTGAATGTGAGGCGTGCGCTGTAATCACCCGCCTCAAACCGACGCGCGACCGTTTGCAACTGAAAGAAACCCTTCAAGTTGATTTTCAGCAGGGCGTGAATCAGCCAGCCCAGCATCAGGAACGAGACGCTAAGCCAGATGAACAGCCGTGAACCAAGATGCCACAGCAGGTCTTCGTAGGTCTGCGGGGAAAGCAGAATATGGATTTGACCGTAATGGGTTCCTCCAATGACGATGGCGCGGTCTGCACTGCGCGTCTTCAGGCGCAACATTCGGGCAAACCATTCGGGACGTTCGGCCTTCGGGCTGATTGCCCGTTCACGCAGGGCATGTCCTTCACTATCGATATAAGCGGCCTCCAGCACGTCCCCTTCCCCCACGTGCGCACGCAAATGTGACCGGATAGCGTTGTAATCATGCGCGATCGCTGCGTCCGACACGGCATGAAGCAGATAGCCGAGTTGCGATGAAGATTGTTGTTGCAATGTGGACTCGACGTCGCGATGCGAGATGCGCAGCGACTGAATGCTCGTGAAAACCAGAATACCGACAAGCGCCAGCATCACAACGCTCAGCACCCGGCACTGGGTGCTGAGCTCGAAGGGTCGTGTCAGATTGGCCAGGCAGGGCTGTAGCCGGTCAAGCGTGGGCGGAGTACTGGTCTTCATGCAGGAGGAATCGGCGTGTGATCCGATTTCTGAAGGGGATGGAAACAGACCGGAACAGACCCGTCAAAGCAGGGTCGCACGTCAACCGCACGGTGGGTCAGTTTTTCCTTTTCGCGCGCGGGTGCGCCTGGTCGTATACCTTGGCCAGATGCTGCCAGTCCAGATGGGTATAGACCTGCGTGGTGCTGATGCTGGCGTGGCCGAGCATTTCCTGCACCGCGCGCAGATCCCCCGAGGATTGCAGGACATGGCTGGCAAAGGCGTGGCGCAGCATGTGGGGATGGACATGCTGGCCAAGTCCGGCGCGCAGCGTCCAGCGCGTCAGACGCAGTTCCACGCTGCGCTGTCCCAGGCGCTTCCCGGTCTTTCCCACAAACAATGCCGGTTCGCCGGCGGGTGCGGTTTTTCCTCTGAGGCTGAGCCATGCATGCAGGGCGCCGCGCGCCTTCTCACCCACGGGAACGATCCGGGTCTTGTTGCCCTTGCCGGTGACGCTGACTTCCCCGGTTTGCAGATCGAGGTCGTCAAGATTGATTCCGGTCAGTTCGGACAGGCGCAGACCCGAGGAATAAAACAGTTCGAACATCGCATGATCGCGGGTATCCAGCATGGAGTCCGTGTCCCGGTCGAGCAGTTGGCTGCAGGCGTCGGGTGAAAGCGTTTCCGGCAGGGGTTTGGCGGCTTTGGGCGGACGCAGGCCGGTGCAGGGGTTGCTGCCGTAGCCCATGCGCCGGCAGGCGAAGTTGAAAAACCCGCGCCAGCAGGAAAGGCGGCGCGCGAGACTGGCCGGCGCCAGCCCCTGGCCGCGCAGCCTGACGATGCAGGTGCGAATATCGACGGAAGTCAGTTCAGCCAGCGTCTTGCCATCGCCCATAGCCTGGAGTTGCTGCAGGTCGCGGCGGTAATTCCTGACCGTATGGGCCGAAAGCCGCCGCTCGGCAGCCAGGTGCCGCAGATAGTCATTAATTGGTTTGGGCTCGGCGTTTGCTCCCTCTCCCCCCGGGGGAGAGGGTTGGGGTGAGGGCGGTTTGGGCTCGGCGATTGCTCCCTCTCCTCCCGGGGGCGAGGGTTGGGGTGAAGGCGGTTTGGGCGTCTCGTTCGCTCCCTCACCCGCTTCGCGAGGATAACGCTTGGCGACGGGGCTTGCCGGATCATTCATGCCTGCATCCGTTGCAGGGTGGCGGCGAGAATCTGCCCCAGCCGTTCCAGATACAAGGTGCCCATGCCGGCATAGAAGCGGTTGGGCTCTTCGGAAGCCAGCACCAGCAAGCCGATGTTGCCATTCCGGTTGAGCGGAATCGAGGCAAACGAACGCAGGTGAGCTGCAGCCTCACCGAACCAGTCACTGGCCTCGCTCACGGCAAGCGCGCCGCATACCGGTTGTTTCAAGGCGGCAATGGCGTCGCGTCCCGTTGCGGAGACAGCCTGGCTTATGTCCAAACCGGAGTCGCTAGTCGCTCTTGGCACGGCGTTTGCTCCCTCGCCCGCGTGCGGGACAGATGACTTTACCTGGGCTTCAGCCCGCACAAAATCGGAGTTCCCTCGGGGGATAAGCAGCGACTTGGCTGGCGTCTCTTGCCTGCCAAGTGGACTGGCTAGCGGTTCCATCAGGGGGTTGGGGCGGGGGTCGGGCAAATGCCATACACGCAGTGCGTAGTGCGGCACGGCAAAGCCTTCACGCAGATGGGTATTCAACGCGGCGACCACTTCCACCGGGCGCCTGGCAGCCAGCAGCGACAGGGTGAGGTCGTGCAGTTTTTCAGAAATGCCGTCGTTTTCCTCGCCGAATTGAAGCAGCTCAGCCAGCTTGTTTTCCAGTAGCCGCACCTTGTCGCGCATCGACAGCAACTGGCGCTCACCCATGGAAATCGCATGCGTGCCATGCGGGTGAGGAACATGAATATCCGCCAGCAGGGCGGGAAAATCATTGAAAAAATTGGGGTGCCGGGTCAGATAGTCGGCGATGAGTTCGGGTTGCATATCCATTACCATTTTGGTTTCCATCAGATTTCCAGTTCTCCCTCGAATACGGTGGTGGCGGGGCCGGTCATGAACACGGTGTTGCCAAAGCCCGCCCATACAATGTTGAGATCGCCGCCCCGGGTGTGGACGGTGACGGGGCTGGCGAGCCAGCCCTGGCGGATACCCGCAACGGCGGCCGCGCACGCGCCGGTACCGCAAGCCAGGGTTTCGCCCGCGCCGCGCTCAAACACGCGCAGGCGGATTTCGTGTGCACCGACAAGCTGCATGAAGCCGGCGTTGACGCGTTCCGGGAAGCGCGGGTGCGATTCAATCGCGGCGCCAAGAATGGCGACGGGCGTGTTATCCAGATCGTTGACGCGCAGCACGGCGTGCGGGTTGCCCATGGACAACGCGGCAATGTCGAGCGTGTGTTCGCCCACTTGCAGCGGGTAGGTTATCGTTTCCTTGTCGGCGGCAAACGGAATATCGGCAGGTGTAAAACGCGGTGCGCCCATATCCACGGTGACTTCGCCGTTTTCCAGCAAATGCGGCTCGATCATGCCGGAGGCGGTCTCGACGCGGATGACGGTCTTGCCGCTGAGGCCGTGCTCATGTACGAAGCGAACGAAACAGCGTGCGCCATTGCCGCACTGGCTGACCTCGCCGCCGTCGGCATTGAAGATGCGATAACGAAAATCGGCATCGGGCCGGCCCGGTTTTTCGACCAGCAGAATCTGGTCGCAGCCGACGCCGAAGTGGCGGTCGGCGATGCGACGGACTTGTTCCGGGGCGAGATCGACGTGCTGGTTGACAGCGTCGAACACGACAAAGTCATTGCCCAGGCCGTGCATTTTTGTGAAGCGCAGTTTCATGCCGTGAAGAGGCTTACATAATCCTTGTAAATGCAGCGATCCATTACCACCGTCATGCCTGCGTCACGCGCACGCACAGCGGCGGCATCGGCAATGATGCCTTCCTGGATCCAGATACCTGGCAAGTGTAGCGCCAGGCATTGCTCGACGATAGCGGGCACATGCTCGGCGGCGCGAAAAACGTTGACCAGGTCGACCGGGAAAGGAATGTCGGCGAGATTCGGGTAGGCTTTTTCACCCAGCACTTCGCTCACCGCTGGGCGCACCGGAACAATGCGGAAACCGAAACCTTGCATGGCACGCGCCACAATATAACTGGGGCGGTCCGGCCGGGGGGAGAGGCCGACCACGGCAAGGGTTTTTACCCGGCGCAGCAGGTCGCGTCGTGCGTCGTCGCCGGGATTGGCAAAGTTCACAGGCTCATCTCCATCACATCATCATCCATGACAAAACCGCCGCCAATGTCGAATACGCGTGCTTCAACCCGTGCGAAGCCGTACTTGCGATAGGCGTTGATCGCCCGGGTGTTGCCCCGGTTGACTTGCAGCCAAAGTCGCGTTGCGTTCTGTCCCCGGGCAAAGTCCAAGACCGAGTTTAGCAGGGCGGCGCCCATGCCCCGGTGCTGGTGTCCGGGGCTGACATAGAGTTTGTCGAGTTTGCAGGCGCTGCCGTCCATCACGGCATGTGCAAAACCGATGATTGCTTCATTCCACACGGCAAGTCGCCAGCAATGGCGAGCGTCTTCAATCTGGGCATGGAGGCTTTCCGGCGCATAGCGCGCGGTCAGCATGAAATCAATTTGCGCCTGTGAAATGAGCGAAGCATAGGTCGACTGCCATACTTCGCGCGCAAGCCGGCAGACTGTGTCGATATCGGGTTGTTCCAGGGGACGGATGTGCAACATCAATCGTACAGGCTGGCTTCGCCTTTATTGGGCCGCGTCTTGAAGCGGCGATGCAGCCAGAAATACTGTTCGGGCATTTCCCGCGCGCGCGCTTCGATCCAGTGGTTCATGCGCGCCACGTCGGCTTCCAGGTCGCCGGACGGGTAGTTGTCCCAGGCGGGGTAATAGCGCACGCTGTAACCGAGTCCGCCCGGCAACTGGCGGGTGATCACCGGAACGATCTGTGCGCCGGTCACCCGCGCCAGACGCGGGAGCGCCGACACGGTGGCGGCGGCAATCCCGAAGAAAGGGGCAAATATCGCTTCGCGCCGCCCCTGATCCTGATCCGGAAGATAGTAGAAGGGAAGCCCGGATTTCAGCGCCCTGATCACGGGTTTGATGCCCTCGCGCCGCGACACCAGGACGGCCTCGGAAAAACGGGTGCGGCCACGCAGCGTGAGCCGGTCCATCACCGGATTGCGCACGCGGGCATACATGGAAACGACGGTTTCATCCAGGCTGATGCGGATGCCGCCCATGTCCAGCCCGACAAAATGCGGCGCCAGCCAGATCACCGGGCGCTGGCCATCGCCATGCGCGAGCTCGGGGTTTTCCACCCGCACCAGACGGCGCACCCTCGACGCCGAGCCCCACCAGAGGATGACGTGTTCCAGCGCGGCGCGGGCGGAGCAGCGAAAATTCGCGCGCAGCCAGGCGCGGCGCAACGCTTCCGGCTGATCGGGAAAGCATAATCTGAGGTTGGTTGCTACAACACGGCGGCGCTGGCTGGGCAGGGACGCCGCCAGGCTGCCCAGCACATTGGCGAGGGCGGCGAGCAGCGGCAGCGGCAGCCCGTGCAGGAGCCACAGGACGAATACCCCAAGCCAGGTTGGAATCAGCGCCGGGTGCCATGGTTTGCGTAGCGCCACGGAACTCACGCCTCGCTTCCGGGCGGCGCCACGCCTGCGGGATTTTTGTGGCGGTTATAGTTCCACAGATACTGTGCCGGAAATCGCCGCACCATGTCTTCCACGCTGCGGTTGATGAGGGTGGCGGCGGCGGTCTTGTTCTGCGGGAAGGGTGCATCCATGGGGAAGACGTGGATCCGGTAACCCCGGCCCCACGGTAGCCTTTCCGCCGCCATGAAGAATGCCGCGGCGCCGGTCTTGCGCTGCAGGCTTGCGACCAGGGTCGGCGTGTAGGCCGGACGGCCGAAGAACGGCGCCCACACGCCATCACCCCGGCTAGCCACGTGGTCGGGCAGAATGCCCGCGGCCTCGCCCCGTTTCAGTGCTGCCAGGAGGGCGCGCACGCCGGAAAAATCAGTGGGCACAAGCCTGGCCTGTCCGCGCTGCCGGCCGGCCAGCATGAGCGTTTGCAGCGCGGCCTCGCGCGGGGGTTTGTACATGGCGGTAAGCGGGTGGAGGGCGGCATAGTAGAGGCCCGGTATTTCAAAGCAGCCGATGTGCGGACCGATAATGATGACGCCGTGTCCGGCAGCCCGCGCGGCATCCATTTGTTCCCAGCCGCGTGTTTCCGTCACCAGTTTGAGAACCCGGTCATAAGGCCGCATCCACACCGGCGCCAACTCCAGGATCCCCTTGCCATACTCGGCTATGGCCTGGTGTAACAGCCGACGACAGGCGCGGGGAGTCTGGCACAATCCGCTGCCATACAGGTTCTCGCGCATCCGTGCGGAATGGCGGCCTGGGGCAAGATAGATCAACCAGCCCAGGATCCGGCCCATGCCATGTATCAGGGGAAGTGGCAGTGCGGCCAGTAGCCGCAGGATAAACAGCAGCGCGTTCAGTTTCAGAAGGCTTACGGCAGATCGCGGACGCACCGCCTGAGTTTGGGTGCGTCTCATGTTGGGTCCCCGGGCATCGACACGCCGCCGGGGCGTTTGTAACGGTTATAGTTCCACAGATACTGTGCCGGGAAACGCCGCACCATGTCTTCCACGCCACGGTTGATGAGGGTGACCGCGGCGGTCTTGTCCTGCGGCAGGGGTGCATCCATGGGGAAGACGTGGATGCGGTAACCCCGGCCCCACGGTAGCCTTTCCCCCACGGTGAAGAAAGCGGCGGCGCCGGTCTTGCGCTGCAGGCTGGCGACCAGGGTTGGAGTGTAGGCGGGACGGCCGAAGAACGGCGCCCACACGCCGTCACCCCGGCTAGCCACATGGTCGGGCAGAACGCCCACGGCCTCGCCCCGCTTCAGCGCCGCCAGCAGGCCGCGCACGCCGGCAAGATCAGTGGGCACGAGACGGGCCTGTCCGCGCTGCCGGCCGGCCTGCATGAGCGTTTGCAGCGCGGCCTGGCGCGGGGGTTTGTACATGGCGGTAAACGGGTGGCGGGCGGCATAGTAGAGGTTGATCATCTCGAAACAGCCGATGTGCGGGCCGATCAGGATAACGCCGTGGCCGGCAGCCCGCGCGGCATCGATTTTGTCCCAGCCGCGTGTTTCCGTTACCAGCTTGAGAACCCGGTCATAAGGCCGCATCCATACCGGCGCCAGTTCCAGGATCCCCTTGCCATACTCGGCTATGGCCTGGTGTAACAGCCGACGACAGGCGCGGGGAGTCTGGCACAATCCGCTGCCATACAGGTTATCGCGCATCCGTGCGGAATGGCGGCCTGGCGCGAGATAGATCAACCAGCCCAGGATCCGGCCCATGCCATGTATCAGGGGAAGTGGCAGTGCGGCCAATAGCCGCAGGATAAACAGCAGAGCGTTCAGTTTCAGAAGGCTTACGGCAGATCGCGGACGCACCGCCTCAGTTTGGGTGCGTCTCATGTTGGGTCGCCGGGCATCGATACACCGCCGGGGCGCTTGTACCGGTTATAGCTCCACAGATACTGTGCCGGAAAACGCCGCACCGTGGCTTCCACGCCGCGGTTGATAAGAGTGGCCGCGGCGGTCTTGTCCTGCGGCAGGGGCACGTCCATGGGAAAGATGTGGATCCGGTAGCCCCGGCCCCACGCCAGCCTTTCCCCCACGGCGAAGAATGCCGCGGCGCCGGTCTTGCGCTGCAGGCTGGCGACCAGGGTCGGGGTGTAGGCCGGACGGTCGAAGAACGGCGCCCAGACGCCATCACCACCGCCTGGCGCCTGGTCGGGCAGAATGCCCACGGCCTCGCCCCGTTTCAGCGCCGCCAGCACGGCGCGCACGCCGGCAAGATCAGTGGGTACAAGATGGACTTTCCCGCGCTGCCGGCCGGCCTGCATAAGCCTTTGCAGCGCAGCCTGGCGCGGGGGTTTGTACATGACGGTAAGCGGGTGGCGGGCGGCATAGTAGAGACTCGTTATTTCAAAGCAGCCGATGTGCGGGCTCATAAAGATGATGCCGCGTCCCGTGGCCAGGGCGGCATCGATTTCTTCCCAGCCGCGCGTCTCCCGCACCAGTTCAAGCACGTCTTGATAAGGGCGCAGCCAGATGGCGGGTAGTTCCATGACCCCCTTGCCTGTTTCCGCAATCACCTGGCGCAGCAAATGCCGACAGGCGGCGGCATCCTGACAGACTCCGCTTCTTGTCAGATTGTCCCGCAGCCGGCGCGAGAGGCGGCCTGGCGCAAGATAAATCAGCCAGCCCAGGACAACGCCCAGCAGGTGCAGTATGGGCAGGGGCAACAGCGCCAGGATCTTGAGCAGTACGGTCACGACGAGGAGAGGAATTGACGTTTATGCGTGCAGCTTGCACAATGCGAACCTGGATGTTCGCATAAATCGGGCTCGATCATCGCGCGAATTTGTAAGACATCCAGGCTTGTGCCGCCGTGTTAATGCTGACAACTTGCGGGCGGAATACAAATACTGCTAAAGCGTCTCCGCTCTATCAAGCCCCCTGAGCCGGTCGCGCTAATCAAACCAGGGGCAAGGAGCGCATCATGCAAACAGATTTTATCTTCACTTCCGAATCGGTTTCGGAAGGCCATCCCGACAAGATCGCCGATCAGGTTTCCGATGCGGTACTGGACGCGATACTTACCCAGGACAAGCACGCGCGCGTGGCGTGTGAAACGCTGCTGACTACGGGCCTGTGCGTGATTGCCGGGGAGATCACGACTTCCGCGGTGGTGGATTTCAATCAGGTCGCGCGTCAGACCATCAAGCGTATCGGATATGACTCGTCCGATGTCGGTTTCGACTACAACACCTGTGCGGTATTGGTCACGATCGGCAAGCAGTCGCCCGACA
Source organism: uncultured beta proteobacterium (assembly GCA_963726485.1). Taxonomy (GTDB): domain Bacteria; phylum Pseudomonadota; class Gammaproteobacteria; order Burkholderiales; family Thiobacillaceae; genus Thiobacillus. Next base: position 75,970 of record CAVSCL010000040.1, on the reverse strand, counting down.
TTGCGCAGGGTGTAAACGAAGGCGAGGGCCTGTATCTGGATCAGGGCGCGGGCGACCAGGGCCTGATGTTTGGCTACGCGTGCGACGAAACCTCCAGCCTCATGCCGATGCCGATCTATCTCGCGCATCGTTTGACCCAGCGCCAGTCCGAACTGCGCAAGGATGGCCGTTTGCCCTGGCTGCGCCCGGACGCCAAGTCGCAGGTGTCGATCCGCTATGTGGACGGCCGCCCGCAGCATATCGATACCGTGGTGCTGTCCACCCAGCATCATCCAGAAATCTCGCACGCCGTGCTGACCGAGGCGGTGATCGAGGAAATCATTCGACCCGTGCTGCCCAAGGACATGCTCACCGCGGATACACGCTTCCTGGTCAATCCGACCGGGCGTTTCGTCGTCGGCGGGCCGATGGGCGATGCCGGTCTGACCGGCCGCAAGATCATCGTCGACACCTACGGCGGTGCGGCTCCGCACGGCGGCGGCGCCTTTTCCGGCAAGGATCCGTCCAAGGTCGACCGTTCCGCCGCTTACGCCGCACGCTATGTGGCGAAGAACATTGTCGCCGCGGGTCTGGCAGAACGCTGTCAGGTGCAGATCGCCTACGCGATAGGCGTGGCCAAACCGGTGTCGCTGATGGTGGAAACCTTTGGCACGGGAAAAATCACCGAAGCGAAAATTGTCGAACTCATCGCCGCGCATTTCGATCTGCGCCCCAAAGGCATCATCAACATGCTCGATCTGCTGCGCCCGATTTATACCCGCACCGCAAGTTACGGCCACTTTGGGCGCGATGAGCCGGACTTCACCTGGGAAGTGACGGATAAGGCGGCTGCGCTTAAAGCGGCTGCTGGTTTATAATCCGACAACTTTTTTGGGCGAGGTCTTCGTCCCCCTGCGCTGAGGAGCGCTGCGACTATCGTCACCGATAGCCAGGCTCAGCGCAGGCGATGTTCAACCGCGCTCGTTGACTTGCAGCAGGACTGCGGGCAAACGAGCACGCAGCCCGCTGTCATTCAAGGAGTTCACCATGAATGCAGAAAACCAGTTCATTGATTGCCACGTCGCCGATATGTCCCTGGCCGGATGGGGCCGCAAGGAAATCAAGATCGCAGAAACCGAAATGCCGGGCTTGCTGGCCATCCGCGAGGAATACGCCGCGAGCCAGCCGTTGAAAGGCGCGCGCGTCACCGGCTCGCTGCATATGACCATCCAGACGGCGGTGCTGATCGAGACGCTAACGGCGCTGGGCGCGGACGTGCGTTGGGCTTCATGCAATATTTTCTCGACCCAGGATCACGCCGCCGCCGCGATTGCGGCAACGGGTGTCCCGGTTTATGCCTATAAGGGCGAGTCGCTGGAAGAATACTGGGATTACACCCACAGGATTTTCGAGTGGCCGGACGGCGGTTTTTCGAACATGATCCTCGACGATGGCGGCGACGCCACGCTGCTGCTGCATCTGGGCGCGCGTGCCGAGCAGGATATTTCAGTGGTGGCCAGCCCGGGCAGCGAAGAAGAACGTGTGCTCTATGCCGCGATTCGAAAGCGGGTCGCGGCGCGGCCGGGCTGGTATTCCGAGCGTCTGGCCGCGGTGCGCGGCGTGACCGAGGAGACCACCACCGGGGTGCATCGCCTGTATCAGATGCATGCGCGTGGCGAACTCAAGTTCCCGGCGATCAACGTCAACGATTCGGTGACCAAGTCCAAGTTCGACAACCTGTATGGTTGCCGCGAATCGCTGGTGGACGGCATCAAGCGTGCAACCGACGTGATGGTCGCCGGCAAGGTTGCCGTGGTGGCCGGGTATGGCGATGTCGGCAAGGGCAGCGCCCAGGCGCTGCGCGCCCTGTCGGCACAGGTGTGGGTGACCGAGATCGACCCGATCTGCGCGCTGCAGGCGGCGATGGAAGGCTATCGCGTGGTGACCATGGAATACGCTGCCGACAAAGCCGACATTTTCGTCACCGCCACCGGCAACTATCATGTCATCACCCACGACCACATGGCCAAAATGAAAGACCAGGCCATCGTTTGCAACATCGGGCACTTCGATAACGAAATCGATGTCGCCGCGATCGAAAAATATCAATGGGAAGAAATCAAGCCCCAGGTCGACCACGTCATCTTCCCTGATGGCAAACGCATCATCCTGCTCGCCAAGGGGCGGCTGGTGAATCTGGGTTGCGGCACGGGCCATCCCAGCTACGTGATGTCGTCGTCGTTTGCCAACCAGACCATCGCGCAGATGGAATTGTGGCAGAAACGCGATTCGGGCAAGTATCCGGTGGGCGTCTACACGCTGCCCAAGCATCTCGACGAAAAGGTTGCGCGCCTGCAACTGAAGAAGCTCAACGCGCAACTGAGCGAGTTGACCGACTATCAGGCGAACTACATCGGCGTGGCCAAGAACGGGCCGTACAAAGCCGAACACTATCGCTACTGATCCCGCCTCATCTGAAGGAATACATCATGCGTTTGCTGCTGCTGTGGTTTCTGAACGCCCTCGCCCTGCTGGCCGTCACCTGGCTGCTGCCATCAATCCAGCTTACCGGCTTGGGTGCGGCGTTGATTGCAGCGCTGGGGCTGGGCCTCATCAATACCCTGGTGCGCCCCGTGCTGGCGCTGCTGACCTTGCCGATCACCGTCTTGACACTCGGGATTTTCTACTTCGTGTTAAACGGTCTCCTGTTCTGGATGGCCAGCGCGCTGCTGCCGGGATTTCAGGTACAGGGCTTCGCCTCGGCGCTGCTTGGCGCCATCCTGTATGGCGTGATCGCCTGGGCGCTTTCAGCACTGATTCCCGGCAAGAAAGGCTGAATGGTTCAACGCACCTACAGCTTTGAGTTTTTTCCGCCCAAGACTCCCGAGGGCGTGGAAAAGCTGCGCGCCACACGCAAGCAACTCGCGCAACTCAGACCCAAGTTTTTCTCGGTGACCTTTGGCGCGGGTGGCTCGACCCGCGACCGCACCCTGGAAACCGTGCGTGAAATCCAGGCCGACGGCAATGACGCCGCGCCGCACCTGTCCTGTATCGGTTCCACCGAGGACAGCATCCGCGACATTCTCAACGAATATAGAAGCCAGGGAATTCGCCATCTGGTCGCGCTGCGCGGAGATTTGCCGTCGGGCACGGTGGATGCGGGCGAATTCAATTACGCCAACGAACTGGTGAGCTTTATTCGCCGTGAAACCGGCGACTGGTTCGAGATCGAGGTCGCCGCCTATCCCGAAGTCCACCCGCAGGCGCGTTCCTACACCGAGGATCTCGCCAACTTCAAGCGCAAGGTCGACGCCGGGGCGAATGCCGCGATTACCCAGTATTTCTTCAACGCCGACGCCTACTTCCGCTTCGTTGAGGAAGCACGCGCGGCGGGGGTGGAGATTTCCATCGTCCCCGGCATCATGCCCATCGGCAACTACCTGCAACTGGCGCGTTTTTCCGATGCCTGCGGCGCCGAAATACCGCGCTGGCTGAGAAAGAAGCTGGAAACGTTCGGCGACGATCTCCCCTCCATTCGCGCCTTCGGCCTCGACGTGATCACCGACCTGTGTGACCGCCTGCTGGCAGGCGGCGCACCGGGGCTGCACTTTTACACCATGAACCAGGCCGGGCCGACGACGACGATCTGGCAGCGGCTCGGCCTGTCCTGAAGTCTCGGGGCTTACAGGCAGGCTGTCAGCGCCTTCAGGCAGGCGTCGACGTTTTCCTGCTTCGCCGAATAGCCCATCAGTCCGATGCGCCAGATCTTGCCGGCCATGTCGCCCAGGCCGGCGCCGATTTCCAGGTTGAATTCGTTCAGCAGGCGGGTGCGAATCGCTGCCTCGTCCACGCCTTCGGGAACGTAAATCGAATTCAGCTGCGGCAGGCGGGCGGATTCTTTCACCACAAAACGCAGCCCCATCGCTTCCAGACCCAGCTTGAGCTTCTCGTGCATGGCGCGATGGCGCGCCCAGGCGTTTTCCAGGCCTTCTTCCTCCAGCATCACCAGCGCCTCGTGCAGACCGTACATGGGGTTGATCGGCGCGGTGTGGTGATAGGTACGGCGGCCCGCGGACTGCCAGTAGCCCAGCACCAGATTCAGATCGAGGAACCAGCTTTGCACCGGCGTCTTGCGCGCGCGGATACGTTCGATTGCCCGTTCGGAGAACGAAACCGGCGATAGACCCGGCGTGCAGGACAGACATTTCTGGCTTCCGGAATACGCCGCGTCGATGCCCCACTGGTCAAGATAAACCGGCGTGCCTCCGAGCGAGGTGACGCAGTCCATGATGGTCAGCGCGCCAAATTCGCGGGCGAGGGCGGCGAGTGCCGCGCCATCGGATTGCGCGCCGGTGGAGGTTTCGGCGTGGACGAAGGCCAGCACCTTGGCATCCGGATTGGCCTTGAACGCATCGCGCACTTTCTGCGGATCGACCGGCGCGCCCCAGGCGTCGTCCACCACCGCCGGCACGCCGCCGGTGCGCTTGACGTTCTCCAGCATGCGGCCGCCGAATACGCCATTTCTACAGACGATGACCTTGTCGCCCGGTTCCACCAGATTGACAAAGCACATCTCCATTCCCGCCGAGCCCGGCGCGGAGACTGGAAAGGTCAGTGCATTCCCGGTCTGGAACGCCATGCGCAACATGGACTTGATCTGTTCCATCAACTCGACGAAAGCGGGATCGAGGTGGCCGATGGTCGGACGCGCCATCGCGTCGAGGATGCGCTGCGGCACGTCGGACGGGCCAGGGCCCATGAGGATGCGGCGAGGGGGGATGAAGGAGGCAGTCATAAGCTTGGTCTCAGTATGGAAAATATCAATCAAAACAAAGGTTTGATTCTACTGGCAAATGGCGAAGCCGGAAATCTCCGGTTACTTGATTCCGACCCTGGGTTGCCGGTCAATTTCCCCCTGCGGGCTAACGTTAGCCAGGCGGATCGGCTGGCGGTATTCAAGCTGCAAGCGGCAGCGCTGAGCGTAGTTCTTGCTGCTTTAGCAGCTATGCAACCACGGCCGACCCCTTGGGGTGGAATTGCGGGTGGGGTTGCGCCTGGATGCCCGGGGGAATATCAGCCAGGCGGTTCTCCCATCAGTGGACGCATTGCGGTGAGCAGGCTGTTGAAAATGCGCGGGTGGACTTTTTCCTGTTCGGCGAGCATCTGCTTCATTGCGTAGCGCTGCTGTGGCTTGGCGAAGCATGCGGGGCAATTCTCGAAGATTACCGGCAGCCCGGCATCCACCGCAAACGCGCGGGTCTGGCGTTCGCGCGCGCAGGCAAAGGGGCGGATGATGCGCAGGTCGCCGGCATCGTTGAGGTAATGCGGCTGCATGGTGCGCAGTTTGCCGCCGAAAAGCATCGACATCATCAGCGTTTCGGCGAGATCGTCCAGATGTTGCGCCAGCGCGACGACGTTGCAGCCGTGTTCGCGCGCGACGCGATAGAGAACGCCGCGCCGCATTCTGGAGCAATACGCGCAGTAGGAATCGGAATCCTTGGTCAGCGTCTTTTGTGCTTCGGCCAGAATTGGCTGCGATTCGAGAAAGTAGGGCACGCCAAGCGCAGCCAGGTAGGGCTTCAAGGGCGAGGGGTCAAACTGGTCGGACTGCGGGTCGACGGTGCATGCCAGCAGTTCGAATTTCACGGGTGCTTTCTGTTGCAGGTGGTGCAGGACGTGCAGCAGCGAAAGCGAATCCTTGCCGCCGGAGAGGCCCAGCAAAATCCGGTCACCGTCGCGGATCATCTGGTAGTCGCCAATGGCGCGTCCGGCGGCGGAGAGAAGGGAACGAGACGGTTTGACCCAAGTCATGCGGAAAATTGCAGCTTGTGCAGGTGCGCATAGCGGCCATTCTGGGCAAGCAGTTCGGCGTGGCTGCCGATTTCGATCAGACGTCCCTGTTCCAGCACGGCGATGCGATCGGCGCGTTCGATGGTCGAGAGCCGGTGCGCAATGACCAGCGTGGTGCGGCCCTGCATGAGCGTTTCCAGCGCAGCCTGGACGTGGCGTTCGGATTCGGTGTCCAGCGCGGAGGTGGCTTCGTCGAGAATGAGGATAGGCGCATTTTTCAGCAGTGCGCGGGCAATGGCGATGCGCTGGCGCTGGCCGCCTGAAAGCCGCATGCCATTCTCGCCGACCAGGGTGTCGAGCCCTTCCGGCAAGTTCTCGACGAATTCCCAGGCGTGGGCAGCGATACAGGCTTCGCGGATGGCATCACGGCTGGCGTCGCGCTTTGCCCCGTAGGCAATGTTGTGTCCCAGCGTGTCGTTGAACAGCACGACGTCCTGCGAGACCAGCGCAAGATTTGCGCGCAGGCTGGCAAGCGTGAATGTTTTCAGGTTCACGTCGTCGAGCAGAATTGCCCCTTCATCCGGGTCGTAAAAACGCGGAACAAGATTGGCGATTGTGGTTTTCCCGGCGCCGCTCGTGCCGACCAGCGCGACCGTTTCGCCAGGAAGAATGGCGAGGCTGAAGCAGTCCAGCGCGGCCTGCGGTTTTCCGGGATAGCGAACCGTGACCTCACGGAATTCCAGCCTTCCCTGGGTATGGGCAAGGGCGCGGCTGCCGCTGTCATGCTCTTCGGTTTCGTCGAGCAAACCAAAGATGGTTTCGGCAGCGGCGAGGCCGCGCTGTAACTGGTCATTGACCCCGGTAAGCCGCTTTACCGGGGCGAACAACATCATGATGGCGAGGAAAAAGGAGACGAAGCCGCCCACCGTGTTATGGTTGTCGGCCATTTGCCCGGCAGCGATGTAAATGATGGCGGCGAGCGCCAGCGCCCCCAGGAACTGGATGGCCGGATCATAGGCCGCGTTTGCAGCGACGCGTTTCATCTCGAACAGGCGTGCGCGATTGATGGCGCCGAAGAAACGTTCGCGTTCGTAGCCTGCGCCGCCGAAAAGCTTGACCACGCGATGCCCGGAGACGGCTTCGTCAATGACCTGGGTGATGTCACCAATGTTTTGCTGCGCCTTGCGCGACAAGCCCCGCAGGCGATGACTGACGCGGCGAACGAGAATAACGGCGAAGGGGGCGACACCGAAAACAATGAGGGTGAGCGTCCAGTTGAGCCACAACAGATATCCCAGCAAGCCGATCACGGCGAGGCTGTCTCGTACCAGGGTCGTGAGCGAGCCCGTGGCCGATTTCGTGACCTGGGTAACATTGAAAGCGAGGTGTGCGATGAGTTGGCCACTGGCAGTCTGATCAAAAAAGCGCGTCGGCAACAGCATCAGTTTGTCGAACATGGCGGCGCGCAAGTCCATGACCAGGCGGGTGCCAACCCAGGCCATGCAATAGGTGCTGATAAAGTCCGCGATACCGCGGAGCAGAAACAGCACCAGCAACAGCAGGGGCATCCAGCGCAGGTAGCTCGTGTTCTTCGCGACAAAGCCTTCATCCAGCAAGGGCTTGAACAGGGCGGGCAGCGCAGGAGAGGTCGCGGCGGACAACACCAGGCCGAACAGCGACAGGGCAAACATGCGCCAATAGGGCCGGACATAGCTCATCAGGCGCAAGTAAAGCGCGCGGCTGGTGGTGGTTGGGTTGGGCGAGCGTGGCATCTAGAGTAGCAGCAGGGTGGCGAGCCCCAGAAAAATAAAGAAGCCCATGCTGTCGGTCGTGGCGGTAAGCAATACCGATGAGCCCAGGGCCGGATCGCGGTTCATGCGGTGAATCAGCAGCGGGATGAAGGTTCCGGCCAGCGCCGCCACCAGAAGATTCAGCATCATGGCCAGGGCCATGACGCCGCCCAGAGCGAGGTTTTGATAGAGCAGCCAGGCGAACAGACCGACCGCGGCGCCCCATACCAGACCGTTCAACACGGCGATCCCCAGTTCCTTGATGATGAGGCGGCGGGCGTTGGACTGGGTAATGAGTCCCTGCGCCAGGCCGCGGACAATGAGCGTGGTCGTCTGGTTGCCCGAGTTGCCGCCGATACCGGCGATGATGGGCATAAGCGCGGCGAGCGCGGCGAGTTTTTCGATGCTGCCTTCGAACACACCGATCACGCGCGAGGCGATGAAGGCGGTGACGAGGTTGATCGCGAGCCACATCCAGCGGTTCTTGGCTGCGCGCCAGACGGTTGAAAACAGGTCTTCTTCCTCTTTAAGCCCCGCCATCGACAGCATGTCGGATTCCGCGGATTCGCGGATATAGTCCACCACGGCATCGACCGTGAGCCGTCCGATAAGTCGTCCCTGCGTATCCACCACCGGCGCCATCACCAGGTCGTAACGCTCGAACGCCTGCGCGGCCTCCTGCGCTTCGTCCTCGGGGTGGAATACCACCATATCTTCGACCATGGCGTTTGCGACCGAAACCTCGGGATCGGAAGTCAACAGGCGCTTCAGTGGAAGCACACCGATGAGTTCCTCATCGCGGCCCACCACGAAGAGTTTGTCCAGTTGGTCCGGGAGTTCGCCCAGACGGCGCAGATAACGCAAGGCGACTTCCAAACTGATATCGGCACGGATGGTGACCATGTCGAAGTCCATCAGCGCGCCCACGGTGTCTTCCGGATAGGCCAGCGCGGATTGCAGGCGTGCGCGCTTTTGCGTGTCGAGCGTGGTCAGCAGCTCCTGGATCACGTCCTGCGGCAGGTCGGCCGCAATGTCCGCGATTTCATCGGTGTCGAGTGATTCCGCTGCCGCCAGAAGCTCGGCGTTATCCATGGTCTGGATGAGCGATTCGCGCACCGAATCCGAGACTTCCAGCAGGATTTCGCCGTCACGCTCGGCCTTGACCAGATCCCATACCAGTCGACGTTCCTGCAGCGGCAGCGCTTCGAGGATGTAGGCGACGTCAGCCGGGTGCAGCACTTCCAGTCGCCGCTGCAATTCCACGAGGTTTTGTTTGTGAACGAGGTTTTCGACCAGATCCTGGCGCGGCCCGCCCTGCTTATGGACGAGATCCTCCACCAGCCGCATTTTCGCAAGCAGGGTCTGCACCTGCTTCAGGCTGGTTTCGAGGTTTTCCTGGGACTGGTTTTCGAGAGAGTCCGTCATGGCCGCACGTCAGTGGAACGGCCGGATTGTAGCGCGATGCGTAGCTCCGTGACGACGCAAGGTAAGCCGTAATGCCCGGACCGACTAACGCGGCACCTGCGCGTAGACCATATTGCGCCGTATCGTGGCCACGCGCCTCTGGTATTTGAGTGAACTGCGATGGTTCTCGAACCAGCGTGGATTGGGCACCATGGCCGCCAGCCGCGCCGCCTGGTCGGGACCGAGGCCGGCTGCGGAAGTCCTGTAATAGCGGCGTGCGGCGGCTTCTGCGCCATAGATGCCGTTGCCCCATTCGATGATGTTGAGATAGACCTCCAGAATGCGGCGCTTGCTCCAGGTGGACTCGATCATCAGGGTGATCACGGCTTCCTGGCCTTTGCGTATGAAGCTGCGTGTGCCCGACAGGAACAGGTTCTTTGCCAGTTGCTGGCTGATGGTGGAACCGCCGGCAACCAGCCGGCCTTTTTTCAGGTTCTTTTCCACCGCAGCCTGTATTCCCTCGACGTCGAAACCCTCATGATCGAGGAACTTCGAATCTTCGGCGGCGACGATGGCGCGTTTGAGATCGACGGAGATATTTGCGTAGGGCACCCACTGGTGACGCAGTTCGGCATCCGGATTCTTGCCCTGCATGCGGGCGAGCCCGGCATCCATGAAGGCGCTCGAAGCGGGATTGTGATCGATCCACCACAACACATGCGCAAACAGCCAGAGCTGATACATCAGTGCCAGGGCCATGACTGCCAAGGCTAACTTGACGGCTTGGCGCAACAGTCTTTTCGTCATGCTGTGCGCAGCAACTCGATCACTGGACGGGTATCAGGTCGTACTCTGCGCCATACGAAAAATGCTTCCGCAGCCTGTTCAACCAGCATGCCGAGTCCGTCCGCCACCCTGGCCCGATACTGCTGCGCCAGACTCAGGAAGGGCGACAGCGTTTTGCCATACATCATGTCGTAGGCCAGGGTGTCTGACCGGAAAACCTGCGGGGATATCGGCGGCAGTTCCCCCACCAGACTGGCGGCGGTCGCGTTGATGACCAGGTCAAACGGCGTATTGACCTCGTCAAATCCGCAGCCTTCAACGTGGTTGCGGAAATGCCTTGCCAGATCGTGCGCCTTGCCGACGGTACGGTTGGCAATGACGAGTGTCGCAGGCGAGCAATCGAGCAGCGGGCCGATAACCCCCCGCGCCGCGCCGCCCGCGCCCAGCAGCAGAATGTGTTTGCCTGCGAGGGCTAAACCGAGATTGCGGGTAAGGTCAGCCACCAGTCCTGCGCCGTCGGTGTTGTCGCCCACGATTCTCTCGTCATCGAAGATGAGCGTGTTGACCGCCCCGGCGAGTTCGGCGCGCGGCGTGCATTGAGTGGCCAGGGCAAACGCCTGTTCCTTGAACGGCACCGTCACGTTGCCCCCCCTGCCGCCATGACGGCGAAATTGTGCTATGGCATCGGCAAATCCCTCCAGTGGGGCGAGGATGGCTTGGTAAGTCATGTCCTGACCGGTTTGCCGGGCAAACTCGGCATGGATCAGCGGGGATTTGGAGTGGGCGATCGGGTGTCCGAATACGGCGTAGCGGTCTGTCATGAAGCGGATCAACAATCAGTGTGGGCTTGGCCAGTATTAATAATGCGTCATCGAAAATGGCCGACGCATGGTGTGCCCCTCCACCCCTGCGGGGTAGCAAATTGGGGAGGGGCTTACCTGTTGCGGTCTCGAATCAGCCTTGCGTCCAAGGCAAATCGCGCAGCTTCCAGCCGTTCAACTCATTGCGGTGGCCGCTGGCCTTGTTGAGGTCTCCTTCGAAACCCTCCAGCACGTTATAGCTGGCGAATCCCACTTCGCTGCAGGCGACCGCAGCCTGATGGGAGCGCACCCCGCTGCGGCAGATGAACATCAGCAAGGCTTCCGGGTCAACGAGTTGTCTGAGTTGGGGGATGAAATGCGGGTTTGCAACCCAACCGGGCCAGGTTTGCCATTCCACATGAAAGACCCCGGGGATAATTCCGTTCAGGTCCAGTTCGGGGCGTGAGCGCACGTCAACCATCACCGCTCCTGGCGCAAGCTGCAACAATTCGGCGGCTTCATGGGGCAATAACGCCCCCGCATAGGGAAGTTTCAACTCTCCTCCGCGTTGCTGGGCGGTATTCAATATTTCTGTTATGCGTCCCATGATGTTCCAGCCTGTTATTTTATTAAAGTATAAACGAGCACGACCTCGGGTCAATTATGCACCGTGATAGTGCAATCACAACAAATGACGCACCGATCAAGGGCGCACATTTGACGAGAGCCTGGCCTATCCTGTCGGTATCGGCTTGTGGCACAATGATTCCCGCGAAACCTATGGCATGGCACGCTTGCTGCTATTCAATTTGGCCATGCAATCAATGTCTCGTTTTTAACCCCTATTCCATTTTGAGGAGATTCAGCATGGCCGTGGCCAATGTTTTGAACATGATCAAGGACAACGAAGTCAAATTCGCTGACCTGCGTTTTACCGATACCCGTGGCAAGGAACAGCACGTTTCCATTCCTGCGCGCATCGTGACGGAACAATGGTTTGAAGACGGCCATCCCTTCGATGGTTCGTCGATTGCCGGATGGAAAGGTATTCAGGCCTCCGACATGCTGCTTAAAGCCGACCCGGATTCCGCATTTATGGATCCCTTCTTCGACGAGGCTACGCTGATCCTGACTTGCGACGTGATCGAACCGGCTGACGGCAAGGGCTACGAGCGCGATCCGCGTTCAGTGGCCAAGCGCGCTGAAGCTTATCTCAAGTCCACTGGCATTGCCGATACCGCTTACTTCGGCCCGGAGCCCGAGTTCTTTATTTTTGATTCCGTGACCTGGCATGACGGCATGTCCGGTTGCGGTGTGAAGATCAATTCCGAAGAGGCGGCCTGGTCTTCGGCTGAAAAATTCGAGAACGGCAACACCGGCCACCGTCCCGGCGTGAAGGGCGGCTATTTTCCTGTGCCCCCGGTCGATTCCCTCCAAGACATCCGCGCCGCCATGGTGCTGGCGCTGGAAGAAGCGGGCATTCCCGTGGAAGTATTCCACCACGAAGTGGCCACCGCCGGCCAGTGCGAAATCGGAACCTTGTTCAACACCCTGACCAAGCGCGCCGACTGGACCCAGACGCTGAAATACATCGTGCAGAACGTCGCGCATGCCTATGGCAAGACCGCGACCTTCATGCCCAAGCCCATCGTCGGCGACAACGGTTCCGGCATGCACGTGCACCAGTCGCTGTGGAAAGACGGCAAGAATCTGTTCGCGGGCAATGGCTATGCCGGCCTGTCCGAACTGTGCCTGTACTATATCGGCGGCATCATCAAGCACGCCAAGGCGCTGAATGCGATTACCAACCCATCCACCAATTCCTACAAGCGTCTGGTGCCCGGTTTTGAGGCGCCGGTGATGCTGGCCTACTCCGCACGCAACCGTTCCGCGTCGATCCGTATTCCGATTGCGGCCTCCGAGAAGGCTCGCCGTATCGAGACCCGATTCCCCGATCCCACGGCCAATCCCTATCTGTGCTTTGCGGCGCTGATGATGGCCGGTCTGGATGGCATCCAGAACAAGATTCACCCCGGCGATCCTTCCGACAAGGACCTGTACGACCTGCCGCCGGAAGAGGATGCAAAGATTCCGAAGGTCTGCCACAGCCTGGAAATGGCACTGGACGAACTGGACAAGGATCGCGAGTTCCTGACTCGTGGCGGCGTGTTCACCAACGACATGATCGACGCCTACATAGAACTGAAGATGCAGGAAGTAACCAAGTACCGCATGACCACCCACCCGGTGGAATTTTCCATGTACTACTCACTGTAAGCGGCGGGCAGGCCAGATTAAGGGCGGCGCAAGCCGCCTTTATCTATTTATGCATCGGTCATTTTCGACGATGCATAATCAATCAGGGGTTGGCTGGCACACCCGCATTCAAGGCGGTCGTGTGTTTGGCCGTAGATAGGGTGTCGGTTAAACTCCTCACCATGCGCATCACGATCGTTTTCTTTTTCCTGATACTGGCATTGCCCGCCATTTCGCTTGCCGAGATATACAAGTATGTGGATGAAAACGGCCAGGTCACCTTTACCGATGTCTATAGACGGGGTGCAAAACGCCTTGACTTGCCGGGCACGCCGGCGACGCTGCCGTCTGGTAGCGGCAGCAAGCCCCAAAAGCGTGCATCGAACAACCCCAGTCCAACCGACTTTCCCCGGATCGACGCGGACACCCAAAAAAAACGTGACGATATCCGTCGTCAGGTATTGGCGGACGAGGTGTCGGCTGAGCGGCAAAATGTGGACGAAGCGCGCCGTCAACTGGCGCTGGGCGAGCGCTTGCAGCCGGGTGAACGTACCACGGACAGCACCTATGTGAATCGCGTGAAGAAATTGCGCGACACTCTGGCGCAACATGAACAGAATGTTGTCGCCATACAGCGGGAAATCGGCAACCTCAAGTAGGCCAGTTCAAGCGGCTTCGCCATCTGGCACAATCGGTGCTAGGTTTTAGGCGGCATAGGCAGGCCCTGACCGGTTTTGGGTGGGTGATTGACGAACCTGGATTCGTCTTAATCCATGATCCGCCTCGACAAGCAATTTAGGGGAACCACCAACAATTCTGATTTCGCCATTCCGGCGGAACGTGGTTGTTGCCGCATACGATTCCGCACGGGCTTTAGACCGTAGCCTTGAAGGACTCCGACTTGCTATGGGCTGAAACCCGTGAAAGATCGTATGCGGATCGGAGACTTTTGGGGCATTTGCGGCTGCAGTCCATGAATTGAATGTAGCTGCTTTGGCAGCAGTAAGGTCATGGCCTGTTCCATTTGTTCATTGATTCGGATCGAGCCCCGCTCGTCGAAAGTGAGTTTGATGCTCCAGCTATCGCGGACAGACCAGGCATGATTGTGCGGAAGCAGTAGCGCCATGAGGGCTATGTCCATTCCTCCTGCCGATTATGCAGGACTTGATCAGCTTGCTACCGGTGTCGTGGTGTTTGATTCCGGTGGCACGATTGTGTACGTCAACCCTTCTGCGGAAACGCTGCTGGGCGTGTCCGGTGTTCTGCTGGTCGGTGAAAATGTCGGCCAGGTATTCGAGCGCAGTCTGGAGTTGTTGGCCGCGATCCAGACAGCCCAGGCCACGCGTGAAACAGTGATTGAGTATGAACTCGATGTGACGGTCAATGCGCATCCGCCTTTGCGTCTGCGTTGTACGATCTCACCGCTGGATGCGCCGCATGGTGGAGCGTTCATTGAGTTGCGCACAGTGGACCCGCACCTGCGCATCGCCCGTCTGGAACAGACACGATTGCAGCAGGAAGCGAGCCGTGAATTGCTGCGCAACCTGGCGCACGAAATCAAAAATCCGCTGGGCGGAATTCGCGGCGCGGCGCAATTACTGGAGCACGAGCTGCCGCGCGAATCCTTGCGCGAATACACCCAGGTCATCATCAAGGAGTCGGATCGTCTGCAATCGCTGATGGAACGGCTGCTTACACCGCATCGGACGCCGCGCTTCGGCGCCGTCAACATTCACGAAGTGCTGGAGCGGGTGCGTAGTCTCATCCTGGCGGAGACACCGACCGGGATGGTTTTGCAGCGCGACTATGACACCAGTCTGCCGGAAGTGCGCGCGGACAGCGAGCAACTTATTCAGGCGGTGCTCAATGTGGCGCGCAATGCGGTGCAGGCCATGCACGGACAGGGTAAAATCATTTTCAGAACACGCGTGTCGCACCAGATCACGCTGGAGAGCCGCCGCCATCGGCTCGGCTTGCGGGCGGAAATTATCGATAACGGCCCCGGAATTCCCGACGACATACGCGAGCAGATTTTTTATCCCCTCGTCTCGGGCCGTGAAGGGGGGAGCGGTCTGGGCCTGGCCGTAGCGCAAACCCTGATTGCGCAGAATCACGGCACCATAGACTGCGACAGCCATCCGGGCCATACCGTTTTTTCAATTTTCCTGCCCATTACCACATGAATAAATCAATATGCGTCTGGATCATCGACGACGACCGCTCCATTCGCTGGGTGCTGGAAAAAGCGCTGCTGCGCGAGAATATTCCATGCATGACATTCAGCGCTGCCAGCGATGCATTGCGCGAGCTGGAGCGCAGCCAGCCCAGCGCGGTATTGTCCGATATCCGGATGCCTGGGGTTAGCGGCCTGGAACTGTTGCAGGCCTTGAAAGAGCGATTGCCCAAGGTGCCGGTCATCATCATGACCGCATACTCCGACCTCGACAGTGCGGTGGCTGCATTTCAGGGCGGCGCGTTCGAATATCTGCCCAAGCCGTTTGATGTCGATCAGGCGGTGGAACTGGTGCGTCGCGCTCTGGCTGAAATCGCCAGCCGCGATACACCACAAGCCAGCGACGTGCCCGTACCCGAAATCCTGGGCCAGGCGCCTGCCATGCAGGAGGTGTTCCGCGCCATCGGCCGGCTGGCGCAGTCGCATACCACAGTCTTGATCAACGGCGAGTCCGGCACCGGCAAGGAACTGGTCGCCCGCGCCCTGCATCGGCACAGCCCGCGCGCTGCCGGGCCGTTCATTGCGCTCAACACCGCTGCCATCCCCAAGGATCTGCTTGAATCCGAATTGTTTGGCCACGAGCGTGGCGCGTTTACCGGTGCGGCCGCGCAACGTCGCGGCCGTTTCGAGCAGGCGGACGGCGGCACATTGTTTCTGGACGAGATCGGCGACATGCCTGCAGAATTGCAGACGCGACTGTTGCGGGTGTTGTCCGACGGACAGTTTTACCGCGTCGGCGGGCATTCGCCGATCAAGGTCAACGTGCGCGTGATTGCCGCCACGCACCAGGACCTTGAAGCCCGGGTTCGCGAAGGACTGTTCCGCGAAGACCTGCTTCATCGCCTGAACGTCATACGCTTGCGCCTGCCTGCCTTGCGTGAGCGCAAGGAAGACATTCCGCTGCTGGCACGCCACTTCATGCAAAAAAGCGCCCGCGAGCTGGGTATGGAAGCCAAGACCCTGTCGGAAGCCGCACTCAAAACACTAACCGGACTGCCCTGGAGCGGAAATGTGCGGCAACTGGAGAATGTCAGCCATTATCTGACCGTGATGGCGCCAGGACAGGTGGTCGAAATCAGCGACCTGCCAAGCGACCTGATGCAGGCCGAAACCATTCAGTCAAGCGGTGACTGGCTGCAAAGCCTGGCGGCTGAAGCCAGCGCACGTCTCGCGCGCGGTGAGGCCGCCATCCTGGATGAACTCACTCAGGCTTATGAGAAAACGCTGATCGAAGTGGCGCTGCGCCACACCGGCGGACGCCGGATTGAGGCGGCACATCTGCTCGGCTGGGGGCGCAATACCCTGACGCGCAAAATCCACGAACTGGGAATGGATGCCGAAGCGGGTGAGGAGTGAGTCAGGGATCAGGATGCATCGGCCATTCTTGACGATGCATCAAATTAATCAGGATTCAGGGAGCGGCCACTTCTTGTGTTTTCATAAGGCGTCAGGACCGTACCACACCCTGCCCCATGAATCCCGGCGCCTACAAAATCAGGCCGCCAGCGCTTCCCTCAGCAATGGCTGAATTTCACCCTTCTGATACATCTCAATCATGATGTCGCAACCCCCGATCAATTCCCCTTTGACGTAAAGCTGGGGGAAAGTCGGCCAGTTGGCGTAGTATTTCAGGTTTTCGAAAATTTCCGGATCGGCCAGTACATTCACCGCCAGGAAATCGTTTACGCCGCAGGCCTGCAGGACCTGGGCCGCTTTGGAAGAAAATCCGCACTGCGGAAACTGGGGTGTGCCTTTCATGTAAAGCACAACGGTATTGCCGGTAACTTGTTCGCGAATTCGGTCTAATGCGCTCATTTTCAGCTCCTGAAAAATACTTGACTGGAATTGTCGGGAATTATACCTGTCCCGCCATTGTCGTCAAGTGCATGCATCGGCCATTTTCAGCGATGCATCATTCGAGTTGGGAGCCCTCAAGCCGGTTTGGGTTGCTGTTCGTTCTCATAGGGGTGGATAAAAGCCTTGTGAAACAGGTGCGGGAACAGCAAATGGGGCGGCATACGCAGCCAGTGGGCGCGGATAAAGGCCGCCTTGCGCGCGAAGGGGGTGAATGCGTCTTCGCAACTGGCGTGATCCGGAGCCAGTGCGCGTGTGAACAGGGCATCCATCAAGGCCAGGGGGACGGGTCCGGGTGAGGCATGCTCCATCGCCCCATCGAAGTCTTGCGGAATGGGCGTGGCGAGGAAATGCCGCACATAGCGCAAGGCATAAAACAGGGGGCGGCTTAGCTCCAGTTCATCGGCGCGTGTGGCCAGCCGGTTCCAGAAGCCGGGATCAGAGGCGAACCGGCGCAAGAGCAGGTCAAGGTCGGTCAGGTCGCGCAGGCCATGTGGCAGTTCGCCATCATGGAACAAATGCGTGGCCGAGTGCAGCACCATGTCCTCCGGCGCCAGTACCAATATATTCTTCATGCCTGCCACGGGGATGGCACGGCTGCGCAGCTTCGCGGAATCAGGATGGTAGCGCGCCGTATCCGGCAGAATGGCGTGGTGGACATCGATGACCGTGGCGCGCTTGACGTGCTGCATTGGGGGGATTTCATGCATCCAGCGCCGGTAATAACGCTGGTCATAGTCAGACAGCCCGCTTGGGTGCCAGCCTGCCAGCATCAGCGCCGCTTCGACCGGGCCTAGCTGATCACGCGGAACCAGAATGTCGATGTCGTTGAAAAGCCGCCCGGATGCGGCGGGCAAGCCGGCCATGACGTAAGCTCCGCCTTTCAGCACGATCAGCGGAATAGCCAACCCGGCCAGCGCTTCGGCTATTTTCCCGATTTCCCAGCGCACGGCGATCTGCTGTTTGGCGCCCAGGGTAGCGGCAGCGTCAAAGTGCCAGCGCGCTTCGGCAGGGATTATGCCCAATTGCTGGCGCTGTTCAAGAACATGGTGCAGACGCGCCAGCAATCCCGCGCGGCGCGCCTGTCGCACCAGCAAATCCCAGCAGGACAGGGAATAACGACTGAGTGCATCGGGATTGCACAATGCGTGGGACACCAGGTTCTTGGGTTTGGCCATGTCGATCGGGACTCAGGCAATCGCGGACGGTTTCGTGGTATCAGCCAGCCGGTCAAAAGCGGCAATGGCCTGATCCAGCCGGCTGTAATGAAAATCGTAGCATTCGGTCTGTTCAATCAAGGTCGTGCCGACACGGAATCCGTCCGCGCCAAGATGGCTGTAATTGAACGCATTCTGCGCCAGGAACATGAAGGTCTGGGCGCGGGAGCGCGGGGTCAGCGTGGTGGTCGCCGCGGCTTCCCATTTCGGGAAAATCACCCAGCCGGGGCGAGCCGGTTCATGCTGGCGGCGCACGCTCTCCTTGGGCGGACGCATATGCGCCACCGTCCCCTTGGCCGTGTCATGCGACGCGCGGTTGATGAACGCCTCCGGACTGAAAGCACGGATCAGCGGGATGGATTCGTTTTTCAGGCTCACCGGCCGCGGCAGCGGCTGGATCCATCCGGTATTGCGGTCGATCAGCGTCAGCTCGTCGGACAACAGGCGCCAGCCCGACAATACCAGCCCGGCGGTGAGTGTGCTTTTGCCTGAGCCGGGCGGTGCGGGGAGTATGGCGGCCAGGCCGTTTTTCTCCACTACGGCAGCGTGAATGATCAAATATTGATGGGAATGTACCGACACGCACCAGTTCAGGCCCCATTCCAGCATGGGATAAGCCTGATCCAGAGGCAGGGGCTTGAATGGCAGTTGGCCGTCAAATGAGAAATTCACCTGCGGCCGGAACCAGCGGCGCAGCACACCGGGTGGATTCACTTCGACATGAAAATCGGCGAAGCTCAGGCGCGGGTTGCGGACCTCAAACTGGCCATAAAGCTCGGCCAAACCTTCAGCAACGCCGGGAAGCCGGGACTGAACCCTGAGCGAGAACGGGCCGGTGCGCAGCCACACACCCTGCCCGGCGAGTTGCCGGCGAAGATTGGCGGGAGACATTTGGCACAGCTTCATGGCGTTTCCAGCAAACCGATCTGGCGCAGACTGGTCAGCGCTTCATCCGCCAGCAGGGAAAACTGGGGGGTCACCGCAACCGACACCGGGAAAAATCAGGCGTCTCCGCAACCGACAGGCGCTGTGCCAGTGCCTCGAAAATATCCGAAGAACTGAATCCGGGGTATTCGCGGCAGGTTTGATACAAGGCCAGCGTCAGCGGCTTCAGGTAATGAGTATCGCCCGAAGCGGTATCAAATACGACTGCTTCTTCCCCCCAGGTTACGTAACAACCAACCATCGGGTCTCAAGGCTGTTGTCATCCCGTTAGCTCAGCGCAGCGTGCAGCCGCGGCACTTCCAGTAGAGTGTATTCATGGCCGGATGTGATTTGATTGTGACTAACGCCGAAAATTGTATTGAACACGCCCGTGGTCTTAAAGCCGGCCGGCCCCAAGGCAGGCAGATGCCGACACGTGCTCCGGAATCCCGGGTTACACCCTGCATAATGCGGACCCCTCTGGTTGCTGATACCTTACCGGAATCATTCTGGAAATCGTGCATTGGTTGGCCTATATCAGTTGGCTTGCCAGTGTAAAGATTGCCGACATACAATTCAGCAGGTAAGTTTGCGGTACGACAGATTACTGGGTCATCGGCCTGAGTATCAGTGTTCGGAGACGGGTTTTCCGGCATAGCCTCTCAAGTCGCTAAATCTCTAAGTGATTGTTTTTACAAATAACTGTTTTGAGCGACTTTCGGGCGATTATCGGCCTTGGCCCGATTACCCCGCTAACCTCACCTAAACGTTATTCTGGTTCGAACATTTTGACAGCAATGACATGATTGAAAATCACAGCAAGAACCAAGCCAAGTATTGATATATTGGCCAAGTTGTTCTTTTTAGAGCCGGTTTTGTTATTGTCCTCTGCCGGCATGACTTGATGCACCGTGTTGCTGCCCCAGTTTGCGCGGGCGCCGGAGGATGGGAATACCCCGTGCGGGAAGGAGGAGGGGATGTGGAAACCGACATTGCGGGAATCGCTGCTGTACGAAGCCAACCCCATGAGATTTATCGTCGAGCAGGCGAGCGGCGCGTCCTCCACCGGCTATGAGCACATCCTGGAGATCGCGCCTGAACGGCTGCGCCAGCGTGTGCCGGTGATCCTGGGGTCGAAGAACAAGGTGGAGACGGTTCTGGGGTAGCACCAGACCGCATGAAGAAGGGCTCCGGAAGGAGCCCTTCTTCCTTGTGCGGCAAACCGGATGTCAGTGATACAAAAGGTCGATGTATTCCTTGACCTCGGCGTTGCTCCAAAGTCACGTCGGGGTTGGTGTCGTTGAATGCGCCTCCGGTAGCCGCTGCCACGATAGAGCTTCTTTGCCTGGAATTTGGTAACAGGGTAGAGATTAGTATCGCCAATACTCTTGGCGTTGAGCAGTAACACCACTGCCTTTTGCGCATATTCGAGTCCCGAAGGCGGAGTATTGGCCAGAATCTGATGGATCGTGGCCTCGGGTTTGCTACTCGTCGGTAGTCAGGCTGGATCACGTCCCAGCGAAAATATTTTGGCAGACTAGGGAAGAGAGGTATCGCTGAGCTTGACCGTATTGCTAGCCGGGTAGGTGTTGTCACGAAAAGTTGCGTGGCTGGTTCCCAGCGAGGTGCAGGTCTCCATTGCATGTCCCGACATGTTGCCGGAGATATGCCCGGAGATCGTGCATTTATCAGGGAACAGCGCCCAGCACAGGCGTGCTTGCCAATATGCCGAGCACGGCCGGCGCAGCCAGCCCGGCCTTGGTCAGGCGACGGCGGCTGGCATCGACCTGGGGGGCTTTCCTGATGGGTATTTTCCATGATTCACCTGTGCTAAACGTTTCCTGAATTGTAACAAGCAATTTTTATGCCTTGAACTGCATACCGCCGCTGGACTGCGATTGGAGTTTATCACCTGGATTGTGTCCCGAGTATTGTAAAAAAAACCGACATCGGCTTAGTTGTTTTTCGTGGGCTTCGGGGTATCCGGGAACAGGCTCAACCAAGCCTTGTAGAACAAATGGGGGAGCAGCAGGGACAGCGGCATGCGCAGGGCATGGGAACGGAGATAAAGGACGAACTCCGCCAAGCCGTTGCCAGACACGCGGCAACTTGGATGGGCGGTGGCGAATCCTCGCAGGAACAGCGCATCCTGCATGAGCCTTATCCCCGTCCAGGCAGGCGGCGCGGTGGCCGCCAGCAATTCGCTTGGTACGGGGGTATGCAAGAGCCTGGCACTATAGCGCAGGGCCAGTCCCAGCGGACCCGTCATATTGAGCTCGCGGCCGCGCCGCAGCAAGCCGTCCCACCAGTCCGGGCGGCTCATGCCGTGCCGCAACAGGGCGTCCAGATCCACCAGATCGCGCAAGGCGTGGCCCCACTCCCCTTCGTGGAACAGGTGAGCCGCGGAGTGGAGCACCAGGTCTTCCAGGCTGGGCACATGGAGTAACTGATAACCGGGGATCGGTTGGCTCGCGGCGATGACCCGGTCGGGGTGGGTGCGCAGTCGCGCTGTTTCAGGCAATAGATTGTGGTGCACGTCGAGCTGGCTTTGGCGGCGGATGTGCGTCATCGGTGGCAGTTCGTGCATCCAGCGCCGGTAATAGCGCTGGTCGTAGGCACTGTGATGACTGCTGATCCAGCCATGCAGCATGAGGGTGGATTCGGTACGGGCCAGGGCCGCCTTGGGCACCAGGATGTCGATATCGGCGAAAAGTCGACCCTTGGCTGGGGGAAGATCGGCCATCACATAGGCCGCGCCTTTTAGCAGGACAGCGGGGATACCCTCTTTGCTCAAGGCCTGATCCAGCTTTCGCGCTTCCCAGGCGACAGCCTGGCGCTGGCGCGCGGCGGCGGTAGCGGCGGCGGAGAAATGCCGCCGCACCGCGTCGGGCAGGCCCGGCGTCAGTCCACGCGCCTCGGCCAGCACGGCGAGCCGGGATAGCAGGCCGGCCTGGCGGGCCTGGCGCAGCAGAATGTCCCAGGTCGCCAGGGGCAGGTCCGCCATTTTTTCCGGCGCGATCAATACCTCGAGCAGGGGCTGGCAGAAGGGCCTCATGCCGGGAGTTCCCGAAACACCCGCAGGGCATCGGCAAGTTGGCTGTATTCGAAATCCCAGCAGTCACAGGCATCCATCAGGGCCGCCGCGCGCTGGAATCCCAGGGAGCCCAACAGACTGTAATTGAAGGCGTGACTGGCCAGATGGAGGAAGGCGGCAGCCTTGGAATGGTGGGTCAGCCTGGTTTCGGTATTGGCTTTCCAACGCGGGAAGACGATCCAGCGGGGTCGTGCCGGTGTGCCGATTTGATCCTGGCTCAGGGATGTGGGGCGGAGGTGAGCCACCGTGCCTTTGTGGGTGTCGCGCGCAGCCTCGCCCAGCACGGCGTCCGCTGAGTGGGCGCGGATGATGTCGATGGAGGCGTTCTTCAGGCTGACGGGACGGGCGAGGCCGTACAAGAGTCCATCATCGCGGTCGATCAGGGCGATTTCATCGGACAGCAGTCGCCAGCCGTCCAGCATGAGCGCGGCGGTCAGGGTGCTTTTACCGGCGCCTGGATCGCCCGGCATGATCAGGGCCTGGCCGTTCCGTTCCAGGACTGCGGCATGGAGCATGAGGTAGTGGTGGGCGTGACTGGCGATGCACCAGTTCATGCCCCATTCCAGCATGGCGAAAGCCTGGTCCCGGGGAAGGGGTTTGAAAGGGGTGAAGTCGTCCATCCAGAACTGGGCCTGGGGATGATAGAGCCGGCGCGGACCGCCGAAAGCATCGATGCGAACAGGGAAGTCGGCGAAGGGGGCGTCCGCCAAAGGGAACTCCCCATAGAGCTTGGTCAGTCCCCGGGCGATATCCGGCAGAGAGCTGGTAATGCGGAAGGTAAACGGCCCTGCCGCGAGTTGAAGCCCTGAGCGCAGACGTTGGCTCAGGTCATCCTGGGAGAGGTGGTTCAGTCGCATGGCGCCTGTTCGATACATTCGTGGCTGAGCAACACTCGCAGCAGTTCGTGCAAGGCAGCGTGTATTTCGTGGGTGGGAAGGGGGGCATCCATCATGGCGCTCAACGCGGTCTCCAAGGCTGACTCGTCAAGCCCGTCGGACTCCCCCAGAAGCTCCAGCACGGCAATAGCCGCCTCGGATAGGCGCATGGTCTCGCCCGTACCGGAGTGATAAATCACCCACTCGTCCTCGCCCTGCCAGCGCTGGAATTCCACCCCATGCGGGATGCGAAAGCATTCCGGCCTGGTCACAGTTACCCCGGCCATTGCCCCCCCGTGACGCGGGTCTGACCTGCAAGGTCCGCGAGGGTGAATATCTGGCTCAGACCCGCTTGTTTCAATAAGGCTCGGCAGGAACTCGCTTGGTCATAGCCGTGTTCCAGAATCAGCCAACCATCGCGGTGTAGACGGGCCGGGGCACCTGCCACGATAGTGCTGATCGCATCCAATCCGACTGGGCCTGATGCAAGAGCATGCGAGGGTTCATGGCGCAAATCGCCGTTGCTAAGGTGAAGGTCACCACCGGCGATGTAGGGAGGATTCGAAATGATCATGTCGAAATTTGTCGTAGCCAATAAAGCATACCAGTCGCTGACGAGGAAACGGACGTTACTGGCTCCGAGTCGACCTGCGTTCTCCTTGGCTATTTCCAGGGTGGTCATGCTCACATCGACGGCTAACACTTCGCAATCCCGTCGCTCCAGGGCGATGGAAATGGCGACGCATCCGCTGCCCGTGCCGAGGTCCAGCGTGCGCGCTGGCCGGTCCTTGGGCAGCCGTTCCAGCGCCGCTTCCACCAGTAGTTCCGTCTCAGGCCGGGGAATGAGAACGTCCGGGGTGACCTTGAACATGCGCCCATAGAACTCCTTTTCCCCAAGGATGTAGGCCACGGGTTCACCCTGTTCCCGGCGGGTGATGAGGGCTTCGATAACATCGGCTTGGGTAGGTGTCAGCGTGTCCCGGTCGTGGGCGATCAGCCAGGCGCGGTTCACTTTGAGGGCACGGGAGGCGAGGATTTGGGCTTCCAGGCGGGCCTCGCGTTCTTCCAGTCCCAGTGTGGTTGCAATTTGCTTGGTGGCTGCATCGAGCCAGGTTGCGACGGTCGCCACCTTATCCCTCCCCTGCCAGCGTCGCCAGCAACTCCGCCTGATGCTCCGCCGCCAGCGCGTCGAAGAGTTCGGTCAAATCACCGTCCATCATGGCGTCGATCTTGTAGAGCGTAAGATTGATGCGGTGGTCGGTGATGCGCCCCTGCGGGAAGTTGTAGGTGCGGATGCGGTCGGAGCGGTCGCCGGTGCCGATGAGGCTTTTGCGCGTGCTGGCCTCTTCCGCGTGCTGGGCCTGCATCTGCCGGTCTTTCAGCCGCGCCGCCAGAACGCTCATGGCCTGTGACTTGTTGCGGTGCTGCGAGCGG
This sequence comes from uncultured beta proteobacterium, assembly GCA_963726485.1. GTDB lineage: Bacteria > Pseudomonadota > Gammaproteobacteria > Burkholderiales > Thiobacillaceae > Thiobacillus. The sequence goes on along the minus strand of CAVSCL010000040.1, from coordinate 51,534 downwards.
TCGTCCTGGCATTCCACCACCAGGCCGGTCGGCAGGTGGGTGATGCGCACGGCGGAGTCGGTCTTGTTGATGTGCTGCCCGCCCGCGCCGGACGCGCGATAGGTGTCGATGCGCAAGTCCGCCGGGTTGATGTCGATCTCGCCGACCTCGTCGGCTTCCGGCATCACCGCGACGGTGCAGGCGGAAGTGTGGATACGGCCCTGGGTCTCGGTCTCCGGCACGCGCTGCACGCGATGACCACCGGATTCGAACTTCAGCCGCGAATACGCGCCCTGACCGACGATGCGAACGATGACTTCCTTATAACCGCCAACCTCACCGGGGCTTTCCGAGATGATTTCGACTTTCCAGCCCTGTCGCTCGGCGTAACGCGTGTACATGCGCAGCAGATTGCCTGCGAACAGGGCGGACTCGTCGCCGCCGGTTCCCGCCCGAATTTCCAGAAAAATATTGCGCTCGTCGTTGGGGTCCGTCGGCAGCAGCGCGGCTTGCAACTCGGTTTCCAGACGGGCGATCTTCGCCGCGCCATCCGCCAGTTCCATCTCCGCCAGTTCGCGCATGTCCTGGTCTGACAACATGTCCTGCGCGCAGCGCTGGTCGGTTTGTACCTGGCAATACTGGCGATACAGCGCCACGACCGGAGTGAGGTCGGCGTGTTCGCGGGTGAGCTTGCGGTAGGCTTCCATGTCGCTGGCGGCCTCGGGCTGCGACAGCAGCGCGTCAAGCTCAAGCAGCCGCTCGTCGGCGCGAGCGAGCTTGTCCGCCAGCGTTGCCTTCATTCGTGATGCAGCCCGTAAAGCTGATTAACGAGTTTTTCGATCTGCCCGCGTTCCAGGCTGCTGGCATGGTTCAGCGCATGGGTGGGGGAATGCAGGAGCTTGTTGGTGAGCGCGCGGCTCAAGGCTTCGATTACCGCCTGCGGGTCGCCACCGTGGGCCAGCGCGCGGGTGGCTTTTTCGATCTCGTGGCGGCGATGGCGTTCCGCCGAGTTGCGCAATGCACAGATGGTGGGCACTAACTCACGGCACTCCATCCAGTGCAGGAAGTTGGCCACATTGGTCTCGATGATGGCCTCGGCCTGCGTCACCTGTGCCACCCGGCTGTCCAGACCCTCGCGTACGACCTGTCCCAGGTCGTCCACGCTGTAGAGAAACACGTCATCCATGTCCGCCGCTTCGGCCTCGACATCGCGCGGTACCGCCAGATCGACGATGAATATCGGGCGATGGCGGCGCTGCCTGATGGCGCGTTCCAGCATGCCCTTGCCCAGAATCGGCAGCGGACTGGCGGTGGAGGTGATGATGATGTCGTAGGCGGGGAGTTCGTCCGGCAGCGCGGTGAGCGGGATCACCCCGGCGTGAAAACGCTCCGCCAGCGGACGCGCACGCTCGACGGTGCGGTTGGCGACGGTCATGCGACGCGGATGCCGCGCGGCGAAATGCGTCATGCACAGCTCGATCATTTCTCCCGCGCCGATGAACAGGCAGGCCTGCTCGCGGATGCTGGGGAAAATGCGCTCCGCCAGGCGCACCGCCGCCGCCGCCATCGACACCGAATTGGCGCCGATTTCCGTACTGGACCGCACTTCCTTTGCCACCGAGAAGGTGCGCTGGAAAAGCTTGTTCAACAGCAGCCCAAGCGTGCCGGCTTCTTCGGCCGTGTGCACCGCTTGTTTCATCTGCCCCAGGATCTGCGTCTCGCCCAGCACCATCGAATCCAGCCCGGCAGCGACGCGGAATGCGTGCTGTACGGCCTGTTCGCGCGGCAGGGTGTAGAGATAGGGCGCCAGTTCGCGGCGTTCGATACGGTGGAAGTTTGCCAGCCAGTCCACCGTGGCGTCCGGCTGCGTGGTGTTGCAGTACAACTCGGTGCGGTTGCAGGTCGAGAGTATGGCCACTTCCGACGCGCGCTGGCTTTGGGTCAGGTCATGCAGCGCCTGGGTCAGTTTTTCCGGGCCAAAGGCGACCTGCTCGCGGATGGCGAGCGGTGCGGTGTGGTGATTGACCCCAAGGGTGAAAAGCTGCATGCGGCGGGTGGCCGGAATGTAAAGGTGGCTAGTTTAACCTAGCCCGCGCGCGCGGCGAATTTCAGCCGGTCGTAATAGCGGCCGCGATACAGCAGGCGGCGGCGATCGGGCGTGTCGGTGAACGCGCTGCGGGTATGCAGAATGTTGTTGCAGATGAGCCCCATGCCAGGCACAAGACGGGCGCGCAGGATGTATTCGGAATCGTTGAGGATTTCGGTCAGCGATTTGACGGCGGCTTGAGTCAGGGCATCCGGCTTCCATTCTATGGATCGGGTGCGGGCGGTGTAGCGCATGTACAGGAAACCGTCCGCGGCATCGACTGAAAACACCGGGCCGGTCTGTGCCGGCCGTGCGATGCTGTCCTCGTCCATGCGCGCCGGAATGGTCATGGCGTCCGGCTGCATCAGCGCGGTGATGTAATCCGGGTTGGTGTCGCGCAACTGGATGTAGGCGATTTCGTGGTCGAGCAGCGCGTTCTCGCCGCCGGTTTCGGCATCCTGCACGCAATGCAGCAACATGCCGAGAATGCGGCGATCGAGCGCGTTGTAGTAGCCGTCGGTATGCCAGTTGATCGGCTTGTGCGTATAGGGAATGTAATCGCCGCGCATGTTGCCCTCATTGCTGGCCGGCGTGATGCTGGAGAGCCCGTCATCGTCAGCGAGGTAGTTGCCCTCCAGCCGCTTCAAGCCGAGCTGAAGGGCGAGCTGGTGCGGCAGGGATTTGTATGCGCCAAGGTGGCCTGCTGCGTAATACAAGGCCATGTTGGCGCGGGCGCAACGGTCGGCGAGGGCGTTGGTTTCGGCCGTGCTCAGGGTACGTGGGTCGTTGATGGGGACGATCAGTTCATCGACGCTGCGCGGGTAATTCGCCAGTTTGCTATCGCGCCAGGCGCGATATCCGCTGTGATTTCCCAGGTCGAAGGGCTGCTTCATTCAGGCGGCAGCATATCCGGCGAGCCGAAGCCGCGCTTGACCGGGGCACCGGACAGCAGCCCTTTGAAGCTCTTGCGCACCGTGCCCATCATTTCGGGCATTTCGATGTCCATGATCTGATCCATGATCCAGGTTTTGTCGTTGTCGCCCATTTCGTCGCGGATTTGCAGGCCGAGGAAACGCAGCGCGGGGAAGCTGGCTCGTTCGTCGTCAGGGAATTCAAACTCGCTATATTCGGCAAAACGGCGGTTGAGGAAATCGATGAATTCCTGTTTGTAGTTGCGCGGGTCGTCCTTGCCCACGACTTCGCGCACGTTCTGCTCCATCACTTCGCCCAGGCGATTGCTTACGGCCTGCAGTACGGCCAGGCGGCGTTCCGGCGGGAGCGAGGCATAGGCCATGCGGTCGCAGTAATGCACCAGAAACGCGAGGAATTCGGCAATCAGCTTGAAGCCGCGGTCGGGGGTGATGATGTCGTAGTTTTCGCGCCCCAGATTGTCTACCGATTTATCGGCGACGCGCCAGGTGGTGGTGGCCACGGCCGAGGCGATTTCTTCGGCGCTGCGTTCGCCGTCTTTCTTGAACCAGACGGTCTTGACCCGGATGGGCATAGCCATACTATTCTCCTAATGCCACGGGGCGATTGGGATCCGTGATCCACTCGCTCCATGAGCCGGGGTAAAGGCGTGAGCCGGGCAATCCGGCAACTTCCATCGCCAGAATGTTGTGACAGGCGGTAACGCCGGAACCGCACATGTGGAATACCTGCCAGGCGGGCCTGCCGTTGAGCAGGGCCTGATAGTTCTCGCGCAGCGCTTCGGGCGGCAGAAACGTGCCATCCACATCCAGGTTTTCGTCGAACGGCCAGTTGATGGCGCCCGGCACGTGCCCCGCCACCGGGTCAAACGGTTCGAATTCGCCGCTAAAGCGGCGATCCGGGCGTGCGTCGATAATCAGGTTATCACCGATCCGGGATGCGCGCAGGACGTCTTCCGCGGTAACGACCTGACTGGGTTCGGGCAGGCAGGCGCAGTTGGCCTTGTGTGGTTCAGTAACTTCAGCGTTGACCGGGCGCTTCTCGCGCATCCATTTTGGGTAGCCGCCATCCAGCAGGGCCACCGCAGGGTGGCCCAGCCAGCGCAACATCCACCACAGACGTGTCGCCATCGCGCCATAGCTGTCGTCATATACCACGACCTGGCGGTTGACCCCTATGCCCCACTGGCTAAATCTATCACCCAGCGTTTGCGGGTCGGGCAGCGGATGCCGTCCGCTGGAATCGGTAATGGGGGCGGATAGATCGTCGTCCAGATGAACATAGCGCGCACCCGGAATGTGGGCCTTGGCGTAGGCCTGCCTGCCTGCATCGGGGTCGGTCAGGGTGAAGCGGCAGTCCACAATGATCCAGTGGGGATCACCGAGATGTGCGGCCAGATCTTCGGTCGAGACTAGGGTGTTGATGTACATATGGGAGGGGCTGGGAGTTAGGGGTTAGGGGCTAGGGAGACTTGTGCGGGCAAAGCCCGTCGTTTCCCCTAAATCCTAGTTCCTAGTCCCCGCCGTTCAGTACCCGCCTTTGCCGTATGGCTTGGTTAACCCGGCTATTCGGGCTGCCTGGCGTCCCGGCTGGTTGGGGAAGAGGTCGTACAGTTTCTTTTTCCAGTCGATGCCCTCGTGCAGTTCTTCCATCTCGGCAAGCATATTGCGGAAGTTCGGGGTATGGCCGTCTTCCTTGTACTTTTCGCGCAGATAGTTGATCACCATCCAGTGTTCGTCAGTCAGCTTGATGCCTTCAGCTTCGGCAATGATCGGCACGATTTCGTCGCTATAGTTGGCTTCCAGCAGGAAGTTCTCTTCGCCGGTTTCCAGTTCCTCGCCGTTCAACATATAACCCATGCTTGATACCCCTTTCTCTTTTTCAAAAATTCACCGGCCCACCGGTGCAATGGATTTATGCGGGATGAAAATCCCGCAGCCTAACAAACGGTTGCGCCCCATGCCTTCGTCCTGCAATTGCAGTGACTTGTGGGGCGGGACGTCGTGCAGCATCAGGCTGTAACCGTACAGCGCCCCATCCGGCCCCTGCAGGGTTTGCTGTTTGCCGCAAATAAAGCCACAGCGCAACTGGAAATGACCATCCAGTTCGCGCATGACATCCTGCACGAATTGTTCTTCACCAGCGCTGCCGGTGTCAACGAAGTGCGCGTAGATATTACCGTAGGGGCTGAAATTCCGTGTCTTGAAGGTGCCGACTTGCAGCTTGTGCGCGCCGAGGTGCAGGGTCTGTCCAACCAGTTGCCCCATGTCGCCGAGGCGCACCTTGGGGGCGCGCAGAAACAGCTTGGTGCGACGGTTGATACAGAGCCTGTCATCGCCGCTGTTACTCTCCGCGCCTTTCAGATGATGGATACCGGTTCCCGTATCCTCGGGCAGCCAGGGCAGGACCGCCAGCAGCGCCTCCGAGAGCAGACGGGCGTTTTCCCGCGGTATCGTCGCGCCGACCAGATCGAACTGCACATCGATCATGCGCGGCGTGTATTCCTCGGGCTTGCTTTCTGGCCATGTCCAGCTCATGCAGCATCCCCGTCTATCGATTTGGGCATCACGTTTTCTCCCTCTCCCGCAAGCGGGAGAGGGTTGGGGTGAGGGGGCGAAGCCGTCGGTTTGGGCATCACGTCTTCCCCCTCAGCTTCAGCGACAGGGGAGCAGCCTTGGCCGCTGTTTCGTATTGCCCAGGCGAGCATGGTCTCCGCCCATTTTTTGGCACTGACCGGGTCGACATCGAAGATGGTGAAACGCTTGTTTTCGCGGATGCGGATGCGCATGAATGGCACGCCACCCGACTCGTGGGTGAGATGCTGTAACTCGATTTCCTGCCCGCCAAAAGGCAGGCGCATTTTCTCAATCGGGGTGATCTCGGGCATGGCCGCTCAACTGGATAAGGGTGTGAAGCGCAACAGTTTGGGTTACGGAACCGGAATCTCAACCCTCGAAAGCGTAGGGGCTTGCCTTTGCAAACATATTTTAATACTCTTATGGTCTTTGCGCCGGACGCCAATGTCTCACTGATTGCACGGTCAAGTAATTACCACATTGGGGAAACCGGCGTACTCCTTTTGGGTAGGTTTGTGCTCACCACAAGGGAGTAGAAGATTTACCCATCGGAATGATGGCGGTGCAGGCGGCATGGAAATACGATGCCTCTATACCGTAAAGCTGTCGCTAAGCGGGCATTATCGAAAAGTTCTAGGAGAGAAAAAATGGCAAAGCAAATGATAGCTACCCCCAATCTGGACCAGCTTGAGAGCGGCCCCTGGCCCAGTTTTGTAACTGGACTGAAGCGTCTGGCAAAAGATAACGACATGATGGTTGACCTGATGGGCCAACTGGAAACCTCCTACAAAACCAAATTTGGTTACTGGAAGGGCGGTACGGTGGGCGTGTTCGGTTACGGTGGCGGCGTGATCCCCCGTTTCACCGAACTGAAAGATGAAAACAACAAACCCCTGTTCCCCGAAGCGGCTGAGTTCCACACCCTTCGTATCCAGCCGCCCGCTGGCATGCATTACACCTCCGACCTGCTGCGCAAGCTGTGCGACACCTGGCAGAACGCCGGCGGCTCCGGCCTGATAGCTTTCCACGGCCAGTCCGGCGACATCATGTTTCAGGGCATCAAGACCGAAAACGTGCAGAAGGCGTTTGACGAATTAAACGATATTGGCTTCGACCTGGGCGGGGCCGGCCCCGCCCTGCGCACGTCCATGTCCTGTGTCGGTGCGGCGCGCTGCGAAATGTCCTGCTATGACGAAGCCAAGGCGTTGCGCACGGTCATCAACAACAACCTGGACGACATGCACCGGCCAAGCCTGCCCTACAAGTTCAAGTTCAAGTTCTCCGGCTGCCCGAATGACTGCGTCAACGCAATTCAGCGCTCCGACATGGCCACCATCGGCACCTGGCGCGACAACATCCGCGTCAATGAAGCGCAGGTGCAGGACTACATGAAAGCGCACGGCATGTCCGATCTGGTCAATGACGTGATCAGCAAGTGCCCGACCAAAGCGATTACGCTGGTTGCCGCCGACAAGGTGGATACGGCCAATACGCATTTGTCCGTGGCCAAACTGGGCGATGGCAATGCCCTCTGTATCGACAACAAGAACTGCGTGCGCTGCATGCAGTGCCTGAACGTCATTCCCGGCGGCCTGTTGCCGGGTAATGACAAAGGCGTGACCATCCTGGTGGGTGGCAAAGGCGTGCTGAAAATCGGCGCGACCATGGGCACCGTGGTGATCCCGTTCATGAAGCTCGAATCCGACGAGGATTTCGAAAAGCTCAACGAACTGGCGCGCAACATCCTCGATTTCTTCGCCGAGAACGCGCTGGAGCACGAGCGTACCGGCGAAATGATCGAACGTATCGGCCTGACCAACTTCCTCGAAGGCATGGATATCCCCGTGGATCCCAACATGATCAGCGCACCGCGCTCCAACCCCTACTTCCGTTCAGATGACTGGGATGAGCAGGTCGAGAAGTGGAACGAGTACAAGCAGCAGCAATCCGCTGCCTGAGTCTAGGTTGATTGGGGCCCCGTTGATTCGGGGCTCACTGTAATTTTCTAGTTGGAGACTTAACATGGCTGATCTACGCCCCCCTATCGAATCCGGCGCACCGGACCCGATGCCCTACATGCACCCTGTCATGGTAAAGAACTATGGCAAATGGAATTTCCACAGTCATCCGAAGCCCGGTGTTCTGTACCACCGCGCCGAGTCAGGCGACGAAGTCTGGACGGTCAAGGCCGGTACAGCGCGTCAGATGGATCACTACACCATACGCGAACTGGCCGACATTGCCGATCAGTATGCTGACGGCTACGTGCGTTTCACCGCGCGTGCCAACATCGAATACATGGTGGCTGACAGCGCCAAGGTTGAGCCGCTGATCAAGGCGCTTTCCGACAAGGGGTACCCCATCGGTGGTACGGCCAACTCGGTGACCATGATTGCACACACCCAGGGGTGGCTGCATTGCGATATTCCCGGCACCGACGCTTCCGGCGTGGTCAAGGCGCTGATGGACGTGCTGTACGACGACTTCGTCAAGTGCGAGATGCCCAACCGCGTCAAGCTGTCCACGTCCTGCTGCGAAATCAACTGCGGCGGCCAGGCCGACCTCGCCGTTATCGTGCAGCACACCAAGCCGCCCAAGATCAACCACGATCTGGTTGCCAACGTGTGTGAACGTCCCTCCGTCGTGGCGCGTTGCCCGGTGGCGGCGATCCGCCCCGCGCTGGTGAACGGCAAACCCTCGCTGGAAGTGGACGAGAAGAAATGCATATGCTGTGGCGCCTGCTTCCCGCCCTGCCCCCCGATGCAGATCAACGACCCCGAACATTCCAAGATCGCGATCTGGGTCGGCGGCAAAAACTCCAACGCCCGCTCCAAGCCGACTTTCCACAAACTGGTCGCCTCGGGTCTGCCGAACAACCCACCGCGCTGGCCGGAAGTTGCTGAAGTGGTCACGAAGATTCTGCATACCTACAAAGCTGACGGCAAGCCTTGGGAGCGCATGATCGACTGGATCGACCGGATTGGCTGGCCCGCGTTCTTCGAGAAGACCGGTCTGCCTTTCACCAAGTACCACATTGACAACTGGCGTGGCGGTCGTGCCAACCTGAACGCTTCCGCGCACATCCGTTTCTAAGCCGCAGTTTTCTGCCGCAACTCCGGTTGCGGCAGGCGGAACGGAATAACAATGATTTGGAATTTTCGGAGTTCGAGATAAACAAATGGAATTCGGCATTCTTGTAAACGAAGGGCCTTACACCCATCAGGCCAGTGATTCTGCCTATCTTTTCGCCCGTACGGCGATTGAGAAGGGTCATAAAGTCCCGCGTGTTTTTTTCTACCATGACGGGGTGAACAATTCCACGCGTTTGGCAACGCCCCCGCAGGATGACCGTAATGTCTCTGCACGCTGGTCCAAGCTGGCTGCTGACCATGGCGTTGACCTGGTCGTGTGTGTGGCCGCCGCACAGCGTCGCGGCATCAACGATGATGTTCTGGCTCCCGGCTTTCGTATTTCCGGTCTGGGTCAACTGGTGGAAATGGGCATTCAGCACGATCGTCTCGTGACGTTCGGTGATTGAGGGATAACGGGATGAGCGATATGGACGATATGGATGACGGCTCCGGCATCATCAAGAAATTCATGTTCCTGAACCGCAAGGCGCCGCACGGCACCGTGTACGCGCTGGAAGGTCTGGAAGTGGTGTTGATTACCGCTGCTTTCGATCAGGATGTGAGCATGGTCTTCACCGATGACGGTGTCTACCAACTGATAAAGGGCATCGATACCAAGGGCATCGAAGTCAAGGATTTTTCCAAGACCTATCGTGCGCTTGAAGGGTACGACATCGAGAAACTCTACGTTGACCAGGATTCGATGGACGCGCGTGGTCTCTCTGAAGACGACCTGATTGTGGATGTGACGGTTCTCTCTGTCGCCGAGATGGCAAATCTCATGGCAGAGCAGGACGTCGTGATCAGTTTCTAAGGGGATAGAGACATGCTGCACATCGTGAATAAATCGGCCACTGATCGCGGTTCGCTGGAAAGCTGCTTGCGTATGGTCATCAAAGGTTCTGCTGTTTTGCTGATCGAAGACGCGGTTTACGCTGCGACGAAAGGCAGTGCGGCGGCGGCGAAAATCCAGGCAGCTGCGGCTGACCTCAAGATTTACGCACTCGGTCCTGATCTGGCGGCGCGTGGCATGGCCGGGCGCGTGCTGGACGGAGTCAATGTCGTGGATTACGGCGGTTTTGTGGATCTGGTCGCAGAGCACAGCAACTGTCAGTCTTGGCTGTAACTTTAAACTTAAGGAGTATTGCTATGCCCATGGTAAACATTGCCGGTAAAGAAGTGGAAGTGGATGAGGAAGGCTACCTGGTTGACCTGTCCCAGTGGAATGAAGACATCGCCAAGTACATGGCGACCGAAGAGAAAGTCGAACTGACCGACAACCACTGGGAAGTCGTGAACTTCCTGCGTGAGTACTATGCCGAATACCAGATTGCCCCTGCTGTTCGTGTGCTGACCAAAGCCATCGGCAAGAAACTTGGCCCCGATAAAGGCAACAACAAATATCTGTACGAGTTGTTTCCCTACGGCCCCGCCAAGCAGGCCTGCAAGATCGCCGGTTTGCCCAAGCCCACGGGCTGTATCTAAGTCGTATCTGTCGAGTCGGACCGTCCTGGGCGGATTGCGCCCAGGACGGTCTTGATTCGGTTTCGTATTGAGTGCCGTTGGGGTGTTCTCAAATCAGATTCGCTCAAGTGCCGGGTGAATTTGATTTGAAAACAGACTGATAGGATGTTAGGGGTTCGTGGTGTCTACGCTGACGATGATTTTTGCCGGGATGTTCTATATTGCGACCCTGTTGCTGGTCGCGGGTCTGGCGTACAAGATATTTGACTACAGTCGCACCCCGGCGCCGCTGGTGATCCCCACCACACCGGCGCCCACCACGCGCGCGGGTGTGGTATATCGCATGGCCAAAGAGGTGGTGGTGTTCGAGTCATTGTTCAAGTCCAACAAGTGGATCTGGGTATTCGGCTGGCTGTTCCACTTTGGTCTGTTGCTGGTGCTGGCGCGGCATCTGCGCTATTTCACCCAGCCGGTCTGGTTCTGGGTGGAAATTGTCCAACCCTTCGGAAAATACGCCAGCATCATGATGGTGATCGGACTTGCCGGGCTCTTGGCGCGCCGCTTCCTGGTAGACCGGGTGCGCTACATATCCACTCCGTCGGACTATCTGATGCTGGTGCTGCTGCTTGCGATCGGTCTGTCCGGAATGATGATGACCTTCGTGGCGCATACCGACATCATTACACTCAAGGAATTTTTCATGGGCTTGATGTATTTCGACATTCAGCCCGTGCCGTCTGATCCGATTCTGTTGGCGCATCTGTCGCTGGTGGCAGGTTTGATGGTGATATTCCCCATCAGCAAGTTGCTGCACGCGCCGGGTCTGTTCTTCAGTCCGACCCGCAATCAGGTGGACAACCCCCGCGAGCATCGCCATGTCGCCGCATGGGCGGCGCGTCTGGATCAAAAGAGCTAGGTTCAGTCACTTCAGAAGATACGGATAGAGGAAAAGTACGTGGCTGCTGCTGAATTCGAAATTCCGGTAATCAGGGACGAGATCGAGATTCCCAAGATCATGCCTGATTCGATGGCGCACATGAAGTCGTTTGTTGCGGCTCAGCCGGTGCAGGATTTCATGGGCTATCCGCATGAATTGACGGATGGCTGGGAGGAGCGCGCCATCGAAAAGATGGGCGATCTGCTTGGCAAGTATCGTTCCATGAAAGTATTCCTCGATGCCTGCGTGCATTGCGGTGCGTGTACCGACAAATGCCATTATTACCTCGGCACCTCCGATCCCAAGAACATGCCCGTGGCGCGTCAGGATTTGATGCGTCAGGTCTATCGTCGTTACTTCACACTGCCGGGCAAGCTGTTCCCGAAGCTGGTGGGCGCCAAGGACCTGACCAAGGACGTGCTGGACGACTGGTATAACTACTATCACCAGTGTTCCGAGTGCCGCCGTTGTTCCGTGTTCTGCCCGTACGGCATCGACACCGCGGAAATCACCATGGCGGGTCGCGAAATCCTGAATCACGTCGGCATGGGTCAGAAATACTCCAACGAGATTCTCAGCAAGGTTCAGAAGATCGGCAACAATCTGGGCCTGCCCGGTCCCGCGCTGGAAGATACGCTTGAAGGCCTGGAAGAGGACATCGAAGCGGATACCGGTGTAGCGGTAAAAATGCCGCTGGATGTAAAGGGTGCCGAGGTGCTGTTGGTAACCCCTTCGGCTGACTTCTTCTCCGAGCCGCATGTGGAGTCCCTGATAGGCTACGCCAAGGTGTTCCACGCAGCGGGGACGAGCTGGACGCTGTCATCCAAAGCGTCCGAGGCGGGTAACTTCGGGCTTTTCAACGGCAACTACGAAACCATGCGCAAGGTCGCGATGCGGATTCGCGATGCGGCCCTGGAGCTTGGCGTTAAGCGCATCGTGGTCGGCGAATGCGGCCACGCCTGGCGCGTAGCCTACAGCTTCTGGAATACCCTGACCGGGATCGGCTACGGCGGCAATGACCCGTTCTCCATCGAATTGCAGAAGCAGCTCGATCACACTTATCCGCAGCCACAGCATATCTGCGAATTGACCAATGATCTGATCAAGCAGGGCAAGATCAAGGTTGACCCGTCGCTGAATGATGATCTCATCGTGACCTATCACGACTCATGCAACGTGGCCCGTGCCTCGCGCATGGGTAGCGAGCCGGGCGGCCAGTTCACCATACCGCGCGAGCTGATCAAGTCGGTCGCCAACAATTTCCACAACATGGCGGACGACACCATTTACGAGTCCACCTTCTGTTGCGGCGGAGGGGGAGGCCTGCTGACCGACGACCTGATGGAAGTCCGGGTCAAAGGCGCGCTGCCCCGCATGACGGCGTTGAATAACGTGGTCAAGGAACATCAAGTCAATTTCATGGCCACGATATGCGCCATCTGCAAGGCGCAGTTCACCAAGGTGTTGCCCAAGTATGGCTTCGACATGAGCATGGTGGGCGGAGTGCATCAATTGGTCAGCAAGGCCATCAAGCTCGACTGATCGAAGTTTTAACTATTTTGTCATTGAAGCGTTAGGAGAACCAGCATGGCTGTCACGACGAACAAAGCGAAAACCGAAGGCCTGACATGGCGTCGTTATAAGGATGGCGAGACGGAAGCGAACATCCGCTCTTCCCAGGACAAGATTTTCCAGTCCAGCTGGACGCACAAGTGCCCGGAGTACATGCTCTCCACGCCGCCCTGTCAGGGTTCCTGCCCGGCCGGTGAGGACATCCGCGGCTACCTCAATATTGCGCGCGGCATCGAGAAGCCGCCGGCGGGCGTGACCTGGCAGGAATACGCGTTCCGCCGCATTACCGAGGCCAACCCCTTCCCCGGCGTGATGGGCCGCGTCTGCCCCGCCCCGTGTGAATCCGGTTGTAACCGCAACATGGTTGAAGACCATGTCGGCATCAACGCGGTCGAGCACTTCGTGGGCGACTGGGGTATCGAAAACAACATGACCTACACTTCCACGGCGTCTGAAACCGGCAAAAAAGTGGCCGTGATCGGCGCAGGCCCTGCCGGCCTGGCAGCCGCGTATCAACTTCGTCTGCGCGGCCACGGCGTGACCATTTTCGACGAGCATGAAGAGCTCGGCGGCATGATGCGCTACGGCATTCCCGGATTCCGCACCCCGCGCGAAATGCTCGATGCCGAAATCAAGCGCATCATCGACCTCGGTGTCGAAACCCGTCTCAAGACCCGCATCGGTTCCGACGTCAGCTTCGAACAGATCGAAAAAGAGTTTGACGCGATCTTCATGGCCATGGGTGCCCAGGCTGGCCGTCCGCTGCCGGTGCCCGGCGCCGAAGCGCCCAACTGCGTGACCGCCGTGGCTTTCCTGCGAGCCTTCAACGAAGGCCGCCTGCAGCACGTCGGCAACCGCGTGGTGGTCATAGGCGGTGGCGATACCTCAATCGACGTTGCGACCGTTGCCCGCCGTCTGGGTAACGTCACCAAGTCGGGCACCGTGGACGATCGCCCGGAAGCCGTGATTGCGGGCCACATGGCGCATGATGTGGCTTCCATCTCCGCGCGCGGCGGCGCTGAAGTGGTGCTGGTGTCACGCGCCACCATGGACAAGATGGCGGCCAACAAGCATGAAGTCGAACATGCATTGCAGGAAGGGATCGAGATCATCGGCGGCGTGACCCCGGTAGCCGTGGTTGTCGACGAGCGCGGACGCGCGGTTGCACTGCGCGTGGCCGAATTCGAAGTGGTCGGCAAGGAAACCAAGATCATCGCGGGCACCGAGCGCGATCTGCCGGGCGACCTGATCGTCTCCGCGATCGGCCAGGGCGTGGATTTCACCGGCCTGGAGCAGTTCAACAACAACAACGGCCTGATGAAGGCCGACAAGAACTATCGCTTCCCCGGCAAAGAGCACATCTTTGTCGGCGGCGACGTGCTGCGCCCGCATCTGCTGACCACGGCGATCGGCCATGCCGCGATTGCCGTGGACGGCATCGATGCCTTCCTCAAGGGCAAGGAACTCGACAAGCGGCCGAAAGTGGACGTTCACCACTTCGACGAAATCCGCAAGTGGCTCGAATCCGGCCACGAGTACAGCGAAGTCAAGGGACAGATCTGGGGCACCTCGGAGCGCAAGGACATCCTGCACAACTTCGAAGACCGTTCCGCACGCCACATCATCCCGAACAACGAGTTGTTCCTCGGCCATTTCCCCAACGTGTCGCGTCATGTCCGTGAAGTGACCGTGCTTGACAAGGAAGGGGCGCTCGGCAACTTCGAAGAGCGTCTGCATGCGCTTTCCGACAAGGAAACCATCGAAGAAGCCAAGCGCTGCATGTCCTGCGGCCAGTGCTTCGAGTGCGACAACTGCATCGTGTACTGCCCGCAGACCGCCGTGTTCAAGGTCAAGAAGAAAGATGGCCCGACCGTCGGCCGCTATGTGGACACCGACTACGGCAAGTGCATCGGCTGCCATATTTGCGCCGACGTGTGCCCGACCGGCTATATCGTCATGGGTATGGGTGACTGACAGGTGAGCACGATGCGTCATCACCTGGGCAGGCTCTTCCTGTTGCTTTCCGCGCTGTTTGCGTACACCGGCTTTACCCCGGTGTACGCGGGCGCGCCCAAAGCCTTCATCGAAGAGCCGCTCAAAGGTGAGCATTGCGTTGAGGACGAGGGCTACATGCGCCGCAATCACATGGAGTTGCTCAAACATCATCGTGACGAGACCGTTCATGAAGGTATCCGCACCAAACAGCACAGCCTCAAGGAGTGCATCAACTGTCACGCCGGCAAACAGACCGGCAGCGTGACTGCATCCAAGGAAAACTTCTGCGTGAGCTGCCACAGTTATGCTGCCGTGAAAATAGATTGCTTCGATTGTCATTCCAGCAAGCCGCAGGGCTCGATGACCATGCATCCGCTGAATGCAGAAACGGCGCACTACAAGCATGATCTCGCCACCCAGGCGACAGGCAATGTTCGTGCGGAAGATGAGGATAAGGCTGGGGTTGCCCGATGAGCGATTTGAAACCGATGTCCGACCGCGCGGCTGTTTCGCCCGAGCGCCGCCGCTTTGTCGGCGCTGCCGCTGCCACTGCGGCAGGCCTGGCGATTGCACCCGGCGTGATGTTATTTGAAGTGGCGCATGGCAAGGCCGAGGCCGATGCAGTGACCAGCAAGATCCGCTGGGGCATGCTGGTCGATAGTACCAAGTGCGCGACAGGCTGTGATGACTGCGTTAAAGCCTGTAGTACCGAAAACGGCTGGGAGCCGGTGGCAGAAAGCAAGCATCCGAAGCAGGCGCCGCAATGGATACGCAAGCTGCAGCTGGAAGATCCGCTCACGCAGGTCACAACCAATCTGCCGATGATGTGCCAGCATTGCGCCGAGCCGCCCTGCGTGGACGTGTGTCCGACCGGCGCGTCGTTCAAGCGCGCCGACGGTATCGTGCTGGTCGATCGCCACATCTGCATCGGGTGCCGCTACTGCATGATGGCCTGCCCGTACAAGGCGCGTTCACTGGTGCATGAGCCGCTCAACGACACGCAGAAGCCGGACGTGCCACGTGGCGTGGGCTGCGTCGAATCCTGCACCTTCTGCGTCCAGAAAGTGGATCGCGGCGACGGCACCACCGCCTGCGTCGAGGCATGTACGGCGGCGGGTCACAACGCCCTGATGTTCGGCGACATGAATGATCCCGAGAGCGACATTTCCAAGCGGCTGCGCGAACTGCCGACCCGGCAGGTACGTGCCGACCTGAATCTCAACCTTGGCATCCGCTATCACGGAATCTAAATCACCATGGCAAGCATTACTTTCCGCGAAGTAGAGGGCAGCAGCCTTAAGTACTGGATGCTGCTTGGCGGCATTGGCCTGTTCGTGCTGCTTGGCTTCATGGCTTATCTCTATATGCACCACCACGGCCACGTCGTGACCGGCATGGACAACCAGATCGTCTGGGGCATCCCCCATGTGTTCGCCGTGTTCCTGATCGTCGCCGCATCCGGCGCGCTCAATGTCGCGTCGATCGCCTCGGTATTCAACAAGACGATGTACAAGCCGCTTTCGCCGCTGTCGGCGATCCTGGCGCTGGCGCTGATGGCTGGGGGCCTGCTGGTCCTGGTGCTTGATCTTGGTCGTTCCGACCGCCTGATCGTGGCCATGACCTACTTCAACTTCAAGTCCATGTTCACCTGGAACGTGTTTCTGTATTCCGGATTTTTTGGACTGGTCGGCATCTATCTGTGGACGATGCTGGATCGCAGCGTCAAGTCCTACTCCAGGGCCGCCGGCACCGCGGCCTTTATCTGGCGTCTCATCCTCACCACCGGTACCGGCTCGCTGTTCGGTTTCCTGATCGCGCGCGCGCTCTACGGGACGTCCATGCTGGCGCCGATGTTCATCATCATGTCGTTTGCCTACGGGCTGGCGATTTATCTGCTGGTACTGATGGCGGCCTATGCCTGGACCGGCCGCGAACTGGGCGATGCCGTGCTGATGCGCCTGAAGAACCTGCTGGCGGTGTTTGTCGCGGCGGTGCTGTATTTTGTCGTGGTCTATCACCTGACCAATCTGTATTTCGCCAGGATGGGCAGCGTCGAAGCCTTCATCCTGCTGAATGGCGACATTTACCCCATGCTGTTCTGGGTGGGGCAGATCCTGTTGGGCGGCGTGGCGCCGCTGCTTATCCTGCTGACGGGACTGGGCAAACAGCGCTCCTGGATCGTCGCAGCCTGTCTGCTCATCGTCGTCGGCGGCGTCGCGCAGATGTATGTGACCATTATCGGCGCCCAGGCCTGGCCGCTCAGCATGTTCCCGGACATGAAGGTCAGCAGCACGTTCTATGACGGCGTGATCAATAGCTATACGCCCAGCGTACCCGAATGGTTCCTGGGGCTGGGCGGGCTGGCCATCGCGCTCTTGATGACCACGTTTGCCGTCAAGGTGCTGCGTTTGCTGCCCGAAAGTCTCGACGACGCAACCGTCGCCAAGCTGGAACATTGATGCATCAACCTGCCGGGCGCGCGCCTGGCGGGTTATCGCCCGGCATGAACCAGCAAGCCACTCCGGCCAAACCTTCCCAGCGCGGGGCTTCCATGCCCCACAAGGGGACTCCGACGTTCTATGGGATTAAAACCCCATGAAAGATCGTATGCCCCGCGTGTTCATTTCCGCAGCGCATAAGTCCTCCGGCAAAACCACCGTCTCGCTCGGTCTTTGCGCTGCACTTCATGCCCGCGGGCATGAAGTGCAGCCATTCAAAAAAGGGCCTGATTACATCGACCCGATGTGGCTGGGGCTGGCAGCAGGCCGCGCCTGCTATAACCTCGATTTTCACATGATGCGGCGCGAGGAAATCATCCAGCGCTTTACCGAACATGCACACGCTGTACGCATCAGTCTGATCGAAGGCAACAAGGGGTTGTACGACGGTCTCGACCTCGACGGCAGCAACAGCAACGCAGCGCTGGCCAAACTGCTGGGCGCACCGGTGGTACTGGTGATCGATGCACGCGGCATGACGCGCGGCGTGGCGCCGCTGATTCTTGGCTATCAGGCCTTCGACCCCGACATCCGCATCGCCGGCGTGATTCTCAATAATCTTGGCGGCAGCCGCCACGAATCCAAGCTGCGCGCGGTCATCGAGCACTACACCAAGGTCGAGGTCATCGGCGCGGTTCAGCACGATGCAGGCCTGCAGATTGCCGAGCGTCACCTCGGTCTCGTACCCGCCAACGAGCAAGGCGCCGCGCGCCAGAAAATGCAGCAGGTCGGCGAGCGCATTGCGGCGCAAGTCGATCTGGATCGTCTGCTTGCCATAGCGGACAGCGCTCCGGGCATTGCCGACGAATGCAGCCTGGATGCGTCGGCCATTTTCGACGACGCAAGGAGACTCGTTGCAGGGCGCAGGGCGGAATCCGGGAAGGATGCCATGGATTTGCGCATCGCCATCGCCCGCGACCAGGCCTTCGGTTTCTATTACAGCGAAGACCTCGACACGCTGCGCGCTTCAGGGGTCGAACTGGTCCCATTCGACGCGCTGCACGACCGCCTGTTGCCGGAAGTCGATGGCCTCATCATCGGCGGCGGCTTTCCGGAAGTCTTCATGAATGAACTCGAAGCCAACGCCGGATTGCGCACGGACATTCACGAGCATATCGAACAGGGTCTGCCCACGTATGCCGAGTGCGGCGGGCTGATGTACCTGTCGAAAAGCCTGAGCTGGCAGGGCCAGACGCGGCAGATGGTCGGCGTCGTGCCAGGCGAGGTGGTCATGCATGATCGCCCCGTCGGTCGCGGCTATGCGCGTCTGCAACCCACCGGGCAGGATACCTGGGGGGAAAGCGCGGAAATCCCCGCGCACGAGTTTCACTATTCCAGTCTTGAAAACCTTCCCGGGGATGCCACCTACGCCTACAAGGTCACACGGGGCCATGGCATCGACGGCGAGCATGACGGCTATGTCTATCGCAATCTGCTGGCGGGCTACGTTCATCGCCGGGGCACGGGCAAGCTGGGCTGGATCACCCCATTTTTGAACCAGGTGCGCAGGCATAAAGCGCATGCCACCGCCAGGCGACAACACGGCGGGTAACGGACATGGCGGCCGCGCAACCCCGAATTGAATGCATTGGCCATTATTGACAATGCATAATGATGAATGTCACGCCCGCCGTGCCTCACCCCGCCCCGCTCCCTCCGGGCGACCGGGGTCCCGAGGGAGCGGGGGGACATCGTGTCGCTACGCGACGTTCACGTTAACCAGAGGAGCCGAAATGATCAGAATTACCGATGCCGCTGCCGAGCAGATTCGCGCTGCCACCAATAATCCCGATACGGAGGGAATGGTGTTGCGCGTCGCGGCCCGCCAGTTGGACGACGACAGCATCACCTACGGCATGGGTTTCGATCAGGAGCGCGAGGCCGACGAACAGGTCATCGTCAATGGCATCGAACTATTGATCGCCAAGTCGAGCGCGCCGTTCCTGCAGGGGGTTACGCTGGATTTCGTGGAAATGGAACCGGGCGAATTCCGCTTTATTTTCATACCGCCGAATCCGGATCAGTCCGCCTGATTCCGGCAGCGGGGCAGGCTGAGCATACAAGCTTACTGGCCCTGCGAAATCGAAGGTTGGCTTTGACATGAACTATCTACCCATCTTCCTCGACCTACGCGACCGCCGCTGCCTGGTCGTCGGCGGCAGTGAAACCGCTGCCCGCAAAGCCGAATTGCTGTTGCGCGCAGGGGCGCATGTGGGCGTGGTGGCGCAGGACCTGCATGAAGGTTTCGAGCGGCTTCCGCACCGGGAGCGATTGAGCCGGGTGGCCGATACCTACACACCGGAATTGCTCGATGGCCAGGACGCGGTGATCGTCGTCGCGGACGATGCGGCGCTGAAACAGGACATCGCGGACGCTGCCCGCGCGCGGCACATCCCGGTCAACGTCGCGGACACTCCCGCGCTGTGCAGCTTTATCCTGCCATCCATCATCGACCGTTCCCCGATCATGGTCGCGGTCTCCAGCGGCGGCGAGTCACCGGTGCTGGCGCGCATGTTGCGTGCGCACCTGGAAACGCTGATCCCCGCATCCTATGGCCGTCTCGGCGCATTCGCTTCACGCTTCAAAGACCGCGTGCGCGCAGCCATCAAACCCGAGCAGCGCCGCGCTTTCTGGGAAAAGCTCTTCCTCTCGCCCGTGGCCGAAATGGTCTTCTCCGGGCGCGAGCAGGAGGCCGAAGCGCGGCTCGAAGCGATGCTCAAAGAGGGTAGCGGCACCGATATCAGCCGCGGCGAGGTCTATCTCGTCGGTGCAGGCCCCGGCAACCCGGACCTGCTTACCTTTCGCGCGCTGCGCCTGATGCAACAGGCCGACGTGCTGGTCTACGATCGCCTGGTCTCGCAGCCGATCCTCGACATGTGCCGGCGCGATGCCGAGCGCATCTATGTAGGCAAAGAGCGCGATGATCACGCCGTACCGCAGGAAGAAATCAACCTCATGCTGGTGCGGCTGGCGAAGGAAGGCAAACGCGTACTGCGCCTGAAAGGCGGCGACCCCTTCATCTTCGGGCGCGGCGGCGAAGAGATCGAAACCCTGGCCGAACACGGCATACCCTTCCAGGTCGTGCCGGGCATCACCGCGGCGGCGGGTGTGGCATCCTATGCCGGCATCCCGCTGACGCATCGCGATTACGCCCAGTCGGTTGCCTTCGTCACCGGCCATCTGCGCGACAACACCTTCAATCTCAACTGGGAAGGCATCGCCCGCCACGACCAGACCATCGTCATCTACATGGGGTTGAAAGGCCTGCCGCTGTTGTGCGAGGCGCTTATCAGGCACGGCCTCGCAGCCAGCACCCCGGCAGCCATCGTTCAGCAGGGCACCCTCCCCACTCAGCGTGTCGTCACCGGCGACCTCACCACCCTGCCCAAACTGGCGGCGGAAGCCGGCCTCAAAGCCCCCACCCTGATCATCGTCGGCAACGTCGTCAAACTGCGCGAGAAGCTCGCGTGGTATCAACCCGAGCAGAATGCCGACCAGGCCCGCCGCACGCCGCTCGATGCGCCGGATCACCTGCGTTGACGCGATTTCATTGAGCAACCCGTGACGGCCTGTCTCACCATTGACGGCAACGAAGCCGTCGCCCGCATGGCCTACCTCGGCAACGAGGTGATCGCGATCTATCCCATCACGCCTGCGTCCAGCATGGGGGAGTGGTCGGACGAATGGGCTGCCCAGGGCCGGCCCAATCTGTGGGGCGCGGTGCCCAGGATCATCGAGATGCAGAGCGAAGGCGGCGCGGCGGGGGCACTCCATGGGGCCCTGACTTCGGGGGCGCTGGCAACCAGTTTCACCGCCAGCCAGGGCCTGCTGCTGATGATTCCCAACCTGTACAAGATCGCCGGCGAGTTGACGCCGTTTGTCCTGCACGTGGCGGCGCGGACCTTGGCGACGCATGCCCTGTCCATCTTCGGCGACCATTCCGATGTGATGGCGGCCAGAGCCACCGGCTGCGCCATGCTGTGCGGCAATTCGGTGCAGGAGGCCCAGGATTTCGCCCTCATCGCCCAGGCCGCGACGCTGGCAGGGCGCATTCCCGTCATCCATTTCTTCGACGGTTTCCGTACCTCGCACGAGGTGGCGAAGATTGTCGCGGTGGAACCCGACGCCGTGCGCGCCATGCTCGACGCCGGCCACATCGCCGCGCACCGCGGCCGCGCGCTGTCGCCGGAGCACCCGGTGCTGCGCGGCACCTCGCAGAATCCGGACGTGTTCTTCCAGTCGCGCGAGCGCGCCAACCCGTTCTACGACGCGTTTCCGCAGATCGTGCAAGCGGCGATGGATCGTTTCGGCGAACTCACCGGGCGGCATTATCGCCTGTTCGAGTATGTCGGCGCGGCCGATGCCGAGCGGGTCATCGTGCTCATGGGTTCCGGCGCCGAGACCGTGCACGAGGTGGTGCAGCATCTCGTCGCCCGGGGCGAACAGGTCGGCGTGCTGAAGGTGCGGCTGTACCGGCCTTTTTCCGCGGGAGCCCTGCTGGCTGCCATGCCCTCCAGTGTGAAAGCCATTGCCGTGCTCGACCGCTGCAAGGAGCCGGGTGCGGACGGCGAGCCGCTTTACAAGGACGTGGTGACCGCGCTGGCGCAGGCGGCGGCAGACGCGAAGCGCACGATGCCCCGAGTCATCGGCGGCCGTTACGGTCTTGCCAGCAAGGAATTCACCCCCGGCATGGTCAAGGCGGTGTTCGACGAACTTTCGGGGACTGCGCCGAAGCGCCAGTTCACCGTGGGCATCCACGACGACCTCACCCATCTCTCGCTGCCGTGGGATGAGGCCTTCCGCACCGATGCCGCACGCCAGCTGCAGCACGCCGTGTTCTGGGGGCTGGGCGCCGACGGCACGGTGTCGGCCAACAAGAACTCGATCAAGATACTCGGCGAAGCCACCGCGCTGCAGGCGCAGGGCTATTTCGTCTACGACTCGAAGAAGTCCGGCGCGGTGACGGTGTCGCACCTGCGCTTCGGTCCTGCGATGATCCGCTCCACCTATCTGGTGGAGGCGGGCATGGCCGGCTTCGTCGCCTGCCACCAGCCGGTGTTCGTCGAGCGCTACGAACTGCTCGCGCACGCCGCGCCAGACGGCGTCTTCCTGCTCAACACTTCGGCACCGCCGGATCAGGTGTGGGACACGCTGCCGCAGAACATGCGCACGCAGCTCCGCGACAAGCGCCTGCAGCTGTGGGTGATCGACGCCTACGCCGTGGCCGCCGAAGCCGGCATGGGGCGGCGCATCAACACCATCATGCAGACCTGCTTTTTCGCCATTTCCGGCATCCTGCCGAAGGACGAAGCGGTCACCGCGATCAAGCACGCGGTCGACAAGACCTACGGCAAAAAGAGCAAGCGGCTGGTGGAACTGAACTACCGTGCCATCGACATGACGCTGGAACACTTGCGGCAGGTCGACGTGGCCCGCCATTCCGGCGTAGGCCGGAATCCAGCGGAGATTGAACTTGATGCAGGCCTTCGCCGGCATGACCAACTCCCCGACTCCGTGCGCGACCTCACCCTGCCGATCTACCACGGCCACGGCGACAGCCTGCCGGTGTCCTTGCTGCCCGCCGACGGCACCTATCCGCTCGGCACCGCGCAATACGAGAAGCGCAACATCGCCCTGGAAATCCCGGTGTGGGAGGCCGACCTGTGCACCCAGTGCGGCAAGTGCGTATTCGTCTGTCCGCACAGCGCGATCCGCGCGCGCGCCTTCGGCGCCGAAGCCGCGGCCGATGCACCGCCGACCTTCAAGCATGTGCCCGCCAAAAGCAAGGATTTCCCCGCCGGTACCCACATCAGCTACCAGGTGGCGCCGGAAGACTGCACCGGTTGCGGCGACTGCGTCGAAGCCTGCCCGATCCACGACAAGTCCAACGTCAGCCGGCGCGCGGTGAACATGGCGCCGATCGCCCCGCTGCGCGATCACGAGCGCGACAACTTCGCCTTCTTCCTGCGCCCTGCCCGAGTTTGACCGCGGGTCGCTCAAGCACAACACCATCCCCGGTTCCATGTTGCTCGATCCGCTGTTCGAGTTTTCCGGCGCCTGCGCCGGCTGCGGCGAGACGCCCTACATCCGCCTCGCCACGCAACTCTTCGGCGACCGCATGCTGATCGCCAACGCGACCGGCTGCTCATCGATCTATGGCGGCAACCTGCCAAGCACGCCCTACACCGTCAACGGCGCCGGACGCGGGCCGGCATGGAGCAATTCGCTGTTCGAGGACAACGCCGAATTCGGCCTGGGCATGCGCCTGGCCGCCGACCAGTTGATGGACTACGCGAGGCAGTTGCTGCGCGAACTCGCCCATGATATCGGCGGCGATCTCGCCGCGGCGCTGGCCAATGCCGACCAGCGCGAGGAGGCCGGTCTGGTTGAACAACGCCGCCGCGTCGCCGCACTGCTGAAACACCTGGCCGCATCCCGGCACCCGCGTGCCAAGGAACTCGCCAGCGTCGCCGAATGGCTGATCCGCCGCTCGGTGTGGATCATCGGCGGCGACGGCTGGGCTTACGACATCGGCTACGGCGGCCTCGATCACGTGCTCGCGCTGCCTTACGACGTCAACATCCTGGTGCTGGACACCGAGGTCTACTCCAACACCGGCGGGCAGACCTCCAAGGCCACGCCCATCGGCGCGGTAGCCAAGTTTTCCGCCGGCGGCAAGGCCACCGCGAAGAAGGACCTCGCCAAAATCGCCAGCGACTACGGCCACGTCTACGTCGCCACCGTGGCCTACGGCGCCAAGGATACCCAAACCCTGCGCGTGTTCCACGAAGCCGAGTCCTACAACGGCCCCTCGCTGATCGTCGCCTACAGCCCCTGCATCGCCCACGGCGTCGACCTGCTCTACAACCAGCGCCAGCAGGACATGGCGGTGAAGAGCGGGCACTGGCCGTTGTTCCGCTTCGACCCGCGCCTGGAAACGGCGGGCGGCAACCCGTTCAAGCTGGATTCCGCCGCGCCCAGCCAGCCGATCAAGACCTTCATGGAAAGCGAGACCCGCTTCGCCATGCTCGCGCGCAGCCATCCGGAAGCCGCGCAGCGTTTCCTCGAACAGGCGCAGCAGGACGCCGAGCGACGCTTCAAGATGTATCAGGACATGGCGTTGGGCCATGTCAAGGAATCCAAACCGGGAGCCTGACATGATCGATCTTTCCACGAACTACCTTGGTCTCGAACTCAAGAACCCGCTGGTGCCTTCCGCCTCGCCGCTCACCAGGAATCTGGACACCGCGCTGCGTCTTGAGGACGCAGGCGCCGCGGCGCTGGTGATGTATTCCCTGTTCGAGGAGGAATTGCGGGCGGAAGAGGCGATGGCCGACCGCTTTCTGCTGCATGCCGGCCTGGGCCATGGCGAGGCGGACGGCTTCCTGCCCGATGACGGTTGTTTCCAAAGCGGTCTGGATCAGTATCTGGAACATCTGCGCCGGCTCAAGCAAAGGCTGGAGATTCCCGTGGTGGCCAGTCTCAACGGCGTGTCCCGGACCGGCTGGGTGGAACTCGGCCGCGAACTGCAACAGGCCGGCGCCGATGCGCTGGAACTCAACGTCTATCACGTGGCGGCGGACATGGGCCGTTCGGGCGAGACGGTGGAGGCGCGCTACGTCAGCCTGCTCACCGAATTGAGCAGCGTGGTGAGCATCCCCATAGTCATGAAACTGTCGCCGTTCTTTTCTTCCCTGCCGCATTTCGTGAAGCAGCTGGAAAACGCCGGCGCGCAGGGCGTCGCCCTGTTCAACCGCTTCTACCAGCCCGACATCGATCTGGGCACACTGTGCGTGGTGGACCAGCTGCACCTGTCGACCCCCGACGAGGCGCTGTTGCGCATCCGCTGGCTCTCCATCCTGCATGGCCGTACCAATCTCACTCTTGCCGCCACCGGCGGCGTCCACAGCCATGAAGAGGCCTTGAAGCTGCTGCTGGTCGGCGCCGACGTCGTGCATCTCGCATCCTGCCTGCTGCGGCATGGGCCAGGCAAGCTCACGAAGATTCTGCACGACATGGAAAGCTGGATGGCCGAGCGCGAATACACGTCGATCGCCCAACTCAAGGGCAGCATGAGTCAGAAGAACCTGTCCGATCCTGCCGCCATGGCGCGTTCGAGTTACCTGCGGGTGCTGGACAGTTTTTCCCCGAGACACGGCGTCTGGTCCTGACCGCCGGGAACGGGTTGTTCCAACATGAACAAGTGATATATTGTCAGGGATTCTGTTGGATGTACCTTGGTTTTTCCGATTGGAGGTCGAATTGAAAACCCACGCCTTGTTTCTTGTCCTGGCACTTGCCGCTTCCAATATCATGGCTGCCGACGTGCCAGCGAATTTTCCCAAGACAGCAGACGAAATGGCCGCACTGGCGACCGACTTCACCAAGAATGCCGAAGTGCTGAAGGACCCGAAGAAGTTCATTCCTTTTGTCGCGTTCGCCACCGAGCCCGGTTTCCTTTTTGCCATGGGCAACCAGATGCTGGAGCCCGGCAAGTGGGCCGAGATGACCAATTCCATCATCAACCCGGCCAGCTACAGTACCTGGATGCCGCTTGCGACCGACCCCCAGGTTTCTATGAAGTGGATGGCGGCGGCCATGGACGCCAATTTCTACACGGCCCTGGCCACCCAACTTTCAGACCCCGCCAAACTGATGCGCTGGATGATGGCCCCCACCGATCCCCGTGCCCTGGAAGTACTGATGAAGGCAGTGAACCCGGCGGCCTATCTGAAGTGGGCGATGGCGCCCGCCGACCCGCGCGTGATGCAGACCGGGATGGCCCCCATGAACCCCAATCTCTACATGGGCTGGATGGGTGCGGGTATGAACCCCGCCTCGTATGGCAATACCTGGCAGGGATTTGCCGGCTATCCTTATGCCTATCCTGCGGGGGCCGGCATGCCGATGCCGGCGGCGGTGCCGATGCCGGCTCCCGCGGCCTGGCCGGTGCCGTATGGCGTGGTTGCTCCCCAGGCGGCGCCGGTTGCTCCTCAGTCGGCGCCCGCTGCTCCGATGCCCAGGTAATCCGGGCGGACGGAACGATAAACGCCCCGATCAGGGGCGTTTTTCATGATGCTGTTGATGCGGACGGCAAATAGTTCAAGGCCCCTGATTTTCCCTCGGCGCCCATACATATCGCCCGGAGTGTGACGGATCACCGAGGTGGCGTTACCCATCATGCCCAGATAAATGGCCACCTCCACCAGGGCCAGCACGACCGAGATGGCGATGCCGATGAGGGTGATGAGCAGACGCATCTTCTGATGCAAAAGCATCTTCATCGCCAGCCAATACATTTTGAGCCTGTCTCACGCCCGGGAAGGGGGCAGGCTGACCATTACTGCGCCGCCCTCTTTCCTTTCCACCGCCAGCGCGCCTTTTTTATGTGCGTCGTCCAGGATCTTTCCAAACGCGCTGTAACCATATTCCGATTCGCTGAATCCCGGCCGGATTCGCTTGATGGTGTTCTTGATCAGCGACGCCGAAATGGAGCCTTCGCCGCCGCGCTCCGCCACCAGTTGCTCCACCGTGCTCACCACGATTTCAATGGCGCGGCTCTTCTTTTCATCAGCGCTTGGTTCGGCCTTGCCCACAGCCCGGCCTTCGTCACCTGCCGCTGTTTTTTCCGTCGCCGGACGGGCTCGCCGCCGGGTCGTGCTCGCCGTCTTTGCCGCCGCCGCTGGCCGTGTCCTTGCACGGGCTGGGCATCGCCGCCGGTTTCTTGGCGGGCGCTTTTTGCGGCGTCTTTATCTGCACCAGATCTTCGTAAAAAATGAATTCATCGCAGTTGCCGATCAGTAGCGACGACGCCGAGCCGCGCACGCCGATGCCGATCACGCTCTTGCCGTTTTCCTTGAGTTTGGAGATCAGCGGCGAAAAGTCGGAATCCCCGCTGATGATCACGAAGGCGTCGATGTGCGTCTTGGTGTAGCAAAGGTCGAGCGCATCCACCACCATGCGGATGTCCGCCGAATTCTTGCCCGACTGCCGCACATGCGGAATCTCGATCAGCTCGAACGCGGCCTCATGCATGTCCCGCTTGAATTCCTTGTAACGGTCCCAGTCGCAGTAAGCCTTCTTCACCACGATGCTGCCCTTGAGCAGCAGCCGTTCAAGAATGGGGCGTATCCTGAAGTCCGGGTAGTTGGTTTCTTTAATGCCGATAGCCACGTTTTCAAAATCACAAAACACGGCAATATTGCGGATATCCGGTGTGGCCATGGTTATTCTCCCCGTGGGTTATTGTTCCTGAATGCACAGATCAATGGGGTCGTCCCCTGGGGCTCCCGGCCGTCCGGCCCCAATGGCACGACCTTAAGAAAATACCGCGTATTGCGTTGTCATTCCGGCGCTGGGTCCCCAACGGCTGCGACCTTACCGTTTCGACTACGGGCTGAAGCCCGTGAAAGTTCGTATGTCCAGTCAAATCAAGCAAAGGGATGCCGGATCCAGGGCGGCTTGACGAAATTCATGGAAGCGCCCCTTGTTCTTATCGCCGCTTCTGATACGTCCCGATCAGCTCCGCCTGACTGAGCACATGCCCGCGCATGGCCGCCTCCAGCGTGCTCTTGGCCGGCCTGCGCAGATCGGGGAGCACCACGTCGAGTGCGTAGAGCTTGAAAAAATAGCGGTGTCGTCCGATGGGCGGGCAGGGACCACCGTAGCCGGTGCGTTTCCAGTCGTTCACGCCTTCCAGAGTCCCCGCCGGGAGGGTTGTCACGCCTTCCACAAGGCCCGTGCTCGCCGGCGGCAGGTTGTAGAGCAGCCAGTGCACCCAGGTCATGCGCGGCGCCGCCGGGTCCGGCGCGTCCGGATCGTCCACGATCAGCACCAGACTCTTTGCGCCGGAATGGATACCCGACCATGCCAGCGGCGGGGACCTATCCTGACCTTCGCAGGTGTGCCGGGCGGGAATCTCACCGTTATGGGCAAAGGCATTGGATGTGATCTGCATGATCTTTCCTCCTTCCGGACCCGCCCATCCCCCGGCCGGGAACAGGCAGAAAATCAAAACCAGCGCCGGCCAGCTTGTCAGTGGCTGTCTCACGGCGCTATTGCCTTGCGCAGGCCGGCCAACCCGGGGATTTTATTGTGCCGCATGTTCATGCTCTCCTGAAAGGTGCTCTTCTTTATAGCCGCTCGTCATTAATGGGGCATGAATATCCTTGCCTGGGCAGAACACCTGCGTGACCCGGACATTCCTCACGGCGAGGCCTGCTTCCGCGTCGATGACAAGCCGGAAACCATGCGCAGTATGCACGAGAGCTAAAGCGAGAAGCGCCGAGAAGTGGCGGGCGGGGATAGGGAAACGTCACTGGACATTAAACCGAGAAACCCCGACCGATCGCGCCAGTGGCCAACACGTGTCGGGCGCGGAAGGCCGGGGGCCGTTCTGGTGAAGCGATTATCGGGTCAGCAGCCCGTCTGACTCATGGGCAACCCATGACGCCCTTCATCTTCTTCATGCGTTCGACCTGAACACCCGTGGCGAGGGCCTTGGCCTCTGCTTTCTTGCCGGCATAGATGTCCGGAATGATCTCCGTATCACGGGTTTTCCTGAACTCTTCCCAGACCGTCTTGAAATCTTTGGCCTTGGCTGCATCCGGACCCTTGGCCATGGCCGCGAGGACCGCGTCCAGTTTGGCGCTTGCCGCATTCACCCTGGCCTTGAGTTCGTCCTGGGTAGCCTTGTCGGTGGTATCCAGCATCGTGACCAGATAGCCGCGGGCCTCCATCAAATCCTTGCAGGCATCATCAGGCGTCCCGGCATGGGCAAGGCCCGCACTCAGCATAAACACGATTGAAACAAACCAGCTGGCTAATCTCTGCATAATCCAACTCCTTGGGTTAAAGACGAGTGATGAGGGTGCCCTCCCTTTGATGCCTTCTGAGCGGGCATCCCACTGGCAGGGCAAACGATACTGCTCGTGGGTATAACCGGTTGTCCTTGATTGAGGTCAAGAAACGGGAATAAATGGGGCCGTCTGCACCCTTGTTCCCGTCCGGCTGGGCTGATGTTCAGTGGAGATCAAGCGGAGAGGAATCAATGGCCTGATCCCATTTCTTCCTCCCCTGACTTAAAGGCGGATAATGGCTGCGCTCCCAAATCGCTGAGGTCTTTCGTGCTGCCTCCCCTGTACCGTTCCTTACTCATGCTGGCTCTGTCGCTGTGCGGCAGCCGCGTTGACGCACTACCCATTGAACTGGCCGAGCCCAACGTACAGGTCCGTAGTCAGGAAGGCACCCTGGTTCTGGACATCAGTTACCAGGTACCGGTTCGTCCCCAGCAGGCCTGGGCCGTGTTGATGGACTTCGAGAACATGCCTGCCTTTATTCCCAGTCTTGAAATCAGCCGGGTGTTGCAACACAACGGCAAATATCTGGAAGTTGAACAGAAGGGAAGTATCAGTTTGGGGCCATTGACGATTCCCTTCGAATCCAGAAGGGAAGTTGCGGCCACCCCCTATCAGTTCATCCGCTCGCATTCCCTGTCCGGCAGTACCCGGCTGGAAAGCACCCTGGCGCTGATACCCTCGGAGTCCGGCACCCAGCTTGCCTACCATGCCTCTGCCGTTCCGGAACTGCCCGTCCCTTCCAGCCTGATCGCTTCGTACATGAGCGAATTGCTGCGCGACCAGTTCAAGGCCATGGGTCGCGAAATGATGCGCCGCGAACAAGCCGCCGACCCGCAAACTCAGATCGCCCGTTAGCCCGGTCCAATAAAACGGCCAGATAAGCCGGCCATTCCTTTGTGGTTGCCCACACAAGAGCGGCTTGAAACGGACTCGCGGTTTGTTTCCCGGCGAAGCGGCGGCAGGGAAGGGGGGCTGTTACTTGGGTGAAGCTGCCGGTGCGGCGGACGTGTTGCGCAGGGTCTGCAACTGGGAGAAAAGCCAGGTGCGGCTTTGCACGGGCGCATTGCTGCCGCACTTGACCGAGTAAGCCTGGCCGGTCACGCTGCTCTTCGTGGCTGCCAGTTCAATGAACTGATCAGCGCTTGCAATGGCCCCCTTGCCCGCCAGGTAATCCAGTTTCCGGTGCAGGTGCGCCTGAGCTTCCTCGGACGTATGCCAGGACCCATTTCGATTGAACTGGCAGCCAGACGCCTTAAGCCTTGACAGCAATGACTCGATCTCGACTCTGGCGGCAAGCGGCAGGGTGGTCGGAACCTCGCCCTTTGATCCCCCTTCGTTCGCCGTCGCCGGCATGGCCAGCAACGCACCCAGCACCAGAGCGGCAAACGGCACGGAATAATTCACCAGAAGCTCCAGTAACCCGTCGCCACCACATACGCACCCAGCGCGCCATTGGTGACGGCGTGCGCGACGATCGGCGCCCACAGGTTGCGCGTGCGGATATACAGCCACCCGTAGGCCAGGCCGGCGATCAGACCTGCCAGCCATTGCAGGTGTTCGACAGCGAACAGCGCGCTGGCGATGAACAGCGCTTTCAGGCCGATTCGTGCGGGATCCAGCGTCAGAAAATCGGGCTGCTGCACCCAGCGCTGCAAAAATGAGCGCCAGAACAACTCTTCCATGATCGGCACAACCAGCGCGGCGCCAGCGATGCGAAACGCCACCAGCAGCCAGTCGATCCGGCCGGTCACATCGGTGGGGTTGTAACCATCGCCGGTCTCGCCGATCAGCATCCAGCCGGCGTCGAGGTTGACCCACAGCACCAGCACCACGATGCCTACCGCCATCGACAGCAGCAGATGCAGGAGCGGCAGGCGATACGACTTGAGCTCAAGGTAATGACGCCACAGCACCGCCAGCGCCAGCGCCACCAGCCCGGTCTTTACCGGATACACCCAGCGCACGTCGAAGCCGGGCGCCCAGTCGGGCAGCAGCCCTTCCAGCACAAGCAGGGCGAGGTACAACCCGAACGGCAGGCTGCGAACGAAAATGCTCAAGGTGTGGGATCCCATTTGCCTCCAGCGGCCCAGGATTAAAAGGCTCGGCTTCAATTTTCTGTACGCCACGTCTTTCATTCTTTCTGGTAATCCATTTCCCCGAAAAGACAATCCGAAGCTGATTTTCCTGGCATATAAAACAATCAGGTTAACGGATACGACTAGTATAGATTGAGAGGAAAACGAAGGAGAACCCATGTCCAGCGTACTCGTAACCGGTTCCAATCGCGGCCTCGGCCTGGAGTGGTGCCGCCAGTATGCCGATGCGGACTGGCGCGTCTTCGCCACCTGCCGCCATCCCGAGACGGCTGACGAACTGCAGGACCTCGCGCAGAAACACCCATGGCTTACTGTGCATCGCCTGGACGTGACCCTGCCGGAATCCGTTTATGCCCTGCGCGCCGAATTGCAGAGTGAATCGATCGACGTGCTCGTCAACAATGCCGGCGTGTATCTTGAAAAGTACGCAGCGACAGAATCCCTGCGCTATGAAGAGTGGCGGCAGACCCTGGAGGTGAATACCCTGAGCCCCTTGCGCGTGACCGAAGCCCTGGTCGAACTCGTGGCACGCAGCGAGCGCAGGCTGGTCGTCGCCATCACCAGCCACATGGGCTCCATCGCCGAAATCAGTACACCGGGCGACACCTACTATCGCTCCAGCAAGGCGGCGCTCAATGCCGCCATGAAAGGGCTGTCCCTCGCCCACAGGGAACGCGGCATCGGGGTGCTGCTGCTGCACCCGGGCTGGGTGAAAACGCGCATGGGCGGCTGGGATGCGCCGCTGACCCCCGCTGAAAGCGTCGCCGGCATGCGCGCGCTGGTGGACACATTCAGCATGGAGATGAGTGGCCGTTTCTTTCGCTACAACGGCACCGAAATTCCCTGGTAACGGGTGGTTTTACTGTGCCTGCGCCGGAGGCTGCCACGGATGGGTCGGACACAAAGAGCCCGATCCCCGTCCCCTTGATACTTCGATTTTAGGAACGAGGTCGGCTCCGCCATCGAATCTTCTACTCTCTCGACAACTGCTGGCTACTGGGTGCTACCTTGGGTGCTGGCAGCTTTGACAGTTGGGTAGCCGACTGTGTGCAAATCTGCCCGCTCGCCCAGATACGCGAGATCTCCCCCGCTGAAACGGGTTTGCTGTAGAGGAACCCCTGCGCCTGCTCGCAGCCTTCCTGTACGAGAAACCGCGCCTGGCCCTCATTTTCCACGCCCTCGGCCATGGTGGACAGTCCCATGGTTCTGGCCAGGGCGATCACTGACCTGACGATAGCCAGGTCGTTTCCGCCGCACTCCAGGTCTCTCACGAAGGAGCGGTCGATCTTCAGTTTCTGGATCGGCAATTGCTTCAGGTAGCTGAGGGAGGAGTAGCCAGTGCCGAAGTCGTCGATGGACAGCAGGACGCCTATGTCGCGTATTCCGCGCAGCAACTCGTGGGCGTTGTGGGTAAGCATGATGGCCGATTCCGTGATCTCCAGCTCCAGACGCCCCGCCGGGATACCTGTTTCCCTGAGCACGGCGCGCACGCTGTCGATAAATCCGCCGCGCTCGAACTGCCTGGCCGAGACGTTGACGGCGATCTTGGGAATGTCGATGCCGCTGTCCAGCCAGTCCCGCATCTGATGGCAGGCCTGGCGTAGCACCCAGATGCCGAGCTCGCTGATAAAGCCGCTTTCCTCGGCCACGGGAATGAAACGCGACGGCGGGATGCTGCCCATGGTCGGGTGTTGCCAGCGCAGCAGGGCTTCGACGCCGACCATCCCGCCGCTCTTCATGTCCACCTGAGGCTGATAGACCAGATGGAGTTCGCGGCCCTCCAGAGCCCGCCTGAGCATGCTGTCCAGTCTCAGGTGCTCCTCCGCAGATGCGGTCATCTCCGGCTCATAGAACCGGTAGCTGCCGCGCCTGGCAGCCTTGCCCCGATACATGGCTGTATCCGCATTACGGATCAGGGTATGGCTGTCCTCGCCGTCGCGCTGGAAAATACTGATGCCGATGGTCGCACCCAGATAGATCTCGTGGTCGACCAGGTGGTAGGGCTGGAGGAACATGGCCATAAGCTTTTGGGCCACCGCCTCCGCATGGTCCTGATCGTCGATCTCCGCCACCAGAATGAACTCGTCTCCGCCCAGGCGCGCCAGCGTATCCACGCTGCGCACATGGCGCAGGAGTTCGCTTGTCACCTGCTGCAACAGGACGTCGCCGAGGGGATGCCC
Source organism: uncultured beta proteobacterium (assembly GCA_963726485.1). GTDB lineage: Bacteria > Pseudomonadota > Gammaproteobacteria > Burkholderiales > Thiobacillaceae > Thiobacillus. Next base: position 18,232 of record CAVSCL010000040.1, on the reverse strand, counting down.
CAAGGTGTCGTTGACGTTCTTGAAGTTGTCGAGGTCGATGAAGAATACGGCGAAGCTGCGCTTTTCGCGCTTCGCCCGACTGATGGCCAACTCGATCCGCTCCTGCAGCAGGATGCGGTTCGGCAGGCCGGTCAAAGGGTCGTGGTGGGCCAGGAAGGCGAGCTTCAACTCCGCGGACTTGCGTTCACTGATCTCGGATTCCAGCAATTGGTTCGCGACGGACAACTCCGCGGTGCGCTCCTGCACGCGCTGATCGAGCAGCGTGTTGTCCTCCCGGATTTGGTCGAGCGACGACTCCAGGTCTGTCCTTTGGCGGTCGAGGATCGTCTGTGCGCGGCGGATGATGATGAAGAGCAGGGCATAGAGCGCGACCATTGTCAGCGTCACGCTTGCAATGACCATTCTTTGTGCGTCGCGCATGTGGGCGACCAGCGCCGTCACGTCCCGGTACAGCTCGAATACGGCCTCGACCTTGCCATGGGCATCCCGAATGGGCACGTAGCTGGAGATCAGATCCCTGTCCTCGATCACTCCTTCGAACGCATCGAAGCTGTCCTTGTGCACCAGCGCGGTTATCACACGCCCCGCCGCCGCCTCGGCAAATCCTGCATTGCGGGCCTCGCTTTCGCCGACCTGTTTCAGGTCGGTGGAAAACAATGTCATCGCTTCGAGGTTGTATACCTTGACCTTCACTGCCTGGGTATCGCGCATCAGCTTGATCACCGCCTCGCGCAAACCAGGCAGTTCCGGGTTCGCCCGCAAGGCTTCGGTTCCGAGACCCCGGGAAGAAACGACCAGCGGTTCGAACCGTTGCCACAGGAAATTTCTGAAGGTCTTCGTCAGAGCGACGTTGTGCGACTCCCCCATGAGTGTCAGCGATTCCAATTCCTGATGTTCGTGGACTATCCCGAGCAGAACCGATGTCGCCACCAATGCCGCCAGCGCGGCAACGGAGAAATAGCGGACGAGGGGAAATCGCCGGGTCACGGGCTTCGTGGTCCCGGATCGTGTGTCTGGCTTCATGCCGGTTAATGGTGCGGTTTCGACATACCGTTAACGGCCTGGCGCCGACTTGCTTTAGCAGGGCTCGTCTAGGGGCAATCTTTATGTACGGCCATGGCGTTAGCCCAAAAAAACCGGAACCAAAGGGCTTAACTTCGACCTTCTGCGTGCCAAATTCACATTTTTCAGGCAATCCAATACCCGAAAAAAATAATCCGGGGCCAAGCTCTTTTGCTGCATGATTTGGTATTGATGGGCAGGCTTGAACTTCAGCTTCATCGCAGTAGTAAGCACATTGTAATCATAGGGTTAGGCGCTCATTTCTGCCTTGAAAATTTCCCACTTGGTACTAGATTTATGTGTGTAGGCATCGTGTTTACACACATGCAACGGCAATGATAAGGAGGAACAATCATGCTAAATCTTGCTCGCTTTGATCCATTCAATTTGACGCGGATGGATCCATTCGAAAACGTGGTGCGCGACTTCATGCCGACGACGTTTCGGTCGATGTTGCGGCCACTGGGCGAACCGACCATCGCAATCGAGGTTCAGGAAATGGATAACGCCTACCTCGTCTCGGCGGAACTCCCAGGCGTCAAGAAAGAGGATATAGACATCAGCATTACGGGTAATGAGGTCACCCTGAACGCCGAATCCAGGCATGAAAAAGTGGCGACCGAAGCCAAGGAGTGGTGCAACGAACGCTGGTACGGCAAGGTCACCCGCAGCATCCAGTTGCCGCTTGAAATCGAAGAGACTCAAGCAGACGCGACCTATGTCGATGGTGTGCTGCACCTGACCCTGCCCAAGAAGGCGTCCAGCTTGGCCAAAAAGCTGGAGATTCACTAGCGCGGAAAAAGGATCAAAAGGGTCGATTTCTGTTTACCCTTTTGGCCTTATTCGCGGGAATTGATTCCTCCCAGAAAATAAGCCCAAGCGGGTTGCTGTTGATTCCGCATACGGGGCAGTTCAGGTTGCCCCATTTTATTTCACAGGAAATGGTTCGAAGCTGAACTGACCCCCTCGTAACCCACTCTTCTTGTCACCTTTGTCACCGCCAGAGGCCAGCACACTGGCAGGCACAAAACGCGGCACAAATTCGCGACCAGAGATTGGGCGAGCATGTCATTGCATTGACGCTCACCGTTCAAATACCAGACTTTCCGCATGCTGCTCCAAGATCCGACAAAGCGCCGTTGACCGCCTCCATGAAGGCGGGTGGGCCGCAGACATAGAATCGTTGATCGAAGTCCCTGATTTTCTCTTCCAGGAATGCGCGGTCGACGCGCCGGTGCTCATATCCCGGTGAAGTGGCGCCGGTGCAGGTCAGAATGCAGCGATCATCCAGAAGATGTCGCAGCTCCTTTTCGCAGATCACGTCGCGCGGGGTCTTGTTGGAGAAGATCAGAGTCTGTCTGTCCAGTTCTCCCCTGCGTGCCAGGTCGCGCAGTATGGCAAGAAAAGGCGTGATGCCGGCGCCGCCGGCAATGAACACACCGGGCCCCTGGTAGCTGATGGTGCCAAAAGGTTCGGACATCAGTAGTTCGGCGCCGGGTTCCAGTTGGTGGAGCGCATTGGTCACGCCGGCGTGGTCCGCATAGCCCTTGATGGTGAATTCCAGAACCCTGTCGGCGGCCAGTCCGGTGGGCGTGAAGGGTCGGCCCTGCTCACTCAGCCCCGGCAGATTGATCGCCAGCTCCACACCCTGACCGGGAACGACAGAAAATCCCTGTGGTTTGCTGACAACAAAATGCTTCACGTCGTGGGTGACGAACTGACTCATTAGCAGACTTACGGTGTGGTTCATGGTCTTGTCCTTTCGGTTGAATGGCTATTCAGATTCCCTTCAGCTCCATCTTAGACATCCGAGCGGGACTCGGGCGCGTGGTTTTAAAATGTCCGGCCTAAATTTTTATGCTGCAAAAAAACGTAGGCGGTTGCCCGCCCACGTTTACGCAACTACCGCATGCCTGCTCAGGAGTTTTGGCGAGGGTGGCGGTGTCCCTCATTGCGCCGGGGCATCGTCTCGGCATCAAACACGCTTTGCTGCACGGGGCTGAGCTGGGCGTAGAAAGCCTTGGTCGCTTCGGCACGCTCCACCATTCTGGCGCGGCGCGTTTCCGACATGGCAAGCATCTTGTCCAGCCGTTGGGGCGTGTTCAACTTCTCGAACTGGTCCCGCATGGCCTTCCGGTCCCCACCCATAAGGCGCATTCCAGGCTGGCTGGCGCCGGTAAAGGCTTTCCATGCCGCCTCCTGTTCAGGCGCCAGTTTCAGCTTTTCCTTCAGCTCGGCCAAGTGCCCGGCACGGCGCGCCTCCCAGTTGGCGTGGTCTTTCTGACCATGCCGGGCTTCGCACCCCGCCTTGCTTGCGGGACCGCCGTCAGACATTGCAAAAGACGATGCTGCCAGAATGCCGCTGCCAGCAATCAAGCCCACGATCAGGGCACGTTTGGTAAAAGAACCATGAAACAATTTCATATCGCTCTCCTTAGAGTCATTGTCAAATCAGCCGGCCCAAAGCGGGTACGGCATGAAACGCATTCTGAGGAGGGAATGTATCGCCTGGATGTCTGGCATCCGCAAAGATGTAACAAGTTGTTTCTGGATGTAAACAGGCGAGCCTGAACAACCCGGCCAACGACACCGACACAGGCCGGACGCTTTCGATTACCGATAGGTCTGCCCGTCGTGCCTGATCCAGCCGGCGGGATGACGCCCCTGCGGATCGTGGTGCGTCCAGTGAATCACGCCGCCTTTCGGGTTCCACTCATACTCGCCGTAAAAAGCGACCGTGTCCCCTGCGTGCAATGATTCGATGCGCTGCGCCAGGTCGATGTTATGGGACACCAGCAGCGTCCGCCCGGAATCCAGCCGAACGATGAAGCGCTGATGCCGGCTGCCGTCGTTGTCGTCCGCGAGCGTCTTCACCACCGTGCCCTGCCCCGCAAGCTGCTGGTTGCTGAGGCGGTTGGCGAAAGCGTTTTCGATGGCGGCATCGTCGCCGCCATGCGCAGCCAGGGAAACGCCGGACCGGGCTGCGGTCCCGGGTCTGTCCGGCGTGTCGTGGCCCGGGCCGAGCGCGAAATAAGCGGCAACTGCGAGCGCGGCGATCAGCAGGAGTTTGTTCATTTCAACTCTGGCAAAGGCAAAGGGGCCCCCCTTTCAACTTGAGGTTCAAGCGGCCAAGCCCTTGATGAGCAAGGCCGCAACCGTTTCATTGATGTCCGTCTGGCGCGATTTTGCGAGGGCCTGAATTTGCTTCACCAACTCGCCATCAAGCTTGACCGCAAACGCGACCAGGCCCTGCGCCTGCTCCAGCTTGCGCTGGTCGCGGCGCGACATCGGCGCGCTGGCCGCACTGCCAAAACGATCAGGCGTGCCGGCCTGTTTCAACTGGCCATTGATTTTAAGTCCTTCGTTCTTGTACAGATCGGTTTTCTTCATGGGGCTTCCTGGAATGTCTGGGTGGATACAGTTCAATAGCCCGTGCCATCGAAACCACGCCCTCGGCTTTGGCACAGACTGCCGACAGCATAACGGAGAAAATAATCTAGCCGGGCTCCGTCGATCAATACGTGGATTCCGAAGTCGTCCGGGTGGGGTATCGTCTATCACACGGCTACCGCAAGGAAACCGGAATTGAAGCCGAACGACCAGCACGAAATGCGAAAAAGAGAGCAGGAGCAGAAGCGAAGTATTCGAAGCGAAGGTTTTTTAACCGAGGAAGACGCTGATCCTCCTGCGTGAGCCACGTGCGGGCCAAGCCTGTGCGTTCCCTGGTTACTGGCGCTGCTCCATCAGCCTCTTCAACGCCAGCCTGGGGTCATCGGTCACCCGATCCCCGTTGATGTGGAAGCCGTCCCGGGTTTCCCGGAAGCCAGGCCTTACCCGGGCGGGGTTCGTTGACTGAATAAAGCGATTGGCAGATGATTCCTTAATCGGGCTTACTTGTCCGAAATACAGTCATCGTTTAAAAAAATGGGAGACCGCCATGCCGCAAACCAAATTCCTGCTCGACGAATCCGAGATCCCAACCCACTGGTACAACGTCGTCGCCGACATGCCCAACCGGCCGGCGCCGCCGCTGGGTCCGGACGGCAAGCCGATCGGCCCCGAGGCGCTGACGGCGATCTTCCCGATGAGCCTGATCGAGCAGGAAATGTCGGCCGAGCGCTGGATTCCGATCCCCGAGAAGGTGCGTGAAATCTACCAGTTGTGGCGCCCCTCGCCGCTGTTTCGAGCCCACCGTCTGGAAGCGGCGCTCGGCACCCCGGCGAAGATCTACTACAAGTACGAAGGCGTCTCGCCGGCCGGCTCGCACAAGGTCAACACCTCGGTCGCCCAAGCCTATTACAACGCCGAGGCCGGCATCAAGCGCATCGCCACCGAAACCGGCGCCGGCCAGTGGGGCTGCTCGATGGCCCTGGCCGGCCAGATGTTCGGGCTGGAAGTGCGGGTGTACATGGTCAAGGTGAGCTACGACCAGAAGCCCTACCGCCGCTCCATGATGCAGACCTGGGGTGCCGAAGTGTTCGCCAGCCCCAGCATGGAAACCAACTCCGGCCGCGCCGCCCTGGCAGAGGATCCGGACAATCCGGGTTCGCTCGGCCTGGCGATTTCCGAGGCGGTGGAAGATGCCGCTTCGCGTGCCGACACCAATTACGCCCTGGGCTCGGTGCTGAACCACGTCCTGCTGCACCAGACCGTGATCGGGCTGGAAGCCAAGAAGCAGTTCGAGAAGGCCGGCGATTATCCGGACATGATCTTCGCCCCCTGCGGCGGCGGCTCCAACTTCGGCGGCGCGGCCTTCCCCTTCTTCGCCGACAAGGCAGCCGGCAGGAACGTGCGTCTGGTCGCGGTCGAGCCGCGTCCTGCCCGACGCTGACGCGTGGCCACTACGCCTACGATTTCGGCGACACCGCCAAGCTCACGCCGATGATGCTGATGTACACCCTCGGCCACGACTTCATGCCGCCCGGCATCCACGCCGGCGGCCTGCGCTATCACGGCGACTCGGCGCTGGTGTCGCAGCTCTATCACGAGAAGCTGCTCGAAGCGGTGGCCGTGCACCAGACTCGCCACCTTCAAGGCCGGCGTCATGTTCGCGCGTGCCGAAGGCATCATCCCCGCGCCCGAATCCAACCACGCCATCGCCGCCTGCATCGACGAGGCCCTGCGCTGCAAGGAAAGCGGCGAGCCGAAGACGCTGTTCTTCAACCTGTCCGGCCACGGCCACTTCGACATGGCCGCCTACGACAGCTACTTCAGCGGCAAGCTGGAAGACTTCGCCTACCCGGAAGAGGCGATCAGGGCCGCGCTGGAGCGGCTGCCGAAAGTGGGGTAATTTGCCGCCTGCCAAAGAAATTGTCGCTCCCCCGGGCAGGGTGCCCTGCTGAACGGCATCGGGGCAACAGGGCCGCGGTTTGATGTTGGTGATGGGTAAAATGGCTTCGGATTGTTTTCTCGGAAAATGCAAATGGAGTAGCTCGCGGCCTTGCCGCAGCGGGGCATAATCGCTTTCCCGACATTACAAGCTTACGCCATGACCGCCCCCCGCCTTCCCGTCCTTTCCCTGCTCGAAACGCGCGTCCTCGGCGTGCTCAGCGAGAAGCAGCACACCGTGCCCGACACCTATCCCCTCAGCCTCCTCGCCCTGGTGGCCGGATGCAACCAGAAGACCAGCCGTCACCCCATCATCGAGGTGAGCGAGGCCGAGGTGCAAGCTGCCATCGACAGCCTCAAGGGCCCGGTCCTGGTCATCGAATCCAGCGGTGGACGCGTGACCCGCTACGCCCACAACATGGGCAAGGTCCTGCATCTGCCAGGGCAGTCGATCGCCCTGCTTACCGTGCTGATGCTGCGCGGCCCGCAGACCGCGGGCGAACTGCGCATCAACTGCGAGCGCCTGCACAAGTTCGCCGACATCTCGGCGGTGGAAGGCTTTCTGCAGGAACTGGCGGTACGGGCCGAAGGCGCTCTGGTGGCGGAACTGCCCCGTCAGCCCGGCTCGCGCGAGAACCGCTGGGCGCATCTGCTGAGCGGCGCCCCCGCCATCGAGGAGCCCCAGGCTGCAACGCTCTCGGCGGTCGAGCCCACCGCCGACGTCACCGTGAGCGAGATCGCCGCGCTCAAGGCCAACGTGGCGCGGCTGGAGGCAGACGTCGACGCGCTGAAAACCCTGGTAAACAGGCTGTGTGAAGAACTCGGGATTTCGCAGTGAGGCGAATGATGTTACCCGCTGGGGTGGATGATCGGCTCCCAGGACCGGGCTGCCAATAGCGAACTGGCCGCGCCATCTCAGTCAAGATAGCGGAATTCCTTCACTCCTCAGACTGGAACAAAGTCCAACCCGGCCACACCTTTCCCCGGGCGATCAGTTTTGCCCGGCCTTCAGCGAAAGATCGTAAATTCTCAGCTGTAGTGGTTTTTTCATTTCTTCGATTTCGTTGTATTTGGCCAGAAGCTGGTCAGCCTGCTGATACAAATTTTCCAGGCGCTGGATTGCACTATTCTGCGCCTCGACCACCGCATCGTAGCTCACGACCTGCCCGCTTTGTTGAGGGAGCACGGGTATACCGTAGAGTACGGGAGCGCTGCGGCGTAATTCCTGCACCATCTGGAATTGCTGATAGACCGCCTGTTGCTGCTGATTGAGCATATTCAAGGCACCGTAGAGTTTTTCCAGTTCGGTTCCATCGTCGGCGGCGGCAGCAAAACTCAACTGCAGCAGCAGCAATGCATAGCTTAGGTGGCGCATAATTCCTCCCGTGCCTGAAACGGATGCACCCATTATAGAAATCCACGGAAATTTTGGCGCCCACTTGCAACGATGGGTGGTGACCGCAGTATTCCCCGGGAATGCAGGTCTGTTCGCCATGGTTTGCTTTGGTTCCGGATACCGATTACTTCGAAAGACAATCCGAAGCTGAGCGCTTTGGCTGATGGACAATCCTTCAGCCTTGCTTCTTGCCGAGCCGGTAGGCATCAACGATCCCGATCAGCCAGCAGCCGGCCAGTACCAGGGTGGCGGTACTGCTGCCGGAACCGTTTGAAGACTGGGCGACCAGATCCGAAAGCTGGCTGGCGTCGGGCACGATGCCCTCAGACGCAATTTTGTCGAGAACGAGCGAGGCTTGCTGCATCGCGTTTTTAACGATAATCCACAGGCAAGCCAGGCTGATCGCAATCAATGCGATGCCGCGCGGAAAGTGTTTCAGGTAGAGATGGCCGGCACCCGGCAATACGAGTGCGGACAAAAGTACGGCGGTCGTGGATCTGCTCATCGATCTGTTACCTCATTGTCCGAAAAAAGTAATCCGAAGCGGAACATCATCTGGCCGACCTTCTAAGCTTCCCGATCAGGTTTCACTGTCCGATCGCCAGGCTAACCATGATGGCCAGCAAGGTGCACGCGATTCCGAATGCGTTTTCATCCGCCATCGTCCCGGATACATCAATTTCTCCCGGTTGCGGTTCAGGCAATACAATACCGCATGGACCGCCCCAGTCATACGCCCTGCTCAATGATGCGGCGTCCCGCGAGTCGGGATGTTTCCGCAGCCGCAGAAAACCAGACACAACCAACATGAACCGTCGATTCCACTCTCCCGTCCTCCCCGCGCCTCGCGCCGGGCGCTTCCTGACGATGCTGCTGCTGGGCGCCTTGCTCCCGTGCCAACCCATCCTGGCCGCCGATGCCAACCCGGATATGATCGCGCGCGGCCAGCGGCTGTTTTTCCAGGAAACCTTCAATGGCAATGGCCGCACGTGCGGAACCTGCCATCCGGCGGAAAACAATTTCACCCTCGATGCCGCCTTTATCGCCCGTCTGCCCGCCCGGCACCCCCTGTTCGTCGCCGAATTCGTCCCGGAATTGCGGGAAGGCTTCGAGAACCCGCGGCTGATGCGCCAGTTTGGTCTGATCAAGGAAAACCTCGATGGCTTCGACGACCTGAAAAATCGCTTCGTCATGCGCGCCGTGCCCCACACCCTGGCCATGTCGCAATCGGTGGCCAGCCCGGGCGGGCCGCGCACCGGATGGTCGGGTGATGGCGCGCCCGGAGACGGCAGCCTGCGCGCCTTCGCCACCGGAGCCGTCATTCAGCACTTCACCAAGTCATTGCGCCGCGTGCCCGGCGTGGATTTCCGTCTGCCGACGGACGACGAACTGGACGCCCTGGCGGCCTTCATGCTCACCCTGGGCCGCCAGCGGGACCTGGCCCTGCCGCTGCCCTTTAAGGGTACGGCGGCACAACGCGGCCAGAGCATCTTTCTCGACGATAAACTGGGCAAGTGCAACGTCTGCCATCAGAACGCCGGCGCGAATGCGCGTTTTGCCGGCGCCGACCTGGGCAATGCCAATTTCGATACCGGCGTCGAGAACCTGACAAACACGCCCGCGCATTTGAGCGGGGAGCCGATGCCGCGCGACGATGGTTTCGGCACCCCCGGCAACGGCCAGTTCAACACCCCGCCGCTGGTCGAGGCGGCCGACACCGCGCCGTTCTTCCACAACAACGCGGCGCGGACGCTGGAAGACGCCGTAGCCTTCTATAACAGCGAAGCCTTCAACAACTCCCCAGCCGGCAGCGCCCTGGCCAGTCTCGATCCGAACGGCGTCGGCATCCACCTGGACGCCGGCCAGGTGCGGGACGTGGCGGCCTTCCTGAGGGTCATCAATGCGCTGGAGAACATGCGCCAGAGCGATGAACTGCTGCGCGTCAACGTCGGCAAGCCCTTCAATGAATTGCTGCAAAATCCGGGCGGCTTCGCGCGGGCGGCCATGGAAACGGACGACGCCATCCGCGTGCTCAACGAAGCCGGATTGCATGGCGAGGCGGTCGGCCATCTCGGCCTGTCACGCCTGTACGCGCAACTGGGCAGCTTCTTCTTTTTCCTTGCCGATCCTCTGTCCCGGCTGGCCAGGTCGGAACTGGAAAGCGCCCGCGCCCAGTTGATCGTGACCGATGGGACAGGCAATCCGATGGCGAATGGGAGCGCGAAATGAAAAAAATCCTGCTGCTTGTTGCGGTGCTTGGCATCACGCCGGCTTACGCTCAAAAAACCACCGAACAATTTATCCCCATTGGTCGCTCGCCCGGTCTTTCCGACGCGAAAACGCGGATTGGGAAAATCGTGTCGTATGATCCGGGTCGCGCCGTCCTCACTCTGACATCAGGCTCTACCAGAACCGTCGCCGAAATCACCGGGCAAACACGCATCTGGCTCGACCGCACGAGCTTGATACTGCCCAATCTGCGCGGTGTCCCGGCCGACCTGCAACCAGGCCGCCGCTGCGAAGTACGCTTTCTGAATCCCGACAGCCGCGAGGCTGAATGGGTCAAGGTTGAACCGGCCGCGCCCTGATGTTATTGACGGCACGCCGCGTGCTCAGAATCCGCCGATGTAGGCGTAGCCGTCGTTCTGCAATTTGATCAGGCGCGTGTAGCCGTCGTGCACGATGGTCACGCCGGGCAGCACGTCGTCCGGCGTCCAGCCCTTGGCCTTCATCACGCTGTGGCAGATTTCCACATGCACACCGAGATTCAGCAAATCCTGCACGATCTTGGCATTGAGGTTCACCGCGAAGGGATCGCCCAGCGCCTGCTGATAGCTGTCGTTGATCAGCAGAAACTGCGCCGCGTCGCCGTGCAGCACCAGATGGATGTCGAGTTGCGCAGGCTTTACCCCCTGCTTGCCGAACGCCTCGACCAGCCCGCGCGCGTAGAACAGCCCCTTGCTGATTCCCGCCGCGACCTCGGTCGAATGGATGTCGTACACCGCCTTGTAGTGCGCGCGCGCATCGACCTTCACCATCGGGCGCACCTCCAGTGACGCCGCGCCGGCGAGCAGCGAAGCTGTCAGGCCGAACGCACACAGCACAGTACAGAAAATTCGCGAGAAAATTCGGGTCAGCTTCATGGTCCTTCTCCTGGCTCGGCTTGAATTATGGGTTCAATCTTCCGGCGCCAGTTCGGCGCGCGCCGCGCCGCTGGACCGGTCGATCTCGAACCACAGCACGCAATACTCAGGCTGCGATTCCAGTGGCGTCGGATCGTCCGCACAACTGCATCCGCCGACGATGCCGGCGTAGAACACTCCGGCCTTGACGCGGAGGCGGTCCGCCGTCGTCTCGGTTGTGAGCAGCATCACCCGAAACGGCTCGTCCGCCACCGAACTCGTAAACGACAAGCCCTGCTGCAAGGGCAGCAGGCTGGCGTCGAGTTGTTCGACTTCGCGCTTGAAGGTGCCGTCGAAGTCCGGCGTGTGCCAGGCGGCGAGCGAGAGCGGCAGGGAAAATCGGTTCATGGTTCAGCGCGATGGCTCCGGCTCGTCGGCTCCGGCCATTCCCAACGATGCACACACCCTCAATGCGGCCTTGCCTGCGCATCCGCCAGCACGCAGTGGGAGGTCATGCAGCAGGTGTAGGCCATGGTCTGTACACGGAATCATGCTGACCCCTCTAGCATCGTTCTCGTTCAATCGCTAGAGGCACGTCGATGGTTCGCCAGTGGTCGATCCAATCATCAGCCGGTTCTGGCCGACCATAGAGATAGCCTTGATGTGTCACTGGGGCCAGGTTGCTGAGGAAGGCCGCCTGTTCCTGCGTTTCCACTCCTTCCGCCACGACATTGAGTCGCATGTGCTTGGCCACCGAGATGATGGTTTCCACCAATGCAGCGTTGTCGGGGTCGGTCAGCATATCCTGCACGAATGTCTTGTCAATTTTGATCTCGTCAATCGGCAGGCTTTTCAGATACGCGAGCGAGGAGTAGCCGGTACCAAAATCATCAATTGAAAAATGCACCCCCATAGATGCAATCTCACTCATCTTCGCGACAACGTCGTTGATGTTGCCAATGACGACCCCTTCGGTGACTTCCAAAGTGAGATGCGAAGGGTCGACCCCGGAAGTGGCAAGCAATTGCCTGATCCATCGGGCGAAGCCAGGATCACGGAACTGGCGCGGACTTAGGTTGACGGATATCCGCAGACAGCGATTGGCTCGAATTTCCTGTGACATCAGCCGACAGGCTTCGGTAAGGACCCAGGCCCCGAGATCGACGATAAGATCCGATTCCTCTGCAATGTCGATGAACTCGCTGGGTGGGAGCAGGCCGCGATTGGGATGTTGCCAGCGAACCAGGGCCTCGGCCCCGACAATATGTCCTTTGGCGTCAATCTGGGATTGCAGGTGAAGCCGCAGTTCACCGGCAGTGATGGCGCGATGCAATTCGCGTTCAACGCGAAAACGCTGTACCGCATATTCGCCCATACTGGTCTCGAAAAAGACAATCTTGCCGCCACCCGCACCCTTGGCCTGATGCAGGGCGTTGTCTGCTCTGCGCAGTACTTCCTGTGAGGAATCGTTGTCGTCTTCCGGACACAGCGTGATGCCAAGGCTGGCGGTAAGTGTGATCTCCTCTTGGCGAACCTGGAATGGTGGTCGCAGTGCTGCAAGGATTGTTTCTGCTGTCGAGAGGGCACGGCGGCTTGCCACGTCACGCGATGCGCCCAGGTCCTGCTGCAGAATGGCGAACTCGTCTGCAGCAAGGCGTGCCACGGTATCGCCTTCGCTCAATATACCCGTGAGACGTTTGCCGATGGCGATCAGCAGTGCATCGCCCACCTCGTGGCCTCGGGCATCATTCAAGGTCTTGAAACGGTCGATGTTGATCAGGACAAAGGCATCCAGGCGTGCCTGGCGCCGTGATATTGCAAGCGTCTGTTCCAGGCGATCCGTCAGCAGGGTGCGATTGGGGAGGCCGGTGAGCACATCGAAATTGGCCAGCCTCTGAATTTCCTCCTCCGCATCCAGGAGTCGATCCCGGTCACGCAACAGATACGTTTGCCGAATTGAAGCGAGTACAACCGTGACTGCGGCACCGAGCGAAACAACCAGATCGACAAGTCTGGGCAGACCGGCAATCGTGTTTGCCAATACGACTGCGCCGGCAGCGATGACGACCATCATCATCGGGAGCAGACGGAGAATGTTCTCGCAACGACGATCCCACCGTTTGTCATTGACCGTTTCGGTCGAATAAAGCGAGGCAGATACCCCGATCAGGATTGCCACTACAGAAAATCCTATGTTCAGCCAATCCCCGTCCTGCAAATTGTTTGCCAGGAACCTGAGATTCCATTCGACCCAATGCCAGGCAAACGCCGTTAAGGATAACGGCAGCAAAAACACCTGCCAGTTCAGTCGTACGCGTAGTGTAAAAAGCAGATTCAGGGCAAGACAGGTCGGCAACATCAAGCCAAGCGGATAAGCGGCCATCACCAGGATTTGCATCAAGGAGAAATCACCCTGCTTGGGGATGAAAAGCAGCATGCTTGCAGTCAACACGCCCACGAGCAGCATTGCCGTATCGAGGATCAAGGTTCGCTTTTCCTGGACTTCAAGGCAAGAGGTGGCGACCTGCCAGAGTCCGATTGCGATCACCGGGCCAGTGGCCAGGAAGAAAAGGTCTGATGGCCCGGGAAACGGCAGCCAATCGGCCATGACTTGAAGGTTCCAGACGATCTGACCCATCGTTAAGAAGGTCAAACCAATGGCGGTCCAGCGTCGTACAGGTGAGGAACGCGATCCTTTCAGGAATGCGAACCAGGCAAGCATGGCTCCGGCAGCATAGCTCGCCGTCCAGTGCAGATTATCGAGGAAAACGATTGCTGACTTGGTTTCGGCAACACGCACACCGGCCCAGCCAATTAGGGTCAGCGTGAGAAGAACAGCAATTCCCACTGGGTAAAACGAAAGTTTCAAATTTCCTTCCCTCTATAGCGGTCGTTGCCGCGCCGATGCATGCGGGCGACCCGATTGTGCGACACAAGGAAGCCATCACAAGACGCGCTGATATCCCAGTGATGACCATCGCAACACGGGCGATTGCAAACCCCGCCTTGATGCGGAAAATCCGCGACCCTCTTGCAGCCATTCGTCGTGGCGGAACCTAACGCAATTCTCCGCATCATATTAATTTTCGTATGCGACAGCCGGCCAAATGAAGCTGGCGAGAGGAGGGCCATTTATGGCGCAGAACCCGCATTTTAATAGCATTTCCCACACGCTTCGGCACATTTTCAGCCATGTCGGGGTCACGCTGCTGGCCGTGGGCATCGCCTTTTCCCTGCCGGCGCTGGCGAAATACATCCTGTTTACCTGGTGGCCCATGGTGGAAAACGATTCGCAACTGATGCTGGTCAACGAGATCGTTTTTGCCGCGGTGCTGGTGCTGCTGTTCAACCTGTTCCTCGGTGCCCGGCAAGGACGTCTCAGCCACCGTATGAACCGCCTGGTCTCGCTGGTGCATGTGCGCGAGGAAAACGACAGACGCTCGCGCTGGACCGACCGCAAACTGCTCGACCGGATTACCGGCACCCGCGACGTGTCGGTGATGTCTGTCACCGGCTTCGACACCTTTGTTTCGGAACGGCGCAAGCTGAACCGCGTAATCGACAACAGCTACGAATTGCGCGTCATGCTGATGAACCCCTACGGGGCTGGCGCAATGCGGCGCGTGCAATCGCTCGGCGATCCCGCTCCGCTGTTCGAGACCTATTGCCAGGAAACCGCGGCCACGATCCACCGGCTGGCCGGCCTGGCCGCTGCAGGCAAGCGAGTCACCCTCAAGTTCTACGAGGATCCACCTTTCTGGAACCTGATCGTCACCGGGGAATACGTGTGGGTTCAGTATTGCCATGATGGCTACGAACTGAAGAGCCAGCCGGAATACGTCTTTGCCCTCATCAAGGACAAACCCACCCAGGGCCTGTTCTCGGCCTTCTACGTGCACTTCCTCAACCACTGGAGCGACCCGCACCACCCGGAATACGATTTCTCCACCCGCGAACTGATTTACCGCAATGACAAGGGCAACGAAGTGAAGCGTCTGCCCTTCCCACCCCGGGCAGAGCGCAGGAGAGGCCAGGAGCCCGTCATGCTGAGAGGCTGACGCTTGCCGTTGGAGGGTATTAAGGTGTCTGAGCTGCCCCGGGTTTTCGATCACGCAGAAAATGTTCCGAAGCCGGCCCCTTTGATCCCGCTTTGGTTTGGTTCTTTGGTTTACCGCCGCGTTGATTTCTTCAAAGCGGGGTTGGCACGGTCGAGATCGGCCTGCACCTGGGTGCGGCTGTGTTCGTAGACGATCTCCCGCCCCATCACCGAGCCGACGTAGGCCTGGCCGGTGCGGGTGGGGGTGAGCTGACACTTCACGCTGTGCATGCCTTCGCCAAGCACCACGGTGATGTGATCGGCGCGCTTGTCCAACACCACCACGTCCATGATCTGACCGGTCTGGGTGATGCGGACGGGGATTTTTTCGGTGTGCATGGTTGGGTGGCTCCGGTAAGTGGCGTGTAAATGCAGAAAATCGTGACTGACCTCAATGGCACTACCTTAAGCGAAACCCGATAACAAACAACGAGACAAAGATGGGCTGACGGACTCGAAGCGTTACGATGCGGGTGTCGAATCCGTGTTGCATAACGCTGGAGGGTCAGCCCAAATGGATCATATCAAGAAGCGTGGGATTGCCGGGCAAGTCGAGTGATTTTGCGGGCGATTTGCCCAAGGGGCGGGCGCAGCACTTGGGCAGGTGATCCCTCGGCAAGCCCTGTTGCGGTGGGTCGAAGAAGAGGCTGGGGACTACCGCGAGCGCGTCTATAGCCCCCTTCAGACCCTGACGCCATTCATCGAACAAGTGCTGGGGGCGGATCAAAGCTGCCAGGATGCGGTCGCGCGTGGCATGAGTGGGCGGGTGGCACTGAGTCAATCACCGTGCAGCTTGGACAGTGGTCCCTACTGCAAAGCACGGGCACGGCTGGCGTTGAATCTGGTTGAGCGGCTGGGGCGGGAAGTGGGGGAACGGCTGCGCGCCGGTCAGCCCGAGGCTTGGCGCTGGCGAGGCCGCGAGGTCAAACTCATCGACGGCACGAACGTCTCCATTTGAGCTTTAAGGCGGCGCTGCAACTGATCCGCGCCTTCGAGGAGAACCTGCGGCATGCGCCGCAAGGGCGGATGACGCTGCGCCGGGCTTATCTCCTGGCCGGCATCGCACAATTGCGATTACCCCATCGACCAGGCCGGATCGAACCTCGCGCGGTCAAACGACGACCCAAGTACCGCACTAATGACGCAACCCCGTCATATCCTCAAAACCGAACTCGTCAAACAGCGGCAGACGCTATATGGGGAGGGCTTGAGGTAGTGCCATTGGTGGCAGACCCCATTTATCTAGCTACGCCTGCCCGGGAGCGCTGATGACAGGGCAATAGTCGTCTGTTCAGAAATGTCCTAGTCTTAGAAAAGCGAAATGAATGCAAAGCTTTCATTGCGCACTTTTTGTCCATCACCTCAAGGGAGGAAGCATGAAATCGCTGATCGCACTATTTACCGTAAGCATGTTGATGCTGGCGGCAGGCCAGCCCGCCTTTGCCAAAAGCAGTCCCGAAGAGCGCCGTGCCGAGATTAGACAGACCACCCAGACCATCCTGCAGGATCTTTACAAGGCCCAGCCGTCTGCCCGCAAGGCGGTCGAGTCCGGCGCCGGCTACGCGGTGTTCAGCAACTTCGGCATGAAGATCTTGTTTGTCGGAGGGGGAAGCGGGTCTGGCGTGGCGGTCAGCAACCAGACCAAGAAAGAAGTGTTCATGAAGATGGTTGAGGTCCAGGCCGGCCTGGGTCTCGGCGCGAAAAAATTCCGGCTGGTGTTCGTGTTCAGCGATACCAAGACCCTGAACGATTTCATCAACTCGGGCTGGGTGGCTGGTGCCCAGGCGACGGCGGCCGCCACGACTGGGGACCAAGGCGTCGCCTATCAGGGTGCGGCGTCGGTGTCGCCGGGCGTCTGGCTCTACCAGTTGACAGACAAGGGACTCGCCGCCGAAGTGACCGTCAAGGGAACCAAGTACTACAAGGACGACGAATTGAACTGAATCCCGCCCGACTTCTTTGCAGGTGTGAATGAAGACGCGGTGTAAGGGGGAATGCGGTCGTTTGCCGGCTGCACTGGTTGCCGAAACCTTGCAACCACGGGGTCCAACCAGTGTCATCGCAAGACCTGTCCCCTGCGTTTTCCAGCACCCGCGCCCGCAACTGTCCGCAACCGCCCTCCACGTCCTGCCCCGCGGAGTGGCGCAGCTTGGTGAGCACGCCGCGCCGGTGCAGGCTGCGCGCCATCTCGGCCGCCCGCTCCCAGCTCGGGCGGCGGAAGTCGAAGCCTCGACGCCCTCGACGCTGTTGTAGGGAATCAGGTTCATCACCGCGTACTTGCCGGCCAGCAGTCGTGCGATCCCGTCCAGCTCGGCATCGCTGTCGTTGATCCCTTCGAGCAGCGTCCACTGGTACTGGATCGGGTAGCCGGTGCGGCGGGCATAGGCCTCGCCCAGCTCGACCAGTTCGGCCGGCGCGATGTCGGGCGCCCTGGGCAGCAGGCGTCGGCGCAGCTCGGCATCGGTGGTGTGCAGCGAGAGCGCCAGCGCAGGCTTCACCGTGGACTGCGGCAGGCGCTCGAACACGCGCCGGTCGCCGACGGTCGAAAAGACCAGATTCTTGTGGCCGATGCCGCCTTCCACACCCAGCAGCTCGATGGCCTCCAGCACGTTGTCCAGATTGTGGGCCGGCTCCCCCATGCCCATGAACACGACCTTCTTCACCGGGCGACGGCTGCGAGCCAGCACCACCTGCGCGACGATCTCCGCGCTGGAGAGCTGGCGCAGCAAGCCGGCGCGGCCGGTCATGCAGAACACGCAGCCCACCGCACAGCCGACCTGGGTGGACACGCACAGGCCGTCGCGCGGCAACAGCACGCTCTCCACCGTCTGGCCATCCGCCAGTTGCCACCAGCAAGCGGGCCGAGCCATCCTCGCCGGCGTGCTCGGAATGCACCCGCGCCAGGCCGCGCAATTCATCGAACAGGCCAGGCAGCTCATCGCGCACGGCCAGCGGCAGAAAGTCTTCGGCGCGTCGCCGCTTGGTGTCGAGCGAGCGCCCCTGAACCCACGCCCGCAGCACGCGCCCCTCGTGGCAGGGCGCAGCGCCCAGATCGCGTAGACGTTGTCGGAGTTGAGGGAGTCGCATGGTGGGGCGGAGGGTAGCACGGGGGCTGCGGCCGGCTGCGGGGCGGGCTGGCCGCCAACGGCCGTGTGTTAATGCAAGACTGACCCTATCGTTCCCAACGATGGGGAAGCTGACCCTGATTGTTTTAATTCGAGCACGACC
>CAVSCL010000039.1:0-75287 GCA_963726485.1 uncultured beta proteobacterium | reverse complement strand
TGGTCGCGCGCGCGCACGAACTCGGCTACGCGGCGCTCGCCGTCACCGACGAATGCTCGCTCGCGGGCATCGTGCGCGCCCACGTTGCGGCGAAGGAATGCGGGCTGAAGCTGATTGTCGGCAGCGAGATCCGGCTCGGCGAAGGCCCGCGTGTTGTGCTGCTGGCGACCAACCGCGCTGGCTACGGCAACCTGTCCGCGCTCATCACGCAGGGGCGCCGCAGCGCCACCAAGGGGCGTTACACGCTTACGCTGGACGATCTCGGCGCGGGCGTGCCAGGCTGCCTCGTCTTGCTGCTTGCCGACCCGCTTCCAACGCTTGCGCACGCGCAGGCGATCGCCGCCTGTTTTCCCGGCCGCGCATGGCTGGCGGTGGAACTGTTCCGTGCGCCCGACGACGCCGAGCGGCTGGCCGCTGCGGGCGAACTGGCGACCGCGGCCGGCCTGCCGCGGGTGGCGGCGGGCGACGTGCATATGCATGTCGCAGAGCGCCGCGCGATGCAGGATACGCTCACGTCCATTCGCCTCGGCGTGCCGGTCTTCGACGCGGGCGACGCGCTCCATCCCAACGGCGAGCGCCATCTGCGCGCGCCGGGCGACCTGGCGCAGCTCTATCCGCCGCAGCTTCTGGAGGAGACGCTGACGATCGCGGCGCGCTGCGTGTTTTCGCTCGACGAGTTGCATTACGAGTACCCCGAAGAACTGGTTCCGCCCGGCGAGACCGCGATTGCGCATCTGCGCAAGCTGACGGAACAGGGCCTGCTGCTGCGCTTCCCCGACGGCACACCGGACAAGGTGCGCAGGCAGGTCGAGCACGAGCTTGCGCTCATCGCCGAGATGCAGTACGAACCGTATTTCCTGACCGTGCACGACATCGTGCGCTTCGCCAGGGGGCGCGGCATCCTGTGCCAGGGGCGCGGCTCGGCGGCCAATTCGGCGGTGTGTTACGCCTTGGGTATTACGGAGGTGAACCCGGCCTTCATGGAGATGCTGTTCGAGCGCTTCATCTCGCGCGAGCGCAACGAACCGCCCGACATCGACGTCGATTTCGAACACGAGCGGCGCGAGGAAGTGATCCAGTATCTCTACGCGAAATACGGCCGCGACCGCGCGGCGCTCGCCGCGACGGTGATCACCTATCGTCCCCGGAGCGCGATGCGCGACGTGGGCAAGGCGCTCGGCTTCGATCTCGAGCAGGTGGACAGGCTGGCGAAATCCATGGCGTGGTGGGACGGCCGCAAGGTGCTGCCGCAACGCCTGGCCGAAGCGGGCTTCGACCCTGAAAATCAGAAAGTGGCGTTGCTGATGCAACTGGTCGACGAGCTGGTCGGTTTTCCGCGCCATCTCTCGCAGCACGTCGGCGGCTTCGTCATCGCGCGCGGGCCGCTGTCGCAGCTGGTGCCGATCGAAAACGCGGCGATGCCCGAGCGCACCGTCATCCAGTGGGACAAGGACGACCTCGACGCGCTGGGCCTCCTGAAGGTCGACGTGCTTGCGCTCGGCATGCTCACCGCGATCCGCCGCGCGCTGCGACCTGGTGAGCGCGAAGCGCGGCCAGCCGTTCGCGATGAGCGACGTTCCGTCCGAGGATCCGGCGGTCTACGACATGATCGGCCATGCCGACACCGTGGGCGTGTTCCAGATCGAATCGCGCGCGCAGATGACCATGCTGCCGCGCATGAAGCCGCGCCGCTTCTACGACCTGGTGATCGAGGTGGCCATCGTGCGCCCGGGCCCGATCCAGGGCGGCATGGTGCATCCCTACCTGCGCCGGCGCGAGCAGGTAGAGCCGGTCACCTATCCGAGCGAGGAAGTGCGCGGCGTGCTGGAGCGCACCCTGGGCGTGCCGATCTTCCAGGAGCAGGTGATGCAGCTCGCCGTCGTCGCCGCCGGCTTCACGCCGGGCGAAGCCGACCAGCTGCGCCGCTCGATGGCGGCGTGGCGGCGCAAGGGCGGGCTCGAGCAGTTCGAGCGGCGGCTCATCGAAGGCATGCGCGAGCGCGGCTACCAGGAGGACTTCGCCCGGCAGATCTTCAAGCAGATCCAGGGCTTCGGCGAATACGGCTTTCCCGAATCGCACGCCGCCAGCTTCGCGCTGCTGGTGTACGTCTCGGCCTGGCTCAAGTGCCACGAGCCGGCGGCCTTCGCCTGCGCGCTGCTGAACAGCCAGCCGATGGGCTTCTACGCCCCCGCCCAGATCGTGCAGGACGCGCGCCGCCACGGCGTCGAAGTGCGGCCGGTCGACGTGCTGGCGAGCGAGTGGGACTGCACGCTCGAACAACTCCCCTCTCCGCTGGAACACCCCCCCTCTCCCCCCCTCTCCCCCGGGGAGAGGGCCAGGGAGAGGGGGCGAGAGACGAGCAGCGAGAGGGGCAGCGCTTTCAACCCGCCCTGCGCCTGGGCCTGAGCCAGGTGAAGGGGCTCTCGCTCGAAGGCGTGGCCTGCCTCACCGCGGCGCGCGCGCAAGGCCCGATCGAGTGTGTCGAGGACCTCGCACGCAGCGGCATCGACCCGCGCGACCTCAAATGCCTCGCCGCCGCCGGCGCGCTCGCGAGCCTGGCTGGCCACCGCAGGCAGGCCTACTGGGACGTGGCGGGCATCGAGCGCGCGACGCCGCTCGCCATGGGGCACGTCATGGAGCCGCAGCCCGATCTCTTCCCCCTCACCGAGGGCCAGGACCTGGTCGCCGACTACGCGAGCCTCGGGCTCAGCCTGGGCCGGCATCCGCTCGCGCTATTGCGCGACCGCCTGCAGCGCGAGCGGCTCCTCACCGCCGCCGAGCTGGGGCGACTCCCCCACGGCCGCCTCGCACGCGCCGCAGGCCTCGTCCTCAATCGCCAGCACCCCGGCACCGCGAGCGGCGTCACCTTCCTCACCCTCGAAGACGAGACCGGCCACGTCAACGTCGTGGTATGGCGCGATCTTGCCGAGCGGCAACGGCGCGAGCTCCTCGGCGCGCGCCTCCTGGCGGTGTACGGCACGCTGGAGCGGCAGGGCGAGGTGGCGCATCTCATCGCCGGCCACCTGCGGGATTTGACGCCGCTCCTGGGAAATCTGGTGACCCATTCGCGGGATTTCCATTGAATGCTGCCGACATGCCAAGGCGTAAATATCCAGTTTTCCGCCATAATGGCCGATCGCAGTCTCGTCGGTATTCTGACTAAACTTGTCTCTATCTACGAATTTGGGTGGATGTCCATTGACGCAGGCCATCCAAAATCGTCACCAATAAACACACAGAATTTTGGACATGCCCCCCACGAATCAGTCCTCACAATTCCCCACACAACACAACCCTTATGACAGGATGTATGTAGACCTAATCGAATCTGGCGAGTTAGCGAATGTCGCCATGGAGAAGGTTGTCCAGGATTATCTCGATGGAAAACCCCGCAACCGCGCAAAGAAGAAAATAACGCAGGGCGAGCGGAATGCGGCTTTCTGGCTAAGCGAATTTGTGAACACTGTGCCTGTGGAATCGTGGCGGTCGGACCTCCTGACACTTGCGCTGACGCGTTACCTCTGCCAAGAGAAGGTCGCGAATATGGAGTTGTTGGGGCGTATTGCAACTGTGGCCCCTGACGCCGTGTGCAGCGCGGTCCGCTATGCCGGCCTCGTTCTCAAACCGGATTCACCGTGGCGTATCGAGCTTGATCGGATTGCGTTAACGACGCCTGGAGTTGCTGAGTTGTGTTGCGTTCTGAAGATTTTCGGCCATGCGCACAGCGAACGTATAGCAACTGTGGAAAAGTGGAAGGTCGCGCTGTCAGCGCTTTCGCCATTCGAGCTGCTGATCTACTCTAGCCTGTATGCCTTCGAGCACCTCGTTCCTCGCCGGTTCGATATGCCAACCATGGTTGAGGGTGCGGATACCTGGATGCAGGAGGCGTGGGATGCGATCAACGATCTGATCATATGGAAGCTCAAGACATCCGATGCCTCCGTCAATCTGAAGGAAGCTAGGATTGGTCCATCGCTCGCGAAGCATCTGTCACCGTTCTTATTCCCATCACCATCCGGACAATTTCCCAGAAACGACCTGCTAAAAGCGTTCGGGGCACTCGTTGATGCTCAGATCGAGCTGAATAGCTTCATCAGTCAATCGGCCGATGCGTTCAGCTACGACGATGGCATCCAGTTCGTTCGACGCGAAGAGCGTCTGGAAATCGAAGAGATTGACCCCTCTGCCCGTGCAGCCTGGCAGCGCGATGGCAGCAAGCTTGCGCGCCTTCACGGCTATTGGTTCTACCGTGCGATGGACGAGTTCGTTAGCTCCGATATGGCAACGCAGCTGATTGGGCACTCGGAGAACCACGAAGCCAATCGTTTGGCCTACATCCATGCAATGCGTACCCAGCTCAGGTTGACCGAAGTGTATGGGATGGATGAGACGGTAATGACCGACTCTGGGGCACGAGTCAACCTGTTTCAGGCATTGCTGTCGCTGGAGTTGATGTCGGCGTTTTTCCAGCGGGATTTCCTGGAACGCTTTGTCCAGAATCTGAAGGAGTCAGGGCACTGGGCGGCGGCACTTGGCCGGCTTGGTTTCGATGGCCTGGTGAACGGCAATCAAAATCGCTTTCCCCTGACCTGGTCAGACCGTGACGCCAAGATCGCCAACATCGTTGGCTGGACTGCTAACGCAGACTCTCCACAGGGCAATCCCCTCGTCGCGGCTGCCATTCTCGATTTCTGGACAAGCGATTGGGTGGCGTTATCCGAGAGATTGCGCAAAGGAGAATCGGGATTGGACCCGGCGTTGTCCGAACGCCCTATCTTGAAACTTGGGCAACTACTCGTTCAGTTGCCTTGGCTTGTTGGTTTACAGAACAACAGCACGGCCGCGATTAATAACCTCCGGCGCTTGGGGGCGCGGCGCGGCGAGACTGGCGGCGAGACGAGACGAATCGAGGAGCGCCTTGGTAAGCTCTTCGAGGCGCAGGGATTTCGAGTCGTCTTGAACTGGCACCCGCCAGTTGAAAACCATCCAAATGTCGGCGAGGTCGATCTGATCTGCGCCCGGGACGGCATCGTCCTCGTTATGGAGGTTAAATCGACATTTCTCAGGCGTTCGCAACGCGATGCGTGGCTTCACGGAACAACAGCACTCAGGAAGGCGGGGCAGCAACTAAGCAGAAAGGTTTCCGCCGTACGTCGGGCATTCGCTGAAGAAGTCGAACTCGCCTCGTTGCTAGGCGTAGAATCCTTGAGCACCGCTCTGACCATACATGGCTGGATCGTAGATACGTCGATTGAGCGTGACCACCAACAATTCAGTGGCTTTCTTAAAGTGTCGCTTGAGGAAGTGTTGATCGCACTTCGGGACGATCGACATTTGCTAAATGATGCAGATGGGATTCTTTCCGGACGATACCCAGAAGCCGAGCCAGAGCAAACGAATGATACGCAACAAAAGATGACTCTCTACCCGGAAGGCTTTTCTGCAGCTAGATTCATCGAAGTGATCGAGAATGAATCGGTCTGGGATAAGAAAGTAATCGTGCAAACGGTGGACTGAATTCAAGTACTGAATGGCTGACTGGAATGTCCGCCATGGGCAATGCTGGCTAAGCGCTTTGACCGAATTCCGTCCATCTGCGATGAGGATGGCGGTTGCTGCCAGGCGTCGAAAACAGGATCAGGATCATCGGGGTCGCAGGGTCATCGGGGTCGGGTCTTTCGTTATCATATTCCCCCTGGCCACAAAGCTCGGAAAAGCGAAAGCCGGACAAAGCTGCAGGATTTCAAATCAAAGGTCGGGCCGGAATAAACTGACTGCGAACGCCCAAGCTTTCAATTTCTAGAATCACCTAGAATCAACTTGTGTTCGTTTACAGATGGCCGCTATACGCTGGATGAACGGTCATTCGACGAATATGCAATGACCGACTGCTGAGGGTCGAAAGGAGTCATAGAATTCATTTTCCACGCTCTGTCAGCGACGCCCGCCACCCGCCGTAATCCGTAATGTCCTGTTTCATCGGCCAGCTCCAGCTTGCCGATGCCGAGCGGCGCGGTAATGCCGGCGACGAAGGAACCGAAGTGCGCGGCGCGCATTTCCCACACTTCACAGGCAATTGCAGCACCGTCGTTTTCCCGCTGGATGAGCCCTGGACGCTTGCCGTCGGGCAGCGCGTAGAAGCGGTAGTTCGGCGCGGCCTGCATCGTTGCCATTAGGCGCGCGTGCGCTAATGGATTGCCGAACCGTACGACGCCCCCCATCGAAGAGACAGCGGCTGATGATACGGTGAGCGAAATTGCCGCGCGCAAGGCCAACTTGTCGCAGCTGAATTCCATCGGCGCAATGTTGCGCGAAACTTTGCAAGGCATGTATGGCCCTCACCCGTGAATCGAACCCGCCCTGACGATGTTCAGGGCTTTACGTCATCACGGCTTGAGCGATTTGAATACGGGGCCCCACACAGGATGGCCCACTTCAGCTGGGGTCAATTCAAATTTCGGATCGAGCGCCAGCGCCTTGCGAAACTCATCACGGCACAATTTCTCCCGCGACTGGGCGCAATAGATGAAAGCCAGATACTTGTGCGCCGCCACCTTGTCAGAATTCAGCAACAGCTCCTCCGACAGTGCGCTCTGCAACAGTCGGGCGGAGTTTTTGTAGTCCCCGTCTTCGTAAGACCGAATTCCCAACGACAGGTCCTGCTCCGCCTTGCGGGGTGCGAATTTGTCCAGTCCCGCATCCCGCACGATGGGCGCAGAACAGGCGGTCATCAGCAGTGCTGCGCAGAGCAGCACTCCTATCTGCTTGATGGTCATATCCTTATTTGAACTTGTGCCTGATCTTGAGCAACTGGCCGGATTCCAGGTTCACGGTATCACGGTAGGGCGCAAATGCCTGATTGCGTATTTCCACGTTGTGCTTCCCTGCCTCCAGTTGCAGCGTGGCAAGCGGGGGGGAGGCACCGAGATTTTTGCCATCGACATACACCTCGCCCCAGGGCGAAATTGCAAACATCATGGTCGCTTTCGCTTTCGCCTGCGTCGCGGAAGCCGGCGCTGGTACGCTTTGTGATACAGGCGTGGAGTGAATCGCAGGCGCTGCCGAAGGGGCTGCAGTCACGTTGGCCGGGGGCGCCATTGATTGCGGCGTCTTGTCCGGCATCCCTTCTAGCACTTGCGCCGCCGGGGGTG
This sequence comes from uncultured beta proteobacterium, assembly GCA_963726485.1. Taxonomy (GTDB): domain Bacteria; phylum Pseudomonadota; class Gammaproteobacteria; order Burkholderiales; family Thiobacillaceae; genus Thiobacillus. The sequence continues at coordinate 68,136 of CAVSCL010000039.1, read as the reverse complement.
TCACCTTGCCGCCGTTTGGCTGAGTGGCCTGCCGATGAACCACCAACGCAGCGATGATCAATATCGGGATTGCAAGCAATAGTGGCTTGCGGCCCTGCAGTGCGCCCCCCAGGAGGGAGGCCTTCTTTTCCTTGATCCTCTGCCCCTGGCCAGAGGCCGGGATCGCCATGACTTCCTGCGCTTTGTGGGGTGCCAAGCGCAAGGTGGCGTCTTGCTGCTCCGCGGGCGCCCTGCTTGCCTGGACGGCTTTTGCCGGCTGGATGCTTGCAGCGGGCCTGTGCGCTTTGTCGGGGGAGGCGGCATCAGGGTTTCTCAAATCCCAGGCGAACTCCCGGGCAGTCTGGTAACGCTCCTCAGGTCGCTTTGATAGCGCCCGGCTGATAACCCGGTCAAACACCGACGGCACGCGGGGGTTAATCGTGCTGGGCGGCGCAGGCTCCTCATTCAATATCTTGTACATGATGGCGCTCAGGTTGTCGCCATTGAAAGGCGTCGTCCCGGTCAGCATTTCGTACAGCACCACCCCCAGCGCAAATATGTCGGTCCTGCCATCCGTGGCTTGGCTCGCCACCTGCTCCGGGGCCATGTACTTGGGCGAGCCCAGCACGGTGCCCAGCTGCGTGCGTGAACCCGCAGGAATCTGGGCAATACCGAAATCCATGATTTTGACGTCGCGATTGGACGTGACCATGATGTTCGCAGGCTTGATATCGCGGTGCACCACATGCTTTTCGTGTGCGTAGTTGAGCCCATTCGCAATGCGGCTCACGATTCTGCAGATCATCTCTATCGGCAGTACCACGCCGGAGTCGAGCATCTCGCGCAGCGACTCGCCTTCCAGGTATTCCATCGCGATATAGGCGATGTCGTCGGTCTCGCCCACGTCATAAATGGTGACGATATTGGGGTGGCTCAGGCGACCCGCAGATTTGGCCTCACGATAGAAGCGCTCCTCGAACTCGGCGCGTTCTTCTTTTGAAAGGTTGAGGTTGATCGTCTTGATGGCGATCGGACGCTCAATCAGCGGATCAACCGCCTTATAAACTGTTCCCATCGCACCCTGCCCAAGTGTGGACACCACTTCATAACGACCGATTTTGGTTTGGCTGAGCATGCAGTGGAGTGGGCGGGCGGCTTGCTTTGGGGCAATTCCTGGTGAGAGAATTCTTCAAGAGAAGTATAACAACAAGGGGATATCATTTTGCCAAGCGTCGCACCCAGCACCTCCCTTTCACTTGAAATCGCCGCCAAGACCGACCCGGGCATCCTCCGCAGCCTGAACGAGGACAGCATTGCCACGGTCAGTGATCTGGGCCTGCTGGTCCTGTCTGACGGTATGGGGGGCTACCAATCCGGCGATGTGGCCAGTCGCCTGACCACGCAAATCATCGTGGACGGATTGACCCGGGAATTGCAGGGCAAACCCAACAACGGCAGTGACGTTGCGACCGTTGTTGAAAATGTCGTGAAACAGGCCAATCACGCGATTTATCTGGAAGGCCAGCAACGCGCACAGCGTGTTCACGACAGTCATGACCAGGCCATGGGTTCAACCCTGGCGCTTCTGCTGTTTCGGAATAATAGGGTCACGCTGGCGCATGTCGGCGATTCACGCATCTATCGCCTGCGCGCGAACCGCCTGGAATTGATGACGCATGACCATTCCTTGCTGCAGGAACAGATCGACCAGGGAATTCTCAGCGCCGAGGCTGCGGCGACTTCGCACAACCGCCACCTGGTGACGCGCGGGCTGGGCCTGCAAGCCGAGGTGGAGGTCACGCTGGATGAGCGTGAGGCCCTGCCTGGCGATATCTATCTGGTCTGCTCGGATGGTCTGAACGACATGGTCGACAACACGGATATCGAACTGGTGCTCGATTCGCTCCAGGCCAATTTGCCGCTTGCCGCCAGCCAACTGGTCATGATCGCCAACGACAATGGTGGTGATGACAATATTTCCGTGATCCTGGCAAAAGTCAGGTCGCAAACCACGCCAGACGCAAAGAAGAAGGGTTTCTTCGCCTGGCTATTCGGACGCTAATCCCGCATGGCGAAACTAATCGTCAGTCAAAACGGTGCGGTCATCGAGACCCGCTTCCTCGACGAGTCCAGCCTCACGATCGGCAGCCTGGCCGACAGTGACCTGTGCCTCGCCGTCCCCGGGGTCAGCCGGTCACATGCCCGCATCTCTTCGGTCGGCAACGATGACATCCTGGAGGACCTGGGCAGCACCAATGGCACGCGGGTGAATGGCCAGGCCATCGCCCGACACATCCTGCAAAATGACGATGTCATCGAAATTGCCGACGTCCAGATTCGCTACCGCAACCACAGAGCCATCGATGGCCCCAGTTTCGACAGAACGATGATCATTCAGGCGTCTGCCCCGGAAGGCGGTGCGACCGCTCAACCCGTTGGCGCCTACGGGCTGGCGACGGCAAGAAAAGAGCACCGCTTCAGAGCCGGCGCCCGCACGGGCTTGGTCCGTGTGTTCAATGGCACCCATCCCGGCAAGGTAGTCGAATTGTCCCGGGTGCTGCATACCTTTGGCACACCGGGAAAACAGGTTGCCGTGATCAATGTCCGTCCGCACGGCTATTTCATCACCCATGTCGAGGGGAAAAAACCGGCACGCCTGAATGGCAAATCCATCGGTCTGCAACCTCAGCCTCTGACGCCCAACGATGTAATCGAAGTTGGAGACGAAAAGCTGCTGTTCCTGCTCAAATAAGGGATCTCTCCCCCCGCCGGCACCACCCGAGTCCAAAGCGGCTTCGATATAGCGCCGCACCAGGCGTTGCGGAAAATGGCCGCTGCGACCGTAAGCCAGAGAACATGGGGTCTTGCCTTTTGCCGTTGCCGCCCAACCTGACGCCCCCCTTTTTGATCGCCACTTTGGCCGATTATGCAAAGCGTTACATAAGGCCGAATTCCGGCCATCTGCGATGAGGATGGCGATTGCTGCCAGGCGTCGAAAATAGCCGTTCACGGATTGAGGCCGGCCGGTGGTTCGGGACGCTGTTCCTTCCGCTAGACTGGCACCATGTGCGGACGCTACGCCCTGACTTCCCCTCCCGCTGTGATCGCCGAGCGATTCGGATTGGCGTGGGCGGCGGACGTCCCGCCGCACTACAACATCGCCCCCAGCCAGACCATCCCGGTGGTGCGCGAGACGGAGCAGGGCAGGGAACTGGCCTGGGTCAAATGGGGCCTGATTCCGTCGTGGGCCAGGGACGCGAGCATCGGCATGAAGCTCATCAACGCCCGCGCAGAGACGCTCGGCGACAAGCCCGCTTTCCGCAACGCGTATCGCCACCGCCACTGCCTGGTTCCCGCGGATGCCTTCTACGAATGGAAGGCAGTCGCGGGGCGCAAGCAGCCCTACTGCATCCGCCTGCGCGACCAGGCCTTGTTCGGCATGGCGGGACTATGGGAGCGCTGGACGGACCCAAACGGCCAGACGGTGGAAAGCTGCACCATCGTCACGGTCAACGCTAATGCCCTGATCGCCGAATTGCATGACCGCATGCCGCTGATTGTGGCTCCGGGCGACTACGATGCGTGGCTCGCCGCCGGGTCGAAGGAACTGCCCCCTGCGGTGCCGGCGCAGGAGATGCGCTACTACCCAGTCAGCCCGGTGGTCAGCAATGCGCGCAACGATGTTGCGGCCTGCCTTGTGCCGATCGACGCGCCCTGACACGCCGGCTTGCCACGGCCGCGGTACTGTATAAAAATACAGCATGCAAACCGTAGTCAGATCCCGCCCGCGAAGCCGCCCCGGAGGCCGACGCCGCACGCCTATCTCGCCCGCCTGAACCCCGAGCAGCGCAGCGCCGTGGAGCACGGCGTGGCGAGCGGCGAGACCGCCGGCCCGCTGCTTGGTGATCGCCGGCGCGGGCTCGGGCAAGACCAACGTCCTGGCGCACCGCGTGGCGCATCTCGTCGCGCACGGCGCCGACCCCGGGGCGATCCTGCTGCTGACCTTCTCGCGGCGCGCGGCGGAGGAAATGGCCCGGCGCGCGGAGCGCATCGTGCGCCAGGCCGCCGTGGGCCGTCCGCGACTCGCGGGAGCGAAGCTCGCCTGGGCGGGCACCTTCCACAGCATCGGCGCGCGCCTGCTGCGCGAATACGCGTCGCGCATCGGCCTCAACCCGGCTTTCACCATCCACGATCGCGAGGACTCCGCCGACCTGTTGAACCTGGTGCGGCACGAACTCGGCCTCGCCGACACCGCCAAGCGCTTTCCGCGCAAGAACACCTGCCTCGCCATCTACTCCGCCGTGGTCAACACGCTCGCCCCGCTGGGCGATGTCCTGCAGCGCCGCTATCCCTGGTGCATCGAATGGGAAGACCAGTTGAAGCGCCTGTTCCTCGCCTACGTCGAGGCGAAGCAGGCGCAGCACGTGCTCGACTACGACGACCTGCTGTTGTACTGGGCACAGATGGCGGCGGAGGCCGCGCTGGCAGGCGAGATCGGCGCGCGCTTCAGTCATGTTCTGGTGGACGAATACCAGGACACCAACGCGCTGCAGGCGAGCATCGTGCTCGCGCTCAGGCCCGACGGCCGCGGCGTGACGGTGGTCGGCGACGACGCGCAGTCGATCTACGCGTTTCGCGGCGCGACGGTGCGCAACATTCTCGACTTTCCCGCGCAGTTCACGCCCCCCGCCCGCATCGTCACGCTGGAGCGCAACTACCGTTCCACGCAGCCGATCCTCGCCGCCGCGAACGGCGTGATCAGCCGCGCCAGCGAGGGCTACGGCAAGTCGCTGTGGAGCGAGCGCGCGTCGGCCGAGCGGCCGCAGCTGGTGAGCGTGCGCGACGAGAGCGACCAGGCCGCGTTCGTGGTGCGAGGAAGTGCTGGCGCGGCGCGAGGCCGGCATCGCCCTCAAGGCACAGGCGGTGCTGTTCCGCGCGTCGCACCACAGCGCGACGCTGGAAATCGAACTGACCCGGCGCAACATTCCCTTCGTGAAATTCGGCGGGCTCAAGTTCCTCGAGGCCGCCCACGTCAAGGACGTGCTCTCGGTGCTGCGCTGGATCGAAAACCCGCGCGACCGCGTCGCGGGTTTCCGCGTGCTGCAATTGATGCCGGGCATCGGGCCGAAGACGGCGGCGCAGGTGCTCGACCAGCTCGCCGCGGTGCAGGACGTGGCGATGGCCCTGCGCGAGTCGCGCGTGCCGGCCGCCGCCGCCGTTGCATGGCAGGATTTCCTGGCGACTGGTCGACGCGCTCACAACCGCGAGCTGCCGTGGCCGAGCGAATTCGAGACCATCGAAGCCTGGTACGCACCCCATCTGGAGCGCCTGTACGACGACGCGGCCGTGCGCCAGGGCGACATCACCCAGCTGCAGCAGATCGCCCGCACCTATCCCTCGCGCCAGCGCTTCCTCACCGAGCTGACGCTCGACCCGCCCGACGCCACCAGCGACGAGGCGGGCGTGCCCCTGCGCGACGAGGACTATCTGATCCTCTCGACCATCCACTCCGCCAAGGGGCAGGAATGGAGCGCGGTGACCCTGCTGAATGCGGTCGACGGCTGCATCCCCTCCGACCTCGCGACCGGCAGCCCGCAGGAGATCGAGGAAGAACGGCGGCTGCTGTACGTGGCGCTGACGCGCGCCAAGGATCACCTGCAAATCGTCGTGCCGCAGCGCTTCTACGTCACCCAGCAGCAGGGCTACGGCGACCGCCATGTCTATGCGGGCAGGACGCGGTTTATTCCGCCCGGCCTGGCGAATCTCTTCGAGACCAGGGTGTGGCCGGAGGCCGTCGCGGCCCAGGCCGCTTCAAGCAGTGCGCCGCCCCCCGAAGCGGTTGCACTGCTTGCAAAGATGAAGGCGATGTGGAGTTGAAGTGGACTGGCGCGGCTTGCCGCAACGCGGTGTCGGGCCTCTTTACCACTTGTTTGCCCTTGCTCGCTGCGGAAAACGCCCCTGGCAGGTGACGAGATCGGTGTCTGCGAAGCCCTTGGAGTAGTCGAGCACGGAGATCACCAGCGGGGTCGCGCGGAATATGCGGACGTCCACCGGGGTCGGCATCGGCAAGGGTATGGAGGCCTGCTGCGGATACTTCAGCATGAGCAAGCGCAAGGCCTTCTCCGCTTCGGCCGGATCGACCACGACTTGCGCGCGCGGCCATGGATAGCCCGGTGATCTCCATCACTTGTGTCGTGTCGTGATCGATCGTCAGCGACACCCGATCACGCGCACCCGATTTGCCGGCTTTTGGCTACGGAGTGCGACGTTGGCACTGAGCGATTGTTTGTACGGAAGGCCTGGATGCGACGATATCAGCGCATGGCCCGGCTGCTCTTGGAATCAATAAAAAACCCGCACTCAGGCGGGTTTGAGGATGTTTCTGGACTTGTTTGGATCGTTGAATGGTGGAGGCGGCGGGAATCGAACCCGCGTCCGCAAGCCCTACACAGGCAGTTCTACATACTTAGTTCGGTATTTTTCTGCTTTAAGCTTGATTACGCCTGCCGAACAGGCTGAATTTCGCCGAGTCGCCTTGATTTAGCCTTTACTCAAGCGACCCGAGTAAACGCGATTTCATGTAAATTAACTCACTGTCGACTTGCGTCGGCCCGGCCCATGAACGATCCGGTGTGAGTCCTGGCCTTAAGCGGCCAGGGCGTAGTTTTCGTCGTTTGCGACTAAAAGTTTTCAGTTGGATTTACGAGGTGCTCTGACCCTCGGTATGCCCTACGCTGCTTCGCGACCCACGTCGAAGCCAGGTCGCCCCCATTGGATTTAAAGAACGCAACTACGGAACAGTGTGTAGTTTACCCGGGTTTGTCCGGGGAAATTACAGAAAGTTCAATATCTCGCCAGGGGTGCGGATGATCGCGTGCCCGCCCCAGGTGTGCGGCTGGTCGGCGCTGTCGATGTAGCCCCAGGCGGCAACCAGGGCGGGCATGGCGGCGGCGGTGGCGGCTTCGATGTCGCGCGCGGCATCGCCGACGTAGAGACACTGCTCCGGGGCGGCGCTGCATTGCGCGGCGGCGGCGAGCAAGGGGGCAGGGTGGGGCTTGGGTTCGCGGCAGGTGTCGCCGGAGATGATGCAGGTGGCGCGCTCGGCCAGGTCGAGGATGGACAGGAGCGGCTCGGTGAAACGCGCGGGTTTGTTGGTGACGACGCCCCAGGCAAGTTCGCGGCTTTCGAGCCCGCCCAGCAGGTCGAGAATACCGGGGAAGGGCCGCGAACGGCGGCAGATGTTTTCGCTGTAAAGCAGCAAAAATTCCTCGCGCATCGAGGCGAAGCGCGGATCATCCGGATGCAGGTCGAAGCCGACGCCAAGCAGGCCGCGCGCGCCGTGCGAGGCCTGGGGGCGGATGATGTCGTCGGGCAGGGCCGGAAGCCCGTGGCGGCTGCGTTGCAGGTTGAGCGCGTAGCCGAGATCGGGCGCGGTGTCGATCAGCGTGCCGTCCAGATCGAACAGGACGGCACGAATTGACACATCGCCGCGCAGCGGCGCTTTGTCCCCCTCGCCCGTCAATCGATTTGGGCTTGACGTTTGCTCCCTCCCCCTCTGGGGGAGGGTTGGGGTGAGGGTAGCGGAGCCGGGAGAGGGCGGGGAGAGGGAGTCAGGCTTCACGGCGCGTCGCCACCAGGTAATTCACGTCGGTGTCGGCTTCCAGCCGGTAGATTTTGGTCAGCGGGTTGTAGCTCATGCCGATGAGTTCGGTCACTTCCAGCCCGGCTTCGCGCGCCATGCGGGCGAGTTCGGCCGGCTGGATGAACTTGGCGTAGTCGTGCGTGCCGCGCGGCAGCAGTTTCAGGATATATTCGGCGCCGATGACGGCAAGCAGGTAGCTCTTGGCATTGCGATTGAGCGTGGAGAAAAACACCCAGCCGCCGGGTTTGACGAGCCTGGCACAGGCTGCGACGATCGAGGCGGGATCGGGTACGTGTTCGAGCATTTCCATGCAGGTGACGACATCGAATTGTTGCGCCATTTCAGCCGCGAGATCTTCCGCCGCGATCAGGCGGTAATCGACCTTCTGTCCGGATTCAAGCAGGTGCAGCCTGGCGACCTTGAGCGCCTTTTCAGACAGATCAATGCCGGTGACCTCGGCCCCCAGCCCGGCCATCGCTTCGGCCAGAATGCCGCCGCCGCAGCCGATGTCGAGCACTTTCTTCCCGGCAATTGCCGCCATGCCGTCGATCCATTTCAGGCGCAGCGGGTTGATTTCATGCAGCGGCCTGAACTCGGAATTGGGATCCCACCAGCGGTGGGCAAGTTCGGAGAATTTCTGGATTTCGGCGGCGTCCACGTTGCTCATGTTGGTTCCTTATAAATCGGTTTGGGGTTCACGTTCGCTCCCTCGCCCGCTTCCCTCACCCCGCCCTCTCCCGCTTGCGGGAGAGGGGGATGTGGCTGAGCCCAACCCGATTGACGAGGGTTGGGGTGAGGGGCAAGTTTTGTGTGCCAGTAGGCGGCGCGGGCGCTCAGGTCATCATTGTCCAGGCTGACCAGGCGACGATTCCGCACCCTTGGCTGGCCATCGACCCAGACATGGGTGACATCCTCGCGCCCGGCGACATAGACCAGATGCGACACCGGATCATAGACCGGTTGGTGGTGCAAGGCGTTCAAATCGACCGCCACCATGTCGGCACGTTTGCCGGGGACGAGGCTGCCAATCTGGCTGTCGAGATTCAGCGCACGGGCGGCATTGAGGGTCGCGGCGCGTAACGCGGCTTCCGCGGGCAGGACGGCGGCGTTATTACCGGCTGCTTTCGCAAGCAGGGCCGCAAGCCGCATCTCGGCGAACAGATCCAGCCGGTTATTGCTCGCTGCGCCGTCGGTGCCGAGTCCCACATTGACCCCCGCCAGAATCAGTTGCGCCACCGGCGCAATCCCGGAAGCGAGTTTCAGGTTGGAACTGGGGCAATGCGCCACGTGGCAGTTGTATTGTGCCAGGGTGTCGATTTCGGCGTCATCCAGATGCACCGCATGCACGCCGATGAAATTGGGCCCCAGCAGTCCCAGCCGGGCCAGCCTCTCCAGCGGGCGCACGCCATGCTGGGTCAGGCTGTCGCGGATTTCGTCCAGGGTTTCGTGGACATGGATGTGGATGGGCAGGCCAAGCTGCTCGGTCAGGGTGCCGATGCGGCGGAAGGTGCGGTCCGAGACCGTGTAGGGCGCGTGCGGGGCAAAGCTGAACGACAGCAGTGCTTCGTCCTTGAGCGTGTCGCGGATATGCAGGCCGCGGGAGAGGTAATCGTCCGCGTCGCTGGCGTAGGCGCTGGGAAATTCCAGCACGATCATGCCCAGCGTCGCGCGCATCCCCGCGCTCAGGAACGCCTCGGCCGCCGCCTGCGGGAAGTAATACATGTCATTGCAGCAGGTGATGCCGCCGCAGAGCATTTCGGCCGCCGCGAGCAGGGTGCCATCGCGGACAAACGCTTCCGACACATGCTTCTTCTCGGCAGGCCAGATGTAATCGGAAAGCCACTGCATCAGCGGCAGATCGTCTGCGTAGCCGCGCAGCAGGGTCATGGCGGCGTGGCCATGCAGATTGACCAGACCGGGGATCAGGGCCTGTCCCGGCAAGTCGACCACCTCGGAGGCCAGGTAGCGCGCGCGCGCCTGAACCGCGGGCAGCACGTCGAGAATCGCTCCGTCTTTCACCACCACGGCATGGTCAGCCAGCGACGCCCCCGGGGGAGCGACCGGAATGACCCAGCGCGGCAGGACAAGGAGATCGGCGGCTTGTTTCATGGTGGCAGCATTTTCACCGTTTGCGCGGGGAATGGCAAAGGGCGGCCGGACTTCGCCGCCATGCTAAAATTGCCGACTTTAAGCCTGTCCAAGCAAGTCCATGGAATCCTTCGCCAAAGAAACCCTCCCGGTCAGCCTCGAAGAGGAGATGCGCCACTCCTATCTCGATTACGCGATGAGCGTGATCGTGGGGCGCGCGCTGCCCGATGTGCGCGACGGCCTGAAGCCGGTGCATCGCCGCGTGCTGTTCGCGATGCACGAGCTGTCCAACGACTGGAACAAGGCCTACAAGAAATCGGCGCGTATCGTCGGCGACGTGATCGGTAAGTATCACCCGCACGGCGACACGGCGGTGTACGACACCATCGTGCGCATGGCGCAGGATTTCTCGCTGCGCTATCCGCTGATCGACGGCCAGGGCAACTTCGGCTCGGTGGACGGCGACAACGCGGCGGCGATGCGTTACACCGAAATCCGCATGGCGAAGATCGCGCACGAACTGCTCGCCGATCTGGACAAGGAAACGGTCGATTTCGGCCCGAACTACGACGGCTCCGAGCACGAGCCGCTGGTGCTGCCGGCCAGATTCCCCAACCTGCTGATCAACGGTTCTTCCGGTATCGCGGTGGGCATGGCGACCAATATTCCGCCGCACAATCTGACCGATGTCTGCAGCGCGCTGTCTTGCGCTGCTGGACGATCCCGAGATCGATATCGAGCAGCTGATCGACATCGTCCAGGCGCCGGATTTCCCGACCGCGGGCATCATCTACGGCCTGTCCGGCGTGCAGCGAAGGCTACCGCACCGGCCGCGGCCGCGTGGTGATGCGCGCCACCTGCCACTTCGAGGATATCGAGCAAGGGCGGCGGCAAGCAGGCCATCATCATCGACGAGCTGCCCTATCAGGTGAACAAGGCCAACCTGCTGATCAAGATCGGCGAACTGGTGCGCGAGAAGCAGATCGAAGGCATTTCCGACCTGCGCGACGAATCGGACAAGTCCGGGATGCGCGTCGGTGATCGAGCTGAAGCGCGGCGAGAACGCCGACGTGATCCTGAACAATCTGTACAAGCAGACGCAGATGCAGGACACCTTCGGCATGAACATGGTGGCGCTGATCGACGGCCAGCCCAGCCTGCTCAACCTGCAAGCGAAATGCTCGACGCGTTCCTGCGCCATCGCCGCGAAGTCGTCACGCGCCGCACGATATTCGAACTGCGCAAGGCGCGCGAACGCGGCCATATCCTCGAAGGTCTGGCGGTGGCGCTGTCCAATGTGGACGAGATCATCGCGCTGATCAAGGCGGCGGAGACGCCCGCCGATGCCAAGGAGCGCCTGATGGGCCGCGCCTGGCGGTCGGCGCTGGTGGAAGACATGCTGGCGCGCGTCGATCCCGATTTCTCGCGCCCGGTGAACATCGGCGCCGGAGTTCGGCCTGCACGCCGACGGCTATCGCCTGTCCGAGGTCCAGGCGCAGCGCATTCTGGAAATGCGGCTGCAGCGCCTGACCGGTCTGGAGCAGGACAAGATCGTCGGCGAATACCGGGAAGTGATGGACAAGATCGCCGACCTGCTCGACATTCTCGCCAAGCCGGAGCGCATCACGCAGATCATCCGCGAGGAACTGGCGCAGATTCAGGAACAGTTCGGCGACAAGCGCCGCTCGAGACATCGTCGAAAATGCGCAGGACATGTCGCATGGAAGACCTGATCGCGCCGGAAGACATGGTGGTCACGCTGTCGCATGGCGGCTACATGAAGTCGCAGCCGATGGACGACTACCGCGCGCAGAAGCGCGGCGGACGCGGCAAGCAGGCAGCGGGCACCAAGGAAGACGACTTCATCGAGAACCTGTTCATCGCCAACACCCACGACTACATCCTGTGCTTCTCCAACCGCGGCCGCGTGTACTGGCTCAAGGTCTACGACGTGCCGCAGGGCAGCCGCATCTCGCGCGGCAAGCCGATCGTCAATCTGCTGCCGCTGGAGGACGGCGAAAAGATCAACGCGCTGCTGCCGGTCAAGGACTTCGACGACGACAATTACGTCTTCATGGCCACCTCCAACGGCATCGTCAAGAAGACCCCGCTGTCCGAGTTCTCGCGCCCGCGCACCGCCGGCATCATCGCGATCGATCTGGACGAGGGCGATTTCCTGATCGGCGTCGCGCTCACCGACGGCAAGCACGACGTGATGCTGTTCTCCGACGGCGGCAAGGCGGTGCGCTTCGACGAGAACGACGTGCGCCCGATGGGCCGCGACCGCGCGCGGCGTGAGCGGCATGAAACTGCGCCAAGGGCAGCAAGGTGATTTCGCTGCTGGTGGCCGAGAACGAGAACAGAGTCGTGCTGACCGCGACCGAGAACGGCTACGGCAAGCGCACGCCGATCACCGAATACACCCGCCACGGGCGCGGCACGCAGGGCATGATCGCGATCCAGACCACGGAGCGCAACGGCAAGGTGGTTGCCGCCACGCTGGTGAAGCAGGACGACGAAATCATGCTGATCAGCACCGGCGGCGTGCTGATCCGCACCCGCGTCAAGGAGATCCGCGAGATGGGCCGCGCGACGCAGGGCGTCACGCTGATGAATCTGGACAAGGGCGAGAAACTGGCCGGCCTGGAAAAAGTGGCTGAATCCGACAACGAAGAGGAATGAGGAGATAAAGCATGACGATTTACAACTTCAGCGCCGGCCCGGCAGTGCTGCCGAAAGAAGTGTTGCAGCAGGCGCAGGCCGAACTGGTCGACTGGCACGGCAGCGGCATGTCGGTGATGGAAATGTCGCATCGCGGCAAGGAATTCATGGGCATCGCCGCCGCAGGTCGAAGCCGACCTGCGCGAGCTGATGGGCATTCCCGCCAACTACAAGGTGCTGTTCCTGCAGGGCGGCGCCTCCGCGCAGTTCGCGATGGTGCCGATGAACCTGCTGCGCGGCAAAGCCGGCGCGGATTACCTGAACACCGGCGAGTGGTCGAAGAAGGCGATCAAGGAAGCGAAGAAATTCGGCGACGGTGAATGTGGTGGCGAGCAGCGAGGACAAGAACTTCAGCTACGCGCCGGCGCAGTCGATGCCTGGAAGCTGGACACCGATGCGGCCTATGTGCATTACACGCCGAACGAAACCATCGGCGGCGTGGAAATCTTCTGGACGCCGGAGACCGGCGACGTGCCGCTGGTGGCGGACATGTCGTCCACCATCCTGTCGCGCCCGATCGATGTGTCGAAATTCGGCCTGATCTACGCCGGTGCGCAGAAGAACATCGGCCCGGCCGGACTGACCATCGTCATCGTGCGCGACGACCTGATCGGCCAGACCGTGCCGGGCACGCCGACCATGTTCGACTACAAGACCCACGCCGACAACGAGTCGATGTACAACACGCCGCCCACCTTCGCCATGTACATCGGCGGGACTGGTGTTCAAGTGGCTGAAGGCGAGCGGCGGTCTGACCGCGATGGAAAAGACCAACGCGCGACAAGGCCGACCTGCTGTATGACGCGCTCGATGCCAGCCGGTTTCTACGCCTCGCCGGTGGCGAAGGACAACCGCTCGCGCATGAACATGCCGTTCACGCTGAAGGATGCCGCGCTCGACGAGGACTTCCTCAAGGGCGCCAAGGCGCGCGGCCTGGTGCAACTGAAGGGCCACCGCTCGGTCGGCGGCATGCGCGCGTCGATCTACAACGCCATGCCGATCGAGGGCGTGCGTGCGCTGGTCGACTACATGCGGAATTCGAGAAAAACCATGGCTAAGCCGCGCAAGATTCTCACCCTCAACGCCATTTCCGCGCGCGGTCTGGCGCGTCTGCCGCAAGCACTACGTCGTCGGCGGCGATGTCGCCGAACCGGACGCGCATCCTGGTGCGCTCGGCCAACATGCACGAGATGGAGATTCCCGCCAGCGGTGCGGGCGATCGCGCGTGCCGGTGCCGGCACCAACAACATCCCGGTGAAGAAGCTGTCGGAGCGCGGCGTGCCGGTGTTCAATGCGCCGGGCGCCAACGCCAACGCGGTGAAGGAACTGGTCATCGCCGGCATGCTGATGGGCGCGCGCAACATCGTGCCCGCGCTGAAGTTCGTCGAGGGCCTGTCCGGCACCGACGACGAGATGCACAAGGCGACCGAAGCCGGCAAGAAGCACTTCGCCGGCACCGAACTGCCGCGGCCGCACGCTGGGCGTGATCGGCCTGGGCGCCATCGGCTCCTATGTCGCCGAGGCGGCGATCAAGCTCGGCATGAACGTGGTCGGCTTCGACCCCGCGATCACGGTCGATGCCGCCTGGCGCCTGCCGTCGCAGGTCAAGAAAGCCGAGAACGTGGAAGACGTGCTGCGTCATGGCCGATTTCGTTTCGCTGCACGTGCCGCTGCTGGATGCGACGCGCAACCTCATCAACGCCCAGCGCATCGGCGTGATGCGTCCCGGCGCGGTGCTGCTGAATTTCGCGCGCGAAGGCGTGGTCGACAACGCCGCCGTGATCGAGGCGCTCGACGCCAACAAGCTGCACGCCTATATCTGCGACTTCCCGGCGAATGCGCTCAAGGGCCACGCCAAGGTTGTCGCGCTGCCGCACCTGGGCGCGTCCACCGAGGAAGCCGAGGAAAACTGCGCGGTGATGGTGGCCGAGCAGCTTGCCGATTATCTGGAAAACGGCAACATCCTCAACTCGGTCAACTTCCCCAATGTCAGCATGGCGCGCGAATCCGGCTTACCGGCTGGCGATCGCCAACGCCAACGTGCCCAACATGGTGGGACAGATTTCTTCCGCGCTGGCAGCGGCGCGGTCTCAACATCCACAACATGGTCAACAAGTCCAAGGGCGACATGGCGTATACGCTGGTGGATGTGGACAGCGTGGTGAACGATGAGGTCATTGCTGCAACTGGCCGCCATCAGCGGCGTGCTTGTCGTGCGTTATCTGCCGGCGGAATAAACCACGTGGACGACCCGCTCAAGCAACTGCGCGCGCGCATCGACACGCTCGACGACGAGCTCCTGCAAGCTGTTGTCCGAGCGTGCCGGCATCGCGCAGGAAGTGGGGCGCACCAAGAATGGCGAGATGATCTACCGGCCCGAACGCGAAGCCCAGATCGTGCGGCGCCTGACGCGACGCCAATCCCGGTCCGCTTCGAGGACGAAACGGTCGAGCGCCTGTTCCGCGAAATCATGTCCGCCTGCCGTGCGCTGGAACAGACCCTCCGCATCGCCTATCTCGGCCCTGCCGGAACCTTCAGCCAGGCCGCCGTATTCACAAGCACTTCGGCCATGAAACTACCGCTCTGCCCGAAGCCGATATCGACGCCTGCTTTCAGGTCGGTCGAAACCGGACGCGCCGACTTTGCCGTGGTGCCGGTGGAAAACTCCACCGAGGGCGTGATCTCGCGAACCCTGGATCTGATTGTCACCAGCCCGCTGAAAATCTGCGGCGAGGTGATGCTGCCGATTCATCAGAATCTGATGCGCAAGCGCCCCCTCCCCGCAAGCGGGGCTGCGGAAGGGTCGCGCGCAGCAGCGGGGATCCGCCGGCGTACCCCTTGCGGGTGAGGGGAGCAAACGCTCGAGCCCAACGCCGAGCGATGGCATCCACCGCGTCTACGGCCACGCCCAGTCGCTTGCCCAGTGTCAGCAGTGGCTCAACCGGCATCTGCCTCATGCCGAACGCATCAGCGTCGTCAGCAACAGCGAGGGCGCACAGCGCGCGGCGCAGGAACCCGATGCCGCCGCCCTGGGCAGCGAAATGGCCGCCGAGTTGTATGGCCTCGACATCGTCGCGACCCGGGTCGAGGACGAAGCCAGCAACACCACACGCTTCCTCGTCCTCGCCCCCCATGACGCCGCGCCTTCCGGTTGTGATAAAACCTCTTTTGTCATGGGCGCGCACAATCAGCCCGGCGCCATCGTCAAACTGCTGCAACCGCTGGCGGATGCAGGCATCTCCATGAGCAAGCTCGAATCCCGCCCCGCGCGCTCGGCCAACTGGGAATACCTGTTTTTTGTGGTCTGTGAAGGGCATCGCGAAGACGCGAAACTCTCCGCCACGCTGGCAGAGATCGGGAAGCGTGCCGCTTTCCTGAAAATACTCGGCTCCTATCCCCAAGCCAGTCTCTGACATGAATCCGTGTGATCTTGCGCCTTCACATGTGCGCGCCATTGCACCCTATCAGCCCGGCAAGCCGATTTCCGAACTGGCGCGTGAACTCGGCCTCGCCGAATCCGACATCGTCAAGCTGGCGTCGAACGAAAATCCGCTGGGGCCGAGCCCCAGGGGTTTGGCAGCGGCGCAGGAAGCCTTGCATGACATTGCGCTGTATCCGGACGGCGCGGGCTTTGCGCTGAAGTCGAAGCTGTGCGGCAAGCTCGGTGTGTCACCCGGACAAATCGTGCTGGGCAATGGCTCGAACGATGTGCTGGATATGGCGGCGCGGGCATTCCTGTCGCCGGGTACCTCAGCGGTGTATTCGCGTCACGCCTTTGCGGTGTATCCGATTGCGACGCTGACGGCGGGTGCGGCGGGAATCGAGACTCCGGCGCTGCATTACGGCCACGACCCGTCGGCGATGCTTGCCGCCATCCGCGATGACACGCGGGTGGTGTGGATTGCGAATCCGAATAATCCGACCGGAACCTTCCTGCCGTGGGCGGAGATCGAGGCGTTTCTGAACGAGGTGCCGGCGCAGGTGCTGGTGGTGCTGGATGAGGCCTACGGTGAATATCTGCCGCCAGAGGATCGGTGTGACACGGTGCCGTGGCTGGCGCGTTTTCCCAACCTGCTGATCACGCGCACGTTCTCGAAAGCCTATGGGCTGGCGGGACTGCGCGTGGGCTATGGGCTGGGCGATCCGGCGGTGATTGACCTTCTGAACCGGGTGCGCCACCCCTTCAACGTCAATCTGCCTGCGCTGGCGGCGGCGGAAGCGGCGCTGGATGACACGGATTTTCTGGCGCGAAGCGATGCGCTGAATACGGCGGGCATGGCGCAACTTGCGCGGGGATTGTCGGCACTGGGCGCTGGAGCATGTGCCATCCAAAGGGAATTTTCTGCTGGCGAAGGTGGGGGATGCCGCGCGGATAAATTCGGAATTATTGAAGCGCGGCGTGATCGTGCGTCCGGTGGCCAATTACGGTCTGCCGGAATTCCTGCGTGTGTCGGTCGGGCTGGAAGCGCAAAATGCGCGCTTCCTTGTCTGCGCTCAAGGATAGTCTGCCGTGATTATCGAACGACTCGCCATTATCGGTGTCGGCCTGATCGGCGGCTCGTTCGCGCTGGCCTTGAAGCAGGCGGGCGCGGTGCGCGAGGTGCTGGGCGCGGGACGCAATGCGGCGAGCCTGCAAATGGCGCAAGCGAGCGCGGACTGATCGACCATGTTGTGGATTTTGCGGAAGCGGGCAAGGCCGATTGCGTGCTGCTGGCGATGCCGGTGGGCGAGACGGAGGCGGTGCTGGCAAGGCTTGCGCCGCATCTTGAACCGGGCGCGATCGTCACCGATGCGGGCAGCACCAAGGCTCAATGTCATCGCAGCGGCGCGGGCAGCGCTCGGCGCGCGCTTTGCCGACTTTGTTCCCGGCCACCCGATTGCGGGTTCCGAGCAAAGCGGGCCCGCTGGCCGCGCGGCGGATTTGTACCAGGGCAGGAAAGTGGTGCTGACGCCGCGAGCCGAAACGCGCGCTCGATGCCGTGGCGACGGTGACGGCCTTGTGGCAGGCCGCCGGCGCGCAGGTGGAAACGCTGGACGCCGCGCTGCACGACCGCGATCTTTGCCGCGGTGAGTCATTTGCCGCATCTGGCCGCGTTTGCCCTGGTGGACGAACTGGCGCGGCGTGCTGATGGCGACACCTTTTTCCGCTTCGCCGCCAGCGGTTTCCGTGATTTCACCCGCATTGCGGGCAGTTCAGCCCGGAAATGTGGCGCGACATTGCACTGGCGAACCGGAATGCGCTGCTGGCTGAGACTGGATGCCTATCTCGCGGTCTTGCAGGAGATTCGCGCGGCGGTGGAGGCGGCAGATGGGGATACCTTGTTGAAGATTTTCTCGCGGGCGCGGGAGGCGCGCGAAAACTGGATGAATAAACAGGATGCTTGATGGAATTTCTTGATTTGCCGGCGGCTGGCGCGTGCGGAAGGGCGCGTGCGCCTGCCCGGCTCCAAAAGCATTTCCAACCGGGTGCTGCTGCTCGCCGCTTTGTCGAATGCCGTGACCGAGGTGCACGATCTGCTGGATTCCGATGACACGCGGGTCATGCTGGCGGCGCTCAGCACCCTGGGCGTCGGTGTGCAAGACCGCGGCAACAACAGTTGGCGCATCACCGGTGTCGACGGGGTGTTTCCGGTCAAACAGGCCGAGCTTTTTCTGGGGAATGCGGGAACGGCATTCCGGTCTTTGACCGCGGCGCTGGCCTTGTCGGACGGCGATTACGTCCTGAAGGGCGTGGCGCGGATGCACGAGCGGCCGATTGGCGATCTGGTCGACGCCTTGCGCCAACTCGGCGCGGACATCACGTATCTGGGCGTCGAGGGTTACCCGCCGCTGCATATTCGGCCGCCGAAACTGGAGCAGGGCGACCGTGCCCAGGTGCGCGGCAATGTGTCGAGCCAGTTTCTGACCGGCTTGTTGATGGCCCTGCCGCTGCGCCGGAAAACAACCACGATTGAGGTAATGGGCGAGCTGATTTCCAGGCCTTACATCGGCATCACGCTGGCGATGCTGCAACGCTTTGGCGTGACGGTGCGGCAGGATGGCTGGCGTGCTGTTCACGGTTTCGGGTGATAGCCGCTATCAAAGCCCGGGCGAAATCTACGTCGAAGGCGATGCCTCGTCCGCATCCTATTTCCTGGCTGCGGGCGCCATCGGCGGCGGCCCGGTGCGGGTCGAAGGCGTGGGGCAGGACAGTGTGCAGGGCGACGTGCGCTTTGCCGAGGCGCTGGCGCGGATGGGCGCGCAGATCGAGATGGGGCCGAACTGGATATCGGCGCGCGCCCCGGTATCGGGGCGCCTCAATGCGATCGACCTCGACTGCAACCACATTCCCGATGCCGCGATGACGCTGGCGGTGCTGGCCCTGTTCGCCGAGGGCACGACGAGCCTGCGCAACATCGCGAGCTGGCGGGTGAAGGAGACCGATCGCATCGCGGCGATGGCGACGGAATTGCGCAAGCTGGGGGCCACGGTGGAAGAGGGCGCGGATTTCATTCGCGTCACCCCGCCCGTGCAACTCACCCCTCATGCCAGCATCGATACCTACGACGACCACCGCATGGCCATGTGTTTTTCGCTGGCGGCCCTGGGCGGCGTGCCGGTACGGATCAACGATCCGGGTTGTGTGGCCAAGACCTTCCCGGATTACTTCGAGCGCTTTGCCGCGATTACGCGACGGCAGTAGGGTGTGCTCCGCGCACCATCAACATTTAACGGTGCGCGGAACGCACCCTGCGACATGACAGCAATTTCATCGATCCCGGTACTCGCCATCGACGGCCCTTCCGCTTCCGGTAAAGGCACGGTGGCCGAGCGTGTCGCGCAGGCGCTGGGCTTTCATTTTCTGGACAGCGGCGCGCTGTACCGGCTGACGGCGCTGTCGGCGATGAAACACGGCGTGACGCTGGATGACGAGTTCGGCGTGGCCGGGCTCGCCGCCGTCCTGCCCGCCGGGTTTCACGACGGCGCGGTGTGGCTGGCGAACGAAAACGTGACCGATGCCATCCGTGCCGAGGCGGTGGGCGAGGGCGCGTCCGTCGTTGCGGCCTTGCCTGCGGTGCGGGCGGCCTTGCTGGAGCGGCAACGCGCCTATCGGAAGGCCCCCGGCCTGGTGGCGGATGGACGCGATATGGGGAGCGTGGTGTTCCCGGACGCGATGGCCAAGGTGTTCCTCACCGCCAGTGCCGAATCGCGAGCGGAACGGCGCTATAAGCAGTTGATCGGGAAGGGAATGTCTGCTAATCTAGCTGCCCTTGTCAGCGATATGCGGGCGAGGGATGCGCGTGACAGCGGGCGTGCCGTGGCGCCGCTCAAACCCGCTCCGGATGCCTTGTTGCTCGATACCACCGAGTATGGGCATCGAAGCGGCGGTGCAGGCGGTGCTGAATCACTACCACGCGCAATTGATGAAAAGTTCGGCGTAGCGCAAGGCTGACGCCGGTTTGTGCAACTAACCCCCCGTCCTCACCGACGGATTGAAGGTTCTAAATCCAATGTCTACAGCTACTGCAAGTACCGCCCCCGCCCCCTCCAATATGGAAAACCCTGGCATGGAAAGCTTTGCCGCCCTGTTCGAGGAATCCCTCACCCATCAGGAAATGCGCCAGGGCGAAATCATCACTGCTGAAATCGTCGGTATCGACGCCAATTTCGTGACGGTGAACGCGGGCCTCAAATCCGAGAGCCTGATTCCGATTGAAGAATTCAAGAACGATCATGGCGAAATCGAAGCCAAGATCGGCGATTTTGTTTCCGTGGCCATCGAGTCGATCGAAGACGGCTTCGGCGCAACCAAGCTTTCGCGCGACCGCGCCAAGCGTCTGGCCGCGTGGCTGGATCTGGAAGCGGCAATGAACGAAGGCCGGATCGTGACCGGTATGGTGCAGGGCAAGGTCAAGGGTGGTCTGACGGTGATGGTGGGCGGTCTGCGCGCCTTCCTGCCGGGTTCGCTGGTGGACATGCGTCCGGTCAAGGACACCACGCCGTTCGAGAACAAGGAAATGGACTTCAAGGTCATCAAGATTGACCGCAAGCGCAACAACGTCGTGGTGTCACGCCGTGCGGTGCTGGAAGTGAGCATGGGCGCCGACCGCGAAGCCATGATGGAAAACCTGAAGGAAGGCTCCATCGTCAAGGGCGTGGTCAAGAACATTACCGATTACGGCGCGTTCGTGGATCTGGGCGGCATCGACGGCCTGCTGCACATTACCGACATGGCCTGGCGCCGCGTCAAGCACCCGTCCGAAGTCGTCAGCGTCGGCATGGAGCTCGAAGCCAAGATCCTGCGTTACGACACCGAGAAGAACCGCGTGTCCCTGGGCATCAAGCAGTTGGGCGACGATCCCTGGGTCGGCATTGCCCGTCGCTACCCGCAAGGCACGCGCATGTTCGGCAAGGTGGCCAACCTCACCGACTACGGCGCGTTCGTCGAGATCGAATCCGGCATCGAAGGCCTGGTGCACGTGTCCGAGATGGACTGGACCAACAAGAACATCAGCCCCTCCAAGATGGTGCAGCTGGGTGACGAAGTCGAAGTCATGGTGCTCGATATCGACGAGGACAAGCGCCGTATCTCCCTGGGCATGAAGCAGTGCAAGTCCAACCCGTGGGAAGACTTTGCCATGAACCACAAGAAGGGCGACAAGGTTTCGGGCGCGATCAAGTCCATCACCGACTTCGGCGTGTTCATCGGATTGCCGGGCGGCATTGACGGTCTGGTGCATCTGTCCGATCTGTCCTGGACTGTTCCGGGCGAAGAAGCCGTGCGCAATTTCCGCAAGGGCCAGGATGTCGAGGCCGTGGTGCTGGGCATCGACCTGGAGCGTGAGCGTATTTCGCTGGGCATCAAGCAGATGGAAGGCGACCCGCTCAACAGCTTCGTTTCCGGCCACGAGAAGGGCAGCATCGTCAAAGGCACGATCAAGACCGTGGAAGCCAAGGGCGCGACCGTGCAGCTCGACAGCGACATGGAAGGTTACCTGCGTGCGTCCGAAGTCTCGCGCGACCGCGTGGAAGACATGCGCAGCCACTACAAGGAAGGCGACGCAATCGAAGCCATGGTCATCAACGTGGATCGCAAGAATCGCGTGATCAACCTTTCGATCAAGGCCAAGGACGTGAATGAGCAGGATGTCGCGATGAAGAAATTCAGCGCCGAATCCGCTGCCGCAGCCAGCGGCGCCACCAACCTGGGGGCCCTGCTCAAGGCCAAACTCGACAACAAGAACGCCGAGCAATAATCGGAGCGGGCAATAACAGAATGACCAAATCCGAGCTGATCGCCCAACTCGCGGCGCGGCATCCGCAGTTTTCCCTTGCGGATGTGGAGTTGGCGGTGAAGACCGTTCTCGACGCACTGGGAAAAAATCTGGCGCGCGGCGAACGCATTGAAATCCGCGGATTCGGCAGCTTCAGTCTGAGTTACCGTCCCGCCCGCATGGGCCGCAACCCGAAATCCGGTGAGCGCGTGGAAGTGATGGCCAAGCATGTGCCGCACTTCAAGGCAGGCAAGGAATTGCGGGATCGGGTGGATTTTCACGTTTGAGGCTCTGGATTGAATATGCGAACGGCGCCGGAAGGCGCCGTTTCTTTTAACGTGAACGTCGCGCAGTGACACAATGTCCCCCTCTACCTCTGGGAGAGGGCGGGGTGAGGGAACGGACACGGCGAGAAGCGACGTTCATGATCCGGCGGCGCTGATCGCCATGTCCGTTTGGGAATCCGGCTCCCGACGGTAGAATGACAAATGATTCATTGCGAACAACAACGATGAAAAGCGTTCTCACCTATCTCGGCTGGCTGACCAAACTGCTGGTGTTCCTGCTGGTTTTGGGTTTCGCCCTCAAGAACAGCCATCTCGTTACTTTTGTTTCCTATCTGGGCTACACGTGGCAGGCGCCATTGATTGTCATGCTGCTGCTGGCGTTTGTGCTGGGCGCCCTGACGGGTTTGCTGGCACTGTTGCCGTACTTGTTCCGCTTGCGTCGTGAGGCCAACTTGTACCGGCGGTCATCGGGGCAGGAAGCCGCCAATCCCCGTCGTCCCGCTTCATCGAGTCTCTGATCCATGGAATTCGAATTCTGGTGGCTGCTGGTGTTTCCGCTCTTCTTCATCCTGGGCTGGCTGGCGGCCAGAGTGGACATTCGACAGGTGGTGACGGAATCGCGTGCGCTGCCGAACTCCTATTTCAGAGGCTTGAATTTCCTGCTCAATGAACAGCCGGACAAGGCGATCGAAGCCTTTCTCGAAGTCGTCAAGCTGGAGCCGGAGACCATCGATCTTCACTTTGCGCTGGGGGGATTGTTCCGCCGCCGGGGCGAGCTCGACCGGGCGATTCGCATGCATGAAAACCTGCTGAATCGCGAAGATCTGGCCGAGGACAGCCGTCTGCGCGCGATGAACGAGCTGGGACAGGATTATCTCAAGGCGGGGCTGCTCGACCGCGCGGAAAGCGTGTTTACCCGCTTGCTGGAAACGCCGCTGCAGGCACAGGCGCGTTCTTTCCTGCTGGAAATTTTTGTGCAGGAAAAGGACTGGCAGAAAGCCATCGATGCGGCCCGGATACTGGAGAGCGACACCAGCAGGCCGCTTAATGCCGAAATCGCGCATTTCCATTGCGAGCTGGCCTTGCAGGAGGCAACCCGGGGCAATCCGGATGAGGCGTCCAGACTGCTGGAAACCGCGCTTCAGGCCAATCGGCAGTCAGTGCGCGCCAATCTGATGGCGGGTGATCTGGATTCGGCGGCAGGCCGGCACGAAGCGGCGATTGCCGACTGGAAACTGGTGGAAGCGCAGAGCGCCAGTCATATGGCGCTGGTGGTCGATCGTGTATTGAGCAGCTACCGGCTGCTCGGGCGGCTTGAAGACGGTGTGCAATGGCTGCGCGCGCTGTATGCGCGCCAGCCTTCGCAGGATTTGTTCAGTACCCTGTACCTGGCCGTTTCCGAGACCGAGGGCGCGGCGACGGCATACCAGCTTGCGCGCGAGGAGTTGCGGCGCAATCCCTGCCTGCGCACACTGGATCGCATGCTCGAGGCCGAGTTGATGAATGCGCCGCCTGAGCAGCGTGAATTGCTGCAAGTGGAAAAAAGTCTGGTACAGGTGCACAGCCAGCGTCTGATGCGTTATCAATGCGGCAGTTGCGGTTTCAAGGCCAAACAGTTCTTCTGGCGTTGTCCGGCGTGTGGGCGCTGGGACAGCTTCGATCCGGAGCGGCGTGAGTGCGAAGCGTAGGGGGCGGGGTGAGCGGTAAGCATTCAAGCGTCGTGGTCGCGCTGGATTTCGCGGATGCGGCCGGTGCGATGGCTCTGGTGGCGCAGCTTGATCCCGCCCTGTGCCGCATCAAGGTCGGCAAGGAACTGTTCACCGCGGCCGGACCCGATCTGGTGCGGGCGCTGGTTGCGCGTGGCTACGATGTGTTTCTGGATTTGAAATTTCATGACATTCCCAATACCGTGGCGGCGGCGTGCCGGGCGGCCGCGGGTCTGGGGGTGTGGATGATGAATGTTCATGCCTCGGGCGGCCGGCGCATGATGGAGGCGGCGCGGGAGGCGCTGACGCCCTTGCCACGGCGTCCGCTGCTGATCGCCGTGACCGTGCTGACCAGCATGAGTCGCGACGATCTGGCTGAAACCGGGATCGATGATGAACCCGCAGCCCAGGTTCTGCGCCTGGCCGGACTCGCGCACGGCTGCAAACTGGATGGCGTGGTGTGCTCGGCGCAGGAGGCCTCGATGCTGCGGGCGCATTTTGGCCCGGATTTCCGCCTGGTGACGCCGGGTATCCGACCGTGCAGGTTCGGACATGTCCGACCAGCGGCGCGTCATGACTCCGCTTGAAGCCTTGCGTGCGGGCGCGAATGATCTGGTAATCGGCCGCCCGATTACCGCTGCAGCGAATCCTGCAACTGTTTTGCAGGACATCAATACCGAGATCGATCATGCATTGGCAAAGATGGGCAATGCTTCCTAATACCGGGATCAGAAACCTTTTGGGAGACTTGAATTGAAAGTAACTGTGATTGGTACCGGCTATGTGGGTCTGGTGACAGGCACCTGTCTGGCGGAAGTCGGTAACGAAGTGCTGTGTCTGGACGTGGATCCGAAAAAGATCGAGACACTGAAAAACGGCGGCATCCCGATTTACGAGCCGGGACTGGAAGACATGGTCAAACGCAACGTCGAGGCGGGCCGTTTGTCTTTTACCACGGACATCGAGGAGAGCGTTCATTTCGGCCAGATTCAGTTCATTGCCGTGGGCACGCCACCGGATGAGGACGGCTCCGCCGATCTGCAATATGTGGTGGCCGCGGCGCGCAATATTGGCCGGAGCATGAAGGAATTCAAGCTGGTTGTGGACAAGTCCACGGTTCCGGTGGGAACGGCGGACAAGGTGAAAGCCGCCTTGCAGGAGGAACTCGCCAGGCGCGGCATGACGCTTGAATTTTGTGTCGCCTCCAACCCCGAGTTTCTCAAGGAAGGCGCGGCGGTCGAGGATTTCATGAAGCCCGACCGCATCGTCATCGGCACGGAAAGCGAACGCGCCACCCAGATTCTGCGGCAGCTTTACGCGCCGTTCCAGCGCAACCGCGAGCGCCTGACGGTGATGGATGTGCGGAGCGCCGAATTGACCAAGTACGCGGCCAACGCCATGCTGGCGACACGCATTTCCTTCATGAACGAACTGGCGGTGCTGGCCGAGAAACTCGGCGCGGACATCGAGCAGGTGCGCCATGGCATCGGTTCCGATCCGCGTATCGGTTATGACTTCCTGTATGCCGGTTGCGGTTATGGCGGCTCGTGCTTCCCCAAGGATGTGCAGGCCCTGCGGCGTACGGCGCAGGAGAACGGCATTCCGCTACGCGTGCTGGATGCCGTGGAAGACGCCAACGACGCGCAGAAGCAGGTATTGGTCAACAAGCTGATTGCGCGCTTCGGCAAGAATTTGCAAGGCAGGCGTTTCGCGATGTGGGGGCTGGCGTTCAAACCCAACACCGATGACATGCGCGAAGCGCCGAGCCGCTCCATGCTGGAAGCCCTGTGGGCCATGGGCGCGAGCGTGTCGGCCTACGATCCGGCCGCGATGGAGGAAACCCGTCGCATTTATGGCGAACGCGCCGATCTGCAACTGGTCGACAGTCCGCTGGATGCGCTCAAAGGGGCGGACGCGCTGCTGATCGTGACCGAATGGAAGGTGTTCCGCAGCCCGAATTTCGATACCCTCAAAGCGCTGCTCAAAAACCCGGTGATTTTCGACGGCCGCAATCTGTATGAACCCCGGGCCATGCGCGACATGGGCTTCGAGTATTTTCCAATCGGCAGACCATGACTCCACTGCGACAGGCGATCGCGCGCGCACGGGTTCTGGTGGTCGGCGACCTGATGCTGGACCGCTACTGGTTCGGCGAAGTCTCGCGCATTTCTCCGGAAGCGCCCGTGCCCGTGGTGCATGTATCGCGCACCGACGATCGCATCGGCGGCGCAGGCAACGTGGCGCGCAATGCGGCCGCGCTGGGCGCCCAGGTCACCTTGCTGTCGGTAGTGGGAAAGGATGAGGCTGGACACGCGCTGTCAGCGCTGCTCGGCCGCGAGACTTTCCAGGTCCGGCTGCATGAGGATCCGGCGTTCAGCACGATCATCAAGCTGCGCGTCATTGGCCGCCAGCAACAGTTATTGCGGATTGACTTCGAAACCGTGCCGGGCGAAGCGGTCCTGACAGAAAAACTGGAAGGGTACGAAGGGCTGCTGCCGGATTGTGATGTGGTCATTCTGTCGGATTATGGCAAGGGCGCCCTGACGCATGTCGCGCGCATGATAGCGCTGGCGCACGCGGCCGGAAAGCCCGTGCTGGTGGATCCCAAGGGGGACGACTGGGCGCGCTATCGCGGCGCGACCCTGCTTACACCCAATCGCGGCGAGTTCCGCGAGGTGGCGGGCAGCTGGAAAGACGAAACCGAACTGACCGACAAGGCCGCCGCGGTGCGCGCCAGTTTTGATCTGGATGCGCTTCTGGTTACCCGCAGCGAGGAAGGCATGAGCCTGTTCGATGCACGCGGCGCACACCACGAACGCACCCGCGCGCAGGAAGTGTATGACGTGTCGGGCGCGGGCGATACCGTGATCGCCGCGCTGGGAGCGGCCATGGCGGCAGGTGCCGACATGGTCGAAGGCGTGCGGCTGGCGAATCGCGCCGCGGGCATCGTGGTCGGAAAACTCGGTACTGCCGTGGCGACGGCAGACGAGGTGTTTGGCGAATGAAGGCATGAGCCAGGTCATTTCTGAGAATTGAACATGTACAAGACCATCGAAGACTTCGTGGGCAACACCCCGCTGGTGCGGCTGAAGCGCCTCCCCGGAGAGACGTCCAACACGTTGCTGGTCAAGCTCGAAGGCAACAACCCGGCGGGTTCGGTGAAGGACCGTCCCGCGCTATCGATGATCGTGCGCGCCGAAGCGCGCGGCGATATCAAGCCCGGCGATACATTGATCGAGGCCACCAGCGGCAATACCGGCATCGCGCTGGCCATGGCCGCAGCCATGCGCGGCTACAGGATGATCCTGGTCATGCCCGAACATCTTTCCATCGAGCGCCGCCAGACCATGGCCGCTTTCGGCGCCGATATTGTGTTGACGCCCAGGGCGGGCAGCATGGAAATGGCGCGGGATGTGGCCGATGAGATGGTGCGTGCCGGGCGGGGCGTGATGCTGGATCAGTTTTCCAATCCCGATAATCCGCTCGCCCACTATGAAGGCACAGCCCCGGAAATCTGGCGCGACAGCGAAGGGAAAATCACCCACTTCGTGTCGAGCATGGGCACCACCGGCACCATCATGGGCTGTGCCCGATTCTTCAGGGAAGCCAACCCGGCCATCCGGATTATCGGCGTGCAGCCGGAGGAGGGCGCGCAGATTCCCGGCATTCGCAAATGGCCGCAGGAATACCTGCCAAAAATCTGCGACTTTTCCATGATCGACCGCATGATCGATGTCGGCCAGGCGGCGGCCGAGGAAACCACCCGGCGGCTGGCGCGTGAAGAGGGCATCTTTGCCGGAATTTCCTCCGGCGGGGCGTTGTACGCCGCCCTGCAACTCTCGCAGGAACTCGAGAATGCCGTCATCGTTTCCATCGTCTGCGACCGCGGCGACCGCTATCTGTCCACGGGCGTTTTTCCGGCCTGAATTGACGGCAGCCGATGATGGTGCTACTTTGGTAACACCGCACCCATCGGAGAACGTCATGGCCGTCACCACCACCCTCAAATTGCCCGAACCGCTTAAAGCCCGCATCGCGCCCCTTGGCCGAAGCCGCAGGCAAGTCGCCCCATGCCTGGATGATTGAAGCCCTGGAAGAACGCGCGGCACAATCCGAGGCCTACGCCGCTTTTATTGCCGAGGCGCTGGAGGCCGATCGAGAAATGACCGAGACCGGAGAAGGCTACGCCATGGAAGACGTGCATCAATATCTGCTTGCCAAGCTTGATGGCAAACCCGTCAAACGCCCCAAGCCGATCAAAATCTGATCAATGGCGGAGGTTGTCTATACCCCGCGAGCGCTTGATGATCTGGATCGGCTGGAGGATTTTCTGCTTGTGGTTGACGAACAGGCCGCCAGGAAAACCATCCCGCTCATCCTTTCGGCGATAGAAGTGCTTTGCCAGCATCCCAACATTGGCAGGCGGCGTGGAAATCAGGTGCGAGAGCTCGTTATCTCGCGTGGCAGCACCGGCTATCTCGCTCTGTATCGTTACGACGAAGTCCGCGATGTAGCGCGGGTGCTGGCGATCCGGCATCAGCGGGAAGCCGGGATATAACAGCAGTTCACACCTTCGCGGGGCTACACGATAAAGTCGCTAACCCGACGAATCTTTGTCGAGCCAGGCAAAACGCCTGATCGGCTTTAAGGGAATCAGCGAATTGGCCAAAACCAAAACGATCTACACCTGCACCGAGTGCGGCGGCCAGTCGCCCAAGTGGCAGGGGCAGTGCCCGGCCTGCAACGCCTGGAACACGCTGGTCGAGACCATTGCCGAGTCGGCCAGGCCGCGCTACCAGGCACTGGCGGCGAGCAGCGTGGTGCAGATGCTGCACGACGTCGAGGCGTCGGAAGAGAGCCGCATCGCCACCGATATCGGCGAACTCGACCGCGTGCTGGGCGGCGGACTGGTTCCGGGCGGGGTGGTGCTGATCGGCGGCGACCCCGGCATCGGCAAATCGACGCTGCTGTTGCAGGCGCTGGCGCACATGTCCGGGCGCATGCCGACGCTGTACGTGAGCGGCGAGGAGTCGGCACGACAGGTGGCGATGCGGGCGCGGCGTTTGCAATTGCCCGAGGCCAATCTGCGGGTGTTGCCGGAGATACGGCTGGAGGCGATTCTGGCTCATCTCGCGGCAGCCAAACCCGATGTCGCGGTGATCGATTCCATCCAGACCTTTATTCCGAGGCGCTCACCTCCGCGCCCGGATCCGTGGCGCAGGTGCGCGAATGCGCGGCGCAGCTGACGCGCCACGCCAAGCAAAGCGGCACCGCGATGATCCTGGTCGGCCATGTCACCAAGGAAGGTGCGATTGCAGGTCCCCGCGTGCTGGAACATATCGTCGATACCGTGCTGTATTTCGAGGGCGACACCGGCTCGTCCTTTCGTCTGGTGCGCGCGTTCAAGAACCGCTTCGGCGCGGTCAATGAAATCGGCGTGTTCGCCATGACCGAAAAGGGCTTGAAGGGGGTGTCCAATCCTTCGGCGATTTTTCTGTCACGTCACGGCGAACCGGTGCCGGGCTCGTGCGTGCTGGTGACGCAGGAGGGCACGCGCCCATTGCTGGTGGAGATTCAGGCGCTGGTCGATGGCAGCCAGACGCCCAACCCGCGTCGCTTGAGTGTGGGTCTGGAACAAAACCGGCTGGCGATGCTGCTGGCGGTGCTGCATCGCCACGCGGGCATTGCCTGCTTCGATCAGGACGTGTTCGTGAATGCGGTGGGCGGCGTCAAGATCAGCGAACCCGCAGCCGATCTGGCCGTGCTCGCGGCGATTGTGTCGTCGCTGCGCGGACGGCCATTACCGGACAAGCTGGTGATGTTCGGCGAAGTCGGGCTGGCCGGGGAAATCCGTCCGGTGCAGCGCGGGCAGGAACGGCTTAAGGAAGCCGCCAAACTGGGGTTCACCCAGGCCGTCGTGCCCGCCGCCAACCAGCCCAAACAGGCGATAGCCGGGATGCAGATTCATGCCGTGCACAGGCTGGATGAGGCGATCCGTTTTTTTCAGGGCGGTTGAGCGCTCACAACTTCCAGGAATTGAACTCCGGCTCAATAAGCAGGTACAATGCGCGCTCCCGCGTGCCCAACCAATCGGCATGCGGTTCCATCACCCCGATCTGATCGATCCCCTATTCGTCTGCCTCGATTGGTGTTGCCGTAAGCGCAACAGGCCGTCGCAGGAAAAAATATGACATCCGCAACACAATTTGCCAGCCTTGAGCTGGCCGAACCGCTTATGCGTGCGATCGCCGACGCCGGCTATACCACGCCCACCCCGATTCAGGCGCAGGCGATTCCACTGGTGATGGCGGGCGGCGATCTGCTCGCCGCCGCGCAGACCGGCACCGGTAAAACCGCCGGTTTTACCCTGCCGATTCTGCATCTGCTTGCGTCGCGGCAGGCCCGGGATCCCAAGCCGGGGCGCCCGCGCTGCCTGATTCTGGTGCCCACGCGCGAACTGGCGGCGCAGGTGGAAGAGTCGGTAAAAACCTATGGCAAATATATCTCGCTGAAATCGATGGTGATGTACGGCGGGGTCAATATCAATCCGCAGTTCAAGGCGCTCAGGTCCCGCGTGGATATTCTGGTGGCGACACCGGGTCGTCTGCTCGACCACATGGGACAGAAGACGGTGGACTTGTCCGGCGTTGAAATTCTGGTGCTGGACGAAGCCGACCGCATGCTGGATATGGGCTTTATCCGCGACATCAAGAAGGTGTTGGCGGTAGTGCCCAGGCAGCGCCAAACCCTGCTGTTCTCGGCCACTTTTTCCGACGAGATCAGAGCGCTTGCAAATGGCCTGTTGCGCAACCCCGGCTGTGTCGAAGTGGCGCGCCGCAATGCCGCGCCGGAACTGGTGAATCAATCCATGCACCTGGTGCCGCAGGCGCACAAGCGCGATCTGCTGAGTCATCTGATCCGCCATCACGACTGGAAGCAGGTGCTGGTCTTCACCCGCACCAAACACGGCGCCAACAAACTGGCCGAAAAACTTGTCAAGGACGGTATTTCCGCCGCCGCCATCCACGGCAACAAAAGCCAGGCAGCGCGCACCAAGGCCCTGGCGCAGTTCAAGGACGGCAGCATCGGCGTGCTGGTCGCCACCGACATCGCCGCGCGCGGGATCGATATCGACCAGTTGCCGCAGGTGGTGAATTTCGAGCTGCCCAATGTGCCGGAGGACTATGTCCACCGCATCGGCCGCACCGGACGCGCGGGCAGTGCCGGCTCCGCGCTGTCGCTGGTCGACAGCGAGGAAATCAGCTACCTGAAAGACATCGAGAAGCTCATCATGCGCTCGATCGTGCGCGTGGAAGTCGAGGGCTTCGTACCGCCGCCGAAATCCGAATTGATGTCGGATGAACGTCCTCCGCGCCAGCCCCATGGCCGCGGCGGTCAAACCAGTGGCCGCGCCGGTTCAGGTCGCCCGTCGCAGGGCGACAAGCCCGCAACCCACCGCAACGCGCCCGCGCCACGTTCGATCCCGCCGGCGAACGCACCCCGCAACGGCCCCCCCGCGGCACGCAAGCCACGTCCTCCGGCCGCCTTGTTCTCGGCCAAACCGGGCACGCGCGGTCACTGATGAGCTGCTGATTTATTCCCCTCTCCCGCAAGGGGGCCCCGGTGCCCCGCAGGGGTAGAGGGTTCCTCGCATAAATCGGCGCCTGCCTGATGGACAGATAAGACTCCGCATGGACACGCTGCAAAGTTACGACGAACTCCCCTACGACAGCCTGCCGCTGCCTGAAACCCAGCCGGATTTTCTGGCGGCGGTGGCGCGCCTGCACGGCTTTGCGGCGCCCGACCCGAGCCGGGCGCGGGTGCTGGAATTGGGCTGCGCTTCAGGGCGGCAACCTGATTCCGCTGGCGACTCGCCATCCTGAATCCGAATGCGTGGGCGTGGAGTTGTCGCGGGTGCAGGCAGAGGCGGGCGCGCGTTTTGTCTCGCACCTGGGGCTTGCCAATGTCCGCATCCTGCATGGCGACCTGGCTGCGCTGCCGAACGACATTGGCCAGTTTGATTACATCATCGCCCACGGTGTGTTTTCCTGGGTGCCGCCGTCGGTCCAGGACGCCTTGCTTGAGGTCTGCCGCCAGCACCTTGCCGCCGATGGCGTTGCTTTCATCAGCTTCAATGTCGCGGCGGGCTGGGACACGTTCCAGCCGCTTCGCCGCGCACTGATCGAGCGCACCCAGGCCGACCTGCCCGCGCCGCAGCGTTATGCGCAGGCACGCGCCCTGCTCGACCAACTGGACATGACCGAAGCAGACCCCGCCCTGCGCAAGGAAATTGCCTATCTCAGAACCGCGGCGCCTTCCTATCTTTTTCATGAGTATCTGGCCGAATTCAATGCGCCGACGACGTTCACCGATTTTGCCGCGAAGCTGGAAACGCATGGACTGCGTTATGTGGGCGAAGCCGGTCCCCGCCGCGCCGTGGTCGAACTGGAAGATAGCTGGGGGCTGATTCCCGAGAGCATGGCCGGGCGCTGGCTGGACGCCGAGGCAGCGCTGGACGGGGCGCTGACGACACGCTTTCGCCGCGCGCTGGTCTGCCGCGACGACGCGCCGTTTGCCCGGCCGCCGCAGGCAGAGGCGTTAACCGGGCTGGCGTTTTATGCCGATCTGGCGAGCGGGGAGGAGATCGATCTCGACACCAATTCCGAACAGGCATTCGTGGATCCGGCGGGCAACACCTTTCCGGTTGCGGCGCCGCTGGCCAAGGCGGCGGTGATGGCCTTGTCGCTCGCCTACCCCAATGCACTGCGCTACCCAACCCTGAGAGCGGCCGCGCAGTCCGTGATGGCGGAAGTGTGCGCGCAGGGAGAGCAGGACGAAGCGCAATTCCGCGATGCCCTGTTCCGACTGGTGATGCTGCATGGCGTCATGCCCACCGTGTCGGAACAGCACTTCCCTGCGGAGCCGGGCAAACGCCCCCGCGCCCATGCGCTGGCGCGCATGCAGGCGGCGACTCCAGGCTGGGTGGTGAGCGGCGCGCGCCATGTGGCGATGGATATGGATGCGCCGGGGCGGGAATTGCTGACGCTGCTCGACGGCAGCCATACCCCGGAGGAATTGGTCAGCCTCATGCACGCCCGGCTGCCTGACCTGGGGCTGGTCCTGACCCGGGAGCAGGTCGACGCCCTGACCCATCGGCAGCTCTGGCTGTTTGCGCGGCAAGGATTGATGGCCGCGTAGGAACGACGGTTCGGTCGCACCTCGTCGCAGGCCTGATCGGTCAGGCCTGTCGCGACCCCGTGTATGATCCGGAGAGATGCCAGGGTGCATGAGCCGCCCTGATCATTTCGCCGCTGTCCCGGGAATGGCCACCGGGAGTCAGGGGCCAGCTGCCCCGAGCATTCCGATCATCGGCACCGTGGTGTCGTGCCACTTCGTGCAAAGCGGCCGTTCGCCGAGCGCTTGGGAGAATAGCGTGGGACCCGTGTGGAAGGCAGGCAACTCGAAGCTCTTCAGGTATTGGCGCCGGATCAGCACCCACCTGACACGGGCGCGCCTGAACCGACGCGGCGCGCCGGGCAATCCTTTCAACCCTGTCCGGAGCGAAGCCGAAGGGGACGAGCCGCCGCTGCGGGCGGAACTGTTCAGTACCGATCAGATGGAGCAGCACGGCGTGCGTCTCGCGTCCGCCCACCGCCTGACGCCGGGGCGCGTGCCGGACAAGTTGCTGTCGCGGCTGGCCGCGAACGAGGGGGTGCTGATCGAGACCTGCCACCTGCTGACGGCGGCGGTGGTGGCGAAGCACCGCATCACGCCCGCCGGGGAATGGCTGCTCGACAACATCTATCTCGTCGAAGAGCAAATCCGCACCGCCAGGCGCCACCTGCCCAAGGGTTACAGCCGGGAACTGCCGGGCCTGGCCGAAGGCGCGTCGCGCGGGTTGCCGCGCGTGTATGACATCGCCCTGGAGACCATCGCCCACGGCGACGGACGGGTGGACCCGGACAGCCTCAGCCGTTTCGTCGCGGCGTACCAGACGGTCACGCCGCTGCGGCTGGGCGAATTGTGGGCCATCCCCATCATGCTGCGACTGGCGCTGATCGAAAATCTGCGCCGTGTCGCGGTGCGCATCGCCGCCGGCAGGGTGGACCGGGACATGGCCGTCGCCTGGACCAACAAGTTGACCGAGATTGTCAACCAGGACCCAAAGAGCCTGATCCTGGTGATCGCGGACATGGCGCGATCGAATCCGCCGATGTCCGCCCCGTTCGTATCGGAACTGGCGCGCCGCCTGCAGGGACAGGGTCCCGCTCTGGCCCTGCCGCTGACCTGGATCGAACAGCAACTCGCCGAGTCAGGCCTGAGCATCGAGCAGGTGGTGCGGTCGGGAAGCCAGCAGCAGGCGGCCGACCAGGTTTCCATCAGTAACAGCATCGGCAGTCTGCGCTTCCTCGCGACCATGGACTGGCGCGAGTTCGTCGAGGCCATGAGCGTGGTCGAACAGACCCTGCGCACGGACCCGGGCGCGGCCTACACCGGGATGGACTTCGCCAGCCGCGACCGCTACCGCCATGTCATCGAGCAGGTGGCGAAGGCCAGCGGGCTCTCCGAGGACGCGGTGGCCCTCCGCGCCATCGGACTTGCGCGGGCGGGCGCGGCCCGGATCGGGGAGGCCGACAGAACCGGCCATGTGGGCTACTACCTGATCGACCGGGGCCGGCCCGAACTGGAAAGGGCCGCCCAGGCGCGCCTTCCCCCGGCCGCGGCGCTCCGGCGCGCGGCGGGCCGGTCTCCCCTGCTGCTGTACCTGGGCACGATCACGCTGATCACGGTGCTCCTCGCCGCAGGACTGCTGGCGCAGGCGCGGACGGAGGGTGCGGCCGATTGGGCGCTGGTACTGACGGGCATCCTCGCGCTGCTGGCCACCGGCCAGCTCGCGGTCGCGCTGGTGAACTGGCTGGCCACCTTGCTGGCGTCGCCGCATCCGCTGCCGCGCATGGACTTCTCGGCGGGCATCCCGCCTGAATCGCGCGCCCTGGTGGTGGTCCCGACCCTGCTCACCAGCCCGCGCAACATCGAGAGTCTGGTCGAGGCGCTGGAAGTCAGGTTCCTGGCCAATCGCGACGGGAACCTGCACTTCGGCCTGTTGACCGACTTTCGCGACGCGGCCGAGGAAACGCTGGCCGAGGACGCGCCGCTGCTGCTTCTGGCCCGGGAGCGGATCGAAGACCTGAATGCGCGCTACGCGGGCGGAGGGAATGACGTCTTCTTCCTGTTTCATCGCCCGCGCCGCTGGAATCCCCACGACCGGATCTGGATGGGTTACGAGCGCAAGCGCGGCAAGCTGGCGGACCTGAACGTCCTGCTGCGGGAGGGCAACCGCGACGGCTTCTCGCTGGTGGTCGGTGCGACTGCGGTGCTCGCCGGCGTGAAATACGTGATCACCCTGGACACGGATACCCAACTGCCGCGCGACGCCGCGCGCCAGTTCGTCGGCACCATGGCGCACCCGCTGAATCGCCCGGTCTACGACGCGGCCCTGGGGCGGGTCAGCGCGGGCTACGGCATCCTGCAGCCGCGCGTGAGCGTGAGCCTGCCCGGCGCCAGCCAGTCGCGCTATGCGCGCCTGAACGGCGGCGAGCCGGGCATCGACCCGTATACCCGCGCCGTCTCCGACGTCTACCAGGACGCGTTCCAGGATGGTTCGTTCATCGGCAAGGGGATCTACGACGTCGATGCCTTCGAACAGACGCTCAAGGGACGCTTTCCCGAGAACCGGATTCTCAGCCACGATCTTCTGGAAGGCTGCTACGCCCGCGCCGGGCTGTTGAGCGACGTGCAGTTGTACGAGGAATACCCGGCCCGCTACGGCGCCGACGTCAACCGCCGCTACCGCTGGATCCGCGGCGACTGGCAACTCGCGAGCTGGCTGCTGCCGCGGGTGCCCGGTCCCGACGGGCAGCGCCGGAAAAACCCGCTCTCCGCGCTGTCGCGCTGGAAGCTGTTCGACAACCTGCGCCGCAGCCTGGTGCCGGCGGCGTTGACGCTGCTGTTGCTGCTGGGCTGGACCGTGTTTTCATCGGCCACGTTCTGGAC
The DNA here is from genome assembly GCA_963726485.1 of uncultured beta proteobacterium. GTDB lineage: Bacteria > Pseudomonadota > Gammaproteobacteria > Burkholderiales > Thiobacillaceae > Thiobacillus. The sequence continues at coordinate 32,405 of CAVSCL010000039.1, read as the reverse complement.
CCTGGCGGTGTTCGGCGTCCTCCTGATCCCGCCCGTGCTGTCCACCCTGCTGGATCTGTTCCGAAAACCGGAGGACATGCGGCCGGGCCAGCATCTCGCCGCCGCCGCCCACGCCGCCGGCCAGCGTTTCATCCAGACGGGCTTTGCCCTGGTGACGCTGCCGCATGAGGCGTACTACAGCCTCGATGCGATCGTGCGCACCCTGGTGCGTTTGCTGGTCACGCACCAGCGGCTGCTGGAATGGAATCCCTCAGGCGACCAGGAACGGCTGAGTCGCAGCGACCTCGCCGCCTCATTCCGCGCCATGGGGTTCGCCCCCACCCTCGCCGCCGGCACGGCCGTCACCCTGGCGATGGTGAATCCGGCCGCGCTGCTCGTGGCGGGACCCATCCTGATCCTGTGGCTGGCTTCCCCCGCCATCGCCTGGTGGATCAGCCTGCCGCTGGCCCGCCGCGAGGTTCGGCTGACCGCCGAACAGACCCGTTTTCTCGGCAGGATCGCGCGCAAGACCTGGGCATTCTTCGAGACCTTCGTCGGCCCGGAGGACCATTGGCTGCCCCCGGACAACTACCAGGAATACCGCGCTGCCACGCTGGACCATCGCACCTCGCCGACCAACATGGGGCTGGCGCTGCTGGCGAATCTGTCCGCCCACGACTTCGGTTACATCCCGGCCGGACAACTGATCGAGCGCACGGCCCATACCCTGGAGACGATGGCAGCCCTGCCAAGCTATCGCGGCCATTTCTACAACTGGTACGACACCCAGTCGCTGCAACCGCTGCACCCCGCTTACATCTCGACGGTGGACAGCGGCAACCTGGCGGGCCATCTGCTGACCCTGCGCCAGGGACTGATCGCGCTGCTCGATCGCCCGATCCTGGCAGCCCGCTGCCTGGACGGTCTGCGCGACACGCTAGGGATATTGGAAGAGGCCGCGGGCGACACCGCTCCGGCCACGCTGGCCCGATTCCGGGAGGACTTCGAATCCGTGTGCGAATTTGTGCACAATTCGCGGCCGACCTCGTTTCCGGCGGCGCGGCACCTGCTGGACCGGCTGGCGCGATCCGCCGAGGCGATCCCCGACGACTTTGGGCATGAGCCCGAGAGCCAGGCGGACTGGTGGGCACGGGCACTGGCCAGGCAGTGCCGGGCGTCCCACGACGAGCTGACGTTTCTCGCGCCGTGGACCGGGCTGCCGGAGGCGCCCGACGGACTCGGCGACATCCCTGAAATCAACGCGATCCCGACGTTGCGCGCCCTGGCGGGGCTCGATGTGGCGGTGTCGGCCCGTCTCGCAAGTCGGCCTGAGGCGGGCGCGACGCCCGCGCAGGCGGCATGGCTGACCGATCTGCGCCGGCTCATCGAACAAGGCAGCGAACGCGCCCAGGCCCGCATCGCCGCCATCCAGCGCCTGGCCTTGCAGGCCGGCGAACTCGCGGACATGGATTTTGGCTTCCTGTACGACAAGGCATCGCGCCTGCTGAGCATCGGCTACAACGTGGTTGAGCGGCGGCGGGACGCAAGTTACTACGATCTGCTGGCTTCGGAAGCCCGCCTGAGCGTGTTCGTCGCCATCGCCCAGGGGCAACTGCCCCAGGAGAGCTGGTTCGCCCTGGGGCGCCTGCTCACCAGCGCCGGCGGCGAGCCGATCCTGCTGTCGTGGAGCGGCTCGATGTTCGAGTACCTGATGCCGCAGCTGGTGATGCCGACCTATGAGCACACCCTGCTCGACCAGACCGCCCAGGCGGCGGTGGCGCGGCAGATCGAATACGGCCAGCAGCGCGGCCTGCCGTGGGGCATGTCGGAATCCGGCTACAACACGGTGGACGTGCATCTCAACTACCAGTACCGCGCCTTCGGCGTACCCGGCCTGGGGCTGAAACGCGGACTCGCCGAGGAACTGGTCGTCGCGCCCTACGCCTCGGTGCTGGCGCTGATGGTCGCGCCGGAGGCGGCCTGCCTGAATCTGCAACGGCTCGCCGCCGCCGGGGCGGAAGGGCAGTTCGGCTTTCACGAAGCCATCGACTACACCCCGGCGCGGCAGCGGCGCGGCGAATCCCATGCCCTGGTGCGCTCCTACATGGCCCATCACCAGGGCATGAGCCTGCTCGCCCTGGCTTATCTGCTGCTGGATCGTCCGATGCAGAAGCGCTTTGTATCCGACCCGCTGTTCCAGGCCACCCTGCTGTTGCTGCAGGAGCGTATCCCCAGGGCCTCGGCGTTCTATGCCCACACCGCCGAACTCACCGACATCAAGGCCGGCGCGGGCAGCCCCGAGATGCCGATCCGCGTGTTCGACAGTCCCGACACGCCGGTCCAGAAGTGCAGTTGCTGTCCAACGGCCGCTACCACGTGATGGTCACCCACGCAGGCGGCGGCTACAGCCGCTGGAATGACCTGGCCGTGACGCGCTGGCGCGAAGACGGCACCCGCGACCCCTGGGGTACATTCTGTTACCTGCGCGACGTCGAGAGCGGTTCGATCTGGTCGACCGCGTACCAGCCCACCTTGCGGCGCGCTGAGCACTACGAGGCGATCTTCTCGGAAGGACGCGCGGAATTTCGCCGTCGCGATCGGGGTGCCGATTTCGATTTCGACACCCATACCGATATCGTCGTGTCCCCGGAAGACGACATCGAACTGCGCCGGGTGCGCATCACCAACCGTTCCGACGACGCGCCGGACGATCGAGGTCACGAGTTACGCGGAAGTGGTGCTGGCGGCCCCCGCCGCCGACGCCCTGCATCCGGCGTTCAGCAATCTGTTCGTGCAGACCGAGATCGTCGAGCGCGCGCCGGGCCATCCTCTGCACGCGCCGGCCCCGCTCCCGCGACGAACCGGTGCCCTGGATGTTTCACCTGATGGCCGTGCACGACGCGGACGTCGGCGAGATTTCCTACGAGACCGACCGTGCGCGTTTCATCGGCCGCGGCCGCACCCCCGCCGCACCCCAGGCGATGGACGCTGCCGTGGCGCTGTCCGGAAGCCAGGGCTCCGTGCTCGACCCCGTGGTCGCCATCCGCTGCCGGATCACCCTCGAGCCGGAACAATCGGCCAGCGTGGACCTGGTCTACGGTATCGGCGACAGTCGCGACGCGGCGCTGGGCCTGGTCGAGAAATATCAGGACCGGCGCCTCGCCGACCGCGTCTTCGAACTGGCCTGGACCCACGCCCAGGTGGTGCTGCGCCAGATCAACGCCGGCGAAGCGGACGCGCAACTCTACGGGCGCCTGGCCAACTCGATCCTTTACGCCCATGCCGCACTGCGTGCCGACAGCAGCGTGCTGATGCGGAACCGGCGCGGGCAATCCGGCCTGTGGGGCTATGCCATTTCCGGGGACCTGCCCATCGTCCTGCTGCGCATCGGCGACCTGGCCAATATCGAACTGGTGCGCCAGCTCATCCAGGCCCATGCCTACTGGCGCCTGAAGGGACTGGCGGTGGACCTGGTGATCTGGAACGAAGACCGCGCCGGTTACCGGCAGGTGCTGCAGGACCAGATCCTGGGCCTGGTGGCGGTGGGCCTCGAAACCCAGGCGATGGACCGGCCGGGCGGCATCTTCGTGCGCTCGGCGGAGCAGATCTCGGAGGAAGACCGCACCCTGTTCCAGACCGTCGCCCGCGTCATCCTCAGCGACAGCCGCGGGACCCTGGCGGAACAGGTCAACCGGCCCGGTGCCGGTGGAACTGCGCGTGCCGCGCCTCAACCCCAGCCGGCCCCGACACGATGAGGCGCCCGCCGCCTTCGAATTGCCAGCGGCGCGATCTGATCCTGTCCAACGGCATCGGCGGGTTCACCCCGGATGGGCGCGAGTACGTCATCACCACCACGCCCGGACAGCTCACCCCGGCGCCGTGGGTGAACGTGCTGGCCAATCCGCAGTTCGGCAGCGTCATCTCGGAGAGCGGCCAGGCCTATACCTGGGGCGAGAACGCCCACGAGTTCCGCCTGACGCCCTGGCACAACGACCCGGTATCCGACGCGAGCGGCGAAGCCTTTTACCTGCGCGACGAGGAAAGCGGGCAGTTCTGGTCGCCGACGCCGCTGCCCCGGCGCGGCGCGACGCCCTACGTCAGCCGGCACGGCTTCGGCTACAGCGTGTTCGAGCATGCCGAGGCCGGCATCCGCTCGGAGCTGTGGGTCTATGTGGCCGCGGACGCGGCGGTCAAGTTCTCGCGTGCTCAAGGTGCGCAACGAGTCCGGCCGGCCGCGCCGGCTTTCCGCCACCGGCTACGTGGAATGGGTGCTGGGCGATCTGCGGCCGAAATCGGCGCATGCACGTGAGCACCGAAGTCGATCCCTACAGCGGCGCGCTCTACGCGCGCAACCCATACAACACCGAGTTCCCCGACCGGGTCGCCTTCTTCGACGTGGACGACGCGAACCGGACCACCACCTGCGACCGTGCCGAATTCATCGGCCGCAATGGCAGTCTGCAGAATCCGGCCGCACTTGCGCGCACCCATCTGTCCGGCAAGGCGGGCAGCGGCCTGGATCCCTGCGCCGCGATCCAGGTGGGTTTCGATCTGGCCGACGGGCAGGAGCGCGAGATCATCTTCAGGCTCGGCCTGGCGGGAACGCCGGGCGGCGACGACGCCAACCGGCTGGTGCATCGCTTTCGTGGCGCCGACGCCGCGCGGCGGGCGCTGGAAGCGGTCTGGCATTTCTGGAACCACACGCTCGGCGCCGTCCAGGTGGAGACGCCCGACCAGTCGCTCAACGTGCTGACCAACGGCTGGCTGCTGTACCAGACCCTGGCCTGCCGCATGTGGGCGCGCAGCGGCTTTTACCAGTCGGGCGGCGCCTTCGGCTTCCGCGACCAGTTGCAGGACGCGATGGCGCTGGTGCACGCCGAGCCCCGGCTGCTGCGCGCGCAACTGCTGCTGTGCGCGGGCCGCCAGTTCCGCGAAGGCGATGTCCAGCACTGGTGGCATCCGCCGTCCGGCCGTGGCGTGCGCACGCACTGTTCCGACGATTATCTGTGGCTCGCCCTGGCGACCTGCCGCTACGTGCAGTGCACCGGCGACACCGGCGTGCTGGATGAACCCGTCCCGTTCCTGGAAGGCCGTCCGCTCAATCCGGAAGACGATTCCTACTATGACCTGCCCGGCCATTCGGTGGCCGCGGAAAGCCTCTACCAGCACTGCGTGCGGGCCATCCGCCACGGACTGCGATTCGGCGAGCACGGCCTGCCGCTGATGGGCTCCGGCGACTGGAACGACGGCATGAACCGGGTTGGCATTCAGGGCAAGGGGGAAAGCGTGTGGCTGGGCTTCTTCCTGTACGAAGTGCTGCGCCAGTTCGGCGCGCTGGCGCGCCGGCACGACGACCCCGCCTTCGCCGATTTCTGCGCCGCCGAAGGCCTGCGCCTGCGCGAGAACCTCGAAGCGCACGGCTGGGACGGCGCCTGGTATCGCCGCGCCTACTTCGACGACGGCACGCCGCTCGGCTCGGTGGACAACAGCGAATGCCAGATCGATTCGATCTCGCAGAGCTGGGCGGTGCTGTCCGGGGCGGGCGACGCCGACCGCGCGCGCATGGCCATGCAGGCGGTGGACGAGCGGCTGGTGCGCCGCGAGCACGCGCTCATCCAGTTGCTCGATCCCCCCTTCGACCAGTCGGACCTGGACCCCGGCTACATCAAGGGCTACGTGCCCGGGCGTGCGCGAGAACGGCGGCCAGTACACCCATGGCGCCATCTGGGCGGCGATGGCGTTCGCGGCCCTGGGCGACAGCCGGCGCGCCTGGGAACTCACCACCCTGATCAACCCGGCGAACCACGCGAAATCACCGGAAGCCATCGCGACCTACAAGGTGGAGCCCTACGTCATGGCGGCCGACGTCTACGCGGTGGCGCCCCACACCGGCCGCGGCGGCTGGACCTGGTACACCGGCTCGGCCGGCTGGATGTACCGGCTCATCGTCGAATCCCTGCTCGGCCTGCGCCTGGAAGTGGACCGGCTGCACGTCGCGCCCTGCCTGCCCGCGCACTGGGCCGGGTTGAAGATCCACTACCGCTACCGGGAGACGGTCTACCACATCGCCATCGCGCAAGCGCCCGCCGGCGACGATGGGAAGAGCGGCGTGACACGGGTGACGGTCGATGGTGTCGAGCAGGACGGCCAGGCGATTCCGCTGGTCGATGACCATCTGGAACACACGGTGGAGGTGAGCGTGGCGGCGCGATGAACGCCGTGGTGCTCGCCCCAGGGTTTCACTTGACTGCTTGCAGCAGGCGGGAGGGGGCGCGCGCACGGCCATTACCAGTCAGCCGGGCGCTGCAGTATGTCTGAGTGAGACTGTCAGGGAGGCGCTGAATGATTCAGTGAGGCAAGCCTCCATCAACATCCACGTTGAGCCCGGTCACGAACCAGAAACCATCGCAGCCGCGCCAGACAATGGCTTCGTCGATCTCTCCGGGCTGGCCCACACGTTCCAGGGGCGTCCCGCGACGGCGCGTGGTGACGATCCGGCGTTACTTAGTGTCGGCGGCGTGGCCGGAAGCCGCCGTCAATTGCTCGATCCGGCGCCGCCACGTTTCGACGCTTTGCGGCTTGACGAACAGCATCGTAATGTCCGGTTGCGCGTGCTTGATCGCCGCCTCGATGCGGTTGACGCAGGTTTCGATCTGCGTGGTGTTCAGCGCATCGTGGAACTCGACACTCAGCGCTGCGACAACCTGATTCGCGCCCAGCTGTACGGTCAGCACGCCATTGGCGGTACGCACGTCCGGATCTTCGCGGGCGATGCGCAGGATTGCATCGCGCACGCGCGGACGTGCCGATTCGCCGATCAGCAGCCCCTTGGTCTCGCGTGCCAGCAGCAGCGATGAGACCAGGAGCACGAGTCCGATGCCGATCGATGCAAAGCCATCGAGCCGTGGCGCGTCCAGCGCGTGCGCGGCCGCGATTCCCGTTGCCGCGATCAGCACGCCAAGCAGTGCGGCAGTGTCCTCAAACAGCACCGTAAATGTGGTCGGATCCTTGCTGTCGCGGAACGCTTCAAGGTAGCCCTGGCTGCCCTTGGTCGCACGGAATGCCTTGAGTCCCACCCACCACGACACGCCCTCGAATCCAAACGATGCGGCGAGCACCCCATAGTTGAGCAGCGGATTCCGCATCGGTTCGGGATGCAGAACGTGATTGACTCCTTCGTAGAAGGCCGCCGCGGCGCCGAGCGCTAGAACCATGAGTGCGACGATGAAGCTCCAGAAGTACAGCTCGCGACCGTGCCCGAATGGATGGCTGGTGTCGGGAGGCCGGGCCGCGCGCTTCATCCCGTACAGCAGCAACAGCTCGTTGGCGGTGTCGACGAGTGAATGCACCCCTTCGCTGAGCATGGCCGAGCTGCCCGTGAGCGTCGCCGCCACGAACTTGGTCACCGCGATCAAGAGATTGCTCGCGAGCGCGGCGTAAATGGAAAGCTTCGCGACGGACTGTTTGGGCATGGCTATTTCCAATAAGGTGCCTTCCTTCATTCGGCACAATAGAGCGCGTATCGCTGTCCCGAATGCGGAACACCCATCGCATCCCAGGGCGGTCTAACGCCACCCGCAACACAAGCGTCGTCCGCCAGTCAGCCAGGTATCGACCGCTGTGTTTGTAGCGGGCCATGCGGTCAGCGCCATCACATTACCAGTGGCGCGACGTTGATGCACACGGGCGACTGAGGCAAGATGCAAGAATGACGGTTTTTCCACAGCTTCGCTCGCCCGCATGAGGCTGTGGAAGGTCGGTGCCCGACGATCGCCGACGTGCCATGCGACTCGGCTTTTTTTGCCAATTCCGGGAGGACTACCATGACGGGTACATTTCAGGTCAGCGGTCGAAACACGGCGGCGCCATTCATGCTCAAGCTCCATCGCGGCGATGGCATGACGCTCGTTGCCATGAACTGGAAGCGCGGCAAACCGCCGCACGACTTCGTCGGCTTTGCCATCGAGTACAAGGAACCCGGCGGCGACCGATTCTTTGCTTTGAATAATCGTCTCGGCTTTCGCAACGCCGATGGCAAGGTCGATCCCGACAAATTGTCGACCCGGCTCTCGCCGATCCAGAAATTTCGTTGGGTGCATTTCCCGCGAAATGCCGAACTGATAGGCGAGTTTATCTACAGAATCACGCCGGTCTTCATGAACGAAGCCGATGAACTGAGTTACGGTGAGGCCCAGGAGGCCGCTATCGAACTCCGGCGCGAGACCTATCCGGGACTGCTCAATGTCACCTTTACCCGCGGCTTTGTCTCGTCGCAGGCATTCGTGGATCGATATCAGTCGGCGGGCGACATCTCGACCCTGTTGCCGGCGGAGGAGTCGGTCAACGGGCTGACATTCACGCCGACCCATCCCAAGGCCGGGGAGGCTCTCGCGTGGATGGGATTTGAGGCACGCAGCGCCATCATCGAGGTGCTCGACCAGGCCATTGCCGACAGGAAGGCGCAGGTACGCGTGGTGGCCTACGATCTCAATGAGCCCGAGGTCGTGACGCGTCTGGAGAAACTCGGGAAACGCTTGAAGATCATCATCGATGATAGCCAGGGTCACGGCCAGGACGGTTCCGTTGAGCATCAGGCGGCGGAGCGGCTCGTGGCCTCGGCGGGCGCCGACAACGTGAAGCGGCAACACATGCTGGCGCTCCAGCACAACAAAACGATCGTAGTCGATGGGCCCAAGGGCCGGAAGGTCGTGTGCGGCTCGACCAATTTCAGTTGGCGTGGCTTCTTTGTCCAGGCCAACAACGCCATGGTGTTGCAGGGGGACAGCGCGGTCAAAGTGTTCCTGGCAGCGTTTGACAGCTACTGGTCGCAGAAGCCGAAAGACTTCGGTGACACGGTGTCTGCGGAGTGGAACGCGCTCGGCCTGGCTGGCATCGACGCCAGCGTGGCGTTCTCGCCTCACAGCGCGTCGAACGCATTGTTGAAAGCGATCGCCGGCGACATCGGGGAGAAGACCACCTCGTGTCTTTTCTTCTCGCTGGCATTCCTCTACCAGACTCCGGGGCCGATTCTGGACGCGATCTCAAAAGTGTCAGCCAATGATGGCATCTTTGTGTATGGGATCTCCGACCGGAAGGTTGGCGGCCTCGATCTGCAGAAACCGGATGGCAATATTTCTCCGGTTTTCCCCGCGGCGTTGGCGAACAACGTCCCCGAGCCATTCTCCACGGAGCCAACGGGCGGTGGCGGCATCCGGATGCACCACAAATTTGTCGTCATCGATTTCGACAAGCCAAGCGCCCGGGTCTATCTCGGATCCTACAACTTCTCGACGCCAGCGGACATCAGGAATGGCGAAAACCTGCTGCTGATTCGCGACCGTCGGATCGCCGTCTCGTACCTGGTCGAGGCGTTACGCATTTTCGACCACTACCATTTTCGAGTGACTCAGATGGAAGCAGAGAAGGCCAAAAAAGAGCTTGTGCTTGCCAGGCCACCGCGAAGCTCGGGAGAAATGCCGTGGTGGGACGAGGACTACACGAATGCTCTGAAGATTCGCGATCGTGAGCTATTCGCGTAGGCACTCTGACAGGATGCCGCGGGTACCGGCAAGCGCGTCCAGAACCCGCTCACTTGTTGCGCTATACCGGCTCAAGACCATGACCTACAACGCGCGTGAAATCTTGCGTACCGTGTCATCCTCGGGATGCGGCTCGATATGGAAGCCCAGGCCTTCCACCAGCGTCAGCATCGGACGGTTGGTTTTCAACACTTCGCCTTCCATCACCTTCAGGCCCTTGCCGCGTGCCACGTCCATCAGCACATCCATGAGCTTGTGGCCTATGCCCTGTTTCTGCCACTGGTCGTTGACCACCAGGGCGAATTCGCAGGATTCGCCGTCCAGGTTGATGGCGTAGCGCGCCACGCCGAGCTCGACTTCCTTGCCATCGATTTCGGTCAGCGCCAGCAGTGCCATCTCGCGCGTGTAGTCGATCTGGGTCAGTCGCGCCAGCATGGTCGGCGACAGTTCCTTCACTGCATCCATGAAACGGAAATACTTGGCTTCCTCGGACAGGCCGCGCACGAATTCCTGGGTCAGTTCGGCGTCCTCGGGACGGATCGGTCGGATCAGCACGTCGTTGCCGTCGGGTAGCTGCCAGTGCGTCACCAGATGCGCCGGATAGGGGTGGATCGCCATGTGGCCATAGCGGTCGGCGGTCGGCACGCGCGGGGCGATGACGATGCGGGCATCCAGCGCCAGCGCGCCATGTTCGTCCACCAGCAGGGGGTTGATGTCCAGCTCGGCCAGCCAGGGTAGCTCACAGACCATTTCCGAGAGGCGCAGCAGCACGTTTTCCAGCGCGGCCATGTCGACCGGCGGGCGGCTGCGGAACGGGCCCAGCAAAGTCGCGACGCGGGTGCGCTGGATCAGGTCGCGCGCCAGATAATGGTTCAGCGGCGGCAGGGTCACTGCGCGATCCTGGAAGGCTTCGACATCGACGCCGCCGGCGCCGAACACGATCACCGGCCCCAGCACCGGGTCCGAGGTCATGCCCAGCAGCACTTCGCGCGCATGCGGGCGGGTCACCATGGGTTCGATGACAATGCCGTCCAGGGTGGCGTCGGGGCGGCAGGCGCTTGACGTCGGACAGCATTTCGCCGAAGGCGGAACGTACCGCCTGGCCGCTCGACAAGCCCAGGCGCACGCCATTGACATCGGACTTGTGGGTGATGTCCGGCGAGTTGATCTTCATCGCCACCGGGAAGCCCATCTGCTGCGCCATCAGCATCGCTTCCATGGGATTGCGCGCGATCAGGGTTTGCGCGATCGGAATGCGGAAGGCCGACAGCAGCGCCTTCGACTCCACCTCGTTCAACAGATGCCGGCCGTGCGCCAGCGCGCTTTCGATGATCAGTCGCGCGCCTTCCACATCCGGCTCGGTTTGCTGCGACAGCGGCCCGGGCGTCTGCGTCAGCTGGCGCTGGTTTTCGTAAAAGGCGGAGAGGAAGGAGAACACCTCCACCGCCGGTTCCGGCGTGGTGAAGTAGGGAATGCCGGCCTGTTTGAACAGACTGCGGCCCTCGTGCACCTGCGCCTCGCCCATCCAGCAGGTGAGCACCGGCTTGCTGGAGGTCTTCGCCACGTCGACCACCGCCTGCGCTGCCTCGGTCGGCCGGGTCATGGCCTGCGGCGTCAGCATCACCAGCACGCCGTCGACGTTGTCGTCGTCGCAGACAGGCGTCCACCGCCGCGCGGTAACGCTCGGCCGTGGCATCACCGATGATGTCGAGCGGGTTGGCGTGCGACCAGTTGGCCGGCAGCACCGCGTTGAGCGTCTCGATGCTGGTTGCCGACAACTCGGCCATGCGCAAGCCCATGTCCACCGCGAGGTCGGTGGCCATGACGCCGGGGCCGCCGCCGTTGGTGACGATGGCCAGACGGTTGCCGGTCGGCTTGATGTGGGTGGACAGCGCACGCGCCGAAGCAAACAACTGCAGGATGGTATTCACCCGCACCACGCCGGCGCGCCGCACCAGCGCGTCGAATACCGCATCCGATCCGACCAGCGCGCCGGTGTGCGACTGCGCCGCCTTGGCCCCCGTCGCGTGACGCCCCACCTTGACCATGACGATGGGCTTGAAGCGGGCGGCCGCGCGCAGCGCGCTCATGAAACGGCGCGCGTCGCGGATACCCTCGATGTAGAGCAGGATGCCCCGGGTCTGCGTGTCGTAGGCCAGGTAGTCGAGGATTTCGCCGAAATCCAGGTCGGCCGACGCGCCGGTGGAGATCACGCTGGAAAAGCCGATGCCGTTGGTTTCCGCCCAGTCCAGCATGGCCGTGCACAACGCGCCGGATTGCGACACCAGCGCGAGGTCGCCGGCCAGGGTGGCGCCCTGGCTGAAGGTGGCATTCAGCCCGATGGCGGGCCGCTGGATGCCCAGGCAATTGGGGCCGATGAAGCGGATACCGTACTTCTTGGCCACGGCCTTCACGGCTTCTTCCAGCGCCGCACCCTTCGCGCCCACCTCACGGAAGCCGGCCGTCAGCACGATGGCATGGCGAATGCCGCGCTTCCCGCATTCCTCCATGATCTGCGCCACGGTCGGCGCCGGCGTGGCGATCAATGCCAGTTCGGGTGTGGCCGGCAATTCGCCGGCGGAGGCGTAGCAGCGATCGCCAAAAACCGTCTCGTGCTTCGGATTGACCGGATAGACCTCGCCGCGGTAGCCGGATTTGCGCAGGTTCCTGAACAGGATGCCGGCGACCGAATCCTCGCGTTCGCTGGCGCCGAAGACCGCCACCGAGCGGGCGTTGAACAGGGGATGCAGATAGTGTTGGGACATGGCTGGGCTGAGTGGATGCGGCGACAAATCGATCGGATCGGGGACAGTCCATCCTAAGCCATCCCCTGTTACAGCGCCATCATGCCGGGCGTATAGTTGGTTTATCTTCCTCCTGTGCCACGCCATGCACACCGCCTACATCACCCATCCTGCATGCCTCAAACACAACATGGGCGACTGGCATCCGGAAAGTCCCGCGCGGCTGCGCGCCATCGATGACCGGCTGCACGCCGCCCACCTGTTCGATTACCTGGCCCATCACGAAGCTCCGCTGGTGCATCGCAGCCAGCTGCTGCGGGTGCATGACGCCGCCTACATCGACCTCGTCGAAGCCGCTTCGCCCCACGAAGGTTTCCATGCGCTGGACCCCGACACCATCATGAACCCGCATACCCTGGAGGCTGCCTACCATGCGGCCGGCGGCGCGGTGATGGCGGTGGATCTGGTCATGCGCGGCGAGGTGGGCAATGCCTTCGTCGCCTGCCGTCCGCCCGGACACCACGCGACCCGCAACCAGGCCATGGGGTTCTGCTTCTTCAACAACGTCGCCGTGGCGGCCGCGCATGCCGTGGAGGCGCACGGACTGGAGCGGGTCGCCATCGTCGATTTCGACGTCCACCACGGCAACGGCACCGAGGATATTTTCAGGGACGATCCGCGCGTGATGCTCTGCTCCACCTTCCAGCATCCCTTCTACCCGTTCTGCGGCGCCGGCACCGCAAGCGAGCACATCGTCAACCTGCCGCTGCCGGCGGGCACCACGGGCCAGACTTATCGTGAAGCCTTCAGCGCCGGGATCATGCCGCGCCTGGAAGCCTTCCGCCCGCAGATGCTGTTTTTCTCCGCCGGGTTCGATGGGCATCGGGAAGATGACATGGCCCGGTTCGGCCTGGTGGAAGCGGATTACGTCTGGATCACGGAGCAGGTGATGGGCGTTGCGGCACGCCATGCCGAAGGCCATATTGTCTCGGTGCTGGAAGGCGGCTATGACCTCAGTTCCCTGGGGCGCAGCGTGGCGGCGCACATCAAGACCCTGGCGGATTTATGAGCAAGGCAGTCACTGCGCTCGCAGACTGGATCACCAGGGGAATCAAAGGGCATGCGGAATCGGATGTGGAATACGGCCTGCCGGATGAAGTCATTATCGCTTCCGTAAGTCGGATAGCAGGGCAGGAATTTAGCGAAGCGATAGACCGGGTTCGGCCAGAAGCGTAACTTCAGTCAGAGTGTGTTAACCGTCTGATCTTCGGCCGGAGCCGCCATCCACCAACAATGCGAAGTTATTGGGGAAAGGCTGCAATGTGGCGGTGGAAATTGGGCCGGGCTGGCATGGCGTGGACCTTGGCGCGACTGCGCGCGAGTTGGCCACCGGTTCGTTCCAGGCTCGTGTGCGCCGGACTTGATGAAATGTGTCCTGTCACAGGATGCGAATGCAAGGCCCGAAAATATTTCGAACATGGCGCGCCATTTTGTAACTGGAGTGGCGTATAAAGCAACACCGCTGGTTTGCACGCCTGGCATCGTTTCTCTTCAGTCCAGTCTGGGGCTGGTTGAGTCAGCCCATTTCAGCGACCAGTTCGAAATTCAAGAAGAGGAGCAACACCATGAAGCAAGGATTCCTGTCTATTGTGCTTGCCGCGACAGCACTGCTGTCCGCGGCGGCGTCAGGGCTGGCGCAAGCCAGCGCACCGGCCAAGCAACCCAACATTGTCATCATCTGGGGCGACGACATCGGCCAGTCCGATGTCAGCGCCTACTCGCGTGGCCTGATGGGCTTTAAGACCCCCAACATCGACCGGGTCGCCAAGGAAGGCATGATGTTCACTGACTACTATGCCGAGCAGAGCTGCACCGCCGGGCGGGCGTCGTTCATCACCGGCCAGTCCGGCTTGCGCACCGGTTTGACCAAGGTCGGTTTGCCGGGCGCTAAAGTAGGGTTGCAAAAGGAAGACCCGACGATTGCGGAACTGTTGAAGGCGCAAGGCTATGCCACCGGCCAGTTCGGCAAGAATCACCTGGGCGACCGCAATGAATTCCTGCCCACGGTGCATGGCTTCGACGAGTTCTACGGCGCCCTGTACCACCTCAACGCCAGCGAAGAGCCGGAACAGGCCGACTATCCGAAGGACCCGGGCTTCCTCGCCAAGTTCGGCCCACGTGGCGTGCTGGACTGCAAGGCCTCGGCTACGGACGATCCGACAGTGGACCCGCGCTTCGGCAAGATCGGCAAGCAGGTCTGCACGGACACTGGCCCTTTGACCAAGAAGCGGATGGAAACCATCGACGATGACATCGCCGCGCGGGCCGTGGACTTCATCCAGCGACAAAACAAGGCCGGCAAGCCCGCGTTTGTCTGGGTGAACTTCACCCACATGCATTTCCGCACTCACACCAAGCCGGAGAGCATCGGCCAGTCCGGACGCTGGCAGAGCGAATACCACGATGCCATGATCGACCACGACAAGAATGTCGGCACGGTCCTCAAGGTACTGGATGACCTTGGCATCGCGGACAACACCTTCGTCATGTACTCCACCGACAACGGTCCGCACATGAACTCCTGGCCGGACGCAGGGATGACGCCGTTCCGCAACGAGAAGAACTCGAACTGGGAAGGTGCCTACCGGGTGCCGGCCATGGTCCGCTGGCCGGGTCATATCATGCCGGGCAGCGTGTCCAACGAGATCGTCGCGCACCTCGACTGGCTGCCGACCTTGGTGGCCATGGCGGGTGACCCGCAAATTAAGGACGAACTGGCCAAGGGCTACAAGGTGGGCGACATGACCTACAAGGTCCACCTCGACGGCGACAACCTTGTCCCGTACCTGACTGGCAAGGTAGCGAAAAGCCCAAGGGAGTCGTTCCTGTACTTCAGCGACGAACAGCAACTGGTCGGCCTGCGGTACGACAACTGGAAACTCGTGTTCATGGAGCAGCAGGCCCCCGGAACGATGTTTGTCTGGGCGAATCCGTTCACCAGTTTGCGGCTTCCGAAGATGTTCAATCTCCGCATGGACCCATACGAGCGCGCCGACATCACGTCGAACACTTACTGGGACTGGGAGATCTCACATGCTTTCCTGCTGGTGCCCGCGCAGGCCTACGTAGGCCAGTTCCTGGCAACTTTCAAAGAATTCCCGCAGCGGCAGAAGGCAGACAGCTTCAACATGGATGCAGTCCTTCGGCAACTGGGCGAAGGCGGGTCAAAGTAGAAACGAAGCAGCTAACTTACACAGCATTATCCTGACGGGCGGCCCGCAAATGCCGCCCGTTATCTTGTGTTTCAGTTGACATGGAGATAGCCATGACCCTGTTCAGCATCCGGTTCAGACGCAATGACCTGTGGGCGTTCGCGTTGTTCTCGCTTTGGGCGCTTATGTCGCCCGCCCATGCCCAGAGCGATCCGCTGCCATCCTGGAACGACGGCAAAGCCAAGCAGTCCATCGTGGCCTTCGTCGAGAAGGTCACCCAACCCGGCTCGCCGGACTTCGTACCGGTGCCTGAACGCATCGCGACCTTCGACAACGACGGCACGCTCTGGAGCGAACAGCCGGTGCCCGTGCAACTGTACTTCGCGCTCGACCGCGTGAAAGCACTCGCGCCACAGCACCCTGAATGGAAGACAAAGGAACCGTTCGCCTCGCTGCTCAAGGGCGATTTGAAAACCGCGCTCGCCGGCGGTGACCACGCGCTGCTCGAACTCGTCATGGCCACGCACACGGGCATGACCACGGTGGAATTCGAGCAGATCGTCAAGGATTGGATCGCCACCGCGACAAATCCGCAGACCGGCAAGCGCTTCGTCGACATGACCTATCAGCCGATGCTCGAACTGCTCGCCTACCTGCGTGCGAACGGCTTCAAGACCTTCATTGTCTCCGGCGGTGGCATCGAGTTCATGCGCCCTTGGGCCGAACAGGCTTACGGCATTCCGCCGGAGCAGGTCATCGGCAGCAGCGTCAAGACCCAGTTTGAAATGCGTGACGGCAAGCCCGTCCTGGTACGGCTGCCGGTGCTGAATTTCAACGACGACAAAGGCGACAAGCCCGTCGGCATCAATCAGCACATCGGCCGTCGTCCCATCGCCGCCTTCGGTAACTCGAGCGGCGACAAGGAAATGCTGGAATATACGCAGGGTGGCAGCGGCGCCCGTTTCGAGCTGCTGGTGCTGCACGACGATGCGGCGCGCGAATTCGCCTACGGTCCGGCGCGTGGCTTGCCGGATGTCAAACTCGGTGCCTTTCCGCCCGAACTGGATGCGCAGGCGAAGCAATCAGGATGGACCGTGGTCAGCATGAAAAACGACTGGAAGACCGTCTTCCCGGCCGCGCAGTCCCCGGTCACCGCCATTGACATATTGCTGGAGCCGGATGCCACGATGCTCCAGCATGCCGAAGCCAACAACGCCCGCCTGCTCAAGGTCTTCCCGAAAGGTTTCGCCCTGGATGCCACGCACCGCCCGCATATCACAATGGTGCAGCGTTTCGTTCGCACGGCGGACCTCGACAAGGTCTATGCGGCCGAGGGCAAGGTTCTCGCCGGCGCCAGCGTCAACGCGATGAAACTGGAAGCCTTCAAATACTATTACGCCCCAGCCGGCGCACTGGGCGTCGCGGGTATTGTCGCCAGGCCGACGCCGGAAATCCTCAAGCTGCAAGCGGACATCATTGCCGCCGTCACCCCGTTCACGGTGGAAACCGGCACCATCGGCGCGTTCACCGCGCCGCACGACGATCCCGACGCCGACGCGGCCCTCATCCAATATGTGTCGACGTTTGTGCCGAAGATGAGCGGCGAGAACTTCAATCCGCACGTCAGCACCGGCGTCGCTCCGCGCGACTACCTCGACCAGATGCTCGCCGAACCGTTTGAGTCGTTCGCCTTCTCGCCGGCAGGCGCGGCCGTGTACCAACTCGGCCCGTTCGGCACGGCGGCGAAGAAGCTCAAGGAATGGGATCTGAAGCCCTGAGGCGCCAGTTGGCGCCTCGCGCTTTGCAAATACCCGCTTGGTGACCCGACAACGCCTAAGCGGGAAGCCGAAGATGTGCCTCACGGGACAGAAGAGTCAGCAAAACGCCACGCATATCTGACGGGGCTGTTATGGCGAGACTTTACAATATCGGCTCAGCTCACCGTCACAGCCCGTATGCGCCCTCGCTTCGCAGTCCCACAGGAAGAAGTCGAAATCACCGCGATCCGCGCGCAAGGCGCCGGCGGGCAGAACGTCAACAAGGTCTCCAGCGCCGTGCATCTGCGTTTCGACATCGCCGCCTCGTCGCTGCCGGAAGCGATACGCGAGCGGCTCCTTAAACTCGGCGACCAGCGCATCAGCAAGGACGGCGTGGTCATCATCAAGGCCCAGGAATTCCGCAGCCTCGAAAAAAACCGTACCGAAGCGCTACGCCGTCTGGAGGAACTGATCGCTGGCGTCGCCGTGCTGCCGAAGAAACGCCGGCCGACCAGGCCGACCAGGGCGGCTGTCGCCAAGCGCATGGAAGACAAGGCACGGCGCGCGACGGTGAAGACGCGACGCGGCAAGGTCTGCGAGTAGCCTGCCGCACAAACGGGCACGGCAGCAGGTAAGGTCGCTGTATCTCGATAGGGCACGGTGAAATTGGCCAAACGACGACAGGAAACGGCGCGATCCAAAATGGCTTATGAAGAGCATCTCTACGACGTAACCACGCTTATCGATACCGCACCATGAACTGGATGCGGGAACACTCGGTCGCGGTGACGATGCTTGCGAACTCATGGGTAGAAGATAAAATTCAAGCCCATGGCGAGTGCCGGATGGGCACGGCTCGATCGACTCGCTGCGACCTTGAACTGCCCTCGAGTACAGTCTATTTGAAGGCCTGCTTGGCCATCACGCCGACCACGCATTACCCAGATGGCCGCTCGACTCCGGCCTGGGGAAGCGGGATGCGGCCCGTGTATGCGCCCAATCAGGCGATATGCTGTCCACGTGCGGGGGGTAAGTCCAAGTCCGGATCCATCTGGTGTAAATCAGTGAAGGGGTGCCGGTAGAATTACCGCGAGCTTGGGTCAGGCCAATGTCAAAATCACTTAAGAATATCAGTCTTGCCATCGGCGCCCTCATCGGACTGCTTGTCCTCGCCGCGATCGCCCTGTTTCTTTTTCTGGATGTCAATGCCTACAAGCCCAGGTTTGAAGCGGCCGTCTCGCGAGCTTTGGGGATGGAAGTCAAAGTCGTCGGGCGTTTGGGAATCGACTTCTTCCCAAGCTTGCTCGTCACACTGGAGGACGTGCACATTCGCAATCGGGGGGCGGACGTCGCCACCGCAAGGGAGGCCACGATTTGGGGTCGATTTCCTCCCTCTGCTCCAAAACGAAGTCCGGATCGATCAAGATCGCGCTGGAACACTCAAGGATCTACGTCGAGAGGGACAGCGATGGCAAGTTCAACTTCGAGAAATCGGAGCAGGACCGGGGACCATTACCCAACCTGAACCTGGCAGGAATATCCCTTACGGACGGGACGCTGCGCTACGTGGACAAACAATCCGGGGAAGGATTCGAGGCCGGAGATTGCAGCCTGGACGTGAGCCATCTGCAGCTTTCTGGCAGGGAACGCCCGGACATCATGAAGAACCTTTCGTTCGCGGCCGAACTCGCCTGCGGGAATATCCGGACCAAGGACTATGCCGCATCCGACTTGAAGTTGTCGGTTGCCGGGCAGCGCGGGAGCTTCGATCTCAAGCAGCTCACGATGCGTGCCTTCGCCGGGCAAGGTTCGGGGAGCATCCAGGCGGACTTTACGGGCGCTGTTCCCCTCTACCACGTCCGCTATTCCCTTTCACAGTTTCATATTGAGGAGGTCCTCAAGTCCCGGTCGCCGCAACAGATCGTGGAAGGGTCGATGGACTTCTCCGCGAACCTGTCGATGCAGGGAAAGACCATGAACGAACTGAGACAGTCAGCAGGGGGGCAGATCTCGCTGCAGGGAAAGAACCTCACCCTCAATGGCCGCGATCTCGATGGGGAGTTCGCCCGCTATGAGTCCAGTCAGCACTTCAACCTCGTTGACGTCGCAGCCTACTTCCTGGTCGGGCCTTTCGGCTTGATTGTCACCAAGGGGTACAACTTTGCGCGCATCTATCAAGGATCGGGGGGCCGCAGCCAGATCAGGACGCTCGTCTCAGACTGGAAGGTCGACCGGGGTGTGGCGCAGGCGCAGGACGTGGCCATGGCAACGAACAAGAACCGGGTCGCCCTCAAGGGTGCCCTCGATTTCGTCAACGAGCAGTTCGTTGGCGTGACCCTTGCGTTGATCGATGCCAAGGGCTGCGCCAAGGTGCGGCAAAGAGTTCGTGGCACTTTCCAGAAACCGCGGGTGGAGAAGCCGGATACCCTCACGTCCGTCGCCGGGCCGGTGAGCAAGTTGCTCAAGCAGGTGAGGAACCTCTTTCCCGGCGGAAAGTGCGTCGTGTTCTACGCCGGTTCGGTGGCGCCGCCGAAATAAGACGTTTGCAACCGAACCGGCGAAATCTGCGGCAGCAAAATTCACCACGCCGGCAACAACCTGGCTATGCCGACAGGGGGAACGGGTTCTATTTGCGCACCAAAAGCAGGATCACCCCCGCCACGATCGCCCCCACGCCGGCCCAGACCGGGACGTTTACGGTCTGCGTGTCCTTGATCGACAGCTCGATGGGCCCCAGCTTGGCCTCCTGCGTGTCCTTGGTGTAGGTGAAACTGCCATACAACAGCCCCAGAGCGCCGGCCACGATCAGTACGATTGCCAAAATCCTGACTGCATTCATCTCATCTACTCCGGTAGAGATACACGTGTTTCGCCGACGGAGGAGTCCGGTAAAACGGAAACCGTGAGCAGCCGGATCGCTTTACCCGGCCCCTCCGCTGCATGGAAAAATTCCAGGGTCGTTACAGGCCTCGACCTTGAACGACACGCACCAATATCACCACGATCGCTATGACCAAAAGAATGTGAATGAATCCGCCCATGGTGTACGAGGAGACCAGGCCAAGCACCCAGAGGATAATCAGGATAACCGCAATAGTTTCAAGCATTTTTTCTACTCCTAATAATAGAGATCATCAGCAATACATTCGACGGTCTCTGTGGTGTTGGCCCGCAAGGGGCAATGCACAACTCTAAAACGGCGCAAGCGTGGCAACGCCTGCCCGGCCGAAACGGAGATTGGCACAGCTTGCATTACTCATCGTGATCCCGACCTCGCTCCTGTCCCTGTCCCTGTTCATGTCCTTGTCCGTGCTTTGGATCGGGCTTGGCGTCCGTGCCTTGATGCTTGTCTTCCCGGCCCTGCGATGCGGGCATCTGCTGCTGGTGCTGGGCTGCCCCTTGCTGTTGCGGCTGCCGGCTCTGATTTTGGACCGCCGTGCCTTTCTGTGGAGGAGGGGCTTGCGTTGGGGCTGACCGCTGCATGTTGCCGCCTCCCTGTTGCGGAGGCTGTGCGTGGGGCGCGGCTGGTGCGCTTTGGTGAGCCGGCGATGGCGGGTTGGAACGCGGGTTACCCTGTAACCAGGGATTTCCCTGCTGCGGCACGCCCTGCGATCCGCGCTGCGCAGGCCCGGGTGCACGCTGCACGGGCTGCGCCTGGTAATGCTGGCGCACCACAGGGTCGTTCGGCTGGTAATGATAATTCTGCGTGTTCAGCGTGTGCTGCTGCTGCACTTGTCGGGGATAGCGATCCCCTGAATAACGCTGCTGGTAGACAGGCAACGGGGCCGGTGCAGGGACAGCGTATCGGTTCCAACTGTCCCAGCCGCTTCGATGCTGTGACCATGCATTGCCCCAGTGATCCCCCCAACGTGGCGGCGCATCGTACCCCCACCCTCTGAAATACGCAGGCGGATGGCGGTAGTAACGCACCGGGATGCGCAGTACGAACAGCGGCACTTCCTCCGGATTCACAAGCCACCAGGGGCCGTTGTACCAGGAACTGGCGTACCAGTTGTCGTTCTGGAAAACCCAGTACATCCCGTCGTAGAAAAAGTAGTTCGCGTCCAGTCGGGGCGCGTAATAGACCGGGTAACCGGGCACGACGGCGAGTTCCGGATAGGCAGGCAGGTTGATCCCGATGCTTACATTGGGGAACGCGATCCCGATGCTTACCTGCGCCGTGGCCGGAGCCACAGGGCACAGCAGCATCCCCAGCACAATAATTGCGGGGCGAATGTTCAGCATTGTGTAACCTCCACTTCAATAACAACGTCGGCGTCACGGCTGTCATCCGATCGCGACATCAACTCTCATGCTTTGCATAATACCCACACTTATCCAGGCAATTCCGTGCGGTATCGAACATAAGAACGAACAGCTCAAGTTGCTGGAGCGTTTGATCGAGAAGATAACCGTGGATCAATGAGGCTGGCAAAGAATTGCGCGCAAATTCTGCCGCACTACCCCAGCATCCGGGCGTAGGTCGCTTTGTCGGCTTCGTAACACCCGCAGGAAGCGGCTTCCAGACCGCCGCGGTCGAGAACCGTGATATGCCCGCGGCTATAGCTGATCAGCTTGCGGTTTTGCAGCGAAGTGGCGGCCTTGGTGACGCCGACGCGGCGCACGCCCAGCATGTAGGCCAGGAATTCGTGGGTGACATGAAACGTGTCCGAGTGCATCCGGTCCTGCGTCATCAAGAGCCAACGGGCGAGGCGCGCCTCCACCACATGGAAGCGGTTGCAGGCGGCTGTTTGCGCGAGCTGGCCCATCGCCACATAAAGGTAGCGCTTCAGCAGGCGTTGCAGAGCCGGGCTCAGTCCGAGTTCGCGGCGAAATGGCGCAGCGCCCATGCGCAGTGCCGGGCCTTTCCCCTGCACCACGGCGTGCAGCGGCGAAACATCCACCCCGAGGATGAGGGAGATCCCAAGCATGCCTTCGTCGCCGATCAATCCCACTTCCAGGCAGGCGCAGCCATCGACAGGCGTTACCAGGGAAATAAGACTTCCAGTGGGAAAGTAAACGTGGCGTATGCGCTCGCCGGGTTCGGCCAGAACCTCGGCAAAGACGAGCTCAACCGGCTCGCAGCCCGCCTGAAAACGCTGACGGTCCGTGCGCGGCAAGGCCGCAAGCAGACGATTGGCGGGAGGGGCAGACTTGGTACGCGGCACGTGGACGCTCCTGGCATTGGGGAAACCCGGCAAGCGGCACGCGAAGAGGTCGTGATGCAATTCCGATGTCGGATGCGGACCCGGCGCGAATCGCTTCCCCGGGATGGACACTTTGAAGCATGGAATGAATCCTGGAAACGGTCTGGACGGTAGCGCACATAGCCCCTGCCAAGCGGTGCGGTATGCAAGCATGGGATCGAGTGCGACGGCACTCGAGCAGGGCAAGGTACCCGGGCAACCGCGCGCGCCGGGCAAATCCTGGCATCAATGACCGGCTTGTGTGGGACAGCGCACAGACGACCATTGGAAAGACCGTGATGATCCGCGTGCTCCTTGGGAAAAGCGAGGTGTCGCGAGTTTTCCTTTCTGACTGCGGTGGCCGCAATCTTCTGTCGCCGACCCGATAATCACAGCCCCCTCCGGATCGTTGCACGCTTATCACGGAAATCAACCATGTCCAAAACAGGAAGCGGTCCCACCCTTGCCGACGATGCCGGCAAGGTGGCTGAGATCACCGAAGTGCGGCGCCAGAAGGCATTGCTCAAAACGGGAGCGTTGCAGAACGCGATCCTCACCAGCGCCAATTTCTCGATTATTGCCACCGACGAGAAAGGCATCATTCAATTATTCAATATCGGCGCCGAGCGCATGCTGGGCTATCTGGCCGCCGACGTCCTGGGCAAGATCAACCCCAGCGACATATCCGATCCGCAGGAAGTGATCGCGCGCGCCAAAGCATTGAGCCGGGAGCTGGAAACCACAATCCGGCCGGGTTTCGAGGCCTTGGTGTTCAAGGCCTCACGCGGCATCGAGGACATCTACGAGTTGACCTACATCCGCAAGGATGGCAGCCGCTTCCCGGCGGTCGTATCGGTCACGGCGCTGCGCGACGCTCAAGGTACGATCATCGGTTACCTGTTGATCGGCACCGACAATACCGCGCGCAAGCAGGTCGAAGCAGAGCGACAGCATTTGCTCGAGATTCAGGAGCAGACGGCTATCGCATCGCAGTGCGCACCGACCTGTTGGCGATGACGCAGGAATTGGTCGCCAGCATGCTCGGCGTGCGCCGCGAAGGCGTCACCGAGGCTGCCGGGAAATTGCAGCGCGCGGGCGTTATCAGTTACCGCCGCGGCCACATTGCCGTGCTTGATCGGTCGGGACTGGAGGCCCGCGCGTGCGAGTGCTACGCCGTGGTCAGGAAGGAACTGAGCCGTCTGTTGTCCGACGTGCAGTATCGACAGGGCATTGCTACGGACGTCCGATAACCGCCTCTGGCCAACAGGCCCGCCCGGCGAAATCGTCACTTCTTTCGCTGCAGCGACAGGCTGCGCCGGAATTCCTTGCGGAAGTGCGCCGGCCCGCGAGCAGAGGATTGAGTACGCTCTCCATCATGAATGGTGTTTAGCGAGCGAGGCCGCAAGCAAGCGATCGGATTCTCGTTTCACCACCGAATAGCACTCGCAGACGCGCGCCTCCAGTCCGGGCCGATCCACCACGCTGATCCTGCCGCGGTTGTAGTGAATCAACCCGGCGTGCTGCAATTTCCCGGCAGCCTCGGTGACGCCTTCGCGGCGCACGCCCGAGCATGTTGGCGATCAGTTCCTGCGTCATGGTCAGCTCGTTCGAGGGCAGGCGGTCCAGGCTCAGCAGCAGCCAGCGGCACAGTTGCTGGTCCACCGAATGATGCCGGTTGCACACCGCCGTCTGCGCCATCTGGGTCAGCAGCGCCTGGGTGTAGCGCAGCAATAGGCGCTGCATCGGGCCGGCGCGAAAGAACGCGTCCTTCAGCAACGGTCCCTTCAGCCGGTAGGCGTGGCCGGCGCTTTGCACGACGGCCCGGCTGGTCGTGGTTTCGCCGCCCATGAACACGGAGACTCCGACGACACCCTCGTTTCCGACCACGGCGATTTCGGCCGATGCGCCATCCTCCATGACGTAGAGCAGCGACACGATGGCGGTGGTGGGGAAATAGACGTGGCGCATCGGAATGCCGGGCTCGCAAACCGATTCGCCGAGCGGCATCGGGACCAGTTCCAGATTGGGGAAGAGGCGTGCGCCTTCCTCCGTGGGAAGGGCGGCGAGAAGGTGGTTCTGGCGGGGGTCATGGGGGCCGGGCATGAGCGATCTCCTAATTATCAGCCACGATCAAACCGTATCACAGGAGGTGGCTTTATCGAATGCTTAAGGCCTCCCACTAACCTGATCAAACAGGGCTTTCCCATGTGGGCCTGATTCGGAATCGCGGGTATTTTACACAGTCCGTTTGGCGATTGTTTGCTGCGGCGCTGCAACCAGAACGGTATAACGATCGCCCGTCAGCCTTCAAAAACACACGATTTCCAATCGAGTATAGGTAGCCAGTACCCCACTGCAAAGTAAGCGATTCTTTAGGCGCATCGCGCTATTGCCGGCTTATGTGCGTCAGCAAACAGACAGCGAATGGTTTGCTATATAACATTAAATTATGGAGGCCGAGATGCGTGCAGTATCTGTACCTTGGTAATGCGCGATGCTTGAAAGCAGCGCGCCCGTGGCGGAGAAAGGTGTGTACCCGGCGGGGTTTGCCGATGCATCACTCCCAAGTTCACAAGATGTTTGCTAAGGAGGTCATCCCATGAAAACCACAGAGAGATTCGCGCTCAGTGCAGTTTCCATAGCACTGCTGCTAGGGCTGGGTGCATGTGCCGACATGTCTACGCAGGATAAGAACACCGCCATCGGCGCCGGAGTCGGTGCCGTCGGAGGTGCCGTTCTTACGCACGGCAGTGCGCTCGGGACCGTTGGCGGTGCAGCCGTCGGCGGCGTCATCGGCCACGAGGTCAGCAAGCCCTAAGGATGATCGAGGTGCGATGCGCCTGACCTGCCAGGCCGGTGCGTCGCGGTCGCTCATTGCCCAGATCCCGCAGCGAGCGGGACCGACTTGACCGGAGGTATGAATGATGAAACGGATTAAACTCGGCGAGACCGCCAGCGCAGCCTTGATCATGACCGCGTTGCTTGCGGCACTATCCGGCTGCCAGAAGCAGGAAGGCCCGGCGGAGCATGCAGGCAAGGAAGTCGACAAGGCGGTAGAGCAAACCGGCAAGCAAGTCGACAAGGCGGCAGAGAAGGTCGGAGAGAAGATGGAAAAGGCCGGTGACAACATCCAGGACGCGGCAAAGGGCGACAAGAAGTAATCGTTGCACCTGCGCCGCCGGGATTTTTCAGCACCACGCGGCGGAATCGAGTCGGGTGCGGGAGATCGAGTCGCTGTTGTCCACGGTGATGCCACGCTACTCATGATTCAGTCCGAAAATATATTGAGCTATCATTCCGGCGAAGGCCGGAATCCAGTGCGTTCAACTGGACACCGGCCTTCGCCGGTGTGACGAAATTCAAACCTTGTTCGGGCCGGATCAATAGGCGGCGCGCCGGCGGGGCTGAGTGCCAAATAGTCACCCCAATTCTTGAATATGAAAGGATCGTCCGCATGGCTTCCGTACCTCGTGACGCACCCTCCCGAACATCCAAACCGCCGGCCCGCCCCGACCGCAAGACCGCCGAAAACGCGGTGCGCACCCTGATCCGCTGGGCGGGCGACGACCCGACCCGCGAGGGTCTGCTCGACACCCCGGCGCGCGTCGTGCGGGCCTACGAGGAATTCTTCGCCGGCTATCTCCAGGATCCGGCGCAGATACTGTCCCGCACGTTCTCCGAAGTGGATGGCTACGACGAAATGGTCGTCATGAACGACATCCGCTTCGAGAGCCATTGCGAGCACCACATGCTGCCCATCATCGGCAAGGCGCATATCGCCTACCTCCCCGACCGCCGGGTGGTGGGCATCTCCAAGCTTGCCCGCCTCGTCGACATCTATGCCAAACGTCTGCAGATCCAGGAAAAAATGACGGTGCAGATCGCCGATACGCTGAACGACGTGCTGCAGCCGAAAGGGGTTGCGGTGGTGATCGAGGCGACCCACCAGTGCATGACCACGCGCGGCGTGCACAAGCCGGGAGCCAGCTTGGTGACCAGTCGCATGCTGGGCGCATTCCGCTCCGATAGCTCGACCCGGCGTGAGTTTCTGGCGATTATCGGCCGGACGGGCGTGGGACCGCTGAACAACACGTGACGGGGCCGCGCTGGCCCCGGGGAGAGTGACATGGCGACGACCAGAATTGAACGGGACTCGTTCGGCACCATCGAGGTCCCAGCCGACCGGCTGGGGGGCGCGCAGATGCGGCGCTCGCGGGTCACGGAAATGGACAACAACCGATGCGGGCAGCCGGGGGAGATGCTTCGCCCGGGGGCGAAGCGGCGCTCTCCGGTATTGAGTGGCTCCGCGACGGGACATCCCATGTACGAATCTCGCAAACAACCGCCGCTGCCTCGCATTCTCTTCTTCCGGCGCCTCGTGCTCCACGTCGCGGGCGCAATGGGTCTGCTGCTGGTGTCCCTTCTGGCCGGCATGGCGGGGTACTACTGCTTCGAAGATCTGGACTGGCGCGATGCGTTCCTGAACAGCGCCATGTTGCTCGGCGGCATGGGGCCCGTGGATGCGCCGTGTACGGACGGCGGGAAAGTCTTTGCCGGGCTCTATGCGCTGTACGCCGGCCTGGTCTTCATCGTCGCGGCAGGTCTCGTGTTCGTACCCGTGCTGCACCGCCTGTTGCACAAGTTTCACTGGGACGAGGACGCGTAGCCGCCCGGCGTCGCCTGAAACACGCTCGGCAGGCCGTCAGTCCAGAGGCTTGGAATCGCCCGGCAGCGTCGGGATGAGTTCCGGGATGCCGGGATCAATGTGCATCCAAAGCGACTGGCGCGCGCCGGAAGGCAGCGGCCCGCAGTCGGTACGGTGGCGTACAGACTGCATGTTTGGCGAGGAACAGAATAACAAATAGAGGAATCGCCCTGCTCGAATGTGCGGCCATCTGTCAACAGCGACAGGCGCGTCAAGCGAACGCGGCAGGTCTGTTCCTCGTCACACCAATCAGGCCCCGGTTCGGGGGAAGGAGGTCACCATGTTGAGATGGGCAGCAATCTTTTTCGTCATTGCGCTTGTTGCGGCGGTCTTTGGTTTCGGCGGCATTGCCGCCGGTGCCGTGGAGATTGCCAGGATTCTGTTTGTTGTGTTCCTGATCATTTTCTTGGTCACCCTGATCATGGGCATGATGCGGAAGTAGCCCCGACCGCGATTACCCGGCCTGCTGGCTACGACCCGGTGCGGTACGTACCAAGGTCGAAGCAAGGCTGGGCGAAGCGTGAGCCAGATTCATTATCGGCTTCCTTCTCAAGCCGCCGCTGATTCACGCGATGCAGCGACCACAGCGGTACCAGCCGGCACCTGGAAAGACGTCGAGACGTGCTGCGGCGATCGATGCGGGCAACCGCGATGCGTTGTCCTATCGGTTCCGTGGATAACTTTCGTGCCTCGTTGGAGACGGCGGAATATCGCTTGCTGGCAATCTGGCGCATCGAAGTGCCGCTGGAGGCCGTGTACGCGGCCGCCACCACTCCCCGCGCTGGCCGGACGGGTGGCCGGGCGTGCGGAAAGTGGAGCAGGTTGCGGCCGGTGACGCCGATGGTATCGACGAGCGTCATACGTTATTTCTGGCAGGGGCGATTGCCCTACCAGATGGTGTTCGAGGTGTGCGCCACCCGCATCGAAAAGCGGGTGGCCCTCGAGGGAACCATCCACGGCGATCTCGAAGGAGTCGGTCGCTGGCATTTCAACAACGAGGGCGCGGTCAGCGTCGTCCGTTACGAGTGGTATGTCCGCAGCACCCGGTGGTGGATGAACCTGATCGCCCCGTTTGCACGCTCGGTGTTCATCCGCAATCACGGGATCGTCATGAGGCAGGGCGCGGGAAGGACTCGCGGGTCTGCTCAGCGCGCCTCTGCTGGGACAGACAAGCATCGACTTGACGGCAGAAGTGTGACAGCGGGAACTGTCCCGCCAAGAATCGCTGCCGGGCCTTTTCTCGCCGGTCCATCAATGCCAGGGGAAAGCGACACGGCACTTCGGAGGCGCCGCTGGCTTGGATCAATACTGCAATGGTATGTGTGCGCTGACGTACAGACGCAGACCGGCTTCAGACGCAGAGTGAAACCTGCTACTGGAGGTGCCGAATATATCGCATGGAAATGCCGATAACCGGTTGCCGCTAGCAAACATGGCAAAGGCTCATTCCCGCCCCATGTTGTCGCCCACACGATCCACACACTTTAAGGAGAATGATGATGAAACTGCATAGCAAACTCACGCTGGGACTGATTTCTTCGCTGTTTGCCGCGAGCTTGGCAACGGCCGCCGGACCCGGCACGAAAATGGGTCCGTATCACGCTGGAATGGACTGCAACGGCATGGGCATGATGTGGGGTGACATGAAGATGGATCCCTCTGCCCGCGCACAAAAAACATCTAAGCGAGCTGAAGGCCAAACTTAATCTCACGGCAGATCAGCAACCAGCCTGGCAGACATTCTCCGAGCAGGTAAACGATCAAGCCAAAAACATGGCGGCTATGCGGGTCAGATGAAGGAGCAACGCCCAGTCCATGCCGAAGAAGACCGCTCCGGAACGCATGGCGAAGATGGCGGATTGGATGAAAGACCGGCGCAGAACATGGCCAAGATGGCAGACGCTGTCAAAACCTTCTATGCCACGCTTACAGCCGAACAAAAAGCGACCTTCGACAAGATGCAAATGAATCATATGGGTCGTATGCAATAACCGTTGCGTATCCGGTAGTCGGTCGCTACTGGTACGAAAGGAATCCTGAAAATGAGCGCTTGTGTTGCGCAATTTTTCTGGATTCCAACCCATCTTGAATCAATGAAGTCGCGAGATGATGTGCATGATGCGAGGTGATTGGACAGGAAGCTGGGGAACGGGTTACATGGGTGGGTCGGGCGGATTATGGACGGTTCTGGTCGTGATTTTGTTTATTGCCGGGATTGTCGTTGTTATACGTAAGAAGTAATGAACCTGATTTAATCAAGAACGGCTACGGCCCATACCGAGAATTGTGCGAAGCGCTTTTGCCCGACACCCGTCGCGCCTTTCTCAGGTAGAGCGCCCAGGCCCAATCAGGCTCGAAGAGGCTTGTAGTTGAGGACCAGTAAATGTCCTGCACATCGGCAAAAGGATGCCCGGACGACAAGGCCGGGCTGTGTGCAGCGCAATCCACCAGCGCTTCCAGTTCGTTGATCGTTGGAAGCCGCCAGGTTGTTTCCGAACCTTCGTGGTTAAGTTTGGCCACCGCTTCCAATGCCTCGCGCCAGATCACTGGTTGCGGGGTGAGATTCGCATTGCGGCGCCAGAGCAGGCCGGTGAGGCGATCCAGTACACCGGCGTGAATAATTTCGAAGCGTGGCTCAGGCCACGCGGCGCCGTGCCGGAATTCTCCATCCTGACCGGTGCCGCTGCATGAAATGACTTTACCGGCGACATCGTAGCAGAGGCCTTGGCCCGTGCGGGAGACAATGCCCAGACCTTCGCCGCGCACCGGCCAGAGCATGAAGGATTGATCTTTTCCACCGTAAAACATGCGCGCGCCGTCGAACGCCACGTACCAGGCGTGCGCCGGGCTGATGGCCGCCGTGGTCGAAGTCCAGTACCAGCCGTTGAACACATCGACGAACGGGTGGCGCTCAGGCAAGGCCGGCAAACTGGTTTGCAGGCTGAGCAGGCTGCGCAATTCGCGGCGATTGGGCATGCGCCAATCGCGCTGACCGAAGCGCTGTTCGCGGTTCATGGTCGCGACGAAATCCAGTGCTTCCTGCCAGGTGAGGGGAAATTCCGCAAGATTGGCACTGTGACACCAGATCAGACCGGTCAAAGTATCCATGACCTCGTCGTCGCGTAGCTCGAATCGCGGTTCCGGCCAGGAGGTGCCGACGTTAAACGATGCGTCTTGGCCGGAACCTGCGCACGGAATCTGCCGCCCGTCGTCGGCATGGCAGGTGCGTTGGCCGGTATTCAGATAATGGCAAGCGCTCAGGCTCTGGCCAAACATTAGCGAATTCCGGATTTCAAACCGAACCCGTCGATCGCGGCATGTTGGGTGTCCGGCCATCAACAGCACAACGGAGGATTGATCCGCGACCCTCGTTCAAAATGCCGTCCCGAAACCCTCATCCGTTTCCAGCCTAAGTGGAGGCAAACCGGCAAGTTCATGTATGGGCATGAGAACGCCGCGCGTGTCAGGCATGGCGTCAAACAACCTATAAAGATATTTGCTGCCGCCCTTGAATTCGTAAGCCTCCTCGAGAAAACGCATATGCTCATGCGCAGCAAGACAGTCGCGCGTCTTGCAATCCCGCTGATAGTGTTCGATCAACGAATGGATCACGCTCAGATGTTCGTCGGTCAGATCAAAGTTTCTGGCTGCGGCATTCTTCCTGACTGTTTGATCAAGCTCGTCTTTGGTCAAGTCTTTGACTGCGTCGTAAATCAGATCTTCATTTCCGGGTGCGGTGTTTTCTGCATTATTCATGATTGATCTCCTTGATGGTTGACGCGCTAAGGCCGACTGCGGATTTATGTGCTTCGTTAAGCGTGCCTTTGGTGGCTGCTGCGCATAACCAGACACAGCCTTTTTTTCGATCCTGATGTGAGCCACCGGATCAAGTCCTTGCTCTTCCGGTGGCGGCGCACAGTTGACTCTTTACTCCGTCGTTTTGCCGTCGAAGTGTTCGTTGTCGGCCTCCGCTTCCGGCGCGGGTACGGTGGACAACGCCATCGCGATGATTCGGCGGTGCATAGAGCGTATAGAGCTTCAGTGGAACGCTGCCGGTGTTGATGATGTTGTGATTCGCCCCGGCAGGAACGAGCACGGCAAAGCCCGCGCTAATCGCCGTGCGAACACCATCGAGAACGGCCTCACCTGTCCCTTCCTCCACTCGAAAGAACTGATCGAGCTTGTGGACCTCCATCCCGATCTCCTCCGTCGGTTTCAACGCCATGACAACCAGCTGGCAATTCTTTGCCGGGTAAAGAACGCGGCGAAATGCGTCATTCCTGACGGCGATGCCCTCGATGTCTTTGCACAAAACCTTTCATGGTGACTCCTCCAGTTAAAATCAGGCACTTAAGGAATGCCAGCAGGTCGGCATTGAGCTGGTCTTTGTGCGTGGCCGCGAGACCGTGAGGTGCGCCCGGGTAGATCTTCAGAGTGGCGATGTTGACCAGCTTTGCCGAGTTGAGCGCCGCGGCGCCGATCGGCACGATCCGATCGTCGTCGCCGTGAATGATCAGCGTCGGCACGTCGAACTGCTTCAGATCTTCGGTGAAATCCGTCTCGGAAAACGATCCATGCACGCCCGCTGCACGCGCATGCACGATGCGCCCGGGGAAGTCCGCTCGTGATCGAAATGGGTGATTTCTTCGCGAAGGATGAAATCCTCCTCGAGCAGCGTGGCGCCGCGTGGGTTGGCCCTGAGCGAGTCTTGATTGTCGGAAAGCGCGACGCCCCGGTTCGTGGTGAGTGCCGGGTGCTCGCCACCCGCGACCAGTGCAATTCGCCGCCGGCAGCCAGATGTGTGCCTGTGGCCGGGGTCGAGCCTTGTTCCTGTTTGCCTTTTCCTGAAGGTCCCGCTGTCTTTGCCTTGCTCATGATCGATCTCCTGGGTGAGTCACGACGATCTGCTGGCTGTCGGCGTGCGCCGGTGACTCGGTCTTATAGGCAATACACATTTTTTGACAAGAAGCGCAGGATCAATCAACGTGGGTTTGTCCCGCTGCTGGCAGGTCTTCAATGAATAGGCTTGTCACCGCTGCACCTTAGATGGGCAAAGCAAGCCGGTCTGTACGGTGGCGCACACCTTGAAGTTTCGAAATGATTACCCTGAGCAAACCGGGCTCTGATCAACCACAGTTGTCGAATATTCCGGGCTGCATTCAGGGTGTGCGATGGTATAGTCGAATCGCACCATCCTGACGAATCAACTACCCTGGATCACTGTCAACACAGCTACGCCAAACCGGAAGTACGATGAACCGAACGAATCATGACTAACGCACT
>CAVSCL010000038.1:0-574082 GCA_963726485.1 uncultured beta proteobacterium | reverse complement strand
GTCGGTGGCGCGCAACAAATGTTCGGGCTTGCCAGCCTGCCCCTGGGTATAGACCGGCGGATGTTCCAGCAGCCAGATTTCGTCCGGCGTATCGGGCGAGCGCCGGCGGTGAATGCCTGCATCGCCCGCCAGGTCGGCTCGTACTTCACCCGCCCAAGCTGCCGCACCCGCGCCCTGTCCTTAGCCCTTCAGATCTGACCCCTGAATCCTGACCATGCACTCACAGCGCCATCTTCACCCACGGGTGCGCAGTGATCTCCGCGGTACAGCGCATCGAGCTGCGCTTTGGAGGTGGCGCGCACGGTGCAGGTCACGCTAAAGAATTGCCGCTTGCTCGACGCCCGCATTTCGACCGTTTCGGCCTTGAAATCCGGCGCATGGCGCAGCACCAGTTCGACCATGCGCTGGCGCGAAATCGTCGCGCCGCTCGCCCATGATCTTGATCGGAAAGTCGGGGGAATTCCAGTAAGGTCGTTTCGTCGCTCATGCGCGCATCACCTGTTGTTTGAAGTCCTGATACAGCGCATCCATCTGCCGCGCCAGCGGTCCCGGCACGCCCGCGCCGACCGGCTTGCCATCCAGCTTCGCGATCGGCCAGCATTTCCTTGGTGGACGAGGTCATCCACAGTTCGTCCGCGCTGCGCAACTCGGCCTCGCGATTGCACGCACCTCATGGCGATGCCGTGCGCGGCAGCAAGTTCCAGCACCACGTCGTAGGTAATGCCGGTCAGCATCAGATGGGACGGCGGCGGCGCCAGCAACACGCCGTTTTTCACCACGAAAATATTGCTCGCCGCGCCTTCGGTCAGAAAGCCGTCGCGCAGCATCACGGTCTCGGCGCACCCCGTCCACCGCCTGCTGCCGCAGCAGCACATTGGCCAGCAGCGAAATCGCCTTGATGTCGCAGCGCCGCCAGCGGTTGTCCGGACGCGGTGATGGCGCACACCCCGCCGCCTTCTGCGCGTTCGCGAGCGCGCTGACCAGCGGCTGCGCGAACATGAACACCGTCGGCGGCACGCCCTTGGGGAAAGGCGTGGTCGCGCGGCGTCTGCCCAACCCCGGGTCCCCGCGTGACCTGCAGGTAAACCGACTGGTCGTCGAATGCCTGCAACGCGATCAGTTGCTCGATCAATTCACGCCACGCGCGGTCCCATGCGGATTGGCCAGGCGGATGCCGTCCAGGCTGGCCTGCAGGCGGAGCAGATGCGCGTCGAGCCGAAACGGTTTGCGTGAATACACCGGGACCAGTTCATACACGCCATCGCCGAACACAAAGCCGCGATCCAGTACCGGGATTCGCGCCTCGGCCAGCGGCAAAAACCCGCCGTTAAGAAAGACCGTCATTGGGCGAACAACAATTTGACGAATCCAGGCCACGGCCGAAGATGCCAGCCACGCCGACGTCATACTGCGCCAGCAGCGGATAGTCGCCGAGCAGCTCGCCGTCCAGCGTCAGCCGCAGGCTTCCAGCGCTGCCCCTTGCGGATCGGTGCGACGATGGGCTGCCGCGTCACGATATCCGCCTTGACCCGGTCGGCCGCGCCTCGCGGCATAAGCAGATAAAAGTCCTGCATAAACCCCAGACCGATGAACTGCGTTCACCCCGATAGAGCTTCGCCACCTTGACCGGCTGCCCCGCACGATAGAGCAGCACACTGTCGAAATTCTCGAAGCCGTAGTTCAACAGCTTGAGCGCGCCCTGGAAGCGCGCGTCGTCCGAAGACGCGCCCAGCACGACCGCGATACGGCGCTGATCGCCGCGCCTGGCCGACGCGGCAGGACAATGGCCTGCGCGGTGCGACCGACTTGCGGCCGTCGACACGGGCATCGAGCCACAACAGGCGGTTGCCATTGTAATACGTGACGTCCTTATAGGTGAACTCCTTTTGTGAAAAATACGCCAGCCGCCCGGAAAACCCCGCAGCAGCGCCCGCGCGAGCACCGCGAAGTCGCGCGCGGTGGTAACGTGGCCGGACTGTGAGAGGCCCGTGGCATTCGTAAAACGGGTGCGCGTCATGCCGAGTCGCGCCGCCTCAAGATTCATACGCTCGACAAACTTCGCTTCACTGCCCGCCGTCGCGTCCACCAGCGTCAGCACCGCGTCGGCGGCCGACTGTACCAGCATGCCCTGCAACAGATCATGGACCTTCACCTGTTGCCGAGCCCTGAAAACATGCGCGCGCCGTCCGACTTCGCAGCCGCTTCCGGAACAGCCAGGCTGCGGTCCAGCGCGAGTCTGCCCTTGTCGATGTCGGTAAAAATCAGATAAGCCGTCATCAACTTGGTGAGCGATGCCGGTGCACGTTGAACGTCCTCATCCTGTGACGCCAACTCCTGCCCGCTGGCGGCATCCATCAGCACCCAGGCGCGCGCTGGAACGCTGGGAGTCGCGGGCGCCGCGTTCAGTGTCAAGGGAATAATCCCGAGCAGAAACAGAACAGGAACTTCATTGTTTCAACTTCCAAAAAAAAACGGACGCGGTTTCCGGACCGACAGAAGCAACGGCAAGAACCGTGCAGCGGCCATTTGTGACTATGCATTCTTTGGGGTGGAAGTACGCTGACTTATTCCAGTTCTCATTGGAAGCGTCGCTGCTCGTAGGCTGCGTGATATGCACCGTTATTTTGGTGCGCACAGCGAACACCCTACGCGCTGCTATCTATTGGGCTGCATCGAAATTGGAATCAGAGACCCGCCTGTTCGAGCATCTGGTGAACGTACTTGACCGGAATGGCGTAGCTGATCCCGCTCGGATCGGTGAGCGCGGCCTCCTTTGCGCCTTTCACATACACCGAGTTGACCACGCCCAGCACCTCGCCTGACTCCGGATGCCATACCGGACTGCCGCTGTTGCCGGGGTAGGCGACGGCATCGAGTTCGAACACTTCATAGGGGTCCTTTGCCTGCTTCAGTGTGCGCACGTTGAGTTGGGAGGCGCTGGCAACCGGGGTGTAGATCGGGACGATGGCGGCCAGCCCGGCGCGGTGGGTGGAGGAGTTCAGTCCCAGCACCGAACCGACCGGATAGCCGGTGAAATACAGCTGCCAGCCTTCGCGGACGTGGCTCGAATCGCCCAGTTTCAGGGCCGGCAGCGGCTCGCCCTCGAATTTCAGCAGCGCAAGGTCGTGTTCCTTGTCGGGGGCAATCAGTTGGCAGAGCGCACATTCACCTGCCGGTCGCGGCCAATGAATACAGCGAGCGTTTCATTTTTCTCGCTGTCCAGTTCCTTTTCGAAAATGTGCGCGCAGGAAATCACGTAACTGCCGTCGAGCACGGCAAAACCGGTGCCCTGCAAGTTGGCGCGCGGGCTGCGCGTGGGATTATAGGTGCCGACGCCGACCACGGCAGGCTTGACGTTGGGCAGCATGTCCGCCACGTCGGCCAAAGCGGTGGGCGGCAGCGCCGCCAGCGCCAGCAGCGCCAAGACTGCCCAAGGGCGAGCGTCTGCGGCGTACTCCTTGCGGGTGCTGCGGAAGGGTCGCTGCGCAGCAGCGGGGTACCCGCCGGCGTACTCCCTGCGGGTGCAGCATCCACCTGGTATGCGGCTTGCTACCCTGTTTGCCAACGAACAAACAGACGCTGCGAAGAAGAGTCACCCAAATTCGATACAATCCGGGCGGCAGCAAAGACATCTTATTCATAGGGAATCCAAGCATGAGCGTTGTTGCGGTTGTAGGGCTGGGCTATGTGGGCCTGCCGTTGGCGGTGGAATTCGGCAAGAAAATGACCACCATCGGGTATGACCTGTCGGTTGAGAAAATCGAGCATTACCGTCGATTCTGCGACCCCACCGGCGAAGTTTCAACGGACGATCTCAAGGCCGCCACCCAGTTGACGGTGACCACCGACCCGTCCGATCTGGCCCAAGCCGACTTCATCATCGTCGCCGTTCCTACCCCGGTGGACGACGCGCACATCCCCGATTTCTCGCCGCTGGTCGGCTCCAGCACCACGGTGGGCAAGCACATGAAAAAAGGCGCGACCGTGGTCTATGAATCCACAGTCTACCCCGGAGCGACCGAAGAGGTATGCATTCCCATTCTGGAAAAGCAGTCCGGCATGAAGTGGAAGCAGGATTTCCATGTGGGCTATTCGCCCGAGCGGGTGAATCCCGGTGACAAGGAGCACACCATCACCAGGATCAAAAAAGTGGTATCGGGCGACGATGCCGACACCCTTGAAAAAGTCGCCGCGCTTTACTCCAGCGTGATTGTCGCCGGGGTGCACAAAGCCAGCTCGATCCAGGTGGCGGAAGCCGCCAAGGTCATCGAAAACACCCAGCGTGACCTCAATATTTCCCTGATGAACGAACTCGCGCTGATCTTCCACCGCATGGGCATCGACACGCTGGAAGTGTTGCAGGCGGCCGGCACCAAGTGGAACTTCCTGCCCTTCCGCCCCGGGCTGGTCGGCGGTCACTGCATTGGCGTCGATCCGTACTACCTCACGCACAAGGCCGACATGCTGGGCTATCACCCGCAGGTGATCCTGGCCGGACGCCGCATCAACGACGGCATGGGCGCATACATTGCGCAACAGACGGTCAAACGCATGATCGCCGGCGGCATGACGGTGAAAGGCTCCACGGTGGTGGTGCTGGGCCTTACCTTCAAGGAAAACTGCCCCGACCTGCGCAACTCCAAGGTGGTCGACGTCATCAACGAACTCAAGAGCTTTGGCTGCGAGGTTCACGTCCATGACCCGCTGGCCGAATCGAAGGAAGCCGAGCATGAATATGGCTTGAGTCTGACGCCCTGGGACAATCTGCCGCAAGCCGATGCCCTTGTCGCCGCCGTGGCGCACAAGGACTATCTCGCCCTGCCGTTCGCCGAACTGACAGGCAAGCTGAAAAAAGGCGGCGTATTCACCGATGTGAAATGCGCCTTTGACCCCGCTGCCGTGCGCGCCGCCGGTTTTGACCTTTGGCGGCTGTAATGGCGGCTTTCGACGATCTCAGGACGCAGCTACTGGCTGCACCGAAAACCTGGCTGGTTACAGGGGCGGCCGGCTTCATCGGCTGCAACCTGGTCGAAGCGCTGCTACGGCTTGGCCAGAACGTGGTCGGCCTGGACAACTTTGCCACCGGGCACCAGAAAAATCTCGATCAGGTCCAGGCGAGCGTGACCCCAGCCCAATGGGCGTACTTTCGCTTCATCCAGGGCGACATCCGCGAGCTCGACACCTGCCGCGCGGCATGCACGGGCGTCGATTATGTCCTGCACCAGGCTGCGCTCGGCTCCGTGCCGCGCTCCATCGAGGATCCGCTGCTCACCAATGCGTCCAATATCGACGGCTTCCTCAACATGCTGGTCGCATCGCGCGATGCGCGCGCCAGGCGCTTTGTCTACGCCGCTTCCAGCTCCACCTATGGCGATCATCCCGGGCTTCCCAAGGTGGAAGATGTCATCGGCAAGACCGCTCTCGCCTTACGCTGTCACCAAGTACGTGAACGAACTCTATGCGGACGTCTTCGCCCGCTGCTACGGCATGGAGAGCGTGGGGCTGCGCTACTTCAACATCTTCGGCCGGCGGCAGGATCCCGAAGGCGCCTATGCGGCGGTCATCCCCAAATGGGTCGCCAGCATGATCAAGAACGAACCGGTGTATGTGAACGGCGACGGCGAAACCAGCCGCGATTTCTGCTACATCGACAACGTCGTCCAGGCCAATCTGCTCGCCGCCACCAGCCAGCGTCCGGACGCGGCGAACCAGGTCTACAACATCGCCGTCGGCGACCGCACCACGCTCAACCAGTTGTTCGAAGCCATCCGCGCCAGGCTCGCGCCGCGTTTTCCACATCTGGCCGGCTTCAAGCCCAGCTATCGCGATTTCCGCGACGGCGACGTGCGCCATTCGCTGGCCGATATTTCCAGGGCGCGTACCCGTCTGGGTTATGAGCCGACGCACCGCATCGACGAAGGTCTGGCGGAAGCGATGGACTGGTATGTGGCGGATTTGAGTTAGGGAAACAGGACCTAGACCGAAAGCCCGTTCCCGCCGCGGGCATCGGGCGGCGAATGGCGGCAAGGGATTGCCGGCCTGCAGCGGCTGGGCATAATGCCGGCATGTCTCCGTTTAGATCGAACTTCCGTTTTGTTTTCGCCCTGTTGCTCGCAGGCCTTGCGTTTTCCGCCCGTGCCGCCGAGCTGCCCGCAGCCTTCACCGCCGCGCTGAAGCAGGCCGGCATTCCGCTGGATCATGTCGCTGTTGTCATCCAGGCGGTCGATGCGCCCCTGCCCCGCCTGAGCCACAATGCCGACGCCGCGATGAATCCGGCCTCGGTGATGAAGCTGGTGACGAGCTGGGTGGCGCTGGCGCAACTGGGGCCGGCCTACACCTGGACGACCGAGGTCTGGGCCAATGGCGTCGTGCGCGACGGACGGCTGGAGGGCGATCTCGTCATCCGGGGCAATGGCGACCCGACCCTGACGCTGGAACGCATCTGGCTCATGCAGCGCGAACTGCGCGCGCACGGCATCCGCGAGATCCACGGCGATCTGCTGCTGGACAGCCGTTATTTCGACCTGCCGCCGCCGGATCCCGGCGCTTTCGATGGCGAGCCGCTCGCCTCCTACAATGCCGCCCCCGGCCCGCTGCTGGCCAATTTCAACACCCTCGCACTGCGGCTGGCGCCGGTGGGCGGGCAGGTCACGGTCATGCCGGAAATCGCGTTGCCGGGGGTGACGTTCGAGTCGCGGCTGGTGCCGGACGATGCGCCCTGCAATGGCTGGAAAGACCGGATAACGCCGAGCATTCCCGATCCGGCGCGACATGACCTGGTACTCGAAGGGCGCTATGCCCGCGCCTGTGGCGAGAAAATATTGCCGCTCAATCTGTTCGAGCCCGCAGCCACCTTCGACCTCATCTTCCGCGCCCTGTGGGCGGAAGCAGGCGGCGTTATCACCGGCAGCACCGTCTCAGGCATGGCGCCGGACACCCCGCCACTGCTGCGTTTTGCCTCGGTGCCCCTGGCCGATGCGCTCACCAGCCTCAACAAGTTCTCCAACAACGTGATGACGCGCAACCTGTTCCTGACCCTGGGGGCGCAGGCCGAGCGGGCGCCGGCCACCCTGGAGAAAGGCCAGCGCGCCGTGCGGGCCGCACTGGCCGGGCAGGGCATCGACACGCGCAAGCTGGTGCTGGAAAACGGTTCCGGCCTTTCGCGCATCGAACGGGTCAGCGCCAAGCTGCTGACCCAGCTTCTGCTCGCCGCCTGGCGCCATCCGAATTTTTCAGAATTCGAATCCGCGCTGCCGATCCTGGCCATCGACGGCACCCTCAAGAACCGCTTCAACGGCAGCCCGCTCGCGGGCCAGGCGCACCTCAAGACCGGCTCCCTGCGCGATGCGCGCGCGCTGGCCGGTTATGTGCTCGATGCCGGGGGAAAACGCCTGGCCTTCGTCATGCTGATCAATCATGCCAACGCCGAGCAGGCCGAACCCGCGCAGCGCATCCTGCTGGAATGGGCCCAGGCGAACGGCTCGGCGGCGCCGTGAACGGCATGCCCCCGCCGGAGAACCTGCCTGAGTGGGTAGCCTGGATCGCACAGGACGCGGACGGTGCTTGGTGGGCTTATGAAGCCGAGCCCAACAAGCAGGATCGCGGCTGGTACGAAAACGAAGCGGGGCGGATAGTCCGGCTGGGACAGACCGCCCCGCCGGAGGATTGGGAGACCACGCTACTGCGCGTGTGATCTATTCCCCTCTCCCACGACTCGGTGGGCGTCTCTTGCCTGCCTGGTCGAATGGCTCGTCGTTCCAGCAGAGGGGAATAAGCGTTCAACTTAGGGATTCGTCTAGATACCCCGCAACTGGTTGAACCGCTGCGCGAATTCCGCAGCCCATTTGTTGAAGGCGTCCTGCGCGTAGCTCCAGCTCGAGAACGAATCCATGTAGCCATTGACCCAGGTGGTCGTCGCGCCGACCGCGCCCTTGTCGACATCGGCGGCGTACTTGCGGCCGATCTCGTTATCCGCGCATTCGGCCAGCACCGCGCCGCTGGCGCCGTCGCGGACTT
This sequence comes from uncultured beta proteobacterium, assembly GCA_963726485.1. GTDB lineage: Bacteria > Pseudomonadota > Gammaproteobacteria > Burkholderiales > Thiobacillaceae > Thiobacillus. The sequence continues at coordinate 566,066 of CAVSCL010000038.1, read as the reverse complement.
GCGCCTGCATGCCCGTCTGGCCCATGTAGGGAGTCGAGCCCGCGGGCCGGCCGGTAGCCGAGCCCGAGGCCATCTCGGCGACGAAGCCGTAGGGTATCAGGGTTCCTGTCAGGCTATCCATCGTGCCCGTGGGCACGAGGTCGGTCAGCGCGATGCGTAGCTGGAGCACGCCCGGCCCCGCCTTGTCGACGACCTGCGCCTCCGGCCTGATCGCCGTGACCAGTGCATTATGGAAATAATCAGTCAGGGTTTTGAGGTCGCCGGGATCGACGGCGCTCTGGTTGTTGCCGGGCTTCAGCGTCACCAGGATGCGCTCGACCTGCACCTTGTCATACTGCTTCCAGTCGACGTTTCCGGCTTTCCAGCACAGCATGCCGCCAAGATCGGGCACGGGCTTGAGCCGCGCGTAGTCGGTCAGGAAACCGATCCGCGGGACACTGGAGACCGTCGTCGTCGGAGGCCACGACGGACCCTCCGCCCCCCGGAGTCGAGCAGCCCGGCAGGAGCATTGCGCCAGCCAGGGCGCCGGCGATGGCCAGGTACAGGACACGCTTCGGATTGCGGATCAGGGTTGCCTTCATGGTTTGGGTCTTTCTCTCAAAAAAAGGGTGCGGAACACGCACCGGATTGTGGATCAGGATTACTTGGCCGGATTCTACGTTAAGTACTTTTGGCGTGCGACGCGCCTCAATAGCGGCCTGGAAAGTCTGGGCATGTCAGAAGGCCAGCGCGAACTCAAGGACAGCGCCTGTAGCAAGCCGTCATTCCGCTGGCCCGCGGTACGCAGCTGCGAAGCGTTACGGCGCCGGCACCACTTCGTAATACACGCCGCTCGACCCGAAGTAGGGCTTGTACCAGGTCGGCCCGCTCTGGTAATAATTCACACCGTTCACCACCATGCTGCTGGCGCCGGGCGGCAGTGACGCGACCTGGGTTCCGACCGGCAGATTGCCCTGGACGACGTAAGCCGGCTGCTGAACCACGTAAGACGGTTGCTGAACGACATAAGTCGGTTGCTGGACCACGACCGTGGCGGGTTTCGAAGCGTTGGCGATCGCTGCTCCGGCCATGACTCCGACAGCCAGTCCCGCCGCGCCGCAGCCGTAACATCCGCCGCCATGGTAGTAAGCGCCGCCGTGATAATAGGCGCCGCCGTGGTAGCCACCGGCGGCGACCCATGCGTTCGCTTCATGCAAGGGAGCGAGCAAGCTCGCCGTCACCGCCAAGCCGAGGATGAGTGTCTTCATTTGCTTCATCGCATAGCTCCTTTGAGCGCTCACTTGGTTTGCGGAAGGCCGTGCAGCTTGAATTCGAGCTTCACCGCGTCCTTCGGGATGGCAGCGTTGAACGTCCGGGCCGGGGCCGGCGCGTCGATATTCCAGTCCGAGAACTCCACCGTGAAGGTCGGCTGCCGCTCACCCTCGCGGTACGACACAACCATCAGGCGTGGCAGCCTGTCAGCCGTGCCGATCCATACCTCCCAGTCGATCCCTTTGCCGGTAAATGCGAGGTGATCGGTCTTGAGGCCGCCGATCATGGATTGCCCGACCAGGAGCGCGCTCGCGACGTCCTTGGCGAAGACCGCGTAGGGGTCGGAGACGAGCAGCTCGACGAAGGGCGCCAGGGTGTCCGAGCCCGGTTGCTCCTTCTGGATGATCGCATCGATGGTGGCGCCCGGTGCTTCGCGCTGCGCATAGAAATTCTTGTCGACCCCGACCGCGGTCAACGTCTTCCCGTCGTAGTAGATGTCGCTTGGAAACAGGTCGCCGCGTGACTCGACGAACAATTTGTCAGGTCGTTGCATCACCACGCGCGACGAGGCGAACAGGCTGATGTACTGCCCGGTGGGCGCGGTGAACGGTACGAGGCCCCGCGCCTTGAAGCTGAGCGTTCGCGCACTGGCCAGCGTGTCGCTCATGCTCTTCAGCATATCGAGCGCCCGCTGGTCCTTGATGGGCTGCTCTGACGCATCTTGCGGCAGGGGAATGTCCTGTGCCACGGCTGCGCCGACGCCCCCCAGCAGCACCGTAGCGGCAAGCAAGGTGCCGCCGAATAAATGCACAATCGCGTTCTGTCTAATCATGTTCTTTCCCCTAATCCCAAGGCAGGCATCGCCGATATCGACTGTTTACTGGCCAATCTCCGAAGTCGAACGAATGCCCGGATACGGCTGGCTCAATTGCGTTGCGGCGACAGGCTCTCCATCTCCAGGCACTTCATAGCCTGCATCGCCTGGAAAAGATTGTAGTCGATTTCTACCGCGCTCCGGTTGCCGCACTGACCGACCCCGCCTGACTGGTTGCGCCTACTCGAACGCGAAAATCTTCTTCCAGTCGTTCTTCATGCTGATGACCGTCCAGCCCTGCTTCTGCGCCATGTCGTAGAGCGCCTGGGTGAAGGCGCCGACCTTGGTATCAGGCAGCCCCTGCGCCGGGCCGTAGGCATATTCACGTTTGGCGTCGTCGTGCAGCACCAGCATGGCCAGACGCGCGCCGTCGCCGGCCTTGGTCCACTCCAGCATCTGCTGGTCGCCGGTGGAGTTGCCGAATGCGGCATCCGGCCGCCGGCCGATCATCAGGTGGATGCCCTCGGGCTTGCCGGCGTTGTTGTCGTTCAGCAATAACTTGGGCTCCTTGGTGAGGAAGGGCTTGCCGTCCTTGTCATAACCATAACTCGTGCCGCCAGCGGTGCCGACCACCTGCTCGGGCGGGATGCCGTAGGTCGCCTCCGAGTACACCCGCACGAAATCCTGCCCGCCGCCGGTGACGATGTAGGTCTTGTAGCCGTTGGCGCGCAGGTACTTCAGCACCTCCTGCATCGGCAGGTAGGTCAGCTCGGTGTAGGGACGCTTCCAGCGCGGGTCCTTGGCCTCGGCAAGCCACTTCTTCGCTTCGGCACTGAAGGTCTCGACCGGCATGCCGGTCGACGTGGCGGCGAGCAGCTTTTCGAGGTCGGGCATCGTCAGCTTGGCGATCGCCGCCCGGTCGCCCTTGAGGATTTCCAGAACGGTCGAGAACGGGGCGACCGCGGCCAGTTCGGGCCTGGCCTTGACCAGCGCCGGCACGCTTTCGAGAACGTACATCACCTGCGAATACATCGGGTGCTCGACCCACAGCGTGCCGTCCTGGTCGAAGGTGGCGATGCGCTCGGCGGGCGGCACGAACTGCGGGCTGCCCTGGGTGGTGGTCGCCTTCACAAACCTGACGATCGCCTGCTTGGCCGGGCCGTCGTTCCACGAGGGCAGCGGGTCGGTTTGGGCATGAGCAGGCGTGCCCAGTGCGATCAATACACCCAGCCCAAGAGCGCGTGCGAAGGAGAATATGGTGGAAAGGTGCTTCATGTGCGTTCTCCATGACATGAAAAAAATGCGGGCGACCCTTTCGGGCCACCCGCTTCGGTCATCAATACGCGCCTGACTCCCTCCCGGTCCATTGGCTCCCGTGCGGCGCCTTTCTTCATCTGATCGAGAATCCCGGAAAGGTTGTAGGTTTCCGGGGCCTGCAGCGGCGGGAACTCCTGGTACGTCATGAGTTCCTTCTCCCACAGCAACTGGCCGAGAGGCAGCATGTTCCAGTCGTAGACATAAGCGGTCGCTGGGGCGGCGAGTGCACCGGCGAACGCCATCATGCTTTTAATTCGTCCAACCCGCCAGCGATCTCGAAGGGATCGCGCTTGATGTTGTCGACCATGGTCCAGCTATAGGTCGTCTTCCCCAACATCCCGCCGGTCGGGTCGGTGCTCGTCATCGTGTAGTACATTTTCCAGTTCTTGTACCGCACCGCCGACGGTGTCGCATTCCATAGTAGAAGAAAGTGTCACGCGCCGACTTGTCGCTCTTGCCCTCCAGATACTCGCGCTGATCGACACCGTCGAGCGTCGTCTTGACGATGCCGGGATATTTGCCGGCCTCGATCTGTTTCTTCAGCTCATCGCCTTTGGCGCCGCCGGCGATGTCGACGATCGTCGGCAACCAGTCGAGCGACGCGAATATCTCGTTCATGACGGTGTTCGGCTTGATGTGCCCCGGCCAGCGGACGACCAGCCGGAGCGCGCATGCCGCCTTCCCAGGTGGTCAGCTTGCCGCCTTTGAAGGGCGTGACGCCGCCGTCGGGGTAGGTGATGACCTCGGCGCCGTTGTCGGTGGTGAAGACGACGATGGTGTTGTCGAGCTGACCCATGTCCTCCAGCTTCTTGATCACGTAGCCGATGTTGTCGTCCATCTGCTTCATGCCGGCCTCGTTGACGCCCCAGTCCTTGCCGCCCGGTTCACCCACCATCGCCAGGTACTTGTCCGACAGCATGGTCGTGATGTGCATGCGCGCCGGGTTGTACCAGACGAAGAATGGCTTGCCGGTCTTCTTCGGGTCGTTGCGGTCGAGGAAGTCGATGACATGGGTGGAGATTTCCTCGTCCACCGTCTTCGACCGATCCAGCGTCAGCGGTCCCTCGTCCTTGCAGCGTCTGGTTCTTCTCGGTACCGTCGGAGGACATGGCACCAGATGACCGGACGCGGCGGCGTCAAGCAGACCGTGGTCTTCGGATCCACCGCGCCGGGAACCTCGGGAAGACCCGGGACCGGTGTGTTCTTGCAGGGTGGCGCGATCGACTGCACGAGTCGGGGTCTTGTTGATGTCGGGGAAGCTCACGCCCTGCATGGCGTCGAGGTGGTAGAGGTAACCCCAGAACTCCTGGAAGCCATGCGCCGTCGGCAGCGCCTCGACGTGGTCGCCCAGATGGTTCTTGCCGAACTCGCCGGTGGTGTAACCGAGGTCGATGCAGGAACACCGCGAGCGCCGGCGTGCCGGGCGCAACCAGGACGGGCTGCCGGGCAATTGCGGCGGGATCATGCCCGTGCGCAACGGATGCATGCCGGTGAAGAAAGCGTTGCGCCCGGATGTGCAGCTCTGCTCGGCGTAGTAGTCCGTGAACATCGCGCCTTCGTGCCCGATGCGGTCGATGTTGGGCGTCTCTCCCGACCATCAGGCCGCGGTGGTAGATGCTCGGCTGCATCCAGCCGATGTCGTCGCCCATGATGAAGACGATGTTGGGTTGCTTGGCTGGTGCCGCCTGAACCAGATTTGGCGCCGCCGCGGACAACAGCGTTGTCGCGGCAAGCACAATGGACAGTAATCCTTGCTTCATGGTGGTACTCCCTTCATTGCTTGGGTTTTGGTGGGCTGCATGGCGTCGATCCGCCATGCACTGAAAGAACCAGATGTCCGGTGAGGGTCTGGCTCGATTTTCTCCGCTGCTTATCGTTATCAGTTGGTACTAGGAACTTCAAGCTAGACCATGCTCCATGAAAGTACAAGCGCGGCACCGTTATCGACTTGCCTCATAAAGAATGTAACCGGAGGGAGCAGGCAGGAAGGCACATTGACTCAAGTTGAAGGTAACCGACGGAATGGAGGTGACCGATCATGGGCAAGCAAGCGAAACGGGCCTACCTGGAAGCGGCCCGAGGGCGTATCCGAAATGCGCAGCCACCATGGCGCCGGTTGCCGGTGTATTTCAGGCAAATCGGTCTTGAGTTGGTCATTTTGCGGGCGGGTGGCGATTAATCCACGCTGGCAGCCGATATTAAAACCGCGCTGAAACTGGCGCGTGATCTGGGGGTGTAAGACATCGAAAAGATCAAGCTGAAGAAATGGGAAAGCGCGGAACACCTCGAAACCGAGGAAGGCATGGCGCTCTACCTTGAAGCCTGCCTGAAAGAGGGCGGGGGACGACGCGGCATTCATCGCCAAGGCGCTTGGCACGATTGCGAGTGCAAAAGCTATCAGCCAGCTTGCCCGTGATACCGGAATGCGCAGGAAGGCCTTTACAAGGCTTTGTCCGGCGAGGGAAACCCGAGCTTCGCCACGATCCTGAAGTGACTCATGCGCTGGGGCTCAAGCTCCATGCCACACCTGCCAATCGTGAACCGCTTGCTTGCAGTTGCACGTCCCGGCCACGATCTTGCTGTGAAAAATATCTCCTTGCAAACTCCAAAATGAAACGGGTGGCCCTTGCGGGCCACCCGCCATGAAGATTCCACAACTCAATACCTTGGGCTGCTTACTTGGCCTGTGCCGCCATGGCTGCGTCAATTTTCGCTTTCACGGCTTCGAGGTTGAAGCTTGCGCCCTTCTGCATCGGCGGATACTCGAGGGCGGTCATGGCCAGCTTCCCGACTTCCTGCTGCACAAACACGAAGCGCCAGAACTCATACGCGAACCAGTTGTAGTAGGCCAACGACCCATTGTCCTTGCCGTTAAATAAGCCGGTGCGCTCGAACGGATCGAGGCGGAGGTTGACGAGGATCGGCCAATCCACTTTGGTCGTGGCACCCAGCCAGCCGTTGGGCTGGTCAGTGAAGCGGTATTTGTAGTCGTTGATCCGCACGGCGCTCAGCGTGCTTTCGGTGAAGTAGAAGATCTCGTGACGGTTCGACTCCCCCTTACCCGTGATCATGGGCGTCTGGTCATAACCATCGAGATGCACCTTGTAGGTCGTATCACCGATCTGCTTGCCTTTCAAAAATTCAGCCCCGATGTTCGGGTTGCCGGCGGCAGCGACGAGAGTCGGGAACCAGTCGAGCCCGGAGATGATGCCGTTCTCGACTTTGCCCGCCGGTACCTTGCCCGGCCAGCGGATCATGGCTGGCACGCGGAAGCCACCTTCCAGGGCCGTACCCTTGCCGCCCGCGAATGGCGTCTGTCCGCCGTCCGGCCATGTAAAGTTCTCGGTGCCGTTATCGGTGGTAAAGATGACAATGGTGTTGTCGTCCACCCCCATGTCCTTGAGCTTCTGCATCACCAGCCCGACGTCGTCGTCGAGTTGTGCCATACCGGCTTCTTCCTCGGACCAGCCGTTCTTCGAGTTGCGCAGCGCCTCATACTTGGGCGAGAGGTGGGTCACGACGTGCATGCGCGTCGGGTTGAGCCACAGGAAGAAGGGCTTGCCGTCCGCCTTGGCCTTGTCGATGAACGCCATGGCCTTGTCGCGGATTTCGTCATCCACGGTTTCCATCCGCTTGGGATAAAGGGTTCCCGCATCCACGATCCTCTGCTTGCCGACCTTGCCCCAGCGCGGCTCCACCGTCGCGTCGTCCACGTCGGTGGCCCAACTGTGGACCATGTTGCGCGGGCCGACCTTGCCCAGCAAGTCTTGCGGGTAGTTCGGGTGCGCGGGGTCTTCCATCGCATCGAGGTGATAGAGGTAACCGAAGAATTCGTCGAAGCCATGAACGGTAGGCAGGAACTCGTTCAGGTCGCCCAGGTGGTTCTTGCCGAACTGGCCGGTGGCGTAGCCCATGCCCTTCAACGCCGTGGCGATGGTCACCGCCTGTGCGGGAATGCCTATGGGAGAGCCTGCCTGGCCGACCGTGGTCAGGCCGGTGCGGATAGGCAGTTCGCCGGTGATGAAATTGGCGCGTCCGGCGGTGCAGCTCGCCTCGGCATAGTAGTCGGTGAACAGCATGCCCTCCTTGGCGATCTTGTCGAGGTTCGGCGTCCGCCCGGCCATCATGCCGCGGTGGTAGGCGCCGATGTTCCACATGCCGATGTCGTCACCCATGATGACGACGATGTTGGGTTGTTTGGCCGGTGCCGCCTGAACCAGATTTGGCGCCGCCGCGGACAACAGTGTTGTCGCGGCAAGCACAATGGACAGTAATCCTTGCTTCATGGTGGTGCTCCCTTCATTGCTTGGGTTTCGGTGGACTGCGTGGCGTCAATCCGCCATGCACTAGATAAACCAGATATCCGGTGAAGGACTGGTTCGATTTTCTCCGCGGGTTATGGGCTTATTGTTATCACGAGGTACAACGGATTCAGGCTAAACCATGATCCATGAAAGTACAAGCGCGGCACCGTTACATTTTGATGTGAGTGCATCGCGTCTCCCATCGGCACGATCACCTTGCTTCCCGAACGGGAAGACCGCCTTCCGGTCCTGCTTGATGTCCGCCACGATCCCGCCCTTGCCGAGACGGTCGATCGAGGGCTCGCGGTCGTAAGTCCCTTCGCGCTCCGCCAGGGGATCACGGGGCGCCGCCCTGGCGCAGGCTGACGACGCACCAAGCGGCCAGCCCCGCGTGAAGGATTATTGCCGGCCAGAGGCCTATTCCGGCCAGACCCATGCCGAGGCGGCCATACGCGAGGATGGCGACAACCGCAAAGTTGTAGAGCAACATGGCCACGACGACATCGCTGGCCGCCCGGTTCTTCGGGTAGCGGCTTACAAGCCAGCAACTGATGCCGAGCGAAAGCAGCGCCGCCCCCGCGATACGGGCCATAGCGAGGCTCGCGGGCGCATCAAGCACGCTGCCCAGCAGCAACGCGACGAGCGTGGATGGAACCGCGAGGAGCGCGAGGCCGGTAACAACCTCGATGGTCGCGCTGGCGACGAGCAGGGATTTCCCATCCAGCCTCACTTGTTTTCCCCCAACCCGGCGACCCTGCGCCGATTCATCCGTTTCTCCTGCTGGCCTTTGGGACATTCAAGGCCGGAGCGATGCTTGTATTGAAAGCCCGCGCGCCCACGAGCGCGGCGGCGATGAGGTTTCGGGCGCGGGGGGTTTTCATCGTCGTGTCTCCTGGGTGATCCAAAAAAGCATCGGGCCGCGCCTGCGGGTGGGCGGGGTGGCCCGGCGAGTTCATTTCACTTCCTGTCCGCGTGGCTTCACTGCGAACCGGTATTGCCGTCACCGATCCATCACCCGGTCGAGCTTGAAGCTGCCGGGCTTCTGGCGGGGCGGGAATTCGCGGCAGTTCTGCAACCACTGACCCACGCGGGCCCCGGCCGACGCGATCATGAGCACCCGTTTGAGAAACGACACTTCACGGGGGAGTGGCATCGGTGTCGGGCCTCTTGGGTTCTTTGGCCCGGAAGGTCGTGGGCGGGAGCATCATAACGCCGTCATTTTGAATCCGGCGGTGCAACAGAATCAACGGCGAATCCGGGCGGTGTTTTTAGCCATGGGAAGCCCTTTGACGCCATCTCGTATCCGACGCCGTAGAGCGCGCGCATGTATGCGTTGTCGAACTCCTCCTTGTGAGGCGCATCGAAGCTCGACGGGATGAACGCGAGGTTGAAATCGACGCCGTCGCGCTGGGTGGCGGCGTAGATGCGGTAGAGATCGCCGATGCCCTGGCTGTAGATCAGCGAGGCCACGGCGCGCCCGGCGATGCTCATGGTCTTGCGCTCGACCTGCGCCCAGTCCGGATCGAGCCGCGCGTTGCGTATTATATAGAGACTGCGGTCGCGGGTGGTGCCGGATGCCGCCGCCATCTGCTTCGCCGTCAGCCCGACCGGATAGGCGAACACCTGCGCCATGATGCCGCCATCCACGTGCATCTCCTGGTAGCGCTTGCCGTCGGCTTCCACATCGATCATCACCGGCGGGAAGCCCGCCGGAATGGAGGCGGACGCGATCATGACGCTCACGAACAGGTCCAGCGCCTTGGGACCGCCGTAGGTCGCGATTTTGCCCATGTCCCAGATGATCGGGCGGCGCGCATCCATGTCGGCGGTGGCGACCAGCAGAACGCGACCCTTCGCGTATTCTGCGGCAATCGCCTTCAGGAGGTCCTCGTTCACCGACTTGCGCGTGAGCTTCCACAGCGGTTCATTGTCCGCCATCGCGTCGCCCAGGACGCCCGCGATGAAGCTGCGCGGCTTGATCACGTCCTTGGGCGTGATGGTGGTATAGACTTCCTTCAGCGTCGCGTCGTACTTCGGCCCGAGAAAGGCGAATGGCGCAATCAGCGCGCCGGTGCTGATTCCGGTGACGAGTTTGAACTCGGGCCGCGTCCCCTTTGCCGTCCAGCCGTTAAGCAGCCCCGCGGTGAACGCGCCATTGTCGCCGCCACCCGAGATCGCCAGAAAAACCACCGGCGGCAGCGGTCCCTTCTCACCCTGGCTTGCGCGGTAATCCTGCTCGCGGCGCAGACCCTCGACGGCGCGTTTCAAAAATTCAGACATATCCCCGCCCGGGACGTAACGCACCCCCGACATGCCCGGGATCTCCGCCTTCGCCGTCAACGAGCGAGGTACCGCGTCCAGCCGTTGCGGTGCCGTCGCGCAGCCCTGATTCAGCACTGCGATCAGGAGAACACTCCAGAAAGCGAATCTGCTCATGTCATTTACTCCATGTGAGATGGAATTATATTGAATTGCGTCGTGCCGGGTTGGCCGCTTCATATGGGCTCCGACCGGCGCGAGAGGAGGTGGCCTGCATTCGCCCGGGCGCCTGTCTCCGCCTGAAAGCGCCGGAGCGTTCCGCCTGATCGGCCGCATCCTGCCCGGGAACGGCGATCAGGAAAGTGAGGCCGACCGGGGTGCCGACGTAAGCCCTCGGATCGAGGTCCTGCGCGTGCACGCTCGCATGGACAATGACACCGCTTCGTTATTGATTATTATATATTTACTTAACATACTTCTATGTACAGCGTAGCCGCCGCCTGAGCCACCCAATGCGTACAGACGCCCGACGCGTTGTCGCCAAGTTCCGCGTCGATGGTCACCGTGCTGTCTCGCGGCCCAGACCGCGCGGTGAACTCGGGCATGCGCGTGGTGGTGGCGTCAAACTGCCAGCTTGTATACGGCGTCTTGATGCGATCCTCGGATGCAGGCGCAGCCAGATGCCAGCACCAAGCGGTAGACCTGGTTGGCACGGCCTGCTCGTCGAAAGTTTTTTGCATTTGAGCCAGATGCTTGGTCTTTCGCGCCAGATCGTTGCCTCGAGAATCGCTGGACAATGACACCGCTTCTGCTCTTCCACGCATGGATCCCCGTCGACCGGCGCCTTGCGAATCCAGATTACCTGGCGCCACCCTTGATCTTCTCGAGCGCTTCCTTCGTGGCAGCCCGGCGCTCCATGATCAGCCGGTAGGCAATGTAGTACTTGTAGATGTTGCTGACATAGGTCACGGTTTCCTGGCCGATCTTTTCGGCCGCCACGTACTCCACGTTCTGGAACCAGACATTGGGATTGAGCCCGCGCCTGGCGGCTTCCTTGCGCAGCGATGAAATCCGGCTCGCGCCGGCATTGTAGGACGCGAACGCGAACAGGGCCTTGTCGAGTCGGCGTCATCGGCTCCTTGCCGTAGTGGTTGTCGATCATCCAGCGCATGTACTTGATGCCGGCGTGGATGTTCGCCTCGGTCTTCTTGATGTTACCCACCTTCATTTCCTGCCGGTGGCGGGCATGAGTTGCATCACCCCGATCGCGCCCACATGGCTCTTTGCATTCTGGTTGAGCTGCGACTCCTGGTAGCCCTGCGCGCCCATCAGCACCCAGTCGACGTCGTACTGGTCGCCGTATTTCTGGAAATACTTGACCAGCGCCAGGAACTTCTTGCGCTCTTTCGCGGAAGCCGCGTCCTTGACGAATTTGACGTTCTTCCAGTAGCGAGCCATGACCTGGTTGCCGACCGAGGTCCCGACCTTGTTGTGCGCGACAAAATCGTCCAGCGCCGCCTTGAGTTGCGGGCAGCCCTTGCGGATCGCCCACGCGATTTCGCCGCCGGTGTGAACCGCGATGTCGTCGTGCACGGTGAGCTTCGGGAATATCCGCTTCCAGAAGTCCGCAACGTGGTTATCAACGACGACGAGCGAAACAAGCCCGGCGTTGAGCATTTCGAGCAGATCCTCGTCCTCCAGCGTCTCCGGGGCTTCCTTGATCGTGACCGGCGGTTTCTTCGCGGCCGCAAACTTCTTGTTGAGCGCGACCAGATGCTCGTAATAGCTCGATGTCTTGCGTACGAAGACTTGCTTGCCCGAGAGTTCGTCCACGCTGGCGACTTTCGGTGACGCCGGACCCGACACCACCACCTCGTTCACGTTGCTCAGACCGGCCGCGGTGAAGTCCACGCGTTTTTGGCGTTCCGGTGTGATGGTGAGATTGGCGGCGGCCATGTCGCCCCTGCCGGCGGCGAGCCCGGGCAGCAGCTGGTCGCGGTGCACCGGGATGAATACCACCCGCACCTTCAGGTTCTTGTTCTTGAGTTTCCCTTCGGCGATGAGCTTCTTGTTGAGACTGTCTTCTTCGAACACCGGCCAGAACGCTGAATTCCTGTGAGCGCTATTACGACAGTTGCTTCCAGTTAAATTCACCCGACCGTACTACCTGCGCTCGATATCATTCGTCCGTCATGATCTCCTCCGCTTATCTGTACCGCTGCTTTCCGTCTACGATAGCAACCTTGCATGCCCTGATTGCTTTTCGAACAGCCGGCCAAAAATGAGCCGCCGTGCATCAGGACGCCCTTGTCGACGAAATAGATGGTCTTGCTGTTGACGGTGAGGACGCGTATGACCCGCCTCTGGATCATCCCGTTCAGGTCACCGGTCCACGGCTTCTGCAGCTCCGCTGGATCGATGGTGAGGATCCCGCCCGCTGCCTTCTGTGGGGCCGGTTGCTGGGCGAGCGCGGGATTCCCTGAAAGGAAGCAGAAGCAGGCAAGGCTTAGCACGCCGGCCATGAGGTTTTGTTTGCGTGTATTCGACTCGTTTTAGGCTTATGTAGTCCTTCCTGCACATCCCAAGAGCGCTTCAGTGGTCGGGAATGAACGCTTGGAGCGGCGCGGCAGGTTCTTTCGGCCAAGAGAGGCGCATGGCCATGAAGAACGACCTTTGCGGATCGGGCTGCCGGTTGGCCTCGTCTTCGATGCGCCCGCCGGCTCCCCTCGGTCAGGATCGGGAGATTCCGTGGCCGACCGAAGGTGAACCACGGTAAGACGGAAACGTAATGCGTCAAATTTTTTGATCCGGCCAGATTATATGTTATTGCCTCGCTCGCACTGAACCTGTCAACGGGCTGTTCATGGTTCGAGAAGCCTGTCCTGAGCCATGCCGAAGGGCTCAGGCCGAGCAGTGGTTAACAAAATAATCGGCCCGCGCCGCACCTCGCGACTAAGAAACAAGTGGGGTACGCCATGCGCACCAATTCACGTACTCAGGTGCGCGTGGCGCACCCCTCGCACGTCCAAAATCAGTGGGTTGCATGGTGTTTCATGCGAGGTGTCAGCCTGCTGACCCCAGCTCCGGCACATAGCCGTGGCGCAGGGTATTGCTGCTGACCACGCGCGACCACAGGAACTGCTTCAGGTACTCCGGCCCGCCGGCCTGCACGCCGGTGCCGGAAAGGCCCACGCCGCCGAAGGGCTGGATGGCGATGCGGGCGCCGGTGATGCCGCGGTTGAGATAGAGGTTGCCGACGCGGAACCGGCGCCGCGCCTGTTCCAGGTGCGCGGGCAGGCGCGAGAAGACGCCGCCGGTGAGGGCGTAGTCGCTGTCGGCCGCAAGGGCGAGCGCGCGTTCGAAGTCGGGCGCGTGCAGCACCGCCAGAATCGGCGCGAAGATTTCCTCGCGCGCCAGGCGGTGTTGCGGCTCGATGCCGGTAAAAATGGCGGGCGCGAAGTAGTGGCCGCCCGCGGGCGCCACGCCCTGATGGAACAGGCGGCCTTCGCTGCGGCCGATGTCGAGATAGCGCTGCGCCTTGTCCAGCGCCTGCCGGTTGACCAGCGGGCCGAAGCGGTATTGCGGATCGGCGGGCGGACCCAGCGGAAGGCTCGCCAGCGCATCGGCCAGCCGCGCCAGCAGCCGGTCATGCACGCGACCGACCGCGATGAGGCGCGACGCGGCGGAGCATTTCTGGCCCTGATAGCCGAACGCGGAGGCGAGGATGTGGGTCACGGCTTGGTCGAGGTCGGCATCCTCATCGACGATGAGGGCATTCTTGCCGCCCATCTCGCAGACCACCCGCTTGACCTGCCGCTGTTGCACACTCTGCCGGTGGGCCTGCTCCAGCAGCGACAGGCCCACGTCGCGCGAGCCGGTGAAGGCGATGATCGCCACCTCGGGATGGCCGGCGAACAGCGGGCCCAGTCGGGCGCCGTCGCCCGGCAGCAATTGCGCGACCTCGGGCGGGAAGCCCGCCGCCAGCAGAATTCCGTGCAGCTTGCAGGCGGCGAGCTGGGCCGGGCCGGCGGGTTTCAGGATGGCCGGGTTGCCGCTCGCCAGCGCCGCCGCCGTCATGCCGGAGAGGATCGCCAGCGGGAAATTCCAGGGTGCGATCACCACGGCCGGGCCGAGGGGCTCATAACATTGCGCGTTGCGCTCGCCCGGAAAGTCGCGGGTGGTGCGCCAGCCCATCACCTGTTCCGCCTGCTCCGCATAGTAGCGCCAGGCATCGATGGCTTCGGCCACATCGGCGTCCGCCTCGCGCCAGGATTTGCCCACTTCCAGCACCTGCCAGGCCGCCAGTTCGATGCGGCGCGTGTCCATGATCCGCGCCGCTTCCCGGCACAGGCGTGCGCGCTCGGCCACTGCCGTTTCACGCCAGGCGGGGAAGACCGCGGCCGCGGTAAGGATCGCCTGTTCGGCGTGCCCGGGACCGGCCTGCTCGATGCGGCCGAGGAGGGACGCGGGATCGGCGGGGTTGCGGCTGTCGCGCCAGGCCGTGGTCGCGGCCGGGGCGTGCGGCAGGGTGAGTGGGTAATCCCCCCCGAGTTCCGCCGCGACCTGGCGCAGCGCGGCATGAAAAGCCTGGTGCGTGTCCGCGCGGCTGAAGTCGCAAAGAGGCGTGTTGCAAAAGCCCGGCGCGGCGGGGGCCATCGTCGTGGGCGCGGCGACAGGCGGCGACAGCAACGCCTCCACGGACTGGTTCTCCATATAGGCCTGACGCAATACCGAGGTGGAGGCCGTGTTTTCCAGCAGCCGGCGGATGAGGTAGGCGATGCCGCCGATGAGATCGCCCACCGGCAGGTAGAAGCGCACCCGGCCGCCCTCCCCGATCACGGCCGCGGCGAGCGGGTCGGCCATGCCATGGAGCATCTGCACCTCCCAGGTGTCGGCCGTGCGCCCGGCTGTTCGGGCCAGCGCCAGCGCATGCGCCAGCGAGCGCAGGTTGTGGCTGGCGATCATGGGATAGACCGACGCGCCCGGATCGAACAGCTGTGCGGTGAGCCGTTCGAAGCTGGCGTCGGTGGCGGCCTTGTCGGTATACACCGGACAGGCCCAGAAGCGTTGTGTGGCCAGCGCCACTTCGGTATCCCAGTAGGCACCCTTGACCAGGCGCACGCGCAGGGTGTGCCCGTGCGTGCGCGCCTCGCCCAGCAGGGCCCGCAGGTCCGCTTCCGTGTCCGGCAAATAGGCCTGCAGCGCGATGCCGGGCGGGGTGCCGGGGCTGTCCAGCAGGCGGCGGAACACGGCCAGCACCAGCGGCCGGGTGTCGCGACTTTCCATGTCCAGGGTGAGGCTGACGCCGGCCCTCGCGGCGGCTGCTCGGATCGGATCGAGACGGCGCAGTACCCGCGCCACGCTGCCTTCGGGATCGACGGGATCGAAGCGCGGGGTGAGCGCGGACAGCTTCACCGAGAGATCAGGCTGGCTGCTGGGCGTGGCTGCAAGCCAGCCCAGCAGCTTGAGTATGCGCACGACATAGGCATCGGCCTCGGCATCGGACAGCACGGTTTCGCCCACGGCATCGAGACTCACGGAAGCGGGCAGGGCAGCGGTTCTCTTCAGCGTCGCTGCAAAGATCGCGGCTTCTTCCTCCACCAGAAACAGCCGCGCCATGCGCGCCACCGCCTGGCGCACCAGCGGAGCGATCCAGACGCTTTCTCCCAGTTTGAGCAGCCGGCCGAACAGGCCGCCCAGTTCGAAACCGGACAGATAGGCGCGGAAATGTTCGGCCACCGCCCGGTTGTCCTGCAGCTGCGGCAACACCTCGATGAACTGGAACAGCGCGGCGCGCACACGCTCGTCGGCAATGGCGCGCCGCAGCAGCGCATTGCGCAGACCGCGCCCGGCATACAGGCCGGGCGTATGCTCGCGCGCCCGCCGATGGAGGGCGCGGCCGATATCCTGGATCAGGGGTTCGAGTGCGGGCCCGGTCATGCATTGCAGTATAGGCAGACGCCCAGAGGGAGCCGGAAAACGCGCTGGTTGATAACGCCCTTGAATTTGAGTTTGCCGGCTTGTATTCTTACTAAAGTAATTACGATATAGAAAGGGTAAGAATGCACGCTGCGACACTTACTGAAAAATTTCAGATTGGTATCCCCAAGGCATTTCGCGAGGACCTCGGCCTCAAGGCGGGGCAGCAATTCGTTTTTGTTGCCAAGGGCGACACCATCGTGATGATTCCACGCCGCGAGATAAATGAGATGCGTGGCGCGTTCAAAGGGGCCAACACCAGCAATGTGCGCGACCGCACCGGGCGAGGCTGATGCACGTAGTCGATACCTGCGGCTGGATAGAATGGCTGACCGATGGTGCGCTGGCGGAAAGCTTTGCGCCCTATCTGGCTGACAGCGCCAACCTGGTCGTTCCAACGCTGGTCCAGTACGAACTCTACAAATGGTGCCTGCGCGAAAAGGACGAAGCGGCCGCGCTGGATGTGATCGGTCTCACCGAAATCTGCCAGGTACGACCTCTGGACACGCGCATCGCGTTGTCCGCAGCGGATATTTCCGCACGATACAAACTCGCCATGGCGGATGCCGTGGTCTATGCCAGCGCGCTTGCTGCCGGAGGCCCGCTCCTGACATCCGATGCCCATTTCGCGGAATTGCCGGACGTGGGCTACTGGCGGAAGCCAGCAAGGGCAGATTAGGCCGCGGACATGTCGGTCGGTTAGCGAATGCGTGACCCGGCCTACGCGACGGCAGATGCACCAGACAAGCTGGCAAACTGGCTTGGTTTCCCGGCAGTTTGCTCAATGTCCGGCTCTGATTACGCGGTCTTCTCCATCGCCTCGCGGTAGCTGCCCTGTTGCGCGGCCCCGTTGAGCCGCGCCCGATGCAGAAACGCCTGTTGCGCCGCGTGCACGTTGTCGGGCCGGCCTTTCCAGAGGGCCATGGTGGGTTCCTGCAGGGCGCGGGCGTAGGAGAAGCTCAGCAGCCAGGGCAGCTTGGGATAGGCGGCGTTCATGGCATTGAGGTTGGCCGTGGCCTCCTGGGGCGTCTGTCCGCCCGACAAAAAGTTGATGCTGGGCACGGCCGCGGCCACGGTGCGGCGCAGCACCCGCACGGTGCGCTCGGCCACTTCCTCGGGGCTGGCCTGCTTGGGGTGGGCCTTGCCCGGCACCACCATGCTGGGCTTGAGCACCATATATTCAAGCCGCACACGATGCCGTTTCAGGGCGTGGAACACCTCGTGCTGGACCGCCTCCGTGACTTCCTCGCACTGCTCGATGCCGTGGTCGCCGTCGATGAGCACCTCCGGTTCGACGATGGGGACGATCCCCTGCTCCTGGCAGAGGGCGGCGTAGCGCGCCAGCACCTCGGCATTGGTGTGAATGCCGAGCAAGCCGGGGTTCTGCTCCGAGATGGGATAGACCGCCCGCCACTTGGCGAAGCGCGCGCCCAGCGCCTTATATCCCGCCAGCCGCTCGCCGAGGCCGTCCAGACCCTGGGTGATCTTGTCGCCGGGGGCGTTGGTGAGGGCGATGGTGCCCTTGTCCACCTTGATGCCGGGCACGATGCCCTGGCGGCGCGCCACCTCCGGCAAGGGCGTGCCATCGCCGGCCTTCTGTCCCAGCGTTTCCTCGAACAGGATGACCCCGCTGATGTGCTCCCCGATGCCGGGTGTGGTCAGCAGCAGCTCCCGCCAGGCGCGCCGGGTCTCTTCCGTCGACTCGACGCCCACGGCCTGGAAGCGCTTGGCGATGGTGGGCGCACTTTCGTCCGCCGCAACGATGCCCTTGCCGTGCCGGGCGAGATCGTCGATGGTGGCCTGAAGATCGTCTGCAATGCTCATGGGTGTGTTCTCCTGAAATGAATGCACGGGTCGTTTTCGACAATGCATGGTTGAAGTTCGGGTGCCTGACATCTGTTTTTAGTCCCGGCTCCCCGGTGTTTCAACCTGGCAACGGCTGGGCGCATCCGGGTGGGCCTTGATGCGGTGCGTGACAGGACGCGGGCGCGTAGCGGGGTACCGGCCGTCTTAGGCAGCAAACCCTTTCCCTGGGTTGTCTATACTGGATTACCGAAGATGCCCAGTGTAATGACGCGATATGTTTTCAAGCCTGCACTTCGGGCGTCGCCGCGGTAGTGCGCGGTTGTTAATTTCCATAAGGAGCCCATCATGAACATTGCCACCCCCCTTTCCCTGAACTTTGATGCGCCCAACTGGCAGGCCGGCGATTTCCTGCCGAGGGACGCGGAGCAAAGCCACCGGTTGCACGAGCCGGAGGGCATGATCAGCAGCATAGACCCGATCACCGGTCTGGACATCGAGGATTTGAGCGGCAAGCCCTACCTCGTGGACGGCAACATGGTGATGTATTTCGCGTCCGAGGAAACCCGGCAGGCCTACCTGGACACCCCCAAGGATCATCCATTCCATTTGCAGGATAACCCCTGGGACGACGGGGAAGCCGAAGGCTGATTCAAGACCCGTTGCGGGAAGCGCTGAGGTGTTCCGTTCGTGGCGAGCCTGTCGAACCATGAACAGAATCACCGCGTTTGCGATCAATAGCTTACAACTCCCTTCGATCGTTCGACTGGCTCACTACTCGGGGCCAACGGACTTCTAACCTGATCTGGCCGGATCGACAGCAGCGCTCGCTGCAGAATCCGCTCCATCAAATTTTCGCGCGCAAATGCTCGGCTAGCCGACGCATGGCGGGGGAGGCATCCTCGGGCGCAAGCTGGACATCGATCAGGCTGGGACATTCACGCTGCGCCAGGGCGGCGAGCAGTGCCTGTTCGAACTCCACTTCGGTGGCGGCCTGACAAGCGGCGAGCGGACCGAATACCTCCCCCAGACGGTGAAAGCGCCAGTCCGCGACGTCGTTGAAGGGGCCGTCCAGGATGTAACGTTCGGTGCTGTAGCCGCGGTTGTTGAACACGATCACGATGGCATCGAGCCCGAGCCGGGCGATGGTGGACAGTTCGGTGCCGGTCATCTGGAAGGCGCCGTCGCCCACCAGGATCAGCGCCCGGGCATCCGGGCGCGCCACCTGGGCGCCCAGCGCGGCCGGAACGGCGAAGCCCATGCTGGTGTAGAAGGCCGAAGCGAAGAAGTCGCTGCCCTTGTGTACGCGCAGTTCGGTCGCCGCGAACAGGCAGTCGCCGGTATCGCACACGACCATGTGGTCCGGCGTCAGCGCCGCGTTAAGCCGGCCGATCAGACGCGCCGTGGTCATCGGCCGTCCCGTCTCGGGAAATCCCGGCGATTCCGGCCAGGGAGCGATGACCGCGCGGCGCGGGCGGGATGGCGCCTGCCCGGCCAGGGCCGCAAGAAATTCGCCCAGCAGCACTTTGGGATAACGGTGGTGACGGATCACCACCTCGCCCTGGGCGGCGCGCACCATGTGCTCGGGATTCAGGCGGGCCGTGTAGATGCCGAGGTCCACATCGTTCAGGGTCACGCCCAGCATCAGCACCAGATCCGCCTGCTCCACCGCCCGCCGCGACGCTTCCGAACTCATGGCGCCCTCGTACACGCCCAGGTAGGCCGGGTGCCGCTCGGCCACGACGGATTTGCCGGTCAGGGTGGCGGCCACCGGCAAATGGGTGCGCTCGATGAAGGTCATCAGCGCATCCTGCAAGCCCTGTCGATGCACTTCAAGTCCGACCAGGAGTACCGGCGAGCGTGCCGCTTCCAGCAAGGCCAGGGTCTCCGCCGCGGCTTCGGCCAGAGCCTCGGGATCGCCGGCCTGCGGGGTTTCCGGTTCAGCGGGATAGGGATAACCCTGCATCGTCACCATGTCCCGCGGCAACTCGATATAGACCGGCCGGCAGGCACGGCGCAGGGCGGAAAGCGCCCGGTCGATCTGGCGGAAAGCGGTGATGCGGTCGTCCAGCACGACCGCGGCGCAGGTGATGCGTTCGAAGATTTCGCGCTGGAACGAGAAGGGGCCGAAGCGGTGATGGATGAGCGGATCCTCCTGCTGCTCGCGCACCCCGGGCGCGCCGCTGATCACCACTACCGGCGAGGATTCCGCATAGGCGCCCGCGACGGCGTTAACCACATTGAGCGCGCCGACGCCATAGGTCACCGCCAGCGCGCCGATCCCCCTGCAGCGGGCGTAGCCGTCGGCGGCGAAGGCGGCGGTGTCCTCGCGGGTGGTGCCGATCTGGGTGATCGCACTCTTGCCGATTTCCTCATAGAACCGCAGTACATAGTCCCCGGGCACCCCGAACACGTGGCGCAGCCCCTGCTCGTGGAGGCGGGATAGCAGGTATTGGGCAATGGTGGTCATATCCTCGTCTCAGCGCTTATGAATAAACCGTCGCGAGCAGCACGGATGCCGATTTGCGGAGCGCTTCAGAACAGGCCCCAGCGGCGGCTGGACATCGCTTTGTCCAGGCGACTGCGGCCGAGCAGGATCGCCGCCTCACGCGGCGTGATGTTCGCCGCCCGGGCGTTCTTCAGCGTGGTCTCCGTATTGGCGCGCAACTTGTCCTCGATGGCGGCCAAGGCCGCGGCCTGACTCGCACCCGCATATTCCATTGCGGCGCAGATCACCCCGCCGGCGTTGGCGACGATGTCGGGCACGCACAGCACGCCCCGTTCATGCAGCGTGCGTTCGGCGCCTTCGGTGATGGGGATGTTGGCGCCCTCGATCACCAGACGGGCGCGCAGACGGCCGACGTTGTCCTCGCGGATGACATCCGGACGCGCGGCGGGGATCCAGATATCGCACTCCACGCCGATCACGGCCTCCCGATCCAGCTTTTCGCCCCCGGGATAGTCGGCGAGTTCCCCGCCCGCATCCTTGAACGCGATCAGCTTCGCCACATCGAGCCCCTTCGGGTCATGGCGCGTGCAGCCGGAATCGGACGCCGCCACCAGCACCGCGCCACGTTCAGCCAGGAAACGCGCCGCATGCTTGCCTACCGCGCCAAAGCCCTGCACCGCCAGGCGCGCGCCCACCAGCCTCACTCCGCAGAAGCCGGCTGCCACCTCGGCGGCGTGGCGCACCCCCCAGCCCGTGGCGCCAATTTCGTCCAGCGGAATGCCGCCCAGTTCGCGCGGCAATCCCGCTGCCCGTCCGATCTCGTCCTTGACCCAGCCCATGACCGTTTCATTGGTGCCCATATCGGGGCCGAAGATATAGTCCCGCTCCCCCCGGAGTGCGCAGGCGAAGGCCCGCACCAGGGCTTGCTTCTGCTGCTGCGGCAGCCTGGGATCGGCCGCGATCACCGCCTTGGCTCCGCCGTGCGGAATGCCGGCAACGGCATTTTTCAGCGTCATCGACCGCGCCAGCCGCGCGGCCTCCAGCGCGCTGACGTCGGGCGCCATCCGCAACCCGCCTATGGCCGGCCCGGCAGCCACATTGTCCACCACCAGCACCCCGTCCAGACCCGCGCCCGGCACATGGACATGAATCACCTTGACCGGACCCAGTTCATCGAAATTCGGCATGAGGTTCTGCATGGCCCATCCTTTCCCGTTGATCCGGTTTTGATAAGCGTAGCAAAAACCGATGCGGGTGACTTTCTATTATGGGCTTGAATCTCGCTCATGCTGAACTAAATAGTACTTGTACAGTCCTACTTTTCAATTTTGCGGGAGTCCCCATGCTGCGCATCGCCAAACTCACCGATTACGCCACGCTGTTGATGGTCCGGCTCGCCCGCGAGCCGGGGCGCTGCTTCAGCGCGGCGACAACTGGCCGGCGAACTGGGGGTGCCCCTGCCGACGGTGGCCAAGCTGCTGAAGCGGCTGCTGCAGGCGCAACTGCTTGCCAGCGTTCGCGGTTCCGGAGGCGGTTACAGCCTGGCCCATGCGCCGGGTGCGATTTCGGTGGCCGACGTGGTGAGCGCAATCGAAGGCCCGGTGGCGCTGACGCAATGCGTGCATGGTCAGGGCGACTGTGCGCTGGAGCAGAATTGCGCGACGCGCGCCAACTGGCAGGTAATCAGCCACGCGGTACGGGTGGCGCTGGAAGCGGTGAGCCTGGCCGACATGGCGGTGCCGCGCCTGCGCATGGTCCCGATGCAGCGTGTCGCAATGAAGGAGAAATGAGCATGAACCACCCGGAAGTTGAAATTCGCAATCGCGAGGGGCGCAACCCCGAGGTGGCGCAGCGCGTCGCCGACGAATACCGCTGGGGTTTTGTCACCGACATCGAGCAGGAGACTGCGCCCAGGGGGCTGAACGAAGACGGTGATCCGGCTCATCTCGCGCGAAGAAGGGCGAGCCCGAATTCATGCTGGACTGGCGCCTCAAGGCGTATCGTCACTGGCTGACGCTGTCCGAGCCGACGTGGTCGTCGGTGCATCATCCGGCCATCGACTATCAGGACATCTATTACTACGCCGCGCCGAAAACGCGCGCGCAGCCGAAGGATCTGTCCGAGGTCGACCCGGAACTGTTGCGCACCTACGAGAAGCTCGGCATCCCGCTGCAGGAGCGCGAGGCGCTGGCCGGGGTGGCGGTGGACGCGGTGTTCGACTCGGTGTCGGTCGCCACCACCTTCAAGGACAAGCTGGAGAGCCTGGGCATCATTTTCTGCTCCTTCTCCGAAGCGGTGCAGAAGCATCCGGATCTGGTGCGGCAATACCTCGGCTCGGTGGTGCCCTACACCGACAATTTTTTCGCCACGCTCAACTCGGCGGTGTTTACCGACGGCTCCTTCGTCTTTGTGCCGAAGGGCGTGCGCTGCCCGATGGAGCTGTCGACCTATTTCCGCATCAACGCGAAGAACAGCGGGCAGTTCGAACGCACCCTCATCATCGCCGACGAAGGCGCGTACGTGAGCTACCTGGAAGGCTGCACCGCGCCGATGCGCGACGAGAACCAGTTGCATGCGGCGGTGGTAGAACTGGTGGCGCTAAAGGACGCCCGCATCAAGTATTCCACGGTGCAGAACTGGTATCCGGGCGACCGCGAAGGGCGTGGCGGAATCTACAACTTTGTCACCAAGCGCGGCGACTGCCGCGGCGACCGCGCGCACATTTCGTGGACCCAGGTCGAAACCGGCTCTGCCATCACCTGGAAATATCCAAGCTGCATCCTGCGCGGCGACGACAGCGTCGGCGAGTTCTATTCGGTGGCGCTCACCAACCATCACCAGCAGGCCGATACCGGCACCAAGATGATTCACATCGGCAGGAACAGCCGCAGCACCATCGTTTCCAAGGGCATTTCCGCGGGGTTCGGCAGCAATGCCTATCGCGGCCTGGTTAAGGTGCTGCCGTCGGCGGCGAATGCGCGCAACCACACCCAGTGCGACTCGCTGCTGATGAGCGATCACTGCGCCGCCCACACTTTTCCCTATATCGAGGTGAAGAACCCCAGTGCCACCGTGGAGCACGAAGCCACCACCAGCAGCATCGGTGACGACCAGTTGTTCTATCTGCGCAGCCGCGGACTGTCTCGAGGAAGACGCGGTGAACCTGATCGTCAACGGCTTCTGCAAGGAAGTGTTCAAGGAACTGCCGATGGAGTTCGCGGTGGAGGCGCAGAAACTGCTCGCGGTGAGCCTGGAAGGGGCGGTTGGTTAACAAGGAGAACGTCATGCTGGAAATTCGCAATCTTCACGTGTCCATCGGCGACAAGCCCATCCTCGCCGGCATCGATCTCTCTGTGCGAGCGGGTGAGGTGCACGCCATCATGGGCCCCAACGGTTCGGGCAAGAGCACGCTCGCGCAGGTGCTGGCCGGGCGCGAAGGCTACACGGTGACGCAGGGCAGCGTGCGCTATCTGGAACGGGATCTGCTGGCGCTGGAACCGGAAGCGCGCGCACGCGCCGGGGTCTTCCTCGCCTTTCAATACCCGCTGGAAATTCCCGGCGTGGCCAATGTGCAATTGCTGCGCACCGCGCTCAACAGCATGCGGCTTGCCCGTGGCGAGAGCGAACTCGACGCGCTGGATTTTCTCGACACGGTGAAGGGCAAGCTGGCGCTGCTCGGCATGGACGAGAGCTTTCTCTATCGCGCGGTCAACGAAGGCTTCTCCGGCGGCGAGAAGAAGCGCAACGAAATCCTGCAGATGGCGGTGCTGGAACCGCGGCTCGCCATCCTCGACGAAACCGATTCGGGGCTGGACATCGACGCCCTGAAAATCGTGTCACGCGGCGTGAACGCGCTGAAGAGCCCGGAGCGCGCGATGATCCTGGTCACCCATTACCAGCGCCTGCTGAACTACATCGTCCCCGACCAGGTGCACGTGCTGGCGGGCGGGCGCATCGTGCGCTCCGGCGACGCCAGCCTGGCGCTGGAACTGGAAGACAAGGGCTACGGCTGGCTGGTGCCGGAAGCGCGGGAGGAGACGCGGCCATGAACACGCTGACAGCCAGTCATTACCGCCAGGCGTTCGACTACATCAGCGGGGCTGTTGACGACGTCGGCGCGCGCCGTCTGGCGCTGGAACGCTTTCTGGCGCAGGGCCTGCCGGATGTGCACGACGAGGACTGGAAATACACCCGGCTCGATCATCTGGACACCGCTCCGCTGCATGCCCCTATCCTTGCCGCAGCACCCGCAAGGGGTACGCCGCCAGACGCTCGCCCTTCGGGCGGTCTTGCGCAGCACCCGCTGTCAGCGGCTATCCCGGACAGGTGCTGGCTTTTGCCAATGGCCGCCTGGTGAGCGCTGAGTTGAAGTCAGGAACCATGCTGGCCGCCAGCCTCGCCAGCCACACCGGCGCCCTTGCGGTGAAGCGGCATCTGGGGCAAGTGGCGGGAGAGTCCGCGCTGACTCAACTCAATGCCGCGTTGTGGCAGGACGGCGCGTACCTGCACCTGCCCGCGGACAGCCATCCCGATCAGGCCTTGTTCGTGGTGCATAGTGCCGGCGAGGCCGATGCCATGCTGCATCTGCGTCATCTCGTCATCCTCGAAGCCGGCGCGAGCGCGGTGCTGGTGGAACATTACACCGGCACGGCAGACACCCCCTACTGGAACAATATCGTGACCGAGATCGTGCTGGGTGCAGGCGCGCGGCTGACGCACATTGTGCTGACCGAAGAAAGCGCGGCCGCCACCCACACCAGCCGGGTTGCCGTGCAGCAGGCGCGCGACAGCAGCTACCATGCCTTGACAGCCAGTCTCGGCGGTCGCCTGGCACGCCGCGAGGTATCGGTGAATCTGGGTGAGGCCGGCGCCGGGTGCCAGCTCGACGGCCTGTTCATCGCCGACGCGCGGCGGCATGTCGATCATCATCTGCATGTCGAACATGCCGCACCGCATACGACCAGCCGCCAGACCTGGCGCGGCATGGCTGCCGGGCGCGGGCGCGGCATCTTCGATGCGCGCGTGGTGGTGCAGCCGGGCGCGCAAAAGGCCGATGCGCTGCAATCCAGCCGCAATCTGCTGCTTTCACCGCACGCCGAAATCGACGTCAAACCGCAACTGGAAATCTACAACGACGACGTCAAATGCGGCCACGGCGCGACCGTGGGCCAACTCGACGAAGCGCAGGTGTTTTATCTGCGCAGTCGCGGCATCGACGCCGATGCGGCGCGCGCGCTGCTGTTGCGCGGATTTGCCGAGGAAGCGCTGGGCTTGCTGGAGGGAACTGGACTGCGCGAATGGATGGAGCCTCATTGGGTGGCCGCGCTGCCCATGTCAAAACCGGAGAGCCCGGCATGAATTCCGATCAGCGCGCCCTCTACGAAGAGGTCATCCTGGATCACAATCGCCATCCGCGCCACTACCCCAAGAACCCGCACGGCAGCACGCATCACGCGCACGGTTTCAATCCGCTGTGCAGCGACGAAGTCAGCGTGCATCTGAAAGTGGCGGACGGAGTCATCAGCGACATCGGTTTCGAGGGCGCCGGTTGCGCCATCTGCATGGCGTCCGCCTCGCTCATGGCGGAAGCCGTTCAGGGCAAACCGCTGGATGAGGTGGCCACGCTGTTCCATCGGGTGCATCACATGCTGGCCGAAAAAGGCTCGGCCGAAGGCGTCGGCAAGCTGCGCGTGCTGGAAGGCGTACATGAATTCCCGATGCGGGTGAAATGCGCGACGCTTCCCTGGCATACCCTGCAGGCCGCGCTGGAACAGCGCACCGAAACGGTGTGTACCGAAGGCCCTTCCCCGTTCTGCCCGCAACCCTCGCAGCCATCATGATGAACCTGGTGAGACTGGCGGGCTGCGCCCCCTCACCCCAACCCTCTCCCAGAGGGAGAGGGGGCAAACGTGATGCCCAAACCGGTTGACGAAGGCCGCGAGGAGACCGGCCTGCGCAGCAAGGTGCTTGGCGCCTTGCGCACGATTTACGATCCGGAATTGCCGGTCAATATCTACGACCTGGGCCTGGTCTACGCGCTCGACATCGATGCCGCGGGGCACGTCGACATCAGAATGACCCTCACCGCGCCCGGCTGCCCGGTGGCGCAGAGCTTCCCCGCGCAAGTCGAACAAACCGTGTCCGAGGTCGTCGGGCGTGAGCGGCGCCCATGTCGAAATCGTCTGGGATCCGCCCTGGGATCAAAGCCGCATGACCGAGGCGGCGCGGCTGCAACTCGGACTGGTTCTGAATGAGCGAGTGGGTAAAAGTGGCGCGCACCGAAGACCTGCCGCCGGGCAGCCGCCGCGTGGTCGACGTCGACGGGGCGGCGGTGGCGGTATTCAACCTCGACGGCGACTACTGCGCAATTGAAGACACCTGCACCCATGACGGCGGCGAACTGGCGAGCGGCGAACTGGTGGGGGAAGAAATCGTCTGCCCGCGCCACGGTGCGCGCTTCAACATCAAGAGCGGCGCCGTCACCGCCCCGCCCGCTTACAGCGCCGTGGCCACGTTTCCGGTCAGAGTGTCCGCAGGCTGGGTGGAAGTGCGGGACGACCGCTGGTAACCGCCCGTTTCCTTGCATCGTCGAAAATGACCGATGCATCCAGTCCTACGCCGGAATGAACCTGAGCGCCACGCCGTTATTGCACCAGCGCTGACCGGTCGGCTTCGGGCCATCGTCGAATACATGGCCCTGATGTCCGCCACAGCGGATGCAATGGTATTCCGTGCGCGGCAGGATCAACCTGAAGTCCTTCTTCGTCCCGACATGATCGGGAATATGGGTGAAGAAACTCGGCCAGCCGGTACCGCTGTCGAACTTCATGCGCGAGGTGAACAGCGGCAGCGCGCAGCCGGCGCAGACATAGACGCCTGGCCGTTTCTCCTTGTCGAGCGGGCTGGAAAAAGCGCGCTCGGTGTCCTCATCGCGTAGCACCCGGAACTGCATCTCGCTCAGTTCCTTTTTCCAA
The DNA here is from genome assembly GCA_963726485.1 of uncultured beta proteobacterium. Taxonomy (GTDB): domain Bacteria; phylum Pseudomonadota; class Gammaproteobacteria; order Burkholderiales; family Thiobacillaceae; genus Thiobacillus. Next base: position 538,916 of record CAVSCL010000038.1, on the reverse strand, counting down.
TCCGCCCTGGATTTCTGCAGCGGCGCCGTGGAAAGCGTCACGGCCGCACCCGGCGCAAGCAGCGACTTCCAGTCGCGGCGTATGGCCTCCAGGGACGTGTCGCCCGCCACGTCTGCCGGCCGTGCCGAGCGGGCGCGACCGGCCACCGTCATGAGCACGGGCATGGCCACGAGCGCTGTCAGGAATGTGCGTCGTTTCATGATAAGACCCCTCTTCTTGTGATTTAAATGAGACATGCAAAGCCTTGCAAAATTCCACGCGGCCAGGGGTTGACCTCCGACTGCAAACGATGGAGGGCTCAGGTTGCCGGTGTTGGCGCGAGCAAGCTCGGTACCAGAGTGACCCCGGCACGGCGCATTGCCCACTGCGCGAACCGCCGCTTCATGACGCTATTGGTCCCGATCGCGTCAATCGGAACAACCACGCTGTAGCCGTGCCGCTTCGCGTCAAGCGCTGTTGCCCGAACGCAGCCCTCCGCGAAAACACCGAAAACATACAACTGCTTGACTCCGTTGGAACGCAGGTAGGGATCGAGTTCCGGATTGGTGAAGGCGCTTGGGCGCTGCTTTGAAAAGACCCTGACACTCGGGCCTGCAAGAACCCTGTCATCGAGCTGCGCGCCAATCGATCCGGCGATTGCTGCGCCGTGCCTGAAGAAGTTGGCCAGGCGATCAGTGGATGGGAATTGGTTGACCACGAGGACGGGCAGAGAAGAAGCGAGCGTGCGCCCGGCGAGGACGGCATTTGCAGTTTCGACAATGCGATCGGCATCGGTGGCGTCAACGGGCATGAGGGCGCCAGATGGCGCGAGGAAATCCACCTGGAGATCCATCAGGAGCGCAGCAGACTCGGGCATGGCTTGTGCAAGCTGACAAAAGGCGGAGGGCGAAGCCCAGAGCGAACCGAGAAGCGCACCTTCTCGGCGGTCCCCTCGAACGACGGGTTCGATGTCACGGGGAAAACAGACCGGGCTACAGGTCCTGGGGAGTAAGGCCCGTGTGCTTTGCGATACGAGCAAGCATTCGGGGGCCGATTTCCTCTCCGTCGTGAAACGCATAGACAAGGTCGGGCCATCCTTCGCGTGACAGGGTGCGGTGTGACCCGGACTGCCGTTTGAGTTTCCACCCAATGGCAAATAGAGCCGCCAGCAACCGTTTGGCCTTGACAGACGGCCAATGACTCATGCGGCGAAGGGAAGGGAAATGTTGATTTCGACGGGACGTGACTCACTATGCTCAAGGCGCTCGGCCATGGCACGAAGGGCAAGCACTTCCGCCTTTGCCATGGCCTCCTCAGCGGTCGTGCCGTAGCACAGGACGCCTGGAAGTTGCGGAACCTCGGCGATCCAGCGGCCATCAACCTCTTCCTCGCACTCGATGCTGAAATTCATGATTGATCTCCGTCAGGGAACAGGAATTGTAACGCGCCATGGTCTGTGACGCCGAACTTAAACCAGGACTCCAGGCGAGCATGTAGCGAATCATGGCGGTTGCCTATTAGGTTTCGAGACCAGCTGATGCTTCAGCACCCAACGCTGTGCATCACCGGACGCAAAAACCAGAGCGAAGCGAAGCTCTCTACGGTCCGAGCGCATGCGAATGTTTCGGCTGAAAGGAGACTTAGGCACTTGCAACGTTTGAAGACACGATTGTTCTACGTGCGTACCTTCTAACCCGACGCCTTTGACACCGCATCGTCCACACTCCAATTGGTCAGGGCCGATGCAGGCAGATTGGGAATCGCAGCCCGGATGAGCACGGCCCTGGCCGGATCATGCAGACGCGCGAGCAGCAGTTCGATCCCGCGTTCACGGGTGAATCTGGCCAGCTCCATCAGGGACTCGATGCTGCTGCCGTCCAGGTCGGGCGAGTCTTCCAGGCTGAGGATCAGGGTCTTCACGCCGCGCCCTGGGTCTCGATCTGCTTCCGGACGATGGACAGCATCTGCTCGACATTGGCGAAGAACAGGGGTGTCTCGGGTCGCATGATCAGCAAGCCGGGAATCTGCTTTGCCTCGGGGTGCGCCGCGATGCTCACGAAATCATGACCCTGCCCCAATCGTCCGAGCACCGACACCTTGTGCCGGGAAAGATCGCGCAGGGTCATCAGCAAGCTGGCTCCCACCGCCGCCATCAGGCCATGCAGGATACCGAGGAGCAACACGGCTGCGATCGCGAACAGGACGACCATGCGGTCGCGATGCCAGTGGAAATAAACGTGGAGCGCCGCTGGATTCAGGGTGTGGCTGACGGCGTAGATGACGATGGCGGCCAGCACCGGCGCCGGGGTCAACGCCACGTAAGGCAGCAGGGTAAGCACGACCGCCAGCACCGCCACTGCGGCGATCCAGGCCGCCAGCCGGGAGCGGGCGCCGGCGGACTCGTTGGCCGAGGTGGCGGAGTAACCCGCACCGACCGGCATGCCGGCGAACAGGCCGGAGGCCAGGTTGGCCAGACCCAGGGCAAGCAGTTCGCGGTCGGCCGAAACGGGGTCGCCGTGTTTGAGGGCGAAACTGCGCACGCTGCCGTAGGACTCCGCATACAGCACGAACAGCAGGGCGAAGGCCAGTTCGCCCAGTCGCATCCACTGTTCCCGCGTGAGTTCGGGTACGCTCGGCGCCTTGAACTGAAGATCGATGCTTCCTACCAGTGCCATCCCATGCTGATCCAGGCCCCAGACCGCCTGTGCGGCGATGCCCAGAACGATGGCCAGCAACGAGGCCGGCAAGTGCCGATAGGGTTTGAGCAGGAACAGCAAAATCAGGGCGGCCAGCCCCATCCCGACGCCCGCCGGGTTCCAGTGGCCGAATTGCTCGAAGAGATCGAGGCTGTAGCGCAGGATGTCATCGTGCTGCGCATGCACACCCAGAATATTGGGCAGTTGCCTGACGATGATGACCAGCGCCAGGCCAAAGGCGAATCCGCGCAGCACCGGCTTGGCGACGAATGCGGAGAGGGCCCCCATGCGCGCAAACCCCGCCACCAGGAAGAAGATCCCGGTGAGCAGAACCAGACCGGCGGCCAGGGCCAGTCTGAGGCTGGCGTCGCCCGGCGCCAGGGAAGCGGTGGCGGCGGCCAGCACCGCGGCGGAGGACGACGTGGCCGATACGATGGCGAAGCGGCTGCGGCCCACCAGACCATAGCAGGTCAGCCCTGCCAGCAAGGCGATCACGCCATACTCTGGCGGCAGGGCCGCGATGCTCGAATAAGCGACCGCCTCGGGCACCAGCAATCCAGCGACGGCAAGCCCCGCCACCAGATCGGGCAGCCAGGATGCAGCGGCGGGTCGGGTATCGGTCGCGGACATCGCGGGGTGATCGCTTGATCAGGGTTCCTGAATGGGGGTGACCGGGTAGTATCCACTTCCAGGCGCAAAGCGCCATAGGGCTAGCCTGCCCTGGCTGATGCGTTCTTGAACGAAGGGGGGTGAACAAATGGACGTGGCGCTGACGATACGCAAGTTCAACAGGGGGCGGGATCCGGAGCAACTTGCCATGAAGTTTTCCAGGATGCGCGCGAGTCCCTTCGTCTTTCTGCGCGGCAGCTGCCACCTGTTCCACCAACGCCTGCCGGTTGAACGGGTTCTCGATGCGGCGCCGAGAGTCTGGGTCTGTGGCGATCTGCATCTGGAGAACTTCGGCAGCTACAAGGGCGACAATCGCCTCGCCTACTTCGACATGAACGATTTCGACGAGGCCGCCCTGGCACCCTGTACCTGGGACGTGGCGCGCTTCCTGACCAGTGTCCGGCTCGGCATGCGTGAGCTGAAGGTGGAAGCATCCGGCATCGCCTCCCTGTGCCAGGTGTTTCTGGACAGCTATGCGCGCGAACTCGCGACCGGCAAGGCGCGCTGGGTCGAGCGGGAGACCAGTGAAGGCCTGGTCAGGGAACTGCTCAGCGCCATACAGTCGCGATCCCGCCCCGAGTTTCTCGATACCCGCACCCAGCGCAAAGGCAATCGGCGAATGATCCGGATAGACGGCCATAAAGCGCTGCCGGCCAGCGACGCGCAACGGCAAAAGGTCACCGCCTTCATGGAGGACTTCGCCTCCACTCAGGACAACCCGGATTTCTTCCGGATCCTGGACGTGGCACGCAGGATCGCCGGCACCGGCAGCCTGGGCGTGGAGCGCTATGTGATCCTGGTGCGGGGCCGCGGTTCTCCGGATGGCAATTTCCTGCTCGATCTCAAGCAGGCTTTGCCCTCATCGCTGATGCCCAGGCTGAAGGTCAAGCAACCCGAATGGAAGAGCGAGGCGCACCGTGTCGTAGCCGTCCAGCACAGGGTGCAGGCGGTATCCATGGCCTTCCTGCAGCCGGTCATGATGGCCAGGCACGCCTATATCCTGCGCGCCCTGCAGCCGAGCGAGGATCGTGTCGCCCTGCAGCACTGGAATGGCAAGCTCGCCCGACTGGAAAGGGTCATGGCATGCATGGGCTCCGCTGTTGCCTGGGGCCATCTGCGTGCGGGCGGACGGGAAGGATCGGCGATCGCGGACGAACTGATAGCGTTCGGCGCGAAATCCAGGTGGAAAAACAAAATTGCACAAATCGCGGAACATTGCGCGGATCAGGCGCGTCGTGACTGGATGACTTATGCGCAAGCCTATGACGATGGGTATTTCAGCGGAGAACACTCTCACGCTGACGTCATATAAATGCCCGGCTTGGCCGACGAGCTGCCGGTCATGGCGGGGATGTCGGACGTCGCATCATCGGCCTTATGTAGCGCTCCACATAAGGCCGAGGAGCGGGCAGTCCCCATACCTGCCGTGAAGGGCTGATCGTCGGCCGAAGCTGCCGCTGGAGATTTAGCCGACTACTTCCGCTATGGAGTTTTTACCAGACGTTGGCCAGGAAATCTCACCAAACGGCAGCTTTCAGATTTCCTCTTCGGCTGTACACGCCGCTGACCTCCATGTAGAGCGATACGCTGTTGGCGCCACGCTGCAAAGCTGGCCGAGGCGCGATCTTCTGATCGCTTGCCAGCCATAACCACCTCGCACAGTTTGCCCAGTACACGCCCCAGGGATGGTGCCTTTTAACGCGTAGTGCCCGTAAACCGGATACCGCAGCCTGAAAGACCGGGCCTTGCCTGGGATCTTTGAGCGGCTTTGGCAGCCGCTGACTGTTTTCACTGAAGGTTTGGTCCGCCAAAACTGGCATCGAGTTGGCAGGTGTCTCCCGTCGTCTTTGATACTTATCTTTAGGAAAAGACGATCCGGCGATACCCTCATATCCTGGAACGACCAAGTGCCCGCCTCGCCGTCATCACATGTATACGACCCCGAGCCCTGGTAGAGGCTTCCCTGCTGAGATGCCGTAGCTGTCAGACTGCAATTCGAAGTGGTTCGTTCCCCGTCTAAGCCTTCAAAGGTGATAATGTCGAAGTTGAATGTATTGCCGTCACGCAACAGGCTGACCCCACCGAACGGGTAAAACGGCACCATTATCAGAGGGATCGGCACATCCGCTGTTGGTACCGGAAAGACCAAACAAGTAGCCCGTAGGGCTGATACCCGGCGGGGCGAAACTGAACCTTTCGAGGTTGAACGACCCGGGATGACCATCGTACGTGTAGTTGAGGACAGCAGTGCTGTCGCTGGTGAAAGTGAAGGTGGCTGACCCAACACTATTTGTTGCAACACCACCGGCGACTTCTGTCCTATACAGGTTTCCAGTTACCTGATTGCCGACTAGCTGACCAGAGAAGGTTAGCCATGTAGGATGTCCGCCTGCATCAAATAAGTACCAGGCAGCGGCTATTGTGTCGCCCTGCTGACCGATATTGACTCCGGCGCCAATTATCGAAGGATTCAACCACCAGTCCTGATAGTTCACTGCGGCAGCGGGGTTGCTCATCGCAAGCATCAAGGCGAAACAAACCGACCCGGCTAACTTCTTTAGTGTTTTCATCGCTACTCCTCTCTCGAAACAGGTGAAAGACTCGCAAAGGCCAGTCTCACGATCACGGAACTTGGACTACCCCGTGTTCAGTAGGCATCGCCCGGCGCTGACCATCCGCACGGAGGACTGCGCCAGCATTCGCGCCTACGATGTCGCCGGGCCGCTCACCAATAGTGTGGGCATGCTGACCAGCGGGGATACGTGAGCGGTTCCTACACGTTCGATACGACTGTCGCTCCGCGGGCGGAACGCCCTTAGCAGCTTGCGCGCTATTTTGACACGTCTCGCTAAGAGAAACTTCATATTGGCTCCGTTACGGATGCGGTCAATCGAACCAGGCCGTTGTCGCCGTTGGGCCGACGATCAGCCCTTCACGGCAGGTATGGTGACTGCCCGCTCCTCGGCCTTATGTGGAGTTCCACAATCGGCCGAAGCAGCCGTTAAACCAAATCTGTTTCTGTCTTAAAGTGCGACCCTGATAGTATGCGGCGGACACCACACACCGTCTTTGGCGTTTACTCACATGGGGCTACATCCGATGGGAGGCATCATGCCTGATAATCCTGAATTCATTCAGACAGACGAGAATCCAGGTGTCTGAGCTCCAATGCCTGCTTCACTTAACCGTTCGTGGTGACGCTTGCTTCGAACCACCCGCCACTAATCCAGAGCCCTTCGACAAACTCAGGGCGAACGGATGGGTGCTACGTGAACAGTATTGGGGCTGGCTCGCCACCAGCGCCCAACCCCCCTCGCCAACCCGCCGTGCCTTCAGCATGAAAAATCGGCCCGCCGGATGCCTTAAACTTGCGTAGTACACTTCCGCTTTTACCCACAATCCAGGAAATGAAATCCATACCCTCACGTTATCTCTGGCTTGCCATCGCCCTGGTCAGCGCCGGGCTGGTCGCAGGGAGCCTCATCCTCGTTGCCTGGCTTAAGCTGCAGCCTTGCCCCCTGTGCATCTTCCAGCGTCTGCTGTTCATGATCATGAGCGTCCTGGCCTTTACCGCCTTCTTCTGCGCCAGGATTCCCCTGAGACGGGCAGCTGGAGTCCTGACCCTGTTCACCGCGATTTCAGGAGCCGGCGTGGCCGCATATCACGTGTGGCTCCAGGCCCAGCCGGCGGCCAAGTTCATGTGTGGCGCCGGCGACCCCAACCTGATCGAGCGTCTGGTGGACTGGCTGGGGCAGCGGGTGCCTTTCCTGTTTCTGTCGACGGGCATGTGTCAGGACCACGGCGTTGACAATCCTGGGTCTCTCGCTGGCAGCCTGGGCCCTTGTAGCCTTCGCAGCAAGCGCGGCGGCCTGTCTCTGGGCGCTGATGGGCACGCGGGGGGAAGTGATCGCCAGATAACGATTCCTGGAAGCGGACGCCCTGCAAACAATTGGGGTTTCACTGCTAGCGACCATAAGGCCGAGCAAGAGACGGTCGCACGATCGTGCTTGAACTTCCGCTGTTGGCCGATTAGGCTGAAAAATTCTATGGTCAAAATACCGATCCAGGGCGATCCTGTATTTCCGCCGAACCGGCTGCCCAAAATCGGGGCCGTGCCTATCCAAACTCCGGTTTTTCAGCATCATGCGTGCTCCCGCGGCTGACACTTTCACCGTCCCTGGAACCGAGCGTCCAGAATGACAGCGATGACAGGATGGTCAGGACGGCCAGTGTTTGAAACGCGTGGTGCAATGCGGTCGTCACGGCCACGCGGTCGGTTTGCGGCAGGTCGCCCAGATACCAGCCGGCGATCAGCGACCCGCAGGCCAGCCCGAAGCTCATCGACATCTGCTGCAGCGAACTGGCGATGGTGCTGGCCATGCTCGAATCGGGTGTGTCGATGTCGGCATAGGCCATCGAATTCATGCTGGTAAATTGCAGCGAGTTGAAGAAGCCAAAAGCCAGGCCCAGAAGCACGATCAGCAGGATCGGCGTGGCCGGGTTCACCAGCGAGAAGAGACTGACGATGACCCCGATCATGACCGTATTCACGATCAGTACCTGCCGGTAGCCGTAGCGTGCCAGCACCCGCGTGGAGATGATCTTCATGCCCATGGCGGCGGCAGCAACCGGCATCATCAGCAGGCCCGACTGCCAGGCGGGCATGCCCAGGCCGAGTTGGTAGAGAAGCGGCAATAGAAATGGAAGTCCGCCAACCCCCAGCCGCGTGACGAAGCCGCCAATCACCGAGACCCGAAACGTGCGCACCCGAAACAGCGCCAGGCGCAGCAGCGGATAGGACGTCTGGCGGGCATGCCAGACATAGGCGGCCAGCAGGCTGACGCTGAGCAGCAGGAGAACCGCCGCCGACGTCACGTCGAGATGGTGCTCGCCGAAGATTTCCAGCAACCAGGAAAGCAGCGCCGTGCCGCTGCCAAACAGGACCAGACCGACGATATCCAGCGACCGCGGCGCGTCTCCGCGATAGTCCGGCATGTGGCGATGAGCCAGCAGCAGGGCCACCAGGCCCACCGGCACATTGACAAAGAAGATGTCCCGCCACGTCAGCCAATGCACGATGAGGCCGCCGACGGTGGGGCCGAGCAGCGGTCCGATCAGGGCCGGGATGATGACGAAGTTCATGGCCACCAACAGTTCCGATTTGGGGAAAGTCCGAATGATCGCAAGTCGGCCCACGGGTATCATCATCGCCGCGCCGATGCCCTGCAGAATGCGCGCCGCGACCAGCATCGGTGCGTTAAGCGCCAAACCGCACAGGATCGAGGAAAAAGTGAAGACGGCGACCGCGCTGCCAAACACCAGGCGTGTGCCAAACCGGTCGGCCATCCAGCCGCTCACCGGAATGCACACGGCCAGACTCAGGATATAGCTGGTCACGACAGCCTTCAGGCTTAATGGCGTGACCTGCAGGCTCTCCGCCATCGCAGGCACCGCCGTATTGACGATGGTGGAGTCCAGTTGCTCCATGAACAGCGCCACGGCAACGACCCAGGGCAGATAACGTCTTGACGGTGGAACTGTTCATCTTCGGGTGTGAAAGGCGGTCCTGAACGACTCGATTTGTGTTGGGCCCGGAATGATTAGCCGGGATAGGCGATAACCATCGGCCCTGTAAAGTCACCCTAATCGATCGATCCAATTCTCCCGCCCGCGTTCTTCAGCAACTGCACGCTGGCCGCAAGCTGGCGGGTCTGGATATCCACCGCGTTGAGGTCGGCCGTGAGTTCCGCGGTCTGCAGGATGATCACGTTGAGCGAGTTGATCGTGCCGGCTTGGTACTGGACCTCCGCGATCTCGCGGGCGCGCCGTGCCGCTGCCAGGGACTGGGCCTGTTCTTCCGCCTTCCGTTGCAACAGGCGGGCGGCGGCGAGATTGTCCTGCACCTCCTGAAATGCGGTCAGTACCGACTGCCGGTAAGTGGCCACGGCCTGATCGTATCCGGCCCGGGCCTGCTCCACCGCGGCATCGCGCGCCCCGCCGTCGAACAGCGTCATCGCCAGGCTGGGGCCCAGCAACCAGATGCGGCTGGGGGCGTCGAACAGCTTGTCCAGCGCGCTGGAAGTCAGACTGGCTCCGGCGCCCAGGTTCAGCACCGGGAAATAGGCCGCGCGCGCCACGCCGATCTGCGCATTGGCGGCTGCCGCCAGGCGTTCGGCCGCGGCGATGTCGGGACGCTGTTCGAGTACGGTCGAGGGCAACAGCGCGGGAGGGACCGGGACAGCGGGCAGCGGACCGGTCGCATCGGCCACCGCCCCTCCGCCAACCAGCGTGACCAGGGCGTGCGCCAGTAGCGCACGCTGCAGTTCGTTTTCGGTGAGTTGAGTACGGGCGTTGCCCAGTTGGGTCTCGGCCTGGGCAACGTCCAGCCCTGAGGCCACCCCGGCGTCGTGGCGGTCGCGGGTCAGCGCCAGGAAGCGCGCATCGACCAACAGGGTGCGTTGCAACAATTGACTCTGCTGCTCGGCGGCGCGCAACTGGAACCAGGTCTGGGCGAGCAGTGCCTGGGTCGAGAGCCGCGCCGCGGCCAGGTCGTCGGCGCTGGATTCGGCATTCGCCTGAGCCGCCTCGATGCTGCGCCGCACCCGGCCCCACAGGTCGATTTCCCAGCTGGCGCTGGCGGCCAGGACATAACTGTTGGCAGTCACCTGGTCGCTGCTGCCACGGCCGGCCGCCGCCGATCCGGTCACCGTCGGCAGGCGCGCGGCGGCGGCGCTGTTGACTGCGGCGCGCGCCGCGCGGTACTGGGCCTCGGCGACCTTGAGGGTCTGGTTGTCGATCACCACCTGGGCTTCCAGCCGGTCGAGTTCGGCGTCGCCGAACACGCTCCACCAGCGTTCCGGCACCTTGAATTCACCCGGTTGGGCGACGCGCCATTCGCCGCCGGCCTCGCTGAACTGTGCGGGCAGCGTCACCTCCGGGCGCTGGTAGTCGGGGCCGACGGTGCAGGCGGAAAGCCACAGCAAGGGGAAGAACAGAATGATCGGACGCAGTTGCACCGGGAGCTCCTTCAGACAGTTTGCAGCGCCGCCACGACCGGGGCCGGGCGGCGCATGACCAGGTTGCGCAGCCGATCCATCAGCAGATAGACGACCGGCGTGGTGTAGAGGGTCAGCGCCTGGCTCACCAGCAGGCCGCCGACGATGGCGATGCCGAGCGGCGTGCGCAGTTCCGCGCCGTCGCCGCTACCCAGCGCCAGCGGCACCGCGCCGAAAGTGGCGGCCAGGGTGGTCATCATGATCGGCCGGAAGCGCATCTGCGCGGCGCGGTAGATGGCGCGCGGCGCGCTGACGCCCAGGCGTTGCCGGCCGATGGCGAAGTCGATCATCAGGATGGCGTTCTTCTTGACGATGCCGATCAGCAGGATGATGCCGATCAGGGCGATGACATCGAACTGCGTATTGAAAGCCATCAGCGCCAGCAGCGCGCCGACGCCCGCCGAGGGCAGCGTGGAGAGGATGGTGATCGGATGGATCAGGCTCTCGTACAGCACGCCCAGCACAATGTAGATGGTGACCAGCGCCGCCAGGATCAGCAGCGGCTGGCTGTTGAGCGAATCCTGGAAGGCCTTGGCGGTGCCCTGGAAACCGCCATGGACGCCGGTGGGCACGCCGATTCTCGCCAGGGTGCGGTCGATGGCGACGGACGCGGCGCCCAGCGTGACGCCCGGTGGCAGGTTGAAGCTGAGGGTGCTGGCCGGGAAGGTGCCCTGGTGATTCACCGCCAGCGGCGTGTTGATCGTCTCGACGCGGGCGATATCGCTCAAGGCCACCTGGCCGCCGCCGGGCGTGCTGAACCAGATCGCAGCGCAGCGATTCCGGACTGGAGAGCCACGCGGGCGCCAGTTCCATCACCACCCGATACTGGTTGAGCGGGTTGTAGATCACCGACACCTGGCGCTGGCCGAAGGCGCTGTTGAGGGTGGAATCCACCGCGCCCATGGTCAGGCCGAGGCTGGCCATGCGGTCGCGGTCGAACACCAGGCGGGTCTGCACCCCCTTGTTCTGCTGGTCGCTGCTGACATCGGTGAGTTCCGGCATCGCCATCAGGGCGCGGAGGATGCGCGGTTCCCACTCGCGCAGGTCGGTCAGGTGGTCGGCCTGCAGGGTGTACTGATAGGTGGCCTCACTCTGCCGGCCACCAATGCGCACATCCTGCGCCGGGTTCAGGATCAGGCTGGCGCCCGGCACGTGCGCCAGCTTGCCGCGCAGCCGCGCCACCACTTTGTCGGCCGAGAGCTTGCGCTCACGCAGCGGCTTCAGGGTAACGAACATGAAACCGGAATTGCTCTGTCCGCCACCGGTGAATCCCACCACCGTTTCCACCGCCGGATCGTGCTGGACGATGGCCATGAGCTTGAGCATTTTCTGGCGCATCGCCTGGAAGGAAATGCTCTGGTCAGCCCGCACGTTGCCGATGATGCGGCCGGTATCCTGCGACGGAAAGAAGCCTTTGGCGATGGTGGCGTAGAGATGCACGTTGAGCGCAATGGTCAGCCCCAGCAGGACCAGCATCAGCGCGCTGTGGCGCAGCGACCACGCCAGGCTGGTGCGATAGCCGCGCTTGAGGCGGCGCACCAGGCGGCCGCTCCAGCGCGCCAGCCGGCCGGTCGCCGCCACGCGCGTGTCCGGCTTGAGCAGGTGCGCGCACAGCATCGGCGTGAGGGTCAGCGACACCACCATCGAGACCAGGATGGACGCCGTCAGGGTGACGGCGAATTCGCGGAACAGGCGGCCGACGATGCCGCCCATGAACAGGATGGGGACGAACACCGCCACCAGCGACAGGCTGATCGACACCACCGTGAAGCCGATCTCGCGCACCCCCGCCAGCGCCGCCGCGAAGGGTTGTTTGCCGGCCTCGAGGTGGCGGCTGATGTTCTCGGTGACCACGATGGCGTCGTCGACCACGAAGCCGGTCGCCACGGTCAGCGCCATCAGCGAGAGGTTGTCGATGCTGTAGCCGGCCAGGTACATCACCGCGCAGGTGCCGATCAGCGACACCGGCACGGCGATGCTGGGAATCAGCGCCGCGCGTACCCGGCGCAGGAACAGGAACACCACCAGGATCACCAGCCCGACCGCGATCGACAGCGTCTGCTGCACCCCGCGCAGGGAGCCGCGGATGGTCGGCGTGCGGTCCATCACCACTTCGAGGTCGATCGCCGACGGAATGCTCGCGGACAAACGCGGCAGCAGCGCGCGCACCTGGTCGACGGTCTCGATGATGTTGGCGCCGGGCTGGCGATAGAGGATCAGCAGCACCGCCGGGCGGCTGTTGGACGCGCCGAAGGTGCGCACGTTCTCGACCGAATCGTTGACCTCGGCCACGTCGCCCAAACGCACCGCCGCGCCGTTGACGTAGCGCAGGATCAGGGGCCGGAAATCCGCCGCCGTGCGGCCCTGGTCGTTGGTGCCCAGTTGCCAGTGGCGATCGCCCGCCTCCAGCGTGCCCAGCGGCCGGTAGGCATTGCTGGCGACAATGGCGGTGCGCACGTTGTCGAGAGACAGACCGTTGTGGTTGAGCGCGGTCGGGTTCAATTCCACCCGCACCGCCGGCAGCGCGCCGCCGCCGATATTGACCTGGCCGATGCCGTCGACCTGCGACAGGCGTTGCGCCAGCACGGTCGAGGCGGCGTCGTACATCTGCCCCGGCGACAGGGTTTTCGAGGTCAGCGACAGGATCATGATCGGCGAATCGGCCGGATTGACCTTGCGATAGGTCGGCATAGCCGGCAGCCCCGATGGCAGCAGCGCGCGCGCCGCCTGGATCGCCGCCTGCACGTCGCGCGCGGCGCCGTCGATGTTGCGGTCGAGATCGAATTGCAGGGTCACGCGGGTGTTGCCGAGCGAACTCGACGAGGTGATCTCGGTCACCCCGGCGATGCGTCCCAGGGTGCGTTCCAGCGGCGTCGCCACGGTCGCCGCCATGGTCTCCGGGCTGGCCCCGGGCAGCGATGCCTGCACCGAGATGGTCGGGAAATCCACCTGCGGCAGCGGGCGCCACCGGCAGGTGGAAATACGCCGCCACCCCGGCCAGGACCAGCCCCAGGGTCAGCAGCGTGGTGGCGACCGGGCGATGGATGAAGGTGGCGAAGAAGTTCATGCCGGTGTAGGGCGCAATAACCGCAGGGCATTGCGCCGGATCAACGGCATGCGGCGGGATTCATGCGGCGCAATGCGTTTCACTTATTGCGCCCTACGCGATGCCATGCTGCGGTAGGCCTTGAAACGCCCCGCCAGCCGGTCGAACGCCAGATAGATCACCGGCGTGGTGAACAATGTCAGCACCTGGCTGACCAGCAGGCCGCCGACCATGGCCAGGCCCAGCGGCTGGCGCAGTTCCGAACCGACGCCGGTGCCCAGCATCAGCGGCAACGCGCCGAGCATGGCGGCCATGGTGGTCATCAGGATCGGACGCAGACGCAGCAGACAGGCCTGGTAGATCGCTTCGCGCGCGGGCAGGCCCTGCTCGCGCTCGGCGGAGAGGGCAAAGTCGATCATCAGGATGGCGTTCTTCTTGACGATGCCGATCAAGCAGGATGATGCCGATGACGCCGATCACATCCAGTTCGCCGCCGACCAGCATCAGCGACAACAGCGCGCCGACGCCGGCCGAGGGCAGCGTCGAGAGGATGGTGACCGGGTGGATGGCGTTTTCGTAGAGCACGCCGAGCACGATGTACATGGTCACCACCGCCGCCAGAATCAGCAGCAGGGTGTTGGTCAGCGATGACTGGAAGGCCAGTGCCGCGCCCTGGAAGCTGGTCTCGATCGAGAGCGGCAGTTTCATTTCCGCCTCGGCCTTGCGGATGGCATCCACCGCGTTACCCAGCGCTGCGCCGGGAGCGAGATTGAACGACACGGTGGCGGCCGGGAATTGACCGACATGGTTGACCAGCAATGGTGTCTCCCGCTCCTCCACATGCGCCACGGCGGACAACGGCACTTGCTGGCCGGTGGCAGTCGGCACATAGAGGCCGTCAAGCGCGGCGGGGCCGGCCTGGAATTCGGGTTTGACTTCCAGCACCACGCGGTACTGGTTGGACTGGGTGAAGATGGTCGAGATCAGGCGCTGGCCGAAGGCATCGTAAAGGGCGTTGTCGATGGTCGCGACCGACACGCCCAGCCGCCCTGCGGCATCGCGGTCGATGTCCACGAAGGCCTGCAGACCCTTGTTCTGCAGGTCGCTGGCGACATCGGCCAGTTGCGGCAACTGCTTGAGCCGCGCCACCAGTTTGGGCACCCATTCGGCCAGAGCCTGGCCATCCGGCGAGCCGAGCATGAACTGGTACTGGCTGCGCGAAATGCGATCCTCGATGGTCAGGTCCTGCACCGGTTGCAGGTACAGGGCGATGCCGGGAACGTGTTTGGCGGCCTCGGCCAGTCGACGCATGACGGCCGTTGCCGATTCCTTCCGCTGCGCCAGCGGCTTCAGGGCGATCTGCATGCGGCCGCTGTTGAGGGTGACGTTGCCGCCATCGACGCCGATGAACGAGGACAGGCTGGCCACCGCCGGGTCTTTCAGGATCTCGGCGGCCAGTGCCTGCTGACGCTCGGCCATCGCGGCGTAGGAAATCGACTGGTCGGCCTCGCTGATGCCCTGGATCAGGCCGGTGTCCTGAACCGGAAAGAAGCCTTTGGGAATCCACACGTACAGCGCCACGGTCAGTCGCCAGGGTGGCGACGGCCACCCACAGCGTCGCGGTCTGCCGGTTCAGCACCCAGGTCAGCGCGCGGCCGTAGGCCGCGACGATGCGCTGGAAGACGGGGTCGGGCTTGTGCGCGGTCTCGGCGCGCAGCAGGCGCGCGCAGAGCATGGGCGTGAGCGTCAGCGACACCACCGCCGAGATCAGGATGGCGACCGCCAGGGTGATGGCGAACTCGTGGAACAGCCGCCCGACCACGTCGCCCATGAACAGCAGCGGAATCAGCACGGCAATCAGCGAGACGGTCAGCGAGATGATGGTGAAGCCGATCTGCTGCGATCCCTTCAGTGCGGCCGCCAGCGGGGTTTCGCCGGCCTCGACGTAGCGGGTGATGTTCTCGATCACCACAATGGCGTCGTCGACCACGAAGCCGGTGGCGATGGTCAGCGCCATCAGGGTCAGGTTGTTGATCGAGAAACCGGCCAGGTACATGACGCCGAAGGTGCCGACCAGGGAGATGGGCACCGCCAGGCTGGGGATGATCGTCGCCGACAGCTTGCGCAGAAACAGGAAGATCACCATCACCACCAGCCCCACCGCCAGCAGCAGCGAGAATTCCACGTCGGCTACCGAGGCGCGGATGGTGACGGTGCGGTCGGACAGCAGGCTGAGGTCGATGGCGCCGGGCAGACTCGCCTTGAGCCCGGGCAGGGCGGCCTTGATGCGGTCGGCCACCTCGATGACGTTGGCGCCGGGCTGGCGCTGCACGTTGAGGATCACGCCCGGCTGGTCGTTGGCCCAGGCGGCCAGGCGGGCGTTCTCGGCGCCGTCGATGACGTCGGCCACGTCCTTCAGGTGGATCGGCGCGCCGTTCCTGTAGGCGATGACCAGGTTGACGTAGTCGTCCGCCGATTTGAGCTGGTCGTTGGCGTCGATGGCCGAGGCGCGCTGCGCGCCGTCGAAGCTGCCCTTGGGCGTGTTGACGTTGGCCGTGCCGATGGCCGCGCGCAGGTCTTCCAGCGACATGCCGTAAGACGCCAGCGCCCTGGGATTGGCCTGGATGCGCACCGCCGGGCGGCGGCCACCGGCCAGGCTGACCAGGCCGACACCCGGCAACTGCGATATCTTCTGCGCGATGCGCGATTCCACCAGCTCGTGCAGACGCGTGACCGGCAGCGACGGCGAGGTGACGGCCAGGGTGAGAATCGGCGCGTCGGCCGGGTTGACCTTGCTGTACACCGGCGGCATCGGCATGTCGGTAGGCAGCAGATTGGAGGCGGCGTTGATGGCGGCCTGTACTTCCTGTTCGGCGACGTCGAGGGTGAGATCGAGGCCGAAGCGCAGGGTGATGACCGAGGCGCCGCCGGAGCTGGTCGAGGACATCTGCTTCAGCCCGGGCATCTGCCCGAGCTGGCGCTCCAGCGGCGCGGTGATGGAGGCGGTGACCACGTCCGGGCTGGCGCCGGGATAGAGCGCCATGACCTGGATGGTCGGGTAGTCCACCTCCGGCAGGGCCGAGATCGGCAGCAGGCGGTAGGCCATCGCGCCGACCAGCAAAATGGCCAGCATCAGCAGCGAAGTGGCCACCGGGCGCAGGATGAAGAGGCGCGATGGGTTCATGGCGGGGCCGGTCTATTCGGCCTTGCCGCTGCCGCTGCTGGCGCCCACTCCAGTCGCGCCCCGGCTTGCCGCCTGGCGTACCCTGTCCGCCTTTGCCGCCGCCTTTACCCCCTTCGCCACCCGGCACGATGATCTCGGCCCTGGCGCCGTCGCGCAGCTTGTCCACACCATCGGTGACCACCTTGTCGCCCGCCTTGACCTCGCCCGTCACCGCCACCCAATCGCCATCCACGGCACCCGGCGTGACCGGCAGCATGGCCACCGTACCGCGGCTATCGAGGCGATAGACGAAGCTGCCCTTGTCGCCGCGCTGGATGGCCGCGCCCGGCACCGCCACGACCTGGGGCAGGGTGTCGAGCAGCAGACGGATATTGACGAACTGGTTGGGGAAAAGCGTGTTGTCGCGGTTGGGGAATTCGGCCCTGATCTTGATGGTGCCGGTGGTCGGGTCGATCTGGTTGTCGGTGGTAAGCAGGCGACCGTCCGCCAGTCGGTTCTTTTGCTCGCGGTCCCAGGCCTCGACCGGGATGGCCTCACGCACCGCGAGCCTGCGGTTGATGGCGGGGAGATTCGCCTCCGGCACGGAGAACAACACCGTAATCGGCTGCAACTGGGCGATGCTGGCCAGACCGTTGACATCGCTCGCGTGCACCTGGTTGCCAGGGTCGACCTGACGTAGCCCGATGCGGCCGGAAGACGGCGCGGTAACACGGGTCCATTCCAGTTGCAGTCTGGCATTGTCGATCTGACCGCGGTCCGATTCCACCGTCCCCTGATACTGCCGCACCAGCGCATCCTGCGTGTCCACCTGCTGGCCGGCGATCGCGTCCTTGGCGAGCAGTCCCTTATAGCGGGCAAGGTCGATGCGGGCATTGTCGAGCAGGGCGATGTCGCGATTCAGCTGTCCCTTGGCCTGGTCGAGCAGGATCTGGAACGGGCGCGGGTCGATCTCGGCCAGCAGGTCTCCGGCCTTTACCATCTGGCCTTCGCGGAAATTCACCTTGAGCAGGGTACCGTCGACCTTGGTGTGTACCGTAACGAGGTTGCGCGGCGTGACCGTGCCGAGCGCATTCAGCCAGACGCGGATGTCAGTGATGCGAACCTCGGCCACCGATACCGGCTGCGGACGGTTACCGCCCGCGCCTTTCATATCCCCGCGTCCGCTGCCTGATGCGGCGCCGGTTGGGCGTGGTGATTGCTCCAGTACCAGACCCCGCCGATCAGGCCGGCCAGCACGGCAGCGATCAGGGTGGTGCGAAGGGGATGACGATGGCGGTTGGGGAGAGCGGATTCGGTACCCATATCGATTTTCTGCGCGGTGGGAATAAGGGATGATCTCATGCGCCTCTGACTATCCGTCCGGGAACGCCCGTGCGGCTGGATTACGAATACGTGAGCGCCGGCACGTGCCGTCTGTTCGTGGCCGGCTGGCAGACGAATCGTCACCAGCAAACCGCCTTGAGGATGATTTTCGGCCTTGATCTGGCCGTGCTGGGCCTGAATGGCGCGCCGGGCGATAGCGAGTCCGAGGCCGACGCCGCCACGGTTGTGGTCGCGCGCGGCATCGACGCGGACAAAGGGTTCGAAGATGGCGTCCAGCATGTCATCGGGAACGCCCGGGCCATGATCCAAAATCCGGATCACATGGTCGATCCGACCGTCGGCATGCGTTTCATCAGTCAACGTGACCTCGATCAGCCCGGCATCGGGCGAATGCAACATGGCGTTGCGCAGGACGTTGTCCAGGACGCTGTGCAAAAGCATGGGGTCGCCCAGACAGGGGGCGGGGTGGGGACGCGCGAATTCGACCCGGATACCCCGACCCACCCCCTCAAACCGGGCGTTCTCAACCATTTCCGCCAGCAGCGAAGCCAGATCGATGGGTTCGGAGGCAAGCTTGTGAACACCGGTGTCAAGGCGTGAGAAGGTGAGGATCTCGCCGATGAGATCATTGAGCCGTTCGGTTTGCTGCTCGATGCGATCCAGTTCACGCTCGTCGCCTTTGCCGCGTTGCCTTGCCAGGCCGAGCGCCGCTTGCACGCGAGCCAGGGGCGAGCGCAATTCGTGCGAAACGTCGCGCAGCAAGGTGCGCTGGGAATTGAGCAGCGTATCGAGGCGTTCCGCCATTTTATCCAGCGCATGGGCAAGGTCGACGATCTCGTCGCGCCGGCGACCCAGGCCCGGGCCGACCCGTTTGCTGAAATCTCCGGTGGCATAGGCCTGGGTCGCCTGGCGCAGGCGCTCCATGGGTGAAGTCAGATAGCGGGCCAGCAGCAGACAGACCAGGCCGCTCAGCAGGACAGCCAGAACCAGGGGTACGGCGATGACTTTGGGCCGCGCGAGAAATCGGCCCAGATTCGCGCCCTGGAAGTCCGGAACCAGCCAATACTCGGTACCATCCGACAAGCGGATGGCGCGCCGGTGTTCGTCATTGGATGGCGATTCCTGATCCCGTCGCAGATGTCGGCGCAGGTGATTCAGCGCCCCCGCCGAGACCTCGCGCTGCAGCAGATCGTGACCGTCGCTGTCGAGAACCAACAAGGGGACCAATTCCTCGGAATCCAGCCTGGCCGCCCATTCGATCAGGCCCGCTTTGCCGTTCGCGGCGGCCGCGCGCGCCATCTGGATGCGGCTGGAGTACTCCTCCAGGGGACTGGCCGCTTCGCGTCGGGCACGGGTCTGGTCGAGATAGAGGGAGGCCGCGAACAGGCAACCCAGGGTAAACAGGATCAGGGTGATCCAGTAGGTGAGGAAGAGTTTCCAGAACAGGCGATGCATGTTGATCTTAAGGATCACGTCTGCAGATACTGGTAGCCGATGCCGCGAATCGTCTTGATCCGCTCTCCGCCGTCCGCCAGGGGGCCGAGCTTGCGGCGGAGGTTGCTGACATGCATGTCCAGACTTCGGTCGAAACTGCTCAAGGGCCTGCCCAAGGCGAACTCGGACAACTCGACCTTGGACACCACCCGCCCCGACTCGCGCAGCAAGACCTCCAGGATGCTGAATTCGGTGCTGGTGATGACGATGGGTCGGTCGCCAAGCATCACGTCGCGAGTCCCGCTATTCAGGGACAGATCGCCGACTCTGAGCATTTGACCGGTTCCGCTTTCACCCGTTTCCGGTCGCAGTTCACTGCGGCGTAGCAGGGCCCGGATGCGGGCTTCCAACACACGCGGGTTGCAGGGTTTTGCAAGATAGTCGTCCGCACCCAGTTCGAGACCGACGATGCTGTCAACGTCCTCACCTCGCGCGGTGAGCATCAGGACCGGCGTGGCCTTAACCGCGCGCAGGTCGCGCAGCACGTCCAACCCGTTCCGGCCGGGCATCATCACATCCAGGATGATCAGGTCGAAGTCCTCCTCCAGCGCCCGCTTCAGGGCAAGGATGCCATCGGGAACGGTCTCGACCTGGAAACCGTACCCCTCCAGGTACTCCTTCAGCATGAGGGACAGTTCGGGGTCGTCGTCGGCAAGCAGCAGGTGGGGCATATCGGCACGCGAAAAAGGGGTTCACAGCTCGGATATTAGAAGTTACGGCCAAATCACATGAACGGATTTGCTCATCTTTACATGAATTTTCTCGCTGCTTACATTCAAAGGCCCGACCTGGACCTACGATGATTTCAAGGGTGGTTAAGCCGTTGCCGCACCCTTCAATTCTTGAACATCGATAGGAGTCAACATGAATACCCGCAAAACCTTCCTGGCCGTGAGTGCTGTCGCGCTTGGACTTGTCGGCCATCCCGTTCTGTCCCAGGCTTTCGACGGCGATCATAGCCAGCAGTCGGGCGATCACTGCCGTCAATCCGCTGATGCCAAAGAAACGCATGGCTGGGCGCGCCTGGCAGATTGTTTGAATCTGACCGAGGAACAACGCCAGTCCATGAAGGCCATCGATGACAAATATCGAACCAAATTGCGAGACCTGCGGCAGTTGTTGTCGGACAACCGCCAGGCGCTGGCAAAGATGGACGTGACGGATGCCAGGTTCCGGGAACTTGCCGAAGCCCAAGGCAAGACCATTGCCGACATGATTGTCGCGCGCAGGTATATGCGATCCGAAATGGACAAGGTGTTAACCGAGGAACAGCGCCAGAAACGGTACAAGATGTTCGAACAGCGCTGGCATCACAATTACCGGCAGGAAGGCATGAGCCATGGCTGACAGCCGGATGCCGGACTATTCGTTAAGCCAAATGGAGTCATCATGAAAATTGCAAAATTTGCCTTGGGCCTCGCACTCGGGGTGGGGATTATCGGTAGCGGCACTGCCCTGGCCGACCACGGACATGGCAGTGTCACGTTCGGCGTCAACCTCGGTGTCCCGGTAGGGCCTTGGTATTACCCCCCGGCCTACCTCCCCTATTACTCCCCTTATTATTCGCCATACTATTCACCGTATCCGCCTGTCATTGCGGCTCAACCCTCCCCGCCGGTTTACATCGAGAAGGGTGCGGATGCCGCCGGCTCGACGGCCCCGCCCTCTAATTACTGGTACTACTGCACCAATCCTCAGGGGTATTACCCCTACGTCAAGGAATGCCAGACCGGCTGGATGACGGTGGTTCCCCAATCGCCTGCGCAACCCGGGCCACACTAGAAGATGACGATGGCCATGCTGAATCCAGCCCGATTGGCATCCTTCGCGCTGCTCCTGCTGCTCACCGCCTGTGCCACGGTGCCGGAAGGCCCCCCAGCGTGATGGCGCTGCCCGGCACGGGCAAAATGCCGGAGCAGTTCAATACCGCCGATGAAGCCTATTGCCGGCAGATTGCGCTGCAACAGAGTGGCGGCAGTAGCGCAAACCAGAATGGCATCGACAGCGAGGTGCGCAGCGCGACCTTGGGTACGCTGCTGGGTGCGGCGGCCGGCGCCCTGATCGGCGGTCATGAAGGCGCCGGAGTGGGCGCAGGCACTGGGCGATTTCAAACGCGCCACGGCAGCCTGTCTCGAATCGCATGGCTATACCGTCAAGTGAGTCATTTTTCGTAATCAATGGGTAACCAGACTAGGCTGCGTCAGCCACAATCGCCGGATCAAGGGCCTTCATTGCCTGATCATTGCTGAGAAAAACCTGCCCGCGCAGATGCTTCAGGAAATGCGTATTTTTCAGTTTGTCCATCACCGGGCCCTTGACTTCGGACAGATGCAGGGTCACACCCATATCCTTGAAGCTGGTTTCGATGGCCTCCAGGCTTTCCAGCGCGCTCGAATCAATGTCATTGATCGCGCTGGCCTGCAATACCACGTGCTGCACACCGGGACGCTCCGTCACCAGCGCCAGCAAGGCGTCTTCCAGATAACGCGCGTTGGGGAAATACAGGCTTTCATCCACCCGCAGCGACAGCACCGATTCGCTCTGGATCACCTCGTGCCGCAGGATGTTGCGGTAGTGATCGGTTCCGGGAACACGGCCGGTAACCGCAATATGCGGCTTGCTGATTTTTGCCAGCAACAACAGGATGGACAAAATCACCCCAGCCAGGACACCAATTTCCACGCCCGCAGTCAGCACGAAGATGATGGTGGCCGCTACCGCGGCAAAATCGGCTTTGGAATAGTTCCATACCTCGCGCAATACATTGAGCCTGACCAGCGACAGCACTGCGACGATAATGGTGGCGGCAAGTGTGGCTTGCGGCAGATTGGCCAGATAGGGGGTAAACGCCACCGTCACGATCAATATTCCCACTGCGGTGAATACCCCGGCCAGCGGCGTTTCCGCTCCGGCGTCGAAATTGACGACTGAGCGCGCAAATCCCCCGGTGACGCTGTAGCCTCCGGAGAGCGCGGACGCAATATTGGCTGCGCCCAGGCCCATCAATTCCTGATTGGGGTCAATGCGTTGGCGGCGCTTGGCGCCCAGGGTGTGCCCCACCGAAACCGACTCGACAAAGCCTATCAATGCAATCAGAAACGCTGGCAGCAGCAGGGATTTGATTAGCGCCAGATTCAGCGACGGCAGCGTGAGCGAAGGCAGGCTGGCAGGAATGTATCCAACCACTTTCACGCCCTGTGTTTGCAAATTGAACAGTGATACCACAAGTATCGAGATGATCACTGTCAACACCGGCCCGGCCTTGACCGCGATATCCGCCGTGCGCGGCGACAGCCCAGCCGCACTGAGCGCGGATTTGCCATACTTCCGCACCGCCAGCAGGAAGGTCAGACACGTGGCGCCGATAAGCAGGGTAATCGTATGCGTGGCAGCCAGCGCGCCGGACAGGCTGGCGATAATGGCGATCAGTGTGTCGCCTTTGGCGCTGACGCCGAATATGTATTTGATCTGGCCGGCAGCAATCAGGACAGCCGAGGCGATGATGAAACCGGAGACCACAGGATGACTCAGCAAGTTGCCTATTGCACCGGCGCGAATCAGCGACAGAACAACCAACATGGCGCCGCCAAGCAATGCCAGCAGGATCGACGCTTCATAAAAGGCCGGCGTGCCAGGCATGGCCACATGGCCTGCGGCGGCGGCGGACATCAGGGACGCCACCGCTACCGGTCCGACCGCCAGCGTGCGACTGGTGCCAAACAGCGCGTAGGCAACCAGCGGCAGGATGCTGGCATACAAACCGATTTGCGGCGGCAGATTGGCCAGCATGGCATAGGCCAGACTCTGTGGAATCAACATCAGGGTCACGATGACCGCTGCAATCAGGTCATTGGCGAACCACTCGCGGTGATACTGGCGTCCCCAGTCCAGCCAGGGCAAGTAACGGCTCAACGAGCCTGTACGATTTGACATTCTTCTACCCTTTGCGTCGCCGAACACGACCGTCAGTTGATCCTATTTGTACTTGGCCCAGCCGTCGTTAAAGTAATTGTACCGTCAGGGAAGCCATGCCTAATCAACGTTGCCCGAGGTGTTGCCGTCGGAGAGCTTGCCCAAGCGATAGGTCGAAACCGTATAGACGACGTTCATTCCAACGAGCACTGGCGGCGTATAGCCGGACGTTTCCGCCGCCTGGACGCAAAGGTCCGTTACACCGCGGCGGGATGGCCGATTTATAGGGGATAAGACCCGGAGGTTGCATTTTTCATCGGGATACCGACGGCGACGGGCAGGCCCGGGCGCCCTGGTTCCACGGCATCTTGGCCAGCAGCATCGCCATGCCGCAGGTGTCGGTGACCCCGGCGAAGACCATGCCCGCGCCCATGAAGCCGACCAAAACCAGTCCCAGCGGCTGGCCGGCGAGCACCACGGCGGCGCCGACCAGCGCCATGGAGCCGGCGATGATACGCACCTGCTGTTCCAGTCCGAGCGCCTTCCTGCCCTTTTCAATGGGCAGGCCGGCGGACTTCCATGCATCGGTGCCGCCTTCGACGTGCACCATGTTGGAGAAGCCGGCTTCACGCAGCTTGTCCATGGCCTTCTGCGCGCGCATCCCGGACTTGCAGATGAAATAAACCGGACTGCCATTGCAGTAGGCCAGCGCGCCCGGCTCCAGCCGGTCCAGCGGGATGTTGACCGCGCCCTTGGCGTGGATGGCGCCGTATTCGGCGGGGGTGCGTACGTCGATCAGGTTGACGAAGCCTTGTTGTTGCTGATCGGCCAGTGCGTTGGCGCTGATGGTTTGCATTTCAATCTCCTTCGGTTTGCTAATGCGCCGCCGCAAATGGCCGGCGCATGGGTTTAAGTACAGGTGACGGGTTAAGCGGTTCCGCCGACCAGATTGGCCGGGACGGCGATGTCAATCAGGCGCGGCTTGGGCAGGTCGAGGGCGTTCATGATGGCGGTGAACTCTGCCTCGCTCTTGCCCGCCAGGCGCGGATTCAGCGCTTTCTCCTCGCCGATGCTGCTGACCCGGCGGCCGTTGTAGTCATGGCCGGGATAGACCAGCACTTCGTCTTCCATGCTGAACAGCTTCCCGGTGATGCTGTGGTAGAGAAGGTTGGGATTGCCGGCCTGAAAGTCGGTGCGCCCGCAGCCGCCGATCAACAGGGCGTCGCCGGTGAACACGCGGTCGCGCCAGAGGTAGGACACGCTGCCGTGGGTGTGACCGGGGGTGGCGATGATGCGGATCACCTCGTCGCCAAAGCGGATCTCGTCGCCGTCGTTGAGCTGATGGTCGAAGCCGCTGGCCCTGCAGCCGTCGCCTACGGCGGACTGGGCGCCGGTGGCCGCCTTGAGCGCATTGGCTCCGGTCACGTGGTCGGCGTGTACGTGGGTGTCGAGCACCCAGACCAGTTTCAGGTTGTGCTCGCCCAGCAGGGCGAGGTCACGCCCGGCCTGCTCATACACGGGGTCGATCAGTACCGCCTCGCCGGAATCGGCAGCGATCAGGTAGCTGTACGTGGAAGAAACCGGGTCGAATAGTTGCTTGAACAGCATGGTGCACCCCAATGTGAGTTGAACAATGGGATGCATTCTAGGGAGGCGGATGGGCGCTGTATGCGACTTTGGTCGCACAATATTAGATATTTCCAGCGGAGGTTTCATGTGACTGACCCATCATGCTGCCAAACAAAAAATGTGGGTCGACAAACAGACATTCAATGTGATCAGCCTGAGCAGCCGGATTGTAATCGGCCCAATCCTGTCCAAACGGGCGGGCGGGTAAAGGCCATACTCTGGCAACCAACTCCCCCGGTGCCTGGTCTATAAAGATATTTCCCAGCGAGGATGCGACATGGCTAGAGGCAGGATACTCAGCGTGTTTTTGTTGATCGTGCTTGCCGTTCCTGGCTTGGCGTGCGCCGCGGATACCGCTTCCGCGAAGTCCGGCACCGGTGCGGCCACCCTGGCCAAGGCGACATTTGCGGGTGGTTGCTTCTGGTGCATGGAGCCGCCTTTTGACAAGCTCCATGGAGTGGTCGCCACGGTCTCCGGCTTTACTGGCGGCCACACGAAAAATCCAACGTATGAAGCGGTGTCCGCCGGAGGAACCGGACATGCCGAGGCGGTCGAGGTCACCTACAATCCATCCGAGATAAGCTACGCCAAACTGCTTGACGTGTACTGGCACAACATCGACCCGACTACACGCAACCGTCAGTTCTGCGATGTTGGCGATCAGTACCGCACCGCGATCTTCTATCACAACGAGGAACAAAAGCGCCTCGCCGAACAATCGAAGGCGGCGCTCGACAGATCCAAGCCGTTTCCGCAAGCGATCGTGACCGAAATCGTTCCGGCGGGCGTATTCACCCCGGCCGAGGAATATCACCAGGACTACTACCTGAAGAACCCCTTGCGCTACAGGTTCTACCGATACAAGTGCGGCCGGGACCAGCGCCTGGAGGAACTGTGGGGAAAAGCGTCAGGCCACTAGGGGCGCCTGCAACTTGCCTGGTACGGTTGTTTGCCCCGACAAGCGCAGCGTGTCTCTGAAGCAGCAGTCAGGCGAGTTGCAGCCGGAAGATAATGGGGACGTTGTCCCTGCCCAAGAGAGGGAGTAAGCATGCGCGCCACCCTGCCCCTGCTGCAACACACCGATTTTCCGCCCCTGCGCCGCGCGCGTCTTTCCACGCTGCAGGTCAACCTGGGTTATCGCTGCAACCAGACATGCCTGCACTGCCATGTCAACGCCGGGCCCACGCGCACCGAGATGATGGACGCGGACAATGTGGACAGGGTAAGGGCGGTACTCGAACAACGCGGCATTGGCATCCTCGATATCACCGGCGGCGCGCCGGAATTACATCCGCATTTCCGCACCCTGGTGGATGCGGCGCATGCCCTGGGTGTGCCGGTGATCGACCGCTGCAATCTCACCGTGCTGCTGGAACCCGGCCAGGAAGGTCTGGCGGATTTTCTCGCGGCCAGACAGGTCAGGGTGGTGGCGTCCCTGCCCTGTTATACGGAAGCGAATGTGGATGACCAGCGCGGTAAAGGGGTGTTCGGGAAAAGCATCACCGCGCTGCGCCGGCTCAACGCTCTGGGTTATGGCCGTGTGCCCGAACTCGTGCTCGATCTGGTCTACAACCCAGGCGGGCCGACGCTGCCGCCGGAGCAGACCCGGCTGGAGGCCGATTACAAGCGCGAACTGGCGGAGCATTACGGCATCGTCTTCAATCATCTGCTCACGCTGGCCAATATGCCGATTCAGCGCTTCGGCAGCACGCTGATCTCCAGGGGACAATTCGAAGCTTACATGCGTCTGTTGAAAGACAGTTACCGGGCGGACAATCTCGACCGGGTCATGTGCCGCAATCTCATCAGCGTGGACTGGCAGGGTTATCTGTACGACTGCGACTTCAACCAGATGCTGGGACTGCCGGCGCGGCTTGACGGCAGGCCACGCCCCCATCTGCGCGATCTTCTGACCCACGACCCTGAAGGAGAAACGATCCGGGTAGCGGATCACTGCTACGGATGCACGGCCGGCCAGGGCAGCAGTTGCGGCGGTGCCTTGAGCATGGGGGACATGCCATAAAACGCGTTCTGCTGATCGGTCTCATCGCCCTGGTGGTAGCGGCGTACTTCGCCTTCGATCTCGACCGTTTCTTCACCCTGGCGACGCTCAAGGCCACGCAGGCGGATTTCGCCGCACTCTATGCGGCACAACCCGTGCGGGTGTTGGGCGCCTACTTCGTGATCTACGTGGCGGTCACGGCCCTCTCACTGCCGGGCGCGGCGGTCATGACTGTGGCCGCGGGCACCTTGTTCGGCCTGGCGACGGGGACGCTGGTAGTGTCGTTCGCCTCCAGCATCGGCGCCACCCTGGCCTTTCTGGTGTCGCGTTTCCTGTTGCGCGACGCGGTGCAGCGGCACTTCGGCGACCGGCTCGCGGCGCTCGACGAGGGCATGCGCCGGGATGGCGCGTTTTATCTGTTCACCCTGCGCCTGGTGCCGGCGTTTCCCTTTTTCGTCGTCAACCTGCTGCTGGGGCTGACTCCCATCCGTACCCGGACCTTCTACTGGGTCAGCCAGCTCGGCATGCTGGCCGGCACCCTGGCGTACGTGAACGCCGGCACCCAACTGGCGCGCATCGACTCCCTCGCGGCTATCTTCTCGCCCATGCTCCTGGCCTCCTTCGCGCTGCTGGGCGTGTTCCCGCTCGTCGCGAAGAAAATCGTGACGGTCATCCGGGCGCGCAAGGTCTATGCACGCTGGAACAAACCGCGCCGCTTCGATCGCAACCTGGTGGTGATCGGCGCCGGCGCTGCCGGACTGGTCACGGCCTACATCGCCGCCGCCGTGAAGGCCAAAGTCACCCTGATCGAAGGCGACAGGATGGGCGGCGACTGCCTCAATTACGGCTGCGTGCCGTCGAAGGCGCTGATCCGGTCCGCGAAATTCCTCAAGCAGGCGCACGAGGCCGCGGCCCTGGGCATGACCCGCGCCGAGGTGGACTATGACTTCGGCCAGGTGATGGAACGGGTGCGGCGCGTGATACGCACCGTGGAGCCGCACGACTCGGTGGAACGCTACACCGCCCTCGGCGTGGAGGTGATCCGGGGCCGGGCGCGCATCACCTCGCCGTGGAGCGTGGAAGTGGACGGACGTTCGCTGACTACCCGCGCCATCGTCATCGCCAGCGGCGCGCGGCCCAATGTGCCGGCGCTTCCGGGGTTGGAGCAGGTGCGTTACTACACCTCGGACACGATCTGGGCCCTCAGCGAGCGCCCGGAGCGGCTGCTGGTTCTGGGCGGCGGCCCCATAGGCTGCGAACTCGCCCAGGCCTTTGCCCGGCTGGGTTGCCGGGTCACCCAGGTATCGCGCTCCGGCCTCATGGACAATGAAGACCCGGACGCCACGGCCGCGATCGAGGCGGCTCTGGGCGCGGACGGGGTGCGCGTCCTCAAACGCACCGACGCCCTGCGCTGCGAGCGGGTGGAGGGCGAACAGCGCCTGCTGGTGAGCCACGACGGAGAGGAGGAAGCCCTCTCCTTTGACGCCCTGCTGCTGGCCGTGGGCCGCGTACCGCGCACCGAGGGGCTTGGCCTGGAGGAACTGGGCATTCCGCTCACCCGGGCGCGCACCGTCGAGACCAACGCCTGGCTGCAAACCCTCTACCCCAACATCTACGCCTGCGGCGACGTCGCCGGCCCCTACCAGTTCACCCATACCGCCGCGCATCAGGCCTGGTACGCGGCGGTCAACGCCCTGTTCGGCGGACTGAAACGCTTCAAGGCCGATTATTCGGTGATCCCCTGGGTCACCTTCACCGACCCGGAAGTGGCGCGGGTGGGTCTGTCCGAGAACGATGCCCGCACCCGCGGCATTGCCTGCGAAGTCACCCGCTACCGGCTCGACGAACTGGACCGGGCCATCACCGACGAGGCCGCGCACGGCTACGTCAAGGTGCTCACCGTCCCGGACAAGGATCGCATCCTCGGTGCCTGGCATCGTCGGTGCGAATGCGGGCGAGTTGCTGGCCGAGTTCGTGCTGGCGATGCGCCACGGTCTGGGCCTGAACAAGATACTCGGCACCGTGCACGCCTACCCCACCTGGGCGGAGGCCAACAAGTACGCGGCGGGCGAGTGGAAGCGCGCGCACGCGCCGCAACAACTGCTCGCCTGGGCCGCGCGTTACCACGCCTGGAGAAGGGGTTGAGCATGCGCCTGTCCATCATCATTCCCGCCCTGGACGAAGCCGAACGCATCGCTGCGCTGCTGACCGGTTTGCAGGCCCTGCGCGCGCGCGGCGCGGAAGTGATCGTGGTGGACGGCGGCAGCACCGATGCCACGCCCGCCCTGGCCGCGCCCCTGGCCGACCGGGTGATGACCGCCCCGCGCGGCCGCGCGCGCCAGATGAATGCCGGGGCGGCGCAGGCGAAGGGCGAAGCGCTGCTGTTCCTGCATGCCGACACCACCCTGCCGGATGACGCCGACCGGCACGTCCTCGACAGCCTGCGCCAAGGCACGCGGGTGTGGGGCCGCTTCGATGTGCGCATCGGCGGCCGGGCCCGCACGCTGCGCGTGGTGGCCGCCCTCATGAACCTGCGTTCGCGCCTTTCCGGCATCGCCACCGGCGATCAGGCCGTGTTCGTGACCCGCACCGCATTCGAGTCCGTGGGCGGCTTCCCCGACCAGCCGCTGATGGAAGACATCGAGCTATCGCGCCGGCTGTTGACCCTGTCCCGCCCTGCCTGCCTGCCCGGTCCCGCGATCACTTCCGGCCGGCGCTGGGAGACGCGCGGCATGTGGCGCACCATTTTTCTCATGTGGCGGCTGCGCTGGCTGTACGCCCGTGGCGTGGCGCCCGCACGGCTGGCGGAGTGGTACCGGTGAGGACGCGCATCATCGTCATGGCCAAGGCGCCCGAGCCGGGCCAGGTCAAAACCCGGCTCGCGCGGGAACTCGGAGCGGCCGCCGCCGCGACGCTGGCCACCCGCATGCTGCACCACACGCTCGCCACCGCCCGTCGAGCTGCTGCCGGGACGGTGGAGCTGTGTGTCGCACCGGATATCCGGCATCCCGTTATTCGTGAAGCCGCTTTCCGCTTTGGATGTCTGCCTGAGCGCACAGGGCGAGGGCGACCTGGGCCAGCGCATGGCGCGCATCGCGAGGCGGGTGCTCGATGCGGGCGAGCGGCCGATCCTCATCGGCACCGACTGCCCCGCACTCACCCCCACGCACCTGCGGCAGGCAGCAGCAGCACTGGAAACCGCGGACACGGCATTTCTGCCCGCAGCCGACGGCGGCTATGTGCTGATCGGGCTGCGCCGCTTCGATGCGCGCCTGTTCGAGGGCATCGCCTGGAGCACCGATGCCGTGATGCAACAGACCCGTTCCCGGCTCGGGGAACTGGGCTGGACCCGGTGGGAAGGCGAGACCCTGCACGACATCGACACCGCGGACGACCTCGTCCACCTGCCGCAAGACTGGATCGATCGCCGCCTTCCGGCAGGCTGCGATTCGCACGCGCCGGATACCCTCTGTTCACCCCATGGGAAGACATCATGCGAGACCAGGTAAAGGACTATTACGGCCGGCAACTGCAATGCTCGGACGACCTCAAAACCAGTGCCTGTTGTGACGCCGGCCAGATGCCGGACTGGATCACGCCGCTGCTGGCCCGCGTGCATCCCGAAGTGAGTTCGCGCTACTACGGCTGCGGTCTGGTCGCGCCCCCCAAGCTCGAAGGCTGCCGGGTGCTGGATCTGGGCTGCGGGTCGGGTCGCGACTGTTACGTGCTGGCGCAGTTGGCGGGCGCTTCCGGCTCGGTGCTGGGCGTGGACATGACCGAGGAACAACTGGCCGTGGCCGAGCGTCACCGGGTCTGGCACGCCGATGCATTCGGTTACGACAACGTACGCTTCCAACTGGGCTACATCGAGGAACTGGACGCCTTAGGGCTGGAAGACGCCAGCTTCGACGTCATCGTTTCCAACTGCGTGGTCAACCTTTCGCCGCGCAAGGACCGCGTGCTCGCCGAAGTGCGCCGGCTGCTCAAGCCGGGCGGCGAATTCTATTTCTCCGACATCTACGCCGACCGGCGCGTGCCCGCGAGTCTGCGCAATGACCCGGTGCTGTATGGGGAGTGCCTGGGCGGGGCGCTGTACTGGAACGACTTCCTGCAACTCGCCAGGGCCGCGGGCTTTGCCGACCCGCGCCTGGTGGAAGACCGCCCCGTCGTGCTGACCGATGCGGCCATCGCGGACAAGATCGGCGCGCTGCGCTTTTTCTCCGCCACCTATCGCCTGTTCAAGCTGGACGGCCTGGAACCGGATTGCGAGGACTACGGCCAGGCGGTGATCTACCGCGGCGGCATCCCGCTGGCCAGGGACAGGTTCCGCCTCGACAAGCACCACGTCATCGAAGCCGGGCGGGTCTTCCCGGTATGTGGCAACACCTGGCGCATGCTGCACGACAGCCGTTACCGCGAACACTTCGATTTCATCGGCGATTTCAGCCGGCATTACGGCATCTTCGCCGGCTGCGGCGGTGGTCTGCCCTTCACCCAAGCCGATGTTAACGAGAATAGCGCCTGCTGCTGAGGAGGTGCTGATTTGTTGGGTATTCGGAATCGGGTGTTGAAAACGGTCTGTCAGAGGGTGTCAGTATCGCTTCCGTAAAGTGCTGATTTGTTCGGTATTCGGAATCGGGCGTTGAAAACGGTCTGTCAGGTGGAGTCAGTATCGCTTCCGTAAGTCGAAATGAAGTGTGGCGATTGGCGAAGCCTGACCGGCCGGGTTCGGTCAGGGCCGGCCAATCGTATTTCTCCTCCAAAACCGCCAGTCGCGGTAACAGTATATCGGTCGCGCGCATCCCCAAAAGCACGACCCCGCCGAAGCGGGGTCGGTGGGAGCGCTGCCGTACTTACGCTTTCATGCGTCGGCTGAATCCGAGCCCGGTGAGGCCGAGGCCGAGAAGCGCCAGGGTGGACGGCTCGGGGACGGCCGCGAAGGCGAGAGCGCCGAGTTCTGCGTGCATGGCCGCGGTTGGGTGCTCGTAGTCGAAGAAGACATACTGGCTCGGGTCGGCGCAGACGGTGGGAGGAGTGAGGCTGCCCGGCGGCAATGCCGTGCCGTCTACTTCCCCCGTGTAGCAGGCGTCAGCCACATTGGTGAATCCGAAGTCGGCAGGGTTGTTCACGACGTCATTGAGCGCCCCGAAAACGTCCATATCGCGGATGTCGAGGGCCGAGAAGGCGCTCTGGTCAAGGAGGGTGGCCAGGACCGTGTTGAAGGTCTCGCTGGCGTCCTGCGCCAGGGTCGTCCAGAGCAGAGGCTACCAAGGCCGCCAATCGCGCGGTATCAGCGACAGATCGGGGAGATTGGGCACCAGGAAATGTTGCGCGCCCTTGCCCGCCAAATCACCAATCGCGCCACCGATGCCAGTCATCGCGGTGCCGATCGCGGTGCCGATCGCGCTCGGGTTCCCTAAAGCGGCGGCGCGGATGGCGTCGCCCATGTCGTTGGCGCCGATCCACAGCACATACAGCGCGTTGGGGTCTGCCGTGGCGTGCGTCGAGTCGTAGGCGTCGATCTGCTGGTTGAAGCTCAACGCGCCGAAGGGAACGAGGCCCGGATTGACGTAGGTGGTGCGTGCGCCGCCGTAGGCATAGTCGGTGCCGCCGGTCACGGACGGCGTCAGACTCAAGCCCAGAGAACCGGCGAGTACATCCAGGTAGTTCAGCCCATTCGTGAACCGGCCGGTGTTGGACCCATCGGTGTAAATCGTTGATATAGGGACTGCACCGCCGGTGATGATCAGGTCGTTGCCGACGTCCGACAGGCTGTCGCCGAAGGCATAGAGCCCTGTAAATGGGATTGCGTGTGCGGCAGTGAAGCAGCACAAGCCGAAAACCAGCGCGGCAACGGAACGAATCAAACCGAATGAACTGCCCATGATCGACTCCAGAAAAGGGTGGTTGGGGGACGAACGGCAGGATAATACTCCACCAGCAGCGGCGTTGGAACTCGGTCCGCTTTGAAGCGCGTGGCTCGAATGTATTTGATGGGCGAGCCGCAAGAAGTGCAATGTCACCCCCTGTTCAACGGGTCTAATCAAACGGGCCAGGTCTGGAATCAAACGGGCCAGGCTCGAATTGTTCTAACCTTGAGCCGCTTCAGCATGCAGCTTCAATCCCAGAGCGTTGACGACTTTCAGGATGGTATCGAAACCGGGGCTGCGCTCACCGGAGAGCGCCTTGTACAGGCTCTCGCGTGACAGACCCGCATCGCGCGCGACTTGCGACATACCTTTGGCGCGGGCAATATCGCCCAGCGCCTTGGCGACGAATGCGGCATCGCCGTTTGCTTCTTCAAGACAGGCGTCCAGATAAGCTGCCATTTCTTCCGAAGTTCGCAGATGTTCGGTAACGTCGTATTTGCTAGTGGTGGTTTTGGCCATTATGTGCTCCTAAAGGTTGCGTGCGTACCGGATAAAAGCGGACACTTCCCTTTACCCGCCTTTGTCCAGCCCGCGTAAGTCGCAATCGGCAGGGCGACAATAAACGAGGCGCATTGCGCCGAATGATGGTTACATCAATGGGAATAACCGATGTTTATCCTCAACCAGAATTTTGCACCTGATCCTGCGCACTGTCGTGCGGCTTGCTACGGCTCGAACCGCTCCAGTTGTAAGCCGCTGATCGCCAAATAATGTTTGGTGTTTGCGGTGAGGAGCGCAAGCTGGTGTTCCAGCGCCGTTGCCGCGATCAGGGCGTCGGCCAGTTGCAGGCCGTGGCTAAGCGTGAGCGTTTCCATCAGCATGGTGGCGCGCGCCGTGATCGCTGGGGTCAGCGGCAGGATAGTTGCCCGCCGCATAGCAAGACTTTTTTGCACAGCGACCATCTCGGCCTTGTTGCGGATGCCTTGCAGCAGTTCAAGATAAGTAATTGCGGACAAGGTTGGGGATGAGAGTTGATCCAGCAGTTGTGACGCCTTCGGGTATCCGCGCAAATGCCAAATCAGGACATCGGTATCAACGATCATGCCTGGCTAGTGAGGACTCAGAAATGACGCGGCGCACGCAACGCGCGCACGTATTGATCGACATCCGCCATGTCTTCCCGATCGCGCCAGATGCCGAAGGCCGGATCGTCCGTCACAAAAGCGGCATCGACCCCAGTGAATTCGGCTACGGATTCCGTTTCGATGCGCACCGTGACTGTTTGACCTGGTGCAGCGTTCAAGCGCTGCGCCCATTGCGGAGGCAATTCATTGATTTTGCAATGCTCGATAATGAGGGACGACATGGCTGATTCCTTCATAAATTACAACAGGGCTTGTGACCGCATCATAAACTAATCCTTCACGCGGAGGCGTCTCCCTCGACCGGAAAACGAGCTTCGCCTACAACAGCTTCCGCCACGAAACCGTGCAGACCAACGAACGCGGACTTATCCGTCGCTTCATCTTCTCATCTTTGACGAGAGCGGCAACTTGAGCGAACGGGGCCGCTTCCCTTTACCCGGCCGGCTCCTGCCCGACGCCCCGGCTAACCAGGGCGCCCAGCACCACCAGCCACGCGGCGATGGCAACGTCGAACGGGATGCGTGTGGCTGAACGGTACGGCAAACAGGGTCATCATCCCCGCCATGCCGATCACCGCCCCCGCGATCCCAAGCCAGCGCGGGACGACCTTGCCAGCGCGAGCCCGACCCCGAGCACGGTCAAACCCAGGCTGAAAGACATCTTCGCCATGCGTTCGAGACAGATTGTCAACTCGCTGCAGGGCCGGATATTGTCGAGAAACGCCCCTTTAACGGCATCGGTCGCGGCCTTCAACTGATCCGCGCTCCAGAAACCCATGTGCATGGAGTAGCCGGCGCTGATGCCGGTGAAGCACGTATAGCCATTGGAAAGTTTCATTTGTCTTCCTCCTTCCCATTACGCCGGTTGATCGGGTAGTCACCCACCTGTCCCACGAAAGGCTGCACCAGCAACCCGGGCAAGCTGAGCTTGCCGGGGTCGCGGAACTGATCGAGCCCGATGGTCATGGCTTCATGGCCCCTGTCGGGCTGGGCGCGGTAGGTGCCGAACAGGCGGTCCCACCACGGAAAATTGAAGCCGAAGTTGCTGTTGGTCTCGCGCGCGATGTTGGAATGGTGCACCCGGTGCATCTCCGGCGTGACCACGAACAGCCGCAGTACCCGGTCCAGTCCGGCGGGCAAACGCACGTTGCCGTGGTTGAACAGGCTGGTGGCGTTGAGCACCACCTCGAACACCAGCACCGCCAGGGCAGAAGGGCCGAGTACCGCGATCGCCGCCAGCTTGATGCCCATGGACAGGATGATTTCGATGGGATGAAAACGCACCCCGGTGGTCACGTCGAAGTCCATGTCGGAGTGATGCATCATGTGCAGCCGCCAGAATGCCGGCACCGCGTGGAACATCACGTGCTGGAGATAGATCACGAAATCCAGCGCCAGCACGCCGACAACCAGGGTCAGCCAACGCGGCAGGTCAAGGTTGTTCAGCAGCCCCCAGCCGCGCTCGCGCGCGAGCAGGGCCATGCCGATCGCGGTGACGGGGACGACGAGCCTGACGGCGGCCGTGCCCAGAAAGACCATGCCGAGGTTGGCGATCCAGCGGGCAGGTTTGGGGGTGGTGAGCCGGCGGCGCGGAGCCAGTGAC
Organism: uncultured beta proteobacterium; assembly: GCA_963726485.1. Classification (GTDB taxonomy): domain Bacteria; phylum Pseudomonadota; class Gammaproteobacteria; order Burkholderiales; family Thiobacillaceae; genus Thiobacillus. The sequence goes on along the minus strand of CAVSCL010000038.1, from coordinate 503,310 downwards.
TCCCACGTGGCCATCAGCGCCAGCATGCCGAAGAAGAAACCCAGCCGGATTACGGTTTCATGATTCATCCGAAACCCCTGTGTGCCACTTATGTCATTGATTCTAGTCAACTATCCAATGAATGCATTTACGTCCCGAACAAATCGCGCAGCCGGAGTCGATAACCGGCGCCGGGGTCGGTCCAAGGACTCGTTTTCGCAGCATATTTTCGCTGTGGCTTGACTATAGTAAGAGCCCGAAATGCAGAAAGAGGAGACCTATCATGAGCATGACCATCGAGCGTTATCTGGCACAACACGAGATTCCGTACGAACTCATGACCCACAGCCACAGCGCCACCAGTATGCAAAGCGCGCGCGCAGCGCATGTCGATCCACATCGGGTAGCCAAGGCGGTGCTGCTGGAAGGCGGCGACGGCTGCTATATGGCGGCGGTGATTCCCGCCAACCGGCAGGTGAGCCTGGGGCACCTGCGTCACGATTACGGCCAGATGTTCCGGCTGGCCGATGAACGCGTCATCGCCCCGATCTTCAAGGATTGCGAGCCGGGCGCGATTCCCGCGCTGACCACGCCCTACCATCTGGAAATGATCTGGGACGACAGCCTGCTGAACGAACCGGAGATTTACTTCGAGGCGGGTGACCACGAACATCTGGTGCATTTGCGCACCGAATATCTGCGCGAAATGCTGGACCGGTTGCCGCACGGACGTATCTGCGAACCCGTCGGCTAACGGACATGGCGAGACGCGCCGACGCGGGTCATGATCGTCGCTTGTCTCCGTGTCGGTTCCCTCACCCCTGCCTTCTGCCTCTGCGGGACACCGAGGTCTCCTAGAGAGAGGGGACGCAAGATCGCTGCGCGATGTTCACGTTAACCGTCCGTTTTCGCGAAGTCGTTCACCCAGGCCAGGGCTTCGAGTTCGGCCTGGGTCAGGTCATGCAGGCTGAGACCGGGAGACTTGGCCAACAGCGCAGCGGCACTGGTGCGATCCGCCTGCTCGACATATTCCGCCAGCAACAGCAGGCGCCCAAGGTCGCCCTCCCGTCGCAGTAACGCCATCCTCACGTTTTCGGTCAAATTGAGTTGAGTGATGATCTCTTCATGAGGCATGCCCAATAACACGTCGAGCAATGACAGGATGCCGGTCATGAACGCTTCGTCGCAGTAGTCGCGATCACGGTTCTCCTTGCCGGCAAGAATTTCCATGAACTTGCCGCGGCTGGCGGCAAGCTGCATCAGCGGGCTGGGATAACGGGAACCTGGCTGCAGGGTGAACAGCGATAATTGCAGCCAGCGCTGAAGCTGGCGCCGACCCAGCACCAAGATCGCCTGGGAAACCGAGCCAATCTTCTTGCCGACGCCCGCTGCTACGGAATTCACCAGGCGCATCAGGTTGTAAGTCAGGCCGGGGCTTTGCTTGAAAGCCTGTTCAATCTCATGCGTTTCGGCATCGCCCAGCACCAGCCCCAGCAGCGTCATCAGGGACAGATGGGCGGGATCGGCCCGCTTGACGCTGAGAATGGAAGGCTTGGCAAAGTAATAGCCCTGGAACAGATCAAATCCCAGCTCCATGCAGTATTGCGCCTGCTCCGCACTGTCCACCTTTTCGGCGAGCAGCCTGACCGGCCATTGTTTCAGGCGCTGCACCACGTTTCGCAGTTCATCCGGGTCGTGCAGCATCAGATCGATTTTGACGATATCGACGATACCGAGCAGCGGGAGGTAGGCATCATCAAAAACGAAATCATCCAGCGCCAGCGAAAACCCCTTTTTCCTGAGTTCATGACAACGGCTGACGATGTCGTCATTGATTTCGATGGTTTCGAGCAGTTCCAGGACCACCTGCTCCCTGGGCAGCAACTCGATCATGTCGCTGTGCAGCATGTCCGCGCTGACATTGATGAATCCACGGTGCGGGCCCAGCACAGTCTGTATGCCCATTTCGCTGAAGGCGTGGTTGATCACGCTTGCGGTAGCCTGCAAGTCGTCCGTGACATCGCTTGCATTGACGTGGCCGGAGCGGAACAGCAGTTCATAGGCGACCAGGCGCTGGTCGCGGTCGAGGATGGGCTGGCGGCCCAGAAAGATTTCATTGGGGGGCATGGGTACGATTAGAAAATGGGGCTTAGACCTACTCGGGCTGCATCAGATCAATCCTGAAACTGTCCTCGTAGGGCGGCACATTGCACTCGATAATATCCGACGGCGCCACATCCAGGCGGACGCCGACGATGTCGGTGCGCACCGGCAATTTCGCCGCACCCCGGTCCACCAGCACCACGGTACGAATTTCTGCGGGCTGCCTGCATGCCAGATATTCCACCGCGCGCAGCATGGAATGACCGCGGTAGATCACGTCATCCACCACCAGCACGGTGTAGCCCTCCAGCCCCGGCGTGGCGTGGGCCGGATTTTCCGTCAGCCGGGTTTCCGGATAAAGCAGCGTGAGGTCATCCGCGTAGCGCTTGATCGGCAAGTCCAGTCGCACACAATCCGCCAACCCGTAATCGTGGACCAGCCGGGAATGCAGCCGGTCCGCCAGCGGCGCGCCGCGCCGCAGAATGCCGACAATCGCAACCCGCGTGCGCCCGGTCAGCAAACCCGCTGCCTGACGGGCCATGTCGGAGACGATGGATTCAAGCTGCGCCGTGGTGTAGAGGCAGGTCCGTCTGCCCTGGGGTTTATCCATTCCCGTTCGGTCGTTAAGGCCCAGGCTTTGCCACATGGCATCCACTCTTGCTGTTACTGCCGCATCCATCTCGATCGGCGTGCCCCATTCGCGGGCCGTTTCGCCCGGCCATTTGTTGGTCGCGTCGATGCCCATCTTGCTGCCGAGGCCGGAGACTGGACTGGCAAAGTCGAGGTAGTCGATGGGGGTGTTTTCGACCAGCAGGGTGTCGCGGGCAGGATCGACGCGGGTGGTCAGTGCCCAGATGACTTCGGGCCATGAGCGCACGTTGACGTCGTCGTCGGTGACGAGGATGAACTTGGTGTACATGAACTGGCGCAGGAAACTCCACACACCGAACATCACCCGCTTGGCATGGCCGGGGTACTGTTTCTTCATGCTGACCACCGCCATGCGATAGGAGCACCCTTCGGGCGGCAGGTAGAAGTCGCTGATTTCGGGGAATTGTTTTTGCAGCAGCGGCACGAACACTTCGTTCAGCGCCATGCCGAGAATCGCCGGCTCGTCGGGTGGCTTGCCGGTATAGGTGCTGTGATAAATCGGGTCGCGCCGCATCGTGATGCGCTCGACGGTGAAGACGGGGAAGGTTTCCTGCTCGTTGTAATAGCCGGTGTGGTCGCCAAATGGCCCCTCCAGTGCTGTCTCATAAGTCTGGCGTCCTCCGGGTGCGGGGTCACAAGGGTGGATTGCGCCTTCGAGCACGATTTCGGCGGAGGCGGGCACCTGCAGGTCACTGCCCAGGCATTTCACCACTTCGGTTTTGGCGCCGCGCAAAAGCCCCGCGAACTGGTATTCGGAAAGCGTATCCGGCACAGGGGTGACCGCGCCCAGAATCGTGGCGGGGTCGGCGCCGAGCGCCACGGCGATCGGGAAAGGCTCGCCGGGGTGCGCCTGGCTGTGGTCACGAAAATCCAGCGCGCCGCCGCGATGGGCGAGCCAGCGCATGATGAGCTTGTTGCGGCCGATCACCTGTTGGCGGTAGATGCCGAGATTTTGCCGTGCCTTGTGCGGGCCGCGCGTCACGGTCAGTCCCCAGGTGACGAGCGGCGCCACATCGCCGGGCCAGCAGTGCTGGATGGGCAGTCTGGACAAATCCACGTCCGCGCCTTCCCACACGATTTCCTGGCAGGGCGCTGTGCGGACTTCCTTGGGCGCCATGTTGAGCACCTGCTTCAGCACCGGAAGTTTGTCCCAGGCGTCCTTCAGGCCTTTCGGAGGATCGGGTTCCTTGAGATACGCCAGCAGTCTTGCCGACTTCGCGCAGCTTGGCCGGATCGTCTTCCCCCATGCCCAGCGCCACGCGCCTGACCGTGCCGAACAGATTGGCGAGCACCGGGATGCTGCTGCCTTTGGGTTTCTCGAACAGCAGCGCCGGGCCGCCCGCGCGCAGCACACGGTCGGCGATTTCAGTCATTTCGAGTTTGGGGTCGACTTCGACGGTGATGCGTTTCAACTCGCCGAGGCTTTCGAGTTGGGCAATGAAATCGCGCAGGTCGTGATATTTCATGAGGTGCGGATGCGGTCAAGAAGTGCGGTCGTGCTGGTTTGATGCTGGAATGGAATGCTGTGAACCGTGCCGCCCCAGCTCTTGACTTCGGCCGCGCCGACGATGCTGTCCGGTGACCAGTCACCGCCTTTGACCAGGACATCGGGATGGACCGCAAGTATGAGGTCGAGCGGCGTGTCTTGGTCGAACCAGGTCACCAGCGACACCGACTCCAGTGCGGCCAGCACGGCCATGCGGTGCTCCAGCGGATTGACGGGGCGGTCATCGCCTTTGCCCTGGCGTTTCACCGAGGCATCGGTGTTGACGCCGACGACGAGCGACGCGCCCAGCGTCCTGGCTTCCGCCAGATAGGTGACATGGCCGCGATGCAGGATGTCGAAGCAGCCATTGGTAAAGACCAGCGGCCGCGGCAGTGCACCCACACGAGCAGCAAGTTCCGCGGGAGGGCAGAACTTGCGCTCGAATGCAGGCGCGCGCGCCGGCATCAATTGATGTATTCGAACAGCTTCACGACCTTGGTCACGCCCCCGGTCGTGCTCGCCACTTTTGCCGCGGCTTCGCCTTCGGGCCGGGTGACCAGACCCATCAGATAGACCACACCGGCTTCGGTGACGACCTTGACCTTGATGGACGGCACGCGGTCATCCTGCAGCATGCGGGTTTTGACCTGGGTTGTGATGGCCACATCATTGCTGTCGGAAGTCAGCGAGGTTACACCGGATACGACGGTTTCATTGAAGACGGTGCGCACATCCGGAATGCTTCGCACCACTTCCGCTGCACGGGCCCGAGTGGCTTCGTCCGGCACCTGCCCCGTGAGCAGCAGCTGACGGTTGTAACTGGTGGGCGAGATGCTGATATTGCCCTGCGGAAAGGATTCGTGCAGCCGGCTCATGGCGCGCAGCTCAATTTCCTCATCGCTGAGATACACCACCGTGGTGCGCCGGTCAACCGTAGTGGCCTCGCCCCCCGGAGAAAGATCGGCACAGCCATGCAACTGCGCCAGGGTTACACCCAACAATGCCAGATAAATGACCTTCTTCATTACTCGACTCCCAATAGAACGCTGTCCACCGCATCGCACAGGCAATGAATGGTCAGCAGATGCACTTCCTGAATGCGCGCGGTGGATTCCGCCGGCACGCAGATGATGATGTCGGAATCGTGGATTTGTTCCCGCAAGCCGGCCGCCGGAACCTCCGGTCAGGGCAATGATGTTAACCCCGCGCGCATGGGCGGCGCTCACGGCTTCCAGCACGTTGGGCGAATTGCCGCTGGTGGAAATGGCGAGCAGTACATCCCCCGGCAGCCCCAGCGCCTTGATCTGTCGCGCGAACACCTGCTCATACGCATAGTCGTTGGCGATCGACGTCAGCGTGGAAGTGTCGGTGGTGAGCGCAATCGCCGCCAACCCGGGGCGTTCCTGTTCGAAACGGTTCACCATTTCCGATGCAAAATGTTGCGAGTCCGCCGCCGAGCCGCCGTTGCCGCAAGCCATCACCTTGCCGCCTTGTGTCAGACATTGCACGACAAGCTGCGCGGCCTGCATGATCGCGGGGGCGAGCGGCTCGGCCGCATCCAGCTTGGTCTGTGCGGAAGCGTGAAAGTGGCCGAGAATTCTGTCGTGTAAGGTCATGGGGCATTATCCCATATCGTCGAAGGCGTTCCGCAACCAATCCGGTTGGGCCTGCCCGCTGATCGCCACCACATCGAAGCGGCAGGGCGGCATGTGTTTCAGGCCGCTCAAATACTGGCGCGCGGCGGCGAGGAGCTTCTTCTGTTTGGCCGGGGTGACGCTCGCGGCGGCGTCGCCAAAATCGCTGCGGCTGCGCAGGCGCACCTCGACGAACACCAGCGTGTCCCCATCCTGCATGATGAGGTCGATCTCGCCGAAGCGGCAACGCCAGTTGCGCGCCACCAGCGTCAAACCCTGCGACTGCGAGCAAGGCTTCGGCGCGCGCTTCGGCGGATTGTCCGAGCAGGGATTTCAACATCTGCGACAATGGCAGGCATGACGAGCGAAGTCTCCCATCATACCCGCCTATCCCCCGCGCTCTACGTGGTCGCCACGCCCATCGGCAATCTCGGCGACATCACCCTGCGCGCCCTCGACACCCTGCGCGGCGTGGATCGTGTGGCGGCGGAAGACACGCGCGTCTCCGGCCAGCTGCTGGCGCACTTCAACATATCCAAACCGCTGGTCTCCATCCGCGAACACAACGAACGCGAAGCCGCGCAAAAGGTCATCGCCCGGTTGGCGCGGGTGAGGCCATCGCCTATCTTTCCGATGCCGGCACGCCCGCCGTCTCCGACCCCGGCGCACGGTTGGTTGCGGCGGTGCGCGCGGCAGGCTTGCCGGTCGTACCGATTCCCGGCGCGAGCGCCGTCACCACTGCGCTTTCTGCTGCCGGGCTGGGCATGGGGTCATGGCTCTTTTACGGATTCCTGCCGCCCAAATCCGGCGCGCGCAAACTGGCGCTGCAAACACTGGCAGGCATGGATGCCGCACTGGTGTTTTACGAAGCCCCGCATCGCGTGATCGAAACCGTCGCCAATCTCGCCAGCGTGCTCGACCCTGCCCGCCCTATCACTATTGCGCGCGAACTCACCAAACGCTTCGAGACCATCCTCACGCTGCCGCTCGCCGGCGCGCGTGCCTGGCTCGAAGCCGACCCCAACCACGTGCGCGGCGAATTCGTCCTCATCGTGCATCCGCCTGCCGCGCCCGAAACGGCTGACGATGCCGAAGCGCGACGGATACTCGCAGTATTGCTGCAGGAATTGCCCGCTTCACAAGCCAGCAAACTCACCGCCCAGCTCACCGGGCGCAGCAAGGCCGACCTCTATAAAATGGCATTGGCGCTCAAGCTCCCCAGCGAAAAACCCGACGACGCATGACAGACACTTTAATCATTACCCGCCCCGACGACTGGCACGTCCACTTCCGCGACGGCGCCGCCATGCAAAGCGTGCTGCCCGACACCGCCCGCGTGTTTGCCCGAGCCATTGCCATGCCCAACCTCAAGCCGCCCGTCGTGACAGTGGCGGATGCGGCCGCCTATCGCGACCGCCTGCTTGCCGCCATTCAGCCTGGCGTGGCCTTCGAACCGCTGATGACGCTCTACCTCACCGACAATACGCACCCCGAGGAAATCATTCGAGCCAAGGCCAGCGGTTTCGTCCACGCCGTCAAGTATTACCCCGCCGGTGCGACCACCCATTCCGACGCAGGCGTGACCGACCTGCTGCGCTGCGCAGCCGTGTTCGCAGCGATGGAAGACGCCGGCCTGCCCCTGCTGGTACACGGTGAAGTCACCGACCCTGCGGTTGACATTTTTGACCGCGAAGCCGTCTTCATCGAGCGCGTCATGCTGCCGCTCCTGATTCGACACCCGCGTCTCAAGATCGTATTCGAACACATCACCACCTCGCAGGCCGCCGAATTGGTGCGCGGCAGCGGCGCCAACATCGCCGCCACCATTACCGTGCATCACCTGCTCTATAACCGCAACGCCATGTTCAAAGGCGGCATTCGCCCGCACCTGTATTGCCTGCCCGTGTTGAAACGCGAGACCCATCGCCAGCGCCTTGGTCGAAGCCGCCACCTCCGGCAATCCCAAATTCTTCCTCGGCACCGACAGCGCGCCCCACGCCCAGAGCGCCAAGGAAACCGCCTGCGGCTGCGCCGGCATCTACACCGCCCACGCCGCGATCGAGCTGTATGCCGAAGCATTCGATGCTGTCGGCGCACTCGACAAGCTTGAAGCCTTCGCCAGCTTCCATGGCGCAGATTTTTACGGCCTGCCGCGCAATGACAGCTCGATTACGTTGCGCCGCGATAACTGGCAAGCGCCGAAAAGTATTCAGCTGGGAAATGAAGCACTGGTGCCGCTGCGGGCAGGCGAGACCATTCGTTGGCGAGTCGAAACGGTGCGGTGATTGCAAGTGTTCATCCCGATCGACCCTTCAGACCTCATCGTGCCGAATCACTAGCGGCATGACGTGGCAGGGTCAATGGTTTGTCCGCACCTAACAAAAAAACCGGGCAGTGCCCGGCCTGAAAGGGAGGATGCGGGTTTTACGGAAAAGCCGGGATGGCGGGCTCCACGCCCGAATCCATGGCTTCCGGGTGATGCAAGGCGACCAGTTTGCGGATTTCGTCCACCCGACCTGAAGGCACGTCGACCATCATAAGAATACGCCCGGCTTCGATGGCTGATTCAAATGTTCTTAACCTGGAGTTTGGAACGGAACTGGCGACCATGCTGGAAACCCATGCGCCGAATGCCGCGCCGACCAGGGCGGTTACGAGGATGGTGACGAGTTGCATATTGACCCCGGCGGGCGGGAACAACAGTGCGACCACTCCAGCGAGAATGCCGATGCCGCCGCCTATGGCCAAACCAACTTCTGCGCCATGCACGAAGTCGGTTTTTTGAAGGATGGAAGCTTCGTTCAGGCCGCTGAGCGGAATGCCGTCTTTGGCGAGTACGTGAAGGTGCGCGTCTTCGATACGGGCAAGCAGAAGTTCGTTACGGATTAGCCGGGCGCTTGCAACATCCGGCAACATGAAATATAGCCTTCTTCTCATTTTGTCTCTCCTGTTGGGACTTCTCCCACCGCAACCCTTTCCTGGCGGGTGAGGGGGCGAGCACCAAGCCCAAATCGGTTAAAGGAGTCGCGGATTCGACCCTGTAGTCTCTGCTTAGCAAATTTGAGGGCTCAGTCAAGGTCTCTGTGACAATTCATTATTCGGCGGTTGATTGCTTGAATCCGATTTCCTTCAAGCCCGACAGGTTCCTATGCATCCGCCATGCGCTCGCGCCTCGCCAACGCACCCCATCACAATCCACACGGATGCGTCCAACCGCCGTTTCCGGGATAATCACGGAGGGAAAGCGGGTCAGACAACCGCTGCCGTCCTTGGACGGGAGAGGAAAGTCCGGGCTCCACAGAGCAGGATGCCGGCTAACGGCCGGACGCCGCGAGGCGAGGAATAGGGCCACAGAGACGAGTCTTTGCGAACACCGCGGTTTTTTGCAGCTGCCATCGCAAAGGGTGAAACGCGGTAACCTCCATCCGGAGCAACACCAAATAGGCAGGCGATGAAGCGGCTCGCTGAGTCTGCGGGTAGGTGGCTGGAGCCTGTCAGCAATGGCAGGCCTAGAGGAATGGTTGTCCACGACAGAACCCGGCTTATCGACCCACTTTCCCACTTCACTGTAATATCAATAAGTTAGCGTTTTTTCCTAAAAGTATAAGGAAAATAAGCGCCTAAGCACCGGTTTTTCAAGAAACTTATCCACAGCCCAAATCCGCCTCTAAGTCATTGAGGCAAAGGCAATTTTTTGCGTTTGTCTGCTTGACCGACACAAAACTATCCCCTATAGTGGGTGCGAAGTGGTAATTAGTGGGAAGTCTGTGGGAGAATTCACACGGTTAGCCCATCATCAAAATTATAAGGAGGGGGCATGTTTCGGGGTGTCACAACAGTCAATCTGGATAGCAAGAACCGGCTCGTGGTGCCGACGCGCTATCGTGATGCCCTGCTGGTCAATGGCGCTGGCCACGTTGTGGTGACCGCCGACCCCAGCCAATGCCTGTTGCTCTACCCCCTGCCTGAGTGGGAGCCGATCGAGAAAAAACTCAATGCGCTCTCCGACTTCAATTCCAAGACACGCAGCCTGAAACAACTGCTCGTCGGCTACGCGCATGACATGGAAATGGACAGCGCGGGCCGCGTACTGTTGCCGCCGATGCTGCGCAAGTTTGCCGAACTGGACAAGAACGTGGTGCTGGTAGGCCAGGGTAGCAAGGTGGAATTGTGGAACGAGACGCGCTGGGAGGCGCAGGTGGCGCAAGCGTTAACTTTCAGCGATGAAGCGATGCCGGCGGAACTGGAAGGTTTCACTTTGTGACATCCGCCCATGTGCCCGTGTTGGCGCACGAGGCAGTGGCGGCACTGGCGATCAGGCCTGACGGGATTTACGTCGACGGCACGTTTGGGCGTGGTGGCCATAGCCGGCTGATACTTGCGCAATTGAGCGCGGCGGGCCGGTTGATTGCGCTGGATCGCGATCCCGATGCCATTCGCGCCGGCGCGGGATTGAAGGATAAACGCATGACTTTGGTGCAACGCTCGTTCTCCCATCTGGGGACGGTGCTGGACGGGTTGGGTGTTGCAGGTGTGGACGGTGTGTTGCTCGATATTGGCGTGTCATCGCCGCAACTGGACGATGTCACGCGCGGATTCAGTTTTCGTTTTGATGCGCCGCTCGATATGCGCATGGATACGGAAAGCGGGCTGTCCGCGGCGCAATGGCTTGCAGCGGCTGACGAAAGGGAGATCTGTGAAGTCATCCGGGTATACGGTGAAGAGCGGTTTGCTAAATCGATTGCGCGCGCGCTTGTTGCTGCACGCCAAAGCGAGCCGATTGCGCGTACCGGGCAACTTGCGCAAATCATCGCCAATGCGGTCGGATGGCGTGAAGCCGGGCAGCATCCGGCGACCCGCAGCTTTCAGGCTATACGGATTTATCTCAACCGCGAACTCGAGGAATTGACGACCGTGCTACCTCAGTGTGTGGACAGGCTGACCCTCGGCGGACGACTTGCCGTGATCAGTTTCCACTCGCTCGAAGACCGCATTGTCAAACGCTTCATGCGGGCCGAGTCGCTGGGTGAGCGAATGCCCGACCGACTGCCGGTTCGCGCCGACATGCTAAAGCCCGGCCGCATGAAGCTGGTGGGGCGCGCCCAGCATGCCGGCGAGGCCGAGGTAGCGGCCAATCCGCGTGCACGCAGCGCCGTATTGAGAGTGGCCGAACGGGTAGGTGGGGCCGCATGAGTCGGCTGAATGTGCTGCTGGCGCTGGTACTGATGATTTGCGCGCTAGCGCTGATCAATGCCCAGCACCGCGCACGAAACTATTTTGTGGAACTGGAGCGTCTCAAGAAAGAGGCCAGAGCTTTGGACGAGCAGTGGGGACAATTGCAGCTGGAACAAAGCACCTGGGCCAACCACGCCCGGGTTGAAACGCTGGCGCGCACCCAGCTTGGCTTGATCCCCCCGCCACTCGACCGTGTACGCGTCGAAACCCTGGCTGGTGGCGCCGTGAATTACCATTCGCGCAAACTCCTGGAACTGCATCTCGCTTCCTGGCGCATGGCCACGGTGGGCGGTCTGATACTGGCGGGTCTGGTGGTGGTGGCCGGGCGTGCCTTTTACTTGCAGGGGCTGAACACGGATTATCTGCAAGGCAAGGGCGATGCGGTAGCAAACCGCAACCTGACCCTGCCCGCGCATCGCGGCATGGTATCGGATCGCAACGGGCAGCCGCTTGCCATCAGCACGCCGGTCGAGTCGTTGTGGGCACGCGCGACCGAGCTTAAGCTTACCGCGCGCCATTTGACGCAGCTCGCCCAGGTGCTGGAAATCTCGCCTTACGCCCTGTCCCGCCACCTGCAAGGCAAGCGGCGCGGCGAATTCAGCGTGCAGCGCCCGCTGACGCCAGAACAGGCGGCGAAGGTCACCGCGATGGGCATACCTGGCCTGTATCTGCGGCGCGAATTCCGGCGTTATTACCCGGCAGCGGATGTGGCGGCGCATGTGGTGGGCTTCACCAATGTCGATGATCGCGGCCAGGAAGGCGTGGAGCTGGCGTACCAGGACTGGCTGGCCGGACGCGCGGGCGAGCGCCATGTATTGCGCGACCGGCGCGGCAATTCGATTCGCGATCTGGAGCCGATGAAAGAGGCGCAGATGGGTGGCAATCTGACCCTGTCGCTCGATCTCAAGATCCAGTATCTGGCGCACCGCGAGCTGACCGCGTCGATTGCAGCCACCCAGGCCCATGGCGGCGGCATTGTCGTGCTCGACGCCAAGACCGGCGAAATTCTTGCGCTGTCCAACCTGCCGGTGTTCAACCCCAACAACCGCCGTAACTATCAGCCGGGGCCGATGCGCAATCGCGCGGTGATCGACACCTTCGAGCCCGGTTCGACCATGAAGCCGTTTACCGCAGCCGCCGTGCTGGAACGCGGCCTGTTTCATCCCGACACCGTGATCGAGACACCGGAAAACTATCGGGTCGGCAACAAGCTGGTGCGCGACGAGCATTCGCATCCGCGCATGACGGTGACGGAAATCATCCAGAAATCGAGCAACATCGGTGCTGTGAAAATGGCCATGGCGCTCAAGCCTGAGCAGTTCTGGGACACGCTGCATCGTGCCGGATTCGGCCAGTTGCCGGGTTCCGGTTTTCCGGGTGAATCGGCCGGACGGCTGCGACAGCCCGAAACCTGGCGGCCGGTCGAGCAGGCCACCATTGCATATGGGTATGGCATGTCGGTCAGCCTGTTGCAGCTTGCGCGCGCCTATATGGCGTTTGCCAACGATGGCGAGGTGATGCCTCTGACCTTCCTCAGGCGCGAACCGGAGGAAACCGTCGGCGAACAGGTGTTTTCGCCTGAGGTGGCGCGTACCGTGCGCAGCATGATGGAAACCGTGACGCATGAAGGCGGCACCGCTCTGCTGGCGCAGATTCCCGGTTATCGTGTGGCCGGCAAGACCGGCACCGCACACAAGCTGATTGATGGCCGCTATGCCCCCGACCGGTACATTTCCTCCTTTGTCGGCATGGCGCCCGCCTCCGACCCGCGCCTCATCATCGCAGTGATGATCGACGAACCTTCGGGGAGCGTCTATTACGGCGGCAGCGTCGCCGCACCGGTGTTTGCACAGGTCATGGCGGGCGCTTTGCGCCAGCTTGGCCTGCCGCCGGATGCGCCCCAGGATGCGATGCGGATGACGCAAAAGACCCAGTCTGATCCGATTCACATGAAGGGGCGGACGTGATGTCCAAATCGCGTCCTTTCCCCAAGCCCTCAGCGCAAGTCCTGAAGGACTCGCAGGCTGGGCCCAATACCAATGGCACGCGACCGGGTTATGAACCGGTTGACAGTATTCTCGAACGTCTGGGGACTGCCGTAAACGCACTCGTCAGCGACAGCCGCAAAACCGCGCCGGGCGTGGTATTCGCCGCCTATCCCGGCGAGATGCGCGACGGCCGGGATTTCATTGCCCAGGCCGTGGCCAACCGCGTCGATGGCGTGTTATGGGAAGCCGATCATTACCAGTGGGATCCCGCGCTGAACATTCCCAATGCCGCAGTGGCGGGCCTGAAATCGCGCATCGGCGAAATTGCCGCGCATGTTTACGGCGAGCCCTCGAGCAACATGCACATGATCGGCATCACCGGCACCAACGGTAAGACCTCGGTGGCGCACTGGATCGCGCAGGCGTTGACGCACACGGGCCGCAAGACGGCAGTGATCGGCACGGTCGGCAACGGTTTCCCGAATGCCTTGACCCCGGCGGCGAATACCACGCCGGACGCCATCGATTTGCAACAGCGTCTGGCCAATTATCTCTGCCAGGGTGCGGCCGCCTGCGCCATGGAAGTGTCATCGCATGGCCTGGTGCAGGGCCGGGTCAACGGCACACATTTCAATATTGCCGTGCTCACCAACCTGTCGCGCGACCATCTCGATTACCACGGTGACATGGACAGCTACGCCGAGGCCAAGGCGCGGCTGTTCAACTGGCCGGGGCTGGAATGGGCGGTGCTCAATGTCGATGACGAGTTCGGCCGTCGTCTGGAAAGCGACACCCGTCTTTCCCGCGTGGCGGGGTACGGATTCACTCGCGGTTCAGTGGTGGCGAAAAAACTCGTGCTGTCGCGACAGGGCCTGCATCTGTCCGTGCAAACCGACTGGGGCAACGCCGAACTGGATGCGCCGCTGCTGGGCCGCTTCAATGCCGCCAATCTGCTGGCGACATTGACCGTCCTGCTGGTATCCGGCGTGCGGCTGAGCGATGCCTGTACCGCGCTTGCGCGCATCTCCGCCCCGCCCGGCCGCATGCAGACGCTTGGCGGCGGCGCGCATCCGCTGGTGGTGGTGGACTACGCTCACACCCCGGATGCGCTGGAAAAAGTGCTGGGCACGCTGCGCGAAATCGTCAATGACGGGCGGCTCATTTGCGTCTTCGGCTGCGGCGGCAATCGCGACCGGGGCAAGCGGCCACTGATGGGGCGCGCAGCGTCCAGGGGCGCGGATGAAGTCTGGGTAACCAGCGACAACCCGCGCAACGAAGAGCCGCAAGCCATCATCGACGATATTGCGGAAGGCATGTCAGGCGAGCGGCGGATCGAGCCGGATCGAGCCCGCGCCATTTTTGAAGCCATCGGTGGCGCACGGCCCGGCGACGTCGTGCTGATCGCCGGCAAGGGACATGAGGACTATCAGGAAATCGCCGGCGAACGCTGGCCATTCTCGGATGTGTCGGTAGCCAACAAGGCATTGGAGGCATGGACATGAGCAGGCAGCCCCGGCACGGGCGGCCGGCCGCGAATGGCCATGGAGGCCGAAACGCCGGTGCTGCGAACTTTGGCCTATACGTCATGAGGCCGTGGACATGATGCGTCTGTCGGAAGCGGCCACCATGCTGGGCGCGGCACTCACCGGAGCGGACGCAGAAGTGCTCCGTGTTTCGACCGACAGCCGCACCCTTCAGCCTGGCGACCTTTTCATCGCCTTGCGCGGCCAAAAATTCGATGGCGGCGCGTTCGCCGCCCAGGCTCTGCAGCAGGGCGCAGCGGGCGTGGTGCTGGATGCGACGCAAGCACCTGGCGTTGCGCCCGCCATCCGGGTCGATGACACCCGGCTGGCCCTGGGCAAGCTGGCTGCCGCGTGGCGATCACGCTTTGCCATTCCGGTCATTGCCATTACCGGCAGCAACGGCAAGACCACCGTCAAGGAAATGACGGCGCAAATTCTGCGCGCCGAATCGGGTTTGAATGACGCCGTTCTCGCCACCGAAGGCAATCTCAATAACGACATCGGTCTGCCGCTCATGCTGCTGCGCATGCACCCGGCGCATCGCTACGCAGTGCTGGAAATGGGCATGAACCATTCCGGCGAAATCGACTATCTGACCCGGCATTGCGCGTCCGGATGTGGCGCTCATCAACAACGCGCAGGCTGCCCATGTCGGCATGCTGGGTTCGGTGGAAGGCGTCGCGCGCGCGAAAGGCGAGATATTCAACGGCCTCGCCGGCACCGGGATAGCCATCGTCAATGCCGACGATCCTTATGCTGGTTTGTGGCGCGGAATGAATTCCGGCCGCACCGTGTTGAGCTTCGGTCTGTCCGAAGATGCAACGATACGGGGTGAGTACCATGCAAGCGGCTACGGCGCGGC
Organism: uncultured beta proteobacterium; assembly: GCA_963726485.1. Taxonomy (GTDB): domain Bacteria; phylum Pseudomonadota; class Gammaproteobacteria; order Burkholderiales; family Thiobacillaceae; genus Thiobacillus. Next base: position 487,849 of record CAVSCL010000038.1, on the reverse strand, counting down.
ATTGCGCATCGCCACACCCAAAGGCGTACTGGAACTGGAAATCAGGGTGCCGGGCGAACACAACGTCTGCAATGCGCTGGCAGCCACCGCCGCTGCGTTCGCAGTTGGCGCGCGCGGTGCAAGCATCGTCGCCGGACTATCCGGTTTCACCGGCGTAACAGGCCGTTTGATACGCCTGCCCGCATTGCATGGCAGCACCTTCATCGACGACACCTACAACGCCAACCCCGACTCGGTGCGCGCCGCGCTCACTGTCCTGGCAACCCGGCCGGGCAAGAAGATCCTGGTGCTGGGGGATATGGGCGAACTGGGCGAGGAAGCCTCCGCCCTGCATGCGCAGATCGGCCTGGCAGCGCGATCGGCCGGCGTGGAAAAACTGTTTGCTCTGGGCGAGCAATCCAAGAAAACCGCTGCGGCGTTTGGCACGGGGGCGATGCACTTCGAGCGCATCCAGGAACTGCTCGCCGATCTGGAAAACGAACTCACGCCCGACACCACGGTACTGGTGAAAGGCTCGCGCTTCATGCACATGGAGCGTGTGGTGCAAAGTTTTGCCGATTCGACACCAGCGGGGGGCGAATAATGCGCCGCCTCGACAGGGAAAGGCACTGATCATGCTGCTCTGGCTGTTTCAACAACTCGGGCAGGATATCAGGGCATTCAATGTTTTCAATTATCTGACCCTGCGCGCGGTGCTGGCAACGCTGACCGCGCAGGTGATCTCCTTCATCGTGGGACCGTGGATGATCGATAAGTTGAAACTCATGAAGTTCGGCCAGGCTGTGCGCGACGACGGGCCGCAAAGCCATCTCGTCAAGACCGGCACGCCCACCATGGGCGGGGCGCTGATTCTGACTTCGGTGGCCATTTCCACCCTGTTGTGGATGGATTTGTCCAACCGCTATGTGTGGATCGCCCTGCTCACCACGCTGGGCTTCGGCATCGTGGGCTGGGTCGGACGACTACCGGAAGATCGTGCACCAGAATCCCAAGGGACTGATTGCCCGCTGGAAATATCTGTGGCAGTCCGTTTTCGGGCTGGGAGCGGCCCTGGCCATAGTCTTTACCACCGATTTGCCGCAGCAGACCGAGCTTATCGTGCCCTTCTTCAAGCATGTCGCAATTCCGCTAGGGGTGACCGGCTTTGTCATTCTGACCTACTTCGTCATTGTCGGATCAAGCAATGCGGTAAACCTGACCGACGGGCTGGATGGGCTTGCCATCATGCCGACCGTCATGGTGGCCTCGGCGCTCGGCATCTTCGCCTATGTGGCTGGCAATGCCGTGTTCTCCAAATATCTTGGTCTGCCGCACATTCCCGGTTCCGGCGAACTGCTGGTGTTCTGCGCTGCCATCGCCGGCGCGGGTCTGGCCTTTCTCTGGTTCAACGCCTATCCGGCGGAAGTCTTCATGGGCGATGTCGGCGCGCTGGCGCTGGGCGCCGCGCTCGGAGTCGTGGCCGTCATCGTGCGTCAGGAAATCGTGCTTTTCATCATGGGTGGCGTGTTCGTCATGGAAACCCTGTCGGTGATGATCCAGGTCGCCTCCTTCAAGCTCACCGGCAAGCGCGTGTTCCGCATGGCGCCAATTCATCATCACTACGAGCTCAAGGGCTGGAAGGAGACACAGGTGGTGGTGCGTTTCTGGATCATTTCCATGATGCTGGTGCTGATCGGTCTGGCGAGTCTGAAACTGAGATGAACTACGACAGCCTCAACCTCTTCCAACGCAAGATCCTGGTGCTGGGCCTGGGCGATACCGGCCTGTCCTGTGTTCGCTGGCTGGCGGCGCGCGGTGCCAGCGTGTCGGTGGCCGACACCCGCGAGACGCCGCCCCATGCGGCGCGCCTGCGCGAATTGCTGCCGCAGGTACAGCTCTACACCGGCCCGTTTGAAGATGCGGTGTTACAGGCTGCGGACATGCTGGTGGTGAGCCCCGGGGTGCCGCTGAGCGATCCCGCCGTGGCGCGTGCCATGGCCAGGGGCATTGAAACCGTGGGGGATGTGGAACTGTTCGCCCGCGCCATCCACGCCCTGAATGCGCAGCGCACGCATCCGATGAAAATCATTGCGATCACCGGCAGCAACGGCAAGAGCACGACCACCGCGATGTGCGGCGACATGTGCCGCATGGCGGGCATGGAAACCGTGTGTTGCCGGCAACATCGGTCTGCCGGTGCTGGAAGCGCTGCTGGAAATCGAACTGGGCGACAAGCCCGCGATACAGGTGTGGGTGCTGGAATTGTCCAGCTTCCAGCTTGAGACCACGATGAGTCTGAATGCCGATGCCGCCGCGGTGCTGAATCTTTCCGAAGACCACATGGACCGCTACCCGGACATGGCGGCGTATGCCGCAGCCAAGGCGCACATATTCAATGGCAACGGCGTGCAGGTTCTGAATCGCGACGATGCGCGCACCATGGCGATGGCCTTGCCGGATCGAAAGGTCGTAAGTTTTGGCCTCGAAAGTCCCGATCGAGACAACTTTGGCATGTGCGAGGACGAACTGTGCCACGACAGCGACCTGCTGATGCCGATGGCCGCACTGCCGGTGACCGGTCTGCACAACACCGCCAACGCCCTGGCTGCGCTGGCTCTGACTCGCGCCATCGGATTGCCGATGGACGCACTGCTGCGCGGGCTGGCCCACTTCAAGGGACTGCCGCACCGGGTGGAAAAAGTTGCGGAAATCGAGGGCGTGACGTTTTACGACGATTCCAAGGGCACCAACGTGGGCGCGACCGAGGCCGCGCTCTACGGCATGGGCTCGCGGCGCGCCGTGGTGATTCTGGGCGGCGACGGCAAGGGCCAGGACTTTGCACCGCTGAAAGCCGCGGTCCAGTCGAATGCCCGCGCCGTGATCCTGATCGGTCGCGACGGGCCGGTGATCGGTGAAGCCATCGCGGGCTGCGGCGTCGAAACGAAGACGGCGTCCACCCTGCCAGAAGCGGTCGAGCTGGCATTCCGACTGGCGCATCCTGGCGATGCGGTTTTGCTGTCGCCCGCCTGCGCCAGCTTTGACATGTTCCGCAATTACGTGCACCGCGCCGAAGAGTTCGTCGCGGCGGTACACCGCCTGGCGGACAGGAGGGCAAGCGTCTGATGCTCTATACCGCGCGCGCCCCCAAAGTCACTGCCGAACTTGATTTCAGCCTGCTGTGGCTGGCGATCGGTCTGTTGGGTCTCGGACTGGTGATGGTGTACTCGGCCTCGATCGCCACTGCGGAAGCAGCGAAATATACCGGCCACAATGGCCAATACTACTTATTCCGTCAGACCCTGTTTATCGGCGCCGGGATGGCGGTGGGGGCGGCGGCATTCCAGGTGCCGATGCGGGTCTGGCAGCAGGCGGCGCCCTATCTTTTTCTGGCCGGCCTGTTGTTGCTGGTCGTGGTGCTGATTCCGGGCATCGGCCGCGACGTCAACGGCGGCCGCCGCTGGATTCCGCTGGGCTTTGCCAACCTGCAGCCGTCCGAAGTGATGAAGTTTCTGGCGGTGCTCTATGCCGCCGACTACACCACGCGCAAGGCGGCGTTCATGCATGACTGCAAGAAAGGCTTTATGCCCATGGCTGCGGTCATGATCCTGGCGGGCGGTCTGCTGCTGCTCGAGCCGGATTTCGGCGCCTTCGTGGTGATCGTTTCCATCGCCATGGGCATCCTGTTTCTGGGCGGGCTCAACTGGAAAGTGTTTGCCGTTCTGGTCGTGGTGCTGCTGGCGGGATTCGTCGCCCTGATCTGGTTTTCGAAGTATCGCCTGCAACGCGTGCTGGGTTTTCTGGATCCGTTTTCCGACCCCTATGGCAAGGGCTATCAGTTGTCGCACGCCTTGATTGCTTTCGGCCGCGGCGAATGGATGGGGCTGGGTCTGGGCGGCAGTGTCGAAAAACTGTTCTATCTGCCGGAAGCGCATACCGATTTTCTGCTGGCGGTGATCGCCGAGGAACTCGGCTTTATTGGCGTGGCCGTCGTCATCGGCCTGTTCGCCTGGCTCATCGTCAAGGCCTTCATGATCGGCCACCGCGCCGCCCAGCTCGACCGCAATTTCTGCGCTTTGGTGGCGCAGGGCACCGGTATCTGGCTGGGGGTGCAGGCGCTCATCAATATGGGGGTGAATGTGGGCCTGCTGCCCACCAAGGGGCTCACCCTGCCCTTCCTCTCATTCGGTGGCAGCGGCATCGTCGCCAACTGCCTGGCGGTGGCGATGCTGCTGCGCATCGACTGGGAGCATAGGCAGATGATGCGGGGGAAATCCTTCTGATGAGGGTAAACCGGTTTACCACAGAGGCGCAGAAACCCGGGGGCCGGTCAGGATGTTTCGGCATGTCGCCATGGAACGTCGCCTGTTTTGTACCGGCAAAAACAGATTTTTTATGTGTCGCTGTGCCTCTGTGGCCAAGGGGTTTGCAGCCATGACCGCGCCGCGCACCCTCATGGTCATGGCCGGCGGCACCGGGGGTCATGTCTATCCTGCGCTCGCGGTGGCGGAAGAGTTGCGCACCCGCGGCTGGAAAGTGTTTTGGCTGGGCACGAAAACCGGGCTGGAAGCGCGCATCGTACCCAAAACGGGCATCGACATGGTTTGGGTATCGATGGCCGGCCTGCGCGGCAATGGCATGCTGCGCTGGGCCTTGCTGCCATTCACGCTGCTGCTCGCTTTCTGGCAAAGCGTGCGCGCCATTCTGCAGCGTCGCCCGGATGTGGTGCTGGGCATGGGCGGCTACACCGCCTTTCCCGGCGGCATGATGGCGAGCCTGTTGCATCGGCCCGTCGTCATCCACGAACAAAACTCGGTCGCCGGGCTGACCAATCGCGTGCTGGCCTGTCTGGCCGAACGTGTCCTCATCGCCTTTCCCCAGGCCTTCCACGGCAAGAAGGATCACCCCGATCCCATGCCGCGTTGTGGCGAGCGAATGGGTCGGCAATCCCGTGCGCGCCACTATCACGCAACTTGCCCATGAGGCTGGCCAGGCCGCCGGCCACGGCGGCCGGTTGCGCATGCTGGTGGTGGGGGGCAGCCTGGGTGCAGCGGCACTGAATGATCTGGTCCCGCGTGCACTGGCACTCCTGCCTGCCGACAAGCGTCCGGTCGTCGTGCACCAGTCGGGCCGCCAGCACATTGAGGCCCTGCAAGCGAATTACGCCAACGCCGGGGTTGATGCCGCGGTGCGCGATTACATCGAGGACATGGCGCAAGCGTATCGGGATTGCGACTTTGCCGTGTGCCGCGCCGGGGCGATGACCGTGGCGGAACTGGCCTGCGCCGGTGTGCCGGCGGTGCTGGTGCCTTTCCCTTTTGCGGTGGATGACCACCAGACGGGCAATGCCGAATTTTTGAGCCGTGCGGGTGCGGGCTGGCTGATGCCTCAGAAGGAACTCACCGCCGAAAAACTGGCGGCGCTGATTGCCGGGCTGGACCGTCCCGGTCTGGCGGCGATGTCGGCCAAGGCGCGTGCGCTCGCCAAACCTGAAGCCACGCAGCGTGTTGCGGACATCTGCGAGGAATTGGCGCGATGAAACACGCTGTCCGTCATATCCACTTTGTCGGTATGGTCGCCGCGAGCAGGGAGCAGGGTTCCCGCCTGCGGGATGCGACCGGCCGCGAGGGGCGCCGGATGCCGACAGGCAGGATGCCGGAAGGGGAGATGCGGTCATGAAGCACGCTGTCCGTCATATCCATTTTGTCGGCATCGGCGGCGCAGGCATGAGTGGCATTGCCGAGGTCCTGCTGAATCTCGGTTATGCCGTGTCCGGCTCCGACCTGGCCGACAACGCGGTAACGCAGCGGCTGGCAGGACTGGGGGCGAACACGCAACGCGGCCATGCGGCGGAAAATATTGCCGGTGCGGAAGTGGTAGTGGTCTCGGCCGCTGTCGCGGATGACAACCCCGAAGTCGCCGCCGCGCGCAAGAAAAAGATCCCGATCGTGCCGCGTGCGCTGATGCTGGCGGAACTCATGCGGCTGCGCCAGGGGATCGCAGTGGCGGGGACGCATGGCAAAACCACGACTACCAGCCTGATCGCCAGCATTCTGGCCGAAGCGGGCATGGATCCGACTTTCGTCATCGGCGGCAAGCTGACTGCTGCCGGGGCGAATGCGCGACTGGGCCAGGGCGATTTTCTGGTGGCGGAAGCGGATGAGTCGGATGCGTCTTTCCTCTATCTCAACCCGGTGATTGCGATCGTGACCAATATCGATGCCGATCACATGGACACCTATGGCCACGACTTCGAACGGCTGAAGCAGGCCTTCGTCGATTTCTGCCAGCGCCTGCCGTTCTACGGCATGGCGGTGATGTGCGTGGACGATCCGCACGTGCGCGAAATTCTGCCGCGCATCTCCAAGCCGATCACGACCTATGGCTTCGACGAATCGGCGCAGGTGCGCGCGCGCGATGCGCGTTACGAAAACGGAAAAATGCGGTTCACCGTGATTCGGGAGGGCATGCGCGACCTCGACATCACGCTGAATCATCCGGGTATGCATAACGTGCTCAACGCGCTGGCGGCAATTGCGGTGGCGACCGAGGTCGGGCGCCGCCGACGCCGCCATCGTCAAGGCGCTGGCCGAATTTCATGGCGTGGGGCGCCGCTTCCAGCGCCACGGCGAACTGCCGGCGAAAGCCGGCGGCACCTATTGTCTGGTCGACGACTACGGCCATCACCCGGTGGAGATGGCGGCCACGCTGGCGGCGGCACGGGGGGCGTTTCCTGGCCGACGTCTGGTGCTGGTGTTCCAGCCGCATCGCTACACGCGCACACGCGACTGCTTTGAGGATTTTGTGAAAGTGCTGTCCGAGACCGATGCACTGGTATTGACCGAAGTCTATGCCGCCGGCGAGACCCCGATCGTCGCCGCCGATGGCCGTGCGCTCGCACGCGCCGTACGGGTGGCGGGCAAGGTCGAGCCGGTGTTCGTGGAACAGGTCGCGGATGTGCCCGCCGCTGTGGCCGATCTTGCGCGTGATGGTGACGTCGTGCTGGTCATGGGTGCAGGCAGCATCGGGCAGGTTGCTGCCAAGCTTGGGAGGCATGGCCCATGCGGCGTGACTATCTCATGAGCGAGATCGATATAGCCGGGGGCGGCGCGTCGTCTCAAGCCAGCGGCGACAGATCGGTGCTGCGCGGACACTTCCTGTACACGAGCCGATGAAGAAGCATGTGTCGTGGCGCGCCGGGGGCGCGGCGCAACGCGTCTACGTGCCGGCCGACCTGGAAGACCTCGCCTGGCTGGTGCGCTCGGTGCCTGCGCATGAAGCCTATCCACATGGTTGGCCTGGGCAGCAATCTGCTGGTGCGCGACGGCGGCGTCGGCGGTGTGGTGATCCTGCTGCACGGCGTGCTCACCAGGATTGCAATCGAAAGTCGCACTCAGGGCTTGCCGCCGGCGCCTCCCGGTCAGGAAACTCCGCGTTGGTCTATGCGGAAGCGGGGGTGGCCTCGCCCAAGCTGGCGCGCTTTGCCGCCAACCACGATCTGGTCGGGGGCGAATTCTGGGCCGGCATTCCTGGAACGGTCGGCGGCGCGATTGCGATGAATGCGGGCTGCTATGGCGGCGACACCTGGGACAAGCTGGTGCAGGTGCTGACGCTGGATCGCGAAGGGCAGCTCAACGAGCGTTTGCCGGATGAGTACGTGACCGGGCTACCGCCATGTCGCGCTGCGCACCGGGCGAGAGGAATGGTTTATCGGCGGCTGGTTCCGCCTGGTGAAGGGCGATGGCGCGCGCCTCGCGCGAAACGCATCAAGACCTTGCTCGAAACAGCCGCATCGCCTCGCAGCCGCTGGAGCTGCCCAACGCCGGCTCGGTGTTCCGCAATCCGCCGGGCGATTTTGCGGCACGGCTGATCGAGTCATGCGGGCTCAAGGGCGCCCGCATCGGCAACGCGCAGGTATCGGAAAAGCATGCCAACTTCATCGTCAACCTGGGCGGAGCGACCGCGAGCGACATCGAGCGCCTGATCGAACATGTGGAAGACACGGTGGAAGCACGCACCAATGTGCGGCTGCTGCGTGAAGTACGAATTATCGGTGAACGGCAATGAATCCAATTGGGGTCATCGAGCCGGTTCGGCAAAGTCGCGGTCATGCTGGGCGGCACTTCCGCCGAGCGCCCGGTATCGCTGAACAGTGGCGCGGCGGTGCTGGCGGCGCTGACGCGGCAGGGCATCGATGCGCATGCATTCGATCCGGCGAAGCGCAATCTGGGCGACCTGGTGGCGGGCGAGTTTGATCGCGTCTTCATCGCCCTGCACGGGCGTTATGGCGAAGACGGCTGCATGCAGGGTGCGCTGGAATTGCTGCACCTTCCCTACACCGGCAGCGGCGTGATGGCTTCCGCCGTCGGCATGGACAAATGGCGCACCAAGCTGCTGTGGCGTGCTGCCGGCCTGCCGACCGCCGACTGGGAAATCCTCACCGCGGACAGCGATTTTGCCGCGATTGAACAGCAAGCTCGGTCTGCCGATCTTCGTCAAGCCCGCCCGCGAGGGCTCCAGCATCGGCATGAGCAAGGTGACCGCGGCGGGCGACGCTGAAGGCCGCCCATGCGCTCGCCGCCGAGCATGACGCGCTGGTGCTGGCGGAAAAATTCATCGACGGCGCCGAATTCACCGTCGCCATTCTGGGCGATGCATCCTTGCCGCTGATCCGGCTGGAACCATGCAAAGGAAATCGAGTTCTACGACTTCGACGCGAAATATCTGCGCAACGACACGCAGTATCACTGTCCGGCCGGTCTGCCGCGCCGGGCTGGAAACGCGCATTGCGGCAGCTGGCGCTGGAGGCGTTCCGCATCGTCGGCGGCCGCGGCTGGGGACGCGTGGACGTCATGCTGGATCAGCCTCGGGCAACCCCTATCTGCTGGAAGTGAACACCTCCCCCGGCATGACCGATCACAGCCTGGTGCCGATGGCTGCGCGTGTGGCCGGGCTGGATTTCGATGCGCTATGCCTGCGTATTCTGGAGCAGACGCCTGGTATGAGCGACTCAGCCCATCCACCCGATCCAGCAACTCGCCCGCACGCTGACCTGGGTGGCAGCGCGGCCTGCTGCTGTATGGCGTAAGCGGCTGGATCCTGGCGCAGCCCGTGTTCGCGCTTGCACGAGGTCGAAGTGGCCACGCCGGTGAGCGCATGTCACCGAAGCGCAGGTGAAACTGGTGGCGGAGCGCCAGGTGCGCGGCAACTTCTTCACCGTGGATCTGGAGCGGGTGCGCGGCAGCTTTCGAGAAGCTGCCCTGGGTGCGTGAAGCGCAGGTGACACGGCGCTGGCCGGACACCCTGGTGGTATCACTCGTCGAGCACGTACCGCTTGCGCGCTGGAATGACGCCGAACTGGTCAACCAGCAGGGCGAGGTGTTTGCGGCAGCGCTGGACGCTGCCATACCGCATTTCAGCGGACCCGAAAACAGCAGCGGTGAAGTCACTCGTGCCTACCGCCAATATCAGCAGTACCTGGCCAGGCTGGGCCATTCCATCAGTGAACTGCATCTTTCGCCGCGCCGCGCATGGAGCATGAAGCTCGATGACGGTACCCGGATCATGCTGGGACGTGACGAGCCGGCAGCACGGCTTGCTCAGTTCACTCAACTGTTCCCCAAACTATTCGCAGATCCGTCGCTAACGCCGGCCTATGTCGATTTGCGTTATGCCGACGGTTTTGCCATACGCATGCCGTCGGGTGCGCGTCTTCCCAACCAGAGCTGAACCATGAGCAAACCCAGAGACCCCAAAAACCTCATCGTCGGCCTCGATATCGGCACTTCCAAGATTGTCTGCATCGTCGCCGAAATAACTCCCGAAGGCACGCTGGACATCATCGGCATGGGTTCGCACCCGTCGCGCGGTCTGCGGCGGGGCGTGGTAATCAATATCGAGGCCACGGTCAACGCAATCCAGCGCGCGCTGGAAGAGGCCGAACTGATGGCGGACTGCAAGATACGCGAGGTGTACACCGGCATTGCGGGCAGCCACATCAAGAGCTTCAACTCGCATGGCATGTTCGCCATCAAGGACAAGGAAATCAGCCAGATGGATGTGGACCGCGTGGTGGAAACCGCGCGTGCGGTCAACATCCCGACCGACCAGCAGATTCTCCATACCATCCCGCAGGAGTTCATTGTCGACGGCCAGGAAGACGTTCGCGATCCGCTCGGCATGAGCGCGGTGCGGCTGGAAGTGAAGGTGCATATCGTCACCGGCGCGGTGTCGGCGGCACAGAATATCGTCAAGTGCGTGCGCCGCTGCGGGCTGGAAGTCGCCGATCTGGTGCTGCAGCCGCTGGCCTCCGCCATGGCCGTGCTGACCGAAGATGAAAAGGAACTGGGGGTCTGTCTGGTCGACATCGGCGGTGGCACCACCGATATCGCGGTCTTCACCAATGGCGCCATTCGCCATACCGCCGTGATTCCGGTGGCCGGGCGACCAGGTCAACAACGACATCGCGGTGGCGCTGCGCACTCCGCCGAAGGAGGCCGAAGACATCAAGGTGCAGTACGGCTGCGCGCTGCGCCAGCTGGCCGATGCGCGCGACATGATCGAAGTGCCGGGCATCGGCGACCGGCCTCCGCGCACCCTGTCGCGGCAAACCCTGGCGGAATTCATCGAGCCGCGCATGGAAGAGCTGTATTCGCTGGTACAGGCCGAATTGCGGCGCAGCGGCTTCGAGGAGCTGCTGTCCTCCGGCATCGTCATCACCGGCGGCTCGGCCGCCATGCAGGGCATGGTCGAGCTGGGCGAGGAAGTCTTCCACATGCCGGTGCGGCTGGGCTGGCCGCGTTACCAGGGCGGGCTGGCGGAGGTCATGCACAACCCGCGCTACGCCACCAGCATGGGCCTGCTGATGGCCGGACTGGAAGCGCGCGGGCGAGATTCGCCGAAGCTCTCCGGCAGCAGCTTCAAGGACATATTGGAACGGATGAAGAGCTGGTTCAAGGGCAATTTCTACGCAGCCGGACAACCGGCTGCTGATCGGGTTTTGATGGTTGTGCTCAAGGCTTGGAGCAAACACGTCAAAGTGTTGAGTTGTTTGGGTTTTGGAAATTTATGAGGAGAGCAAGCATGTTTGAACTGATGGATGTGGATACCCTGGATGCGGTGATCAAGGTGATAGGCGTGGGCGGCTGCGGCGGCAATGCGGTCGATCACATGATCAACTCGGGTTTGAGCGGCGTGGAATTCATCGCCATCAACACCGATGCGCAGGCGCTCAAGCGCAACCAGGCCAAGGTGCAGTTGCAGCTGGGCAATGGGGTGACCAAGGGACTCGGCGCCGGCGCCAATCCCGACGTTGGCCGCGAAGCGGCGCTGGAAGACCGCGAGCGCATCGCCGAGACTGATCGACGGCGCCGACATGCTGTTCATCACCGCCGGCATGGGCGGCGGCACCGGCACCGGTGCCGCGCCGGTGGTGGCCGAAGTGGCCAAGGAACTCGGCATCCTGACCGTGGCGGTCGTCACCAAGCCCTTCATGTTCGAAGGCAAGCGCGTGCGGGCCGCCAACGCCGGGCATCGAGGCGCTGTCGCAGGCATGTCGATTCGCTGATCATCATCCCCAACGAAAAGCTGATGCAGGTGCTGGGCGATGATGTGTCCATGCTCGATGCCTTCAAGGCCGCCAACAATGTGCTGCACGGCGCGGTCGGCGGCATTGCCGAAGTCATCAACTGTCCCGGTCTGGTCAACGTCGACTTTGCCGACGTGCGCACCGTGATGAGCGAGATGGGCATGGCGATGATGGGCTCGGCTCAGGCCAGCGGCGAAAACCGCGCGCGGATCGCGGCCGAGCAGGCCGTGGCCAGCCCGCTGCTGGAAGACGTCAACCTCGCCGGTGCGCGCGGCGTGCTGGTCAACATCACCGCATCGTCCACCGTGAAGATGCGGAAATCCACGAGGTGATGAACACCATCAAGGGCTTCACCGCCGAAGAAGCCACCGTCATCGTCGGCCAGGTGCTCGACGACAGCATGGAAGACGCCCTGCGCGTCACCATGGTCGCCACCGGCCTGGGCAGCCCGTTGCACGTCATGCAGACCAAGCCGATGCATGATCATCCGCACCGGCACCGACGACTTGCCGGTCACGATGGGCGGCCGGCGATGACACTGCCCAACGTGATCAAAAGCCGCCGCGAGCGCACGATTCATGCGATGGAGCAGTCCGGTATCGAAACCCTGGATATCCCGGCCTTTCTGCGCAAGCAGGCGGACTGACAAGGCTTGCACCGCAGGGGGCTCGGGCCGGCAGGGAATCAATGCATAGTCGAGTCGGGATGAACGTTGGGGTGAAGGCTGCAAGTGGCTAAAATGAAATAATGATCAAACAGCGCACCCTTAAAAACCCGATCCGCGCCACGGGCGTCGGGCTGCATTCCGGCGTCAAGGTCGAGATGACCTTACGCCCGGCAGCAGTCGAATACCGGCATCGTATTCCGGCGCATGGACCTTGAATCCTGCCGCCGACATCAAGGCCGATCCCTATCTGGTCACGGATACGCGCCTGTGTTCCGACGCTCGAATCGGGCACGGCCAAGGTGGCCACAGTCGAACATCTGATGTCCGCGCTGGCGGGCTTGGGCATCGACAATGCGATGGTCGACCTGACCGGGCCGGAAGTGCCGATTCTGGATGGTTCCTCCGCCCCGTTCGTGTTCCTGCTGCAATCCGCAGGCATCGACGAGCAGGACGCACGCCAAGCAATACGTGCGCATCACCCGGCCGATCGAAGTGCACGACGGCGACAAATGGGTGCGCTTCGCCCCACACCATGGTTTCAAAATCGAATTCACCATCGATTTCGACCACCCCGTGTTCGACAAGAGCGCCCAGACGGTCACGCATAGACTTTGCCGAGACCGCCTACATCAAGGAAGTGGCGCGCGCCCGCACCTTCGGCTTCATGCACGAGGTCGAATATCTGCGCAACAGCGGTCTCGCGCTGGGCGGCTCGCTCGACAACGCCATCGTCATGGACGAGTTTCGCGTGCTGAACAACGACGGATTGCGCTACGACGACGAGTTCGTCAAACACAAGGTGCTCGACGCCATCGGCGACCTGTATCTCCTGGGCCACCCCATCATCGGCGCCTTCGAGGCCTATAAATCCGGCCATGCGCTCAACAACGCGCTGTTACGAGAACTGCTGGAACACAAGGAATCCTGGGAGTTCGTCAGCTTTGACCGCATCGAGGACGTGCCCGAGGCGTTTGTACGGCTGCATCCTTTGCCCGCCTGATGATCGTCATTCGCCTGATTATCGTCGCGCTGCTGATTGCCGTGGCGGCGCTTGGTCTGGCCTGGCTGTTTACCCGCAACCCAAAATATCTCGGCTACATCGGGCGGGTGTTGCGCTTTGCGCTGATGGTGGGCGCGGTTGCGGCCTTGTTGTACGTGGTGGAGCGGGTGGTATTGCGGTGAATCAATGGCGTTGCCGCCCAGTTATTCCCGTCCCTCGGGAAGCGCTGAATTATTATTCCCGTCGTTCGTCCTGAGTCGTGAACCAGCCGAACGAGCAGAGCGTATTGCAGCGCATAAATCGCAAAGGCGGTGTTTCCACTCATGGAACGGCTGGCTCGCCTCGGACCAGATGAATCAGCGCCGCCTTAATGTGTCGTCGGCTTCATCAAATTCACCACCTGAGGCTTCACCCCTTTTTTGCCCGATGAGCAGGAACCCTCTTCCGACACACCCAACTGGCGCTCGGCGTCGGTCAGCAGGTTGATCACGTCCACGTAGAACTTGTCGTTTGCCATCATGCGCGCGGTACGGCCGCCTTCGTTGGCGGCAAGCACGTCGGCGCCGGCGTTGATGAGCCACTCGACCACGCCCGCGTCGCCGCCGCCCGCGGCCAGCATCAAGGGGGTGATGCCGAAGAAAATGCGCGGATCGAGTTCCGCTCCGGCTTCATGCAAGGCGGCGATGACCTGCGGGAAACCGCATCCGGTCTCGGCGTTGTAGGCGGCACGGGCTAACGCGGTCCAGCCGTGTTCGGACTTGAAATTGACCTCGGCGCCGTGGGCGAGCAGCACCTGAACGGCTTCCAGATGGCCGCCATGGGCGGCGTGCATCAAGGCGGTTTCACCGGCATGGTCGAGGGCCGCGTGGCTGCAACCTGCTTCCAGCAGGCTGCGGAGTTGGGCGGCATCGCCCGACTCGGCGGCGGCAAATAAGGCTAGTGACATAGACAACACTCCTGCTCAAGAAAATGCATCGTCAAAAATGGCCAATGCACCATTGAAGATAAGCGTACGATTGTTGACTGATTCTATCAACTATTATTCGCTTATGCCAAACCGTCTCGCCACTGAAACCAGTCCTTACCTGCTGCAACACGCCGCCAACCCCGTGGACTGGTATCCCTGGGGCGCCGAGGCGCTGGAGAAAGCACGCCGGGAGGACAAGCCCATCCTGCTGTCGGTCGGTTATTCGGCGTGTCACTGGTGTCATGTCATGGCGCACGACTGCTTTGAGGATGCGGAAGTCGCTGCGGTGATGAACCGCCTGTTCGTCAATATCAAGGTGGATCGGGAAGAACGCCCCGACCTCGACCAGATTTACCAGTCGGCACACCAGTTGCTGACGCAGCGTGGCGGCGGCTGGCCGTTGACGGTATTTCTCACACCCGACCAGACGCCGTTCTATGCGGGCACTTACTTCCCAAAAACCCCGCGTTATCAGTTGCCGGGCTTTATCAGCCTGATGGAAGACATTGCCCGCGCCTGGCACGAGCGGCGCGGTGAAGTGGTCGCGCAAAACGCCGCCGTGTGCGATGCGCTGGCGCGGCAGCACCCCCAGGCCGACCCGTCTGCGCGCTTCAGCGACGCGCCCTTGAGCCAGGCCGTTGCCGACCTGGCACTCGCGTTTGACCCGGTGTGGGGCGGCTTTTCGCGTGCGCCCAAGTTTCCGCGTCCGGGCGAACTGTTCATGCTGCTGCGCGAAGCGCAGCGCACTCACAACACCCCGGCGCAGGAAATGGCGCTGTTCACCCTGCGCAAAATGGCCGAAGGCGGCGTGCGCGACCATCTGGGCGGCGGATTTTGCCGCTATTCGGTCGATGCGCAGTGGGCGATCCCGCATTTTGAAAAAATGCTCTACGACAATGGCCCATTGTTGAGTCTGTATGCCGATGCCTGGGCGCTGACCGGTGAACCCGGGTTCAGGGACGCCGCGACCGGCATTGCCGGATGGGTGCTGCGCGAGATGCGCGCGCCGGAGGGGGGCTTCTATTCCGCGCTGGATGCGGATTCGGAAGGCCATGAAGGCAGGTTCTATGTGTGGACGCCGGAGCAGGTGCAGGCGCTGCTGAGTTCGGAGGAGTACGCCGTCGCCGCGCCGTACTACGGCTTTGACCGCCCCGCCAATTTCGAGAACACCGCCTGGAACCCCCTCATCGCCCGGCCGCTGGCCGGGATTGCGCGTGATCTGGGTTTGTCTGACGAGGAGGCCACCGCACGACTGAACTCCGCGCGGACAACGCTTTTTGCCGCTCGCGAGCGGCGCATCCGCCCCGGTCGCGACGACAAACAGCTCACGAGTTGGAATGCCTTGATGATTCAGGGACTGGCCCACGCCGGGCGGGTAATGCAGCGTCCGGACTGGATCGCCGCGGCATTCGATGCAACTGATTTTCTGCATGCCCAGGTCTGGAAAAATGGCCGCCTGCTGGCGAACTTCAAGCAGGGCGAAGCCCGGCTCAACGCCTATCTCGATGACTACGCCTTTCTGCTCGATGCGCTGCTGGAAGCGACGCAGGCGGAGTACCGTCCACAGGACATGGAGTGGGCGCGTGCACTCGCCGATGCCCTGCTCGCGCATTTCGAGGACGCCGAACAAGGCGGATTCTTCTTCACCAGCCACGACCATGAAACGCTCATCCACCGCCCCAAGCCGGGCTACGATAACGCAACGCCCTCGGGCAACGGGGTGGCGGCCTATGCCCTGCAGCGCCTGGGGTGGCTGCTGGGCGAGTCGCGCTACCTTGCGGCCAGCGAGCGCTGTTTGCGCCTGTTCTACCCACAACTGGCGCAGCAGCCGATCGCCTTTCCGACCCTGCTGGCGGTACTGGAGGACACCCTGCATCCCCCGCGCGTGGTTGTATTGCGCGGCCCGGCCGAGGAAGTTGCCACCTGGCGGCTTGCACTGACGCCGCAGCAGTCAGGGCGCGACATCCTGCTGGCGCTTCCCAACGGGCTAAGCCTGCCGGAAGCGCTGGCCAGGCCAGAGTCGGCCCAGGCCAGCGCATGGGTGTGCTGGAAGGCTGTCTGTCAGGCTCCGATTTCCGATATCCATGCGCTTGAGCTTGCCTTGAACACCTGAGGTGAGGCTGTCGCCGTCAGGCGTCATGTCAACATGCTTCGGCCATTTTTGACGATGCATCATTGATTGTTTCACGTCCGCTTGGTAAATATTAACCAAATCCACTACTTGCGTTGGATGGTATATCCCTTAAAATTGCAATCGCGATGAAAACCTGCGCACCTTCCACCCCGGAATTTTTTGGAGAATACACATGAAATCCTTGATTCTTACCGCAGCATCCGCTGCCCTGCTGGTTCTGTCCGGTGTCGCCTCCGCCGACGACGGCCAGGCGCTGGCCCAGAAGAACGCCTGCATGTCCTGCCACGGCGTAGACAAGAAAATCGTCGGCCCCGCCTTCAAGGATGTGGCCAAGAAATACGCCGGCAACAAGGGCGCCGAAGCCATGCTGGTCGCCAAGGTGGAAAAAGGCGGCAAGGGCGTCTGGGGTGAGGTTCCCATGCCGCCCAATCCCCAGGTCAAGCCCGCGGATGTAAAGACGATCGTTGCCTGGATACTGAGCCTGAAGTAACCGAGCTCTCTTCCTTCCCAGTACAATGGATGCATCGTTGAAAATGGCCGATGCATTCTGGAAAAACCGGCGCTTGCGTCGGTTTTTTTATTTTCTATTCCACGGAGATCACCATGCTTAATTTGTGCCTTTTCATCGCACTCGCTTCGTTTGCTGTATCCCCCGCTTTTGCCAACCAGGATCTGGCGACCAAGAGTGGCTGCATGGCATGCCACAGTGTGGATAAAACAGTTTTTGGACCCGCTTTCAAGGACGTCGCCAAGAAATATAAAGGCGACAAGGATGCGGTGGCCAAACTTGTCGCCAAGGTTAAAAGCGGCGGCAGCGGTGTTTGGGGCGACAGGACCATGCCGCCGCAGCAAGCGCCCGAAGCCGACGTAACAACCATCGTCTCCTGGGTGATGGCGATGCCGTCATCCAGCGCGGCGAAAAAGCAGCCGGCTGTGAAAAAGGCTCCGGCAGCGCCTTCAAAGTAAGTCCGGTTGTCATTGGAATAAGTCCTCTCCTCCCCAAAGCAGGCAGGGGCTGTGGTATAAATCGGGCACCAAAACATAAGCTTGGAGTGCGCCAAAATGTCAGGTCGATTCTTGCGTTGGACTACACTGGTGGCAGCCGTGTGGCTGGCAACAGGCTGCGGCGACAAGCCGCAGAGTGACGGTTCACAGACGGTACGTATCGGCCAGGTATCCCCGCTCACCGGCCCGCAGGCGCATCTCGGCCAGCGACAACGACAACGGTGCACGGCTGGCGCTGGATGAAATCAATGCCAAAGGCTTGATGATCGGTGGCAAGAAAGTCACGCTCGAACTGAAGAGCGAGGACGACGGCGCCGACCCCAAAACCGCGACCACCGTAGCGCAGAAGCTGGTCGATGAAGGTGTGGCAGGGGTGATCGGACATCTCAATTCCGGCGCGACCATACCCGGCGTCGAAGATTTATTCCGACAACGGCATCCCGCAGATTTCTCCTTCGGCCACCGCAGTGGCGTACACCGCAGCCGGCTTACAAGACGGCCTATCGCGTGATGACCAACGATGCGCAGCAGGGCAGCGTGCTCGGCAATTACGCCGTGTCCAGGCTGGGCGCAAAGAAAATCGCCATCATTGATGATCGCACGGCATACGGACAGGGGCTGGCCGACGAAGTGGAGAAAGCGGCGAAAGCGGCGGGCGGCGAGGTGGTGGCGCGTGAATACACCTCCGATCGCGCCACCGATTTCATGGCCATCCTCACCTCGATCAAGGGCAAGGCGCCCGACCTGGTGTTTTTCGGCGGCATGGACCCGCAGGCCGCGCCCATGATCAAGCAGATGAAGCAGCTCGGCATGACGGCGAAATTCCTCGGCGGCGACGGCGCGCAAACCCCCAAGTTCGTTGAGCTGGCCGGCGCCGATGCCGAGGGCGCGCTGGCGTCCAACCCCGGCCTGCCGCTGGATGCCATGCCCGGCGGCCGGGCTTTCAAGAACAAGTTTGAATCCAAGTACGGCAAGATCCAGAACTATGCGCCCTATGCCTACGATGCCGTCTATGTGCTGGTCGAAGCCATGAAACGCGCCAATTCCAGCGAACCTGCAAAATACCTGGCCGAACTTCCCAAAACCGACTACCAGGGCGTGACCGGACGCATCCGCTTCGATGCCAAGGGTGACATTACCGGCGGCGCCGTCACCCTGTATCAGGTGAAAAACGGCAAGTGGCAGACGCTGGAGACGGTGCAGAGCGGCAAGTAGTTCAGCGCACCCCGCGCGAAGCATGGACATTTTCCTGCAACAACTCATCAACGGCCTGGTGCTGGGCAGCGTCTATGCGCTGGTCGCGCTGGGCTACACCATGGTGTACGGCATCCTCGAGCTCATCAATTTCGCGCACGGCGAAATCACCATGATGGGCGCGATGGTGGCGCTGGCGGTGATCGGCGCGCTGGCGCTGGTGGCGCCCGGATCTGCCGGGCGTAGCTGGTACTGGGCGCAGGTCTGGCGGTCGCCATTCCGGTGTGCATGGCGCTGGGCCTGCTGATCGAACGCGTGGCCTATCGGCCGCTGCGCAATGCGCCGCGACTGGCGCCGCTGATCACCGCCATCGGCGTGTCCATCATTCTGCAAAATCTCGCCATGCTGATCTGGGGCAAGCAGTACATCCCCTTTCCCGCCATCCTGCCGCAGGGCCGGCATGAGATTCTGCGGCGCGACCATCACCGATATGCAGATCGCCATTCTCGTGCTGGCGGTGCTGATCATGCTTTCGCTCACCCTGATGGTGCGGAAAACCCGGCTTGGCCGCGCCATGCGGGCTACCGCGCAATCCCGGCAGGTGGCGAGCCTGATGGGGGTGGATGTCAATCGCGTCATTGCCGCCACCTTTGTTATCGGCTCGGCGCTGGCTGCAATCGCGGGCGTCATGGTGAGCGCCTACTATGGTCTGGCGCACTATTACATGGGATTTCTGCTGGGCCTCAAGGCTTTTTCGGCAGCCGTGCTGGGCGGCATCGGCAACCTCGCCGGGGCAATGCTGGGCGGTCTGCTGCTGGGTGTTGATCGAATCGCTGGGCGCCGGTTACATCGGCGACCTGACCGGCGGATTTCTCGGCAGCAATTATCAGGACGTGTTCGCGTTTTTCGTGCTGATTGCCGTGCTGGTATTCCGGCCATCCGGGCTATTGGGGGAACGGGTTGCCGAACGTGCATGATGGCTTGACCCGAAACGCCCGGGCCTGGCTCACCTACAGCCTGCTGGCGGCGGGCCTTGCCCTTCTGCCGTTTCTGGTTGACGCAGGTCTGGGGCGCTCCTGGGTGCGGTTGCTCGATTTTGCCCTGCTCTATGTGATGCTCGCGCTGGGGCTCAACATCGTCGTCGGTTATGCCGGCTTGCTCGATCTTGGCTACGTCGCCTTCTATGCAATAGGCGCCTATGTCTATGCCTGGCTGGCGAGCCCGCACTTTGGCCTGCATCTGCCGTTCTGGGCGATCCTGCCGCATGGGGGCGGGGCTGGCGGCCCTGTTCGGCGTGCTGCTGGGCGCGCCGACCTTGCGGCTGCGCGGCGATTATCTCGCCATCGTCACCCTCGGCTTCGGTGAAATCATCCGCATTTTCTTGAACAACCTGAACAAGCCGGTCAATATCACCAATGGGCCACAGGGCATCAACCTGATCGACCCCGTTTATCTCGCCGGCGACCCACTGTCCCGGGCGAGCGAGCTGTTCGGGTTCGTTTTAAGCGGCGCGCATCGCTACTATTATCTGTTCCTGCTCTTGGCGCTGGCGGTGATTTTCATCTCCATGCGACTGGAGAACTCGCGCATCGGCCGGGCCTGGGTGGCCATCCGCGAAGACGAAATCGCCGCCGCCGCGATGGGCATCAACACCCGCAATCTCAAGCTGCTGGCGTTTGCCATGGGGGCGACCTTCGGCGGACTGGCCGGCGGGCTGTTTGCCAGTTTCCAGGGCTTCATCAGTCCGGAGTCGTTCAATTTGATGGAGTCGATCATGATCCTGTGCATGATCGTGCTGGGCGGCATGGGGCATATTCCCGGGGTGATTTTCGGCGCAGTGGTTCTGACGTTGCTGCCCGAGGCGCTGCGCTATACCGGCGACCTGCAGCGTTCGCTGTTTGGCCAGGTATACGTCGACCCAGCCGACCTGCGCATGCTGCTGTTCGGTTTCGCGCTGGTGGCGGTCATGCTGTATCGCCCTGCCGGGCTGATTCCCTCCAGGCGTCGCCGCCGCGAACTGGCGGCAACCGGCGATATTCTTGAACAGGAGCGGGCGAGTCTCGCCGACATGACAAAATGAGCGCGCTGCTGGAAGTCACGGGCGTGTCCAAGGCCTTCGGCGGCTTGCAGGCATTGTCGGACATTTCACTGAGCGTCAACGCGCGGGAGATTTTCGGTCTGATCGGCCCCAACGGCGCAGGCAAGACCACGCTGTTCAACGCGCTGACCGGACTGTACACGATCGACCGCGGCGAAATCCGGCTGGGCAACATCCGGCTCGATGGGGCCAAACCGCATCAGGTACTGCAATGCGGTCTCGCCCGAACGTTCCAGAACATCCGCCTTTTTGCGCACATGACTGCACTGGAAAACGTCATGGTCGGGCGCCATGCGCGCACCCGCTCGGGCGTATTCGGCGCCGTGCTGCGCACCCCGGCCACCCGCGCGGAGGAGGCCGACAACCGTCAGCGCGCCCATGAATTGCTGCGGCGAGTCGGCATCGAACGCCACGCCCAGCGCCTGGCCTTGCACCTCTCCTACGGCGATCAGCGGCGGCTGGAAGTTGCCCGCGCGCTGGCCTCCGAACCGAAGATTCTGGCGCTGGACGAACCCGCCGCCGGGATGAATCCGGCTGAGCGCGCCGCATTGCGCGAACTGCTGCTAGAACTCAAGGCAGGTGGTCTCACCCTGTTGCTGATCGAACATGATGTGAAACTGGTAATGGGCTTGTGCGACCGCCTGGCCGTGCTCGACTACGGCGTGAAAATCGCCGAAGGCAGCCCCCAAACGGTCAGCCGTGACCCCAAAGTCATCGCTGCCTATCTGGGCGACGAGGCAGCATGAGGGCGTCGAATTTTCTTGGGCATACGATTCCGCACGCGCTTCAGCGCGTAGCGGATCGGAGTCCTTTAGGGCTTCAGCCCGGAGCGCGAAACGGTAACGGCGCTGCCGTTGGACACGCATCGGCCTCCTCCTTGCGGGGACAAAGCCGGAGTCCGCTTGTGGGGCATTGCCTTTGTCCCGCGCTCCGCACTCCGCGGATCGGGTTGCACCCCGATCCGGCGGCGCGGGCGTGGAGCACTGCTCCACGGATTCCCCGCCCGCCCCGCTTGCGGGGCAAGATTTGGGCGGGGGAGCAAGGCCAATGAGTGCCTTGCTGGCAATCCGTAATCTCTCGGTCGCCTATGGCGGCATCCAGGCCGTGCGAGAAATCAGCCTGGAAATCGGCGAAGGTGAAATGGTGTGTCTGATCGGCGCCAACGGCGCGGGCAAGACCACCACGCTCAAAGCCATCAGCGGCCTTATTGCGCCCAGTGGCGGCGTCATTCACTTCAGCGGACGAGCCATCACCCGTCATGCGGCGCACGACATTGCCCGGCTCGGGCTGACGCTCGTGCCCGAAGGCCGTGGCGTATTCCCGCGCATGTCGGTGGCCGAGAACCTGTTGATGGGCGCGTACAGCCGCCGCGACCAGGCCGGCGTGCAGCACGATCTTGAGCAGGTTTACGCGCTGCTGCCGCGCCTGGCTGAACGGCACGGACAAGTCGCCGGACTGCTTTCGGGTGGGGAACAACAAATTCTGGCCCTGGCACGCGCGATCATGGCGCGGCCGCGCCTGCTCCTGCTGGACGAACCGAGCATGGGGCTGGCGCCGTTGATGGTGCAGGCGGTATTCGACATCATCAGGCAAATTGCCGCCAGCGGCGTATCGGTCTTCCTGGTTGAACAGAACGCCAATCTTGCGCTGAAAACCTGTGCCCGTGGCTACGTTCTGGAGAACGGCGCCATTACCCTGAGCGGCAGCGCCGCAGCACTGTCCACCAATCCCGCCGTGCGCATCGCGTATCTGGGATGAAATGGTTGTTGTTATTTTGATACATATTTGTAATTCTGTCTCCAAAACAACAACAAATCATTATTTTCGATATAACGTAATATGCTAATATTTCTTCTCGATATTTGAGTTGTTTTGTTGTTGTTCTGTTCCCTAACCCAAGTCCTAACCTGGAGTCATAAAATGCAAATTGCCAAACTGACCGCAGCCCTGATCGCTGCCGCTGTCTCTTCCGTTGCCTTCGCTAACGGTAGCGCTCCCGCTGCCGCCCCCGCCGCCACGGCAACCCCCACCAGCGCGGATGCCTGGGTCGCCAAGATGACCGATCCAACCCAGAACGCTTCCGCATTCAAGGATCCCAAGACCTTCGTGCCCTGGATGACGGCCGTGACCGATCCCGCCACCTCGATCGCCATGGCCAACGCCATGATGAACCCCAACACGTCTCTGCGCTTCATGGCCGGCATGATGAACCCGGCCATGTTCCAGAACTACATGCAATTCATGGATCCCGCTGTTTCCATGAAGTGGATGGGCGCCGCGATGGACCCCAACTTCTACACTGCCGCCATGGCTCCGTTCATTAACCCGAACCTCTACATGAAGTGGATGATGTCGCCGCTGGATCCCCGTCTCCTTAACATGGGCATGCAGACGATGAACCCCGGCATGTACGCCAACTGGATGACGGCTCCCATGCAGCCCCAGGCCATGAACGCCATGATGGCACCGATGAACCCCGCCCTGTACACCAACTGGATGAACGCTGCGGTCAATCCCCAGACCTACGGCCCCATGGGTGCGATGATCGATCCGAACGCCTACGGCAACGTGATGAATGCGTTCAACCCCGCCATGTTCCTGGCCCCGATGGGTGTTGTCGCTCCCGCGGCCGCTCCGGCCCCGGCAGCTGCTCCTGCACCCGCCGCCAAGTAATTCCGGCCGTTTCGCAACAACGACAAAACCCCGGCCACTGGCCGGGGTTTTGTCGTTGGAATTTAGTATAATGTTGGCCATGCTACTCAAGACCCTGACGATCTTGTTTTCGCTCTGTACCGCAGGCTCGGCCTTGGCACAGGATGATGAGCCTGCATTCCCCGTTCCGGCCGAGACTCCGCGTGCCGAACGGGTGATGAATGCACCCATAAAGATGAGTCAGGTGCGCCAGCCGCGGCAGGGACTGGATCGAGCGGATGCCATGACCGAGCCTGGGTTTCTGTCCTCCGCCATCGCCATGAGCGCCAACCCAGAAGCCTGGCTAAAGGCGCTGGAACAGGCCAGAGGCGCGGCCATGCTCAATAATTCTTCCCGGACGGCTGAGTCGCAAATATTCGCCGACCAACTCTATTCCTCGCTGGATCCAAGATTCCAGGAGGCCATTCTGAGTCGGGAGATCGATCCGAAAAAAACACAATGCTGGATGAAAGCCATGAGCGACCCACGTTTCATAACGCCCGCTTTGGCCATGCTCAATCCCGCCATTCCCATGCAGTGGATGAAAGTCACCGCGGACGGACGCATATTCAAAACCATGCAGGCATGGTTTGACCCCAAAAGCTATCTGGGCTGGATGCGCATGTCTGTCGATACAACCGGCAACAAGGAAAGCTACAAGGCTGCTCCGCTTTTCTGGCAGCCGCCCCAGCGTTACTGATCCGTCCGCCTGAAACGGGTCAGACAGCGTTCCGTCAGCGCAGCATCCAGCGGGGTATCCCACGGGTCGCTGGGCAGCGTCTCCACCCGCTGGCATTCATAGCCCACCCCGATCAGCAGCGGCTTACGCCACAGCCTGCGTCGCAGCAGATACGCCAGGGTCGTGTCGTAATAGCCGCCCCCCATACCCAGACGATGGCCGCTGCTGTCAAATCCCACCAGCGGCACAAACAGCAGATCCAGCTGCCATGCACGTAGGGGCTGCGGGTCCCAGGGTTCCGGAATGCCATAACGATTCGCCGTCATCGGATTGCGGCCGTCCAGACGCGCAAAGCGCAACGCCCGGCCATGGCCGCCAGAAATAACCGGCAGGCAACACGTCCGTTTCATCCACAGTGCCTGATTCAGCAGGGGCAGCACGTCGAATTCCGCGCCCTGCGGCAGATAGAAACCGATGCGCCGGGCTCGCAACAGCAGGCCGCGGCGCAAGGCCAGCCGTAACACGCTGCGCGCAGCGTCACGGCGCGCATCGGGTTTGACCGCGCTGCGAGCGGCCTTGAGCTGACGCCGTAAAGTGGATTTGTCCATGTCATTTGGCAAGTCGAAACAGGGGTAACACTGCGATCACCCTTTTCAGGAAACCCCGGTTAGCAACGGCCGCCTCAAATGAGGCTTCGGAGAAAATGGCTGATGCATCCCAAAGCCGCAAAAGACCGCATGCCCAAACCTCCACTCCTGCGAGGTGCCGGCCGCCCCCAAGGGGGAGCAAGTGCCACGCCCCAATACCTGACACACGACTGATTGATGGGCTCCCCGCCTGTGCCGACCGGCCACTATCCTTGAACCTCGGTTCAAGGAGGTCGCAGCGACTCTGCTTTCAGGCACGTTCGCTTGGAACACGCACACCGGCAGATGAATGTGCCGCAACCGAGCGCAAGCGCATTGGTACAAAGGAATTGCAGCCTTCGCGAACACCGCAGGGAGCGCCTCAATTCTAGAAGAGTTTGTCCTGTTCTTCCAGTACCGCGTCCAACAAGGTGTTGCAGTGGTTCAAACGCGCGCGTGCATCCTCGACCAAGCTGCCGCCGCCTTTGCTTAACACATCATGCGCAAGATTGAGCCCCGCCATGATGGCAATGCGCTCCGCGCCAATGACTTTGCCGCTGTCGCGAATCTCGTGCATCTTTTCGTCCAGATAGTCCGCAGCCGCAATCAGCGCCGTTTCCTGTTCCCGGGTGCAGGCCACCTTGTAGGCACGGCCGAGAATGTGGATTTCAATCGAGCGTGGGGCGGCCATCAGGCGTCTTCGGGCAGTTTATCGAGCAGGGTTTGCAGCCGGGTTTTCGCGGAATCGAGGCGGACACTCATCTGCTTATTGTCCTGCTGCGCAGCGAGAAGCTGCTGGCGCAAGGCCAGGTTTTCGCGCCGCAAGGTCTGACACAAATCGGCGACCTGTCGGACTTTGGCTTCGAGAATGTCGAGTTCCCCGTTCATGGCGGCAACTATAGGGGGCGATTCATGCCCGGTCAATTGCCGCCACCGTATAATGGAAATCATCAGGTGCCCGCATGGATTCCATCCCAAACGGGTTAAACGGGAAACAGGTGCGCGGATTCAATCCCGCCATGCCTGTGCTGCCCCCGCAACGGTAAGCGTTGTTGTCCGGCGTTTCAATCAGCCACTGCTCGTATGAGCGGGAAGGCGAAACGCCTCATGCGCGAGCCCGGATACCGGCCTGGACATGCCGCGCGCGACCTTCCCCAAATAATCGCGTCGTTCCGCGGTACATTCACGGTTGCGCCCGCGGGGACCCGGGCGATGGATACAAGGAACAATCATGCGGTACCCCATTCTGGCGCTCGCCCTGAGCACCGCCCTGCCCGTCCTGGCGGAAGACCTGCCGGTTTATGTGGACGACACCATCGTCGTCACGCCCACCCGGTTTCCGCAAACGCTGTCCGGCCAGACAGCCAACACCACAGTGATTACCCGGCAGGACATCGAAAACAATCCTTCGGCCACGCTGCCCGGGATACTCGCGGAACAGGCCGGCATCGGCATGCGCGACCTGTATGGCAACAATGCCGCCGTCAGCGTGGTCGACCTGCGCGGCTTTGGTGCCGCCGCCGGACAGAACACGCTGATCCTGCTGGATGGCCGTCGCCTGAACGATATCGACTTCTCCGATATCGACTGGTCGGCGCTGCCGCTTTCCGCCATCGAGCGCATCGAGATCGTGCGCGGCGGGTCCAGCGTGCTGCATGGCGCGGGCGCCGTGGCCGGGGTCATCAACATCATCACCCGCTCCCCCTTCGGGCTGCCCAACCAGGCTACAGGCAAACTGCAACTGGGCAGTTTCGACACCCAGGATTACCAGTTGAGCGGCAACCTGTCCGGCGAGACTGCCGGTATCCGTATCGCCGCCGATCATTACCGTTCCGACGGCTGGCGCGACAACAACGCGAACACGCAAAGCAGCCTGTATGGCGATGCGCGCTGGAAACACGGCCTCGGCGAACTGGTCTTCAAGTTCGGTGGCGCCACCCAGGACTTGCGCCTGCCCGGCCCCCGGCTGGTTCAGCCCAGCATCGGCCTGAACCAGGTCGCCGACGATCCGCAAGGCACCAACACCCCGCTCGACTGGGCCAAACGCGAGGGCTATCAGGGGGGGCTGAATGGCCGGTTCGGGTTCGGCCGCAACGAGGTCATGCTCGATCTGGACTATCGCAACAAGCAGCAGCGATCCTATTTCGACTTCGGCGGCTTTCCCGACTACCGTGACGCCGGTCTCGACATGTGGAGTTTCGCGCCGCGGACCCGGCTGCCATTCGATGCAGGCGGCATCGCGCACAGCCTGATCCTGGGCGCCGACTTCCAGTGGTGGGACTATCGTCTGGACACCTCGAATGCGGAAGCGAATATCGACACCCCGATCAACCGCGTGACAGCCGACCAGAACACGGCCGCCCTGTATGCCCGGGACGAGATGCAGTTGAGCCCGGCCACGCGCCTGACGCTGGGCGGCCGCTACGAGTGGTTTGAAATCCAGGCGCAGGACCAGTACGACCCCGCAGCGCCTGGCGCCTTGTTCGGCAGCGGCGCGCCGCCCGGCAGCCAGGACGAGACGCAATATGCCTGGGAACTGGGACTCAATCATCGCCTGATGCCTCAGCATGCGCTCTTCGCCCGGCTGGCGCGCAGCTTTCGCTTCGCCACCGTGGACGAAACGTATGAATTCTCGCCCGCGTTCGCGCGCGAATTCCAGTTCCTCAAGCCGCAGACCTCGCAGGACGCCCAGCTTGGCTGGGAATGGGGCAGCGGCGCCAACCGGCTGCGCACCGCGGCGTATTACATGCGGGTGAAAGACGAAATTCATCTCGACGTCTACAGCACCGGCATCGGCAACACCAACCTGCCGCCACTTGCACGCTATGGTCTGGAACTCGAGGCGCATGCCCGTCTGAGTTCGGTGGACCTGAGCGCGGCCTATACGCTGGCCTATGCACAATTCACCGGAGGCACGCTCAACGGCGTCGCGCTCGACGGCAAGGACGTCCCCCTGGTCCCGCGCAACAAGCTGTCCCTCGGCGCCGTGTGGCATATCGACGCGCAGACCCGGCTCTCCGCCGACGCCAGTTACGTCGGCAGCCAGTTGATGGACAACGACGAGACCAACCGCTTCGACCAGAAGATTCCGGCCTACACCGTGGTCGATCTCAAGATGATTCGACAAATCGGCAACTGGCAACTGGCGGCCGCGCTCAACAACCTGTTCGACGAACACTATTACACCTACGCCGTGCACAGCAGCTTCGTCCCAGACCGCTTTGCCGCCTATCCCCTGCCGGGACGCAATGGCTGGGTCAGCGTGGAATACACGTACAAATAAGCCACGCTCCGGGGCGATAATGCGCGGATGCGCTACGTCGGCCGTTTCGCCCCCTCGCCCACCGGCCCCCTGCACGCCGGCTCGCTCGCCGCCGCTCTGGCGAGCTGGCTGGACGCGCGCGCGGCGGACGGGCAGTGGCGGGTGCGCATGGAAGACCTCGACCGCCCGCGCTGCGTGGCCGGCGTGGCCGACACGATTTTGCGCCAGCTTGATGGCTACGGCTTGCACTGGGACGGCAGCGTGCCTGGTCCAATCCCGCCGCGATGCCGCCTATGAAGCAGCATTACACCGCCTGCGCGAAACGGGGCTGACCTACCCCTGTGCCTGCACCCGCAGCCAGTTGGCGGATGTCCCGCGCAATGCCGAGGGCGAGCCGGTCTATCCCGGGACCTGCCGGGCCGGACTGGCGCCGGGACAGACTGCACGCGCGTGGCGGGTGAATGTCTCCGGGGCGCGAATTCAGTTCACCGACCGCGTGTTCGGCCATCTCACACAATCCCTCGACACCGGGGTCGGCGACTTTGTCGTCCGCCGGGCCGACGGCCTGTTCGCCTACCAGCTGGCGGTGGTGGTGGACGACGCCTTTCAGGGCATCACCCATGTCGTGCGCGGTGCGGACTTGCTGTGGAACACCCCGCGCCAGATCTATCTGCAAACCCTGCTCGGCCTGCCGACGCCGGTTTATGCGCATGTACCCCTCATCACCAACGCCGCGGGGCAGAAGCTGTCCAAGCAGACCCTTGCGCCCGCCCTGCCCGAAACCGGGAGAGGCGTCATGATGACCCAGGCACTTGCCGCACTCGGCCATACGCCGCCTGCTGAACTTGCCGGCGCCGCCCCGGACGAGCTCCTGGCGTGGGCGCGTACGCACTGGCAAATCGCAAAAATACCCATGCACGCAACGATTGCCAATTCCGTCAGCGCGCCGGAAAATTGCCTGACCCCCGACCTCTGACCCCCGCCATGGCTCAACTTCCGCCCGCCGTCGAACAAGTGCTGCGCGTCCACGCGCATTTCATCCACACCGTCGTTAACGCTTGCCGTGACCGCAGCCAGATTCCGGATTTGATGGGGCAGCTCCAGGCCGCCGAGGAAGCCGGCTGGACTCGGCTGGCGAGCGCGCTGCGCCAGGTCGTGGACGGTCGTCGCGATACGACGCTAACGCTCGGTCTGGACGCGGAAGACCGCATCCTGCTGGACGCGATCCTGCGCGGCATCGACAATCCGGCCACGCTGCCTCCGCTTGATACCCGGCCCGATGGCAGCGCCGCCGCCCCGGGCCTGGCATCGCTTATTGACGCCTCCGCACGGGGCGATGCGCAAGCGCTGTCCGCGCTGGCCAACATGGCCGAACAGATGACGAAAGCGGGGGGCGACATGGCGCGACTCGGCGGCATCATGCGGCGGCTGGTAAATGGCGAGCGCGATGCCGATCAATTGAGCCATGGCATGGGCGCACTGGGGCGAGAGTTGCTGCTGAACCTGCTCGATGAACTGGCGCGATTGCGCCCCCAGTAATGATCCGAACTTTGACAGGGGTGAGTGAAATCCGCTAAAATGCGGCCCTTTTCGGCGGCTCTTTGTCCGAACATGCGGGTGATGTAGCTCAGTCGGTTAGAGCGACGGATTCATAATCCGTAGGTCGGTGGTTCAAGTCCACTCATCACCACCACTCCCTCTTCCCGTCTACAATCGCTCTATCCTCCCCACCCGGCTCGCGCCATGTCAGGCAAGATCTACATCAAAACGTTTGGTTGCCAGATGAACGAGTACGACTCGGACAAGATGGCCGACGTGCTGAGCGCTACCGAAGGACTCACGCCCACCGATACGCCGGAAGATGCGGATGTGATTCTGTTCAACACCTGCTCGGTGCGCGAGAACGCACAGGAAAAAGTCTTCCACTATCTGGGCCGGATGCGGCATCTGAAGGCGGTCAACCCCAATCTCATCATCGGCGTGGGCGGCTGCGTCGCCTCGCAGGAGGGCGCGGCGATCGTGGCGCGCGCGCCCTACGTCGATGTGGTGTTCGGCCCGCAAACCTTGCACCGCCTGCCGGAGCTGATTCGAGGCACGCCGCACGTCCGGGCGCGCGCAGGTCGATATCAGCTTTCCCGAAATCGAGAAATTCGACCACATGCCGCCCGCAAAGGTGGACGGCGCATCGGCCTATCGTGTCGATCATGGAAGGCTGCTCCAAATACTGCAGCTTTTGCGTCGTACCGTATACGCGCGGCGAAGAAGTATCGCGCCCGTTTGACGATGTGATTGCCGAGGTGGCCGGCCTTGCCGGACGCGGGGTGAAGGAAATCAACCTGCTGGGGCAGAACGTCAATGCCTGGCGGGGTGCGCTCGACGACGGCAGCATGGCGGATTTCGCTTTTTTGCTGGAGATGTTGCACGAGATTCCTGGCCTGGAACGCATCCGCTACACCACCAGCCACCCGCGCGAAATGTCGCAGCGGCTGATCGAGGCCTATGGCCGGCTGCCCAAGCTGGTGTCGCATCTGCACCTGCCGATCCAGTCCGGCTCCGACCGCATTCTGGCGGCGATGAAGCGCGGTTACACGGTGCTGGAATTCAAGTCGATTATCCGCAAGCTGCGTGAACAGCGGCCCGACTTGTGCCTCTCGTCGGATTTCATCATCGGATTTCCGGGCGAAACCGGCGCCGATTTTGAGGCGACGATGAAGCTCGTCGCCGAACTGGAGTTTGACACCAGCTTTTCATTCGTCTACAGCAAGCGCCCCGGCACGCCCGCGTCGGATTATCCCGACGACGTTCCGCCCGAAGTGAAGAATGCGCGCCTCCAGCGCTTGCAGCGCCTGATCGAATCACAGGCGCAAGAAGTCAACCGGGCAATGGTGGGCACACGTCAGCGCATTCTGGTTGAGGGCCATCTCGAAGAAACGCGCCGAGGAACTGACCGGGCGTACCGACAATAACCGCATCGTCAATTTTGCCGGGCAGCCGCGTTTGATCGGACAGTTTGTCGAGGTCAGGATTACGGCCGCGTTGCCGCAACAGTCTGCGGGGCGAGGTGGCCATGCATGAAAGCTGAAGTGGTCGAGCTCAACCTGCACCCGGAAGACAACCGGCGGCTCGCCAATCTGTGCGGCGCAATGGACGAGAACCTGCACCAGATCGAGGCGGCATTCGATGTGACCATCAGCCGCAGGGGTTCCAGTTTTCGGGTTAGCGGCGAAAAGTTTCAGGCCGAGAAAGGAGCGCAAGCCATCGAGCATTTCTACAACCGCGCACACGACGGCTTGAATCTTGACGACATTCAACTCGGCCTGGTCGAGCTTACGCGCGGACGCGCGGATGATGACGCGGGACCGGTCCTGCGCACCCGTCGCGCTGACCTGCGCGCACGCACCCCGCGCCAGGGCCAGTACATCGAACAGATTCAGAACCACGACATCACCTTCGGCATCGGCCCTGCGGGCACCGGAAAGACCTATCTGGCTGTCGCCTGCGCGGTGGATGCGCTGGAACGTGAGCCGGTAAAGCGGCTGGTGCTGACCCGTCCCGCGGTGGAAGCGGGCGAGCGGCTGGGATTCTTGCCGGGCGACCTGAGCCAGAAAGTCGACCCCTATCTGCGTCCGCTCTACGACGCACTTTACGACCTGATGGGTTTCGACAAGGTCGCGCGGCTGATGGAACGCCAGACCATCGAGGTTGCGCCGCTTGCCTTCATGCGCGGACGCACGCTGAATCACGCCTTCATCATTCTCGACGAAGCGCAAAACACCACGCCCGAGCAGATGCAGATGTTTCTGACCCGCATCGGCTTTGGCGCCAAGGCGGTGGTCACGGGTGATGTGACGCAAATCGACTTGCAGCGGCACCAGAAAAGCGGGTTGGTTGATGTGCAGGAAGTATTGAGTGATGTGCGGGGTATCGCCTTCACGCATTTCCAGGCCGAAGACGTGGTGCGTCATCCGCTGGTGCAGCGCATCGTCACCGCCTATGCCGACCGTCGTGCGCGCGAGAAAAGCTAGAAAGCAGCGGCCATTTCCGACGATGCGGCATTTGAGCAGTGCGGCCCGGTATCGCCGATGAACACGCTCTCACTCTCGGTGCAATACGCGAGTACTGCCGGGAATCTGCCCGCGCGCGCGCAAATCCGCCGCTGGGTATGGGCCGCGCTGGAACATTCTGCTGAAATCACCTTGCGCATCGTCGACGCCGACGAGGCACAGGCGCTCAACCGCGATTATCGCCACCGGGACTACGCCACCAACGTGTTGACTTTCGAATACGGTGAAATAAGCCGCGATGATCAGGGCGGTGGCATTCTGGGCGGCGATATTGTGCTGTGCGCGCCGGTGGTGGAAAAGGAGGCTGCGGAGCAAGGCAAAAAGCTGGCCGATCATTACGCGCATCTCACCATCCACGGTGCGCTCCATTTGCAGGGTTACGGCCACGAAGCCGCGGCGGATGCCGTCATCATGGAAACGCGCGAAGCCGTTATACTGAAGCGCTTCAAGATTCTCAATCCCTACCTGTCACGCAACGACTGACCCATGGAGCCTGAGACTAAACCGAGCCTGCTTGAGCGCATTTCCCACTGGTTGATGCGCGAACCCGAAGACCGCGAGCAATTGATTGAACTGCTGCACGGCGCCTACGAAAACAACCTGATGGATGCCGACGCGCTCGCCATGATCGAAGGCGTGTTGCAGGTATCGGAGATGCGCGTTGGCGAAATCATGGTCCCGCGCGCGCAGATGGACGTGGTCGACATCAACGACGCACCGGAGCGTTTCATTCCCCGTGTCATCGAAACCGCGCATTCACGTTTTCCCGTGATCGACCGTGACCGGGATGACATCATCGGAATTCTGCTGGCGAAGGATTTGCTGCGCCATTATGCCGAGGACGATGCCGACATACGCGGCATGCTGCGTCCGGCGGTGTTCATTCCGGAATCCAAACGGCTGAATGTCCTGCTCAAGGAGTTCCGGTCCAATCGCAACCACATCGCCATCGTCGTCGATGAATACGGCGGCGTGGCCGGGCTGATAACGATTGAGGATGTTCTCGAACAAATCGTCGGAGACATCGAAGACGAATTCGACTTCGACGAAACCGAGGACAACATCGTCCGCGAGCAGGACGGCGGATTCCGCGTCAAAGCCACGACGGAAATCGGGGATTTCAACCAGACCCTGGGCGCGAACTTTTCAGACGAGGAATTCGACACCGTAGGTGGACTGGTCATCTCGCGCTTCGGTCACCTCCCCAAGCGCGGCGAGCGCGTCCATTTCGATGACTTTGAATTCACCGTCCTGCGCTCAGACAGCCGCCGCCTGCATACGCTCAAGGTGGCGCGCGTGGACGCCGCCCCCTAGACACGACCTGTGTCCCGGAAAGGACACAGCAAACGCCGCCACTCGGGTTCCGGCTGTCGCCCTGATAATTCGGGATCAGCTACCCGCTGAAAGTGGGTCGATTACGCTACGCGGGGCCTGCCTGCCCTCGATGCCGAGTTTACGCATTTTCTCCCAAAGGTTCTTGCGGCTGATGCCCAGGCTTATCGCGGTCCGGCTGCAATTCCAGTCGTGCGCGAGCAGTTGCGCCTCGATGTAGCTGCGCTCGCAGTCCCGCATGTGGCTGCCCAGCATTGCGGTTACGGCGCAGCCGTCGGATTGGTCTTCCAGTTCCTCGATCAAATCCGCGGGCCATAGCACGGGGGATGAACTCAGCAGGCAGGCGCGCTCCACGGCGTGTCTGAGCTGCCTGGTATTGCCCGGCCAGGGGTGAGTGAGCAAGATGCGCTCGGCCGCTGGTGAAAGCCGTTTCGGCCCGATCCCGGGCCGGGCGGAGAATTCCGCCAGGAAGCACTGCGCCAGCCACAGGATGTCTTCCTTCCGTTCCCGCAATGGCGGCACCCGCAGATGCACCAGATCGATACGATAGTAGAGGTCATCGCGAAATCTTCCCTGCCGTACCAGCTTCTTCAGGTCGTGATGGGTGGCGCAGATGATGCGCTGCTCTACCGCAACCGCCCGCTCGCCACCGACACGGACGATCCGCCTGTCCTGCAGCACGCGCAGGAGCTTCACCTGCATGACCATCGGCATATCACCGATCTCATCGAGTAACAGGGTTCCGCCCGCGGCCTGCTCGAATACCCCCTTGTGCGAACGTATCGCGCCGGTGAAGGCGCCCTTCTCATGCCCGAACAACTCCGACTCCAACAGGTTCTCGGGCAGGGCGCCGCAGTTCACCGCGATAAACGGTTGGTCGGCGGTGGCGGGGTCCAGCCGGTGGATCTCCCGCGCGATCACCTCTTTGCCAACGCCGGATTCACCCGTCAGCAGGATGACGCGGGCCTGGGTGGCAAGTCTCGGCAGCAGGCCATGCAGGCGGCGCGTGGCGGGTGCGGTGCCCAGGGAGAAATGGACCGGGATGTCAGGTCCGGGGAGTAGCCTGCATACGTCCCGCAATTTCGCGATCAGTTCGTCCAGATCGAAGGGTTTGGCGATGTAGTCCACGGCGCCAAGCTTCATCATCTCCACCGCGCGCGGTAGCGTGCCGTGGCCGGTGATGAACAGCCAGGGCGGCAGGCACGCCATTTGGCCGGCCAGATCGCGGAACAGGGCCTCCCCGCTCATACCGGGCAGGCAGACATCGCAGACGACCGCCGAACAGGGACTTGCCAGGAGCCGCTCCCGCGCCGCGGCCGCATCGCGCAGCCAATCACAGTGGAAGCCCTCCAGCGCAAAACGCTCGCAGAGGGATTCCCCCATCAACGGATCATCCTCGACCAGGCACAGGCGCGGTTTCATGCTCATCAGGACTCCTCGTCACTTTCAGTGGGGTGCCGGCGGCCGGCATCCGTGTTCCAGCCGCGTGGCTGATGTAATGCATTGGCATCACCCGTCTTTACGGCTGGCAGTGGGATTCTCACCGTGAATGTGGTCTTGCCGGGCACGCTTTCCACGCCGATCTCCCCCTTGAGACGCCGTGTCAGTTGACCCACGACCCAGAGTCCGATCCGTCCCGGGTGTTCCGGATCCAGTTCCTTGCCACCGAAAAGCCGGTCGAGGCAGGCCTTGGGAATCGGCTCGCCGCGGTTGGCCACCGTGACGACGAGACCCTCCGGCATCAACTCGACCCGGGCATTGACCACGCTGCCGCTCGGCGCCGCCTTGATGGCGTTGAGCAGCAGATTGAGCATGATCTGGCGAATGGGCACGGCGGGCAAGGGCAGCGGCCCGGACAGGTCGGCGCGCCAGGCGAGGGACACTTCCTTGTCTTCGGCCTGACTGACCGACCAGAAGGCGAATATCCTCCAGGTCCTCGGGCGACAGGTCGTGGGATTCAGCCCTCACCTCCATGAGCAGGGCGGCCATGGCGGCCTGGATCTGATGCAGCCCCCGTTGCAGAAATGCCAGGGTCTTTTTCGCCGCGCCATCGGGGGAACGGAAGCGCAGGTGCGTATCGATGGCGTTGAGCATGCCGCCGAGGGGGTTGTTGATCTCGTGCGCGATGCCCGAACTCACCAGGCCGATGGCGTTCAGCCGCTCGCTGGCCAGCAGTTGTTTCTCCAGCGCTTCCTTGAAGCGCAATTGCTGGATCATGTCCCCGCACCGCCTGGCCAGCAGGCCCACCTCGTCCTGCTGCGTCACCTGCGGGATTTCGATCTCGGCGGCCGGGTCACGCCCGACGCGCTCGACAATACCGGCGAGGTAGCGGATGGGCGCGGCAAGCTGACGCCCCCACAGCCAGCCCAATGGCAGCATGACGGCCATCAGGATCGCGGTCGGCAACAAGACATGCATGGCGCTGTCGCGGAGGCTCTGGGTCAGGGTCTGCGCGCGGCGGCTAATGATCAGGGTGCCGATCCGGCCTCCGGCCTCGGTATTCACCGGCACCATCTGCACAAGCCGGCCCGGCACGAGATCATCCATGGAAGCGTGTATCCCCTGGCCACGACCGCGCGAGATATTGCTGCAGAGGCCCGTAGCGGGCGTCGTCCGTGGCCAGCGCGCTCTGCACCGGGAAGCGCCGCGGGTGGCTGGAGCAATACACCCGGTTGGCCGCTATCCAGTACCAGCAATTCCTCATCATCGGCCGCGTCCGCCATCCCCATGCCGGGGAAGCGGATGATCTGATAGGTCTGCCAGACATCGTCATGGACGAGGGTATGGCGGATGCTGTAGGCCAGCGTGGCGCCCAGCCTGGCGACCTGTTCGCGCACATCGTCACGGCTCTCCTGAAAGTCCTGGACGGTCAGCCAGCCCGACACCGCGGCCGCCGTCAGCAGGATGGCGGCCGCGAGACTGAACGGTGCCTTGTAGCGGAAGCTGAGGTTCGAGAGCACCGTCAGCCGCCGATCACCAGGCGCAGGTTGTCTTCGATACTCTGGTACAGGCGCGGCCTGCCCTCCGCGAAGCCCGTCAGGTTCAAAGCATCGAGCAAGGCCATGCCCTGGGAGTTGGCAGACATCTCCTGCAGGACGCGCCGCACGGCGACAACATCGTTTGCCGGCAGGGAGGCGCGCGCCACGAGGGGTGGAAAACCATATTCGGCGGATTTGGCGACGACCCGGGTATTGCGGACCGCCTCCGGGCGGAAGCGCCGCAGGGTCTCCCAGATGTGGCCATCCATGGCCCCGCCATCCGCTAGGCCGCTCGCGACCGCATCAACCACGTCACGGTGGTCACCGGCGAAGAACGTCTTGCGGAAGAACTGCTTGTCGCCCGCCCCGATGCGGCGCAGTTCGATCTGGGACACCAGCCAGCCGCTGTTCGAGTCCGGGGAGACATAGGCGAACACCCCTCCCTTGAGATCAGCCAGGCTGGCGGTCTTGCGGTCGGCGGCGGGCACGATGAGGTAGGAACGATACAGCGGCTTGCCCTGGTACAGAGGCGTGGCCAGCAGGCGCAAACGATGCTTGTTGCGGACATAGGGCAGGCCGCAGATCCAGCCGATGTCCAGGGCCTCAGCCAGCAATAATTGAGTGACCTCGTGGTAGGTCTGCCGCACCACGAATTCCACCGGCCGGTGCAATCGCTCGCTCATATAAGCGGCCCAATCGTCATGCAGGCGCCGGCTTTCGACCAGCGTGACTGGGGTCAGGCCAATGCGCAAGGTGGGGCGCCCGTTTGCCGCCACTCGGGCAGCGGCACCGGTCAACAAGATCGTGAGGAATGCGCGTCTATTCATGGATGCCATGGTTTCCGAGCATAAGCCAGACGGTGTGGATCGCGCAAACCACGATGGACTGTTACCGATTCGTAGCATTTGTGGGATATGGCGCTACCGAACGGTTGCATAGAAATGTCATCAATTCAAACCAATCCATTGTTTTGTAAAGGCATGTGGATATGGCATGGACATTGCGTACACGTCGTGTGGCAATGGACAGTCATTGCATCGTCCCGCGATACGGCTGGCAAGCTCTTACGGGGACATCACTCCAGTGCGGTGAAAGATCGAATGTTGCTCAATAAGGGAGATCGTCCAAATGAAAATAGTGAATAGTGTTTCTGTTCTGGCGGCGTGCGTGATTATCACCGCGCTGTCCCTGGCCGGATGTGGGGGCGACGGTGGGGGCGACGGTGGGGGCGGTGGTGGAGGCGGGAACCCACCCCCACCCACGACGAGCAATTCGACGTTCCTGATCAAGGACACTTCGGGCGCGGCGGTTGTGGGGGCAACGGTCTACGCGATCCCCGCAAGCGATGTGGCGGCTCTCGCCACCCAACCGATTACCTTGAACATGACGGATGGCCAGTTTACGGCCGACGCACTAAAGGTTGATGAGCCGCTGGAAGACCTGATCAATGGCAATTACACGCCCACGGGCGGAGGCGTCGCAACCTACAAACACGCCGAAACGGATGCCACAGGCAAGGCGGTCCTCACGGATCTGCCAGTTGGCGCGGCGGACATGTACTTCATATATGTGAAGCCGGCCGACACCGATACGGGCCACTTTCCCGGCGGCAGCCTCACCCGCGCGGCATTGGCGGGTTCTTCCCTGGTCGGCAAGGAAACGGCCGTCAAAGTGTCGACCATGCCGTCTGCGGCGGCGACTTATATCGGCAGTAGCCTGTGCATGGCCTGCCACACGAATTACGCGACACAAAAGCAGACTCTGCATAGACTCGCCATCATGGTACCGAATTCGCCGGGCGCGCTGCAGGACCTCACAAGATTCTCGAGCACAACCGATCCGGATCAGGATTTCAAGGCTGGGCTGAAGACGTTCGAGGGCGCGGGGACCACGCTTTACTACTACGGCTACAGCGGCGGCACGGCCGGTTCGTTCAAGGTGAAGACGACCGACCCGCGGATCGCCAAACCCACCGAGGTGGTGTCTTTCACGCTGCGTCTCGGCAAGAGCGCCGCGGGCGTCTATCAAGTGACGTTCGCCAACCTGATCAACCCGACGGACCCGCTTGCCATCACCAGGGACGTGAGCCTGACCTACGGCGGCGGCGAGCACAAGCAGAGATACCTCACCAAGATCGGCAAGAGCAACTACGTTATCCCGACGCAGTTCAATCCCCAGGGTGACGACGCCAGCGCCGATCCCGGACGCACCAAGTTTGTTGAATACGATCCGATCAGCAAGAAATGGTGGGATCCCGCAACCAATATGTTCATCGATCCCAATACGGATGATCACGGCGGCAAGTACAAGAGCTTTGACAGCTTCTGCGCGGGCTGTCATTACACGGGCTTCAGCCTCACCAAGAACGCCGACGACACCTACACGGCGACCGCCACGGCTGATTACCAGGGCGAAGTGCATCCGCTATCCGGCACGAAAATGGAAATGAATATCGGCTGCGAGAGCTGCCACGGTCCGGGTTCCGAACATATGGCTGCAGGCGGCGAAGGCAAATTCATCATTACGCCCTCGAACCTGACGCCGGAACGCGAGGTCCAGCTTTGCGCCTCGTGCCATACCCGCACCGATTCCAAGGACAAGGATGGGCATGGATTTGAAAACCCGCTCGACGCGAACAACAAGATGCCGCGGCCGGGTATCAGCCGTGCCGACTTCCTGGCGAACCACGTCAAGAAGCAAGACAACAGCGCCTACTGGGCCGATGGCCAGCACGTCAAGAAGCACCATGAGCAGGTTCAGGACTTCATTCAGAGCAACAAATACCGGAATGGCTCCAAGCTGATGGCCTGCTCCAACTGTCACGACGTACACGCGCCGGGGCCGGACACCGTCCGTCACCAGCTCCGTTCCTCTTACTCGGACAACACGCTTTGCCTAAGCTGCCATGCGGCCGAGATCACGGACATCGCGACCCACATGACGGCGAAGACCGGCGTCAACATGGGGGCGGGCACGATGTGTGTGGATTGCCACATGCCAAAGACGGCGAAGTCCGGTTCCGGCAGCC
The DNA here is from genome assembly GCA_963726485.1 of uncultured beta proteobacterium. Lineage (GTDB taxonomy): Bacteria > Pseudomonadota > Gammaproteobacteria > Burkholderiales > Thiobacillaceae > Thiobacillus. The sequence continues at coordinate 448,561 of CAVSCL010000038.1, read as the reverse complement.
CGTTCACGAAATTTGTCGGCTTGTCTGGAAAGAGCTACTACCAGAACGACATTGCGTCCCATCGCTTCGATGTGCCGATGAAGACGGCCGTCTCGGCAACCAATCAGATGCCGATCGCGTACACCAACGCATGCGGCGCCTGCCACCAACCCGGCAACTTGCCGTAATGCGGTAGCGCAACTGCGGAGATGTCACACGCCCAGCGGTTTGTAAACACGGGCAAGGTGACATGATGTGATTGATAGCCCCCTGGATTTCCAGGGGGCTATATCAGGGCTCAATGCAACTCTCCAGAATTCCAACAAATTTTGACCGACTGGGGTCAACGGGGGCCTGGCCAGCCCCCTTTTTTTTGCGGTTTCAAGTCGCAAGCGCAACGGTTGGAGCAGGGATTGGGTTTTCAGTCCGTTGGGCCTGTTTGCGCAAGATCGTTTCCTGCAACGATATCCGATGGAATACACCCCGACTGCAGGCACGGATGCCGGAATGGTTGAAGGCGATGAAGGTGAGCCTGTGATGCGGGCTGTTCCGGAAGCTCACCACAGCTTACATGACGGAACTTGTCGCCTCATACACCCCGCCGATCACCACGAACTCTTCCTCCCTCTGAGCAGGCCTGGGCGGCAGACGGTAGAAGAAGAAACCTTGGGCAGCGGAACGCTGACTCCCATGATGTAGTCACCGAATTCCCCGGCGCACTCTTCTTAAGGGTGTAAAGGAGGACAGGCTGTTCATCAATACCATGTTTATCCCCCGGGCGTCCGCCGGGCTGACTTTTTGTCCGGGCATGGGAATCTTGCCCTATTTGTTTTTTGCGCCCTTGGGGATGCTGTCAGCGAGTATCTTTTCGCGCCGGCCTGAACCTTGCATCTTGCCGCCACGTCCTTGAAGGCGTGCCCCACCACCCTCTTGGCGACCTGATGACAGGTCAGGCATTTGTCCTTGGTCTCCAATTTCAAGTTTGCCATCGCGGAGGCCGACATCAGGTTGGCGGCAATAAAAAAGGGACACCGCAGCGTCCCTCGTTTCCAGATACAGTGAGTGTTTAATTGACCTTGGGATCCAGTTCGCCCTTGTCGTAGCGCTTCTGCATCTCCTCCAGGCTGTACACCTTCCTGATCTTGCTGGCCATACCGGCAGCGCCGAAAGCTTCATAGCGCGCGCGGCAGATGTCGCTCATGCCCTTGGTTGCTTCTTTCAGGAACTTGCGCGGGTCGAAGTTGGACTTGTTCTCCGCCAGGTGCTTGCGGATGGCGCCGGTGGAAGCCATGCGCAGGTCGGTGTCGATGTTGACCTTGCGCACGCCGTTCTTGATGCCTTCGACGATTTCGCTGACCGGCACGCCATAGGTCTGACCCATGTCGCCGCCGTAGCTGTTGATGATGGCGAGCCAGTCTTCCGGTACCGAGGAAGAGCCGTGCATGACCAGATGCACGTTGGGGATGCGGGCATGGATTTCCTTGACGCGATCGATGCGCAGGACCTTGCCGGTAGGCTTCTGGGTGAATTTGTAGGCGCCGTGGGAGGTTCCGATGGCAATCGCCAGGGCGTCCACCTTGGTCTTGGAGACGAAGTCGGCGGCCTCGTTGGGATCGGTCAGCAGCTGGTCATGGGACAGCTTGCCCTCGGCGCCGTGGCCGTCTTCCTCGCCGGCCATGCCGGATTCCAGGGAGCCCAGGCAGCCCAGCTCGCCTTCCACGGAGACGCCGCAGGCATGCGCCAGATCGACGACCTTGCGTGTGGTCTCGACGTTGTACTCATAGCTGGCGGGAGTCTTGGCGTCTTCCTTGAGCGAGCCGTCCATCATCACCGAGCTGAAGCCGGACTGGATGGAACGGAAGCAGATGCTGGGGGACGCGCCGTGGTCCTGGTGCATGCAGACGGGAATCTGCGGATACATTTCGATGGCGGCCAGGATCAGGTGGCGCAGGAAGGGTTCGCCGGCGTAGGAACGGGCGCCCGCGGAGCCTTGCAGGATCACCGGGGAATCCACGGCGGCGGCGGCCTGCATGATGGCATGAACCTGTTCCATGTTGTTGACGTTGAACGCGGGCAGACCATAGCCGTTCTCGGCGGCATGGTCGAGCAGTTGACGAAGGGAAATCAGTGCCATTTGCAGTCTCCAGTAAATAAAGTGATATGAAAGGGTGCCCCGAAAAGGGACATCAGGTTTTCTTCTTGCGGCCGCTCACACGGACGATCTTCATGGTGTTGGTGCCGCCTGACTGGCCGATGGGCTCGCCGATGGTAAGCAGGATCAGATCGCCTTCACGCACCGCGCCGCGCCGCCGTAATTCTTCCTCGGCTTCCGACAGCAACAGGTCGCGGTCCTTGGTCGCGGTCTTGAGGTTGATCGGATACACACCACGGAAAAGAGTGACTTTTCTACGGGTTTCGACCTGAGGTGTCAAGGCGTAGATGGGCGCACGCGTTGACAGGCGGCTCATCCACAGGCAGGTATTGCCGGACTCGGTCAGGGCGGCGATGGCCTTGATGTTGAGATGGACCGAGGTGAATACCGCCGACATTGCGATGGCCTCATCGGGGCGCAGGAAGCTGTGATCCAGACGCGTCCCGGTAAAGTCGGGTTCCGCTTCCTTTCTCGGCTTCCAGACACACCCGGTCCATCGCCTGGACGGCTTCAATCGGAAATTGGCCCGCAGCCGTTTCAGCCGACAGCATCACCGCATCGGTGCCGTCGAGCACCGCATTGGCCACATCGGAGACTTCCGCACGGGTCGGAATCGGGCTGGAGATCATCGATTCCATCATCTGGGTTGCGGTGATCACCACCTTGTTGCGCGCCAGCGCCATACGAATCATGCGCTTTTGCAGGGCAGGCACGGCAGCATCGCCGACTTCCACGCCGAGGTCGCCACGCGCCACCATGATGGCATCGGACGCGTCAAGGATTTCTTCCAGATTTTCGATCGCCTCGGTGCGCTCAATCTTGGCGACCAACTGGCATTTTCCGCCGGCAGCGCGGAGCAATTCACGCGCCTGCCGCATGTCAGCACCCGAGCGTGGGAACGACACCGCCAGATAATCCGCTTTCATCGCCGCAGCGGTCTTGATGTCCTCGATGTCCTTCTCGGTCAGCGCAGCGGCGGACAGTCCGCCACCCTTGCGGTTAATACCCTTGTTGTTGGAGAGCACACCGCCCTGCACGACTTTGCAGTGAACTTCCGTGCCCTTGACCTCTTCGACCCAGAATTCGATGCGGCCATCATCCAGCAGCAGGGTGGTGCCGCGGCTGACATCGTTGGGCAACTCCTTGTAATCCAGTCCCACGCGGGTCTGATCGCCCATTTCGCAAGCGGCATCCAGGATGAACATATCGCCTCTGGCCAGCGTGATCTTGCCGTCCTTGAATTTTCCGATGCGAATTTTCGGGCCTTGCAAATCGACCAGCACCCCGACTGCGCGACCGCGGGCCCGGGCCAGAGATCGCACCAGTTCGGCACGTTCGATATGGTCTTCGGCCTTGCCGTGGGAAAAATTGAGGCGCACCACATCAATCCCCGCCTCCATCATGCGATCCAGTATTTTTGGATCGGCGCAGGCCGGGCCGAGCGTGGCGACGATTTTGGTTCTACGAATCATGGGATGGGGGGCAGGCTACAGGGACTGGTTAAGGATTTAGGAACTGGGATTTAGGGGCCAGGGTAGGTGCGGGCTGCACCCGCGTTTTTTCGTAGCCCCTGGCTCCTAACTCCTAGCTCCTTACTTTGCCCGCTCCTCCAGAATCGCCACGGCGGGCAGGATCTTGCCTTCGAGGTATTCCAGGAAGGCGCCGCCTGCGGTGGAAATGTAGCTGACCTTGTCGTAGATGTCGTACTTCTGAATGGCGGCAATGGTGTCACCGCCACCCGCCAGGGTGAACGCGTTGGTGTTGGCGATCGCCATGGCGATCGTCTTGGTGCCTTCGCCGAACTGGTCGAACTCGAACACGCCGACCGGGCCGTTCCATACCACCGTGCCCGCTTTCATGATGATGTCGGCAAGCTCCTGTGCGGACTTCGGGCCAATGTCGAAAATCATGTCGTCAGTCGGCCACATCGTCCGCGTCTTTCAGCACGGCAGGCTCGTTGGCATCGAATTTCTTGCCGCACACCACGTCCACGGCGATGGGAATGGTTGCACCGCGTGCATTCATTTTCTTGAATCAGCATCTGCGCGGTGGGAACCAGATCGTCTTCGCACAGCGACTTGCCGACGTTCCTTGCCGCTGGCCTTGAGAAAGGTGTTGGCGATGCCGCCGCCAACCACCATCTGGTCTCACTTTCTCGGCCAGGGACTTCAAGCACGGTCAGCTTGGTGGACACTTTGGAGCCGCCGACGATGGCGACCATCGGACGGGCCGGCGTCGGCCAGCGCCTTTTGCAGCGCGTCGAGTTCTTCGGTCAGCAGAATTCCGGCGGCGGCAATCGGCGCGAATTTGGCGATACCGTGGGTGGAGGCTTCGGCGCGGTGCGCGGTGCCAAAGGCATCCATCACAAACACGTCGCACAACTTCGGCGTATTTCTGCGCGGTTTCGTCGATGTTTTTCTTTTCACCCTTGTTGACGCGGCAGTTTTCCAGCACCACCAGTTCGCCGTCGGCAACATCGAAGCCGCCATCCACCCAGTCGCGGATCAGACGCACGTTCTTGCCCAGACTTGGGCGGCGATGTTGTCGGCCACGGGTTTGAGCGAATCCTCTTCCCTGAACTCGCCTTCGGTCGGGCGGCCCAGGTGGGAAGTCACCATGACTTTGGCGCCTGCCCTCAGGCAGTGCTCGATGGTGCGCATGGATGCGGTGATGCGTGCATCGGAAGTGACCTTGCCGTCCTTGACCGGCACGTTCAAGTCGGCGCGGATAAAGACGCGTTTGCCCTTGAGATCAAGGTCGGTGACTCGGATGAAAGCCATATGCTGTTCTCCAGAAGGAAGGTTTAAGGGTTGGCGCGAGGTTGCGCGCCAGACCTTAAAGCTCACTTGTGAGGGGCCAGGAACCGGGATCTAGGAACCAGGGGTGGAGCGGGCTACGCCCGCGCTCTTCCCCCTAGATCCTAGCCCCTATCTCCTAGACCCTTACTTGGCTACGTGCTGCACCATACGCAGCATGTTGCAGGTGTAGCCGTACTCGTTGTCGTACCAGGACACGACCTTGACGAAGGTGCCGTCCAGCGCGATGCCGGCTTCGGCGTCGAAGGTGGAGGGCGCGCTGTTGCCGACGAAGTCGGTGGAGACCACTTTCTCGTCGGTGTAGCCCAGCACGCCCTTCATCTCGCCTTCCGAGGCCTTCTTCATGGCCTTGCAGATATCGTCGTAGGAGGCTTCCTTGTTCAGTTCCACGGTCAGGTCAACCACGGATACGTCCGAGGTAGGCACGCGGAAAGCCATGCCGGTGAGCTTCTTGTTCAGTTCCGGCAGCACCTTGCCCACGGCCTTGGCGGCACCGGTCGAGGACGGAATGATGTTTTCCAGGATGCCGCGTCCACCGCGCCAGTCCTTGCTGGACGGCCCGTCAACGGTCTTCTGGGTGGCGGTGGCAGCATGCACCGTGGTCATCAGGCCGCGCTTGATGCCGAAGTTGTCGTGCAGCACCTTGGCGACGGGAGCCAGGCAGTTGGTGGTGCAGGAAGCGGCGGAAACGATGGCCTGGCCGGCGTAGGTGGTGTGGTTCACGCCATACACGAACATCGGGGTGTCGTCCTTGGAAGGAGCGGACTGAACCACCTTCTTGGCGCCGGCCTTGATGTGGGCCTCGCAGGATTCGGTGGTCAGGAAGAAGCCGGTGCAGTCGATCACGATGTTCGCGCCCACTTCGTTCCACTTCAGATTGGCAGGGTCACGCTCAGCCGTCAGACGAATCTTCTTGCCGTTGACGATCATGTTGCCGCCGTCGACGGAGATGTCGCCGTTGAAGCGGCCATGCACAGAGTCATATTTCAGCATGTAGGCCAGGTACTCGGGGTCGAGCAGGTCGTTGATGGCGACGATCTCGATGTCCTTGAAGTCCTTGGCGACAGCGCGGAACACCATGCGGCCGATACGGCCAAATCCGTTGATACCTACTTTGATAGTCATTGCAATCTCCTTGGATGAAAACATGGGGGCAGGATTCAGGATTCAGGGGGGTTGCGGGCTACACCCGCGCCTTTCCCTGAATCCGACCCCGGATCCCTGAATTTTTACAGAACGCTCTTGACCGCCTTCACCACGGTCTCGGTGGTAAAGCCGAAATGCTTGAACAAGGCCGGTGCCGGCGCGGATTCGCCGATAGGTGTCGATACCGACCACCGCGCCTTCGAGTCCGACATACTTGCGCCAGAAGTCGCTGACACCGGCTTCCACCGCGACGCGCGGCAGACCCTTGGGCAGCACGCTGGCCTGATAAGCCGCATCCTGACGGTCGAACACATTGGTCGAGGGCATGGACACCACGCGCACGGCGATGCCTTCCGCGGCCAGCGCATCCGCGCCTTCACCGCCAACTCGACCTCGGAGCCGGTGGCGATAATGACAGCACGGGCAGCGGCTGCGTCTTTCAGCACATAGCCGCCCTTTACGGATATTGGCGATTTGCGCGTCGTCACGCTGCATGAACGGCAGATTCTGGCGCGAGAGAATCAGGCTGGTGGGGCCATCCTTCCTTTCCACGCCCGCCACCCAGGAGACGATGGTCTCGGTGGTATCGCACGGACGCCACACATCCATGCGCGGGATGTACGCAAGGTCGCAGTCTGCTCGACCGGTTGGTGGGTCGGGCCGTCTTCGCCCAGACCGATGGAGTCATGGGTAAACACCCAGATCACGCGCTGCTTCATCAACGCGGCCATGCGCAATGCGTTGCGCGCATATTCCGAGAACATCAGGAAGGTGCCGCCAAACGGCAGCACGCCTCCGTGCAGCGCCATGCCGTTCATGATTGCCGACATGCCGAACTCGCGCACGCCATAAGAAATGTAATTGCCCGGCTGCGCATGGCGAATCGTACGGCAGCCATCCCAGTTGGTCAGGTTGGAACCGGTCAAATCCGCCGAGCCGCCGACGAATTCCGGCAGCGCGCCCGCCAGCGCATTGATCGCGATCTGCGACGCTTTGCGCGTGGCAACCGTCTCGCCCTTGGCGTTGATTGCAGCAATCGCCTTGGCCGCGTGATCCGCAAAATGGGCGGGCAATTCGCTCGCCATGCGACGGGTAAATTCTGCGGCTTCCGCCGGGTAGGCCTTGGCGTATTCAGTGAATTTATTGTTCCACAGCGTTTCCAGACCCTGGCCTTTGGTCTTGGCATCCCAGCCCGCATAAATATCAGCCGGGATTTCGAACGGCGGGTAGTTCCAGCCGATGTTCTTGCGGGTCGCCTCAATCTCGGCGGCACCGAGTGCTGCGCCGTGGACGTCGTGTGTGCCTTCCTTGTTGGGCGAACCTTTGCCGATAATGGTCTTGCAGCAGATCAGCGTGGGCTTGTCGCTGCTGGCCTTGGCCTTCTGAATCGCGGCTTCGAGCGCCACCACATCGTGGCCGTCCACACCCGCCACCACATTCCAGCCGTAGGCTTCAAAACGCTTGGGCGTATCGTCGGTAAACCAGTTTTCGACGTGACCGTCGATGGAAATGCCGTTGTCGTCCCAGAACCCGATCAGCTTGTTCAGCTTCCAGGTGCCGGCCAGCGCGCAGGCTTCGTGCGAAATGCCTTCCATCAAACAGCCGTCGCCCATGAACACATAGGTGTGGTGATTGACGATTTCGTGGCCCGGTTTGTTGAATTCGTTCGCCAGCAGTTTTTCGGTCAGGGCCATGCCGACGGCATTGGTGATGCCCTGCCCGAGCGGGCCGGTGGTGGTTTCGACGCCGGGTGCATAGCCGTATTCCGGGTGGCCGGGGGTACGCGAATGCAGCTGGCGGAAGCCTTTGATGTCTTCGATCGACAGATCATAACCGGTCAGATGCAGCAGCGCGTAGAGCAACATCGAACCGTGGCCGTTGGAGAACACAAAGCGGTCACGATCGGCCCACTTAGGGTTGGACGGATTATGGCGCAGGTGGTGATTCCACAGCGTCTCAGCGATTTCGGCCATGCCCATGGGCGCGCCGGGGTGGCCAGACTTGGCTTTTTCAACCGCATCCATCGCAAGGGCGCGGATGGCGTTGGCAAGGTCGTTACGGGTTGGCATTACATTCCCTTCAGCTTAATAAAAAATCGGCATGCAGATTGCCATTCGCCTCAGCGCGAGAAACGTGGGCAAACAAGATATACAAAGCTTCAATTATCCATCAGCAGGGCAGGCCGAGGCAAGCCACACAAAACAAGGGCTAAAGTGACTACATGCCAGATACTTAAAGCAGAAAGCTCAAGAAGGGGCGAAGAACTCCAAGCTAAAATGTTTTTATTTCTGTAACACGATGGTTTATGAGCCTACGGTTTCTTGATGCACTGGCCATTCCTGATAATGCAGAATCAAATTTTCCAAGAGCTTGCAGAGATGCAGGCAGGATAAGCCTTTGGGGACAATTGAGTGGTAGTCTTTACCTTATCCCTGTTTTTCTGGTCTGCAATGGACTTACATACCCTGCTTTTCGCGTTGATCCTCGGCATCGTCGAGGGGCTTACCGAATTCCTGCCGGTGTCCAGCACCGGGCATCTGATCCTGGTCGGGCAGTTGCTTGGTTTCAATGATGACAAGGGCAAGGTGTTCGAGATTGCAATCCAGTTCGCGGCGATTCTGGCGGTGGTGTGGGAATACCGCGCACGCCTGGGTCATGCGCTGGTGAATGCGACTTCCGAGCCTGCGTCACAGCGCCTGGCAACCAATTTGATCGTGGCGTTTCTGCCTGCAGCGGTGCTGGGCTTTCTGTTTCTCAAGGAAATCAAGACCTATCTTTTCAACCCGATTGTGGTGGCTTCGGCGCTGATTATCGGCGGGGTGTTGATTCTCTGGGCGGAACGCCGACAGCATGTTGTTCGTGCCGAGACGGTCGATGATATGACGTGGCGCGAGGCCCTGAAGGTGGGTTTTGCACAGGCGGTGGCGATGATCCCTGGCACCTCGCGTTCCGGCGCGACCATCATCGGCGGCCTGTTCTTTGGGCTGTCGCGCAAAGCCGCGGCGGAGTTTTCCTTTTTCCTCGCCATTCCCACCATGTTCGCCGCCACGCTGTACGACGTGTACAAGCATTGGCATCTCTTCAGCGTGAATGATGTCGGCCTGTTTGCGGTGGGCGGCGCGGCCGCATTTCTCAGTGCGCTACTGGCGGTGCGGGGCTTGATCCGTTTCATCAGCCGTCACGATTTCACGGTATTCGCCTGGTACCGCATCGTGTTTGGCGTGCTGGTGCTGTTGACCGCCTATATGGGCTGGGTGGACTGGGGCGTCCACTAAGCAAGTATGCATCGGTCATTTTGATGCGTTGGCCGTTTTCGGCAACGTTTCATAGACAGGACGACGCATCATTTTGAATATTTCGGCGGCCGCTTTTCCAGTTTCCGCTGCAAGGTGCGCCTATGCATTTTCAGCGCGCGGGCGGTGGCGGAAATGTTGCCATCGTTCTCTGCCAGTACTTTCTGAATGTGTTCCCATTCCAGCCGCATCACCGAGAGGGGTTCGGGATTCACGGCGAGGTTTGCGTCGGCCTCATCCCGCAACAACGCAGCCAGGATTTCATCGGCATCGGCAGGTTTGGCGAGATAGTGATAGGCGCCGAGCTTGATGGCCTCGATTGCAGTGGCGATGCTGGCATAACCGGTGAGCACAAGGATGCGCGGCGGCTTGGGCAGTCGGGCAAGATATTCGACGACTTTCAGCCCCGATTCACCCGGCAATTTGAGATCGACCACTGCATGAGTAGGCCCGAATTGGGCGGCGCACACTTGCGCCTGTTGGTAATGGCCGGCACGCGTAACGTCAAAGCCGCGCTTCTCCATGGCGCGCGCGAGGGTGTCTGCAAACCCGGCATCGTCCTCGACGATAAGCAGGCTCCGGTTCATGGCTGCAAACGCGCCAGCGGCAAACCCACACTGACGCTCGCGCCGCCGCCCGCGCGCTCGGTCAACACCACTTCGCCGCCCAGGCGTTCCACCGTTGCGTGGGTGAGTGTAAGCCCCAGGCCCATGCCCTGCCCCGGTTTGCCGGTGAACAATACACGGCCGGCCAACGCCTTTTGAGCCGCGCTGAATCCCGGTCCGCGATCAGCGATGGCGATGCGAAGTTGATCCGCGTCACAGGCAGCGCGGATTTCCACTTGCGCGGGCGAGGCATCGGCGGCATTGTTGAACAGATTCATCAAGGCCTGCTCCAGTTCTTCGGGCGGAGCGATTTCGAGTTCGGCCAGATTCTCGGCCTGTTTCAGGGTTACGCTGATTTGTGGCCGCAGGATTTGCCAGCGTTCCACGACATCGCTGATCCACTGCCGGGCGCTTATCGAGGGTGTTGGCGCATCATTTTCGCGCGCACGCTCGGCCAGGCGATTAAGGATGACTTTGCAAACCGCGGCCTGTTCTTTCAGCCGCTGACAATCCGCACCGATCTCGGGGTCGTTCGCATAATCCCGCGCCATCTCGCCCGCAGTCATGGCAATGGTTGCGAGCGGCGTGGCGAGTTCGTGTGCGGCGGAAGCGGCCTGCGCGCCCAGTGCAAGAATGCGTTCATCGCGCAAACGCTTTTCGCGCATACCGGCCAGTTGCAGCTCGCGCTCATGCATACTCGTACTCATACGGGTAATGAAGAAAGCGATGATCGCGGCACTGAGGACGAAGTTGAGCCACATGCCGCCAAGATGCATGCCATAAGCGGCGACCGGATCGGCAACGGCCAAGGGAATGTGATTGAACAGCAGGATGACGTAGAACACGCTTGCCACCGCCGCCAGCGTCCAGACCGAAGCGGGTTTGAGACTGATGGCGGCGATCACGATCGGAACCAGCATCAGGGATACGAAGGGATTGGTCACGCCACCGCTGAAGAAAACCAGCACGGCAAACGCGGTCAGATCGGTCAGCAAATGCGCGAGGAACTCCATCTGGGTAGCAGGGAAATCATGCCGCAGCCGCAAGCCGGTCGCCGCCGCAAACAGCGCCAGCAAGGCCAGTACCGCACCCATCGGCAAGAGCGGCAGGCTGATGTGCATGCCCCAGTGCAGCCAAGCAATCCCCAGCACCCACGCCAGAATCATTATGGCGCGCAAGGCCAGCAGCCGTCCTAGCAGCGCGTGCGCGGGCAAGGTGGAAAACAGGGTCGGTAGTAACATGCGGGCATTGTAGTGTTCGCGAGAAAGAATGCTGCTGCGACAATATGTCACATCGCGTCAAGCATTGTTTTTGCGTATGTTTGTTGCTCGGGAACGGTGTCATTCCAATGCGCTGCGCTCACCAGCGATGACGGCACGTATAACGCAGCCTGCCAACGCAGTCGCTGCTAATGGATGCATCGGCTTTTTTGACAATGCCTCAATCAGACGAGAATTGAATAAGCAAGTGCACTGTGGTTTTGTCTATGAATCATCGTCTTGAAGAGAAGAATGAAACTTAAAGCTATTGTTTTCACCGCGCTTGGGGTCATCGCGGCACAAACCGCCTGGGCGGGTCAGGTCACCGTTACCAACGCCTGGGTGCGTGCCACCGTGCCCGGGCAGGAAGTGGCGGGCGCATTCATGGATATTCAGTCCGATGCGAATGCCAGACTGATCTTGGCCAGGAGCACGGTGACCCCGCGGGTCGAGGTTCATGAAATGAAAATGGACGGCGACGTGATGCGCATGCGTGAGGTGAAAGCGGTCGAACTGCCGAAGGGCGTGAAAGTCAGTCTGAAACCGGGTGGCTATCACATCATGCTGATGAATCTGAAGAAACCGATTGCCGCCGGTGACAAGATACCGCTGACGCTGGTGATCGAAACCCAGGGGAAATACGAGAATATCCTGGTTGAGGCGGTGGCGAAAAGTCCGATGGAAGGATCAGGCGGCGCGATGCAACAAAACATGCATTATTGACGTACTACACCCAGCAGCGCACCCCGTGCGTGTAAGTCCTGCATGACTGCCAGTCCGCCCTGAATCACGATTTCAGGTTTGGGGTGGCGGCTTTCCCTGGCAACGGTCTCAAGTGCCATGCGACCTGAGAGTGTGCCGGTTTCGAGCAGGCGCAGAAGGCGTGCGGTGAAGGCGTTGGTTTCAATGAACCCAACCTGATCGTCCATATCACGGAATACCAGTAGATAGGTCTCGGCCGGAGTGTGCCGGATGCGCGGGCGGATACGGTGAACCGGCCAGGCATAACGCAGATTGGCAAGCAGCGGGTTAAGTACGGGCCTTTCGTCCAGAAGGTCGCCCTCAGGATTTATCTTGTCCCATTCCGGGGTGCGATTCGAGACAGACAGCACCAACTCGATCCATTCATAGTGTGCGAGTTCAAGCACGAATTCCGGATAAGGCTCCGTTCGATCCCATTCTGCCTGCAGGAACTGAATGAACTCATCCGGAATTTGCCGGAAGTAGGGCGTGTGGCTGCGATGCGTGCTGAAAAACGACCGCACCAGGCGCGCCCACTTCTGTTTGCCGAGCACCTGCCGCAACACCGGAAAGCATGCCAGCAGGAAACTCTCGATATTGTTATAAAGCAGTTCGTTGTAAATCTTCATGCGCCGCGCTTCGACGCCGCGAGGCCGCGGGTTTGCTTTAGGATCGCGGATGTGCGCGCTGAAAGCGTACTGGAAGCGCTGGAACTCAGGAAGCTGCGCGGATGTTTTGGTCATGGTGCGTATGCCTGCTCTGAATTCGGGCAATATGCTCGACCTCTTTCACCAGTTCATTGAGCGGCGGGATATTGAAGTCGCGCTCCAGCAGGGTCGGCGCGACGCCGTGAATGCGGTAGGTTTCGTCCAGCAGCGCCCATACCGGGTCGATGATATCCGCCCCATGGGTATCGACAATCAGGTCTTCCGCCTCGTTATAGTGGCCCGCCATGTGCAGATAAACAACGCGTTCGGTGGGCATGGCGCTGATGAATTCAAGCGGGTCGTAGCGGTGGTTCACACTGTTGACGTAGACGTTGTTCACGTCCAGATGCAGCCAGCAGTCGGCTTCCTCCAGCACGGCACGAATGAAATCGATTTCCCCCATCTCGGCAATCGGCACGGCGGTATAGTAGGAAGCGTTCTCGATGCCGATGCGGCGCTCCAGAATGTCCTGCGCGCGTCGGATGCGTGCAGCCGTGTGTATCACCGCTTCCTCGGTAAAAGGAATGGGCAGCAGATCGTATAAATGTCCGTCGTCGGAGCAGTAGGAGAGATGTTCGGTGTAGAGCGCCATGCCGTGCTGATCCATGAACTGCCGGATCTTGCGCAGCAGCATTTCGTCCAGCGGTGCCGGGCCGCCCAGGGAAAGCGACAGGCCGTGGCAGACGAAGGGATGGCGTTCGGTAAAGCCGCGCAGGTCGCGGCCGGGCATTCCGCCCAAATCAATCCAGTTTTCCGGAGCGATTTCAAAAAAATCGATCGTGTCGGGGACACGGGTCTTCAGCGCGGGGATCAACTCGCGCCGAAAACCCAGCCCCGCGCCGGAAAGGCGCAGGGGATTCATGACTGGCACTCTATTTCGAGGCCCCGCACTTGCCTTCCATGGGCTTCCTGGCGCCACCGCATTGTCCCATTTCGGTCTTGTCGATGAAACCATCCTTGTTGACGTCCATTGTTGCGAATACGGCGTCGTGGTGCTTGGTGAACTCCTCCTTGCTGATCTTGCCGTCCTTGTTCTCATCCATCATGGTGCCGCCGCACTTGCCCATACCGCATTTGCCCATACCGCACTTGCCCATACCACACTTGCCTGCATCGGCAACCATGTAGCCCTGGTCCAGGGACTGCATGGCAAAGGGATTCTCGGCAGCGGAAGCGACGGGGGCAGCGCCAAGCGTGGCCGCAAAGGCAGAGCCGACAGCGGCGGAAATCAGAGTTTTCTTGCTGGACATGGTGTTATCTCCTGGTGTGATTGAGTAAAACAACAACTTGCAAAAAACTCGGGAATCGAGCTTTTCTGCAATCCAGTTTCGACGCGCTGCCTGGCTTCGGGAGCGAGCCCCGGCGCACCATCGTCTGCCGCCGTTCCACCAGGAACCGGCGGCGTATTTCGTGCAACTGCTGCATAAAGCAGGTCCCGTTGCGGCACACGGAAAGATGCACCTTCAGCGGCAGACGCTCTGCCAACGGCTGGCGGCGGTCCATGGCGCGCAAAGCAAGGTCCTTCGCCGCCTAGCACGTCGGCATCCATTTCATGGCGAGATTGCGCCAGCGAACCCGTTCAGTTCCAGACACTCCCACAGAAACAGGCGCGCCCGATGCAACGGCACCCAGAAGCTGGTCGAGGGAATGCCCCGTTGTTTCCATTCCCGCCACCTCGCACAGGCTTAAAACCTGCGCCATGGCGGGCTCAGCCGGTCAGTGCATTCCTTCCCATGGATGCCAGGGCGGCCTGCAGCGTCTGCTGCACGGCATCTTCGGCCAGTTCGTCCGAGCGCAACGGGCGCCGGGCAAACCGGAACAGACAGTCGCCATGCTCGGCAAGCCAGGTATGCGGATCCAGCGTCCCCATCATCTTTCCTGGAAGCACCACTCTTCCTGAGGCAATTTAGATGCAAATGCCCAGGCTGGCAAGCAGCCCCTCTTGAAATGCGCAATCCTGTACCCATTTTGAAAACACCCGCAGCAGAGGCTGCATCACTGATCTGAGGAGCGAAGCATGGCAAACATTACCCGTTATGATCCGTTTGAGATGTCGGTTGACCCATTCGACAACCTGTTCCGCGGTTTCTTCCGCCCGGTTCAGGTCGACAAGGACATGCCGCAAATCCGCATGGACGTGAAAGAGGACGAGAAAACCTACGCTGTGCATGCCGAGATTCCCGGTGTGAGCAAGGATGACATTCACGTCACCATCGACGGCAATATGGTCTCGATCAATGCCGAAGTGAAGAAAAGCGCCGAGCAGAAAGAAGGCGAAAGAGTTCTCAGGCGTGAACGTTACTATGGCCGCGTGAGCCGCAGTTTTACGCTGGAGCATGAGGTGGACGAGTCCGCCGCCAATGCGCGGTATCAGGACGGCGTGCTGGAACTGGTGCTGCCCAAGAAAGTGGCGACGGCTGCCAAACGGGTGGCGGTCCAGTAAGCGTAGTTTCTTCTCCACAAGGCGGCTTCGCGCCGCCTTTTTTATTGGCGTAAAATCCGTCCAACGGGCATGGCGGACGCGCCGCGCCGAATCATGAACGTCGCGTCCGCCGTGTCCGTTCCCTCACCCCGGCCCTCTCCCGCCTGCGGGCGAGGGGACGAAGTGTCGCTGGCGCGACGTTCACGTTAACCCTACCCGGAACCGCCATGACCGTCTCATCGTATTTGCCTGCCGACAAGGCCAGAATCCTTTCCGAAGCGCTGCCCTATATCCAGCGTTTTTACGACAAAACCATCGTCATCAAATACGGCGGTAACGCCATGACCGAACCGCAGCTGATGGAAAGCTTCGCGCGTGATGTGGTGCTGCTGAAACTGGTGGGGATGAATCCGGTGGTGGTGCATGGCGGCGGCCCGCAAATCGCTTCGCTCCTGAAAAAAATCGGCAAGCAGAGCGACTTCATTCAGGGTATGCGTGTGACCGACGAAGAAACCCTGGATGTGGTGGAAATGGTTCTGGGCGGGCTGGTGAATCAGGACATCGTCACCCTCATCAACAAATACGGCGGCAAGGCCGTGGGACTGACCGGCAAGGACGGCAACTTCATCCACGCGCGCAAGATGCTGGTGCCCAGTACGGAAGAGGCGGGCAAGATGCTCGACATCGGCCAGGTCGGCGAGATTGTCGGGATCGACCCGGAAATTATCGAGCTTGCTGGACAGCCGCGACTTCATCCCGGTGGTGGCGCCTTTAGGTACGGACCCCGAAGGTAACGCCTACAACATCAACGCCGATGTGGCGGCAGGCAAGCTCGCGGGTACCCTGCGTGCGGAGAAAGTGATATTCATGACCAACACGCCCGGCGTGCTGGACAAGGCGGGTGCGCTCCTGACCGGCCTGACCGCGAAGGAAGTGGATGCCCTGATCGCCGACGGCACGATTTCCGGCGGCATGATGCCCAAGGTCGGCTATGCCATCGACGCGGTGAAAAGCGGAGTCAAAACTGCGCACATCATTGATGGTCGCGTGGAGCATGCTCTGCTGCTGGAAGTGCTGACCAAAGAAGGGGTTGGCACCCTCATCAAAGGCTTCTGAAGCTGATTACCGTATCCCCTGGCCCCTGACCCCCTCATGCGCTACTGGCTGATGAAATCCGAACCAGGCGATGTCAGCATCGACGATCTGGCAACCCTGCCCAATCAGACTGTGACCTGGTATGGCGTGCGCAACTACCAGGCGCGCAACTTCATGCGCGACCAGATGCGCGTGGGCGACAAGGTGCTGTTCTATCATTCCTCGTGTGCCGAACCGGGCGTGGCCGGACTGGCTGAGGTAAGCAAACTGGCCTACCCTGATGAAACCCAGTTCGACCCGAAAAACAAATATTTCGATGCCAAGGCCACGCCGGAAAATCCGCGCTGGTTCAATGTCGATGTGAAGCTGGTGAAAAAGACCCGTCTCTTGCCTTTGTCCGAACTTCGGGCTTACCCGGAACTCGCCGGTCTGCGCATTCTGCAGCGCGGCAACCGGCTGTCGATTACACCGGTTGATCCGAAAGAGTACGAATTCATACTGCGTCTGCTTTGATGCCCGATCCAGGCCTGATCGGCGCCTACATCGGGCTGGGTTTGACGGTTGGTTTTGTCGCCGGATTGCTGGGAGTCGGGGGCGGGCTCATCATCGTGCCGGTGCTGATTTTCCTGTTCCATGCTCAGGGGATGGCGGCAGGCATGGAGCCGCAACTTGCGATCGGCACCTCGCTCGCCAGCATCCTCTTCACCTCCATCTCCAGTGTGCGCGCGCATCATCGTCACGGCGCGGTGCAATGGACGCTGGTACGCCGTATCACACCCGGGATCCTGATCGGCACTCTGACTGGCGCCTGGCTGGCGACGCAGATGTCAGCCCAGACATTAAAGATATTTTTCGTCATGTTCTTGTTTTGTGCAGCCACGCAAATGTGGCTGGATTTCAGGCCCAAACCCCACCGTGCTTTGCCCGGCGCCATGGGCACCGCGTTTGCGGGCAGCATCATCGGTGCGGTATCGAGCTGGGTCGGTATAGGCGGCGGCACGCTCTCGGTACCTTTTATGCTGTGGCACAATCTGACGCTGCATCGCGCCATTGCCACTTCCGCTGCCATCGGCTTCCCCATCGCCGCAGCGGGCGCGATAGGCTATGTGATCGGCGGCAGGGGTACTTCCAGTCTGCCCGCGCACAGCATGGGTTTTGTTTATCTGCCTGCCCTGCTGGGAATTGTCGCTGGCAGTGTGTTGACGGCCCCTTTGGGCGCACGTACGGCACACCGGCTGCCGGTGCGGCCGCTCAAGCGGATATTTGCCGTTTTGCTCTACAGTCTGGCTGTCCGGATGTTGTTTTCACTATGGGGAAAACCATGAGGACACGTTTCTTTACCCTGTCTTGATCGCGATGCTTGGCATATTGGGGGGGAACCGCCCTCGGAGTGGAGATACGCGGGGTGGCGATCGACGACAAAACCCGGGTCGCCAATCAGGATCTTGCGCTCGATGGTGCGGGCATGCGTACCCGTTTCATGTTCAAGGTCCAGGTCACGGCCATGTATGCGGCGGAGCCTTCCGGCAAGGCTGCACAAGTCATCAACCAGCCCGGAGCCAAACTCACCCTGCTGCGCGACGTCAGTAGCGATCAACGCTGGACGCCATGTATGACGGCCTGAAGAAAAATCTCAGCCCGGCTGAACGCACGGAATTGCAGGGACAACTGGATCAGTCCAGCGCAACCTTCCGCGCGGCGGGAGACGGGCGCAAAGGCGATCGCCATTGCACAGGACTGGCAACCAGGGCACCGTGGTGCGCATCAACGATACTGCGCGCGGGACGGTCTTGCCGGGTGAGCCGCTTTATCGCGCGCTGCTGCGCATCTGGCTGGGGGATCACCCGGTGCAGGAAAGTCTGCGCACGGAAGTCTTGGCTCGCGATACCTGAGTATTCGCTGCGGATCCGGACAGCACCCATGGAATCCGGACTATCTTGTGATTTGTCAGGGCTTTTCCTACAACATATTAAGTCAACATCAAGATTGACATTCTGTGCTTGAGTGCCGTAGCCCCTCGCGCTACTATGGAAACCATGTGTCGAATCATCGCCACGTCTTCCCCGTCAACCTGTCTGAGGAGTCTCAATATGGCGCACCTGCAAGCTGTTCGCAACACCCTGCAACCCCTGCAAAACGACTACGTCAGCTCACCACCTATTACGACGAGCACAATCAGATAGCCTGGGGTTACATGCATGCGGAGCCGCGGCCGTGCTTTACAGGCACTTTACTGCGTGAAATCGTGGCATGGTTTGGGGATATCGCGAAACGGCTCGACGACCCTGAAAAACTTGACACGAACTATGTCGTCGTTGCGTCGGCACACAAGGGAATTTATAACCTGGGTGGTGACCTCAATCTATTTCGCCAACTCATCGAGAAGCGGGATCGAGACAGTCTTTATCGGTATGCGCAGGCTTGCATCAGACCCCTATTCTTGAATGCGATGCATCTAAATCGCCAAAATGTGAAAACGATCACTCTTGTCCAGGGAGATGCGTTGGGGGGCGGGTTTGAATGTGCACTTTCCGGAAATGTCCTGATTGCAGAACGAGGATCAAAGATGGGTTTCCCGGAGATTCTTTTCAATCTGTTTCCAGGTATGGGGGCGATGACGCTGTTGGGTAGGAAGATAGGCTACAGCGCAGCCGAGAAGATCATTCTTAGTGGGAAACTCTATTCCGCAGAAGAACTGCAGACGCTAGGTGTCGTCGATATCCTGGCCGAAGCCGGTGAGGGCGAGCAAGCTGTTTACGAATTTGTACGCAAAGAAGCCAGGCAACGCAATGGGGCACTTGCATTGAGAGCAGCACGCGAAATTTCACAACCTATCGTGCATGATGAACTGACGCGCATCGCCGAAATCTGGGTGGATGCCGCCCTGCGGCTGGAAGCCAAGGACTTGCGCATGATGGAGCGGCTGGTCAACCGCCAGACAGACAAATCAGACTCGACCGGGGCTACCCTGACCGCGTCAGACGCGCTCGGCGCTTAGTTTCTTGTCCAGATAGGCGCTCAGGGAGGCGTGCGCTTCGCCCAGCGCAGCGCGCACCTCGATCAGCTTGTCACGTGCGACACTTGCGCTGATCTCAAAGGGCTTGATGCGTTCGGCTTCCGCACACAGGCGCACGAGCTGGTAGGCCCCCACGTCACTGGCCCCGCCTTTGAGCATGTGGAGCTGGTCGTGCCACAGACTGTAGTCCTGGGTAAGCAGCGCGCGCTCAATCTCGCTCATCGCCCGCTTGCTGTCGGCATTGAAACTGCCGACCAGTTCCCGGATAAAAGGCTGCCCGCCGCCAAGCTGTGCCAATTCTTCCAGTATGGTTTCGTCCAGCGCGGCCTGGGGGGGCGTCTTCGTCTGACTGGCAGGGGCGGCTACATGCGATTGATCGCGGGTCGCCAACCGCGCAATCAAGTCCACCAGTTCCCGGCTGTTGACGGGCTTGGTCAGGAAGCTGTCCGCACCCGCCTCCTCGCACGCATGCTTGGCTTCCGTGCTTACATCCGCGGTCAGCATGATCATGGGGAGGTGGCCCTGCTCCATGAAGCGCCAGCGCTGGATCACTTCCGGCCCGGAAAGCTGGGGCATGTGCATATCGATAACGGCGAGGTCGAAGCGGGTGTCGCCGGACTCCAGCATGGACAGGGCTTCCTCGCCGTCGCGGGCAAGATAGGCTTCGTGGCCTGCATGCTCCAGCAAACCGCGAATCACGCGCTGATTCACCGGGTTGTCTTCCGCAACCAGAATGCGCAGGCGCTGCTGCCCGGCCTGGGACTGGAAACGCTCCGCCAGGGAGACCACGTTTTGCGGAAGATCGTGGCTGACAGCGGCGTGGATGGCGTTGAAAAGCAGGGTCGGGTTGACCGGGGTGTGCAGGACGGAGGCAAACCCTTCCCGAACCAGACGCTCATCTTTGCCCGTGTTCGCGCTTGCGTCGGACTCGATCAGAATAACGGGCAAGGTAGCCAGGCCCGGATCGTCGTGCATCAAACGTAAAAAATCCACCGGATCGACTGGCAGGCTGGCGCGTTCGACCACGACCGCTCCCAGCGGCGCGCCCCCTGCGAGATAGGCGGACAATTCCGCGGCCAGCCGGGTGGTGTTGCTGACCAGCACGGTCTCCGTGCCCCATCCACGTATGACTTCCTGCAAGCGGGGCGCCAGTTCCCCACCCGCCAGTACGCCCACCCGCATTGCTCCGTCGAAATGGTTTCCCGTGGGCGCCGCAGCCGAGGTGCTTTGCAGTTTGAGCGGAATTTCGAACCAGAATGTGCTGCCTTCGCCAACACGGCTGTGCACGCCGATCTGGCCCCCCAAGAGTTCGACCAGTTGCTTGGCGATAGTGGTGCCCAGGCCGGTGCCGCCATATCTGCGGGTGACCGAGGAATCCGCCTGGGTGAAGCTGTCAAAAATCCGGTCGCGGGCCTCTTCCGAAATTCCGATACCGGTATCGACGACCTCGAATCGCAGGCGTTGAGGATTGCCCTGGCCCATGGGGCGGACATACACATCCACCCGGCCATGTTCGGTGAACTTGAGTGCGTTGCCCAGCAGGTTGATCAGCACCTGCCGCAGATGGCGCGTATCCCCATGCAGCAGGAAAGGGGTTTGCGGTGCGATGTGCGCGGCCAGGGTCAGCCCTTTCTTGCTGGCCTGCGGTTCCAGCATGACGACCGTGCCATTGACCAGACGATGCAGATCAAAATCCTCGGATTCCGTGCTCAGGCGGCCGGCCTCGATCCGGGAAATGTCGAGCACGTTGTCTATCAGTTTAAGCAGTGTCTCGGATGACGAACGGATAATCTGGGTGAACTCTTTCTGCTCCCGGTCGAGGCGGGTTTCGGCCAGCAGGTCAGCTACGCCGATGACGCCATTGAGTGGTGTGCGCAACTCGTGGCTCATATTGGCAAGGAAGGAGGACTTGGCCTGGTTGGCTCTTTTCTCCCGTTCAACGGCGGCATGAAGCTGTTTCAGCAGCGAAGCGGAATAAATCGGCACGGCAATCATGGACAGCAGAAAGGCTGTACCGATCGAGCCGTGTACGTCCCAGTAACTTGAATAGACAAGCACCAGCGAGAAGCCGGTGATGGCCATGGCTGTCGCCAGGAAAAGATAGCGCGTGCCATACCTGAAGCCATTGCCCAGGGTGACCCACAGATACACGACCAGCAGCGGGCTACCCGGTTCGCCGGCAATACCCAGCAGGAAAGAAGAAACGGAGTAATCCATCACCATCGCAACTATCCGCCGGACGTGCGAAACATGCGCACTCAATATGGCCAGGGTTAGGATCACGAGCGAAAGACTGATGAATACGACGCTGACGGCCAGCACCGAAGTACGCACCGTGGCGTCGAGTGAAACCAGGCCGCTGGAAAAATACCCCAGGAAGACAAAGCCGATCACCACCCGGATCAGGGCCTGCTGGAACTCCGTGTCCGGGCGTTTCTTCACCCGGTCGCGCACGGCGCACAATTGTTTTAGAAGAGGAAGTTGCAGCAGGGAGTTCATGAAGGTAATCCACTTTGCGGGTCGCCGAGGTCGCGCATGATCTGGGCGACGGCATCCAACCGCATTTCAAAAGCATGGACACAATCCGGGTCGAAATGTTTGCCGGTATTGTCTTTGACGTATTCCAGCGCCTCCTGGAAGGACCAGGCACGCTTGTATGGGCGTATCGAGGTGAGCGCGTCAAAAACATCGGCCACCGCGACAATGCGCGCCGGGAGCGGAATGCTTGCTCCGGACAGTCCCTGCGGATAGCCGCTGCCGTCAAATTTCTCGTGGTGCCCCAGGGCGATGACCGCGCCCATTTGCAGGTAGCGTGACGGACTGTCGGCAAGGATTTCATGGCCGATGCCAGGATGACGCCGCATGATTTCAGTCTCGGCTTCGGTGTGCCGTCCGGGCTTGAGCAGAACATGGTCGGGTATGCCGATCTTGCCGATATCGTGCATCGGGGCGGCCGCCTCGATTTCATCGCATTCCATTGCGGTAAGTTTCAGTTCTTCGGCGATCAGCCGGGCATATTTCGCCATCCGGATAATATGGTTGCCGGTGTTCTGGTCGCGGTATTCGCCAGCCTTGGCGAGTTTCATCAGGGTTTCGCGCTCGCGCGTGCGCACCTCGCGCGTGGCTTGCAGCACCTGATCTTCCAGCCATTGCGCACGGTCGGTCACCAGCTTCTGGCTGCGCCGCAAGGCCAGCAGATTGCGGCAACGCGCACGGCATTCCTGCGGGTCGATAGGGCGGGTGAGGAAATCGGTGGCGCCGTTTTCCAGTGCCTGATAGCGAATTTGCCGGTCTTCCACCACAGTGACGATAATCAGGGGCACCTCGGCCAGGCGCTTTTCCGCCCGCACGCGCCGGGTAAACTCGATCCCGTCCATCCCGGGCATACGATAGTCGGTGATAATCAGGTCGGGCGTGGTACGTTGAATATGGTCGAGCGCTTGCTGCGGCTCGGCGAAACTTTCCACCACAATGCCGGGTTCCAGGGTTCGGGCCAAGCCTTCCATCAGGCTGCGCGCCGTGACACGGTCATCCACGATCACGACCCGGGCGCCGGCGCGCGGATTGCGTGCGTCCTGATCTGCGGTGGCGTTGCCACCGGTAGGGCTGGGCACCGCCCAGAGCCGCTTGACGATCAAACGATTTCCCCCTGCGAATGAAACAAAGACATGTCCGACGAATCCCGGTAGCCTGCCAAATAATCATCGGCCACGAACGCAACAACTTTAGCCTGCGTCATCCTGAAAAACAGTTGAACAGCAGGAGCATGTACCTGGACGAGCGGGCCATTCTTGCCCGCGCAAGGAGGCAGTATGCCCTGAAGGACTCCGATCCGCTACAGTCCGAAGCCCGTGCGAAATCGGTTGCACCGGCCAGGCGGATATGCAGACGATTTCCTGCAAGTCCGCCAGACGCGCGATTTTATTATGCATAGTCAAAAATTGCCAATGCATTAGGGTCTCCCGAGGTAAAAGTAGAAACTGCTGTTGCCGTCGGCCGCCCGCCCATAGCCGAGATATATGGGTCCAATCGGAGTGTCCGCCCCCAGGAAAACACTCGCGGATGTGAGCAGCCCGCGCGGATTGCCCGGCACCAGCGGCGTGCCATACTCGCCGGCCTCGAGCGAGAAGCCGGCGTAGAGGTCATACGGCATCGTGCTCCTGAGCCTGTTGTAATACACGAGCCGGCCGAAAGTCAGCGAATCCCCGACCAGCTGGCCGGTCAGGTAACCTGACTGGGTCAGGAAGCCGCCCCACAGGAACTGGTCATAGCGCGGCAGCGGCTCGCTTCCGAGATTGCCGCCGGCTTTCAGACCGAGGTTGAACGTGTGTTCGCCAAACGAGTAAACCGCAGTCCCGTTAACGTCCCACTTCGTATACTCCGTCGCGGCGCCGAGCCCGCTTTGCGAGTTGAACACGTTCAGCGACCCGCCCCAGCCCGAGCGCGGGAAACTGGTGTCGTCGAGCTGATCGAAGAAGAGCCGTGCCGTGATTGCACCCTGGGTTTGATCCGACTCCGGCGCCAGTTCCGGCGGCCCGGTATCGAGGCTTGCATCGAGGCTGCCCGTGAGCACGCCGAGCCGCAGTTCGCCGTAACGGGTAAACTGGCTGCCGACGTCCAGCTTGACGCGGGCGTACTTCACATCGTAGCGGGCGATGCGCTGATCACCCTGATACAGGTTGACGGGGAGTTGCGCCAATTCCACGAGCGGCGCAACGAAAAAATAGCCTCGCGCATCCAGCGGCTGATAGAACTCGCTCCGGAGAAACATGACATTCCCGATCTGGAGATCGTTGCGCCACTCGGCGCCGAGCGAGTTGAGCCAGGTCTTGCGGTAGCTCGTGAGGATATTGAAGTAGGATCCGCCCGCCTCGAAGTCGGAGCTGAGTCCGAGGCCGAAACGCAGGTAGTTCGGGCCCCACGACTTCTCCACCGCATCCACCGCCAGCACGCGTTTTCCCGGCTCCTCAATAAATGAGTAGTTCACATGCTCGTAGTCTCCGGTGCCGAAAAGTCGCAGCATGTCGCGGTCGAGCTTGATCTGGTCGATCGGCTGGCCGGGCTTGGTGTCCATGATGGCCTGCGCCGACTCGGGATTGACACGCTTGAGTGCGTCGAAACGAATCTCGTCAACCGGTCGCAAGTCCTGCGGGGCGGCGGCCAACTGGCGCTGGCGCAGCGCGGCATACTCGGCGGCCGGAATGCCCAGGGGCGCCAGTTGATCGGCCACCTTGCGCGCTGCCGCCTCGCCGATAGGCAGCGTGCTGGGCAGGTGATCGAAGTCGGCGGCGGAGAAGTCGCCCAGTTCGGGCAGGATGAGGATATCGGTGGACTTCAGCGAGGCAAGCGAGGCCTGTACGTTCTGCTCGGTCAGGATGTTGATCATCTGCCCGGTTACGCCGACGATCGAGTTCAACTCGTCGCGCTTCAGCAGCGGCGTGCCGAGGTTCACCGCGATGACGATATCGGCGCCCATCGCACGCGCGACGTCCACCGGCAAGTTATCGGTGAGCCCCCCGTCGACCAGAATTTTGCCGTCGATCTCGGCTGGAGCGATGGCGCCGGGCACCGACATGCTGGCGCGCATGATATTGGCGACCTCGCCTTTGGACAAGACCACGGCCTTGCCGGTCACCAGATCGGTCGCCACGGCGCGAAAGGAAATCGGCAGCTCGTCAAAATTATGGAATCCTTTCGCCTTCGTGAGGCGGCGCAGCACCGTTTCGAGCTGTACCCCGGAAACCGCACCCTTGGGCAGTTCCAGTTCGCCATCGTGGAAGCCGAGCTCAAAGCCAAAGAGAATGCTGGCGTCGTCCTGCTTGCTGCGGATGGATCGTTCCTGGCGAGGCGGCTTATCGTGGAACAGCGCCCGGGACGAGATGCCCTGGATGATCTGCTCCAATTCGGCAACGCTGGTTCCGGTCGCGTAGGATGCGCCAACCAGCGCACCCATGCTGGTGCCGGCGATGCAGTCGATGGGCACCCGGTACTCTTCCAGTACCTTGAGCACGCCGATATGGGCCGCACCCCGCGCGCCACCGCCGGAAAGCACCAGGCAGATCCTGGGCCGCGGCTTGCCGCCCGCCCCGGCGGGCGCCTCGCTGCCCTGCGCCGGGATGGCGCCGAGAAGCAGGGCGGCCAGAGTCAGATAACGTATTGCAAACTCGAAAGCCATTGGTTTGATTCGCATCATCCGGGAATTTGCTGGCCTAATAATGCATCGTCGAAATAATGACCGATGCATGGCCTTGAACCTGGATTCGGTTACGCGCGCACACCCGCACGGTTCACCGCCAGGGCAGTCCGAGCCTTTGCGGCTCAACCTTCGATCATCTCGACGCCCCGCAGAAAGAATTCCGGAATCACCTCGGGTTTCGGGGCGAACTGAAAATATTTGATGTTGGCGGGGGAATTACCCCAACGCTGCCGTCCATCTCGATTGCGAGATACGGCTTATCCAGGATGAGTTGCATCCTGCGCATCGCGTCCCACTGGTCCTGCGATTGTTTCGGCCCCACGAAGCGCATCCTGCTGCCATCGCTGAAGCAGATCGTCAACGCGCTTTGAACATTGTCTGTATCCATCGTCATCCTTTTCTGTTTTGATATCACAATCGCTGTGGCGGTCCCGCTCTCGATCATGCATTGTCGAAAAAGGCCGATGCATACGTCCAGGACCTCGGGATCTCGCTGCCTGGCTGAGGGACACGACTTGGAGACTTTTCGCGCCGGGTCAATAATAAACCCAAAGCCATTTCCACAGAGGACACTGCGGGGCCCCAAGCATCGGCCATTTTTGACGATGCATCATTTGAGCAGGCACGGATGAAACCGGTTTTCCCTCTGTGTTCTCCGGGTAACGGCCGTATCCCCCCATCGATTAAGGAGAAGAAACATGATTCAAACTTTCCTCGCAGCGATCATTCTGAGTCTGGTGTGGGCGCTTCCTGCCGCCGCTTCCGACTATGCCCGGGAGAAGAAGTGGGCTGATGAAATTGTCCCCGGAATCGTGGTTGGGGATCCGGTTTATCTGGAAACCCCGCGCGGCCACCACAAGTTCCTGACCCTGTTTACTCCGGCGGGCCCGGACAAGGCCGTCATCCTCGTCCATGGTATGGGCATCCACCCGGACTGGGGGCTGATTGGCAGCTTGCGCAGTGAACTTGCCGATCGCGGCTACACCACGCTTTCCATCCAGATGCCGGTACTGGCGGCCGACGCCAAGAGCGAAGACTATCCGCCGACTTTCCCGGAAGCGTCCGAGCGCATCGCTGCCGCGGTGAAATTTCTCAAGGCCCGCGGCTATTCCCGGCTGGCGATCGTGTCCCACAGCCTGGGCTCAGACATGAGCCTTGCGTATTTGCAGGGAACGCCGGACCCGGCGGTACGGGCCTGGGCCAGTCTGGGTTTCGAATCCGCGGATGGCTACGGCAAGCTCAAGCTGCCGGTGCTGGATTTGTATGGCGACAATGATTTGCCCCAAGTCCTGAAGGGGGCGGCGACCCGGAGCAAGAGTCTGACCGCGGCCGGCTCGAAACAGGTCGTCATCAAGCACACCGACCACTTCTTCACCGGGCACGAAAAGGAAATGGTCGATGCAGTGGCGGATTTTCTGGCCGCGACGCTGAAGTAGCGCTCCTGACGGACATGGCGATTCGCCATGTCCGTTCCCTCACCCCCGCCCTCTGACGGAACTACTAGCCATTCGACTAGGCAGGCAAGAGACGCCAGCCAAGTCGCTGGTTATCCCGCAAGCGGGCGAGGGGGACGAAGTGTCGCTGGCGCGACATCACGTTAATAACGATCAGCCCAGCAGCCGCGTCATCGCCTCGCGGTATTTTTCCGCGGTTTTGGACACGATCTCGGCCGGCAATTCCGGGCCGGGGGCCTGCTTGTTCCAGCCGCTGGCTTCCAGCCAGTCGCGCACGAACTGCTTGTCGAAGCTGGGCGGACTGACGCCGGTCTGATACTGGTCAGCCGGCCAGAAGCGGGAAGAATCCGGGGTCAGCGCTTCGTCGATCCACACCAGATTGCCGCCAGCGTCGAGGCCGAATTCGAACTTGGTGTCGGCGATAATGATGCCGCGTGTGAGCGCGTACTCTGCGGCGGCCTTATACAGGGCCAGGCTCACATCGCGCACCTGGGTGGCGAGTTCGACACCGGTCAATGCCGCCATCTGCTCATAGGCAATGTTCTCGTCATGCGCCCCTGCGGCGGCCTTGGTGGAGGGCGTGAAGATGGGTTCAGGCAGGCGGTCCGCCTGTTTCAGCCCGGCGGGCAGTGCAATGCCGCACACGCTTTGGCTGGCCTGGTATTCCTTCCAGCCGGAGCCGACCAGATAGCCGCGCACGATGGCCTCGACCGGCAAAGCCTTGAGTTTCTTTACAACGATGGCGCGCCCCGCCACTTGATCGCGTTCATTAAACGCAACCACGGATTCGGGGGCGATCTCCTGCAGTTGATTGGGGATAATGTGCGCGAGCTTTTTGAACCAGAAACCGGAGACCGCGGTAAGCACGTGTCCCTTGCCGGGAATCGGGGTGGGCATGACCACGTCGAAGGCGGACAGGCGGTCGGTGGTGACAATGAGCAATTTGTCGTCGCCCACGGCGTAAATATCGCGCACCTTGCCGCGATGGATCAGGGGGAGCGAAGTGATGCGGGACTCCAGCATGGGCGCGATCATGGCAAGCTGCGATGAATGGGCAGAGGCCGCATTATAAAGCCGGGATAGCGGACTCAGTCCAGACCGAGATAGGCCAGAATTCCCTTGGCGGCTTCGCGGCCTTCATAAACGGCGGTGACCACCAGATCCGAGCCGCGCACCATGTCGCCGCCGGCGAAGATTTTTGGGTTGGCGGTCTGGAAGGCGAAGGCGTTGCCCTTGGCGATCACGCGCCCGCCCTGGTCGATGGCGATCCGGTGCTCCTCAAACCACGGCTGCGGATTGGGGCGGAAACCGAAAGCGATGATGACGCGATCGGCAGGAACGATTTCCTCGGAGCCAGGCACGACCACCGGGGTGCGGCGGCCGCGTGCATCGGGCGGGCCGAGTTCCGTGGTGACGAGCTTCACGCCTTCCGACCTGCCGGAGCCGACAATTTCCACCGGCTGGCGGTTCCACAGGAATTGCACGCCCTCTTCCTTGGCATTACCGACTTCGCGCTTGGAGCCGGGCATGTTCTTCTCGTCGCGGCGGTAGGCGCAGGTGACGCTGGCTGCGCCCTGACGGATAGCGGTGCGGTTGCAGTCCATCGCCGTGTCGCCGCCGCCCAGCACCACCACGCGCTGGTCCTTCATGTCGTCGAACTTCTCGCCCGGCTTGAGATAGCTCGAGGCAGTGCCTGACGTTGGAAATCAGGAAGGGCAGCGCTTCCAGCACGCCGGGCAGGTCCTCGCCGGGGAAGCCGCCCTTCATGTAGGTGTAGGTGCCCATGCCCATGAACACGGCGTCGTAGTCATCGAGCAGGGATTGCATGGAGACATCCTTGCCGATCTCGGTATTCAGGCGGAACTCGACGCCCATGCCTTCGAGCACGTCGCGGCGGCGGGTCATGACCCATTTTTCCATCTTGAATTCGGGGATGCCGAAGGTGAAGCAGCCCGCCGATTTCGTCGTAACGGTCGAACACCACCGGCTTCACGCCGTTGCGCGCCAGCACGTCGGCGCAACCCAGGCCGGCCGGTCCGGCGCCGATCACCGCGACCTTCCTGCCGGTCGGCGACTACCTCGGCTCATGTCGGGCCGCCAGCCGGCCTTGAAGGCTTCTTCGGAAATGTATTTCTCGATCGCGCCGATGGTGACCGCGCCGAAGCCGTCGTTGAGCGTGCACGCGCCTTCGCACAAACGATCCTGCGGGCACACGCGGCCGCACACTTCGGGCAGCGAATTGGTCTGGTGCGAGAGTTCCGCCGCTTCGAACAAACGGCCTTCGGTCACCAGCTTCAGCCAGTTGGGAATGTAGTTGTGCACCGGGCACTTCCACTCGCAATACGGATTGCCGCAGGCGAGGCAGCGATCTGCCTGTTCCGCTGCCTGCGCCGTGTCCATCCTGGCATAGATTTCCTTGAACTCATGCTTGCGAATCTCGGCCGGCGTCTTGTCGCCGTCGCGCCGCGCCTGCTTCAGGAACTGAAAAACGTCACCCATGGTTGCAACTTGTCTCTGCTGGGGTGGGCGCGTCAGGCGCTCACGGTTTCGCGCGTCTGGCCGGGAATGTCGTCGACCAGGTCTTCAATGGAAATGCGCTTGGGCTTGACGAGCCAGACTTTGTCCAGCGTGGCATCGAAGTCGGCCAGCAGGTCTTGCGCGCGCGCGCTGCCGGTGAGGCTTTGATGGCGAACAAGCTGCTGCCTGAAGAAAAGGCGGAAGGCTTCGGTTTCGTTGCTTGCAATGCGGGTGACTTCGACCATTTCCTTGTTGTATTTGGAAATGAAATCGCCTGCTTCGTCGTACACAAAAGCCATGCCGCCGCTCATGCCCGCGCCGAAGTTCAGCCCGGTATCGCCCAGCACCAGACCACGCCGCCGGTCATGTACTCGCAGCCGTGATCGCCGATGCCTTCCACCACCGCCAGCGCGCCGGAGTTGCGCACGCCGAAACGTTCGCCGCCCATGCCCGCGGCATAGAGTTCGCCGCCGGTCGCGCCGTACAGGCAGGTGTTGCCGATGAGCGTGTTGCGGTGCGCGTCAAACGTGGCGACGCGCGGCGGATAGATCACCAGCCGTCCGCCGCCCATGCCCTTGCCGACGTAGTCGTTGGCGTCGCCTTCCAGATTCAGCGTCAGGCCGGAGTGGTTCCACACGCCGAAGCTCTGTCCGGCGGAGCCGCTGAGATTGAGCCGGATGGTATCGTCCGGCAGGCCCTTGCCGCCATGCGCCTTGGCGATTTCGCCGGACAGGCGCGCGCCGATGGAGCGGTTGACGTTGCGCACGGCGTAGCTGAGTTCAACCGGCGTGGCGGTCCTGATCGCGGGCAGCGCATCCGCGCACCATCTGCTCGGCCAGTTCGCCCTTGTCGAATGAGGGATTGCGTTCCTGCTGACTC
The DNA here is from genome assembly GCA_963726485.1 of uncultured beta proteobacterium. GTDB lineage: Bacteria > Pseudomonadota > Gammaproteobacteria > Burkholderiales > Thiobacillaceae > Thiobacillus. The sequence goes on along the minus strand of CAVSCL010000038.1, from coordinate 418,284 downwards.
GAAGCGCGGCGCGTCTGTCCGGAATGTCGCCCTGGGAAAGCAGGACGTCGAGTTTCAGACGGCCCTGGCGCGGCGTGTCGCCATGCGAGAGCGTCCAGCAGATCGGTGCGGCCGATCAGGTCGGTGAGTTTGCGCATGCCGAGTGAGGCCATCAGCTCGCGGGTTTCGGTCGCGACGAACGTGAAGTAATTCACCACCATCTCGGGCAGGCCGATGAAGTAATCCTTGCGCAGTTTGTCGTTCTGCGTGGCCACGCCGGTCGCGCAGTTGTTCAGGTGGCAGATGCGCAGGTATTTGCAGCCCAGCGCGACCATGGGGCCGGTGCCGAAACCGAATGACTCCGCGCCGAGAATCGCAGCCTTGATTACGTCGAGGCCGGTCTTCAGACCGCCGTCGGTTTGCACTCGCACCCGGCCGCGCAGGCCATTGGCGCGCAACACCTGCTGCGCTTCGGTCAGGCCCAGCTCCCAGGGCGTGCCGGCGTATTTCACCGAGGTCAGCGGGGCTGGCGCCGGTGCCGCCGTCGTAGCCGGAAATGGTGATCAGGTCGGCGTAAGCCTTGGCCACGCCGGCGGCCACCGTTCCCACGCCCGGTTCGGCCACCAGCTTCACCGACACCAGCGCGTCGGGATTGACCTGCTTCAGATCGAAAATCAGCTGCGCCAGATCCTCGATGGAATAGATATCGTGATGCGGCGGCGGCGAAATCAGCGGCGTGCCGGGTTTGCAATGGCGCAGGCCGGCGATCATGGCCGACACCTTGTCGCCCGGCAACTGGCCGCCTTCGCCGGGCTTGGCGCCCTGCGCGATCTTGATCTGCAGCACTTCGGCATTGACCAGATAGGTCGCCGTGACGCCGAAACGGCCGGAGGCGACCTGCTTGATCTTGGAAGTCTTGATCGTGCCGTAGCGCTTCGGGTCTTCGCCGCCTTCGCCCGAGTTGGAACGGCCGCCGATGCGGTTCATGCCTTCGGCCAGCGCTTCGTGCGCTTCCGGGCGAGAGCGCGCCGAGCGACATGCCGGCGGAGTCGAAACGCTTGAGTATGGCTTCCAGCGGCTCGACCTCGTCCAGCGGGATCGGGGGTCACGCCGCCCTTCACCTGCATCAGGTCGCGCAGCATGGCGACCGGGCGGGTATTGACGATCTCGGAGTAGTTCTTGTATTCCGTGTAATCGCCCGACTTCACCGCTTTTTGCAGTTGCTGCACCACGTCCGGGTTGTAGGCGTGGAATTCCTCGCCGAAGATGAATTTCAGCAGGCCGCCCGCGGACAGCGGGCGCAGCGGATTGAACGCGGTCTTGTGCAGCAGTTTCTGATCGGACTCGAAGTCGTCGAAGTTGGCGCCGGAAATACGCGAGACCGTGCCTTCGAGGCACAGCTCGACGACTTCCTCATTCAAGCCGACGCGCTTCGAACAGTTGCGCGCCGCGATAGCTCGACACCAGGGAAATGCCCATCTTCGACAGCACCTTGTACAGGCCTTTGTCCATGCCTTTGCGGAAGTTGGACAGCGCGCGGTCGAGCGGCGGCTTGATCTCTCCGGACTTCACGAATTCGCCGACGATCTGGTAGGCGAGGTAGGGATAGACGGCGGTCGCGCCATAGCCGATCAGACAGGCGTAGTGATGCGGGTCCCGCACCGTGCCGGTCTCGACCACGATGTTGGCATTGCAGCGCAGGCCGGCAGCGATCAGCGCGTGATGCACCGCGCCGACGGCGAACAGCGCATGAATCGGCAAGCGGTCCTTGTCGATGTTACGGTCGGACAGCACCAGGATGACCTTGCCCGCGCGCACCGCCGCAACCGCGTTGTTGGTCAGGGTTTCGATGGCGGCTTGCAGGGTTGCCGCCGCCGGGTCGTAATGCAGATCAATCCGCTGCGGACGCCAGAATCGGATCGCTCGCGTCCGAGAATCGCGTCGAAGGCCTCCCCGGAGAGCAGCGGCGTATGCACTTCCAGCCGGTGCGCATGTTCGGGAGTCTCCTCGAACAGGTTGCGCTCGGGGCCGAAACTGGTGTTCAGCGACATCACGATCGCTTCGCGGATCGGATCGATCGGCGGATTGGTCACCTGGGCGAACTGCTGGCGCAGATAGTCGAAAGGCGAACGCACTTTCTGCGAGAGCACCGCCATCGGCGTGTCGTCGCCCATCGAGCCGATGGCTTCCTGGCCGTCCTCGGCCAGCACGCGGATGATCTGGTCGCGTTCCTCGAAGCTCACGTTGAAGAGCTTCTGGTGCGTGAGCAGGCTGGCGGCGTCCATCAGCGGCAGATCGGCATCCTGGCTGCATCGACAATTCCAGCATCCGCGCGTGCTTCTTCAGCCACTCGCGATAAGGGTGGCGGCCTTTCAGTTCATTGTCGATGTCGGCAGGCAACAGCAGGCGGCCGGTTTCCAGGTCGGCGGCGATCATCTGGCCGGGTTTGACGCGGCCTTTTTTGTCGACGTTCGCCGGATCGATCTTCCACACGCCGACTTCGGACGCGATGGTGAGGATGCGGTCCTTGGTCAGCACCCAGCGCGCCGGGCGCAGGCCATTGCGGTCCAGCGTGCAGACGCCGTAACGGCCGTCGGTCAGCACGATGCCGGCCGGGCCGTCCCACGGTTCCATGTGCATGGAGTTGTATTCGTAAAAGGCGCGGATGTCGGCATCCATGGATTCGACGTTCTGCCAGGCCGGCGGGATCACCAGGCGCAGCGCGCGGAACAGTCCTGCCCCGCCCATCACCAGCCCTTCCACCATGTTGTCCAGACTCATGGAGTCGGAGCCGTTGGTGCCGACGATCGGGCGCACGTCGTCCATGTCTGGAATCATGGGCGTGGCGAATTTCTGCTCGCGCGCGCGGCTCCAGTTGCGGTTGCCCTGCACCGTATTGATTTCGCCGTTGTGTGCCAGATAACGGAAAGGCTGCGCCAGCCGCCACTGCGGCCAGGTGTTGGTGGAGAAGCGCTGGTGAAACACCGCCAGACTGGAAGTGAAGCGCGCGTCGTTCAAATCCGGGTAGAACACCGGCAGCTTGTCCGGCATCACCAGCCCCTTGTAGCCGATCACGCGGCACGACAGCGTGGGCAGATAGAACACCGGGTCGTTCGGCGCCAGCGCCTTTTCGGCGCGGCGGCGGGCGATGTAAAGCTTGCGCTCGAAGCCGTCCTCATCCAGTCCACCGGGCGCATTGACGAATACCTGTTCGATATGCGGCAGGGAGGCCAGCGCGGATTCGCCGCATACCGTGGAGTTGGTGGGCACCACCCGGAATCCGGCCACGCTCAGACCCTGAGCCTCAAGCTCGGCTTTCAGCGTGGCGCGGGCATGATCCTGCGGCGCGGCTTCGCGCGACAGGAACACCAGACCCGCGGCATACAGCGGCGCAAGCGTCATGCCCGCATCAAGCGCGACGGCTTTCAGAAATGCATCCGGCTTCTTGAACAGCAAGCCGCAACCATCGCCCGACAGCCCGTCGGCGGCAATCGCGCCGCGATGCGTCATGCAGGCCAGCGAGCCGATCGCGTTTTGTACCAGCGTGTGGCTGGGCTGATTGTCGAGTTGCGCAATCAGACCAAAACCGCAGCTATCCTGCTCAAAGTCGGACGAGTAAAGCGTCCCGTCGAGCCAGCGTTGTCGTTCCATATCCATCCGTCTTATCAGGCAACAGCGGCGCGCCCTGGCAGGCGGGCCAAAATATTCGGGCAAAGGGTCGTTATTCTAATCCGCCGTGTCCCCGCGGGCAATGACGGGGCAGAAAGCCCCCTGCCATGTCCTTGCTGCTGCAAGGGTTTACGGCCGGACCCACACTGAAGATCAGAGTGAAATCGCCCTCGAAAATTCCAGCGACCTGAAAGATGCACCCAACCCCGGCGTATCCGGACCAGCCCCGGAATCGGAACCCAATCGTCGCGCGTGCGGATTTGGGTAGGCTGCCCGGCAAGCGGCGTGAATAGTCGTACTCAATCCGCCTCGCGTTCCACGCCGCAGCAGTGTACCTGTCCGGGCTCGGGTGGCTGGCTCAGGATGGCGCCGGTGACGGGATTGGGGCGGAACACGGTGCAGCCCTTGAGTCCCAGCAGCCAGGCCTGCCGGTAAAGTTCCTCGAAGGGCTCGAAAGGGGTGTCAGCGGCGACGTTGATGGTTTTGGAAATGGCGTTGTCGACAAAAGGCTGAAGCGCGGCCTGCATGTGCAGGTGGGCGAGCGGATCGATCTGCCGGGCCTCGACGAAGGCAGGGGGCGGGCCTTCGCCGGACTGGTGACGCCACTGTTGCCAGGCGTAGTCGTAGACGCTGATGGGTGTGATATTGGCCGTCCGCCTCCAGCACCCGTCGCTCGGCCCCGGCCGAAAAAATCGGTTCGATGCCGCTGGAGAGATTGTTGGCCAGGAGGCTGATGGTGCCGGCCGGGGCGATCGCCAGCAGATGGCTGTTGCGGATGCCGTAGGTGGCGATGGCGTCGCGCAGCTCAGCCGGCAGCCGGGTGCAGAAGCCGCTCGCCAGAAACGGATCGCGGTTGAATTCCGGGAAGGTCCCTTTCTCGCGGGCAAGCTCGATGGAAGCGCGGTAGGCAGCGTCGCGCAGGGCTTGCAGGGTGGTGGTGGCAAGGACGCGTGCAGGCTCGCTGTCGTAGCGCAGGCCGAGCATGCACCAGCGCATCCGCCAGTCCGGTGATGCCCAGGCCGATGCGGCGGGTGCGCCGGGCCTGCTCGGCCTGCGCCGGCAGCGGATAGCGGGAGACGTCGATGACGTTGTCGAGAAAGCGCACCGCGAGTTGTGCCGAAGCCGCGAGCGCGTCGAGATCGAGCCTGGCCTCGGCGGCAAAGGGTGACTGCACAAAAGCCGCGAGGTTGAGCGAGCCCAGGTCGCAGGCGCCATAGGGCGGCAGGGGGATTTCGCCGCAGGGATTGGTGGCGGTAAGCGTTTCGTGTTCGGAGAGCGTGTTCTCCCGGTTGATGCGGTCGACGAACAGCACGCCGGGCTCGGCCGTGTCGTAGGCGGCGCGCAGGATGCGCTGCCACAGATCCCGCGCTTTCAGCGTGCGCATCACCCGGCAGGGCACCGGGCCCGCTGTGCCGGTCCAGCGGCGCAGGAGCGTATTGATTTCCGGCGGGTCGCCCGGCATGCACAGGAAACACCAGCGGCCAGTCGCGATCCTCGGCCACCGCGGCCATGAAATCGTCGCTGATCTGGACCGACAGATTGAAATGCCGCAGCGCTGCCGGATCGCGCTTGGCGTCGACGAAGGTTTCGATGTCCGGGTGGTCGCAGCGCAGCGTCGCCATCATCGCGCCGCGCCGCGCGCCGGTGGACAGCATGGTGGCGCACATGGCGTCCCAGATGTGCATGAAGGACACCGGGCCGGAGGCGATGCTGCCGGTGGCCTGCGGCCACCATGCCGGCCGGGCGCAGGGTGGAGAAATCGTAGCCCACGCCGCCGCCATGCTGCATGGTGAGCGCGCCCTCCTTCAGCGCCTCGAAAATGTGCTCGAGGTCATCGGCGATCTCGCCCATGACGAAGCAGTTGAACAGCGTGACCCGGTGCCCGGTGCCGGCGCCGGCGAGAATGCGCCCGCCGGGCAGGAAGCGGAACCCCTCCTGCAAGCTGGAAGAAGCGCTCGGCCCACTGCGTCGCGGTCGCTGCGTTCCGCCGCCGCCATCGCCTGCGCCACGCGCCGCCAGGTATCGGCGATGCCGGTCTCTCCCTCGGCCCGGTACTTGGTCTGCCAGACATGGCGGGAGATTTCCATGGTGAGGGGATCGGGTGTCGTCATGGTGCGCCGTCCGGGCGGGGGTTTCCAAAATGCATTGGCCATTCTTGCCAATGCATAATCTAATGATCATCTGTTTTATAGCCGCTTTGCGGCCATTCCGGTTCCCGACGATGAATTCGCCTCACCCCTACGCCGCCCTGACTCCCGACTGCGTGCTCGACGCGCTGGACAGCACCGGCCTCACCGCCGACGGCCGCCTGCTGGCGCTGAACAGCTACGAAAATCGCGTCTACCAGATGGGTGTCGAGGATGCGGCACCGGTGGTGGTCAAGTTTTACCGCCCCGAACGCTGGAGCGACGAGGCGATTCTGGAAGAACATGCCTTCGTGGCGGAACTGGCGGCGCGCGAAATTCCGGTGGTGGCAGCGCTGGAATTGCACGGCACCACGCTGCATGCCCATGCGGGTTTCCGCTTCGCGGTGTATCCGAAACACGGCGGACGCATGCCGGAGTTCGACCGCGACGGACACACTGCAATGGATGGGGCGCTTTCTCGGGCGGATTCATGCCGTGGGCGCGCAGGCGAATTTTTCCCATCGCCCGAGGCTCGATATTGCTGGCTTCGGCGAAGAACCGCGCGATTTTCTTTTGAACGGCAACTGGCTGCCGCCGGATCTTGCTGCCGGCCTGGGCCAGCGTGATCGAACAGGCGCTGCAAGGGGTGCGCCATTGCTATGAGCGCGCGGGCAATGTGCGCGCCATCCGCCTGCACGGCGACTGCCACGCCGGCAACGTGCTGTGGACCGACGACGGCCCGCATTTCGTCGACTTCGACGACAGCCGCATGGGCCCGGCGATGCAGGATCTGTGGATGCTGCTGTCCGGCGAACGCGAGGCGATGGAGGCGCAGTTGCGCGAGATGCTGGCGGGTTACGAGGACTTTCGCGAGTTCGACCCGCGCGAACTGCATCTCGTCGAAGCGCTGCGCACTTTGCGCCTGATTCACTATTCGGCGTGGCTGGCGCGGCGCTGGGACGACCCCGCCTTCCCCGCCGCGTTTCCGTGGTTCAATACGCAGCATTATTGGCAGGAACGCATCCTGGAATTGCGTGAGCAGATCGCGTTGATGGACGAAGCGCCGCTGGCGGTTTGACGAAGACAGATGATGGATGGGTCATGTGCGGCATAGCAGGTGAATTCCGGTTTGACGGCGCGCCGCCCGACGCAGCGCCGATGGTGCGCATGCTGGCAAAACTCGCCCGGCGCGGGCCGGATGGGGAAGGACAGTTCGCCGACGGCCCAGTGCGCCTGGGCCACCGGCGGCTGGCGATCATCGACCTGTCGCCGCGTTCGGCGCAGCCGATGGTGGACGCGGCGACCGGCACGGCACTGGTGTTCAACGGCACGATCTACAATTATCCCGAACTGCGCGCCGAGCTGATTGCGCTCGGTCACGTGTTTCATTCCGACGGCGACACCGAAGTCATCCTGCGCGCGTTTATGCAATGGGGCGAAGCCTGCGTCGAGCGCCTGCACGGCATGTTCGCGTTCGCGATCTGGAACCGCGAGACGCTGTTTCTCGCGCGCGACCGGCTGGGCATCAAGCCGCTGTATTACAGCGAGACGGCGGCAGCGCTTCCGTTTCGCCTCGACGCCGCAGGCACTGCTGGCGGCGGGCGGGGTGGATACCAGCATCGACGCGGTGGCGCTGCATCATCTGTTTACGCTGCATGCAGTCGTCCCGGCGCCGCGCACGATCTACAACGGCATCCGCAAGCTCGCGCCGGGGACGACGCTGACGGTGAACGCGCGCGGCGAGCTGCGCCACCGGCGATACTGGTCGCTGCAAGCGCAGCGTCCGGCCACGCCCAAAACCGAGGCGGAATGGCAGGAGGCGATCCACGACAGTCTGCGGCAGGCGGTCAAAAAGCGCATCGAGATCGCCGACGTGAAAGTCGGCGTGCTGCTCTCCGGCGGGCTCGATTCGAGCCTGCTGGTGGCGCTGCTGGCCGAGCAGGGTGTACCCGACCTGATGACGTTTTCGGTGGGCTTCGAGGACCAGCCGGAAGAACGCGGCAACGAGTTCGAGTATTCCGACCCGGTGGCGGCGATGTACGGCACGCGCCATCACAAATATCTGATTCCCAATTCCGAAGTGCTGCGCCGCCTGCCCGAGGCGGTGGACGCCATGAGCGAGCCGATGTTCGCGCAGGATGCGGTGGCGTTTTACCTGCTGGCCGAACAGGTGAGCAAGACGGTCAAGGTGGTGCAAAGCGGCCAGGGCGCGGACGAAGTGTTCGGCGGCTATTTCTGGTATCCGCGCATGGCGGCGGAAACCGAGGGCAGTGCGCTCGACCGCTTTCGCCGCCATTATTTCGACCGCGATCACGACGAGTTTCTGGAGCTGGCCGCGCCCGCCTATCACGGCCCCGACTACACGGCGCAAACCGTCGCCGCGCATCTGGCCGAGCCCTTCGCAGACGAGTTCATCGACCAGGTGCTGCGCATGGATGTGACCATGCTCATCACCGACGACCCGGTGAAGCGCGTCGACAACATGACCATGGCGTGGGGGCTGGAAGCGCGCGTGCCCTTTCTCGATCATCAACTGGTGGAACTGGCGGCGCAGATGCCGCCCGCAACTGAAGCTCGCGTCCGGAGGCAAGCACATCCTCAAGCGCATCGCCCGCGGCCTGATTCCCGATGCCGTGATCGACCGCAGGAAAGGCTACTTCCCGATGCCCGCGCTGAAGTACGTGCGCGGCGAGTTTCTCGACTTCATGCGCGACATTCTCGATTCGCAGGTCTGCCGCGAGCGCGGCCTGTATCAGCGGGACTATGTGGACAAGCTGCTCGCCGCGCCGGAGCAGCATCACACCCGCATCCAGGGCAGCAAGCTGTGGCATCTGGCGCTGCTTGAATACTGGCTGCAGCGCAATGCTTAATCGTTTCGGACTTGGCGTTTGCTCCCTCTCCCGCTTCCCTCACCCCGCCCTCTCCCGCGAGCGGGAGAGGCGGATGTGGCTGAGCCCAATCCGATTGACGAGGCTTGGGATGAAGGGGCGGAGCCAGGTTTGATGGGCTTGCAGAAGTCGGAGTCCCCTTGGGGGTATTGCATGGTGGCCTGTTGCGCCGCCTGGCTGGTAATGGCGCCCGCCTTTGCGCAGGAGGATTTTTCCGCCTGGCTGGATACGTTCAAACAGGAAGCGCAATCGCGCGGCATCTCGCCGGCCACGCTGGACGCGGCCTTCGCCGGGGCGCAGCCGGTGCCGCGCGTGCTCGAACTCGACCGCAGCCAGCCGGAGTTCATCCAGCCTTTTTCAGCCTATCTGCAAGGGCGGGTTACGCCGGGCCGGGTTGCGCGCGGGCAGGAATTGCTGGTGACGCACCAGGCGCTGTTCGATGCCGTCGAGGCAGCTTATGGCGTGCCGAAAACCGTTCTCGCCGCGTTATGGGGGCTGGAAACGAATTACGGTGCGAATCTGGGCGGCTTTGCCATTCCGGTGACGCTTGCCACCCTGGCGTACGACGGGAGGCGCAGCGCCTTTTTCCGCGCCCAGCTTTTCGATGCGCTGGCCATCCTCGAAACCCGGCACGTCGCGGCTGTCGACATGAAAGGTTCGTGGGCGGGCGCGATGGGGCAGATGCAGTTCATGCCGTCCACCTTCCTGCGCTATGCCGTGGATGGCGACGCGGACGGCCGCATCGATCCGTGGACGTCGCTGCCAGACGCACTGTATTCGGCGGCGAACTATCTGCAACAGGCCGGCTGGCGGGCGGGCGAGCCCGTCGCCATCGAGGTGCACCTGCCGGAGAATTTCGACTGGGGCCAGGCACGCCTCTCCCATCGCCTGCCGGTGGCCGACTGGGCCGCGGCCGGCGTGCGTCCAATAGCGCCGCGTCCGCTCCCGCCCGGAGCGGCTGACGGGCATGAAGGGGCAGACGGAATGCCCAAACCGACGGCTTCGCCCCCTCTCCCCAACCCCGCAGGGGAACGCTCTCCAGCCCCGTCCCCCCCCCCCTCTCGGGGAGAGGGCACGCAGGTCCAGCAAGCGGGCGAGGGAGCAAACGTGATGCCCAAACCGATTGACGACAGCCTGCCCGCCGTGTCCGGACCGGCCGCCATCGTGCTGCCGCAGGGCTGGCGCGGACCGGCGTTCATGGTGTTCGACAATTTCGACGTGGTGATGCAGTGGAACCAGTCGGTGAATTACGCGCTCTCGGTCGCCCATATGGCCGATCGGCTGGCCGGAGGTGCTGAGCTGGCGGGGGGCCAGGAGGCCGAGCACGAGGCGCTGAGCCTTGTTCAGATGATGAGTTTGCAGCGGGCGCTCGACGAACTCGGCTTTGCCCCGGGGGCCGCGGACGGCCTGCCCGGAATGCGCACCCAGACCGCCATACGCCGCTACCAACGCGCGCACTGCCTGCCCGCCGACGGCCACGCCTCACCCACCCTGCTGGCGCATGTGCAGCAGGCGCATGCCGAAGCCGCCGCGGCCGGCAGACTGACGTCGAGCCAAGCCCTGCCGACCTTTGCCGGGCCGGAAAACTGAAGTCCTTTCATTGCATCGTGAGACGCCATGAATACCGATCTGTGCTGCTGGAAATGCGGGACCACGCTGGCCGGTCTGATGCTGCCGCTGGGACGACGCGACGAATGTCCGGGCTGCCACGCCGAACTGCATGTCTGCCGTCTGTGCCGGCATTACGAACCTCGCCGCGCCAAGCAGTGCCGCGAACTGGCGGCGGACGAGGTGCTCGACAAGACGCGGGCGAATTTCTGCGGCTGGTTCGTGCCGCGTCCCGATGCTTATCAGGGCGGCGGCCCGGCGATCACGCAGGGCAACCGCGCGGCGCTGGATGCACTGTTCGGGGAGAGCGGGCCGAAGGACAACGGACCGCAGTCGGTTGACGACCTGTTCAGGAAGTAATTACTCTCGAACCAGTGCAGGATGATTCCGACCGTTCGCCCTTCGGGATCGCACGGGAATTTTGATTTTGAGTTTGAATTGGAGTAAACGGAATGGGGGAGGTTTCGTGTCGCCATCGCGACCCGTCCCGCGAGTTGATCCGGCGGTGACCATGCGTTCGGGCGCGATGCCGGCCGTGATTGCGCTCTTGTTCGCGGCCGCGCAAGCCCATGCCGGCGAGATCGAGCCGAGATCCTATGTCAATACGCCGGTCGGAATCAATTTCCTGCTCGCGGGCTATAGCTATTCGGATGGCGGTTTGTCCACCGCGGCTTCGTCGCCGATCAAGGACGCCGAACTCAAGATGAATACCGGTGTCCTGGCTTATGCACGGACACTGGACATGTGGGGCAAATCAGGGAAGTTCGATGTCATCCTGCCTTATTCCCAGCTATCGGGAAGCGCGATGTTCGAGGGACAACCGAGAGAACGCAATGTTACCGGGCTAAACGATCCGCGCTTCCGCGTCTCGATCAATTTCTATGGCGCCCCCGCGCTGTCGCTGCAGGAATTTGCCGGCTACCAGCAGGATTTGCTCATCGGGGCAAGCGTTCAGGTATCCGCGCCCCTCGGACAGTACGATCACGACAAGCTGGTGAACCTTGGCAATAACCGCTGGTTCGTCAAACCCGACATCGGAATCTCCAAGGCGTGGGGAGCCCTTACGCTGGAGCTTTCCACAGGGGTGTTTTTCTTCAGCAACAATGACGACTACCTTGACGGCAAGACGCTGGAGCAGGATCCCGTCTATACCACGCAGTTGCACGTCACCTACAACCTTGGCGGCGGCATCTGGGCTGCATTGAGCGGGACTTACGATTACGGCGGGCGCACGACGATAGACGGCGTGCGGGGCGATGATCTTGAGAAAAATTTGCGGGTGGGCGCCACGCTTGCGTTGCCCGTGAACCGGAACAACTCGATCAAGCTTTACGTCAGCGGAGGCGCTTATACCCGTGCGGTGAGCGATTACGACCTGTTTGGGATTATCTGGCAGTACCGTTGGGGCCAGGGGCTGTAACGTCCCGTTCGGGCGGGGCGCGTCGAAGCCCGCTCACCCCTGGACAAGCCTGTCCTGAGCGAAGTCGAAGGGCTCACCGCGAACGGAATAAATCAGTGTCGGCTCAGGGCAGCGTGGACAGATAGGCCGCCAGATTGTCGATGTCCGCATCCTTGAGGTTGCGGGTAAAGGCGGACATCTTCGGATCGATACGCTCGCCGCTGCCGCTGCGATAGCGCTTAAGCGAGTCCTGCAGGTAGAGCGCTCTGCTGTCCGGCAAGACGCGGAATCTTGTTGCTGCCGGTGGCGTTCGCGCCATGGCAGTTGACGCATAGCTTGAGATAGAGCGCTTTTCCTTCCGCGGCTTGCGCCGTGCCGGTCGCCGGCTTGCGGGTGACGGGCTGCCGCGACAGGAACAGGGCGATATTGACGCGTTCATCGGGGGTCAGGGCCTTGATCAGGCCTTCCATGAATTGGGACTTGCGCTGCCCCTGCGCGAACTTGTTCATCTGCTCGAGTAGATAGACGGCATTCTGGCTGGCCAGATTGGGCACTTCGGGCAGAACGCTGTTGCCGCCGTCGCCATGGCAGTGTCGGCAGAACGAAGCGCTTTTCTGCCCGTCCTCCAGCGCGGCGTAAAGTTTCGCGGGGTCCCGGCTGATCTCCTCCAGTTTTTCCTGCAAAGCCCCGGGCGTGGGCGGGACGGATTTTTCACTGCGGGAATCCGTCGCCGCGGCGGCGAATGCGGCGACAAGCAGCATGCTGGCATAGCCGGAAAATTTAATGAAATACACGGGGCGCCCTTTCAGTAGTCATCATCCAGTCATGGTTGATTTACGGTGCGATCAGGCCAAGCTTTACCAAACCTCTGCAAAAGCTGTCATTGCAAGAAGCGTAGCGACGCGGCGACCCGGAATGAAGCGGTAATTCAACGAACTGGATTGCTTCGCGGAGTTTATGCCCTTCAGGGTGCTCGCAATCACAAATAGCGGGGTTTTGCAGACATTCCGTAACGTAAACGCCCGCATAGCCGGGATGCAGCCCTGGCTATGGGTTTCAGACGGCGCGTTCGCTGGGCCGCTGTTTCACCCGCCGCAACGCCTGCCACTCATACAGCATCAGGCCGGCTCCGATCAGTGCAATGCCCAGCCAGCCACTTGCGGGGATGCGTTCGTGATTCAGCGTCTGCCCCAGCAACAGGGCGGTAACGGGGGTGACCAGCGTAATCAGGGCGACGCGCCCGGCGTCGAGATGCTTGATGACGTAGTAATAAAGCGTGAACCCCACGACCGAACCGAGCACGCCGAGATAGACGATTGCAGCCGTGGCGCGCGGCGTGAGCTGCGCGGGCGGCTGACCATGATCGAACACGAGCCAGGCCAGAACGAACAGCGGCGCGGCTACGGTCAGGGTGCCGGCGGTGATGGCAAGCGCAGAAACCTGCGCCTGGCCATGCTGGGTCACGATGCGTTTGATCCACACCAGCCCCAGCGCCTGGATTGTCATCCCTGCAAGTACCGCCGCCGTGCCCGCGGTGGCGTCGCCGTCCCCCGGCCACGGCTGGCCGAAAATCACCCACAGCCCGGCGATGCCGAGCGCGAGGCCGGACAGGCGCAGCGGGGTAAGCGTGCGTTCGCGCAGCCACAGCGTGGCGAATACGCCGGTGGCGAGCGGCGACAGCCCGAAGATGACCGAAATCAGTCCCGAGGGGATATGTTGCGCTCCCCAGTAGGTGCACAGCATGGACGCGGCCAGGGTCAGCCCGCCCGCGGCATACACGGCGCGGGCTGCGCGGTGAAACGGCATGCGCACCCGCCACGCCAGGAGCAGCGCACCGCAGACAGACAGCCCGATCAGCATGCGCGCCATCACCGCAAACGAGAAGCTGCTGCCCAGCGTGCTCCACTGGATTCCCAGAGGAGTGGTCGACCAGATGGCGATGACGGCGAGGTAGGCGGCGGGGACGGACATGAACGTGGCAGCTAGATAGGCGTGAGTGTGGTCGTGGCTACAAGTCCGAATGCGCTAGCGCTTCCAGGCTCTCCGCTGCGATTTCGCGCACGTCCGCATCCTCATCCGTCGCACGCGCCATGAGCCAGGGGCGGGCTTCGCCTGATGCAGTGAGCCCGAGATAGTGGCAGGCATCCGCGCGCACGCGTGCATCGGTGTGGGCGGACAGTTCACCCAGACGCGGCAGCAATGCGCGCAGCGTGTCGCTATCCGCGAATTCCTCCAGCAGCACGCCCGCCCCCAGCCGCACGTTGAGGCTCGCCTCGGGGTTGCCGACAATGGGCAGCACCGCGGCCAACCGGCTGGGGTCCTTCTGGATGAGGGCGAGCGCTCTTGGCATCTGGCCTTCCTTCAGCAACTGGTGAAAGTAATCCGCCATTCCGGCCTCGGTATCCGCCTTGGCCGCCCACTCCGCCAGTTCCTGCTTCGAGCGCAGCCCCGCCAGTTCGATGACGCCGAGCCTGACCCACGGCACCGAGCGCACCCCCTGCGCCTGTGCAACTTCCGGGTGCTGCTCCAGATTCACCACCTCGAGGCGGCCAATGGCGCCCCGTTTCACCAGTTCGGACAGCGCGGAAAGCACGGTGGGACAGTGCGGGCAATGGCTGGAAATCAACAGCAGGGCGTCGGGCGCGGACATGATTTTGGAGCGATATACTGAATGTATGGAATTTATCATCATCCCCGTCACCGATTATGAACAGAATTGCTCGCTCGTCTGGGACGAGGCGGGCCATGCCGCCCTCATCGACCCCGGCGGCGAAGCCGGGCGCCTGTTGGCCGAAGTCGCCGCGCGCGGTCTGGTGCTGGAAAAAATCCTGCTCACCCACGGCCATATCGATCATGTCGGCGCGGCCGGAGAAGTGCGCGAACGGCTCGGCATTCCCATCGAAGGTCCGCAGCGCGAGGAACAGTTCTGGCTCGACGCGCTGCCGCAGCAGGCGCAGATGTTTGGCTTTCCGCCCGCCAGGGCTCTGGTGCCCGACCGCTGGCTGGCCGACGGCGACAGCGTCAGCGTCGGATCGCTGCGCTTCGACGTGCTGCATTGTCCCGGCCACACCCCCGGCCACGTCGTGTTTTTTCAGCCGGATGCGCGGCTCGCCTTCGTCGGCGACGTCCTGTTCAAGGGCTCGATCGGCCGCACCGACTTTCCGCGCGGCGACCACGCCAGTCTCATCCGCGCCATCCGCGAAAAACTGTTCCCGCTCGGCGACGACGTGCGCTTCGTGCCGGGGCACGGCGCGATGTCGACCTTCGGACACGAGCGACGCGAGAACCCTTTCGTCGGCATGGCGTCAGACTGACAAGAAGCAACAAGGAGACCGACATGAAACCCTCTCTTATTGTGTGCGTCCTGCTCCCCGCTGCACTGCTGCTGCCGGCTGCGGCGCAGGCGCAAGACCTGTCCGCGATCATGCACCCCATCCCCGAAGCGCCCGCCCTGACGCAGGATGCGCAAGTATTGCTCGACGCGGTGAATGCGCGCGTGCCGCAACTCGACACGGCAGGCCTCCTGGCGCAGCTGAAGGCGCAACCGGAAACGGTCGTGATCGACGTGCGCACTCCCGCAGAGCTGACTTTATTGGGTGGCTATATCGATGCGCCGCGCTTTTTCAACATTGCGCGCGGCTGGCTGGAATTCCAGATCGAGGCCGCCGTGCCGGACAAGGCCACGCCGATCGTCGTCTACTGCGGCGTCAGCCAGCGCAGCCCTCTGGCCGCCGACACGCTGATCAAACTCGGTTACAAGAACGTCAAGAACTATCGCGACGGATTCTTCAACTGGAAGCGCGCCGGCCTGCCCATCCAGTCCTACGACAAGGCGCCGGACTCGTTTCTTTACAGCAAGCCGCAGGAGGTGATCCCCGGCGTCTGGTCGGCCATCGGCGCCACCGCGCCCGGCACCTATGAGAACTCCGGCCACAACAACAACCTGTCGTTCATCATCACCGACGACGGCGTACTGGTCATGAATGCAGGCGACAACACCCTGCTCGCCCAGTCCCTGCACGAGGAGATCAAGAAACGCACCAGTCAGCCGGTGAAGTATGTGGTGCTGGAAAACAGCCAGGGCCATGCCATGCATGGGTCGGGTTACTGGAAGGAACAGGGCGCCACCATCATCGCGCACAGGGATGCCGTGGTCGAGATCGAGAAAAACGGCTATGAAACCCTCAACGTCATGCGTGCACGCCAGCGCGACAAGGCGTTCAAGACCGAGCTGGCACTGCCGGACAAGATTATCGGGGACAGACTCGACCTGACCATGGGCTCGTGGAAGATCCAGGTGCTGCATCTTGGCCCATCGCACAGTCACGGCGATCTCATGGTCTGGCTGCCCGACAAGAAACTCGTCATCTCTGGCGACACCGCCTTCCATGTACGCATGCTTCCGGTGTTCGAGGACACCGACACGGCCAAGTGGATCGAGACCTGGGACAAATTCGAGGCGCTCGGCGCCGAAGTGGTCATCCCCGGACACGGCGGCCCGACCGACATGCCGACAGTCAGAAAATGGACGCGCGATTATCTCGTCTACCTGCGCGGCAAGGTCGCCGAAGTCATCAAGCAGGGCGGTTCACTGGAGGACGCCTACAATGTCGACCAGTCCGCCTACATGCATTTACACACCTCGGATGAACTGGCCAAAATCAATGCCGGAAGAATTT
Organism: uncultured beta proteobacterium; assembly: GCA_963726485.1. Taxonomy (GTDB): domain Bacteria; phylum Pseudomonadota; class Gammaproteobacteria; order Burkholderiales; family Thiobacillaceae; genus Thiobacillus. Next base: position 401,936 of record CAVSCL010000038.1, on the reverse strand, counting down.
TCCGGTCGATGGAGTTTGAATAATCCGGGCGCTGTCTTGATTGATTACTGATCCGGCAGTTGACCGTTTCATCCCAATTCCTTGCTGGCCCCAGATTCCGGCCTTCCGGCCTGAACCAGCGGAGACAGTGCCGCTTCAAAGGCTTCAGAATCCGGCGTCCTCCCTGCGGCGGCGGACGCCTATCCAGTCCCTGAAGAGCGGCGAACTTGTTGCTTGCCAAGCGCGGATGAAACCCATGCGCCGGCCATTTCCGACGACGCATTATTAAATTTGACGACAGCTATTCAGGCACGCATGCCGGCGCCGATTCCTTGGATGACGGGGGTTGGAATTCCGCCTCCCGGGTGATCGTTCACTTACACAATTGCATTGACAAAACCGGATGCGTCGGCCATTTACAGCGACAACGGGAGGATGTCCGATGCATGGTGAATATCTTGTCTGCGCGGAGCAGCGGCGGCTGCTTCGACATTTATCTGAAGGGGAATAGCGTGCTGGGGCGAATTATGGGGATGTTGTCGGGGAACCATGCGGGCGCCGAGCCAACGGCGAATGAAGCCGCGATACAGCGACAAAATGTGCTGGCGTCGATTCAGGCGGCCTCGGATGATTTGGCGGCGGCCGAGTCGAAACAGGAAGCGGGGTATGGCGATTCGGTGATGCGCCGCGAGGCGGTGCTGGGCAGGGATCAGCAGGTGGTGGGCTATTCCATCATGTTGCGCCGCCCGAAGAGCGAGGATGGCGGGATCCTGCCAGAAGTGCAGCGGCTGTATGACCAGGCGCTGCTGGACAATATCCAGCGTATGGAGATTCATCGGCTGTTGGGACTGCGGCAGGCGTTTATCCCGATTTCGCCGACTTCGCTTCATCACCGTCTGATCGACACCCTGCAGCCGGTGGGAACGGTATGGGAGCTCGACGCGGCTCCGCAACTGCTTGCCGACAGCGAGAAGATGCTGTTTCGGATGGACGAGCTGGCGGGGCGGGGTTTCCGTTTTGCGCTGCACGGCGAGAACGCAAACCTGACAGGGATGGCGCCGTTTCTGGAGCGCGCCGAATTTGTCCTGATCGACGCCGGCGGGGAAGACATTCAGCACATCACGGCGCAGATGTCGGCGGTGTCAAAAGCGGCGGCCGGCCGGCGTTTTGTGGCAACGCAAGTGCAGACGCATGAGGCGTTTCAGACGTGCCACAAGCTGCAATTTGCGCTGTTTCAGGGACCGTTCATTACCCGGCGCGAGGTCTGGAACGGCCCGGTGATGAATGCGGCGCGCGCCAAGATTCTGGATTTGATGAACCGGGTGCGCAAAGGCGCGGAACAGGCCGAGCTGTCGCGGCAAATCAAGCTGGATCCCGCGCTGTCGGTCAGGCTGTTGCGTTACGTCAACTCGCCCGGCATGGGCTTGCTCAACAAGCTGGGAGGCATCGATCAGGCGCTGATGGTCATAGGGCGCGACAAGCTCTACCGCTGGCTGACCATGGTGCTGTTTACCGGCGGACAGGCGACGGGGCTGGACTCGGCGTTGCTGGAAAATGCGCTGGTTCGCGCGCGGCTGGCCGAAAGCCTCGCCAGCCAGGCGCTGTCCGCCAGGGCGCGGGATGAAGTATTTGTGGTGGGCTTGTTTTCCCTGCTCGATATCGTGATGCGCACCCCCATGGAAAAGCTGCTGCAGCAGATCAACCTGCCTGCCGAGGTGACCGATGCCTTGCTGCACCAGCGCGGACCCTATAGTCCCTATCTGGAAATCGCTGTTGCCTGCGAGCAGGACGACATGGCGCGCCTCGAGACGCTGGCCGCGCAACTGCGACTGGACGTCGGCGAGATCAATGAAGCGCAGGTCGAGGCGCTGGTCTGGGCACAACAGGCGAGCGAGGCATGAGACCGGAGCATCGTGGGTTCCCGAATTGGGACAGCCCGAACAGGGCTTGAATATGGCGGAACGACAAAGCCCGGAAAACATCCGGGCTTTGCTTTGGTGGGGTCAACGATATATAAATAAAAGGCGCCAAGTGGAGTGCCGATTTATTCCCCTTTCCCAGCGGGGTAACCCGCATATCCCCAAGTCCTTGGCGCATGAAGGTGTTCTCTCGCTATCTGGAAGGAGGCTCCATCATGAACAGGAAACATTTCCTTGCCGCCTTTGTCCTCGGGCTCTGTCTCGCCATTCCCTCGACCGGCCTGGGCCAGGGCAACGTCGTCATCAGTTCACCGGTCGAGGGTGCCAGCCTCGACGCCCTGGACGAGAACCGGCTGGTCTATGAAGTGAACCCGGGCCCGCACGGAGATCACGTCCATGTCTATGTCGACAACCGGGAAGCGGGAATTCTGCGCAAGCTCAAAGGCAGCTACCCGCTGGAAACCCTGTCATCGGGCAAGCACACGCTCTGCGTCAAGGTGGTGAACAAGGCCCACGTACCCGTCGGCATCGAGCAGTGCGTTCGGGTCACCGTCAAGTAAGCATGCGCCTGCCATTTTCGACGACGCAGCATTAAGCCGTGGGTTCTGAAAACCTCGCCTACGCGCTGACCCAGGTGGTGCATAATTTCGGCGCCGTCGGCGTGCTGGGCGGCGCGGCGTTCATTCTGTGGCCCGCGCCCCGGCTGGAATACGCACGCAAAATCGCATGGCTGATTCTCGTCGCCTGGGGCGCGCAGATTGCCAGTGGCGGCATTTTCGGTGCCATCAGCCTCCACTACTATGGCGCGACGCCGGACTTGAGCGCCGTCGCCCTGGGCGCCCTTGCCACCAAGGTCGCGGCGGCAGCGGCGGGGTTCCTGCTAACCGCCCTCTATCTCATCCGCGGCGCGGAATGGAGCCGCGGCGGCGTGCAGCGGACATTCCGGAGTCTGGCCGCGCTGGGCGTCATCGCCCTGACGGCGGCTGCCTTTCTGCGCTGGTTTTCATAGCGGGCAAGGAGGATGCCATGAAGCTGTTGACCTGGAACATTCAATGGGGGCGCGGCATGGATGGCCGGGTAGACCTCAAGCGCATGCTCCAGACCGTGCGCGGGATCGGCGACTTCGATGTCATCTGCCTGCAGGAAGTTGCGATCAACTTCCCCGGCCTGCCCGGGAGCCGGGGAGAGGATCAGGTCGCCGAACTGGGGGCCGGCCTGCCGGGTTACACGCCGGTCTACGGCGCCGCCACCGATGTGCCTGACGGGCGGGGCGGCCGCAGCCGGTTTGGCAATGCCATCTTTTCACGCCTGCCGCTGGGTCAGGTCTGGCGCCATCCCTTGCCCTGGCCGGCAGACCCCGATGTTCCCAGCATGCAGCGGATACTGGTGGAAGCGGTGGTCAGCTCCGATGTCGGGCCGCTGCGGATCATGACCACGCACCTCGAGTATTACTCGCAAAGCCAGCGCGAGGCCCAGATCGATGCCATCCGCCGCCTCCACGCCGAGACCTGCGCGCACCCCCGTAGCGCGCAGATGAGCGAGCAGGGCGGCCCATTCGAGGTTTTCCCGCGACCGGCCGCGGCCCTGCTCTGTGGCGACATGAATTTTCCTGCCGATGCCCCGGAGCGATCCCGGATGCTGGCCCCGTTCGCGGATGGAACACCGGCCTTTCTGGATAGCTGGTCGGTGCTGCACCCCGGCGAAAACAACGCGCCCACGGTTGGAATCCATCCGGTGGATTTTGTCAGTCAGCCCGCATGCTTCGATTTCGTGTTCATCACCGAGAATCTCGCGACTCGCCTCAAGGCCCACGGCATCGATGCCGAAACCGAAGCCTCCGACCATCAGCCGGTATGGGTGGAGCTTGGCTAACGATTCTTCAAGTCCGACAGGCTTCTGGCCGCACCTCATGACTGACAAATGCGTACGCCGGAAGCTCTTTCCGTTTCTGGTGTTCAGCCTGGCGCGCGGCGCGGAGGTGCGTGTGGACACGGATACGGCAAACTACCGGGGCCAGATCAGCGCCATGACCGGCATGCTCCGGCGGGGCTCCTGAACAAGAAACGTGGCAGCCTTTGCGGCCACCACGTTGACAAGGGCAGATCTGAACCGGAGTCATCGCATTGCGGGCAAGCCTCCCAAATAACCCACTTCCGCCTTGTCTTTGTTGATCAGCGGGACGATGCGGTTGTAGGTCGCGTCCACCGTTCCGTTCTTGTCACCGGCATGCTGGTAGTTGCTCATGATGTAGGCGTAGCCGCTAAAGTTGTCCACGACCTGCAGGCCGGTGGATTCGGCGCCCATCGGCAGGGACAGGATGCGAACCAGCTTGCTACTGTCGACGTGGTAGGCCCACAGGTAATTGTTGACGTGGTTGCTGGAGTCCTCGCCGATGAACAGCACGCGCATGCGCTCGGAGAACGACAGGTTGTCCGGGCTGGCGATCTTGTCCAGATTCGACACATTGCCCTCCGCATCCTTGGTGATGTCCTCGCCGATCACGAGGGCTTCCATGATCACCGGGACAAAGGCGCTGCTGATGGCCGTGCCGGTCGTGTCGAACCAACCCGACTGCAAGCTGAGTTGGTAAACCGCACCGGAACTGTTCTTCTTGAGACGGATATGGTCGGCCGGGTCGGCAACCTTGATCTCCATGCCATTGGTCATCCGTGACAGTGCCACATAAGCCTTGTTGTCCCGCGCGTTGTAGGCCACGCCTTCGAACTTCTCGAATTCCACCGTGGCGCCCTTGAGGGCGGCGTAACGGCGGGTTTCCAGGAAAGCGGCCAGGGTGTCAGTGCTCACGCCGGCAAAGGTGCCGGTCTTCAGCCTTAGGTCTTCGACTGTGGCCACTTCATGGCCATGTTTGACCCGGGTAAAGCCCGCAGCCGCTGTGGCACCGCCGGTCGTATCCACATCGAAAAGATCACTGAACTTCACGCCTGCATCCACGGCGGCCTTGATCTCCGCATGGGTGGCATGGCCGAGTTTGATCCAGGACAGGGTCGCCTTGCCGCCGTCGGCGCCGTCGGGGGCGACCTGATTCCACTTGGCGGCGTAGAGCGTGCCTGCGGATAAGTCCTTGGCGGCATCGGCGACGAACATGGTCAGAGAAGTATAGGTGCCGTCGTCGCCCTGAATGGCGGTGCGGGAATCGCCGAAGAACTGCACTTTCTCGCGCGACAGGCGGCCCAACGTATACCACTTCTGCACCGTGCTGCTGCCATCCATGGCAACGGTGACTTCCGGCGTGATGCCGTAGTTGTAGGGTGAAGCGGTGGCGACGCCATACAGCGTTCGGAAGGCATTCATGCGCGCCGTGTATTCCATCGAGGTGCAGGAGCTGCTGGCCGCATAGGTGGCATCACCCACGGTCGCATCGCAGCGCGCATCCGGCTCGTACTCTTCCGAACCCAGGTGGGTGTTCCAGGGCGAGCGGCTGCCGGCACAGGGGATCCACAGGCCATTCACGCCGGCGAAATTCACCTGTTTGATTGAATCGACCGTCATTTTTCCGTCCGTGCTGCTCTGGCTGAGCTTGGCCAGGGTCATGGTCATGGGCACCTTGCCGTACTGGTTGGTGCCGGCGCTGTCGATGTTCTCGTATTCGAAGTGCGAGACCAGATAGGGCGTGCCGCCGATGCTCATCAGCGAGTTGGCGTCCGGCGTCTGTGGCACGAAGGGCTTGCCGTTGGCATCCTTGATCAGTGCCCCGTTCTTGTCGTGGATCGCGGCGGCGGCGGAGCCGTCGGCGGTCTTGTCGGTATCGGTGTTGTTGAACAGGTTGACATAGGACAGGGGGAAGGTCTTCGTGCTGCCATCCGCGTAGGTCACTTTGACCGTGGAGGTGGTGTAGGCGATGGCGCGGCTGGCGTCAGACAGGCCGGTGATGTCGGTGGGCGTGAATTCGACCGTCTTCACATTGCCGGGGGCACTGAGCAGGTGTTGGGTGACCTTATCCAGGGAAATGGGGGTCAGACCAGCGGCGGCGGCCAGGGTGCCGACCTTATCCAGGCCATCGACCGTACCGGCCGTCGTAAATTTCGCGGCATTGCCGCTCACGTCGATCTTGACATCGCCGGGCTGAGCCGCGGCCGCGGTCTGAACGAGCTGCGCCACGGCAAGCGCCTTCTCGTCGATTTCATCGGTCACACCGGCCAGATCCTTGGGACGCACCATGACATGGCCGCCATCCTGACTGAGCGCGGGATTCGACATAGCCACCGAACCCAGGGTAACGCTGCCGATCTTGAAGGTGACGGTGTCGCCGGTCTGATATTCGAATTCTCCATTCGTGCCGGTTGTGCCGCTCTTCCCGCTGGGCGCGGCGCTATAGGACACTCCCTTGACGTAGGAGTCCGTGAGCACGCCGATCTGGGCCGGAGACGGAGCATCAGTGCCGTCGCCGTCGCCGCAGGCGGACAACATCAGGGAAGAAACGATCGCAGTGGTAAGCAGTTTGAAACGCATGTTCTGGGCTCCGGGCTATAAAAGGCTGTGATGAACATCCTAGCCATGGGGTGTTACAGAAATTTGATGGCCGCGAGGCAATTCCGCTGAGGTCGTGCTGCACGCAACGCACAGTGATCCGACGTGCTGCGCAAAAGTGCTATGCAGAAGTAACACGCGGACGGTATGGAGACGCGTCGCACCATGGCGTCCAATCCCCATGACGAGTTGGTGCAGGAAGCGTCGCGCGCGACTGGAGTGCGAGGCGCGGGCGATGTCAACGACGCGAACTGGCAGTCGGCTAGGCGAGGAGTGGGCGATTGAGCAATGAAGCAATCCGTACGCGCTTGGATTCATTCCCGATACCTGAGACCATGCTCAGCGTGCGCGGCCTCGCCAAGTCCTATCCCGGCGCCGTCATGCGCCGGGTGCTCGCGGACGTCGACCTCGACCTGGCGGCGGGCGAGTACCTGGCCATCCAGGGCGAGAGCGGAGTCGGCAAGTCCACGCTGCTCAACCTCATCGCCGGGCTCGACACCCCCGACCGGGGCGCGGTCAAGCTCGATGGCCGGGACCTCTTCGCCCTCGACGACGCCGCCCGTACCCGGCTGCGCCGGCGCGAGATCGGCTTCGTGTTTCAGGCCTTCCACCTGCTGCCCCACCTCACGGTCGCCGAGAACGTGGCACTTCCCCTTGCCCTCAACCGCGTGCCCGGGCCGGAGCGGGAGGCGCGCACCCGCTCGATGCTCGCCGCCGTGGGGCTCGAGGAGCGCCTCACCGCCTATCCGCACGAGTTGTCGGGGGGCGAGATGCAGCGGGTGGCCATCGTCCGCGCGCTCGTGCATCGACCCCGCCTGGTGCTCGCCGACGAGCCCACGGGCAACCTGGACCCCGAGAACGCCGCCCAGGTGCTCGCGCTTTTTGCCCGGCAGGTGCGTGAACAGGGCTGCGCCGCCCTCCTGGTCACCCATTCGGCCCTGGCCGCCGCCAGCGCCGACCGGGTGCTCGTCCTCACCCCGCGGGGCCTGAAGCCCAAGTGAGCCTCCCGCCTTCGCTCCACGGCCTCGGCCTGCTGCTGCGGGCGAGCCTCTACGGATACTGGCGATTGAGCCCCGGGCGCATCCTGCTCACCGTTCTGGGCATCGCCCTGGGCGTGGCCATGGGACTGGCGGTGGACCTGATACACCGGGTGGCGGTGGACGACTTCATCCAGGCCGCGCGCCGCTTTGCGGGCCAGGCCGACCTGGTCGTGCGCGGCGACCTGCCCGAGGCCTTCTACGTGGCGCTTGCGCAGGACCCCAGGGTGGAGGCGGCAAGCCCCGGGGTGGAGGTGAACCTGACCCTGCCCGACCGCAGCGAGGCCCTCCGGGTGCTGGGCCTCGACCCCTTCCGCGCCCAGGCCCTTGGCCAGCCCCACGCCGTGCGGGAGGAGGCCGAGCCGTTCGCCTTTCTCGACCCCGATGCCCTGGTCCTGTCCGAGCCGGCAGCGCGCTGGCTGGGCCTCAAGGCGGGCGGTGCGCTGCGCGCCCGCGCCGGCACCCGGCCGGTGCTGCTCGGGGTCATCGGCGTGCTGCCGGGGGCGACCCGCTTCGGGCTCATGGACATCGCCGGGGCGCAGTGGCACTTCGGCCGGCTCGGGAGCATCAACCGCATCGACCTCAGGCTCGAACCCGGGGTCGATCCGGCGGCCTACGCCGCGGCACTGGTTCCCAGGCTGCCACCCGGCGCCCGGGTGGAGCGGCCCGAGGCCGAAGGCAAACGCGCTACCGAGGCCTCCCGGGCCTACCGGGTGAACCTGGGGGTGCTCGCCACCATCGCCCTGTTCACCGGAGTCTTCCTGGTCTTCACCACCCAGTGGCTGTCGGTGCTGCGCCGGCGCCCGCAGCTCGCCCTGCTGCGCACCCTGGGCCTGACCCGCGGCGGGCTCGGCGCCCTGCTGCTCGCCGAGGCCGCCGCCACCGGCCTGCTGGGATCCCTGCTCGGGGCCGGGCTGGGCATCCTGCTCGCGGCCGCGGGCCTCGCCGCCCTGGGCGGCGACCTGGGCGCCGGCTACTTCCCGGGCCTCGCGCCCGAACTGCGGCTCTCCGCCGTCCGGGTGGCGGGTTTCGTCGCTCTGGGGCTGGCCGCGAGCCTGGCCGGGGCCGGGCTGCCGGCCTGGGAGGCGGCCCGGGCCGCCCCGGCGCGGGGGCTCAGGCCCGGGGACGTGGAAACCTGGCTCAGGGGCTGGCAGCGGCCCGCGCCCGGCCTGGCGCTCGTGCTCGCCGGAGCCCTGCTGCCGCTGGCCCCGCCCATCGACGGCATCCCGGCCTTTGCCTACCTCGGCATCGGCCTCATGATCCTGGGGGCCGCGGCCCTCATGCCCTGGCTGCTGGCCCGGGTGGGAGGACGCCTGCCGCTGCCCGAGGCGCCGCCCTGGCGGCTCGCCCTGTTGCGGCTGCGCGGGGCCGTTGGGCAGTCAGCCCTGGCCGTGGCCGCCATCGTCGTCAGCGTGAGCCTGGTCACCGCCATGGCCGTGATGGTGAGTTCCTTCCGCGGTTCGGTGGCGGCCTGGCTCGATCAGGTCTTGCGCGCAGATGTCTATGTGCGGGCCGGTCGCAGCGGCGGCACCGGTTTCCTGGACGCCGGGGCCCAGGCCGCGCTGGTGCGCCTGCCCGGGGTGGCGCGGGTGGAGTTCCTGCGTTTCACGGAGCTGCACCTGCTGCCGGGGCAGGTTCCCATCGTGCTCATGGCCCGGCCCCTCGACCGCGCCAGCGCTCCGCGCATCCTGCCCATGCGCGAGGCCTGGCGCGGGGAACCGCCCCTGCCGCCGGTCTGGGTGTCGGAATCGGCCCGCGACCGCCTGCACCTCAAGCCGGGGCAGCGCCTGGAACTGCCCCTGGGCGGGCGGGTGCAGGCCTTCACCGTCGCCGGCATCTGGCGCGACTACGCCCGGGAGCACGGGGCCGTGGCCATCGACCTGGCGCTCTACCGGCGCCTGACCGGGGATAAGCTGGCCAACGACGCGGGGCTTTGGGTCGCGGCGGGGAGCGCCCCGGAGCGGGTGGCGCGAGCGGTGCGCGCGAGCCTGGGCCGGGATATGGAGGTGCGCCTGCCCGCCGAAGTGCGCCGGGTGAGCCTCGCGGCCTTCGACCGCAGCTTCGCCGTCACCTACGCCCTGGAGGCAGTGGCGGTGGCGGTGGGGCTGTTCGGAGTCTCCGCCGCCTTCTCCGCGCAGGCCCTCGCGCGTCGGGCGGAGTTCGGCGTGCTGCGCCACCTCGGCCTCAGCCGCCGCGAGCTGATGCAGATGCTCGCCGCCGAGGCCGCCCTGCTCGCGCTGGCAAGCAGTCTGGTGGGTTATGCCGCCGGCTTCGGCGCGAGCCTGGTGCTGATCCATGTGATCAACCCGCAGTCCTTCCACTGGAGCATGGATCTGATCCAGCCCTGGGGGCAGCTCGCGCTCTTCTACGGGGCGCTGCTCGTCCTGGCCGTCGCCACGGCCATGGCGGGCGTGCGCGGCAGCATGGGAGCGGCGGCCCTGATGGCGGTGAAGACGGAATGAGACTGCTGGTTGCCTTGCTGCTCTTCTTCGTGGCAGCCGCCGAGGGCGCCCCGGTGAGTTATCCCGAGGTGCGCCCGGGCCCCCTTGCCTTCCCCCTGGATCACGGCGCCCACCCGGATTACCGCATCGAGTGGTGGTACGTCACCGGCTGGCTCGACACCCGGAGCGGGCCCCTAGGCTTCCAGGTCACCTTCTTCCGCATCCGGCCGCCGCGCGCCTCCGACAACCCCAGCGCCTTCAACCCGCGCCAGCTCCTCTTCGCCCATGCCGCCCTGGCCGACCCCGGGGCCGGGCGGCTCAGGCGCGCCGAGCGCTCGGCGCGGGCAGGGCTGGGACTCGCCGGGGTGGAGAGCGGGCGCACCCGGGTCTGGATCGGGGATTGGCTGCTCGAGCAGGCGAACGGGCGCTACCGGGCGCGGGTCGAGGCCGGGGACTGGGGCCTGGAGCTTGCGTTCATCCCGACCCAGCCCCCGCTCCTGCACGGCTCGGCGGGCTTCAGCCGCAAGGGGCCAAATCCGCGGGAGGCAAGCCATTACTACTCCCAACCCCAGCTACGGGTCGAGGGCCTGCTGCGCCGGGACGGGCGCAGCGAGCCCGTCAGCGGCCGCGCCTGGCTCGACCATGAATGGAGCAGCCGGCTCCTCAACCCGCAGGCCGTGGGCTGGGACTGGACGGGCCTCAACCTGGCCGACGGTGGGGCGCTCATGGCCTTCCGCATCCGCGACCGGTCCGGCGCCACCCTGTGGGCGGGCGGCACCCGCCGTGAGGCGGATGGCCACGTCCGGGCCTTCGCCCCGCATGAGATCGCCTGGCAGCCCCTGCGGCAGTGGCGCTCGCCGCGCACCGGGGTGGAATACCCGGTGGCCTGGCGGCTCGCGCTACCCGGTTTGACGCTGCGGCTGGCGCCGCTGATGGACGACCAGGAGATGGACGCGCGCGCAAGCACCGGCACCCTGTACTGGGAAGGGGCCGTGCGCGGCCTGGACGCAGGCAGCGGGCGCGAGCTGGGCCGGGGCTACCTGGAACTCACCGGCTACGGCGGCGATCTGGACCTGTGAGGGCAACGTGCATGGGAGGTGCATACCCGCAAAAAAACCGCGGTTGAGCGCCTGTCACCGCCCTGGAAGATGCCAAATTCCGTGAATCCATCAGCCTGTAAACGGCAAGTCATTCATCACAGAGACGGTGATATAGGCTACGCTCCTGCCGCACCCATGCCGGCCGGCAGCCTGCTTGCGGCTCCGCCCTTGCGGGTGGGTGACTATTTGGTGAAGAAGATCTTGTCCTTCTCCAGCTTGTAGCTCCACGGCAGATTGGCGTTCTTCCAGCCGTTGACGGCACGGCGGCCCTTGTTGGGGCCGTCTTTCGCCATGTCGCCTTCAAAGCCGTCGACCACGGACCAGACGTTGGTGTAGCCGTGGCGGGCGAGGAAGTCGGAGCCGAGGGCGCTGCGGTCGCCCGAACGGCAGATCAGGAGAATGGGGTCGCCTTTTTCGGTGCCTTTATCCATGGCACGCGACTCGAACTGGGAAAGGAAATCCGGGTTGGGATCGCGCTGGTAGGCGCCTTTTTTCTCGTCCCATTTGTCGTAATGCATGATGCCGAAGGGAACGGAGCCGTCGATGCCTTCGGGCACGCCGACGAAGAGCAGTTCTTCGGGCGTGCGCACATCCAGGAACAGGACTTTGTTTTTGCCGTATTTGTTGATGAATTCGGGGACATCCTTGGCCTCGATGTAAAGGCCGAGTTTGGTGACTTTTTCCTTGGACAGCGTGGCCGGGTCAACCGCGCGGGCGGAAAGGGGAACGGCAAGCAGAAGGCTCAGCAGAAGGGGGGCAAAGAGGGTTTTCAGCATGGGGTCTCCCTGGTGGGTTGGGCAACAGAAAAAGAAGATTACGCCTTTCCTGTGCGGGTGGGAATCGGGTTGAGGCGCGGTCAGGCGTTACAGCGGGCGCTGGATGGATATGATGCCCCGCAGCATGCCTACCTGGTAACCGGTGGCTTTGTCGTTGGGGTAGTCGGCGGCGAGGCGGGCTTTTACCCCGTCGGGGATGACTTCACCATGACAGACCAGGCAGACGGGTTGCACGGGTATGGCTTTGGCGTAGCGGAATTGTTTGCCGCTGGGGGTATCGACGATTTGCCAGGTGTCGAGGGTTTCGGGTTTTTCTCCGGCGGCAAGGCGCTGTTCCAGTGTGGTCTGGGCCTGCGCTTCCCAGGCGTCGGACGCGCCGTTGGGGTTGCGGTTCTTGGGGCTGACGCGCTTGACGTCGAAGCCGGATTGCCTGGAGACAGCGGCGGCGATCTGGGGGGCCTTGACCTTGCAGACGCTGATGGCGCCTTCGGGCCCCTCGGTGCTCATGGCTTGTTTGAGTTCGCCGCCGAGTTGCTGGGTGAGCGAGCCGGCGGCTTTGCGCGCGTCATCGACCATAACGGCCTGCTGTTCGGCGCTGGGGCCGCTGGCGCACCCGGCAAGGATGAAGACGGGAAGGGCTGCGAGGATGAGCTTGGGATGTTTCACGGGTGATTTCCTTTCAAAATGCGTTGGCCATTTTCCACAATGCGCGAGTTCAGGTTGGAGCGCTTATTGAGCCAGCCGGTCGCGCACGCGTTCGAGCATGGCTTTGGCTTCCTTGGCGACTTCCTGCATGGTGGGGTTGTCGGTCATGCTGGACATGGCGACGGGATCCTGGAAGGCGAAGCGGGTGGCGGTGTCGCTTACGGCCATGACGGCAACGCCGCAGGGGAGCATGGAACCGGCGTCGCGGTCGGATTCGATGACGCGGCGGGCGAGGCCGGGGGCGCAGGCGCCGAGGATGCGGTAGGCGGGCATGTCGTGATCGAGCTTGGCTTTCATGAGGCCCTGGACATTGATGTCGGAGACGATACCCATTTTTTCGGCGGCCAGCGCCTGGGTGAATTTTTCGATGGCGGCCTCGATGGGCAGGGCGACTTCTACGGTGAATGCGTACATGGGAGAGTCCTGTGGGAGTTAAGACATGGTCAATATTGCATCGGCGAACAGGGCAGATGCACGCTGGTTGAAGCAAGCATGGCCGAATTTTAGCAGCTTGCGGGGTGCACCTTTGCAATGATTAAACCATGCGTCGGCCCTGTTCGACGACGCATTATTACCAGGCTGTTTTAGAGTGCGGTCATGACCATCGAATGCTATGCCCAGCGGCTGCTCAACCCCTATCGCGGCGTGGTGCACACGATACGCCATCAGTCGGCGGAAGCGGTGACGACCGACGGCGTGGAGTGGGACATCTACGTGGCCAACGATGCGCTGCTGGACGGTCTCGGGCGGGCGGGGCGGCGGGCGCAGATTTCGGATATCCGCTATGGCCACTGGTCGGCGGAAAAGGGGTTGAAACGCGGCCCGCTCTACCCGTCCGAGGATTTCCGCCGCCTCGAGGAAATGGGCGCGCTGGTGTACGAATATTTGCTCAAGGCTCACCGTAAAGCGCCCTTCGCCTTTCGTGACCATTTTGAACTGTGGCTGCTGGATGGCGAGAATCAGCCGCTGGCCTTGCTGCACAGCGTGCTCACCGAAACCGAAACCGAATCGGACGTGCCGCTCGACTGGCGCGCGGGCATCGCGGCACAGGAAACATTTTCAGAGCAGCGCGGTGACCGGATTGAGCGAGCCGCCGGGCGCGTATCTGACGCGTTATGTGAACGCGCGTGCGGGCAGGCCTGCGGCGGTGCAGTGGTTTGTGCGCGCCGACGACGGCGCGGGGCTGGGGCTGCGGGTGGTGAAGGGTGCGGCCGAACTGAAGGGCCGGGTGCTGGATGCCGAGGCGTTTCCGCCGCTGTTCATTGCCACCGCGGGGATGGATGCGGCGCATGGGCAATTGGTGCGGGACTATCACGCCTGGCAGGCGCCGTGGATGCTGCTGTTGCCGCATCTGGACCCGGCAACGCGCAGTGCGATGGAAGTGCACGCGCGCTGCCATGCCGAAGCGATCGAAAAGAACCACCGGCTATACCCGATGGTGTTCGACCGGATGCTGCTGCAGGCGGCACGGGTGGAAGCGGCATTGCTGCGCAGCCAGGCGGTGAAAAAACCGGGCGAGGAAGTGATGTCGCTGGATTACATCGAACTGCACCGGAACGAGGCGGAGTAAGCCCGCGTTTCGCCGGACAATGCGTTCTATCGCCGTGTCAAAGCCGTATTGGTTCAAACGTCGCATCCAGATTCTGCGTATCGCAATAATCCAGAAAGTCGTTGCGCAGGGTGGCGATGTGGGCGTCGGCGGGAATGCCCAGCGTCATGCGCACGGCAAACATGGGTGCGCCGGTATGCGGGGCGGGGTAGGTTTCGGTATCCAGTGTTTCGATATTGATGTGCAGGCGGGCGAAGAAGTTGGCGAGGCTGTTGACGATGCCGGGCTGATCCAGGGCGGCGACTTCGACGGTGTAGGGAATCAGCGGCTTGTCGGGGCGGGTGGAGCGGGTGCGTTGCTGGATGATGGCAAGCCCGAGTTCTTCGCACACGCCGGGGAGCCGCGCCTCGAGCTTGGCCAGCGCATCCCAGGTGCCGGAAACGCGCATCAGCAGCGCAAAACGGCCCCCCAATGCGGCCATGCGCGATTCTTCGATATTGCAGCCGGCTTCGCTGATGCGGCGGGTGAAGCCTTCCACCAGGCCGATCTTGTCTTCGCCGCTGGCGGTGATGACTAAGGATTCGTTGTCGTTGGCCATTAAATCAACTCCCGATCTGACAGTTCTTTTTTGATATACGCATAAAAAATCGGCGCGGCGATCACGCCCTGCACGCCGAAGGCCGCTTCCATGGTCACCATCGCAATCAGCAGTTCCCACGCGCGCGCCTTGATCTGGCCGCCAATGATACGGGCATTCACGAAATATTCGAGCTTGTGGATCAGGATCAGAAACCCCAGCGATCCCAGAGCGATGTACAGGGAATGCGACAGCGAGATGATGACGATCACGGTGTTGGAGATGAGGTTGCCCAGCACCGGCAACAGGCCGACAACGAAGGTGACGATGATCATGGTCTTGGTGAAGGGGAGGTGTACACCCAAAGACGGCAGCACGGCCATCAGATAGATCGCGGTGAGCAATGCGTTGAGTGCGGAGATGCGCATTTGCGCGAACACCACGCGGCGGAAAGCCTCGCCCAGGCGATTCATGCGCTCGCACAGGGCCTGTGCCAGGGGGGCGAGGGTGTGCCGGGGCGTGGCTTCGCGCAGGGCGATGAAGCTGCCGATGATGAGACCGATGATGACGTGCAGCAGCACGCCCCCGGCATAGCCGCCGAATTGCCGGATTTCCTGCGCATGGACGCGCAGCCACTCGACCATGGCGGCGCGTATCGCCGAGCCGTCGCCCTGTGGCAGCCATTCCCCGGCCCAGGCGGGCAGGAGTTGCCGTGAGTTTTCGATGATTTCCGCCATTTTCGACAGCAGGCCGGTGAGTCCGCCTTCGGAACGCAGGTACAAAATCACGCTCGTGGTTACGCCGCCGAGTACGCCCAGCACAACAAGCGTAACGATCGAAACGACCAGCACCTTGCTCCAGGTGTGGCTGAGTTTGCCGATGACGATGTGCGGCGCGATCAAGTGAACAAGCTGCACCATCAGCAGACCGGACAGCAGCGTGGGCAGGAGGTGGAGGAAGAGCGTGATCAGGATTCCCGCCGCCATCATGAGCCAGGCGGCGATCTGGTAACGGGTGGCGGGTGGAGGGATCAGGGTTTGGGCCATGCCGTCACAGTGCCAAGAAAAACGCCGCTGGGCAAGGGTTATGGGTGCGCGCGCCGATTTCAGGCACCGGCCTGATAGCCCAGTGCAGCGCCGGTCTGCGCGGCGGCTTTTTTCAGCGCCTCGGCCCAGCCCGGCTTGTGGCGGTCGGCCGGCGCCGAGATGGACAGGCCGGCGGCCAGTTTGCCTTCGGCATCGCGGATCGGCGCGCCGATGCACGACACCCCCAGTTCGGCTTCTTCGCGGTCATACGCCAGTTGCGCGTGGCGGATGGTATCCAGCTCGGCGTTGAGGCGTTCCAGCGTGGTCAGCGTGTTCTCGGTGTATGCGGGCAAGCCGGTGCGATCGGCGTAACCCATCACGCCGCTGTCACTGTCCTCGGCGAGAAAGATCTTGCCGACGGCGGTAACGTGCAGCGGCGCGTGCGCGCCCACCACCTGAACCACCTGGATCAGCGTCTGCCCGCCCGACACGCGCTCCACGTAGACCACCTCGTCGCCGCGGCGAACGATGAGATTGACCGTTTCGCCGGTCAGTTCGGCAAGCTGCTGCATATAGGGCATCGCCACCTGGCGGATGTTCAGCCGCGCGCGCAGGCGATTGCCCACCTCCAGCCAGCGCACCCCCAGATCGTATTCGCCGGCACCCGTCTTTTCGACCAGGCCATGCGCCATCAGCGCGCCGAGGATGCGGTGCGCGCTGGCGGTATGCAGGTCGGCCTGCCCGGCCAGACGGGTGAGGCTGACCGGTCCCGGCGCGCATGCGAGGAGTTTGACCAGCGACATGGCGCGATCCAGGACCTGAATTGACGAAGTCTTGTTTTTCATAAAGTGAAAATTTATCACGCAATGTGAAATTTTGGTCTTTTGCTGCTTCAATACGGCCATCGTTTCACATCATGCAGATAATTTTCATAATATGAAAGGAAACGCCATGAGCGCCCTGATGCAATCCACCCCCGAGCCCTTCCCCGCCTTTTGCGAGGGTATCCAGTATTTCGCCGACAGCTTTCCGGAAATCGACCGCCTGGGCGCCGCACCGCTGCTGGGGCCGAACCGGCCCGCTCTGCCTGACGCGACCAGCGAGGCGGCGATCTACCAGACCCTGCTGGCCGCCGACGCGCTGCGCTACCTGACCCTGCAGGTCACCGGCAGCAAGTCCTCCGGCCACCCGGGCGGCTTCGCCTCCAGCGCCGACGCGGTCGCCGCGCTGCATCTGCTGGGCCACCGCAACATGGTGACCGAGGTCGGCCATCACGCGCCCGGCTTCTATTCGGCGATGTTCCTCGACACCTCGCTGGAAGCCATGGGCATCCACACCGTTGCCGACATGCGCGCGCGCTTCCGCGAGCGCCACGGACTCCTGGGCCACCTGTCGGGCGCGATTCCCGGCCTGCTTGGCGCCCGCCGGCCCGCTCGGCCAGGGCCAGCATTTCGCCATGGCCGGCGCCTATCTGCATCGCGACACGCTGTTCCCCGTCACCATCGGCGACGGCGGCCTTGGCGAGCCCTACATCATGAGCGCGTTCCAGCACTTCGCCACCGCCTATCCCGACATCACCAACTATCCTGCCGGTGCTGGTGTGGAACGGCTATTCGCAGGAGCACCACAGCATGGTGTCGCTGTGGGACAACGCGCGCATGACCGACTACTGGCACGCGCACGGCTTCGACGAGGTGCACCTGATCGACGCCCGTGACTTCGCCGACACGCCTGACGCGCCGGTCTATGCCGATTCGACGACGCTTCGGTTTCGCCGCGCGCATGGCCTTCACCGGCGCGGTGCTGAAGGCGGCCGACGCCGCCGCGAAGAGTGCCCTCTCCGGACGTCGCGCCTGCCTCATCGTCAAGCAGCTGAAGGGCGCGGGCGTGCACGCCACCGGCGCCAAGTCGCACAACCTCTATGCCCACCACACGCTCGATTCCGACGACGTGAAAGCCGGCCTGCGAGCGCCGCGCGCTGCCGATCAAGGCCTGGGAGATCACCCGCGAAAACTTCCGCCACGCCGGCGGCGGCCCCGCCGCGCGCGTGGCGGTGACCGAAACCGTGCGTGAACTGCCCAGCCTCGACGGCCTGCCGCTGAACGAATTCGCCGTCGGCGAAAACCACATCCCCACCACCGCCTTCGGCCACGTGGTCGGCGAAGTGGGCAAGCGCGACCCGCATTTCGTCGTCACCAACGCCGACGGCAACGAGGCCTCGGGCATGGCCAACATCAACAAGGCGCTGACGATCCGCCACCCGACCGCCGACGACCTCTACTTCCAGGGCCCGTCCGGCCAGGTCTACGAGCCGCTCAACGAGGACGCCTGCGCCGGCCTCGCGGCGGGCGTCGCGCTGTTCGGCGGCCGCAGCCTGTGGTGCAGCTACGAATCCTTCGCCATCAACGGCCTGCCGATCTGGCAGACGGTGACGCAGGCGATGGCCGAACTGCGCCGCCCGACGCCCGCCACGGTGTGCCTGTTCACCGCCGGCGCGCTGGAGCAGGGCCGCAACGGCTGGACCCACCAGCGCCCGGAGATCGAGAGCTATTTCGCCGCGATGATGAGCAACGGCAACGTCTACCCGCTGTTCCCGGTCGACGCCAACATGATCCAGGCGAGCTACGACTGGGCGCTCGAAGCAGCACAACAAGGGCATCGTCATCACCGCCTCGAAGTCGCCGCTGCCGATCCACGCCACCATGGCGCAGAGCTATCAGGCGATCGACGACGGCGCGATGGTGCTTGCAGGAACGTCCGGGTTCGCACACCGTGGTGTTCGCGGTGACCGGCGACATGGTGCTGCAGCCGGTGTTCGCCGCCGCCGAGCAGCTGGCGCAGGCCGGCATCGGCTCGCGCATCGTCGCCGTGGTCAACCCGCGCCGGCTGTACCGCCCCGGCGATGTGCTGTGGGACAGCGTGTCGCAACCCGACGGCCGCTTCATGGATGACGCCGCGTTCAAGGCGCTGTTCCACGGCGACGCCCTGATCGGCGTCACCGGCGGCCCCGCGGCACCGCTGGAACCGGTCCTGCTGCGCAGCCAGGCCGCGCAACGCGACGTGTTCTGCTGGAAGCGCGGCGAAACCACCGCCAACCCGCAGCAGCTGTTCGACTTCAACGGCATGAACGCGCAGGCGATGCTGCGAGCGTGCGCTGGCGATGCTGGAACGGGCGGCAGTTTAAGAGCGTGCGTCCGGATCGCGGAGTGAACCCATGACCCAAAATCATCGTTCTCGACGACGACCCCACCGGTTCGCAGACGGTGCATTCCTGCCTGCTGCTGACGCGCTGGGACGTCGCCACGCTGAAGACGGCGCTGGCCGACAGCCGCGCCGCTGTTCTTCATCCTCACCAACACGCGCGGGATGGACGCGGAACGCGCCGCCGCGGTGACGCGCGAGGTGTGCGACAACCTCAAGGCCGCGCTCGCCGATTACGCCGGCCCGGTGCTGTTCGTGTCGCGCTCGGATTCGACCCTGCGCGGCCACTACCCGGTGGAAACCGACGTGATCAACGACGTGCTCGGCCCGTTCGACGCGACGCTGCTCACCCCGGCGTTCTTCGAGGGCGGGCGCATCACGCGCGACAGCACGCATTACCTGATCGTCGACGGCAAGCCGGTGCCCACCCACGAAACCGAATTCGCGCGCGACTCGGTGTTCGGCTACCGCACTGCGTTTCTCCCCGATTACGTGGCAGAAAAAACCGTCGGTCGGGTTGCGGCCAAGGATGTGGCCCGTCTGACACTGGCTGACCTGCGCGCCGGTCAGGCCGACGCCTGGCTTGCCGCCCTGCATGACAACGCGGTCGGCGTGGTCGACGGCGAAACCCCCGAGGACTACCGGCTTTTCGCCGACGCCGTGCTGGCCGCTGCCGCGAATGGCAAGCGGCTGCTGTTCCGCAGCGCGGCCTCGCTGCTCGCCGCGCTGGCCACACTTCCGCCGCAACCGGTGGCCGCCGAATCCTTCGCGAGCCTGGTGCGCGACCGCCAGCCTGGCGCGATCATCGTCGGCTCACACGTCGCCAGGACCACCGCACAATTGACCGCGCTGTTGAAGGAGCGCGGCGTGGTCGGCGTGCCGCTCGACGTCGCACGCCTTCCGGAGGCGCGTGCGGCGGTGGTCGACGAACTGACGGCGAGTATCGCCCACGCCCATTCTCGCGGCCTCACGCCGGTGGTGTTCACCAGCCGCACCGAATTGCAGTTCGCCAGCGCGGCCGAGCGGCTGGTTTTTGGCGAAGCCGTCTCGGGCACGCTGATGGACGTGGTGCGGCGGCTGCCGGTCACACTGGGTTTTCTCATCAGCAAGGGCGGCATCACTTCCAACGACGTGCTCTGCAGCGGGCTGGAACTCGACCGCCTCGCGCGTGCTGGGGCAGATCCTGCCCGGCGTCACCGTGGTGCAGACTCCGTCCGGCCATCCGCGCCTGCCGGACCTGCCGGTGGTGATATTTCCCGGCAATGTCGGCGGCGACGGCGCGCTGGCGGACGCCTATCGGCGCCTCGTACACTCGCGCGCACAGGCGAGCCCGGCTAAACTCGCAGCCTGAATCTACCCACCGCATTGCTGCATGATCAGTCCCGCCTTCCTCGCCCAGTTATGCCAGCCTGCTGCCGTCGCACTGCGTGCTCAACGAGCGCGAAGATCTCGTGCCGTTCGAGTCCGACGGCCTGTCAGCGTATCGCAACACGCCCGACGTGGTGGCGTTGCCGGAAAACGAGGCGCAGGTCGCCGCGGTCCTGCAGCTGTGCCACCAGCACAAGGTGGCCGTTGTGGCACGCGGCGCAGGCACCGGGCTGTCCGCCGGGGCCTTGCCGGTCGACGGCGCGGTGCTGCTGGTGCTGGCCAAGCTAAACCGCATCAAGCGCATCGACCCACTGGCGCGCACGGCGGTAGTCGAGCCGGGGGTGCGCAATCTGGCGATTTCCGAGGCCGTCGCGCCGCACGATCTTTACTACGCGCCCGATCCGTCGTCGCAGATTGCCTGCTCGATCGGCGGCAACGTGGCGGAAAACTCCGGCGGCGTGCATTGCCTGAAATACGGGCTGACGGTGCACAACATCCTCAAGCTGCGTGCGTGGACCATCGACGGGCGAGCTGCTCGAAATCGGCAGCGATGCGCTCGACAGCCCGGGCTACGACCTGCTGGCGCTGATGACCGGTTCGGAAGGCATGCTGGCGGTGATCACCGAGGTCACGGTCAAGCTGTTGCCACGTCCCGAGCGCGCGCAGGTGGTGCTGGCGGCGTTCGACGACGTGGCGAAGGCGGGCGCGGCGGTGGGCAACATCATCGCCGCCGGCGTCATCCCGGCCGGGCTGGAGATGATGGACCGGCTCGCCATCCGCGCAGCCGAGGATTTCGTGCATGCCGGCTACCCGCTCGATTGCGCGGCGCTGCTGCTGTGCGAGGTGGACGGCGTCAACGAGGAAGTGTCGGACGATATCCGCACCGTGCATGACGTGCTGGCGGCGTCCGGCGCAACCGAAATCCGCACTGCCGAGAGCGAGGAACAGCGCCTCAAATTCTGGGCCGGGCGCAAGGCGGCGTTTCCGGCGGTGGGGCGGCTCGCGCCGGACTATTACTGCATGGACGGCACCATCCCGCGCGGGGCTTTGCCGCAGGTGCTGCGCCGCATCAGCGAAATGAGCGCGGAATATGGACTGGCCGTCGCCAATGTGTTCCACGCCGGCGACGGCAACCTTCACCCGCTTGATCCTGTTCGATGCCAACCAGACGGGCGAATTGCACAAGGCGGAGGAATTCGGTGGCAAGATTCTCGAACTATGCGTCGAAGTCGGCGGCACCATCACCGGCGAGCACGGCGTCGGACTGGAAAAGATCAACCAGATGTGCGCGCAGTTCGCCGCGCCCGAACTTGCCCGCTTCCACGACGTGAAAGCCGCGTTCGACCCTGACAGGCTGCTCAATCCCGGCAAGGCCGTGCCGGAACTGCACCGCTGCGCCGAATGGGGGGCCATGCATGTGCGCGGGGGGCGGCTGCCACATCCGGAGCTGCCGAGGTTTTGATACACGCTGCGCTGATTGACCGAATTCGCGCCGCTTACGCAGCCGCCGCGCCGCTCGTCATCCGGGGTGGCGGCAGCAAGGGTTTTTACGGCAACGCGGCGCAAGGCGAGATCCTCGACACCCGTGGGTTGCAGGGTGTGGTGGACTATCAGCCGAAGGAACTGGTGCTGTCGCGCGCGCGGGCACGCCGCTCGCCGAAATCGAAGCGCTGCTGGCTGAACGCAATCAGATGCTGGCGTTTGAGCCGCCGCATTTCGGCGCCCCACCCCGACCCTCCCCCGCAAGCGGGAGAGGGCAGCAAACGTGCACTGCCGGCGCCCAAACCGGTTTACGCCACCTTGGGCGGCTGCGTGGCCAGCGGGCTGTCCGGCCCGCGCCGTCCCTATACGGGCTCGGTGCGCGATTATGTGCTGGGCGTGCGCATGATCGACGGGACCGGCGAAACGCTGCGCTTTGGCGGCCAGGTGATGAAGAACGTGGCGGGCTACGACGTATCGCGGTTGATGGTCGGTGCGCTCGGCACGCTGGGATTGCTCACCGAGGTGTCGCTCAAGGTGCTGCCCAAACCCGCGGCGGAGCTGTCGCTGCAATTCGAGATGGATGAAGCGTCCGCGATCGCCGCCATGAACCGCTGGGCGGGGCAGCCGCTGCCGCTTTCCGCCACGTCATGGCATGCGGGACTGCTCACGCTGCGGCTGTCCGGCGCCGCCTCGGCGGTGGCGGCCGCGCGCGCGAAACTGGGCGGCGCGGAATTGCATGACGCGGCAGCGTTCTGGCAGCGCCTGCGCGAACAGACCACGCCCTTCTTCGACAAGCGTCCGCTGTGGCGGCTGGCGGTAAAATCCACTGCCGGCCCCTTGCAACTGGGTGACGCGCAATGGATCGAATGGGGCGGCGCGGTGCGCTGGCTGGCGAGCGATCTGCCCGCGGCCGCGCTGCGTGAGCGGGCGCACGGCTGCGGCGGACACGCCACGCTGTTCCGCGGCGAGACCGGCGCCCGCTTCCACCCGCTCCCGCCCGCGTTGCTGACCCTGCACAAGAATCTCAAGCTGCGCTTCGACCCGAAGGGGATTTTCAATCGCGGGCGCCTGTATCCGGACTTCTGAGTCATGCAGACCACGCTTTCCGACGCATTGCGCACCACACCCGAAGGTGAAGTCGCGGAACGCATTTTGCGCAGTTGCGTGCATTGCGGGTTTTGTCTTGCCACCTGTCCGAGTTACCAGATACTCGGCAACGAACTCGACTCGCCGCGCGGACGGATCTATCTGATCAAACAGGTGTTCGAGGGCCATGCACCCGACGGCGAAAACCCAGCTCCATCTCGACCGCTGCCTCACCTGCCGCAGTTGCGAGACGACCTGTCCTTCGGGGGTGGAATACGGCAAGCTGCTGGACATCGGCCGGGCGCTGGTGGAGGCGCAGGTGGGGCGCACCGGTCTTGACTGGCTCAGCGCGCCGGACACTGAAAACGCTGATTCCCGATCCGCGGCTTTTTACCCCGCTGCTGAAACTGGGACAGAGGCTGCGGCCCTTGATGCCCGGCGCACTCAAGGTGAAGATCCCAGCGCCGTCTGCTTCGTTAGGTCCTGAACCGCCCGCGACAGATCATCCACGCAAAATGCTGCTGCTCGAAGGCTGCGCGCAACCGGCGCTGGCCCCCGACATCAACGCAGCGGCCGCCCGCGTGCTCGACCGGCTCGGCATCACGCTGTTTGCCGCACCCGCCGCGGGCTGCTGTGGCGCGGTCGCGCACCATCTCAACGATCAGGATGGCGCGCTGGATGCGATGCGGCGCAACATCGACGCCTGGCTGCCGCATCTGGATGCGGGAGCCGAGGCGATCGTGATGACGGCTTCCGGCTGCGGGGTGATGGTGAAGGAATACGGCTGGCATCTGCGCCATGACCCGGCCTATGCGGATAAGGCCGCGCGCGTTTCGGCCGCAACCAAGGACTTGTCGGAAGTGTTGCTGGCCGAAAGCGAAAAGCGGGAAGCGCCACCTGCATTCCAGGCCGCTCACCGCAAAGTCGCCTTTCACTCGCCCTGCACCCTGCAGCACGGCCAGAAAATTACCGGCGTGGTGGAAACGCTGCTGGCCCGCGCCGGGTTTGAACTCACCGCGGTGCCGGAATCGCACCTGTGCTGCGGCTCGGCCGGAACCTATTCCCTGCTGCAACCCGAAATTGCCGGTGCGCTGCAGACCCGCAAGCTCGCCAATCTTCAAACCGGCGCCCCGGACCTGATCGTCACGGCCAATATCGGCTGCCAGATGCACCTGCAATCGGGCACGTCGATACCCGTCAGGCACTGGGTGGAACTGCTGGATCATTGAAAGCCGCGCAGAGACAGGCCACAAAAAACCCGGCCTGGTGCCGGGTTTTTTGTGGGTTCCAGACTATCTCACGCGTAGCAGCGCAAGCGCACGGAAAAATCGCGCAGCGACTGGATGCCGCTGTCTTCGGCACGTTTGCACCATGCCTGCAACTGTTCCAGCAACTGTTCGCGGCTGGCGGTGGAGCGTCCCCAGATGGCGGCAAGCTCCTGGCGCATGTGGTACACGGTTTGCAGGCGCTCGCTCTTGCCCAGCACCTGGTCGAGTTCGGCCTTGTCGGACGCGGCCAATTCGGCCGGTTCCCGGTTCAACCAGCGGCGGAAGGTTTTGAGATTCCAGCCCTGGGGCAGGTTGGCGCCGGCCCTGAGTCTGGTGATCTCGGCGGCGTACACCTGTTTGGTGCTGCGGACATAGCGCGTCATCACATCGTAGCGATGGGTGATGATGGCTTGCAGGGTGTCCAGGTCGCACAGGGGTTTGGCGGGCAGCCATTTCACGGTGGCCGCGACTTTGCGGACGCTGGCAAGTCTCACATAGGACATGAGCTTGATGTACAGCCAGCCGATGTCGAACTCGTACCACTTGTTGGACAGCCGGGCCGAGGTGCCATAGGCGTGATGGTTGTTGTGCAGTTCTTCGCCGCCGATGAGAATGCCCCAGGGTACGACGTTGGTGCTGGCATCTTCACAGGCAAAGTTGCGGTAGCCCCAGTAGTGGCCGATGCCGTTGATGACACCCGCGGCAGTCACCGGAATCCACGCCATTTGCACCGCCCAGATCGTCAGGCCGATAGGGCCGAACAGAACCAGGTCGATGACCATCATCAACGATACGCCGAGGGCGGAATAGCGGCTGTAGACATGGCGCTCGATCCAGTCGTCCGGCGTGCCATGGCCGTATTTCGCCATGGTTTCGGGATTCTTCGCTTCAGCGCGATACAGTTCGGCGCCCTGCCAGAAGACCTTCCTGATCCCCAGCACCTGCGGACTGTGCGGATCCTCCGCCGTTTCGCATTTGGCGTGGTGTTTGCGGTGAATGGACACCCACTCCTTGGTAATCTGGCCGGTGGTCATCCAAAGCCAGAAGCGGAAGAAATGGTTGATGACAGGATGCAGGTCCACCGCGCGGTGCGCCTGGGAGCGATGCAGGAAAATGGTGACCGCAGCGATGGTGATGTGGGTCAGGCCCAGCGTCACCAGCACATAGCCCCACCAGGGGAGATCAATCAAGCCAAGTTGCATGGGTGTTCCTCAAAATAGAATTTGTTCCCGACATGACGTCAAATAAGAACAAGAACTTTACTTTTTACAGAAAAATCCAATAAAAATCAATGGCTAGCTTCTTCCGGAGAAGCGTGATGGACCGGGTTCGGCCAAAGGAAATTCAGCGTGATGTGCCCGACCGGCTCTTGTACCTGCCTGAGCGGCCGCACAGGCATGATGCTCAGCGGTGTTTAGTAAACTGGGGGCGATTCACGGGGATGACATCGTGCGGGCCATCGGCAGCGCCTCCGCCGATCCCCACAGTCTGATCTATCTAAGGAAGGTCCGTGCAAGATGAATAGGCAAAGTCGGCTTGACCAGAAGACATGCCGGGTATGGGCGATATTCCGTCTCGCGGTCAATAAGTTTCTGGGGATCGACGGGACAGAATGGGCGGGAGCGTTCGCCTTCAATGCGTTCTTCTCGCTGTTTCCCTTGATGGTCCTACTCGTGACGATATCCTCGGCCTTTATCGACCGGGATCGGGCTGCAACGGAGGTTATTGCTTACGTACAAATGTACGTCCCGATTAGTCGTGACATGCAAAGTTACATTTTTGACACCTTCGCCGGTGTGATCAAAGCGCGTGGGCAGGCGGGCGTGGTCGCATTTTTTATCCTGGTGTGGGTCACCCTCCAATGTTTCATCACTCTCGTCAGCGCGACCAACCGCGCCTGGGGCTTGGAGGGGTACAGTTGGTGGCGGCTGCCGCTCAGAAGCCTGGTGCTGCTGGGGATCACCGCGGGTGCGGTGCTATTTGGAATCGGCGCGCCAATGCTTGCGCAAATGGCGAGGGACTGGCTGTTCCCGATGAATGATTTTCATTCCTGGGTCTATACCCTGGGGGGCTTCTTCATTCCCTTGCTGGTGGTGTTTTCAGGACTGGGCCTGTTTTACCGGCTGGCGCCGCGCCGGCCAACGCGCTTTTCCGAAGTCTGGGTCGCCGCCCTGTGCGCCACGGTGCTCTTGCTGGCGGCAGAAACTCTATTTGTGATCTACCTGGAGAAATTCGCCACCTTAAACGCAGTCTATGGCGCGTTCGGTGGGATCATGGCACTGCTGCTGTGGATTTACCTTTCCGGGAGCATTTTCATCTTCGGTGCCTGCCTGTGCGCCGCTCAGGACGAAGAACGTTCAGCGTTAGCGGACACGATTCCCGCACACAAAACAAAAGGAACTGAACCATGAAGTCAAATGCGCTATCCACGAATCCGCTTCACAAGATGGATGCCTACTGGCGCGCCCCGAACCCAGGACTATACCGGTCCTACCGGTGCCCAGGGCCCTGCCGGTCCTGAAGGCGTGTGAATCGCCCCGGCTTCAGTGGATAGATTTAAGTCTCAAATTTGAGTGACTGCTTTAGCCGGTACACCAGATGATTTCAGCGTTGGTCTCAACTGTCTCTTCAGGGTCGGCTCCTGCCGTTAATACTGCACTTCAACACGGGGACCGTCTGACCGTGGTGCAGATGAACCTGGTACGTCCAGCACCCTATTCCGGATACCCTAAAAAAAAGCCCCGCCGAAGCGGGGCTTTCCGGATGAAGCCACGTGGGTTTTAGAAGCCGCCCATGCCGCCCATGCCGCCCATGTCACCGCCGCCGCCCATCGGCATGGCGGGTTTGTCTTCCGGCAGGTCAGCGACCATGCAGTCGGTGGTCAGCATCAGGCTGGCGATGGAGGCCGCATTCTGCAGCGCGATGCGGGTGACCTTGGTGGGGTCGAGCACGCCCATCGTCACCATGTCGCCGTATTCGCCGGTCTGGGCGTTGTAGCCGAAGTTGCCCTTGCCTTCCAGCACCTTGTTGACCACCACGGAAGCCTCTTCGCCGCAGTTCTTGACGATCTGGCGCAGCGGCTCTTCGATGGCGCGCAGCACGATCTTCACGCCGGCGTCCTGGTCGTGGTTGTCGCCCTTGACCGCGGCGGCCGCCGCCTTGGCGCGCAGCAGCGCCACGCCGCCGCCGGGGACGATGCCTTCTTCCACCGCGGCACGGGTCGCGTGCAGCGCATCTTCAACGCGGGCTTTCTTCTCCTTCATTTCGACTTCGGTAGCCGCGCCGACCTTGATGATGGCCACGCCGCCCGCCAGCTTGGCTTTGCGCTCCTGCAGTTTCTCCTTGTCGTAGTCGGAGGTGACTTCGTCGATCTGCTTGTTGATCTGGGTGATACGGCCCTTGATCAACTCGACGTCGCCGGCGCCATCGATGATGGTGGTGTTTTCCTTGCCGATCTCGATGCGCTTGGCACGGCCAAGGTCGGTCAGCTGTGGCTTTTTCCAGGGACAGGCCGACTTCCTCGGCGATCACGGTGCCGCCGGTGAGGATGGCCATGTCTTCCAGCATCGCCTTGCGGCGGTCGCCGAAGCCGGGGGCCTTGACGGCGCAGGTCTTGAGGATGCCGCGGATGTTGTTGACCACCAGGGTGGCCAGCGCTTCGCCGTCCACGTCTTCAGCGACGATCATCAGCGGCTTGCCGGCCTTGGCCACCTGTTCCAGCACCGGCAGCAGGTCGCGGATGTTGGAGACCTTCTTGTCGAACAGCAGGATGTACGGGTCTTCCAGCAGTGCCATCTGCTTGTCGGGGTTGTTGATGAAGTAGGGGCTCAGGTAGCCGCGGTCGAACTGCATGCCTTCGACCACGTCCAGCTCGTTTTCCAGACCGGAGCTGTCTTCCACGGTGATGACGCCTTCCTTGCCGACCTTGTCCATGGCGGCGGCGATGATGTCGCCGATGGAGGAATCGGAGTTGGCGGAAATGGAACCGACCTGGGCGATTTCCTTGCTGCTGGTGCAGGGTACGGAAATGTTCTTCAGTTCACCGATGATGGCGGTGACGGCCTTGTCGATGCCGCGCTTCAGGTCCATCGGATTCATCCCGGCGGCAACGAACTTCATGCCTTCGTTGATGATGGACTGCGCCAGCACGGTTGCGGTGGTGGTGCCGTCACCGGCCACGTCGGAAGTCTTGGACGCCACTTCCTTGACCATCTGCGCGCCCATGTTTTCGAGCTTGTCCTTGAGTTCGATTTCCTTGGCGACGGAGACCCCGTCCTTGGTTACGGTGGGGGCGCCGAAGGAACGGTCCAGTACCACATTGCGGCCTTTCGGGCCCAGGGTTACTTTAACGGCGTCAGCCAGAATGTTGACGCCAGCCACCATGCGGTGACGGGCGGAATCGCCAAAACGTACGTCTTTTGCAGCCATGTTTGTATCTCCTTGATTTCTTGAATTCATCATTCCGGCGCAGGCCGGAATCCAGATTTATTGGGCTGGATCCCCGCTTGCGCGGGGATGACGCTTTTGTTTTCCGCGCTCAAAACGCGGACGCAGGCGTCACTTCTCGACCACGCCCATGATGTCTTCTTCGCGCATCACCAGCAGTTCGTCGCCTTCGACCTTGACGGTCTGGCCGGCATATTTGCCGAACAGCACGCGGTCGCCGACTTTCACATCCAGCGGAATCAGTTTGCCCTGGTCGTCTTTCTTGCCCGCGCCCACGGCGATGACTTCGCCCTGGTCGGGTTTTTCGGTGGCGGTATCGGGAATCACGATTCCGGAAGCGGTCTTGCGCTCTTCTTCCATGCGCTTGACAATCACGCGGTCGTGCAGAGGACGGATTTTCATAGCTAAAGTCTCCATTGCGTTACATAACATGATGACCGGCGGTCATCGGAAAAAAGGAAGCGGCGAACTGTGTTGTTCTTGATGCGACTCGATGATGTTTGAACTGATTTGATCAACGCGGACATGGCGGGCTTCAAACAACCCATCCATTGGCCAATGCATTATTCAACAAGGCCAATCTGCCGCCTCGATCATGTTGCAGCGAATCTTCAAACACCCTCGCGCCGAATTAGTAGCACTCGTCGCCGTCAAGTGCCAATTATGGGGGGGGAATAGAACAATTTCAAGGGCATGGACGAACTTTTAAAGCGCACCCTGGCATCGGTATGGCACCCCTGCACCCAGATGAAACAGCTCGAAGCTACGCCCCCACTGGCGATTGCACGTGGGGAAGGCGCGTGGCTGGTCGATTACGACGGGCGGCGTTATCTCGACGCAATCTCGAACTGGTGGGTCAATCTGTTCGGCCACTGCAACCCGCGCATCAATGCGGCGATCATCGACCAGCTCGGCAAGATCGAACACGTCATGCTGGCGGGCGCCACCCATGCCCCGGTGGTGGAACTGTCCGAGCGGCTGGCTGCGCTGACCGGACTGGGCCACGCCTTCTACGGTTCCGACGGCGCATCGGCCACCGAGATCGCGCTGAAAATGAGCATGCACTTCTGGCGAAACAGCGGCAAGCCCGGGAAGAATGGCTTCATCAGCCTGCAAAACGGCTATCACGGCGAAACCGTGGGCGCGCTGTCGGTGACCGATATCCCCCTGTTCAAGGCCACCTATGCACCCCTGCTGCGGCACACGGTGCAAGTGCCCACTCCGGATATGCGGCTGGCCGAGCAAGGGGAGTCCGCCGAAGCCTACGCGCTGCGCTGCGCCGATGCGCTGGAGGCGTATCTGGCCGAGCATGCCGGGATCACTGCCGCCTTCATTGTCGAACCGCTGGTGCAGGGTGCGGCCGGCATGGCGATGTATCACCCCATGTATCTGCGGCGCGCCCGCGAACTGTGCTCCCAATATGGGGTGCATCTCATCGCCGACGAAATCGCCGTCGGTTTCGGCCGCACCGGGTCCATGTTCGCGTGTGAGCAGGCCTCCCCGTTCCCGCCTGCGGCAACGGGCATACACGCCTCGGCCCGCCCCGACTTCATCTGCCTGTCCAAGGGCATCACCGGCGGGTATCTGCCGCTGTCCGTGGTGCTCACAACGGACACCATTTACGCTGCATTTTATGCCGACGAGACGGCCAGAGGCTTTCTGCACTCCCATTCCTACACCGGCAACCCACTTGCCTGCCGCGCCGCGCTGGCGGTGCTGGATATCTTCGAACAGGACCAGGTAATCGCCGCCAACCGGGAGAAGTCGGCGGTGTTTACGGGACTGCTGCAGGAAGTGGCCGCTCACCCGCGGGTAGCCCATTTCCGCAATCGCGGCATGATCTGGGCGTTCGATCTGCCAGCTGCAACGCCGGGTTTTGCCTCACGCTTTCATCAGGCGGCCTTGCGCAAGGCTGTGTTTATCCGCCCTATTGGCAATACCGTGTATTGCATGCCGCCCTACATCATCAATGAAGCAGAGATGCGGTGGATGGTCGACGCCATTCTGTTCGGCCTGGAACAAAGCGAAGCGCAATCATGAAGCTGACATTTTTCGGCGCAGCGCGAAGTCACCGGTTCCTGCTTATCTGGTGGAGACCGGCGACGCACGCCTTCTGGTCGATTGCGGGATATGCCAGGGCGGGCGGGAGACGCGGGAGAAGATCCGCCATGCCTTTGCCTTTGATCCGCAGACGATCGATTTCGTCATCCTTACCCATGCCCACACTGATCATTCCGGACTGCTGGCCGCGGCTGGCGACGCTGGGTTTCAAGGCCATGATCTTCACCACACTCGCCACCTGCGATCTGCTCGCGGTAATGCTGCCGGACTCCGCGCCTATCCAGGAAAAGCTGGCCGAGTGGGAGATAGCCTTACCCGCTTCAAATGTAGCTCGGCCAAGCCCGGCAGGGACAGTCGCCGGGAGATGGCGCCGCTGTAACCGTGGCGCAGGCGCAGTACCGCCTGAAACGCCTGCAAGCCGTGGACCATGATCTGGAAATCGCGCCGCACCCCGAGGTGCGCTGGTCCTTCCGCGACGCCGGACATATTCTGGGTTCGGCGATTGCCGAAGTGTGGGCGGGATCGCCGCAGCGCAAGCTGATGTTCTCGGGTGACCTGGCGGAACCGGCACGACCGCTGGTGCGCGATCCGACACCGGTAACCGCATGCGCTTAACGAATCACCTTGATGGGTTGCAGCCCCAAACGTTCCCGGATTTTCTCGATCCCCGCTTCGGCCTCGGAGTCCGACGCATAAGGTCCGAGCGTGACGCGGTGCAGGCTGCCAGTCAGAACGACATGGACGGGCGGCGAGCCATCTTCCTTCCGGGACTGCACTTTCTCCATCAGTTTCTGTGCATTGTCAGGCTGGCTGAAGGCGCCGAGCTGTAAATATATCCCGCTTGCAAGCGGTTCGCCGGTGACGGCATTTTGCGCGGGATCGATGCCCTCGACGCGAACCCGTCCACTGCCTGTGCCCACCAGGCCAAGCTTGTGCGCCGCCGTATAGGAGAGGTCGATCAGGCGATCCTGATGAAACGGTCCGCGGTCATTGATGCGCACCACCACGGATTTTCCGCTGTCGAGCGAAACCACGCGCGCATAGCTCGGGATCGGCAGGGTGCGATGCGCCGCGGTCATGCCGTACATGTCGTACAGTTCGCCCGATGAGGTTTTCTGGCCATGGAAACGCCGACCATACCAGGACGCGCGCCCCTCCTCGCGGTAAGGCTTGAGTTCGGTATCCGGCACATAGGAATTGCCCAGCGCCACATAAGCCCGGTTGGCATAGCGATGCAGCGGTTCGCTGCGCGGTGTGGCATCGGCAATGGCATCCAGGTTGGGCGGTGGGTTCGCATCCGGTCCGTCGTCGAGGTAATAGCCGCCGCCCCGGGCAACGGTTGCAACCGGGGCGCTTTGCTTGCTGGTGACAGCAGGCGTGCTGCCGCAGCCCATCAGCCCCGCTGTCAACCACGCCGCCATCAGCCGCCTACGTCCTGAGTTCATCCCGATTCCTCGCGCGTCTCAGACCCCGGCCTTCGGGCCGGTGACCTTATTGCTGTGCTTATTCTAGCGCGCTCAGGATTTGTTGAGTTGCCGATGGCTCGCCACGCTCATCAGGATGCCCATGCCGAGCATCAGCGTGATCATGGCCGTGCCGCCGTAACTCATGAGCGGCAGGGGTACGCCCACCACCGGCAGAATGCCGGACACCATGCCCATGTTGACGAAGGCGTAGGTGAAGAAATTGAGGCTGATGGTGGCGGCCGTCAGCCTCCCGAAGAGGGTCGCTGCACGTCCCGCAATCAGCAGGCCCCGCGCCACGATGGCAAGATAGAGCACGAGCAGCAGGATGCCGCCCAGCAAACCGAATTCTTCGCCAAAGACGGCAAAGATGAAATCGGTGGTGCGCTCGGGAATGAAATTGAGCTGGTTCTGCGTGCCCTGCATCCAGCCATCGCCCAATACGCCGCCCGAACCGACGGCAATGGTGGACTGAATGATGTGATAGCCCGCGCCCAGCGGATCGGAACCGGGATCGAACAGGGTCAGCACGCGTTGCCGCTGGTAATCGTGCATCAATCCCCAGGCCAGCGGCAGGCAGGCCGTGACCAGGGTCAGGCCGCCCGCGATGATTTTCCAGGACAACCCGGCGAAGAACAGCAGATAGAAACCGGACGCGCCAATCAGCAAAGCTGTGCCCAGGTCGGGCTGCCGCAGGATGAACAGCAAGGGTACCAGCAGCAGCGCGGCACCGGTCGCGTAATGTCTGAGCCTGAGGATCGCCTCGTTGCGCTGAAAATACCAGGCCAGCATCAACGGCAGCGCAAGCTTCATCAACTCGGACGGCTGGAACGCCAGCACGCCGAGATTGAGCCAGCGTCGTGAGCCGTTGCGCACCTCGCCAAACAGCGCCACGCCAAGCAGCAGTGCCATCGCCGCCACATACAGCGGCGGTCCGACCTTGGCCAGCAGGTGTGGCGGAATATTCGCCATGACGACCAGCACCCCGAGAGCCAGTGCGATGTTGACGATGTGACCCGAAAGGCGTGCGCTGCTCTGGCCGGAGGCGCTGTACACCACTGCCGTGCTGACCAGCAGCAGCAGCAACAGCAGCACCAGCAGCAGACCGTCGAGATGTCCCAACCGGTTGCGCAGCCAGTAGTTAATCCCCGTGATCATCAGCGGCCTCCACGTTCATGCTTTTGGGAAATTTGCCCAGCAGGTAGTAGTCGAACACGGCGCGCGCAATCGGCGCAGCGGTCGTACCGCCATGGCCGCCGTTTTCCACCAGCACGGCCAGCGCGATTTTAGGCGCATCGGCCGGCGCGAAAGCCACGAACAGCGCATGATCGCGATTGCGGCTGGCAGTCCGGCTCGCGTCGTATTTCTCATGCTGCCTGATGCGGACGACCTGGGCGGTACCGGTCTTGCCTGCAATCAGATACGGCGCGCCCGCTCCCGCTGCTGACGCGGTACCACCCGGCTTCAGCACATCAATCATGGCCTGGCGGACCCGCTCCAGATTGCGCGAATCCAGCGCGATGCGCCGCTGTGCGGCAACCGGTCGCGGCACCCATTGCCGCGTCACCGGATCACGCACCGCCTTGACCAGACGCGGTTCCACCCGCACCCCGCCGTTGGCCAGCATGGCGGTGGCAGCCGCGAGTTGCAGCGGCGTGGTCAGGTGATAGCCCTGGCCAATGCCGGCGATGACGGTTTCACCCAGATACCAGGGCTTGTTCCAGCGCCGCATTTTCCACTCCCTGGATGGCAGCAGTCCCGGCGATTCTCCTTCCAGATCAATCCCGGACTTGTCCCCGAAACCGAACTTCGCAAGAAAGTCGTGCATGCGATCCACGCCCATATCCACCGCCAGGCGGTAGTAATAGGTGTCACAGGATTGCACCAGCGACTTGTGCAGATCGACCACGCCATGTCCGCCCGCCTTCCAGTCGCGATAAAAGTGACGGCTGTTGGGCAGGCTGTAATAACCGGGGTCGAGGATGGTATCGCCCGGCTTGCGCAGCCCCAGTTCCAGCCCCGCAAGCGCCATGAAAGGCTTGATCGTCGACCCCGGCGGATAGATG
This sequence comes from uncultured beta proteobacterium, assembly GCA_963726485.1. Taxonomy (GTDB): domain Bacteria; phylum Pseudomonadota; class Gammaproteobacteria; order Burkholderiales; family Thiobacillaceae; genus Thiobacillus. Next base: position 367,899 of record CAVSCL010000038.1, on the reverse strand, counting down.
CCGCGCAGGGCGCGGTTAACCATGGGCCGGTCGGGCGATTCATTCAATTCTTTCCAGGTATCCGGGTCAATGCCGTCGACGAACAGATTGGGATCGAAACCGGGCTTGCTCACCAGCGCCAGCACTCCACCGGTTTGCGGATCGAGCGCCACCAGTCCGCCGCGGTAACTCCCAAAAGCCCGCTCGGCGACTTCCTGCAATCGGGCGTCGAGATACAGCATCAAATCGCTGCCGGATACCGGCGGGATCCGTGACAACAGCCTGACCGCGCGGCCGCTGGCGTCGGTCTCCATCTGGTCGAATCCGGTGCGGCCATGCAATAACTTTTCGTAACTCTGCTCCAGCCCGACCTTGCCGATATGCGCACTGCCCTTGTAGTTTTCGGCGCGATCCTCGGCGCGCAGCTGCTTCAGATCCGCGTCGTTGATGCGGCCGATGAAGCCCGCCACATGCGCCATCCCCGGTCCGGCCAGATAATTGCGGAACAACCGCGCCTTCACCTCCACCCCGGGCAGGCGATAGCGGTTGGCCGCCAGAATGGCGACCTCTTCATCGCTCAGCTTGCTTTTGAGCGGCACCGTTTCGAACTCATGGGACTCCGCCAGCAGCTTGCGAAAACGGCGCAGATGGATGGGCGTGATCTCGACCAGGCGACCGATCTCGGCCAGAGTCTGTTCGAGATTGGCCACTTTCGAAACAATGATTTCCAGCGTATAGGCCGAATAGTTCTCCGCCAGTATCCGCCCATTGCGATCGACGATCAGACCACGGTTGGGTACTACCGGAACCAGTGCGATGCGGTTGCTTTCCGCCAGCACATGGTAGTGATCGAATTGCAGCACCTGCAGGTAAAACAGCCGCGTCAGCAGCACCATGCCCAGTACCAGAACAAACACCGCGCCAAGCTTGAGGCGGGTTTGAAAACGGGCCAGTTCCAGGTCGAGATTTTTTAACTGGGGATACAGGTTCATGCGTGGCGCAGCGCTTCCTTGCCATACCAGACATGCAAAGCCAGGGCGACGAAGTACCACAACACGGTCCCGCTGATCGCAGGCAGAAGAATATTCAGGCTCCTCGGCGGATGTCCGGACAACCAGCCCACCACCAACACGATCAACTGCGCCAGCAGAAAGACGGGCAGCACCTGGAGAGATTGTCTGGCGGCATCAAATTGCAGCAGCCGCAGCCGGAAATACTGAATCACATAGACCGCCAGCACATAGGCCAGGGCATGTTGTCCGAATACCACGCCGTCCTGGAAATCACTCAGCAAACCCAGTGCGAAAGCCAGCCCCATACCCACCCTCGATGGGCGGTGTATGGCCCAGAACAGCAGCGCGATCAGCAGGAAGTCGGGGCGCACGGCCAGCCCCCACCCGGCCCAGGGAAGTTGCTTCAGCACGATGCCCGCGATCAGCGTAACGATAATGCGGCGCCACCCGGCACCGGATTCGTGCGCCACCCCGCTTGCCGGCGTCACGGCTTGCCCCCCTCAATCGCGGTCAATACCAGGAGGGCGCGGTCACGGGCAATGCCCGCCAGCGCCACACACTCGATACGCGCATACGGACTGCCCTGTGGACGCTGCACCCGCGTAACCCGCGCCACCGGCAACCCCGGCGGGTACACCCGGTCAATTCCGGACGTCAGCAGCAGGTCGCCGGCTTGCACATCGGCATGGACCGGCAGAAACCGGATTTCGAGCAGACCCGCGCGGCTGCTTCCCGCCACCAGCGCACGCTGTCCGGTGCGCTGGATGAATGCAGGGGTGAGCTGATCGCTGTTACTGACCAGCGCGACTTCGCTGGAATCCGGAAACACCCGCGTCACCTGACCGACCAGCCCCTGCGTATCGACCACCGGCTGCCCGGCGCGCAGGCCCGATCCGGCACCCCGATCGATGGTCACCCGGTGAGAAAACCAGTCCTGACCCTGATACAGGATGCTGGCCGCAACGGTCGAGTGTGCCGGGCGACGTTCCAGCGCGAGCAGGCCGCGCAGTTCCTGATTCTCGCGTGCCACATCGCGCGCAGCGTTCAGTTCGTCATCGAGCCGGACACGCTCCTGCAGCAGCCGGTTCCGCTCAAGCTGCAAGTCACGATGCCGCACCATAAACCCGCCGATTTCCGTTGCCAGATCAAACGGTGCGATTACGACGCGCTGTACCGGCCTCATCACCCGGGATAATCCGGTGCGCATGACTTCAAGCGCACCCAGCCGCGCATCCAGCACGACCAGCGCAAAACCCAACAGGATCCAGATGAAAAGACGCGCCGCCGGGCCGACGCGGCGGGCAAACATGAGTTGGCCGGGCATGGTTATTTCAGGCCGCTGACCTTATTGCTTTGAATGCCAATGGAATTATTCGCTGGTAAATACCGTGGGCAGCTTGTCCATGTTTTCCAGCGCCATCCCGGAACCGCGCACCACGCAAGTCAAAGGATCGTCGGCCACGATGACTGGCAAGCCGGTTTCTTCCATCAGCAGGCGATCGAGATCGCGCAACAGCGCGCCGCCCCCGGTCAACACCATGCCTTTTTCAGCGATGTCCGAACCCAGTTCAGGCGGGGTCTGCTCCAGCGCCTGTTTCACCGCGCTCACGATCGCGTTCAGGGGCTCGGTCAGTGCTTCCAGAATCTCGTTGCTGGACACGTTGAAACTACGCGGCACGCCTTCTGCCAGGCTGCGGCCCTTGACTTCCATCTCGAGCACTTCCGCACCCGGAAAAGCCGAACCCATTTGCTTCTTGATCCGTTCCGCGGTCGCTTCGCCAATCAACATACCGTAATTGCGGCGGATGTAATTGATGATGGCATCATCCATGCGGTCGCCGCCGACGCGCACCGAGTTGGCATAGACCACCCCGCCCAGGGAAATCACGCCGACTTCCGTGGTACCGCCGCCGATGTCCACCACCATGGAACCGGTCGCGTCGGCCACCGGCATGCCTGCGCCTATGGCAGCCGCCATCGGTTCCTCGATCAAATAGACCTGGCGCGCCCCGGCGCCGATGGCCGACTCGCGAATCGCGCGGCGCTCGACCTGGGTCGAACCGCAGGGCACACAGATGATGATGCGCGGACTGGGGCGCAGCATGCGCGTGTCATGCACTTTCTTGATGAAGTACTTGAGCATCTGCTCGGTAACGGTGAAGTCGGCAATGACGCCGTCCTTCATGGGCCGGATGGCCTGCATGTTGCCAGGCGTTCTGCCCAGCATCCGCTTGGCTTCCAGCCCTACGGCCTGGACGGTTTTCTTGCCGCTGCCATGTACATCCGTGCGGATCGACACCACCGAGGGTTCATCCAGCACAATGCCGCGGTCGCGAACATAAATCAGGGTGTTGGCCGTACCCAGATCAATGGCGAGGTCAGTTGAAAAATAGCTGTTGAAGAACTTGAACATGGTATCCGCACCCGCCTATGACAAGCGGCGAAATGTTATAAAAAATAAGGGTCTATGATAACCTAACGCGCTTCATCCGAGTAAGTAAGCAGGTGTCCCCATGTCCCTCAGCCCGGACGACGTCAAGCGCATTGCCCGCCTTGCCCGCATCGAAATCAGCGACGCCGAGGCCATGACCTCGCAAATGCAGCTCAATGCCATTTTTGACCTGATCGCCGCCATGCAGGCGGTGGACACGACCGGGATCGCGCCGATGGCACACGCGCAGGATGTATCGCAGCGCCTGCGCGAGGACGTTGTCACCGAAACCGACCGCCACGCCGTTTTTCAGAACCTTGCGCCAGCCGTGGAAGACGGACTGTATCTGGTCCCCAAAGTCATCGAGTAAGCCCATGTTCCACGCAAGCCTCAATAACCTCGCCGCGATGCTGGCGGGGAACAAGCTTTCCAGTCGCGAACTATGCCAGACCTGGCTTGAGCGCATTGGTTCACTCAATCCGCGGTTCAATGCCTTCATTACTGTGGACACGGAAAAAACCCTGGCAGAAGCGGCACTCGCCGATGCCCGCCGCGCAGCAGGCAAAGCGGGCCCGCTCACCGGCATACCCATCGCGCACAAGGATATCTTCTGCACCGAGGGCTGGCTCACCACCTGCGGCTCGAAAATGCTCGGCAATTTTGTTGCGCCCTACGATGCCCACGTCGTCCAGCGCTTCAAGGCCGCCGGAATGCCGTGTCTGGGCAAAACCAACATGGACGAATTCGCCATGGGTTCGTCGAACGAAACCTCCTGGTTCGGCGCGGTAAGGAATCCGTGGAATCGCGACTACGTTCCCGGCGGCTCCTCGGGCGGCGCCGCCGCCTGTGTAGCCGCGCGCATGGCGCCCGCCGCCACCGGCACCGATACCGGCGGCTCCATCCGCCAGCCTGCCGCCCTGTGCGGTATCACCGGTTTGAAACCCACTTACGGCCTGGTGTCGCGCTTTGGCATGATCGCCTTTGCCTCGTCGCTGGATCAGGCCGGGCCGATGGCGAAATCCGCCGGCGACTGCGCGCTGTTGCTGAACGTGATGACGGGATTCGACCCCAATGACTCGACCAGCCTGGAACGTGAAAAAGAGGATTACACCCGCGATCTGGAGCAGCCCCTGGCCGGGCTGCGCGTAGGCCTGCCGAGCGAATTTTTCGCCGAAGGGCTGAACAACGAAGTCGCCGCAGCAGTGGAGGCCGCCGTCGTCGAGCTGCAAAAACTCGGCGCAGCCACAGTCGAGGTGTCGCTGCCCAATTCGCAATTGGCCATCCCCGTTTACTACGTGCTCGCTCCTGCGGAGGCCTCGTCGAATCTCTCGCGCTACGACGGCGTGCGCTACGGCTATCGCGCCCCCGAATACACCGACCTCAACGACATGTACTGCAAGACCCGCGCGCAGGGCTTCGGCGCCGAGGTAAAACGGCGCATTCTGATCGGGTCGTATGTCTTGTCGCACGGCTATTACGATGCCTATTACCTGCAAGCGCAAAAACTGCGACGCCTGATCGCCAACGACTTCACCCAAGCCTTCAGGACCTGCGACGTGATTCTGGGCCCCACTGCGCCCGGAACCGCCTTCAAGATCGGCGAGAAGACCGGCGACCCGGTCGAGATGTACCTGAACGACCTGTACACCATCCCCGCCAACCTCGCCGGACTGCCCGGCATGTCGCTGCCCTGCGGTTTCGATGGCAAAGGTCTGCCGATCGGCCTGCAACTCGTCGGCAATTATTTCAGCGAGGCGAAAATGCTGAACATTGCGCATCAATACCAGCGCGCGACCGGCTGGCATACGCGTGCGCCGGAGGGCCTCTGAAATGCACTGGGAAACCGTGATCGGACTGGAAGTCCACACCCAGCTCTCCACCCGCTCCAAAATCTTCTCCGGCAGCAGCACTGCGTTCGGCGCGGCCCCCAACACCCAGGCGAGCGCGGTGGACGTCGCGCTGCCCGGCGTGCTGCCGGTACTGAATCGCAGCGCCGTGGAATGCGCGATCAAGTTCGGTCTGGCCATCGGCGCCACACTCAACCGCGTCAACGTGTTCGACCGCAAGAACTACTTCTATCCCGACCTGCCCAAGGGTTACCAGATCAGCCAGCTGGCCAGGCCCATCGTCGAAGGCGGCGAACTGAAAATCCAGGTGACCCCTTCGACAGGTTCAGAACAGTCCGCTTCGACAGGCTCAGGACAGGCCTACGAAAAGGTAGTCCACCTCACCCGCGCCCACATGGAAGAAGATGCCGGCAAGTCGCTGCACGAGGATTTCCACGGCATGACCGGCATCGACCTCAATCGCGCCGGCACGCCGCTGCTGGAGATCGTCTCCGAGCCGGAGATGCGCTCTTCCGCCGAGGCCGTGGCCTACGCCCGCGCACTTCACACGCTGGTGACCTGGATCGGCATTTGCGACGGCAACATGCAGGAAGGAAGTTTCCGGGTGGACGCCAACGTGTCGGTGCGCCCGGTCGGCCAGAGAGAATTTGGCACCCGCCGCGAAATCAAGAACCTCAACTCCTTCCGCTTTTTGCAACAGGCGATTGATTACGAAGTCCGCTGGCAGATCGAAACGCTCGAAGACGGCGGCCGCATCGAGCAGGCCACCGTGCTGTTCGACCCCGACAGCGGCGAAACCCGCATGATGCGCAGCAAGGAAGACGCGCACGATTACCGCTACTTCCCCGACCCCGACCTGCTGCCGGTGCAGCTGGACGAAGACTGGATCGAAGCCGTGCGCGCCACGCTGCCCGAACTGCCTGCCGCGATGCAGGCGCGCTTCCAGCGTGACTACGACGTATCGGTCTACGATGCTATGGTTTTGACGGGGTCGCGGGCGCTGGCGGACTATTTCGAGATCACGGCAAAAGCCTGCGGCCAGGGCAAGCTCGCCGCCAACTGGGTGATGGGCGAACTCTCCGCCGCATTGAACAAAGCCGGCATGAACATCGAACACAGCCCGGTATCCGCCGCTCAACTCGGTGCGCTGATCACCCGCATCCAGGACGGCACGCTCTCCGGCAAGCTTGCCAAGCAGGTATTCGAAGGCTTGTGGGAAGGCGCGGGCGAAGTCGATGCCATCATCGAAGCGCGCGGCCTCAAACAGATGTCCGATTCCGGCGAACTGGGAAAGATCATCGACGATGTGCTCGCCTCGAACCAGAAGTCCGTCGACGAATTCCACGCCGGCAAGGAAAAGGCTTTCAATGCACTGGTGGGGCAGGTCATGAAAGCCAGCAAGGGCAAGGCCAACCCGGCGCAGGTCAACGACTTGCTGAAGACGAGGCTGACGAAGTAATCGGCTTTGCTCCGCCCGAAGACTCAGGGTGCTCACGGCACACCCTAAATAATCAACGTGTTACGCTTGATTCCTTAAAAATTTCTGCCATTATGTATTAAATTGGAGACACTGTTGCTATTTAGCACGCCAGGTTTACAGCCTGCAGCACCCAAGTCATTCAGCTTCTTATAATATATAGATATCGTTAAATAAAAATGGCCCGGGTATTTATGCCGTTATCGCCTTTCACTGCCGATGAGTTTTCGGATTTGTCCTGTCAACTGGACGAAGCCTTGCAGTTGCATCTCGGCTGGCAGCATCGCCTGCTTCGGGATGCCATGCTCGGCGGAGCACCCAAACCTGACACGGTGCAACCCGACGCGCACGAGTTATGCGGTTTCGGACGCTGGTTTCGAAAGAACCAGTCGCGCCTGTCAAAACTGAATGCGGCAAACGTGACTTCGCTGGATGAGGTCCATCAGGCCATGCACGGCGCAGTGCGTGAATTGTATCTGGCCAGACTGGGGGGAAAATATGTTGACCCCCGATGGTTTGACGAGTTTGAAACCAGCCAGTCGCTCATGGTGAAAAATGTCGGCCAAATCAAGGAGCAGCTGGTGCGCAGCGGCGCACAAATCGACCCGCTGACCGGGCTGCCGCTCCGCCATGACCTGCCCGGCTTGTTCGACCTGCGGCAGGCGGATGCACGGCGCGGGGGGCAGTGCTTGTGGCTGGTGATAATGGATGTGGATCATTTCAAGCGAATCAATGACCGTTACGGCCATCCCGTCGGCGACGCAGTGCTGGTGCATCTTGCCGCGCTGCTAAGAGCCTCGTTGCGCAATACCGACGTGATCATTCGCTATGGCGGGGAAGAGTTTGTCTTCCTGATGCAGGCAGCGAGCACCGCGATGCAGCGCATCAGCATGGAGCGCATTTTTTCGGAAATCCGGCGGTCGCCCTTGCTCACCCCGGATGGGGCGAGCATTCCTCTTACGGTTTCGGTTGGCTGCGTGCAGGTCGGGTTGGAGGAGTCGCAGGAATCCGCCATCAATCGCGCTGATGCGGGCCTGTATGAGGCCAAACGCCAAGGCCGTGATCGCTACGTCTTGCTGGATGACGGCTCCCAGGAAGCCTGCCAGATGAGTTTGACAGGCTTCTAGCCTTTCTTGGAGGGGTCGTGCTCCATGCCAAGATCGCCCGTGGTGTTGAAGTTGTCGAATCGTCCGGCAGGAAACTCGATCTGCACCAGCGGAAACTGCGCCTGCCAGTGCTTCACCGCGCGCTGTCCCGAATCCAGATAATCACGCAGGGAATCCGCCAGCCTCGTCTGCACCAGCATCGTGGTGTGATGCACGCGCGCGGGATCGGCCGCAACAGCCAACGGAGCGCCGCTTGCCCGTGCCGCATGCAGCAGGCGGTGCGCCAGATCGGCGGGCAAATGCGGGGTGTCGCAGGGGACAACCAGCAGCCAGTCCGAGGTGACGGCTTCCATTGCCGTCAGCACGCCCGCCAGCGGGCCTGGAAAATCGGGCAGGGTGTCGGGCAGGACGCGGTGGCCGTAGCGGGCATAGGATTCGAGATTGCGGTTGGCGCTGACGAAAATTTCATCCACCTGCGGATGCAGGGATTCGAGCAGCCATTCGATCAGCGGGCGGCCTCGATACTCGACCAGGCCCTTGTCCGCGCCACCCATGCGGCGGCCTTGTCCGCCCGCCAGAATGACCGCGCTCAAACGCTCATTTTTTGCCATAAAGGATGAAACGGTCGTCGCGATCGCCCGGTCGCGCGCCTTCCCAGCGTTTGACCCAGCGGTCGGCAGGAACCTGTACGGCAGCGCGGCGATTGCCCTGCACCAGCAGCCAGCGGCATTCCTGGGTTTCATCGCCGCGCAGCGTGCGGCCGCTGTGATACGCCAGCAAGACGCGCTGTTGCGCCCCGATCCCCCGGACATCCACACAGTCATGGACCGGGATTTTCGCCTGTAGCCCCTGGCCTACGCTGGCATAGCTCCGGCGCTGATCCAGCGGTTTCAGGACCAGGACATGCAGCAGCACCCAGGCAAAAGTCAGCCCTGCACTCCAGGCCAGCATCGGGCGCAGCGCGGAACGCTGCATGCGGCCAAGAAATACCATCCAGGCAATGCTCGCCAGCACGCCCAGCAACAGCGCCCACGGGCGCAGCTCGCCGACGCCTGCCACACCAAGCCGGGTCAGCCGCCTTGCCAGTTGCGCGGGCAGGCCCAGGTCATACGCACTCCAGTACACCCAGGTCACCAGAGCAAGAAAACCGAACAGCATGACGCCAAACCAGAGCAAGGCGCTGGCCGCGCCGCGCCGCAGGATCAAGAGGCCGGCCGCACCGAGCAGCGCCAGCGGCACCAGCAGCGCCAGGCCTTTGCTGTCATCCGGATTCACGCTGACCGAGAACAAGGCGAGCAGCAACGCCAGCGTCAGCAGCGGCAACAGCGTACCCGGTTCGCGCCAATGGTGACGGGCGCGGTACAGCGCCCAGCCGGCAAGCGGCCAGGCCGGCCAGGCGAACCAGGCCAGGATCGATGGGAAAAACAGCGGCCGCATCTTCCCGGCCCCGCTCAAACCCGGCCAGCGATTCAGTTGCAAGGCGGTATCGAGCGGAATGTGCCGCGCCCATAGCAGCGTAATCCAGAGTGCGCCGGCCAGCACCGCCATGCCCAGGCCCAAGGCCAGGCCGCGCCGTGCCACGGGCGTGCGATACGGCGGACTCGCCAGCGGCAGGATCAAAGCCAGAGCGACCAGCACCAGCGGTTCCATCATGCCGGTTGCCAGCAGCATCACGACCAGACCCGCAGCCACCGCCCACCCGCCGCGATAATCCTTCGCCAGCCGCGCCAAACCGTAAAGGGCAATGGCCACGCCGGCCAGTTGCGCGGTATAGGGGTTCAGCTCGTGACCGTTCAGCAGGAGGCCGAGGCTGCCCAATAAAGTCAGCACAGCAGCCCAGACGTGCTCGGGTCCAAGCAGTTCGCGCGCGGTACGCGCAGTGAAAAACAGGGCCAGCGCAATGAATACGCCGGAAGCAAGCCGGGCGCCGTCGTGCAGTGCCAGCAGGGGCGAGGTGAGCCGGGCAGTGGCGGCAGCCAGCCAGTAATACAGCGGCGGGAAACGCGCACCGTCCAGCGCGGGCGCCAGCCAGTCGCCCGTTTGCAACAAGGTGTACAGACGGGCAAAGCCGGCGCCATCGTCGCCCTTCCACGGGTCGTGTCCGATCAGCCCGGGCAGCAGCCAGGCCACGCAGAGCAGTAACAGACCGGGGTTGGGGAGGCGGTTCAAGATTTACTGAACGATCTTGAGGAGTTGCCCTGCCTGCGGCTCGCCCTTGGGGTAAAGGTCGTTCATCAGCCGCAACGTGCTCTCGGCATTCGCGCCCAGCGGCGACTGTGCGGCAAGGCCTGCCATGGTCGCGCCAGGCTGTGCCGTGATGAGACGGATCGTGTGCGGACGCGCCGCCTGCCGTTCCTGAGGAGTAAGGGCATGGAAGCTGTTGATGGCGCCTTTCAGCGAATCGCGCCGGCTGTTGTAGACATTGGCGTTGCTGGCAATTCCGGCGATCAGGTACTGTGCGCCGTTGAACACCACGGCGGCAATCAATACCGGCTTGCCCTGCTGTGTCCCAGCGGCGAAACCCGCCGGGTAGCCGCTGATATTGCCGCTGTCATAGCGCGCGCCCGAATCAAGCTTGAGCCCCTTCCGCAAGGTATCCAGCGGTTTGTCATTTTTCGGTCCCTGACGCAACTCCACCAGGGCATCCCCCTGCGGGCTGGTCGCCACCACGCTATCTGGCTGGTTTTGTATGCGCCAGCCTTGCGGAAACTGAATAGCCAGCCCGAGTTGTTCGTGCAGCAAGGCATTGTTGCGGATCACGCCCTGTTCCGGGCTATTTCCGAAATATACGCCGGCCATGTGCCGCAGATACGCTTCGCGACCTTCGAGTGGATTTGCCACCTGGTACTTGCTGGCCTCCCCCACCACCTGTTTCAGTCGTGCATCGTTGCTGGGGTGAGTATCGAATGTGCCATGGTATCGTCGCGGCTGCGCGCCCTTCCTTCTTCGCCAGTTCGGCGTCGAACAGTTCCTGGTTTTTCAGCACGCCGATGACCTCGACCATGGCCTGCGGATTGTAGCCGGTCTTGGCGATGTACTCCGCGCCGAGGCGATCGGCCTCCAGCTCGTGGTCGCGGCCGTAGCCTGACACCCAGGCCGAGCTCAATGTCTGCAGCAGGCTCGCGCCGGCCTGATTGTCGAGCCCCGGCACCAGCATCGAACCGAGAATCGCCCCCAGCCCCACGGCGGTTGACATGCTTTGCTGCCTCACACCGTGGCGCGCCGTGACGTGGCCGATTTCATGTCCGACCACCCCCGCCAATTCCGCTTCGGAATTGAGGTAGACCATGAGCCCGCGCGTAATATAGACATAACCGCCGGGCAGCGCGAAGGCATTGACATCGGGGCTGTCCACCACCGTGAAATGCCATTCCAGGTTGGGGCGGTGGCTGTTGCTTCGCCAGACGCTGGCCGACCGTATTGACGTAATGCTGCAAGCCCGGGTTGTCCAGCGCAGCGTACTCCTTCAACACATCCTTGTTGGCCTGGGCGCCCTGCTGGATTTCCTGCTGCTCCGACATCAACACAAAATCCTTGCCGCCCGAAACCGGGTTTGGCGCACAGTGCGTCAGCATCAAGGCGCCGGCTAGGGCCGCAGTGATACGAACCAGGGTGTGAGACTTCATGGCAATTTTTTCGCGCATGTCCGTGATGCTCTTGGCGCTGCCCGGAGGCTGAATAAAAAAAGCGACCGCAGCCGCTTTTTTTTGCGTGCGCAAACCGCAGCGTTACTTCATGCCGTAACGCTGACGGAATTTCTCCACACGGCCGGCGGTATCCACAATCTTCTGTTTGCCGGTGTAGAAGGGGTGGCACTGTGAGCACACTTCCACGTGCAGGGCATCCTTGCGCAGCGTGGAACGGGTCTTGAATGTGCTGCCGCAGGAGCAGGTCACGGTCAGTTCATTGTAGTCGGGGTGAATGCCGGCTTTCATGGCAATTCCTTGCGGGTCGGTTTCAAAGGACTGGCGATTATAAAAGAGTTTGTGTGCCCGGCGCAAGCCCTGGCTTTTCGGCGGGCTCATCCGTTGAAACCACGCGAACAACCCGTTGCGGGAAGGGAATTTCGATACCCGCTTCGCGGAAACGCCGCCAGAGTTCCCAGTTGATGTCCGAACGCAGATTCTGCTGGCCTTCGCTGGGGTCGCGTATCCAGACGCCCAATTCGAGCACGATGCCGTTGTCGGCAAATTCTTTCAGAGACACTTTGGGGGCTTGGCCCGGGATCCCGTGGATCACGCGCGGATGGACTGAGGCGGTTTCCAGCAGAATGTCGCGTGCCCGCTCCAGATCGGTGCCATACGCGACCTGAATGGGCAGATTGACACACACATCCGGTTGGGTGAGTGAATGGTTGACCACAATCTGGCTGATCAGCATTTCGTTGGGGATGATGCTTTCAGTACCGTTTAGGCCCTTGAGCAGGGTGTAACGGGTGTTGATCTGGCTGACCCGGCCGTACTGATCGTTCAGGGTGATCATGTCGCCGATGCGAACCGAGCGATCCAGCAGGATGATGAAACCGGAGATGTAGTTGCTGGCGATTTTTTGCAGGCCAAAGCCGATCCCCACCCCCAGCGCCCCCCCGAATACCGACAGCACGGTGAGGTCGATGCCCACCGCCGGCAGGGCGACCAGTACGGCCAGGACAATGAGCAGGGTGCGTATGGTCTTGACCAGCGCCATGCGCAGCGACAGGTTCATTTGTGAAAACCCCATCAGCCGGTTTTCGATGAACTGCGCGAGTGCGAGCGAGACGATCAGCGCGACAAGGATGACGAGTGCCGCCTGAACCAGCAGCAACAGCGAAAAGCGATGGCTGCCGGATTCGAACGAGACCGCTTCCAGCGCGGCATGGATGCGCGGCGCAAGACCGGTGATGTGCGCGGCGAAAACGCCCCAGACCAGCCAGGAGACGGTGCGCTCCCACACCTTTAACTTCTCGCTGGGCTTGAACACGTAACGCAGCGCATAGGCCAGGAGCCGCACCCCCATCAGCGCCAGCAGCAGCGGCACGGCAACATCGAGCAGGTAGGTCTCGCCGATCCAGCGGTCGATCACTTCGCGGCACACTAGCAAGCCAAGCCACATCGCCAGCGGAAACCCCACCCGCCGCACCCCTCCCCGTCCCGCCGCCCAACGGCTACCGCCGTGGACGAGATAAGGCTGGATCAAGCGCATCACGAGCCACGCCAGCGCCGCGCACGCCAAAAGAATGCCGACCTGCCAGATCAGCGCCGTGTCATGGCTGTCCTGAATCAGACGGGCGACGAGATTGTCGATAGGTTTAGCCAAGGGGGTTACCGGAAGGCGGGGACGGAAGGACTGACTGCGGCGGGAGCGGGCGACACCGCGCCCATTCCCGCACACCCGCCTCAGAAAGTGTGGGTGTACTGCACACTCAGGATATTTACCGAATTATCGTAGCTGCCTTTGAGTAGCGTGCCATTGTCGAGCTTGTTGATGCTGGCATCCTCCATGAACAGATAGGCATAGCCAAAGTCCAGCGCGGATTTGTCGGACAGGCGATACTGCCCGCCCAGCGCCAGCCAGGTGCGGTTACTGTCGGGAATGCGCGGGGTGCGGAATGCGTCTTGCACCGGGGTTTCATCGTAGGCCACGCCGGCACGCCAGCTCCAGGCCGCATCCTGATGCCAGGTCACGCCCAGCGAATAGCGCCAGGTGTCCTGCCAGTTTTCCGGCGTGGTCTTGTTGACCGTACCCTTGATCGCCAGTTTGTCAAAGCTGCTCCAGCCGGTCCAGGTTACATCGGCCAGCAGGTCCCATTTGGAATCCAGCTTTTGCACCAGGCTCAGCGAGGCCGATGCCGGCATGGTGATATCAGCCGTCACCGGGCCATTCAGCGCCCCCACCGAGGGATTCGAGGTCTTCGAATTCGCGTCCACAGTGAAATCGATTTCCGAACGATAGGTCAAACCCACGCGCGTGGCCGCCGCGGGCTGCCACAACGCCCCGAGGTTATAGCCCCAGCCGTAGTCGTCCCCCTTGATCTGTATCTGCGGGAAGATTCCGGGCGGGATAATGGGAATGTTGTTGGTCAGCTCGGCCTGGATCCACTGCACGCTGAACCCCGCGCCGACAGAAAAGGTGTCCGACACCTTGTAGGCGATGGAAGGATTGAGGTTGACGGTTTTGAGTTCGGACTTGATCGCCTGATAGCGGCCCATCCAGTCGGAGTCGTACTCGGTTTTCAGGCCGAACGGGCTATTCAGCCCCACACCGAGGGTCAGCGCCGGCGAGAGCCGGTAGGTGTAATAGAAATTCGGGACCAGCGCCCAGTCCCCGGCGTCGCCACCGTCCCCCCCACCCACCGGGAAGGGCGCGGTCACCGTGCCGGAAAACTTGGCCGAAGGCTTGATCAGATTCCCGGCCACCACCAGTTGCGAATCGGGCAGCAGGCTCATCCCCGCGGGATTGAAAAACACGGTACTGGCATCCGCAGCAACGGCCGCCTGGCCCGCATAGGCATTGCCCAACCCGCTGGCATTCTGTTCGATCAGGGCAAAACCCGCTGCGTGGCACAGCGAGCTCACACCAGCAAGCGCCAATGCGGTGGCCAGACGGGACAGGTAAGGTGCGGCATCAAGATCTCCATTCAGGATTAAATTGCGATTATTGAAACAATCAAACTGCGAAATCGGCGTACATGGCTTCGACCGCGGTATGGTAACGGCTGAAAACCTGGCTACGTTTAATTTTCAGGGTTGGGGTGAGCAAACCGTCGTCCACCGTCCACGGCTTGAGCGTGGGATGCAGGCGGCGAATTTGTGCGTAGCCGGGGAAGTGTCTGAGACGGCTGGCGGCGCGTGTGGTCAGCGCTTTGAGCACTTTGGGGTGTTGCAGCGACGAGGGCACCCCGGGATCGATGTTCAAACTGGCGGCGAATGCCTGCCAGTGCTCTTCATTCAGCACGGTGAGCGCCGCCAGATAGGGCTTGCCTTCCCCGACGATCATCACCTGCTCGAACAGCGGGTCGAGCAGGAGGGCGGACTCCATGTCGGTCGGCGGCACTTTCTCGCCATTGTTCAACACGATGATGTCCTTGATGCGGCCGACGATGGAATAGTGCCCATGCTCATCCAGGCGTGCCTTGTCTCCGCTGTGCAGCCAGCCATCCGCGTCTATCATGGCGCGGGTCGCCTCTTCGTTTTTCCAGTAACCTCGCATTACGCAGCGGCTGCGCGTGAGCAGCTCTTCGTTTTCGCCGATTTTCACTTCCACGCCGGGCATCGGCTGACCGATACTGGCCGGGATATTGGAATCCGGCCGGTTGACGCACACCACCGGGCTGGTTTCGGTAAGGCCATAGCCCTGATAAACCGGCACACCCAGTCCGACGAAGAGCCGCGCAATATCGGGTGACAGGGCGGCGCCCCCGGAGATCGCCACTTTCAGTCTGCCGCCCAGTTTTTCCGAAACCAAACGCGCAACCCGCTTGTTCAGAAGCGGCCAGAGCAGCAATTCGGGGTGCCATCCCGCGCGCCCCTGTGCATGTTCGAAGCGGTGCCAGCCGACGTTTACCGCCAGATTGAAGAATTTCCGCGCCAGCGGTGTTTGCTTCGCCAGGCCATCCTGTATCCGCCCATAAACCCGTTCGTAAATGCGCGGTACGGAAACCAGCACGGTGGGCCGTATTGCCTGCAAGTCCTGCGCGAGATGGGCAATGGAGCGTGCGTAGGCGACCTCCGCGCCTGTCAGCATCGGCAGGTAATAGCCACCCGTTCGCTCCAGCGTGTGCGACAGCGGCAGAAACGACAGAAACACATCGTGAGTATCGAAGTTTTCGCACTGTGACGCGTAATAGGCATTCCACAGCATGTTCTCGTGCGTCAGCATCACGCCCTTTGGGGCGGCCTGTGGTGCCGGAAGTGTAGACAATGCTGGCGAGCAGGTCGGCGCCGGTATGCGATTGCGGGACGGGGGTGCCTGTCGCATCCGCAACCAGTCCCGCACCACCACAAAACGCGGGCTTCGTTCGCCAGTCCCCCTTCGAGCGCAGTCAGGCTGACAATGCGTTGCAGGCCTGGGCTCGATCCGGCAATTTCCGCCAGTTTCCTGTACTGCAATTTGCCATCGACCAGAAGCAGCTTCGCACCGGAATGGTCGAGGATATAGGCGGCGTTGTCCGGGCGATCGTCCACGTACAAGGGCACCGTAACCAGCCCCAGGCCGAGTGCGGCCTGATCGAAAATGACCCACTCGACGCAGTTCCTCAGCATCACCGCCACGCGGTCGCCCGGCGCCAATCCTTCCTTGACCAGCGCGGCCTGCCAGCGCGCCACTTCGAGCGCCATCTGCGCCCAGGTGAAACGCAAGCCACGACTCTGTGCGCAGGCTCAAACTGACGATAGGCAATCTTGTCCGGCGTGGCGGCGACACGCGCCTGAAACAGGCCGTAAAGCGTGGCGAGCTGCTCAGGGTTGAACACGGATGCGACCATGGTCGGGAAAAAGTGCATCAATTGTAAAACGCTGCATTGATAAACGCCGTATTAACAAATATGGCGCGATATCCGGTCAAGCCTTGACCAGCACCGCCGCAAAAAAACCGTCCGTTCCGTGGAGCACAGGCGAGAGTTTCAGATATGGAACGCTGTTGGGTCCTGTCCTCGCCAGTTCGATCCTGGCTTGCGCCAGTATTTCAGCTACAGGCTGCAGCGTAAACCCGTCTCCTGCCAGAAACGCTTCGACGATCGCTTCGTTTTCTTCCGGCAACAGGCTGCATGTGGCGTACACCAGCCGCCCGCCGGGCTTCAATAGCGTGCGGCCGCACGCAGAATCGCCGCCTGTTTTCTGGTCAGCTCGCGCCACGCTTTCGGGAGACTGGCGAAATTTCAGGTCGGGATTGCGCCGCAGCGTGCCCAGTCCCGAACACGGCGCATCGACCAGCACGCGATCGAGCTTGCCCGCCAGGCGCTTCACCCGCGTGTCGTTCTCTGACGCTGATCAGTTGCGGCATCACGTTGGACAATCCCGAGCGCGCCAGACGCGGCTTCAGTTTGACCAGCCGCTTTTCCGCCACGTCAAACGCATACAGCCGCCCGCTATTGACGCCATCATCGCGCCGATGGCGAGCGTCTTGCCGCCCGCGCCGGCGCAAAAGTCGCACACCATTTCGCCGCGCCGCGCGCCCAGCAGCAGCGCCAGCAACTGGCTGCCTTCGTCCTGCACTTCGAGGCTGCCGTCGACAAACAGCGGATGACGATTGATCGCCGGATTATCCTTGAAGCGTATGCCCCAGGGCGAATAGGGCGTGGATTCGACCGCGAAACCTTCACCGACCAGCTGTTCCAGCACCGCATCGCGGTTGGCTTTGTGGGTGTTTACCCGCAGGTCGAGTGGCGCGTGCTGCTGAAGTGCGCGGCCCAGAGCGAGGATGTCCGGATCCGTCATCGACCGTCTGCAACTTCACGACTATCCAGTCCGGCAATTCCGCTGCCACGCCGAGCGGCAGATTATCGGTTTTTGCATTGCGGATATGGGCGATGAGTTCAGGCTTGGCGAAGTGTTCCAGTATTGCACCGCTCATGCCGCGCGCCTTGATCAGCCACGCGACGATCAGCGTGCGCGGGTTGGCGGCAGGAACCACCACCGACAAATAACGATAACGGCGCAACACCCCGAACACAGCCTCCGCGACAAACGCCCGGTCGCGCGCGCCAAGTTTCTTGTGCTCGCGGAAAAATGCCGACAGCACCGCATCGGAAGGACGGTCGAAGTCGAGCACCCGGTCCAGCGCCTGGGTGGCCAGTTGCAGTAAAGCGGGGGTGAGTTCCATTGCAGGGCTTATCAAACAGAGCGCGAAATTGTAACCTGTGGGGTATGGAAGCAAGCTTTTACCGGGAACAGGAAATCGCCCGCGTGCCGGGCTTTCTGGCCGCCTACACCTACAACCTCGCGCACATCCTGCTCGCGCGCGCCGGCAAGTGCCTGTTCGTCCCTATCCGCTCCATGCAGTACATGGCCGTGCTGGACGCGGAGGAGTTCATCTTTGTCGACAGTCAGAACAAGGCCTGGGTGGAACTGGCCTGGCAGCGCTTTCATCCGCAGGCGCGGGCGTCACTCGACGAAGGCGTGCCGTTTGAAGTGGTGCATTACTCGGCGCAGGCGGCGGAAACCATGAAGCGCCTGCCAGGCGAGTTCCACAGGGCGCTGCAACTGCTGGCTGACCGCGACCGGCCCGGGGAACCCGCGAATGTGTTGCCGCTGACAGGGCGACCACCCATGCGTCCCGGATGATGCGGCCGATCATGATCATGCGGTCGTTTCCGTCCTGATCGACTGAACAGGCTTGTTTGCCTATTCATCAGATGAATCTTCTCCCGTGCTGTCACGATAAGGAAAGCGCGTATGGCCGTACCGAATCACCAGGACGGCCAGCGCCAGCAAAAGCACCGAGGACGTCACACCGAGCATGCGCCAGATATCCAGACTCTTCAGGTCGAGAACCAGGTATCGGGATAACGCGACGATGGCGATATAAATCGGGAACCGCACTGGCAACTGGCCGGACTGGAAGTACACGCCGACCATGGCCAGGATTTCCAGATACAGAAACAGCAGCAGCAGGTCGGCCAGCGTGACCGACCCCGCGGTCATCATCTTCTGTACCTCACTCCCGCCTGCAACCAGTGTGGCAAGCGTAATGATGACCAGACCGACATTCTCAAGAATGCCCAGGATGCTCAGGGCAACGCGTGATGTGATGCGATCTTTGGCGGGTGTCATGATTTTTCCAAAATTATCAGCGGATTGATCCGGCTCGTTACTCGATACCGGTGTGTTCGGCAATAAATTCACGCACCCAGTGCTCCGGCTTGGCACTGTTGAAGCGTCCCACGATCTCGCCCTTCACGAACAGCAATACCGTCGGAAAGCCGCGCATGCTGTAGCGCCCGGCGAGCTTCATGTTGTCGCCTTCGTCCACCTCCACCTTTGCCATGCGGATTTTGCCGCCATAACTTTGCAGCACACGCTCCAGCACGGGCGTCAGCATTCGGCAGGGCGGACACCAGTCGGCCCAGAAGTCGACCAGGATGGCCTGGGTATGCGAGGCCTCGATCACTTCGTTTTCGAACAAATGCAGGTGCGTGTCGAAGATCAGCGCATGCGCCTTGTGGCGGGGGTCAAGCGTCAATGTTTGCCTTTCTGAAGCAGATCGGGCTGCGTCCAGAGCCTCGCATAGGTCGAGGCGTCAGTGATCGGACGTTAATCAATCGTCTTCGCCCAGTTCGGGATCCCAGCCCTTTTCCCTGGCAATTGCCATTGCCCTGTCGTAGATTTCAGCGTGACGCTGACGCAGCTCCGGCGGCAGGCGGCTGGGCAGGTTGGCGTACTTGTCCCATTCCACACCGACCTTGTCCATCAGCGCCTGCATGCGCCCCAGGTCCCAGCCCGCACAGTCCTCGGTTTCGGGAATGAAGCCGAAAAGCCATCCGTCCAGCACGATGCGGCCCAGCTGGGTAATGCCGTGATGGTCGCTGTTGAGTCCGACGTAAGTGTTGTTCATTCGGCAATTCTAGCGGGTTAACCCGGCATAGCGCAGCGGTAATTTCTGGCTACGGCCGCTGCTTCGCAGCTTGACGCCGACTGCGTCGGCGAGCCTGCACCGAAAGCGCCCGCTCATTATCTTGTCAAACCCGCATAAAGTAGCGGGAGCTTTTCCGGCAGCCGCTGCACATGATCCACCACCATGTAGTTCTTCTGCCCGAAGATGCGCGACACATAGTTGTCGGCGCGCGGGTCGAGGCTCATGCAGTAGGTGGTGACGCCGTACCTGGCGATTTCCTCGACCGCCTTCTTGGTGTCGTAGCGCAGGTACTGCGGGTCGCGCACGTCGATGTCGGCCGGTTCGCCGTCGGTGATGACGATGAGCAGCTTCTTGGCCGAGCGCTGCAGCTTGAGATGATGCCCGGCGTGGCGGATCGCCGCGCCCATGCGGGTGGAGAGCTGGCCGGTCATGCCCGCGAGCTTCGCCTTCGGCGTCTCGTCCCAGTGCTGGTCGAAGTCCTTGAAGCGGGTAGTACTCCACATCGTGTCGGCCGTCCGAACAGAAGCCGTGGATGGCGAACGGGTCGCCGACCTTGTTGATCGCGTCCGCCAGCAGCACGCAGGCCTGGCGGGTCAGCTCCAGCACCGAGTATTCCTGATCCTGCACGGTTTCGTTGGTCGATTCGGACAGATCCAGCAGCACCAGAATCGAGAAATCGCGGGTTTTTCTGCACCGACCGCATCATGATGCGCGGGTCGGGCTGGTTGCCCAGGCGGATGTCGATGAAGCTGGCAATCGCCGCGTTGATGTCGATCTCGTCGCCGTCTTCCAGCTTGCGGATGCGCTGCACGCCCTGCGGCTGCATGGCGTCGAGCAGGAATTTCATGCGATGGATTTCGCGCTTGTACTGGGCGGTGATGTCGTCGATGACGCTGCAGGTCGCCCGACCTTGGCGCGCTTTTCCAGCACCGTCGCCCAGGCCGGACGCTCGAGCTGGATCTGGTAATCCCACTCGGAATAATGGAAGGGATCGGACACCGGTTCCTTGCCTTCCAGTTCGTTGAAGCTCTTGCCCATGTCCTCGTAGGGGTAGAGCTCGGTGCCGAGCACCCAGATTTCCTCGGCGTCGTCGCCGGCGGTTTCGACGTCGATCTCGTTGGCCATCTCCATCACGCTGACGTACTTGCGCACCTGCTTGACGGTGTCGTAACCGGCGTTGGCCGCCTTGTCGAAATCGAATTCCTCGAATTCCCAGAAGTAGCGGTTGTCGTCGCGGTAAGGCGCGGTCAGCACGTCGGTGCGCGGATTGAACGCGAATCCTTTTCTGCGTGAGGCTGTGCGCGAGCTGCACGCCGATCTCCCACGAGGTCTGGTTGCTGTCGAGCGTGTCCTGGGCCTGCGCGAACAGCGCGCGACCCTCGGCGATCCACGGATCGTCGTCCTGACGTAGCTTTCGTCGAGCAGCGCGCGCGCCAGGCGATTGAGGTAATCGCCGACGCTGCTGTTCATCTGCGGGCGTGGCGATATGCAGCCTGCTCCAGAGTTGCTTCAGGCCGGGAAAGCGGCGGATCGACAGCGCCTCGACGCGCGCGTCCTCGATCACCGAAATCACCGCCATCTGCATGGGGTTGAGCGCTTCGGCCGAAATCGGCTGTCGGGTTTCCACCACGTGCGCGGCGCAGTGCGCGGCGGTGGCGCGGTAGAGCTCCAGACCGGAAACCTATCCCCTCTGCCTGTAGCGAGGCCGTGAGGGAGCCGGTTGATGTTGCGATGGCCGTCCCTCTCCCCCGGAGAGGAGGGGAGAACGAAATCATCGAACGCATCCGGCAGATGCAGCAGGTAATCCTCGATGTAGGGCTTGTAGCCTTCGCGCAATTCGAAGTCGCCGGAGGTCGGGCGCATGAAAAAGTCGCGTGCCCACAGCGCGCGCAGATACATGTTGATGCGGCGCTGCACGTCGACCAGCAGCGTGCCCTTGCGCTCCTTCTGCAGCATCGCCAGCGACTCCTTGGATTCGAGGCTGAAGTAGCGGATCTGCTCTTCGTAATTGGTGCGGTGAGCATGCGCGCCCCACAATGCCCAGCGCCGCAGGCCACCCAGCGTCAGCTGGCGGAACAGCACTTCGAGCTTGTCCAGCATCGGCCGCACGCCGCGCGGTGCCTGCGCGATCAGCGTATTGATGAATTGCAGGTAATTGCAGGAACAGCTGCGCGTCGCCGAGCCGATTGGCCGCCGTCGGCGCAGTGGCGAGCATGCAGTTCGATCACCGAGCCGGAGGTGCTAGAGGCCAGCGACAGCGACGCGGTAATCGAGATCGCCGACCACATCCTCGCCGACTTCCTTGGCGACCTGCGGCGCGTTTTCGAGCCAGGCTTCGACCAGCGAATCGCCGCGCCCCAGCCCGCGAATTGCCGCCGCACCCTTCAGGTAGGTGTCGAGCCCGCGCGGCGAGAACACCTTGGTCGCGTCGTGCCAGTTAGCGTGCAGCACGTCCAGCGTATGCGGCGACAAGTCTTCGATCAGGTCGGCGTAGTCTTCGAGATTGATGGACATGGCAGATTGTCCTCACAAATAAGGGTGCGCCGCGCGCGACCCTGCGACTTCAGAAGAAGGTGCTTACCGCCGCATCCAGCGCGTCGCGCATGTCGGGGTCGTCGGTGATCGGCCGCACCAGGGCAACCCTGCACGCCGCCTGCGGGTTCACGCCCCTGGCTATCAGGCTGCCGGCGTAGATCAGCATGCGGGTGGACAGGCCCTCGTCGAGGCCATGGCCCTTGAGGTTGCGTGAACGCTCGGCGATCGACACCAGCTTGCCGGCGATTTCGGCACTGGCACCGGATTCGTGGGTAACGATTTCGGTTTCGATCGCGTGGTCGGGATAAGTGAAATCCAGGCCGCCGAAGCGCTGCTTGGTGGACTGCTTCAAGTCCTTCATCAGCGACTGATAGCCGGGGTTGTAGGAAATCACAATCTGGAAATCGGGGTGGGCGTGGACCAGTTCGCCCTTCTTTTCCAGCGGCAGCACGCGGCGGTTGTCGGTCAGCGGGTGGATGACGACGGTGGTGTCCTGGCGCGCTTCGACGATTTCGTCGAGGTAGCAGATCGCGCCGTGGCGTGCAGCAATGGCAAGCGGGCCGTCCTGCCACTCGGTGCCGGAAGCGGACAGCAGGTAACGCCCGACCAGATCCGACGCGGTCATGTCTTCGTTACACGCGACGGTGATGAGCGGCCGGTTCAGTTTGTAAGCCATGTACTCGACGAAGCGCGTCTTGCCGCAGCCGGTCGGGCCTTTCAGCATCATCGGCATGCGCACCGAATAGGCGGCCTCGAACAGTTCGACCTCGTCTGCGACGGCGCGGTAATAGGGTTCCTTGGCGATGCGATATTGCTCGACGATATTGCTCATGGGGTCTCCTCAAAGGAAAGGCTTGTTTACCTGCGAATACCAGCCGGACACACGCGGCGTGGCATTCGCGGACAAACAAAAAGCCCCCGCGCCCAGCGGGCGACGGGGGCGTGAGGGCCTGTTAACACTAATTTCGCCGCTGCGTTGCGGCAAGAAAGCGATGGGTGCAAGGCGCGGTGCGCAGGCAAGGGCCATCCCTTGCCAAGCGGCGCAACGCCGCAGACGCGCTTTCTCGCCACAACCCTTCGGGACGGGACCGATTCGGGCGCATCCCTTTGTCGCGTGCCGCTTGCAGTGGCCTGCACTGCGGCGCGGCTCGCTTCGCGGTCTGCATCCCGAATCGGTCCGTCGCAGGTGTGAAATTAGTGTTAACAGGCCCTCTTGATCACCCGTCGCGACTTAAACCGTCTTGCCGCGGTAAATCACCATCGACGTGCCTTGCGACTGGTTGAAGTTGTTGTAACCGATCAGGCGGACGTGGTTGTCCGGATTGGCTTTGTGGCAGGCCTCGGCTTCGGCCAGCACGCGGGTCACGTCGGTTTCGCCGAACATCGGCAGCTTCCACATATACCAGTACGAATCCTGCAGGTGCGCGGGTTCGGTGTGCTCGATCGCGGGGTTCCAGCCTTTTTTCACCAGAAACTCGACCTGCTTCTTGATCTGCTCAACGCTCATGGCCGGCAGGTAAGAGAAGGTCTCGAACTTGCGGCTGGCGGGGTCGCTCACGCGGCTTTTGTAATCCATTACTTCAGACATTTCATTTCCTTTCTAGGATCTAGGATCGAGGATCGAGGCGGCCAGGGTGTGGGGTCAGGTCTTCCCTAACCCCGATTTCCCAGCGCCTAGCCCCTCTTATTTGTGGGCGACGTCCAGCTTGTCGACGGTGTCGAATTCGAACTTGATCTCTTTCCACGTTTCCATGGCGATCTTCAGTTCGGGGCTGCTGGCGGCCGCAGCGGTCAGGATGTCCTTGCCTTCCTTCTCGATCTGGCGGCCTTCGTTGCGTGCTTGCACGCAGGCTTCGAGCGCGACGCGGTTGGCGGAGGCGCCGGCGGCGTTGCCCCACGGGTGGCCGAGCGTGCCGCCACCGAACTGCAGGCAGGCGTCGTCGCCGAAGATGGCGACCAGCGCGGGCATGTGCCACACGTGAATGCCGCCAGACGCCACCGGGAACACGCCCGGCATCGAACCCCAGTCCTGGTCGAAGAACAGACCCCGGCTGCGATCTTCCGGAATGAATTTGTCGCGCATGGTATCGATCCAGCCCAGCGTAGCCTCGCGGTCGCCTTCCAGTTTGCCGACAACCGTTCCGGAGTGCAGATGGTCGCCGCCGGACAGACGCAGCACCTTGGTCAGCACACGGAAGTGGATGCCGTGGTGGGGGTTGCGGTCAAGCACGGCGTGCATGGCGCGGTGGATGTGCAGCAGCATGCCGTTGTTGCGGCACCAGTTGGCCAGGCCGGTGTTGGCGGTCAGGCCGCCGGTCAGGTAGTCGTGCATGATGATCGGTGCGCCCAGTTCCTTGGCGAACTCGGCGCGCTTGTACATCTCTTCCGGAGTCGGAGCGGTCACGTTGAGATAGTGGCCCTTGCGCTCGCCGGTTTCACGTTCGGCCTTCTGGCAGGCTTCGACGACGAATTCGAAGCGGTCGCGCCAGCGCATGAAGGGCTGGCTGTTGACGTTCTCGTCGTCCTTGGTCAGATCCAGACCGCCGCGCAGGCATTCGTACACCGCGCGACCGTAGTTCTTGGCCGACAGACCCAGTTTGGGTTTGATCGTGCAACCCAGCAGCGCGCGGCCATATTTGTTGAAGCGGTCACGCTCGACCTGGATGCCGGCGGGCGGTCCGCCGCAGGTCTTGACGTAGGCGATCGGGAAGCGCACGTCTTCCAGACGCAGGGCTCGCAATGCCTTGAAGCCGAACACGTTGCCGACCAGCGAGGTCAGTACGTTGACGACCGAACCTTCTTCGAACAGGTCGATCGGGTAGGCCACGAACGCGTAGAAACAGGTGTCGTCGCCGGGCACGTCTTCGATGCGGTAGGCGCGGCCCTTGTAGTAGTCCAGATCCGTCAGCAGGTCGGTCCACACCGTGGTCCAGGTGCCGGTGGACGACTCGGCAGCCACCGCGGCGGCAACTTCTTCACGCGGCACACCGGGCTGCGGGGTGATCTTGAAGCACGCCAGCAGATCGGTGTCGAGCGGGGTGTAATCGGGGGTCCAATAAGTCTGGCGATATTCTTTTACGCCAGCGTTGTAGGTTTTGACAGCCATGATTTACTCCTACGAAAAGGGGTCGGGTTTCCGTGTAACGCCCCAGCGGCCTGACACGATCGTCGCATCATGCAGGAGTTAAATCATCAATAACAGTCGATTCTTTCTATCTATACGATAGACTTAACTCTATGATATCCGGTAGGGTGCACAGCGTGCACCCTACCGAACTTCACCTTTCACCCGAAATGCGCCATCACTCCACCTTCCGCCAGCTTGAAATTTTCGAAGCCATTGCCCGCCTGGGCAGCTTTACCCGCGCCTCAGAGGAGCTTTTCCTGACCCAGCCCACGGTTTCCATGCAGATGAAAAAACTCACCGACATGGTGGGTGTGCCGCTCCTGGAACAGGTCGGCAAGAAGATCCACCTGACCCCGGACGGACAGCAACTGGCGCAAGCCACCCGGGAAATCTTCAATATCCTGGATCGCTACACCATGTCGGTGGCGGAACGGCAGGGACTCAAGCAGGGGCAACTGCGCCTGATGGCGATCACTACCGCTTCCTATTTCGCGCCGCGCCTCTTGGGCGAATTTGCCAAGCTGTATCCGGGCATCGACGTCAGCCTGCGCGTCACCAACAAGGAACAGGTGCTGGCCAGCATGGCGGACAACCTGGACGATCTCTATTTCGTCGGCCAGCCGCCGGAAGACATCGACGTCGTCGCCACGCCCATCATGGACAATCCTATCGTGGTGCTGGCCGCGCCGGATCACCCGCTGGCGCACAAGAAGAAACTCACGCTGGAACGCATCTCGCAGGAACCGTGGCTGATGCGTGAAAAGGGCTCTGGCACGCGCAACGCCATCGAACGACGCTTTGCCGAACAGGGAATCACCATCCGCCCGCGCCTGGAACTGGGCAGCAACGAGGCCATCAAGCAAGCCATCCTCGCCGGCCTCGGCATCTCCGCCCTGTCGCGCCACGCGCTCACGCTCAACCAGCCCGGCCAGTTTGCCGTGCTCGACGTCGAGGGCTTCCCCATCCTGCGCCACTGGTACGCCGTCTACCCGGCAGGGCGGCAGCTCTCCGTGGTGGCACGGGCGTTTCTCGACTACCTGCTCGGGCGGGGCGATGCCGCGCCCGCTGCGGCGGGCAAGAGGAAGTAGCCGAGTGGAGTGCGGCCGTCTGGCTGAGATCGGCCCGATTTCAGACTTCAGGACAATCACCATGAACGGACGGCCGATCAATATTTCTTTGGACTCGGAATAACATGTTTGACCCATTTCCGACCACCTCCCGCGCCAGCGGTGCGGGTTGCCGAGTAGATCCTTCAGTTGAAGCCAACCCGCACCCAGGCTCGGGTTTGTATACTTGCAGTTCGAATGCCTGACGTAAACTGATCAAATGTCCCAGGGAAATCAGCTAAGACCCGGATCACGGAGATCATCATGAAATATCGTTTATCGCACCCATTGATGTTGTTGTGCATGGCAGGTGCATCGTCGGGAATGAACGTGTGGAGCGGCGCTGCCGCGGCTGCCGGGAATGCTGCCGCGGGCGCCGAGAAGTCCATCTACTGCGCTTATTGCCATGGTTCGGACGGCAATCCCCTCGATAACGCTGCTCCACGTCTGGCGGGCCAGAAGGCCGAAATCCTGGTAGCCAAGATGAAGCGCCAGACACAGGTCATGGGCCAGCATGAGCTCATGATTCAGGCATTCCTGACCGGCCGCGCCCTGAACGACAAGGACATGAACGATCTGGCCGCCTACTTTTCCCAACAACCGGTACGGGAGACCCTTCAGCCCGCCAACCCTAACCCGCCCGCAAGACAAGAAAAGTAGGTGTGGCATCTAACTCCATTGGCTTGCGATCGAACGGCGCTTCGCCGATCACGGCATCACCATCCGCCCGCGCCTGGAACTAGGCGGCAACGAAGCCATAAGCAGGCCATCCGCCGGCCTGGGCATCTCCGCTCTGTCCTGCCATGCCCTCACCCTGCACCCGCCCCGGCCTGTTCGCCGCTTGACGCGAAGTGCTTCCCGACCCAGCGGCACGGGTACGCCGTCTATCCGGCAAGGCGGCAGTTCTCGGTGATGGCGCGGGCGTTTCTCGATTACCTGGTGGGGCAGGGGCAATACGACGGCAGTTGCGGCAGGTAAGAGAAGATCGCAGAGGGAGTGAGGGCGGTCCTGCTGGGATCCGGCCAGCAACAGACATTCACCGATGGCACTCAACGCGAAACAATGTTTCTTTTGTTCCAACATGCCTGGTCGCGCGTTGCGAGCGGGCGTTTAAAGGGCGATGACAATGGCCGTTGCCAGAAAGAATCGCGCATGGCTTGCAGGGTCGCTGGCCGTGACGGCGGCTCTGTGTGGGAGCGTTGTGGTGGGGATGGCCCGATCACCCGACTTACAGTTTGAACTCGGTTATGCCTACGAAAACGGCAATTTCCACGGCTGGTTTCCCGGATTCACCCAAGACCACAGGAAAGCGGCCCACTGGCTGGGAAGAGCGGCACGGGCGAACCATTCACGCGCCCAGTTCATGCTGGGCATCCTCCACGCCCATGGCTGGGGCGTACCGAGAGACGGGGCGCTGGCCTTGGATTGGTTTCGCCGGTCAGCCCGAAACGGCTACGGGCCCGCTTGCTACCATCTTGGGTGGATGTACCACAATGGCGATACTGTGCCCCGGGACGACGGTCGGGCACACCGCCTGTTGGAGCAGGCGGCCGTCCAGGGCATGGCAGCAGCCCACCTTGCCTTGGGCAGGTTTCACGAGCGCGGCGAAGGCGTGCCGCCGGATGCGACCCAGGCCCTCAAATGGTATGCCCTGGCCACGCATTTCGCCCGCACCCGGCCGGAGCTGTTTGACAACGCTGCGTTCGCCCGGCGGGCTCAAGCCGCCTACGATGCGCTGGCCTCTGGGATGGACCTGTCGCGTGAAGAACAGGCTCGGACACTGGCTCGTCAATGGCTGGCTAATCCGCCACGGCAACGCCCGGCAGATTAGCCGGGATGAATTCTGTTTGGCGTTTGCTATAGCCTCATCTGCGGCAAGACGCCCGTTTGGCTTTTCGCGGAACACCTGCCTTGGGTGGTCTCAGCGCCCGCATTCCCACCACTACCGCGCTCATGTAGTTTTGCACTTCGCCCCGTTCGCCAAGGATCTACCCACCATGACGCCCCTCACCCTCGTCATCGGCAACAAGAACTACTCGTCCTGGTCGCTGCGGCCCTGGCTGGTGCTGCGCCAGGCGGGCATTCCCTTCGAGGAGGTGCGCATCCCGCTGTACCTGCCCGGGTCGGCTGAATCGATCTGGCGACGTGGTCGCCTTCGGGCAAGGTGCCGGCGCTGCACGATGGCGACATCCGGGTGTGGGATTCGCTGGCGATCTGCGAATACCTGCACGAGCGTTTTCCTGAACACAACTTGTGGCCGGCCGATGCGGCTGCGCGGGCGGTGGCGCGCTCGGTGAGCGCGGAGATGCATGCGGGCTTCGACGCGCTGCGCCAGAGCATGTCGATGAACATTCGCGGCCGCTATCCGGACAAGGGGCGCACGCCGGACTGCCTGGCGGATATCGAACGCATCCTGGCGATCTGGACGGATTGCCGCGCGCGGTTTGGTCATGGCGGCGATTTTCTGTTCGGGCGCTTCGGCATTGCCGATGCCATGGTTGCGCCGGTGGTGTTGCGCTTCCAGACCTATAGCGTGGCGCTGGAAGGTGCGGCACGCGACTATGCCGATGCGATGCTGGCGCTGCCGGCCCTACAGGCCTGGGTGGCGGATGCGGTGGCGGAACCCGAGCGCATCGAGAAGGTCGATCTCTACAAATAAGGCGATGGGACGGTGTCATCCCCATATAGCAACCCGGTTTGATTGGTACGTCACTGATGGGGGTTCTGCCTGGACGACGGGCCTGACCATTACAACCCGTTCCCTGTGCCTCGAGGCTTATGGGTTTGGTGTAAAAGCCGGTTAGTATTCAGACCATTGCCGGAGTTTTTTCGTCTGCCATTACCGCCACAATCGGGCAAAAATATTCGGGCCCCTTTTATTCATGCACCACAGTAAGAATGCCTAAATGTCCCGCGCCGACGTCGCGTTCGAAATGAATTTGGGTACGCCACCGATGCAAACCGAAAGCGACGGATCCGTCTTTGCCGGCTTCAAGCAGGTGCTCCACAAGGGCGCGCTGATCTTCGCACTCATCATCACGGTCCTGTTCGCCATGATTTTCTACCAGCACCAGCGCTCGGCAGAGGCCGTCCGCTCGGTAGATCATACGCGGCAGGTCATCGCGGACATCAACGCGCTGCGCACTTACTTGCTCAACCTGGACAAAGCGGTTCGCAAATACGCCGAGTCGCAAAACCCCGCCGATCTTTACCCCAACCTGATATGTCGCCAATCGTCGTGTCCCAGTGCCAAGCAACTGATCGGCTTGATCGGTGCGGACGGCGCCCAGGCTGCTCGCCTGGCGCCTCTGCCGGCGCTGCAATCGGCATTGGAGACTGGATTCAGCGCACTCCAGCAACGCGCGGCGGGTGGCGATGCAACCCCTCCAGAACGGGAGCTTGGGGGATTCGACAAGTCCGCCATCGAGCAGATCCACCGCATTCTGATCGAAACCGAACGGGAAGAGCTGAACCAGCTGGAAACGCGTGAAGCGGAACGAATTCACGGCCAGAGCTTGTCGTCGGTGCTGCTCGGAATAGCCGGGCTATGGATGGGATTGGCACTGCTCGGGCTGTACCGGGAAACCGTTCGCCTGATCAGGGCAGGGATCCATGCCGAGCAGACGATCAGGCACCTCAGTCTTCGCGACCCGCTGACGGGTCTGCCCAATCGGCGGTTCCTGCACGAAAACGAAAAGCATTTGATCGCCGGCGCGAAGCGCTCACGGATACAGATGGCCGTCCTGGCCGTCGATCTGGACGACTTCAAGGCGGTAAACGACCGTTATGGGCATGCCGCGGGTGACGAGGTTCTGGTGACGTCGGGGGAACGGATGAAGCAGTTGCTCCGCGAGTCGGATGTGATCGCCCGTTTCGGAGGCGACGAGTTCGTCATCGTGCTGGGTCAGGTCGACGATGCGGAGGCTGCGCGTGAGGTTGCAAGCCGCGTGGTGGAGAGCCTGAGTCAGCCCATACCGCTTGCCGGAGGTGGAACCGCACACATCGGGGCTTCGGTGGGGATCGCAATGTGCTGCGCTGACGGAGAAACGCTGAATGACCTGCTGAAGAAAGCAGACGCGGCGCTTTACGCTGCGAAACGCGACGGCAAGAGCACCTTTCGTGAGGCGGACGCTTCAGGCGTGTAAAGCCGCACCCGCTATGGGACGCCGAGACCACTATCACGTCTATGTGATCGAACTGTCGAAAGACGTTCTGTACGAAGGCCGATTCAAGAAAGCCAACCCCGGTTACGTCACGGGCAAGCCGTGCGTTTACGTCGGCATGACGGGACTGGATCCCGACGTGCGCTTCGACAAACACAAGGCAGGTATCCAGTCCAATCGATTCGTCAAACAATTCGGCCTGCGCTTATTGCCTGATCTGTACGAACTGTATAACCCGATGTCCTATGACGGCGCACGCGACCTGGAAGTGGAGTTGGCGATCGATTTCCGTGAAGCAGGGTACGGAGTTTGGCAGGCGTGAGCATGCTGCCGCCGGTGAAAACAGCCCGCTGCTGATCCCTTGGCGTGCTGCCAGCTAAAGGGGTCATCTTCGCGGTTTTTTCTGATCCAGGCGACAGCAGTAATCCTTGAGAAACGGAACGCGATGCTGCGCCAGCCGGGTTTCCCGGACAGATCCACCAGGGTCGCGCCCGAAGATTGGCCGGGGGAATTTGGCGCACAATCCTGAGGACACGAGCGCGCATCACAGGGAACCACCCCAGCTTCTCATGACTGAACAGGCGGATAAACCTAACCTTGTACCCATTAACCGATTCGGCGAACCACAGTGACCCCTGAAAATTTATTGTTCATGAGCATCCCTGCGCTCGTGGCTCTCGCGGGGGGCATTCTGGCTGCGTTTTGGCACCCCAGCAGAAATGCGCGCAGCCTGATTCAGCACTTCGCAGCCGGCGTTGTGCTTGCGGCGCTCGCCGTTGAGCTGCTTCCGGAGATCTCAAGGGAACATGCGCCTGGTCTGGTTCTGGCCGGCAGCTTCGCGCTTGGCAGTCTGTTCATGTACACGCTGAAGCTGTGGACGATGCGACTGGAACACCAGAACGCTATATCAGGCAATGCCGGCACAGGGTCGCAAGGACTCTTCGCAGCCACCTTCATCGACATTGCAATGGACGGATTCATCATCGGCGCGGGGTTCGCGGCAGGGGGCGAGACCGGTCCAATCCTGGCCATCGGTCTATCCGTCGAGCTCCTCTTTCTCGGCCTTGCACTCACCTCCGAGACGATGAAAGGATGGCGTATCGTGGCCATTTCGGGGGCGCTGGGCGCGGTTGTGCTGACGTCCTCGTTGATCGGCAACTTCCTGCTAAGCGGCGCCTCTCATGCCGTCATTGGCGGCACACTGGCCTTCAGTGCCGCGGCCCTGCTGTATCTCGTTACGGAAGAATTGCTGATAGAGGCTCACGAAACCGAGGAAAAACCGATCTCGACGCTGGTGCTATTTGGCGGCTTCCTCGCTTTCTGGAGCATCCAGCTTGTAGGCATCTAGCGCGCCCGCGCCCTGGCGAGCTTGGCCTTCAGCTCCGGCATGATGGCGGCGGCGGCCTTTTCGCCCTCCAGGACGGCCAGGTGCCGGCCCTCGAAATCGGTGCTGCTCACCGCTGACGTCTTCGGCCGGATCACGACGTCCGCATCCTCCAGCTCGAGTTTGCTGATGGCATGACCCATGATGGTGAAGGTCTGCAACAGTACGTCGAGGGTGCCGGTGAGCTTGTCCTGGCGGCTCACGTTGGAGATGTCCACGGCGATGACAAAGTCCGCACCCATGGTGCGCGCGGATTGTGCCGGTACGGGCGAGGTGAGGCCGCCGTCCACGTAATCCCGGCCGCTGATCTCGACCGGCTGGAGCACCCCCGGCACGGCGCTGGAGGCGCGAACCGCCATGCCCGTGTTGCCCGTGCGGAAGAGCACCATCTCGCCGCTTTGCAGATCGGTGGCCACCACACCCAGGGGTTTGGGAAGCTTCTGTATGGGCAGGTTTTTCACCTTCTGGTTGATGAAGTCCTGCAGGGCATCACCCTTCAACACGCCCCGGTTGGGCAGGGTCCAGTCTTCCAGCATGCCCTCTTCCATCTGCAGGGCCAGGCTCTGCAACTCGAAGCCGCTCATGCCCGAGGCGTAGAGCGCGCCCACCACGGAACCCGCGCTGGTGCCCACCACGATGTCCGGCACGATGCCCTGAGCCTCCAGGGCCTTGATCACGCCGATGTGGGCGAACCCCCGCGCCGCGCCGCCGCCCAGAACCAGGGCGATCTTGAGCGGTGGCTTGGGTATCGGGATGGACGGCGTCGGTGCCGGGGGTGGAGCCGCACATGCGGAAAGCAGGGCGACGAGCAGAAGCAGGGTCAGACGGCGCATGAAACAATCGATCTCGGGTTGGACACTGGATTATGGACGGGCGATCGAACCGGCAGGTTCATTTCCGTCGTGTTCAGGAGCAAAGATTGTCGAGACTGATGCAGTAAGGGACGATGCCCTGCTGGTCGAGTTCCTTCACCGCCTGGCATGCGTCCTCGATAAGCAGGCGTTCTTCGTGGACGTCGACATCGGAGGGCATGCCGTCGGTGAGGATGAGCATGCGTTTCTTGCGGACACCGAGGAAAAGCGTGATTGCGCCGCCCGAACAGGCCCCCGGCAACGCCGCAGGGCGCAGCCCTCAAGGGTTCTTGCCACCCAGCGACCCGCGGTTGAAGTCCTTGTCGCCCGGCGCCACGCAGCGCCCCAACCCGAACAGGCTGCCCTGCGAGCCGGGCGGACAACCCCGGTTTTCCGGATACTGTTTGGCAACCTCGCGCGCCGCCTGCGCCTTGCCGGCATCGACAAAATCCCAGCGGCCATTGGGATGCAGGATCACCTTTTCTCCGGACGGCGTCGTCGCCTCGATGTCCTGCCCCGCGTCCCCGGCCAGGGACGGCGTCGCAACAATGACGAACGGCAATAGCGCGTGGCGCAGCCATTTGGCGGGAGGGTGCATGACGGGCGTTTCCCTGGTGGGCGGTAACCGGCAAACTATACCCCCGTCCGATGTTTCAGACGGACAAGAAAAAACCAGAACAAAGTCTGGTTTTAGGGTAGTGGTGGTGCTCAGTTTACTACCGAACTATTCGCCATTGGGGCCTATGAGTATTGCTGCGGGTGCCTAACCGGTCGGCGACGGGCTTCGGAGCTTACGGTCACTGGCGTGGGTTGCTGTCGGTTCACGCACCAAGCAGTCTGCGCGCCAGCACCGACTGCATATCGCGTCGTCCATCGACGATCAGGTAAATGATGACCTGGCTGCCAATGACGCGGTAGATCACACGGTAGGGCTTGAACGAGGTCTGGCGGTACTCTTTGATGCCCAGCGCGACCAGTTCCTTCGGATAACTGCCCCGCTCCGGAAAGCGCGACAGACTCCCCACGACCTCCATCAACTGGTCCAACACGTAGTTGGCGTTGGCAACACAGTCGAACTCTGCGATGTAGTCGTGAATGGCCTCCAAGTCCTGCTCGGCGCCCTCGGTGAGCAGGACTTCGAACTTGGCAGGCGCGCCTGCCATCAGGCAGTTGCCCGCTTGGCGCGCAGACGGGCAACCACGTCGGCCACAGGTTTGACTTTGCCAGCTGCCACGTCCTGATTGCCCAGTGCCAGGATTTTCAGCAAGGCCAGGGTTTCCTGAGTTTCCTCGAACGAGGCCACGTCCTGCAGCACCGCCTTGGCCTCACCGTTCTGCGTGATGACCATTGGCTCGCGCTGCTCGGCGAGGTGTGTCAGAACCTCGGCAGCGTTGGCCTTGAGGTAGCTGATCGGTTTAACTTGAGATGAGTAGCGCATGACCGTGCTCCTGATGTTCTGAATAAGACTGAATATAGTCTTTTTATGGTCTCATGGCAAGGTGCCTGAATTGACGTCTGTGCTGCCGTCAAAGGAGCTGTTGCAGGCGCTGGCC
This sequence comes from uncultured beta proteobacterium, assembly GCA_963726485.1. GTDB lineage: Bacteria > Pseudomonadota > Gammaproteobacteria > Burkholderiales > Thiobacillaceae > Thiobacillus. The sequence goes on along the minus strand of CAVSCL010000038.1, from coordinate 333,777 downwards.
CAGCCAGTGGAAGCCAATGTGTTCCTGCTCCAACCGCAGCCTCGCGCGGATGCGGTTGTCGCGCAGATCGTCGTAGAGGGCTCTCTCTTCGGGCGTCAGTCTGTGCAAGTCCACTAACAGTGGCTTGTCCTCGTACCCCCAGACGGTGGCATGCGCATCAAGGGTTGCCCTGTCCATCAAGAACGAATCCACGTGACCAAAGTAGCCACGCAGCTGATCGAGGATGCCAAAGCCATGGGTGTCGATATCGCCCCAGTAATGGATTGAGCAGTGCTGCAACCAATGACTGCGTGCCAGTGCATCCCAACCGTAACCAGCGCCAAAAATAACGATGGCATCACGAACCAGCGGGAATGCGAGGAAGTTGGTTTCGTTCTCGGTGATGAATACGCGCCTCACAGCGATTTCCACGCGACTGAAGCTGTCGGCATCCAGGGTGACGTCTGGGCATACCGAGCCGGGCACTGTCTGAATCGCTGGGTCAAGCACACGGAACCGAATGCGCGTCGGCTTGTCCAGAAAGCCGTAGCGGGCAGCAAACTGGCTGACACCAGTTTTGCCGATATCCACAACGTCAACGGGCAGCGCCAAGTCGAGTAACTCGGCCAGCACGTTGCGATGGGCTTCGATGAATTTGCTGTGCACGCCGGCAAGTCCACCTGCCGCAAGTAAATGCCGGGCGAGGATGCTCGACAAGCCACGCCACCACGGCCAGCAATCGGGGCCATTCGCCGGCCAGTTCCAGCGCCTGCAGCGGGCGCTGCTCCAGCCAGGGCAGCAAAGCGGGGTGAGTTTGCCGGGTTGCCACGACTTGAGCCGAAAAGCGATCCCACTCTCGGCGCTTGCCCAGCCAGCTCAGTGCATCCTCTACGGTCTCGACCCAGGCACTTGCTGGCATCTTTTGCGCGCCCTGGACGCGGTGACGAACCTCCTGCCACTCGATACGCAACGAAGCTGGCGGCCGCCAATTCTGCGGCCCAGGCGCGGACCGCATCAAAACGATCGGTGATGTCGGCCGAACTTGGGGTCTTGAGTGTCAGACGCAAGGGGAAGCGTGCATTGCCTGTCACCGCGTCACGCAACAAATCACCGCGCTCCCACAGCCGCGCCAATTGCGCCTTCAATTCCTTCGGGCCGGTCCACGTCACTGCGCCAACTCCTGCGTGGCCTGCGGCGTCAGTCGTCGCCTTCTGCGCCCGGTACTCCTCGATGGTCAGATTGCGCAGCTTCGAGGCGCGGCCTCCTTCGTTGTGCACGAAGCCGACGCTGGCGACGAACGGTTCGATGATGTGGATCTTCTGCAGCGGCGTGACGATCAGCAGCTGCAGGTTGAGCTGCTGGAACAGCTCCAGGCCGTAGTGCGCCGACTCGTCCGAGCCGCGGCCGAAGGCCTCGTCGATGACCACGAAGCGGAACGAGCGCGAGCGCACCGCGCCCCATTCCAGGCCGAACTGGTAGGCCAGGCTGGCGGCCAGCATGGTGTAGGCCAGCTTCTCCTTCTGCCCGCCCGACTTGCCGCCGGAGTCGGAGTAGTGCTCGTGCTCGCTGTCGTCCTCGCGCCAGCGCTCGCTGGCGGCGAACAGGAACCAGTTGCGCACGTCGGTGACCTTGGCGGTCCAGCGGCGGTCCTGCTCGGACGAGCCCTCGCGGCCGCGGAAGCGCTCGATGATGGCCTTGACCTGCAGGAACTTGGCCTCCGAATACTGGGCGTCGTCGGAGCCGGTCAGCGCGCCCTCGGTGCAGGCGCGCAGCTCCGGTCTGGAAGTCGCGGATCTCGGCGTCCGGGCTGGCCTGCGACTCCAGCACGATGTAGCGCCCGGGGTTGTAGTCGATCTCGCGCAGCGACTCGTTGATGTGCGCGATGCGCTCCTTGATGGTCTCGCGCTCGCGGGCCAGCTGGGCGTGGAAGTTGGCGATCTCGTTGATGGTGTTGTCGTTGAGCAGTTCCTTGAAGCGCGCTTCGAAGCGCGGCAGGTCGTCGCGGTTCAAGCTGCGTCGAGCAGATTTTCGTACTCGAAGGCGGCCTCGATGCTGGCATCGATCTCGGCGGTCTCGAGCTTGAACTCCTCCTTGAAGGCCGCCATCGCCTTGATGATCTTCTCGCGCCAGGCGCTTCGAGTCTTCTGATCCTCGGCGTCGATGCGCGCCTGCAGCCAGGTGCGGACCTCCTGCTCGCGGTTGTCGCAGGATTCCACGGTCAGCTGATGCTCGCCCAGCGCCTCGGCGCGCATCGCTTCGAGCGTTCGAGTGACATGCGCTCGTCGAGCGGCGCGTCGTCCAGCAGCGGCCCGGGTTTGCTGCGCGCAGTTCTTGCGCATCGCATGCGTCGCTGTTCGACCTTGGAGCGCTTGTCTCTGCGGTCTCGCACTCGCAGCTCGATGGACGAGTTTCCTGCTTGCGCTTCTTGCAGCTCGCGCCGGTCGTGCAGTTGCTTGAGCACGTCGGAGGCCGCCTCCAGCCGGCTGCGTTCATCGGCCAGTCGCGGCGATCTCGGTGGCGACGGCTGGCCCAATCCAGTTCCTCGAAAGTCCGTGAACTCCTCCAGACGGGTCAGCGCGTCCAGACGACTCGTCAGCCCTTCGCGCTCGGCTGGATCTTGCCGATCGGGCTGCCGCACCTCGCCCAGGCGCGCTTCGAGCTGGCGGCGCTTGGCCTCCAGCGCGGCGATCTTGGCGCGTGTTCGTCCAGCCCAGCACGTAGCGGCTGCGGTCGTCGATGCGGTGGCGGTCGTCCTTCTCGTGGCGGCCGCTCGGGTCCTTGATCTGGCCGGCGCGGGTGATGGCGCGCGTCTCGCGGCGGAACTGCTCCTGCGTCGCACAGCAGGCTACGTCGAAGCGATGCGCCAGCTCGCGTTCCAGCCAGTCGTAGAACGGCGAGTCCGGCTTGATGGCCAGCTTGCGCACCAGCGAGTCGCGGTGCAGGTCGGGCAGCTCACCGCGCCTTGCGCGGGCGCACGTGGAAGTAGACCAGCCGGCCGCGCAGATGGCTGCGGTCCACCCAGTCGGCCACGGCCTTGTAATGCGCGTCGGGCACCAGCAGCGACAGGCCGAAGCTGCGCAGCAGGCGCTCGGCGGCGCCTTCCCAGTCGCGCTCCTCGTCGCGTACCTGGATCAGCTCGCCGGCGAAGGGCATGTCGTCCGCGTGCAGACCCAGTGCCGCGCACAGCGCGGCGCGGATCTGGATCTGCTGGTCGTCGATGTTGCTGCGCCGGCGCTTGCAGGCTGTCGATTTCGCCTGACAGCTGGTCGTGTTCCTGCTTGCCCTGGCGCAAGGTCGACGCCGTGCTCGGTCAGTGCGTTTTGCAGGTCGGCCTCGCGACTGCGCAGCGTCCTCACGCCAGGCTCTGCAACTGGCCGCGCTGGGCGAGGAAGGTCGCCGCATCCGCTGCGGCGCCGGTTCGCCCAGCACGGCTGCGCAGCTGCGCCATAGCGCTCGGCCTTTGGCCTTGCGCGCATCCCGCATCTGCTTCCTTCCTGCGTGATATCGGCGGCGAGCCGCTCCAGGCGATCGCCGCCGTTGTCGGCGATGGCCTGCTTCAGTTCGTCGACCTGGCGCGTCTTGCTCCTCGCGGCGCGCCGTCCAGCCGCTGTACCTGGCCGTCCATGCCGTCGCCAGCTCTTCGGCCAGCAGCTGCCGATGCGCTTGTCCAGCAAGCCGAGCTTCAGGCCGGCGAAGTAGGCGCGCAGGCTTTCGCGGCAGGCGCGCAAGCCCTCGACCTCCGCACAAGGCTGCCGTGCCGGCTCGCAGTCGGCCACCAGCGGCGTGAGCAGCTCCACCTGCCGCTTGGCCTTGAGCACCGCCTCGATGCGCGCGGTTCAGGTCGTCGAAATGCGCGATCAGCGCCTGGATGCGCGGCGCCACGTCGAAGGGCTCCAGCATGTGGCTGCGCACGAAGTCGGTGAGGTTGCCCACCGACTTCATCGACACGGTCTGGTGGAACAGCTCCAGCGCCTGCTCGTTGTCGATGCCGAAGCGGCGGCGGAACCAGGCGCCGTAGGGCGGAAAGCTGTCGTACAGCTCGGCGCCCGCCGCCGCGCAGCTTCTTGCGCAGCTGCGCGATGTCCGTGCCGAAGTCGGCGAAGTCGGTCGGCGATCGACAGCGCGCGCTCCGCGCCCACGAAAAAGCGCGCCGGCTGGCCCTGCGCGTCCTTCATCCAGAACACCTGCGCCAGCGTCACCGTCTGGTCGTAGCCCGCGTTGTGGAAGACGCCCAGGATCACCGAATAGCTGTTGTGGTCGCGCAGGCCACGGGCTTGGCCGCGCCGCGTGACCTCGTTGCGCTCGGACTTGTAGTGGCCGAGCACGTAGGAGCGCAGCGTGCGTTCCTTGCTGTCGGCACCGGCCGCCTTGTTGTAGGCGATGCGGTGTGCCGGCACCAGCAGGGTGGTGACGGCGTCCACCAGCGTCGACTTGCCCGAGCCGATGTCGCCGGTGAGCAGGCCGTTTGCGGCCATCGAGTTGCAGCGTCCAGACCCGGCCGTCGAAGGTGCCCCAGTTGAAGACCTCCAGGCGCGTGCAGGCGAAAGCCCGACAGCGTGTCGTCGGCCACGAAAGTCCAGGCCCAGGGATCTGCGGCTCATTCATTGGCCTTATCCCTCCTTGGCGGACGTGACGCCTGACGACTGCGCCTGGTAGCCGGCCAGCCGCGCATCGAACTCGGCCAGCCACTGCGCATCGACGAAGGCCTTGAGGATGCGCCGCACCTCGAAGCTGCCTGGCCAGCCGCTGCGCCAGCCGTGGGCTTAGCCGGCGCAGGAAGCCCAGCTCCACGACCTTGTTGATGTGCGTCTCGATCTGGTCGATCAGCTTGCGCCTCGTTGCTGGCCATCGGGCAGAAACACCCGGATCAGCTCGACGATCTCGTCGCGCGTCAGCACCAGGCGCGTATCGCCGCCGCCGGCGTCGAACTCGGCCAGCTTCTTGCGCAGCAGCGCCAGCAGCAGGCTCACCGGAAAGGACAGCGGCCGGCGCGCCACCAGGCGGGGCAGCCTGGGTCGCCGCATCATCGTCCGCCGGCTCGGGCGCGAGCGCAGAAAGGCGTAGCCCTCGGCCTCGTCCAGCACCAGTTCGAGACCCAGCACCGCCACGTAGTCGCGCACCCGCGCCTGCAGACTGCAGCAGGCCGCTCCACAGGCCGTGCGTCGTCTTCCCGGTAGAGCACGCCTTTGAGCAAGCGGATCACGCAGTGCCGACAAATCTGCGGCTGGGCAGTCGGCGTGGTTCCGAGTCTTCTTCCATCCCTTGCCTCATCTTGCTCGCAACGCGTGAAGATCACGCGAGGCAGCCGGGCGCGCTCGCGTTAGCGGCCACCCGTCTGCTGTCACGTCTGCCAGGCGATCGGCTCGATCGTGTCCTCGTCCACCACGCGTGCTGAAGGTCTCGCTGCCCAGCTGCAGATAGGCCACCAGTTCCGCCAGGCCCTGTTGCAGGGGCTGGCTGTCCATCAGCTCGCGCAAGCGTGACCTGCGCCCGCTCCTGCAGGGCATGGCGGATGTGGCGGGCGAGCTGCGCCTTGTCGACCACCACCTGATTGATACAGCGCCGCCGCATCCATGTCCTCGTCGCCTGCTTCCAGAGCCGATGTCGGCGATCACCGGCTTGACGGCCGGGGTATACAGCGGCCGCTCCATCGGCAGCTCGATGTCCGCGCAGGCCTCGGCGATGCTCATCACGTCGCCGGCGGCGGGGCGCATCGCGCAGTGCCAGCGCCTTGGCTCTCGATGCCGTGCAGGATGTCCATGATGCGGCGGTTTTCCAGCCAGGCCTGATCGTCGAGAAAGCGCCGCAACTGCTGCGACAGCTGCGCCACCGTGCGCTGGGTGTGCTCGCCGGCTTCCAGCCAGTCGTAATGCACGCGGCGCGTGCGCGCGTCGGGCTTCAGTCGGCCACCGGCGGCAGTGCCAGCACGCGATCCAGCAGCTCGGTCAACTCCTCCTGCCGGCGGCTGGACATCAGAAAGTCCCAGAACGCGCGGAAGCTGCTTGCCCTGGTCGGAATCGGCGATGGCGTCGCGCTCGCCCATGATCTCTTCCAGCAGCGCGCCCTTGCTGCCTTCCCACAGCGCGATGCGCTCGCGCACCCGCCGGTCCAGCCCGCGGAAGTTGTGCTCCACCTCGCGAAAGTCGGTCAGCAGCTCGCGCGCCAGCTGCATGAACTGCTGGAAGCGGTCCTTCAGCGCCGTGTCGTCCAGCAGCGGCACGTCGCCGGCCAGCACGCGCGCGATCTCGGCATCGATCTCGTCGCGCCGCTTGTGCAATTCGGCGATGCGCTTGGCCGGGTCGGCCTCGCTGCCTTCGCTCATCTGTTTGAGCAAGCTCGAACAGCGTCAGCAGGCGCGACTCGGTGCCGACGAAGCTGCCGCTCGGTCAGCTGTGCCAGCCAGGCGATCGCCTTCTCGGTGGCCGGCGTCAGATCGAACTGCGGCTTCGTCCGAGCCCGGACGGTAGAACTTGCGCAGCCAGCCCTTGTCGGGCGCCGCCCAGTCGTTCAGGTAATCGAGCGCGGGCTTGGGGAATGCGTCGTCACCCAGTTGCTGGCGCAGGGCATACAACTCGTCCTCCAGCGCTTCGGCCAGATCCGCCGCCGCCATCACCCGCACATTGGGCGCGACGAACACCCGGTGCAGAAAACTCGCCACCAGCGGCGCATGGTCCGAGCGCAGCAACCGCCACGCGGGGTGGTGGGTGCGCAGAGCGTCGAGGGTGGCGAAGTCGAGTGTCATTGCAGCAGTGGCTCAATCCAATCCCACCGCTTGTCCTTCACCATCACGAATCGGCAACGCCCCTCGGAAAGATTGGCCCATAGCCCGCCAATCAATCGGTCATCCTCGGCCGCTACCCAGCGGTCGGCGCCCTTGTATTCGACGGCGAGAATCGGTCCCGGCTGGTCGTCTGTTCCGGGCAGCTGGCACAGGAAGTCCGGGTAGAAACGCCCGTCCGCCTTTTGCAGGAAGAACGAGCTGCCTTCGCGCCGGACCAGGTTGCGCACCCAGAACTGAATGCGGCCCTTGCTGCGCCTGAATGTCCAGCCAGCAAGCGCATTCGAATTCTTCCTTGCTGTCGAAATCGCCCATGCGCCCGTAGAAGTGCTTGCGGAAATCGAAGTGGCCGAAGCGACCGTCGTAGTCGCGGCTGGGCGCATAGGCCTGCGGGTGGAAATCGAAGGCATACGTGATCGCTGACCGCGACACGCGATGCCGCATCGTCGCCGAACAGCGCCTGCTGAAAGGCCTTACCTACGGCCTGCTTGCGCAAGCTCACGGATGCGCGCTTCGATCAGGTTGCGGATCAGAAACTTCTGCAGATTGGCGCGAGCCAGCGTGAAACCCTCCCGGCGCAGCAGATCCGGTCAGCCAGGCGGCGACGAAGGCCTGCTTGCTGGCATGGGTGAGCGATGGCTCCGGCAGGTTGCGGCACAGCCAGGTGGCCAATGCGCACCTCGTCCCAGTGCTCCGGCTGGTAGACCAGACCCAAGATCGCGTTGCAGATCGGGCAGGAAGCGTGAAACCACCTTGCCGCTGGCGTCGTCCACATCGATTTCGCCGCCCTCCGAAACCTTGAGTCCCGCGCCCAACGCGCTCAGGTCGTCGGCGCTCGGCGCGGCATCGAAGGGCGAGAGGTCCCACGGGTACTCCAGCACCTCCGGGTCATCGAACAAAGCAAGCTCACCCTGCACGCGCAGCGCGAGTTGCGGAACGCGGAAGCGTTCGCCCAGTTCGGCAGGCGTCTGGAAAAACTCGATGGCCGTGGTGCGGCTGACTTCGGCCGCCTCGACAATGGCCGCCGCGGCGGCTTCAGACGTGACCGAGGCCTTGAGCGCTTCGGTCTCGTCTTCGGTCAGCGGCGTGCTGATGGTCAGCGTGTTGAGCTTGCCGTCCCAGCTCACCTTGTCGCGAATGGGCTTGGGCACGCTCTTGAGATCGGGTTTCTCCGACAAGGTAATCGCCACCGGCCGAACGACCACGCGCCCGGCGTGGCCTTCCAGATCCAGCCGCGCCTGATCGGCGCTTGGCGGCGGTCACGAACTCGCTCACCTCGCGCCGTTCGAAGCCGGCGCCGGCCACCAGGCGGTCACGCAGCGCGCTCGCGGTTTCCGCGAAGTTGCGCGACACCACAAAGGCATACGACTGATTGAGTGCCTGGTTTTCCCGATGGCTGGCGCCCGGCTGCCGCAGCACCCGTCCGAGCAACTGCTCCACCGCCGTGGCCGAATGCAGCGAGGCCATGCTGACCAGAATGTAGGCAAACGGGCAATCCCAGCCCTCGGCCAGCGCCTTCTGGGTGATGACAAACTTCACCGGGCAGGCCGGGTCGGCAATGCCCAGCTTGTAGTCGGCATCGATCTTTTCCAGCCCCTTTTCCTCGCCGGTGGCGACGATGATCTCCTCGGCCGGAATGCGATGGTTGGTGATCAGTTCATTGCGCACGCGCTCGAAGTCCAGCGTCTCGACGCCGGCCCGGCGCGGCTCGGACTGAATCAGCACCAGCGGCCGCAGGTAGGCCGCGCCCGCGCGGCGTTCCTCGTCGGCCAGCTTGTGCAGGGCATCGCGGCGGCCGATGGCGTCCGCCAGGCACTGCTGCCAGTTCGGCTCGGTTTCCAGCACCACCGGCAGCTTGATCATTTCCTCCGCCTTCAACTCGGCGGCCGACACGCTGTGCAGCACGTTGCGACGGCGTGCGCTCCAGATCGGGCGTGGCGGTCAGTTCCATCACGCCGCTGGGGCGAAAGCGCGCCAGCATGTCGAAGGCGAGTTCGGTGCGGCTGTTGTGCGCCTCGTCGACGACCACGAAAGGCCGGCGCAGGCGCAGCACATTGGCCAGTGAATACGGCGTGGTCTGCTCAGCGCCCTCGCCATCCTTCAGCAGTTCGTCGCGCTGGGCCGGCGCCAGGTTGTCGAAGTGGTGCATCAGCGCGCCGCTGGACTGGTACACCTTGCGGCACTCCTCGTCCTCCACCTGAAACGCCTGCCGCGTGGCCACGATGATCGTGGTCGAGGTGTCCAGCGTGGCGCGGGTCACGCTCTTGGCCTCGTCCAGATCCAGCACCGTGATCGGCCCGGCTTCGCGCAAGCGCCGTGTGGTAGGGATGCTGGCGATCCCGCAGGGCGCGCAGCGTCTGTTCACGGATCGGCTTGCGAGGGCACCAGCCACAGGATGACGCTGTACTCAGCGCGCAGCAGATGCGTGTTGACCAGTGCCACGCTCTTTGCCGCCAGCCAGGTCTTGCCGCCGCCGGTGGGCACGCGCAGGCAGAAATACGGCATGTCGGCCGGAAAGCCCGCCAGCGGGTTGTAGGCCAGGCCGCGTCCCCACAGGCGTTCGGTGGTGGCGGTGAAGGCAATCGAGGGCGACGGCAGTTCGTGGCAGGCCTGGAAATAGGCCTCCACGCTTTCGAGCACCTGCGACTGATAGACCTTCGGGGCGAAGCTGCTCATCGCGTGTCCCCGTAAGGCGGGGTGGGCTCCTGCACCGTCGACGCAAGCTCTGGCTGCGGCTGGAGGTGCTCGATCACGCCTTGGCGGCTGACCACAATGACGGTGCCGGTCTGCCGTGCCAATTCGCGTGCACGCTGGGCCGCGCGCCTCAGCGCAGCATGGGTCAGCCGCAAATCCGCGTCGCGCGCCTGTTCGATCGGTTGTTTGTTCATGTTCTCTCGCTCCAGTCCAGCAGCACGGGTTGCTCGCCCGAGTTGTCGTACAGCGCCCACGCATCCACACGTGGCGCATACAAGTGTTCAAAGTTAGCGAGGCCAGCGGCAAAGCGGCGCCGGATCACGGCTTCTGGAATATCGTGACCACCCTGTTTGACCCGCTGTGCGACACGTGCAATGGCTTCTTCGGCGCTGGCGAGTTGCAGAAAAATAATTTTCACCCGATAACCGGCTGCCTGCCATTGGTCGATCAGGCGCAGATAAGCGCGCCCCGACAGCGTGGTCTCAAAGGCGAAGCTCTCCCGTGCCGCGAAATGCCGCGCCAGTTCCTGCAACATCAGCCGTCCGGCATGAAACGCAGCGGTTTCTGGCGCAAAGGGCGCCAGGCCTGCCGCGATCAGGTCAGCATTGACGAACACCGGGCAGGCCGCATCAACGGGCAGAAATTCGCGGGCAAAGGTGGTTTTGCCCGCGCCATTCGGACCCGCAATGATGATGACGCGCAAGCTCTCGGCCATCGCTCACACCTCCAGCGCGTAAGGAGTTTGCTTGAAGGTGATGCCCTCCCGCGCGGCGCGCGCGCCCATGCGGTTGGCGGCGGCGTAGATCACTTTTGGCCCGGCGAACGCCGGCAGCACGTCGAACACCGGCCCGGTCAGTACATTGCCGCCGCTGACCGACTTGTCCTTGAGGATGCCGTTGTAGAGCAGGTAGATCGCACGCCCTTCGTGTACGCCCAGCAGTGGTGAATCGCCCTCGCCGGTGTAGCCGGTGCCGGTTTCGGCGAACCAGACGAACTCGGCCAGTTGGGCAAAGCGCACGTCGGGGCGTATCTGGCCGTCGGCGGTGAACAGCGGCTCGGCGGACAGGCGGCAGAACTGGAAGCCGCCGCCGAGACCTTCGACGATCTTCTCCCTCGCCCGCTTGCGGGAGGGGCCGGGGGTGAGGGCGCCTTTGGTGTAGCCGGTGGCGACGCGCTTGACGCGCTCGGCGGTGACGTTGCGGGCGATGCTGTCGTCCATCTCCACGAGGATGAAACGGCGGTTGCCGCCGTCCTCGGCGTTTTGCTTTAAGCACCGCGTGGCCGGTGGTGCCGGAACCCGCGAAGCTGTCGAGAATCAGCGAATCCTTGTCGGTGGCGATTTGCAGGATGCGCTGGATCAGACGGGTGGGTTTGGGCGTGTCGAAGGCAGTCTTCGTGACCGAAGTCACTGCTCCTGAAGTTCTTTCGTGGCTTCTTGAGTGTGGCCCACCTCTTCATGTCGTCCACCATGTCCATGCGGACACAACCTTCAACCTCCGACAGGTAATCGCTTGATGCCTGGCTTGCACTGATCCGTCTTTGCCGAACCAGATTCGCTCATCCGCTGCCATGAGTTTAAGAAACTCATCTTTCGATAGTCGACCAGCATCGTGCCTTTCGGTGGACCAGAATTCTTCGCCCGGATGGCAGTTGCGATTTCGTACAGATCTTGGCTAGGTCGATAGCTTTGCGCCGTCATTCGATCGCCGACGCCAGCGACCTCTCGGATCATTGTCGGGATTCTTGTAATCCGCTGTCCTGCTTTTCGCTCGATAGTGAACTCGATTCGGCTTGCCTGAGCGCTCGGCGTTCGTGGCGTAGCACCACAACGTAATCGTGATCATTCGACGATTGCGCTCCGAGTTCTCTGCGTCGAGTAGACGTTTCTGCCAAATGATCAGTCGCAACGAAATTGCTTGCCGCCAAATATCTCATCCATCAACAGCGCAGATGTCGCAACCTCGTTGTCGTCGATGGAAATCGAAGATCGCCCCATCCTCGCGCAGAAACTGCCTCAGCAGCACCAGCCGCGGATACATCATGCACAGCCAGTGGTCGTGCCGGTCCAGCGTCTCGCCTTCCTTGCCGACCACCTCGCCCAGCCACTTGCGGATCTCCGGGCTGTTGACGTTGTCGTTGTAGACCCAGCCTTCGTTGCCGGTGTTGTACGGCGGGTCGATGTAGATGCACTTCACCTGCCCGGCGTAGTGCGGCAGCAGCGCCTTGAGCGCGTGCAGGTTGTCGCCCTGCACGATGAGGTTGCCGCTGTCGGCCGTCGCCGCAGGACAGTTCCGGCACCGGCTCCAGCAGGCGGAACGGCACGTCCTTGTGGTGTTTGACGACGGCTTCCTTGCCGATCCAGTTCAGTGTGGGCATGGCTGTTTGTTGTCCGTAAACCGCGCTTATCGCAGGCGGTCGGGTTGTGTTATCTGGGGCGCCGTAAATTGGTAAGCCATTGTTTTTATTTGATCGGCCTGAAAATGTGCCGCTGCGAGCTTGTGTTATGGCTTGCCTTGTTCAGCGTCATGTCGAGCAGGCCAAGAGGCGGGCACAGTCTCTCATTTACGCATTGAGCGGATGAACGACTTATCGAGCATCCAACGGCGGGTCTTCGGCTGTGCGATCCCGTATCCTGAGCTTGCCACCGGATAAAACCCCGTCTTCTGTCTCGGCTTCTATCCGCAACAGGCTGGGCTCCGTGATGCCAAGCGGCGAGAAGAGCATGAATGTCATGATGCCCATGCGCGTTGCATCGGCTGGGGCGTCGTCCGTGGAAATTTTGCCGAGTTCGATATTGGCCTCGGCAATCATTTCCTCCCCGAGAAAGGCTCTCAGGGCTAGCTTTGAGAACGCTTTGTCGATAGGGGTGAACGCGCGTATCTGCACACACAGTTTGGGCAACAGGGCCGGCAATTGATCGACGATCAATTCGTCGCTGTAACAACCAATCAGCGAATACTTGTTGCCGACCTCGTAGCGCACATCGTCGCAGAATTGGGTGACGACGATTCTTCCCTCGTTCATGCCGGGTCACCGCGGGTCGCGAGCTGTTTGCGTATCGCCCGGAAAACACGCATCTCGTCCACGCCGAGCGCGGCGGCAATACGGGCAATCAAGTCGGTGCCGGGGTCGGTCTGCCCTCTTTCGATTCGCGCGATGTGCGGCTGGCTTGTTAAGGCCTTGTCGGCCAGTTGCGCTTGCGAGTAGCCCGCAGCAAGGCGAAGCGCGCTGAGCGTTTCGGGCTCGTCGGCATACAAAGTGGCGGCAAGGCGTTTCCTTGCCTGTTGCATGTAGGCGGCTTTGTTCGCATCCGCTTCGGCTGCCTTCACCAGGGCGTCGACACTGACCGCACCCGTCAGAGGGAGCGGCCGGGGCGCGCTGAACTCAAACTTATAGATGAGTCCGGTTGGATTGGATTTGGGGCTAGAGGGCGCGCCAGTCGGCAAGGATTCTGAGCGCAAGGGCGCTGTTGAGGTCGTCATAGTCAAATTTCTCTTTATGCACGATGGCTAATACGCAAAGCTGCCGTGTTTGCCATTGGTAACCATAAATCACCCTGTAGCGGGTTGCAGGTGTGTCCAGAATACGGAACCGCCATAAGTCGGCTTTCTTGCGCATCCTTTGCCATGGTTTGACATTGATGAGCGTTGCGCCAATGTCGTTATCACCATAGGTGGTCAGCTTGTCGATTGCTTTGGGGTCTGCCTCTAACTGCTCAAGCACGGCCAGAGTTGTGGCCGCTGCTTCCGGATCCGATTCCCAAATCAGGTCAAGGTCTTCCTTGGCATGAATGTGGACATCGACGTGAATTATATGCAATTAGGTATTAAGCGACAAATGGAGGGGAGTCTTTAGGCTAAAACCCAAGTTCTCAAGAGGACGTGATTGCGTCCCAAAAGTGAGTGTGGTGGAGAGGAGGAGGATCGAACTCCCGACCTCCGCATTGCGAACGCGGCGCTCTCCCAGCTGAGCTACCCCCCCGATGCGGCAAATTATAGCTTCAGTGGCGTGATGCGGAAAGCATGGCGAGGTGTTGAGGCAGGTTGGGAACGAAGCGGGCGGCGAGCCAGCCGAGCAGGACGCCGCCGATGTTGGCCAGCGCGTCGAGCAGTTCGGGCTGGCGGTCCGGGGTGAGGCCTTGCAGCAGTTCGATAACGCCGCCGAACAGCACCACGGCGACGGCGAGTTTCCAGCGCTTTTGAATGACGAGTTGCGCCCACCAGAACATCAGCACGGCATAAGCCGACCAGGTGGAGGATCTTGTCGGTGTGGCCGCTGCTTTCCTTTAGAAACGATGGCATCAGCGAGGCCACCAGGGTGACGATGACGCCGAGCCAGCCACCCACGCGCCAGAGGCGCACCCAGTCAAGCTGGCGCCACAGGCGGCCAATCATGTCTGGCGGTGTGCCCAGCGCAGCATCAGCACGCCGGCGACGATCATCGGCAGCGACAGCCATTGCCCCATGGACAGCCCCAGCTCCAGCAGACCGAGGAAGCTGTCGGGTTCGCGGGCGAATTCGGCGAGGAAGCGGAAGCTGCCGTAGCCGATGAGGAACACGCCGGAGACCGCGCCAACCGGGCGCGGCTTGCGGGAATAGAGCCACAGGATGACGAACAGCAACAGGCCTTCGCCGGCAAGCTGGTAGAGCTGCGAGGGATGGCGCGGGATGCCGTCGCCCGCCTGCGGAAAGACCATGCCCCAGGGCAGGTCGGTGGCGCGCCCCCACAGTTCGCCGTTGATGAAGTTGCCGAGTCGCCCGGCAGCAAGCCCCAATGGAACCAGCGGCGCGATGAAATCCGTGACGGCGAGCCAGCGCAGCTTGTGGCGATGCGCGAACAGCGCCATGGCGATGATGACGCCGAGAAAGCCGCCGTGAAAACTCATGCCGCCTTGCCACACCTTGAAAATGTCGAGCGGGTGTGCGGCGTAGTCACCCGGCTTGTAGAACAGCACGTAGCCGAGCCGGCCGCCGAGGACGACGCCGAGCACGCCGTAGAACAGCACGTCATCGAGCATCTTCGCATTCCAGCCGGTCCACGGCCGGTGCGCGATGCACCAGCGTCCCAGCAGGATCACCTGCACGAAGGCGATGAGGTACATGAGGCCGTACCAGTGCACGGCGACGGGCCCGAGCTGGATGGCGACGGGGTCGAACTGCGGATGAACAAGCATGGAAACTCAGGGGCTAGGGCTTAGGGGCTGGGGGCTAGTAAAATGGCGGATTGATTATAGCCTTGCTGAGAGACCGACATGCCCGATTACCGTTCCTGGACAACCACCCGCGGCCGCAACATGGCGGGCGCGCGCGCGTTGTGGCGCGCCACCGGCATGAAGGACGGCGACTTCAACAAGCCGATCATCGCGATCGCCAACTCGTTCACCCAGTTCGTGCCCGGCCATGTGCACCTGAAGGATCTGGGCCAACTGGTGGCGCGCGAGATCGAGGCGGCGGGCGGCGTGGCCAAGGAGTTCGACACCATCGCGGTCGATGACGGCATCGCGATGGGCCACGGCGGCATGCTGTATTCGCTGCCGTCGCGCGACCTGATCGCCGATTCGGTCGAATACATGGTCAACGCGCACTGCGCCGACGCGCTGGTGTGCATTTCCAACTGCGACAAGATCACGCCCGGCATGCTGATGGCGGCGCTGCGGCTGAACATCCCGACGGTGTTCGTCTCCGGCGGGCCGATGGAAGCGGGCAAGGTGGTCTGGGAAAGCAAGACCATCAAGCTCGATCTGGTGGACGCGATGGTGTCCGCGGCCGATGCGAAATTTTCCGACGAAAAAGTCGCGGAGCTCGAACGTTCCGCCTGCCCGACCTGCGGCTCGTGCTCGGGCATGTTCACCGCCAATTCGATGAACTGTCTGACCGAGGCGCTGGGCTTGAGCCTGCCCGGCAACGGCTCGGTGCTGGCGACCCACGCCGACCGCAGGAATCTGTTCCTCGCCGCGGGCCGCCTGATCGTGAAACTGGCGCGCCGCTATTACGATGAAAACGACACCTCGGTGCTGCCGCGCGCCATCGCCAGTTTCGACGCGTTCGAGAACGCCATCGCGCTCGACATCGCCATGGGCGGCTCGACCAATACCGTGCTGCATCTGCTGGCCGCCGCGCACGAAGCGGGCGTGGACTTCACCATGCAAGACATCGACCGCATGTCGCGCAAAGTGCCGCATCTGTCGAAAGTCGCGCCGTCGATCCAGACCTATCACATGGAAGACGTGCACCGCGCAGGCGGCGTGATGGCGATTCTGGGCGAGCTGGATCGCGGCGGACTGATCCACCGCGACCTGCCGACGGTGCTGTGCAAGAGCATGGGCGAGCAGCTCGACAGCTACGACATCCGCCGCACCCACAACCCGGACGTGCAGCGACTATTACCGCGCCGCGCCCGGCGGCGTGCCCTCGCAGGTGGCGTTCTCGCAGGATCGCCGTTTTGCCAGGCTCGACGATGATCGCGCGAGCGGCTGCATTCGCGACATTCGAGCACGCCTATTCCAGGGACGGCGGTCTGGCGGTGCTGTACGGCAACATCGCTGCCGACGGCTGCATCGTCAAGACCGCCGGCGTCGACGAGCAGCATTCTCAAATTCTCCGGCCCGGCGCGCGTGTTCGAATCGCAGGACGCCGCGGTCGAGGCCATCCTCGGCGACAGGATCGTCGCCGGCGACGTGGTCGTCATCCGCTACGAAGGCCCGCGCGGCGGCCCCGGGATGCAGGAGATGCTGTACCCGACCAGTTACCTGAAATCCAAGGGGCTGGGCAAGGTATGCGCGCTGATAACCGACGGCCGTTTCTCCGGAGGCACCTCGGGCTTGAGCATCGGCCACGCCTCGCCGGAAGCGGCGGAAGGCGGCAATATCGGCCTGATCGAGGAAGGCGACATCATCGAGATCGACATTCCCAGGCGCACGATCAACGTGCGTTTGAGCGATGCCGAACTGGAGCGCCGCCGTGCGGCGATGGACGCCAGGGGCGCGCTGGCCTGGAAGCCGGCCAACCGGGCGCGCAGCGTGTCCGCCGCGCTGCGCGCCTATGCCGCGATGACCACCAGCGCCGCGTTTGGCGCGGTGCGCGACGTCAGCCAGGTCGAGCACCCGACCGAGGCACAGGCGCATGCCGACCCGCTGGCGCGCTTCGCCATTCCCGGTCAGTTGGGTTTTCGCGTCGGGGCGGGTGGCTTGATGTACGCAGACATCGACAACCACGGCGGCCGCGCGACGATTTGTTTGCAGGGCGCGCATGTGGTGAGCTTCCGCCCCAAATCGCAGCATGAGCCGGTGCTGTGGGTGTCCGAAGCCGCCAGGTTCGCGGCCGGCAAATCCATCCGTGGCGGCGCGCCGGTGTGCTGGCCGTGGTTCGGCGCGCACGCATCGGATGCGAGCTATCCCGCGCACGGCTTTGCCCGCACCGTGATGTGGGAAGTCATCCACAGCCGCAAGCGCAACGACGCCAAGACCGAGATTACCCTGCAACTGGCGGACAACCACCAGACCCGCATGCAATGGCCGCACCCCACCCGGCTGACGCTGACGGTGGTGGTGGGCGACAAGCTGGAGATGCGGCTGGCCACCACCAATGTGGGCGATGCGCCGGTGCAAATCGGCGAAGCATTGCATACCTATTTCCACATCGGCGACATCGGCGGGATCGAGGTCACCGGGCTGTCCGGCTGCGACTATTTCGACAAGGTCGAGAACTTTGCGAAGAAGACCCAGACCGGCGCCATTGCGTTCAGCGGCGAGGTCGATCGGGTTTACGTCGACACCGCCGCCGAATGCGTGATCGTGGACGCGCAGCTCAAACGCCGCATCCGCATCGCCAAGAGCGGTTCCGCTTCGACCGTGGTGTGGACGCCGTGGACCGAGAAGGCCGGCAAGATGGGCGACTTCGGGCCCGGCCAATCCGGCCAGGGCGGCTGGCGCGAAATGGTCTGCGTGGAATCGGCCAATGCCATGGACAACGTCGTCACCGTGGCGCCGGGCGAGACCCATACGCTGACCGTGCGCTACAGCGCGGAGCCCCTGTAACAATCTTGCGGAGGATGCAGCCATGCACGTGATTCTTGTCGCCAATCCCAAAGGCGGCAGTGGCAAGACCACGCTGTCGGTCAACCTTGCCGGATATCTGGCCGCAAGCGGCGAGCGCGTGGCGCTGCTGGATCTGGACCGGCAGAAATCCGCCACGCAATGGCTGGCGCTGCGCGACGCCGGCCTGCCGGAAATCCGGCTGCTGGCAGAAGGGCAGGGCAACGGTGACGGCTGGCTGGTGATCGATTCACCCGCCGGGCTGCACGGCAAAAATCTGGAACACGCGCTGAAACTCGCGCATAAAGTGATCGTGCCGGTCGCGCCCTCGCTGTTCGACATCCGCGCCAGCCAGGATTTTCTGACCGCGCTTCATGCCGAAAAAGCCGTGCGACGTGGCCGCGCCTTCGTCGGCGTGGTCGGTATGCGGGTCGATGCCCGCACCCGCGCCGGAGTCACGCTGGAAGGATTCATGGCGCAGCAGGACCTGCCCGTGCTGGCGCATCTGCGCAACACGCAGAACTACGTCAACGCTGCGTTTGAGGGGAAAAGCCTGTTCGATCTGCCACCGCATATTGTCGATCGCGACGTGGAGCAGTGGCAGGGACTGACGGACTGGCTGATGGCTTAAGGGTGACTGACGCCGTCGAGTCGTTCTCCCAACGGGTCGAGCGGGGAATTCGTGGCGCATTGCTCAACGCCCGCTCAACTGGGACGGGGGCAACCCCTAATCATGAATGCTACGACGGCCGTGTCTGTCAGGCGTAATGCCATTGGCATCTGAGGAGAAGATTAGCTTATTTGCTGGCCTCATTGACACAGACACTTAGGTGGGCAGTTTGCGGTCTTCTGCGCGGCGGTCCGTGATTCTGCGGCGATCGGCGATTCCCTCCGGAAGCGCCGCGCCACTCGGGGCGGTACGGCGGTCTCTCAAGCGATGCTCCAGGGGGATGAACTCAACCCGGTAGACGGGTAGTGATGACATGATATCGATTCCTCATGGCTATATGGGCATGGTTATAAAAAAGGTCAAACACGATTCCTCTGCATCCGAAACACAATCGCGCTGATCATGCTTTTCATTAAGCAGCGCTCATGCCAAGAGAATCCATAACAGACTTAATCACCCGCAATTACAATGGGTTAAAAAATATGCATGCGCCAGATATTGCGCCCACAGTAAGAATAGCCAGATGAAACTGTAAGAATTCCCGACAAACAAATCTGCATCTTACTGACGTCCGAAGTCTCCCCGGATCAAGCCCGGCGTGACGAATTCTTGCAGGTTCCCTTGATGATGCATTGCCAATAATGGCCAGTGCATGTCATCAGGATTATTCGTTGTGGTAGCCGGTGACGATATCCACTTCCGTTTTTGAACCGAGGATCACGGGCACGCGCTGGTGCAGGTTTTCCGGGTTCAAGCCGAGGATACGTTCGCGTCCGGTGGTGGCTTCGCCCCCCGCCTGCTCGACGATGAAGGCCATGGGGTTGGCTTCGTACATCAGGCGCAGCTTGCCGGCCTTGGCGGGATCTTTGGTGTCTTTGGGGTACATGAAAATGCCGCCGCGGGTGAGGATGCGATGCACTTCCGCCACCATCGAGGCGACCCAGCGCATGTTGAAATCGCGTCCGCGCGGGCCGGTCTTGCCGGCCAGACACTCTTCCACATAGCGCTTGACCGGCTCTTCCCAGAAACGCTGGTTGGAGGCGTTGATCGCGAATTCACGCGTTTCACTGGGTATGGTCATGTTTGGGTGAGTGAGAACAAACTCGCCGACGTCGCGATCCAGCGTGAAGCCGTTGGTCCCGTTGCCGAAAGTCAGCACCAGCATGGTGGACGAGCCGTAGATCGCATAGCCTGCGCATACCTGCCGGGTTCCAGGCTGGAGGAAGTCATCGCTCTTGGCGGGGCGGCCCGCGATCGGGGCCTTGAGAATCGAGAAAATCGTGCCGACGGAAATGTTCACGTCCACATTGGAGGATCCATCCAGCGGATCGAACACCAGCAGATACTTGCCCAGCGGATACTGCGCGGGAATGGGATAGGGGTCGTCCATCTCTTCGGAGGCCATTCCGGCAAGGTGTCCCGCCCACTCATTGGAGCGGATCATGATGTCGTTGGTAATGACGTCCAGTTTCTTCTGTGTTTCGCCCTGCACGTTTTCCGAGTCCAGCGAACCCATCACGCCCAGCAGCGCCCCTTTGTTGACCACATTGGAAATCGCCTTGCAGGCGGTGACCACGTCGTTCAGCAGCGAGGTGAAATCGCCTGTTGCGCCCGCCGTGCGGCGCTGTTCCTCGATAATGAATTGCGTCAGGGTGGTGCCAGTGTGCATGGGAAACTCCGAGAATTAGATATATTAGTTAACGTTAATATTCTATCACGGCGAGCCTCCCGGACCCTGGGCTTGCAAGGCCTTAAAGACCTCGGCCTTTTCCTCAAAATCGATAACCGCGCCTCCTGCCTTGCGTTGCCATCCGGACTTCTTGGACGGGCTACCCGCCTTGCCGGTGCATCTCGCGCATGCTTTTGCTCAGGCGCGCACCGATCAGCGACACCAGCCGGAGTCCTTCCAGCACACCGGGATCTCTGACCAAACGTAAGGCACAACCTAAACCGCCACGCGCCTGCGGAGTGATCGCGAGTTCCCGGCTCGCTTCGGTGAAGGCATTGGCCATGGAGATGAGAAAGCGTTGGTTCTCTGGACGATCCAGTTCCTGCAACAAGTAGACCAATCCCTCATTGCGTGTGAGACGGTCGAGCAGCGTAATGCCCTCGCTCATCGCCCCTGCAATTCGCGTAACGATGTCATCCGACATCGCATCCCTGGCCGCGGTAACGAGCGTCGCGAGTTCGGCAAGCTGGTGCAGATCGTCGGCGTTGGCCGTCGCGGCGGTGGGTGTTTCTGTCTCGGTGGTCATTGCGTAGCTCCTCAGAGTAGACCGCGTACGCTGGTCCAGTACATCTTGTTGTAGGACATCTTGAACCAATGCATCGGCTTGTTCGGCTCCTTCAGGTCGGGCGGGTTAAGGTAGTTGAACATCGCGTAAGTCGCTTTATCGTGGCCGGCTTCAATGAAGCAGTACACCTTGCCATCGTAGTCACGCACGGGGGCGCCAATTTTCAAGATCGAGGCGATGTTTTCGGCGATCACCTCGGCTTCAAAGTGCGCGGCCGACCCGGTTTTGCTGACTGGCAGGTTGGTGGTATCACCCAGCACATAGACGTTATCGTGACCGTTCATGGTGAGCTTGTAACGGTCGGTCGGGATCCAGCCGCCCGGGCCGAGGTTATTCTTCTCGATTACCTCCATGCCGCGGTGCGGCGGGATTGCGATGAGCAGGTCGTACTCGGTCTCCGTGCCTTCCTCACTTTTCACGACCTTGTTCTCCACGTCCACTTCCATAACGTTGAATAGTGTCTCGTACTCGATGCCCATGCGCTCAAACTGGGGTTTTGCCCACTTGGCGACCTGCTCGATGGTGTGGATGCGGCCGATCGGATAGTGGTACTTGATTGTGACCTTGTCGCGGATGCCGCGCGCCTTGAAATAATCGTGCAGCGAGAATATGACCTCGACCGGGGCGATCGGGCATTTGTGCGGAACCCCGACAACAACGGCGACCCTGCCGCCCTGGAATTCACGCAGGCGCTTGAACATCTTCACCGCGCTGGCTTCGGAATAGAAAGTTTCCGCTCCCTCAACCAATCCGGGAACCTGCTCGGGCACGATGCGCGAGCCGGTGGCAATCACGAGGATGTCGTACTCGTGGACCTTGCCTGCCCGGGTCTTCACCTGTTTCTTGTCGAGCAGGAATTGCTCGACAGGGTCCACATGAAAATCGATGCTTGATTCGAGCAGGCTTGCCTGATTGCGATACAGCTCATCCGGCATCATCTGCCCGAACGCAACGTACAGCAGGCCGGGCTGATACATATGCTTGTCGGAAGCCGATAGCATCGTGATCTTCACCTTGCCGGCCCGAATTTCTCCGGTCAGACGCCGCGCGAGGTTGTTGGCCACAATCGTACCGCCCGTGCCACCACCGACGACTAAGATTCTCATTACATTCTCCTATACACAATTTTCCGGACGTCCCTGACCGCTGGGCAGACACAAGCAACCCGGCCCAACAAGCAATGCACTACTTGGCCTTGCGAATCTTGATGTGCCAGACCCCCTCGACCTTCTCGTTGCTGACGAGTTCGTGTCCAACCTTGTGTACCCATTCCGGCACATCCGCACCCGAGCCCTCGTCGGTCGACAGCAATTCGAGCGTATCGCCCACGTTAGCCTGTTTCATGTAGGTGATGAGCTCCATGAGCGGTCCGGGGCAAAACGTGTCGCGTGCATCGATAATCCTGCTTTCACTCATTGACCATCTCCTCTGTAAACTTCGGTTCGATTCGCTGCCCCGTTCAAAACGTGAGCAGCTGGCCGCCCTCGGCGTCGCTCAGAAAGCGTGTCAGTCCGGTCGGTGGTCCAAGCTCGGGGTCGAGTTCATGTTTCGTGATTTTCAACAGGTCTAAGGCCATCGAGCATGGCAACAGCTTGGCA
Organism: uncultured beta proteobacterium; assembly: GCA_963726485.1. Classification (GTDB taxonomy): domain Bacteria; phylum Pseudomonadota; class Gammaproteobacteria; order Burkholderiales; family Thiobacillaceae; genus Thiobacillus. The sequence goes on along the minus strand of CAVSCL010000038.1, from coordinate 311,732 downwards.
TCGCCGAGCTCGGCCGCCTGCTGAAATAACTGCTTGAAAGGCGGCACACCCTTCTGCGTCAAGAGCGCACCGAGCTCGCCCTCGGCGGGTGCGTCAACGGCGTGACCCTTCACGAAGTACGGCAGGGCGTTCATGGACAAGAACACCGAAACTTCATCGCCGGTCGCCGCCGCGACCGATGCGATCATCGAGGCCATCTGGAGCTTCTCGCGTGTTCCCGACACGCAAACGATACTGATTTTCTGGGACATGCTGGTTTTACCTCGATCTCAGGGCTGCCCATTCAAGCGGGCTGTCAGGGTTAATGGGCATTTCACGCGCCGCAGCCAGGCAATAGGTCCATGCCCCTTCTTACACTGGCAACGGCCATTACCATTTTTTCGACGCCACGTGTTTGAGCGTCTCGTTACGGAGGGTGAGATCGGCGACAATCAGCCTAAGACGCCGGTTTTCCTCCTCAAGCAGCATCAAACGCTGCGCATCCGAGAGATCCTTATGTATCTCATGCCTCTCGGCATCGTCCTCCGTCAACATGGCGATGATCTGCTCTGTGGTGAATCGTGATTTTTCCGTCATGTCCTGCCCCTCGAGCCAGTATCACTCCTGCCTAGAATCGGTCTTTGCAAAGTAGCCACGGCGGAGTGGCTGCCGTTGAACTGCTTCGCCACCACACGTGTAACAGCGCCTAGTCGGGACGGTAGCGCGCATCAGCCATCCGGCTTTGCTACTTGTCCCCACGGTGCCAACTGAAACGCTTGATAAGCAACATGCAGGTACTATCGAGAACATAGCCAACGGCCCCAATGACGAGCACCATCGCCATGAGATGGCTGTATTCCAATGACTCGCGCGCGTCTTCGATGGAGTAGCCGAAGCCGGAAGTCACCCCAAGAAATTCCGCCGGGACGAGCACAATCCACGCGACACCGAGAGCGAGACGAATGCCGGTCAGAACGTCGAAAGTGATCGCGGGCACGATGATTCGCGTCAGCACATGCCAAGGCTTGGCGCCAAGATTGCGCGCCACCTTGAACCAGGCCGGATCCACCTTGGCCAGACCCGCAGCCGTGGAAAATGCCACGGGCCAGACCGACGCGATCGCGATCAGAAAGATGATCGCCTGATCCCATTCGTGGAACACAATTACCCCGATCGGCTCCCACGAAAGCGGACTGATCATCCTCAGAAACTGGAATGGCACATTGGTCAGTTGCTGGAACCGCCTGCTGCGGCCCATAAGGATGCCAATTGGTACGCCGATGGCGATGGCTATCAGAAGCCCGGTGCCCAGGCGATAGCCGCTGGACGAAAGCGCACGCTGGATCGCCCCGTCTTCCCACATTTCCGGGATCGCCTTGAACGCCGGGACGGGCCCGAAATCGGCAAACTGCGACATTGAGGGACTGAGCGTGACAAAGTAGATGCCGATCCACCAGAGCGCGAACAGGATCGCAAGACCCCCGAAAAAGTACGATAGACCTCGCGCCGTGGACTTAAGTACACGGAAGTATTGGAGTTCACCCATCCCAGAGTGTGATTACGTCACCCCCGACAGATGCGATGTTATTGCTCATCGTTCAACTACCTCGCTCCGGGTACCGGGAATAGGGTCCACATCAGGCCGCTCCTCCTCGATGCCAGCTGAAGCGTTTTATGAGCAACACGAGGGTGCTATCGAGAAAATAGCCGATGACCCCAATGGTGAACACCATCGCTGTGAGATAGTTGTACGACAACGTCTGGCGCGCGTCCTGGATGGAGTAGCCAAGACCGGAAGTCACCCCAAGAAATTCCGCCGGGACGAGCACAATCCACGCAACACCGAGAGCGAGACGAATGCCGGTCAGAACGTCGAAAGTGATCGCGGGTACGATGATTCGCGTCAGCATATGCCAAGGTTTGGCACCGAGATTGCGCGCCACTTTGAACCAGTTCGGGTCCACCTTGGCCAGGCCGGCGGCGGTTGAAAACGCGACTGGCCAGACTGAAGCGATCGCAATGAGGTAGATGATCGACTGGTTCCATGTCGCGAACACAAGCACGGCAAGCGGCATCCAGGAAAGCGGGCTGATCATGCGCAACAACTGGAACGGAGAGTTGCTCAAATCGCGGAACCGCTTGCTGCGGCCCATGAGGATACCGATCGGCACGCCGATGACAATAGCGAGAAGAAGCCCCGCGCCCAGGCGATAGGCGCTGGCGGCAACTGCATTCTGGATTTTCCCCGCTTCCCACAACACCGGGATGGCCTCGAACGTCGGGATGAGGCCGAAGGACGCAAAACTCTTCGTCGTGGGATTGATGGAAATGAGGTAACCCCCGATCCACCAAAGCGCGAACAGGATCGCAAGACCGCCTGCCGCCCAGGCAAGACGCTGCACTACCACCAGGTCTGTCATCCGCCGGGAGAACTCAGCCCCCCCGGCGGGTGCGCCGGCAGTGTTCACAGGTCGATCACCTCTACACGGTTATACGGATCGCCTTTTTGCGGAACGCTCAGATCTTTTTTCCATTTTGGGTTGGCCTCGAGTGCCTTCTTGACATAGGTGTAGTTGACGAGGTCCTTGGCCACGAAATCGGCATCGAGGTTCGCCAGGAAGTTCGTGTCCCCGGTGATGACCGTCTTCTTCAAGTCGTTTACGACAAGTTTGGTGGCGCTCGGATATGGCCAGCCCTGGAAATTGATGCGGCTCTGCCCCCACTCCGGATGCTGGATAGCGTCGGGCATCTTGTAGTCGGCAGGATTGTAGAACATCATCGCCCGCTCGACGACCTCGGCCGGGAATGGCAGGTATTTCTTGCCGTCCTTGGAAAGCATCTGAGCCATTTCCTTCCTGTTCTCGGCCAGGTGAATCTGCGCGGCGATGATGGCGTTATGAACACCCTGAGCCCATGCTGCACGGGCGGGATCCATGGCATCGACCTCGTGCATGACCACCACGCAACAGGGGTGGCCCTTCCAGACGTCTCCGGTGAAGCGCAGCATCTTGCCACCGGCCTTGAGTTCGCCTAGGGCATTGAACGGCTCCGCTACACAGTAACCGTCGATCTGTCTCGCCGCGAGGGCAGGCGGCATGTCGGGCGGGTTCAGGACGAGTAAATTGCACTCGTTGGGCGCGAGTTTCGCGTCCTGCGGCCGGATCACTGGCGTAATCCCGGAATCCCGCATGATCTTCTGCGAGACGATGTTGTGGATCGAGTACCAGTACGGCACCGCGAATTGCTTGCCGCCGAGGTCCTTGGGCGAATTGATGCCGCTATCCTTGTGGACGATCATGCCGGATCCATTGGTATGGTTCCAGGCCGTAATCTTGATCGGGTACTTGTTGTTGTAGCGCATCCAGATCGGTACCGGGATCAGCAAATGCGTGAGGTTGAAACGGTGGGACGAGAACGCTTCGACCAACGGCGACCAACCGCGAATGAGCGTCGGTGGCTCGGAATCGAGTCCTTCCTTCTTGAACAAGCCGAGTTCGTGCGCGACAAGCAGCGCAGATGCGTCGGTAATGGGGATATATCCGATGCGCACCACCGGGTCGAATTTCGCTTCGGCAGCGAAGGACCGTGCCGAAGGCAGCAAGCTGCCCAGGGCTGCGAGACCTGCTGACTTGAGCAGGCTGCGCCGGCTTACGCTGGCGCCGAGTATGGAGCTGAAGAGAGGGTCGTAATTCAGTGCCAGATTCGGATCGGGCATACCATCGGCGATGTCCGGGTTGTCAGGCATCAACTCCAGAAATGGGTCAGGCTGGCTTGCGTTTCTGCAACCATTGCACGAACACCCGTCAATGTGCACCAGAGGACGCGGACCGGCATGCTCTTCGAAATGGTATTTCTTCATTTTCAGTCTCCTAACGATGGGCGATCGGATAACCCGACCAGTGCATGCTCAGGCTTGCTAGTTGATGCTGAGCGATTTTTTTTCGGAGGCGGATTCGTCGCCAGCCCCCGCGCCAGAAACACGCGGTTTTAAATTAGCCGCTTCCTGGAAAGTTGCCATCAGGCGCGCGCGCAATGCCTGGACGGCCGGGTCCTGGCGATCGCGCGGATCGGGAAGATCCACGTCGAGTTCGTGGACAATGTTTCCGGGGGAACCGGCCATGATCACCGCGCGATCCGCCATAATCACGGCCTCATCAATATCGTGGGTTACGATAATGATGTTGAAACCGAGTCGCTTGGCAATGGAGCGCACGTCGTGCTGCAGGGAGGTACGGGTGAAGGCATCGAGCGCGGAGAAGGGCTCGTCCAGCAGAAGGAGCTCGGGCTCCATCACCAGGGAGCGGGCCAGTGCCACACGCTGCTGCTGGCCGCCCGAAAGATCCTGCACATTCGACTCAACGAAATCCTGGAGCTCGACAAGTCGGATCGCATCGGCGACACGCTCGCGGATCTCTTGCTTTGACCAACGGCCGAAGCGCAGGCCAACCCCGACGTTCTGGGCAACCGTCATCCAGGGAAAGAGATGAGGCGCCTGGAACATCATGACCCAGCGCGGCGACGGCCCTTCGACCGCATTGCCATCGAGATGTACCTTGCCCTCCGTAGGACGTAGCAGGCCAGCCACAATGTGGAGAAGAGTGGATTTGCCGCAACCGGAACGGCCAATGATCGCCAGCGCCTCGCCTGGGGGTGCCTCCAGGTCAACACGGTTAAACGTAACCGGGCCTCGCGTGCTGTAGCGGTGGGTAAGACCCTGAATCTTGAGCTGGACTCCACGTATTGCCATCTACAAATCCCTCCGTCCGCCGCGTTAGCTGGCGATAACTCCCGATATGACGCGGAAGCGCGCTATTAGCGTAATAAAGCCGGAAACAGGTTCGGTGGTGTTCCCTCTCGCATCTGCATGCGCCTTGGCTCCAACCTGCCCACCCGTCGATTGGTATATCCCGAACCGAGCGACGATCCCCGTTAGGCGCTGTTGAGGCGCCGCCCAACCTCTTCCATCCGGCGAGCGAGTTCATCTTCGTTAATCAAGCCGCGCTTGATCATCGAATGTGCCAGCGCCAGAAGCTGCCGCTCAGGGAAAGGCACATCTGCGTAAATCGTCGCGGATAGTTCGTCCTCTTCTGCGCGGCGTTCGAGTGAGGGCAGGGCGCAAGAGCCGGGGGCAACCTGATCATATGGCTTGACGCAGGAGTCGCCGGCGAGCATGTCACACGTCGCCTCCAGGGTGATTTTCCAGGGCGGGTCCGGGTTGGTTACACCGTATTGCGCAGCCAGGTCTTCCCAAACCCGGCCGTGATCCTGTATGTCTTGAAGCAGAGGAATAGGCGTCACTTCGACTTGGTGTTCACCGACATCAGTACTGCTGTCATCTTTGGACAAAGCGTTCATGGCTCGCTCCTAGTGAGCGTGACCGTGGTCGTGGTCATGATCGTGATGGACTGGATGAATTGCTTTGCGCACCGGGCGCTTGGCATTCGCCGTGATCCCAGGTTTGGGCACCGCCACACCAATCAGGCAATCCCGGGTCACGATCTCGGTCAACTGATCCTCGGTCCAGCCATCAGTGCCCTCGGGGCGCACCGGCATCACGATATACCGTGTCTTCTGGTTGGAATCCGCGACCCTGACTTCCACGTCCGGGGACAACTGCAGGCCAAACTCCGCGAGCACCTGTCGCGGCCAGCGAACCAGGCGGCGACGATAGTTGGGAGTGCGGTACCACTCCGGCGACTGGCCAAGAATCGGCCGGGGATAACACGAGCACAGGGTGCACACGACCACGTGCTTCAGCTTGGGGGTGTCCGCGAGGACGCGCAGGTTGCAGTAGTCACTCGGTGTGCCGAATTGGGTCGGCGGGCTGGTCACCCAGTTGACACCCACCGCCTTGCTGGCTTCAACCCCGTCCTCAATGCACAGCTTCTTGTATTCGGGATCCAGCCAGGCTTTGGCAACCAGGCGTGCCGCAGGCAGCGGGCCGAGGGTATGAACGTACTCCGTCCAGACCCGATGATCCTCGGCGGAGAAAAGGCCTTTTTCGATGGCGAGCTCACGAACTGCCATTTCGAGAATCTCGAAATCGCTGACCTCGTCGACCATCGGTGCTGGTTTGTGATCATGATCTGACATCTGTATTTCCTCTTGTCAAAATGTCCGTTAGCTTCGTTACGCCGACTCGAGATAATTCTCGGGCAGTTCCGTTTCCACGGTGTCGTTTCCGAACGTATCGCTGTATTCGGGCCAAAGTTCCTTCTGCCTGAAAACCACGCTATAGAACCACACGGGGTGGTCCGTGTTGTCCCACGCCTCATCTTCCGCGGCGGGACTCTCGTAGACCAGCCTGACTACGGTGCCAACAGCGCCACGGGTATAAGTCATGGTGCGCGTGTAGAAAATATCCGGCAGATCCCTGACCCGCACGTGGTCGCCTTCCTTGAATTTGGCTGCGCCGGCTTTGCCTTTGAAGCACTGGGGATCACCAATGCCCGTGGCCATTTTGGCGTGGTGGGTTCTATCGTGCTGAATTTTGCTCATGGCGCTTTTTCACCTCATCAATTTTGTTGATCAGCTCGGTGAGCGTGACGTACTGTTTGTCGACCAGGATCCGCGCCGCGGTCAGCAACCACCGGCCGTAGTAGGGCAGACCCAGGTATTGCGTCTGGCCCACATCAACGTTCTGCCGGCGGCGCCGTTCCTCGGCGTTCCACACTCCGCGCCAGGCCAGGCATTCGCAGGTCGCAAAGGTATTGAGCTCCCACTGCTCTTCTTCCTTTTCCTCAAAGCGGATGGGCACATCCGCTTCGCCGCCGACATCGTGCACCGGGCGCGTGTAAGCGCGCCAGAGCGTGTGATCGATAGCATCGGGAGCAGGCGCGTGCGTCTGCTTGTGCAGCGCCGGTTGCAGGTAAGCGACAGTCTGAAGATGTTGCAGCACCTCTTCTCTGGTGGACGATGACATTGTTTTGGACTCCTCATTTAGTACGAACAAGCTGCATGTGGGAAACGCAATGTTTAATCAACAGTTACGAATATACTGACTTCGCTGCTGTTGATTCCCGTACATCAACGACTTGATTTGCCGTTTTCGTCAGCCGCTGCGAAGGTTGTCCGGGACAGCGTCACAAGTCATCGATGTTCACAACTATGGGCCAAGCGGTATTCGATTTCCAAGACTAAATACTGATGAGTTCCATAGGAGTTGGCTATGGATCGGAACGTGATATTCCTGCGTTCGATCCACTACCTGCTCGCGGCGGCGCTCAAGCTCGCCGTCGGCAAGGCTCACCCACATGTCGGAGCAATAGCCATCTGAATCGCGGACCGTCCCGTACACGTAAGGTGATCAATTTCCACGGGGCCCGCCAGAAATGCACCGACCACCGCAGCAGTGTCCTCTGGAAATTCCTCGTAGAAGGACAGTTTTCCCCGTGGCAACCTCACGGTCTTCACATTGGGGAATGCAGCGAGTGCCTCCATCTCCAACCGGGATTTGGCCGGGGCGGCCTCGGCGAACAGGTTCAGCATTGGTACCGCAACACGCTGCACTGCAAGCCGTTGTTCATCCCGGCTCCTGAAGGGATCGAGACGACCGGTGACAAAACGAATCGAGGCGTGGCGCGCCCCGTGCACCCGGGTCACCGCGAGTTTCGCCTCCATGCGTGGTCGATTGAGCCACGCAGGATCAGCGTAGACGTGTCCGCGCGCCATCATTCCAATGACGACCCGGTTGACATTCAAGCCGTAGAGCATTGGGCCCAGGAAGGGTGGATCAACCGCCCTGGCAATCTTGCGAAATAACGCACGATCGCCGCCCACCATGGTCGGCAACGGTCCGCGCCAGGTCGGAGAGAGCAGCACCAGACGTTCGGCAACCTGTTCATGCCCCGCAAAATGCTTGAGCACGTAGCCCGCCGCATGGCCGGCCGCAACAATCGCGGCCGGGTTCGGCGCAACGTGCGTGAGCAGGTGGGTCAAGAAGGCTTCGTAATGCTCCGGTCGCCAATCGACGTAAGGTTTCGGCAACTCGCCAAATCCTGGCCAGTCGATGGAGATGGTGCTGAACGACCGTGCGAGCCGCTCCTGCAGCGGTTGCATTTCGTGCCTTGTCGATATCGAACTGAGCGCGGGCAACAGCAGGACGGTCGGTCCTAGGCCGGTGCGATCGAGGCCAACAGAGAACTCATGACCATCGCCGCGCCAGGTGATCTCTTCATATGCCATCTCTGCACCTCCGCCAGATTCCGTGGCCCATGCTTACTTAGGGCGACCGCAGTCACGCCAGCGGACTTCCCCAACGGATACAAATGCACTGCCAACAAGGCCACGACCTATGCCCTCCACCACGACACGAGGCAGCCGCTTGGCGTTGGGAACTTGATCGACAGCCTGACTGTTTACGCTAACCGGGACACCCCTAGGCGTCACGCTTGCTTTCAGCCGCGCTAAACGCGGCACGCCAGTTACGTGTAATAGTTGCATGACGCGAAAAATGTTCCGTTTCCATCGCCTGCCGCTGCGCCGTGAGCCAAGCCTCCGGCTCCTCCGGTGACAGCAGACCCGAACTCATGACGTACGGCACGTACGTTCCCGCGAAGGACCTGAAGTAGCTTGCGCTTCCGACCGCGGCATCAAGTTCATTGACAAATCTGTGCGGATCACGGGCGACCATGCTTCACCTCGATCCGTATTCGAATGCTCAGGGCCGGGGTGATTCCGAGCGCGGCTTCGAGTCATCGGGGGAAGTCTTCGAGACGGGTACCACGGGACAAACTGACGAACCACAGCCTATCCAGCGCGACAACACGCCCCGCCCGTCGCTACCAGGATTTGTAAGGCAGAAACTTCCCATTCAGCTTGACCACAACACGATCGCCCTTAGGATCTTCCTGCTTGTCTATTTCCATTGTGAAGTCAATTGCGCTCATGATGCCGTCGCCGAACTTCTCGTGGATCAGTTCCTTGATGGTTTCGCCATACACGCCAACGATCTCGTACCAGCGATAGATTACCGGGTCGGTGGGGATCGCCTGATTCCAGGTCTTGTGTGGGAAGCGCTGCAGTGCCGTCGAAACCTCCTTGCCCAAGCCGAGCAGCTTGGCCACTGCATCCGCCTGCTTCTTTTCCAGGTGGTTCATGCCGAGGCATGCCGAACAGGCGTACTCGGCGGACAGGCCTGCGGCCTTGGCGATGTCGCTCCATTTCAGACCTTTTTCGAATTTGGCCTGGAGAATGGCTTCTTTCATTTCCGCTTTGTTCATCTGCGCGCTCCTTGCGTGTTGACTCGGAAGCACCGGGCCGCAGGGCGAAATACTCGCCCCTTAGCCAAGTGTGTTAAGTCCGGCTGGAGAAACCGGAGACCTCATTTTTTCGAGTCAGGTTTCAGCGCGATAGAGACGCGGTTGGAAAACCTTGCTGTCCTGGATTTGATGCAGCCCTTTCGCTGCGCCTAGAACTACCAGGTCCAACAACGGCTCGATAATGATGACTGTCATGTAAGCGGCGCCAAATGTACCGACCGCAGCAAGGTTTTCAACTCCCACCCCTCTACCATAAAGCGCCCAGAACGCAACCCAGGCCACCACACCGCCTTGGTAGGCTGTTGACAGCGCCAGACACTGCCCGTATTTCACATCCTTGTAGGCCGTGTTTGCCGGAATGATGCGGCGAGCCAGAGCGCTGACAGCCAGCAGCGGCACCAGGAGCGTGGTTACATTCATGCCATACTGAGGCAGGTCAGCAGGCACAAAGAAAAGTCCTTGCGTCAATAATCCCAGAGCCAAGCCGATTGCGGCAGGGCCGGCTCCGAACATGAGAAAGAGTGTAGTTCCTAAGATAAGGTGCACCTCTGACACGCCAACCGGATAATGCGGCAACAGCTGGAAGAAGCTGAATACGAGGGCTGTCGTTATCAGGCTGCGAATGGCGAACGGAACGACCCCGTCCTGCTTGATCGTGTTCAACGCTAGTTTGGCTGAATAACCCGTAACCCCTGCGGCCGTAACATAGCTAAGCACCACTTTGGCGCCATCAACAATACCTGGTTCAATATGCATAATTGTCTCCTCCTGTTTCGCACTCACTTTGGATCGTGTCGTCCGGCCGGGGCTGGACGACGGTTAGGGAATAGTATTTACAGATGATCGGATAACCTCACACTACCCAGTTTAATAATTGCCTAAGTACTGCCCTAATGGTGTGAGACGCTTATCTTGGTCAACCGCCAACGCATGCCGCGCACGTAAGAACAGTTCTCAAACCATCGTTGGACCTAACTATGTATCATGCGCGTATCGTTTTCCAAGACTAATTTCTGATGAGTTCTATAGGGGTTAACTATGGATCGAAATATTATTTTCCCGCGTTCTATCCGCTACCTGGCCACAGTGGCGGAACACCATAGCTTCACTCGCGCGGCGGAAGTGCTGTATGTCTCGCAGCCGACACTGTCGCAGCAAATCAAGCAATTGGAGGACATACTGGACGTGCAGTTACTGGACCGGTCCGGGCGGACCGTGCGACTGACTGCTGCCGGCGAAGTCTATTTGCACCATGCCCGCCGCGCCTTGGGAGAGTTGGACGCGGGAAAGCGTGCCATCCATGAGTTGCAGGATTTGAGCCGCGGCTCGCTCCGCCTGGGTATGACGCCCATCACCGATTACCTGGCCACGCCATTGCTGGACCACTTCAACGCCTGCTATCCCGGCATCACCCTGAGCACGCTGGAAATGCCCCAGAGTGACATCGAGGCTGCCCTGGCTGAAGACCGTGTTGATATCGGTATTGCCTTTGGCAGCACGCTTTCAACCGAGGGTCATTCGGACGTAATCGACACCCATATCCTGTTCATCGAAACGCTCAACCTTGCTGTCGGCAAGGCTCACCCGCGTGCCGGACAGACGGAGCCGCTGAACGGCCATGCAATGGAGCGGGAACCCCTGGTGCTGTTCAATACTGATTATGCGCTGCGACGCCACTTTGACCTGTATTGCCTTGAACACAGCATCACGCCACGCATCGCGATGGAGGCTACCTCGCTCAGCGTGATCATAGAAATCGTCCGACTGGGCCGGCTCGCCACCATACTCCCCGACACCATAGCTTGCTCGCAGCACGGCCTTCATTCGATTACCCTGCTGCCCGAACTGCCTCATCACACGATCTCTCTCATCTGCCGCAAAGACACGTATAAGAGCCCGGCCTGTCAGGCCTTTGGCGACCTGGCGGCGGAATGGTCTGCTGCCAGATGTCAGGTGAAACCCTGTCACAGATTCAGACCCTGCCCCATGGTCGATGTGTGCGCTCATGACGAATGCAAGTTCCCCTTCGATGACTCCGTCGACGAAACACCACCGTTGGCATCCGGGCCCGTAACCCGAGCACCGGCAGCATTCGGGGTCGAATCTGCCGACAAGTGGTCTGCAAATCTGGGGTCAACCAGAAAAAAGCCGGTTTGACGCCCGTGCGTGGCGCCGGCACATCTTCAAACACGGCGAACGTCGCTCGTCCGTTGATGCAAACGCGTTATGGCGCGAAAACGTTCGTTGCCGAGTTCCCGCGTCGGGGTGTTCAGTTATGTCGGAATCTTACCCGTGTGACCGCGAACAGTTAGCGGCCACACCATTGAAAAGGGATGCGCGAAATACATAATCCATTTCTATTGGCACCATCGGAATAAGGTCTTGGACAACCCACTTTGTCCGAGTCATAGTGGGAGTTGACGACGATTTGTGTAGGGTCCTCGTGCACTATCGAAGTCGCGCGCCATGTGTCCACCTGGAACTGTTAAATGCAAATCGAGCTGGCCGAAATCTACCTTGATACCAACCTGGGCCGGGAAGCGGAAGCACTTCTGCAACCCTGCGTGCAATGCGGTCAATGCACCTTCACCTGCCCGACCTTCCGGCTGCTCGACGACGAGTGGGACGGACCGCGCGGACGCATCTATATGATCAAGCAAATGCTGGAGGGAAAGGAGCCCAGCGTTGATTCATTGCCCCCGGCCTACACCTTGAAAACGCTTGAGGGTAGAACGTTCGGCGCCAACCTGCAGTTGCATCTTGATCGCTGCCTCAGCTGCCGGTCCTGCGAAACCAGCTGCCCGCAAGGCGTTCGCTACGGCCGCCTGCTCGATATCGGGCGGGAACTGGTCGAAAAGGACGTGCAACGCCCGCTGAAGGAGAAGTTGGCGCGCCGGGCGGTGCGTGCCGTGGTGCCCCACCGCTACCGGTTCACCGCACTGCTGCGCACCGGACAGGCCCTGCGCCGATTCCTGCCGGCCGACCTGCGTGCCAGGATTCCGCAGCGACGGCCGGCCGGCGCCTGGCCGGACCACGCTCATGCCCGGAGCATGGTGATCTGGCAGGGGTGCGTGCAACCGGCGCTGGCGCCGGATATCAATGCTGCCGCGGCGCGCGTGCTGGATCGCTTCGGCATTCGGCTGATTGCGGCGAGCGACGGCTGCTGCGGCGTCTTGAGCCATCACATGGCGGCAACGGACGAGGCGCGTGCCTTCATGCGCAAGAATATCGATGCCTTGTGGCCGCACATCGAGGCGGGTGCCGAGGCCATCGTCCTTACTGCCAGCGGCTGTGGCATGCACTTCCGCGACTACGGCCAGCTGCTGCACGACGATCCCCAATACCGCGAGAAGGCGAAGCGCGTTTCGGACCTGACCCGGGACATCGCGGAGGTTGTCGCCGAAGAATGGAAAGCTGACCCGTTTCAGGATGATCCTGCACCGCAGCCCGTACGACGCATCGCCTTCCAGTCGTCCTGCAGCCTGCAGCACGGCGAAAAACTGAACGGGGTGGTCGAGAAGCTGCTGCGACGCGCCGGATTCAAACTGGTACCCGTATCCTATCCCTTCATGTGCTGCGGGGCGGCGGGCAGTTATTCGATCCTGCAACGGACACTTTCCGAAGCGCTGCGTGCGCGCAAGCTGGAGACGCTGATGGCGAGCCGCCCGGTTGCCATTGCGACGGCCAATATCGGTTGCCTGACGCACCTGGCAGCGGTTTCGCCGGTGCCGGTCAGCCACTGGATCGAATTGCTGGACCAAACATTGTCGGGCGGAGCTACACAATGAAGCTCCAGGTATTCAAGACACCGGTTCAACCGCAGGACCGATCATCCGCAATCGGCAGCCCTATCCAGAAGAGGTAACAGCCAGCGAGCCTTGCAGGCGTTTCCCGACCCCTCCCGGTCATGGAGTTTCAGCATGGGCGTCGCCGCTCAGGCTGGATTCCATCCTCGATCAATTTGAGGAGGACATCCGCTTCGGCCAGCCGTGCTTCGCTGAAAACATGGACGTCGGCTTGTTGCAGCAAAGTGGCCGTGACGCCGTGATTGGGCACGCTGGTGACGGCGAAACGGCCATCGAAGGTGAAACCCGTCCCGCGCGATGGACTGCCTTCCTTCAGGACCGCAATCCGGATCTGCTGTGCACGTGCCCGTTCCAGTGCCTGCTCCGCCCCGCGTCCGAGGAAAGCCGACACATCCCGGCCATTGGCGTCGAAGGCCTTGGCGATGCCCGCAAGCGCCAGTCTGCCATCCGCGCCATGGGCGATCTCGGCGCGCGGACGTGGAACAGGCAGGCCACCGGCGACCTCCGGACACACGGACACGACGCGCCCCTCGCGTAGCCAGCGTTGCAGGATATCGTCATCACATCGCATATCGCCGCCGTTGTAGCGAACCGCCTCGCCCAAAGGGCTGGCACTCGCGATGACTGATTCCATGGTGCCCCTGAGGCCTGCAATCCACGGCAACGCGGGATGACAGTCGTCGAACGACCTGGAGGAGCGACCGCACCCCCCGGTTTCAAAGCAGTTCTCCCCGCATGGTGGGAACAACACGACCGCCCACGCTGATTTCACGTGATCCACTGACCATGCGCGCACGCAGCATGACAAGGGAAGGACGGCGAACTTCGTAACCTTGCTCGATCCGCAGTGACAAGTCGGCCCCACCCAATAGACCATGTTCCAGCAGGTATGCGCCGAGGAATGCTGCGCCGTTTCCCGTCGCCGGATCCTCGCGCACGCCATGCGCCTCGAAGAAGAACCTTGCACACAGGTCATTCTGAGGGTGATGCGTCTGGCGGCAGAACAGGTAGACCAGCGGTGGCAACCCTTGTGCCGCCAGCGAAGCGTATGCGTCGAGATCCAGCTTGCTCCGCCGCAACGCGTCGAGGCTGCGCAGCGGCACGATCATGGCCGATATGCCGGCGGTGATCTGCTGGACCGGGCTCTCGGTTGCAATGTCATCAGGCGATATTCCCAGCGCTGTTGCGAAGGGTTCACGGGCGCAGCTCGCACCCAGCTTCGCCGGCGGCGCTAGAAACCACGCCATTTCTCCTCCCTCCGCGGACGACTCGAAAGAGACCGGAATCTGCCCCACCGCGATGTTCAGCCGTACCGGCCCGGAATCCTCGGGCGCAACATGATGGCGGAGGACCCACGCGGTGCCGAGGATCGGATGCCCGGCAAAGGCAATCTCCCGCGCCGGCGTGAAGATCCGCACTCGGTACCCACCATCATCCTCGGGCTCGGGTGTCACGAATGTCGTTTCCGAATAATTCGTCTCCGCCGCGAGTTGTTGCATCGTTTCGTCGGCAAGCGCTTCCGCGCCGATCACAACCGCCAGTTGATTCCCCGAGTAGGGTCGCTCTGCAAAGACATCAACGATGTAGAAACGATGGGTCATGGTCTCGCGTGTCCCGTGGCCGTCTTAACGAATGAATTGGACTCCCAAGCCTCGAACCTGAAAGAGCAGCAGAATCCATGATGAATGTTACTACCGCAGGAATCGCCCTGGCACAAGAACGTATTCATGTGCATGGCGTGGACGCCGCATGGCAAGGTGGCTGTAAAGAAGACCCTGTCGCGGATAATTCAACAGTCCCAACTGAAGCTGGGGTAGCCGTGCAGTCTGGTCAGCAGCAAGAATTTCACCGCCGGGTTGGCGAACAAGGGCGGATTCGAGTTCCGCTTCCCACGCCCCCACCTGCGGGTGCAGCCGCGCATTGCGCGCCACCCCGATGACGTAGCCCACCCCATGGCTGCTGCGCACCCGCGTAGCAGCCGTTGGCGGCAGAAAGCCATCTTCGCCCCGAATCTTCTTCGCACCCTTATCTTGTGCGGGTTTCAAAGCGTACAGACCTGTTACGGGTGAAATATCCGGGCTAGCCGCCAGGAGCCTGTCGGGTTTGAAGAATCGTAGCGAAAATCCATCCGGGCGAGGGCAGATTTTCCTTAAGCCCGACAGGCTCCCAGGCCGGGAAGAGAACTATTCCGTGCCCACCAACTGATCCGACCGGGTAAAGGTCCAGGTACGGGTGATGGAAAGAATATCGGCTTTCTTTCGCATGTCCTCGGGAAAGGGGGCGTAGGGGGCGGCGAGTTCGACGATTTTTGCTGCGGCGGCGTCGAGCACTTTGGAACCTGAGGAACGGTCGACCTCGATGGTTTCGATGCGGCCATCGGCATAAATCGCGACGGTGAGCTTGAGACTGCCGTAAATGCCCTGGCGGCGGGCGGCTTCGGGATAGTTGACGTTGCCGATGCGTTCGACCTTGGTGACCCAGTCTTCCACGTAACGGGCAAAGCTGTATTCGCGCACATTGGCGCCGACAAAAGCGCGCTTGGGGCGTTTCTGGTAATCGTCCCATTGCTGGGAAATGCGCGCCTGCAGCTGTGCCATATCGCGCGCCTGCTGATTCATCTCGCTGGCAGTGACCGCGGGCTGATCCGGTTCGCTGGGGGGGGCTGGGTTTCCACCTGGGCAGGCGGCTTGAGTTGTGTGAGCAAGTGCTTCGCCTGTTGCTCCAGTTGCTTGACGCGCGCCTGCAAGGCCGCTTCCTGGCCGCCCAAGCGGGTGGCCGGGCTGGCGGGAAGCGGACTTTTCATGCGCCGGTCGTCGTCGGTGTTGCCACCGCCGGCCAGATTGACCTGGGCCAGAGCGTCCGGATTGAGCGGAGACTCACGGCTTTTGGCATTGACCAGCACCACGTCGATCGGAATGCTGTTGTCCTCGAACAGGCGCGGGTTGATATGGACGATCTGGGTCGACAACACCATGCCATGCACCGCCGCGGACGCCAGCAGGGCGAGCGCCATGCGGGTGCTTTCTCTGGACGGAGCGGCGTGGGTGACGGGGATGAGCGTGGTCAAGGTGGACGCGTAGCGGGATGATGCCCTGATTCTACGGAAGTGCTGCAACCGTGTCAGCGGGCGTGCTGAGCGTTTCCAGATATTCCGCGTGGAAAGAAATATCCAGCAGGTCAATCCGCGAAATCGCCAGCCGCACCCGGCTGCCGGCAACAATGCCCGCGACCGAGGGGGCACGGGTCACCATGGGCAGGGTGTCGAAGCGCACCAGGTCTTCGCGGATAACGCTGGCGCTGACTTCGCTGATATTTTCCTGTTGCAGCCAGCGCAACATCCAGTAGCGTTCCATGCGCCGCTGAAAATCGTTGTAGGCGTCGTAGGCGAGCTCAAATTCGCGCACGACCGAGAACAGCTTTTCGCTGCGCGGGGGATAAACGGGCTCCGACCCCTGCACCAGGCTGATGAGCTGACGCTGGTTGACCAGATCGACATAACGCCGCAACGGCGACGACGACCACGCATACTGGTCCACACCCAGGCCCTGATGCGGTTCGGGCGAGGTCGTCATGCGCGTCTTGCCGCCGCTCTGCACGCGATAGATCGCGGGCACGCGCCGCTCGGCCAGCCAGCCGCCCCAATGCGCGTTGGCAAAAATCATCAGCTCGGACACCACTTTGTCGATCGGGCTGCCGCGCTTGCGGGGCATGATGTTCGACGCGATCATCGACCACCTTGAAGTTGTAGTCGATGCGGTCCGCCGTGTCGGCCTTGCCGCGCCCTGCTTCCAGCGCAGCGGCAAACGCCCACAGCCATTCCAGTTCACGGCGATAAGCGTAATCAGGCGTATCGGGGTTGGCGAGTGTTTCGCCGTTGAATTGCTGCTCCAGTGATTCGTGCCGCAGGTTGGCGGCGATGTGTACCTCCTCCAGTCTCGTTTCCGTGCCGAGGATGCGCAAATCCGGCGCGACCTCGACATACAGCGACAGCGCCGGGCAGTCATGGGTCTCGCCCAGGGTGTAGTGGTGAATGAAAGTATCCGGCAACATGGTGATCTTGCTGCCCGGGTAATACACGGTCGAGAGCCGTTCGCGCGCGACCTCGTCGAGTGCGGAGCCGGGTGTCGACGCCGAGGGCCGGGGCGGCGATGTGGATGCCGACGCGGATATTGCCCGTAGTCCAGCCAGACGACGGAAAACGCATCGTCGATTTCGGTGGTCGCCTCGTCGTCCATGCTGAACGCCGCCACATCGGTACGCGGCAGCGTAGGCGGGTCGATCGGTTCGGTGACCGGGGCGAAGTCCGTGCCGCGCGGGAAATACTCCAGCAGGAAGCTTGCCAGATGGAAGTCGAGCGATCGAAGGAATCGCGCCGCAG
The DNA here is from genome assembly GCA_963726485.1 of uncultured beta proteobacterium. GTDB lineage: Bacteria > Pseudomonadota > Gammaproteobacteria > Burkholderiales > Thiobacillaceae > Thiobacillus. The sequence continues at coordinate 294,309 of CAVSCL010000038.1, read as the reverse complement.
CGTTCGATCAGCCGCAGCGGCGACAAACCGGCACGCTGCGCGGCGTCTTCCAGCGCCTTGTATTCCAGCGTGTTCTTGTCCGGTGCAATCAGGATGCGCGGGATCAGCGAAACGTATTCCTCGCGGCAGTCTGAATGCTGCGAGTTCTGCCGCCAGCCGCGCCTGCCGCTCTGCCGCCAGCCGTTTCTTCTCCAGCCCGGCCTTGGCTGCGGCCAGCGTTTCGGCCGGCGCCGGGCGGTAGCGTCCCTTGCCCTTTTTGTGGAAATAGATCGGCGCGCCGTGCAGTTTCAGCAGCAGCGCCACCGATTCCGCCGGGCGCGGCGCGTGGCCGAAGTATTCCTGCGCCAGCTGCTCGAAGCCGAACTCGTCGGTCCCCGCCGCCTCCCACAGGAAGTCGGCGTCGAGTTCGGCCGTCAGCGTCTCGGCCTCGGCCATGACCTCGCCCGGCGCAGGCGCGGCAAAGCGCAGCAGGATATTGGCCGTCTTGATCTTGCTGCGCTTGCCCGATGCGGTTTCCACCTGCGCCGTGGCGTCGGTTTCGGACAGGATGGAACCGGCCTTGAAATGGCCGTCCTCTTCAAAAATCAGGTGCATGAAAAATCAGAAATCCAGAATGGTTTGGAAGTGACGCTCGAACCCGGCAAAGCCGTGGTCGCCGCCGTCTTCGACGATCTGCGCGGCGCCCGCATAGTAGGCCACAGCATCGCGATAATCCAGTACCTCGTCGCCGGTCTGCACCAGCAGCAGATAGCGTTCGGGCCGGGTAATGGCGGCCACATCCAGCGCGGCGAGTTCGGCCAGATGCGTCTCTGTGAGCACCCACTTCTCGCCGGTGTGCCAGTTGGTCTGGGCGCCCAGGCTATCGCGCATCAGCTTGTGGGCATGCACCGCCGGGTTCACCAGCACCGCTTTCCAGCCATGTTTCTCGGCAAGATGGGTTGCATAAAATCCGCCCAGTGAACTGCCCACCAGCGTGACCGAATCCGGCCGACTGCGCGCCAGCGTGGCCTCGACCTTGGCGATGGCCTCGCGCGGGCTGTTGGGCAGCGCAGGACAGCAATATTCATCCGGCCGACCCCGGTCGTTCATGAAGTGGCCGATCTGGCGTGCCTTGCCTGAATCCGGAGAGGAATTGAAACCGTGAAGGTAGACGATCATGGAGCCGGATTTTACCGGGGTGGGGGGATTATTGAAATTTGGGGGCTGAGAGGGTCACGATCGCTGCCGTTCGCCGTGTCGAAGGGCCTGTTGGCGATCGCAGAAGTCCTGGCTGGACTGTTTCGTAATCAGCAAATCTTATTAATTCCGTCGTTCCGGGCCTGACCCGGAATTCCGTTAAATTCAGCCGCGCTTGCGCGTCATATCTGTTAGCGGCTGACGCCGCGCTGGATGCCGGATCAAGTTCGGCATCACGGAATGACACCGGGGGCAGGCTCACAAGTTCCAAACAGAATAAAGCACTTCACTGGAATGTCCGCGTATCCATCAAAACAGCGCCATCTGTCCCCGCGATCGTTTGATCTCCCTCAATAGATCATCCGAAGCCGGATACAGATATTTCAGCCGCAATTCCCGCTTCGCCCGCCGGTTCGATAATTGGCGGGATTCCCGCAAGAACGACAGCAAGGCCTCCGACAAAGCCCCTTCCGCCTCGGCACGGCTTACGCGTGGCGGACGCGGCAAGTCAAAGGCGTCGGCACAGCTGTCAAACCAGTCACCCATTTTCATCGGCTGCGCATCGACGGCGTGATACACGCGCTGCGGGCGTCCGCGAAACATCGCCGCCCATGCCAGTCGCGCCAGATCGTCGGCGTGGATGTGGTTGGTATAGCTGTCGTCCCGGGCAATCAGGGCGGGCGTGCCGCGTTTGATGCGCTCCAGCGGCAGGCGGTCGGCCGCGTAAATGCCCGGCGCGCGCAGGATGGACACGCGCACGCCATGGCGCCTGCCCCAGGCGCGCAATTGCCTTTCGGCATCCACCCGGCGGATGGCGCGGCCATTCACCGGCGCGGGCGGGCGCGATTCGTCCACCCATGCCCCGCCGCAGTCGCCATACACTCCGCTGGTGCTGATATAGACCAGATGTCGTGGCAGCCGGCCGTGCCGCGACAGGGCGTGCAGCAGGTGCCGGGTTCTGGTATCCGTGTCGCCCTCGGCGGGCGGAGGCGCAAAATGGAATACCGCATCGGCCGCCGGCAGGCGCGCAAGGGTCGCCGGCCGGTCCAGGTCGCCGATGAAGGGCACCGCGCCCAGCGCGCGCAAGCGGGCGGCCTTCTCTTCACTGCGCGTCAGGGCAAAGAATTTCGCCTGGCTGCGATACTGGCGCACCAGCCGCTCGCCCACATCGCCGCAACCAATAATCAGGATTCGTTTCACATCGGGTAACCACAGGATTGCAGGGGTCAAAAGCCCGACAAGTCGGGCGATAATTCGCAGCGTTTGAGGTCCATTATATTAAGCCATGCCCTTTCAGGTCACGATCCAGCCCAGCGGCCACCAGTTCAACGTCATCGACGACGAAACCATACTCGAAGCCGCCCTGCGCGAAGGCTTTTCCCTGCCTTATGGTTGCCGCAATGGCGCGTGCGGTTCCTGCAAGGGAAAAGTGCTGGCGGGCAGCCTGGATTACGGCACGTATCAGGATAACGCACTCACGCCGGAAGAACGAGCCCAGGGTCGCGCCCTGTTCTGCCGCGCCAGGCCGCTGTCCGCCCTTACCATAGAAGCCAAGGAAATCGGCGCCGCGAAAGACATCGTCACCAAGACGCTGCCGTGCCGCGTGGAAAAACTGGAAAAACGCGCCGACGATGTCATGGTGATGAAAATCAAACTGCCCGCCAACGAACGTCTGCAATTCCTGGCCGGGCAATACATCGACTTTTTGCTCAGGGACGGCAAGAGCCGCAGCTACTCGCTCGCCAACCCGCCGCACGACGATGCACAACTGGAACTGCATATCCGTCATGTGCCGGGCGGCCTGTTCAGCGACCCGCTATTTTCCACTGCGAAGGAACGCGACATTCTCCGGCTGAAAGGCCCGCTCGGCAGCTTCTTCATCCGCGAGGATTCCGACAAGCCCATGATCTTTGTCGCCGGAGGCACCGGCTTCGCGCCGATCAAGGGCATGCTGGAACACGCCTTCGCCGCGCACATGGACCGTCAGATGGTGCTCTACTGGGGGGTGCGCTCGCTGAAGGATTTGTACATGGCCGAAGTGCCGCAACAGTGGCAGCGAGAGCGCCCCGACTTCAGCTTCATCCCGGTGCTTTCCAGTCCCGAACCCGCCGACCGGTGGCAGGGCCGCACCGGCTTCGTCCATGAAGCCGTGCTCGCAGACTTCCCCGACCTATCCGGCTATCAGGTTTACGCCTGCGGTGCGCCGGTCATGGTCGACAGCGCCCGCGCCACCTTCCACCAGCAGCGTGGCCTGCCGGAAGACGAATTCTTTGCGGATTCGTTTGTGTATGCAGCGGACTCCGTGGCTGCCTGAATATAAAAAACCTACAGCGTAAAGCCAACCGCCCTATACCCGCTGCATCTGATTATGCATTGTCAATAATGGCCAATGCATTCATCTCACCCATTCTCCGATCTGCACAAGGCTAGCGCCTTCTGATAATGCTGGCAGGCTTCGCCGATTTGCCCGGTCTTTTCCCGGAGTTCAGCCATGCGCATGTGCGCTTCGGCGGTGGGGGCGACAGCGAGGCTGGCTTCCAGATAGCTTTGCGCCTTGCCCCAGAGTTCCTGCGCGCTACAGAGTTCGGCCAGGGCCAGCAACAACTGTGCATCACGCGGCCGGGCATGCAGCCATTTTTCGGCCTGCTCGATCTGGCGGGCGGGACTGCCACCACGCACCTTGCCATACAGGGCGACAAGCTCTTCATGCCATTCGCGCCTGAGCGCCGCTTCGAGGATATCAAGGGTGGTGTCCTGACCTCCGCATTTTAGAAATGCCTGCGCGGCGGCACGAGCGATCAGGGTATCGGTCTTGAATTCGTCCGGCACTTTTTTCCAGTAGTCGAGCAGGGCGCGGTCGTCGTCGGCACGGCGCCTGAGATTTTCCGCGTAGGCGGTGCGGCGCAACTGATTGGCATGCGCAGGTTCCAGGGCATTGGCGCGGGCAAGCTGCTCGGTGAGTTTCTGCACCTCATCCCATTGCCCGGCCTGCTGGCGCGCCTTGAGTTCCAGGCGCAGCAACGCGGTATGTTGAGGGGCGTGTGTCTTTGGCGGCGGCAATCGCGGCCAATGCGCCGGCGACATCCTTGGCATCCAGTCGGGCTTCGGCTTCCACCAAACGTGCCGCGAGTTCCGCCCCATGTAGCGCCGCTTCGGTCAGGTGCAGATCGCGTCGCGGGATGGCGCGTATTTCCTGCGCCGCGCGGGCGGCAAGCACGCGGGCGAGCCCGAGTCGCGCAGCTTCACCTTGCCAGTCGCCAAGCGCCTGCTCCGCATCCTGATAACGGCCTTCGACATACGCGCGCAATCCCCCTGAAAAAGCCGCATCGCGGTGTTCCGCCTCGCGCCGGGCACGTTGTTCGCGCACGGTCTGCGGCAGGCTCAGGGTCATCACCGCCAGCCGGGTGAGAATATAGGCGCCCGAAACCAGGCCTGCCAACAACAGGATAAAGGCGATGAAGGACACTTCGATGCGCCATGGCGGATAGACCAGTACGACATAACCCGGGTCGTAGCGGCCAGCCAATGCCAAGCCCACGGCAAGCACGGCCAGTATAAGGAGCGAGATCAGCCAGCGCATCGGGGTAACTCTGAAAATTCGTCATGCCGGACTTCGCCCGGCAACCCCCTTGCGGGGCATGCGACTCCGCACGGGCTTCAGCCCGTAGCGGATCGGAGTCCCCTTGTGGGGCTCCGGCCTCCGCAGGCGTGACGTAACGAAAATATTCAGGCGTTCCAATCAGCGTGCCCTGTAGCTTCCCAGCGCAGTAAGGCTGGCCTGAATGTCGGGTGTCTGAACCGCGATTTGCAGACTGCCAAGCCGCTTCAGTTCGTTCAGCGCCGCACTGACAGCGGCATCGCGGTTGTTGAAGTATTTGGCCAGAAGCTGTTCAGCGGAAACGATATCCGCATGGAAGCCGGCCTGATCCTTCGACAGCAAGGCAAGACGCGCGGATAGCAAACGAAGTTTAATGTTCTCGCGCAGGAAGTATTCCTGCTCCGGTGGCAGCAAGGCCGTTTCGCCCGCCCCGATGCGGCGGATCTGGACAATGCTCTTGAACTCAGCGAGAAGCTCATTGCCGAAATCAAGCGGGCGCCGGTCGGGTATTGGTTACGCCACCGCGGTTGCATGGGCGCTGGCGAGCGGCCAATTCGCCTGTTGCGCCACCAGTGCATCCAGCTTGGCGCTCAAACCCGTTATATCAATCTGGGGCGAGGCGCGGAGCCGGGCCAGATCCGCGGCAATAGCCCGCCGCAAGGCGGTGAACTGGGGTTTGTTCAGCCTTTGCAAACGGGTATCGGCAGACTCCAGCGCAATAATCGCGGCGTGTACATTCCCCGCCAACTGCAACTGTTGCGCCGCCGTAAGCAGGACCTGTTCGATCTCGGCCAGAGTCCACTGATCGTGCCCCTGCGACAATTCCTTGTAGAGCGCCTCGAGCGATAACTGCTGTTGCTGTGAATTGGCAAGCTGGGCATCGAGTTGCGCGAGTCGCGCAGTTGCCTGGCGCATGGCTTCGTCGGCGTTGCGCGCCAGCAATTTCGACTCCTTGACGCCCGAGTCGGATTCGGCAAGCCGACGCCCAAGCTCGGTCTTGACGTCGCGCGCACGTTCGCGATTATCCAGCCATGACCACAAGGTCAGCCCCAAAGCCAGCGCGGCAAGAATCAACGCCCAATTAACAGCGTGGGATCTGGAGGGTGAAGAGACCGGAGCTTCGCTCATGGGTGTGCTCTGAACCAGTTAACAAGGCCCTGCAACAGGCCCGCATCGCCGCCGGGCGTTGCAATGACCCGATGGATACCAAATCGCCGGGCTGCTTCGGCGATCTTCTCATGCGGTGCAAAAACCGGGGTGGCGCGCAGCAAAGCCGTCCCGGCCTCGCCCAGCAGTACCGCCAGATTATGCAGGATTTCCGCGCTGGTAATGGTGACAGCGTGGATCTCTCCCCTGACCCAGCGGGCACGCAGCGGGCCGGCATCCGCATGGGGCAGCACACGCCGGTAGCATTCTGCGTATTCAACCATGGCTCCGCGCAGCCTGAGCGACTCCGCCAGCAATTCCCGCCCGCCCACGCCCCGAAAGATCACGATGCGCTTGCCCGCGACGTTCTGCAATTCCGGCAATTTCAAGCAGCGCTTCGGTATCCTGGCCGTCAGGAGCAGTGGCATGATGCAGTCCCTGCAAATCCAGTTCGCGCGCCGTGCCGGGCCCCAGCGCGAAGTATTGAAGCGGCGCCGGAAAAGTACGCCGTTCCACAATGCTGTGCGCGCCAAATTGAGCCGCATTGGGGCTGATGAAAATGGCGGCATGAAACTCGTGCAGGCGGTCGATCAGTGCCGTCAGCTTGTCATCGACTACGGCGCGAATCTCCAGCGCAGGGAACAGCACCGGATCACCGCCTGCGTCGCCGATACCCTGCGCCAGGGCTGCCGCCTGATGCGCGGGACGGGTGACGAGGATGCTACGCCCGGCGAGCGGCGCAGTCATTGGGCTGGCAGCGAATCCAGAATGGAGCGCGCACCCTGCGCCAGAAGCTTGTCGGCAAGCGCCTGCCCGACGGCTTCGGGATCGTTCATGGGGCCATGCGCCGTATCGTGGATGAAGGCGCTGCCGTCGGGACTGGAAACAAAGCCGTGCAAGACCAGTTCTTCACCCTGCAATACTGCGTGCGCGCCTAACGGCACCTGGCAACTGCCGCCCAAAACCCGGCTCACCTGCCGTTCGGCGCGCACGCAAGCGGCCGTTTCGGGATGGTTGAGCGGGGCAAGCAAGGCCGCCACGGAAGGATTCTCGCTGCGGATTTCAATGCCCAGTGCGCCTTGTCCCGCGGCGGGGATGCTTTCTTCCACCGCGAGCAGGCTGCGAATGCGGTCACCCAGACCGAGACGTTTCAAACCCGCGGCGGCGAGCAGGATGGCGTCAAACTGGGCTTCGTCGAGTTTGCGCAGGCGCGTGCCGACATTGCCGCGCAGCGGCAACACGGTGAGATGCGGGTAACGCGCCCGCAATTGCGCTTCACGGCGCAGGCTGGAGGTGCCGACACGTCCGCCAGGCGGCAATTCGGACAAGCGCTCGAACCGGTTGGACACAAAGGCATCGCGCGGATCCTCACGCTCGCCGATGACCGCCAGTTCAAACCCGGGCGGCAGTTCCATCGGTACATCCTTCATCGAATGCACGGCGAGGTCGGCGCGCCCCTGTTCCAGCGCCACTTCCAGCTCCTTGACGAACAGGCCCTTGCCGCCGATTTTCGAGAGCGTAACGTCGAGAATCTGGTCACCGCGCGTGGTCATGCCGAGAATGTTGACCTGGTATGCCGGATACAGCGTCTTCAGGCGATCGCGAATGTGCTCCGCCTGCCACATGGCGAGGGCGCTTTCACGGGAGGCTATGGTCAAAACTGGCATGGGGGTAGAAAATAACCGTTTAATTTTGCCCGGTGGCACGACACTATTGTCACCATCGAGCAACAGGAAATACGCGAATGAGCCGATTCATCACACTGCTGGCGGCAATATTAGCATGTGTCTTCATCATGTCGGTTCCGGCGCAGGCGCTTGACCGCCTGCCCCAGGCGCGCAATTTCAAGGCAGACGGGCAGGATGCCGCGGCACGCAAGATACCGATCATGGTGCTGTTTTCAAGCCCGGACTGCCACTTCTGCCATCGGGTAAAAAACGAATACCTGCTGCCCATGCTGAAGGACCCTGCCTACAAGGACAAAGTCGTGATCCGCGAGGTCGAGGCAGGCTCGCAAAATCCGCTCACCCTGTTTGACGGCCGGAAGGGGACCGAGGGCGCTTTCGCGGTCGAGAACAAGGTATTCATGGTGCCGACGATCAAGGTATTTGACGCGCAGGGACGGGAAGTGTCGGACGCCATCGTCGGCCTGCTGACCCCGGATTATTACTTTGCCTATATCGATGGCGCCATTGAAGAGGGCATTGCCAAAATCCGCGGTAAGAAATAGACCGGCAGCGTCCTGCTCATAATGTATCGTCAAGAATGGCCGATGCATGGACTAGAATAATTCGTATCAAGCAGCGAAGGCGACGATGAAGATCTTGCTGGCCGATGACCACCCGCTGATGCGTGAGGGTGTGCGCCACGTACTCGCTCAACTGAGCAAACATGTGGAAATCGTCGATGCACACGATTACCCCAGCCTGTTCAGTCAAACTGAACACCACCCCGACCTCGACATGGCGCTGGTCGATCTCAGCATGCCCGGCTTCACCGGCGTACAGGGAGTAACCGAGTTCCGCACGCGCTTTCCGGAAATCCCCCTGGTCGTGTTATCGGCATCCGAATCCCATTACGACATCAAGCGCGTGCTCGATGCCGGTGCGCTGGGTTTCATTACCAAGTCATCCTCCCCCGCCGTGATGGTGTCCGCACTGCAACTGGTTCTGGCCGGGGGAATTTATGTGCCGCCATTGATGGTCGAGCCGGACTCAGGCCTGCATGGGCAGCAGGATACGGCGGCCTTTGCCGCCTTGCGCCATACCGGGCTGACCACGCGCCAGATGGAGGTGCTGCGCTTGTTGGTACAGGGCCACCAGAACAAGGTGATCGCGCGCGCGCTCGACCTCTCCGAGGGCACGGTCAAAATCCACGTTGCGGCAATTTTCCGCGCACTCAACGTAAACAACCGCACCGAGGCCGTGCTGGCGGCACAGCGTCTGGGAATCAACCTGGATTCCGGCCATTAGCCCATGCATCGGCCATTCTTGACGATGCATCATTTATAACCTGGTAACTTGAACTGACCGTGTTGGCGCCCGGCAAACCGCCCAGCCTTTTCCGTTTCCGCCATGCCAGCATACGCACCCAGATGCTGCTCATTGCGCTGGTGCCCGCATCGCTCGCCGAGCTGGGTCTGGCCGGTTATTTTGCCGACCGCTGCGTCACGGCTGCCGAGCAGGCGCTCGCCGAGAGCGCCAGCGACGCGGTGCACCACCTCGCCGCCACCTTGCCTTATGCGCTGGTCGGCGGTAACGAAATTGTCGTCAACCATATTCTTCAAACCGAACAGATCCGTAGCCAGCTTGCCTATGTTGTGGTGGTCGACGCGCAGGGCAGGCGCATTGCCGCGGCTGGAGACAGCGGCATGGTTTCCACCGCGAATCCGGCCAGCCTCCTTGCACCGTCGAAAATGGCCGCTGCATCCAAGGATGCATCGTCCGAATTGGACAGCGCATGGAATAAGCCCGGCTTGCTGCGGCAGGATGGATACCTGAGCGCACAGCAATCCATCTGGCTCCCTGCCCCGGAACGGCGTGACGGACAGCGTCGTTCCCTGAAGGACTCCGATCCGCTACGTGCTGAAGCGCGTGCGGAGTCGTATGCCCCAAACGCGGCGCAGTCCGTGCATGGCGCCGCATGGGGCCAGGTACGGGTAGGAGTCGACCTGGCTCAGCTTGCCGAATACCGGCGGCACATATTCATCCGCGCCTTGTTGCTGGTGCTATCGGCGTTGACGCTGACCGGCATGCTGGCGTGGCATCTGAGCAACTGGCTGGCAGGCCAGCTCCGGCATATGGGCGAGGCGGTGGAACGCATCGCCCAGGGCGATTTGCAGGTTCGCGCCGAGGTGGCCGCGGGAGGAGAAATCGGCACCCTGGCCGCGGGGATCAACCAAATGGCGGAAGTGCTGCAAGCCAACCAGAGCGAACTGGAAATCCGCATCGCGCACGCCACGGCCGACCTCGCAGCGAAAAAGGAGGAAGCGGAACGCGCCAATATCGCCAAGTCCCGCTTCTTCGCGGCCGCCAGCCACGACCTGCGCCAGCCATTGCACGCGCTGACGCTGTTCGTGACGGCCTTGAAGGAACGCAACCAGCAGCCGGAAACGAAGAAACTGGTCGACAACATCGAAGCCTCCACCGCTGCGATGGAACTGTTGTTCAACGCCTTGCTGGACATATCCAAACTCGACGCCGGTGTAATCGAAGTCCATCCGGTACATTTCCCGGCGCAGCATATGCTCGACGACCTGCGCAGCCAGTTTGCGCCGGTGGCCAAGGAAAAGGGCCTGCAATTGCGCATCCGGAACTGTCCCGGATACCTGTACAGCGACCCCCTCCTGCTCGAGCGTGTACTTATCAATCTGGTGTCGAATGCAATACGCTATACCGATCGCGGCGGTGTTCTGGTCGGTTGCCGCCCGCGGCGCGGCAGTGTGCAGCTTTCGGTATGGGATACCGGGCGCGGCATCCCGGTCGAACAGCAGCAGAACGTGTTTCAGGAATTCGTGCAACTGCATAATCCCGAGCGCGACCGCAGCAAGGGACTGGGGCTGGGGCTGGCCATCGTCTCGCGTCTGGGGCGGCTGCTGGGTCACCGCATCGGCCTGCGCTCGCGACCGGACCGGGGCTCTGTCTTCACGATCGACGTGCCGCCCGGCAATCCGCGGCTGGCGCAAATCAGCCTGCCCTCCCCCATCCCCGGCACACTGGCGGAGGATGCGCTGGTGGTGCTGGTGGACGATGAGGAAGCGATTCTTCAGGGCATGGCCGAGCTGTTCGACAACTGGAAGCTTGACCTGGTCGCGGCGCGCAGCGCGGAGGAAGCGCTGCATCTGCTCGAAGGCACCGGGCGCACGCCCGATGTGATCGTGTCCGACTACCGCCTGCCGGGCAATAGCGACGGCCTGCAAGTCATTGCCAGGTTGCGCGAGCATTTCCACAGCGACATTCCTGCCGTGCTGGTCACCGGCGACACCGCGCCCGGAACCATCCAGGCCATCAATCAGGCCGGTTTTCCCATTCTGCACAAACCGCTGCGTCCCGCCAAACTGCGGGCGCTGCTCACCCATCTGATCCGGCAAGGCCGCGCCTCTGGCAACCAGGGCGCTTAAGCCGCGCGCATGGCTGTGGGATAATTGCGGCTCTTCACCCCACGCCCGAACCGGCTCATGCATCTTCACATTCTCGGCATCTGCGGCACCTTCATGGGCGGCATTGCCGCCATCGCCCGCGCCGCCGGCCACACCGTCACCGGCTGTGATGCCAATGTCTACCCGCCCATGTCGGATCAATTACGCGCCCTCGACATCGAGCTGATCGAAGGCTGGGACGCTGCGCAACTCGATCTCCATCCCGACATCTTCGTTGTTGGCAATGTGGTCACGCGCGGCAATCCGTTGATGGAGGAAATCCTCAATCGCAGTCTGCCTTACACGTCCGGCCCGCAATGGCTGGCGGAAAACGTCCTGCACCCTGCATCGGTCAACGGCGCGGGCGATCAACACGGCAAATGGGTGCTGGCGGTGGCGGGCACCCACGGCAAGACCACCACAGCATCCATGCTGGCGTGGATACTTGAGGACGCGAAACTCAACCCCGGTTTTCTCATCGGCGGCATCCCGCAGAATTTCGGCATCTCGGCGCGGCTGACCGACAGCCCTTTCTTTGTGCTCGAGGCCGACGAATACGACACCGCCTTCTTCGACAAACGCTCCAAGTTCGTGCATTACCGCCCGCGCACCGCACTGCTGAACAACCTGGAATACGACCACGCCGATATTTTCCCCGACCTCGCCGCAATCGAAACCCAGTTTCATCATCTGGTGCGCACCGTGCCGGGCAACGGTCTCATCGTCAGCAACGGACACGAGTTCGCTCTGGAGCGCGTCCTGGAACGCGGCTGCTGGACGCCGGTGGAACGTTTCGGCGTGGCAGCCGGGTGGTCGGCAGGCGAGACCGATCATGAGGGTGCTTTTGAGGTGGCGTTCAGGGGCGTATCGCAGGGACGGATGAACTGGTCCCTGCTGGGCGAGCACAACCGCCTCAACGCCGTCGCCGCCGTCGCCGCCGCCCGCCATGTTGGGGTGCCGGTGGCCGCCGCGATGGATGCCCTGTCGCGCTTCGAAAACGTCAAGCGCCGCATGGAAGTGCGCGGTTCCGTTCACGGCATCACTGTCTACGACGACTTCGCCCACCACCCCACTGCCATCGCCGCCACGCTTGAAGGATTACGCCGCAAGGTCGGCAAGGCGCGCATCCTCGCCGTGCTGGAGCCGCGCTCCAACACCATGAAACTCGGCGTCATGAAAGCACAATTGCCAGGCAGCCTCGCTGGAGCCGACCAGGTCTACTGCTACGGCGCCAGGCTTGGCTGGGACGCTGCGGAGACCCTGGCCCCGTTAGGCGAGAAAGCCAGCACCTGGGATCGGCTCGACAGTCTCGTCGCTGCCCTCGTCAAGGACGCCCGCCCCGGCGACCACGTCCTCATGATGAGCAACGGCGGTTTTGGCGGCATCCACCAAAAGCTGCTGGATGCGTTGCAAGACCACTACCGCGAAGAGGTGGTGCTGACACCCATGCCCGGTTTCGGCGGCTGCGCCTGAACGACCTGACCTGGCCCCTCCCGCACTGCCGGTGGGGGTCTGCTTTTGAAATAGGGGACAATCAGAAAAGAATGCTGACTTACGCCACGGTGTCCGCAAAGCGGGGGGTCGCAGGACGACTTCTCGAAGAATTTAGCCTCGCCGCATACTATCGAAGAAGTCTGCATTGTTCTTGGCCGCGCGGATTTTATCGACCAGGAATTCCATCGCCTCCATATCGTCCATGGGATAGAGCAATTTGCGCAACACCCAGACTTTTTGCAACACTTCGGGCGGAATGAGCAATTCTTCGCGGCGGGTGCCGGAGCGGTTGACGTTGATCGCCGGGTATAGGCGCTTCTCGGCCATTTTGCGGTCGAGATGGATTTCCATGTTGCCGGTACCCTTGAATTCTTCGTAAATCACATCGTCCATCCGGCTGCCGGTCTCGACCAGTGCGGTGGCGATGATGGTGAGGCTGCCGCCTTCCTCGATGTTGCGCGCGGCGCCAAAAAACCGTTTGGGTTTTTGCAGGGCGCTGGCATCGACACCGCCGGTGAGCACCTTGCCGGAAGTCGGCTGCACGGTATTGTAGGCGCGAGCAAGACGGGTAATCGAATCGAGCAGTATGACTACGTCCTTCTTGTGTTCGACCAGGCGCTTGGCGCGCGCGATGACCATTTCCGCAACCTGTACGTGGCGGCTAGCCGGTTCGTCAAAGGTCGAGGCAATGACTTCGCCGCGCACGGTGCGGCTCATCTCCGTCACTTCTTCCGGACGTTCGTCGATCAGCAACACGAACAGCACCACGTCAGGGTGGTTGGCGGTGATGGCGTGGGCGATATGTTGCAGCATCACGGTCTTGCCGGATTTGGGTGAAGCCACCAGCAAACCGCGCTGGCCTTTGCCGATGGGCGCCACGATGTCGATGATGCGCGAGGTGATGTTTTCCTCGGCCTTGATATCGCGCTCCAGCTTGAGCGGCTTGTCCGGATGCAGCGGGGTCAGGTTCTCGAACAGTATCTTGTTCTTGCTCGCTTCGGGCGGTTCGCCGTTGATCTTGTCGAGTTTGGTCATGGCGGAATAACGCTCGCCATCCTTGGGGGTGCGAATTTCGCCTTCGATGCTGTCGCCGGTGTGCAAATTGAAACGGCGAATCTGCGAGGGCGAAATGTAAATATCGTCGGTGTTGGCGAGATAGGAGGTTTCGGGTGAACGCAGGAAACCAAATCCATCCGGCAGGACTTCCAGCACTCCGTCGCCGTAAATGCTTTCGCCGCGCTTCGCCAGGGTCTTGAGAATGGCGAATATCAGTTCCTGTTTTCGGAAACGGTTGGCGTTGTCGATTTCATTGGCGGCCGCGATTTCCAGGAGTTCGGTGACGTGTTTTTGCTTGAGTTCGGAAAGATGCATGGGGGAGGACCTGACATGGCTCGCTTGAAAGAGCCGGGAGTGGGAGTGGGATTGCGCCGGACGGCGCCGCGTAGTGTTTTTCTGTGCGGCGGGAGGCGTCCGGCAAAGACTAGCTGAATTTAAATGTTGCTGTCAACGAAAGCGGTGAGTTGGGATTTGGACAGCGCGCCGACCTTGGTCGCCTCGACATTGCCATTCTTGAAGATCATCAGGGTGGGAATGCCGCGGATGCCAAACTTGGGTGGGGTAGCCTGATTCTCGTCGATGTTGAGTTTGCAGACTTTGAGCTTGCCCGAGTATTCCTTGGCCACTTCATCCAGAATGGGGGAGATCATCTTGCACGGTCCGCACCAGTCCGCCCAATAATCGACCAGCACGGGCACGCCGGCCTGCAGGACTTCCTGTTCGAATGAATCGTCGGAAATGTAATGGATATGTTCGCTCATGGTGTCCTCATTGTGTGTGAATGCCTGTCGCGGGCGGGATTGACGGCGGTGCGCAGGGCATCCCTCAGGGGTGGGGAATGTCCCCCGGATCCTGCGGGTTCGAGTTAATAAATCAGGGTTGGCATCGTTGAGATTTTATTATTGCCCGGGTATCGTAAGAAACTCGGGCCTGCTCGTCAATGCCTGCTGAATTCGGGGTGCTTTCGAGGATGGCGATTCCGTCCCCATGCTGGCGAAATTATTGTTGGCGTGGAGGCTTCATGTTCACGGCTGGAGGGCCCTCATTGAAACGGTCAGGTGGCCTTACAGGCAAACGTACTGCGCAAGATGTCCGGCCAATTCCTTGTCGCTGGCCGAGGTGTAATCCTTGTCCACGCTGGCCGTAACCAGCTTTGCCACCGGGTTGGACATACAGCCCTTGAGCAGGCCGATAAAAGGCGAGGAAGCCACCAGGACGAGCCGCTCATAGCGGCCATGTGTGCGGCCATCGTCAAGCATCCTGGCTATTTCCAGGGAAAACCGCTCTGCTTCATGACGCTTGGGATCCGTCGCCGGCACGTAGGCGCCATGTCCGTTACCGCGCCCCTGATAATGGCCGGGTCGATCGCTCACCAGGTTCAGCGCCTTTTCCCTGCTCTCCGGATGCAGGTACTCGCCGACCCGTTCCAGACCCTTGCTGGGTCCGTGATTGGCGTAGAGTTTGGCCAGAGACGTATTGGCCACAAGAATCCAAGTGGTAGTCATGACTCCTCCGATGAAAAGGTTTGCGGATAATTTTCATGCCGACGGAAAGGGATAGACTGGCCCCTTCTCGTAAGACTAGCCTGCCACCCTGCTGCGTCAAGCAAGGCAGCGCACACGCTCAGTTTGAACCGGTTCCCGGGATACTGGTAGAATTTTCCATTCCGTGTGTCCGTCAAGAAAATCCCATGACCTACGTCGTTACCGATTCCTGCGTCAAATGCAAATACACCGATTGCGTTGACGTGTGTCCCGTGGACTGCTTCCACGAAGGCCCCAACTTCCTGGTCATCGACCCCGATGAGTGCATTGACTGCACCCTGTGCGTGGCGGAATGCCCGGTGGAAGCGATTTACGCCGAAGACGATGTGCCGGACGATCAGCGCGCCTACATTGCGTTGAATGCCGAACTGGCGAAAACCTGGAAAGTCATCATCGAGCGCAAAGACGCGCCGCCGGATGCGGATGAGTGGGCGGGCGTGAAGGACAAGCTTAAGTACCTGGAGCGTTAGATCCCAGCATGGGAGCGGGCGGAAATGGCCTACGGTGAAAAATTAACCGAGCGATTGCGGAAATTTTTTGCGGCCATTTCAGTGTTTTCGAGAATACGTTATTTGGCGGCATCGTCAACGACAGCCTCATGGCACACGTCGAGCCTGACCAAGCCCAAGACACACTGGCCAAACCCTGAGCGCGGGAAATGGATTTCACCGGAAAGTCCTTAACCGGGTTGGGCATCGTCGCGCCGGATGGTTTCGAATCCGATCCAGACCTGAAATGCGGGGTGGCCCTGGGCGAGCGCTTGGTCGCCACACTGCCGCCCAAATAGTATGGCCGAAATACTGCTGGCGCCGAGTTCCGGCGGCACCCTCACCGAGGACGTCGCCCGCTATCTGCTCAATCATCATGCCGGTGCGCTGCCTGATCTTTCCGGACTGATCGTCCTCGTCCCCAACCGCCGCGCCGGGCAGGACTTGGCGCGCGCACTGGCGCGCGTTGCGGGTTTGCCCGCGCTCATCCCGCCCGTTATCACGCCGCTCAAGGTTTGGGCGGAAACCGTGACAGAGCCAGGCACCGAACCCCAGTCGCGGCGGCTGGCGCGGCTCCATGGCGTGTTGCGACGCGAGACCTGGCTTGGAAATGTAGATAAGTGGGCACTCACCCAGGAACTGCTGGCACTCGCCGATGAATTGTCCGCGGCGCGGCTGGGGGGAGAAATCGCCGGACGTATCCGCGCCCTCAATGCCGATGCGCCCGACCGGGAAACCGCGCTGATCGAGGCGGTCTGGCTGACCCTCAACAACGACGGGACCGATCCGCAAGCCCGTTACGCAAGCGCATTGGACATGCTGGCGCAGACGGCCGAAAAACCGCTCTATGGCTATGCCCTCGGGCCATTAACCCCGGTGGAAAAGCGCTTTCTCGAACGCTACGCCGAGACCGCACCCGTTACCCTGTTTGCGCTGGCCACCCATTCCGGCGATGGTCTGAGCCTCACCCTGCACACCGCCTGGAAGCTTGACACCCCTCCCATCAAGGCAAGGGCATACGGGTTGGCAAGCGCTTACCCAACATCGCCATTGCACGGGCGCCTCAAGGCCTGCGCCGCTCCCCATCTGGAAGCCGTAGCGCGCGCAGTCGTGTCCTGGGTCGCCGAACAATTACAGGCCGGGCGGCGCAAGATTGCCCTCGTCGCGCTCGACCGCGAGACCGCCCGCCGCACCCGGGCACTGCTTGAACGCATGGACGTGCTGGTCGAGGATGAAACCGGCTGGACGCTCTCGACCACCGCCGCCGCCGCCGTCATCGACCGCTGGATGGAGTGCGTGGCGCGCGACTTTCCGCATCTCGCGTTGCTCGACCTGTTGAAATCGCCGTTTCTGCTGGGCGATGCCGCGGCGCGACAAGACCCGGTATTGGCACTGGAGCTTGCCATGCGCAAACACGGTGTGTCGCAGGGCATGGCCGAGTTGCGCCGACTGGCGCGGAACCATGCGACCGACGCTTTACCGTGGCTCGACACGCTTGCCGATGCCGCCCGGAATTTCCCGCAATCGCGCGCGTCCCTGAGCGTGTGGCTCATGCGCCTCAGCGACAGCCTCGCCCAACTCGACGCCATTGCCCCTCTGTATGGCGATGCTGCCGGAGCCAGCGTGCTCGCCACACTCGATGCGCTACGCCGCGAACTCGCCGACGACGGGGAGAAATACAGTTTCAGCGAGTGGCGACGCTGGCTCAATCTGGCAATGGAGAGCGCGAGCTTTGTCGATACCGGTGTGACCAGCACGATCGTCCTCACGTCCCTGCCCGCCGCACGTGGCCGGACGTTTGAGGCTGTCGCCGTCATCGGCGCCGACGCCAGGCACCTGCCCGCCCGCCCCGCGCCCGGCCTCTTCAGCCAGTCCGCCCGCGCGCAGCTTGGTCTGCCCACTGACGCTGAATACGCAACCCAGACGACCGATGACCTCATGCAACTGCTGATGCAAGGCGCATCACTGCTAAGCTGGCAATCGTGGAATGAAGACGAACCCAACCCCGCCTCGCCGCTCATCACCCGCCTGCAAACACTGCACCAGGCCGCCTGGGGGTGTTCCATCGAGACCCAAACCATCGCCGTGCCACCCGCCCAGGACAGCCCCCAACCCGCGCCTGCCCGGCAACCTGCACCCCGCGTTCCGCCCGACCGCCTGCCGCGCCGCTACTCACCCACCGCATACCAAACGCTGGTCGATTGCCCTTACCGCTTCTTTGCCCGTCACGTGCTGGGGCTGGGCGAACTTGACGAAGCCGACGACGCACTCGACAAAAGCGATTACGGCACTGCCCTGCACCGCATCCTCAAACGCTTTCACGATGCCAGCCCGCCAGCCGAACGCGAATCAGCGTCAAGTTTGTTGAGTGAATTCTCCGCGGCCGAATTCGCCAATCTGCCCGCCTATACCGCCGCCGCCTGGCGCATCCAATGGGCGGCCATCCAGCCCGCCTACATCGACGCATGGCTCGCCTCCGTGGCCGAAGGCTGGCAGTATCAGTCCGGCGAAACCCTGTTTGAAACGCCGCTCGACGTCCCCGTTCTCGGCGCGATCACCCTGCACGGCCGGATCGACCGGATCGACCGCAAAGGCGATGCCGTGCAAGTCATAGACTACAAAACCAGCAGCGCCGATTCGCTGAAGAAAAAACTCAAAGACCCTGGCGAAAACGTCCAGCTTCCCTTCTACGCCTATCTCAGCGAAGCTGCCGCAGCCTACCTACCCATCAATGAGGACAAACTCGCGCCGCTGGCTCTGGACGGCGAAGCCGATGTCGAAGCCATCACCCTGCGCCTGGCCATGCTGCTCGAAGCGATCGCCCAAGGCTCAAGCCTGCCCGCCCAAGGCGTGGATGCCGTGTGCAAACGCTGCGAAGCGCGCGGGCTGTGCCGCAGGGGAATGTGGTAAGTGCCCGTAAGGGTTATGCGCCTTGCCTGGCCCACTACGGCGCCAAACCCATGCCCCCATCCAGTGACTCAGGCGTTCATGGAACCTGTTTCCTCCATGCTTCGAGCGTGGAAGAAAGCTCGGCTTCCTGCACTGGAAGGGTCAAGGCGGCGTCGATGCGCAGGCGCTGGCGCACCCTGTCAAGCGTATCCTGATGCGCGGCTTCATAGAAAACCAGGATGCGGGTGGCTGGAAAGCCCTGCGCGGTGGCGAGCAGGGATTCGAGGTTGGAGAGCCGGTCGCGAAAATCGGCCTGGTGGTAGAAGTCCGCGACGATGACTGCGGGTGGCGTTTTCCTGATCAGGCTGATGGCTTTGCGTTCCGACCACTCGGTGACAACGCTGTAGCCGAGCGTTTGATATAGCGTCCTGTAGCTGGCCGTGCCGATGAAGGCATTGACCATCAGCAATACGGGCTGTGCGCTCACGTTGCCTTTTTCTTGGCGGCGGGCTTTTTCGTGGTGGCCTTTTTGGTGGCGGGCTTTTCCTGTGCTGGCTTGGTGGCGGCCGGCGCCTTGGCAGCCGCTTTCTTCACCGGCTTCTTGGCCGGACCTTTGGCGACCCGGGCGGCGATGAGCGACAGGGCTTCGTCGAGCGAAACCTCTTCGGGGGTGATGTCTTTCGGCAAGGTGGCGTTGGTGGCGCCGTGCTTCACGTAGGGGCCGTAGCGGCCGCTGCGCACGGTGACCGGTTTGCCGTCCTCGGGGTGCGCGCCAAGCTCTTTCAGCACGGATGCGGCGCTGTCGGCGCCGCGCGGTGCGCGTTCCATGGCCAGCACTTCCAGCGCGCGCGGCAGATCAATCTCGTACACGCTGTCGGTCCTGGGGATGGATTTGAATTTGTCGTTGTACAGCAGATAGGGGCCAAAGCGGCCATTGTTGGCGATGATGGGCAGACCGGTTTCCGGGTGGTGGCCGACTTCGCGCGGCAGCGACAGGAATTTGAGCGCGAGTTCCAGGGTCGCGTTTTCCAGCGGGATGTCCTTGGGCCAGGAGGCGCGGCGCGGTTTGGGCGCCTTCTTGTCTTGCGGCATCTCGCCGATTTGCACGTAGGGTCCGAAGCGCCCGGAAAGCAGTTTGACGTCCAGGCCGCTCGCGGGATCCTTGCCGAGAATGTTGTCGCCTTCCGCCGTGGCTGCGTGCAGCGGTCGCGTGTAATCGCATTCCGGATAACCGGAACAGCCGATGAAGAGTCCGCGCTTGCTCGCCTGCATGAACAGCGGTTTGCCGCACTTGGGGCAGGTGTCCTCGATCGGACAGCCGCGCTCGACGTCCTGTTTGGCCTTCAACTCGCCGTCAAAACCTTTCCAGAACTCACCCAGGAGCTGCGACCACACGCGCTTGCCATTGGAGACGTCGTCGAGCTTGTCTTCCAGTTTGGCGGTGAAGTCGTAGTCGACGTAATGGTTGAAATGGCGGGTGAGGAAGCAGTTGACCAGGCGGCCAATATCGGTGGGCTGGAAACGTTTCTTCTCCAGCACGGCGTATTCGCGGTCTTGCAGGGTGGAGATGATGCTGGCGTAGGTCGAAGGGCGGCCGATGCCGTATTCTTCCAGAGCCTTGACCAGACTCGCCTCGGTATACCGCGGCGGCGGCTGGGTGAAGTGTTGCTCGCCGTAGAGCCTGTCCACCGGCAGGGTTTCGCCTTCGACCAGCGGCGGCAGCCTGGCGTCCTGTTCGGACTCCTCGTCGTCCTGATAAACCGCCAGAAAGCCGGCAAACGCCAGCGTCTGTCCGGTGGCGCGGAAGGTGCCCTCGCCCACGGTGATGTCGGCGGCGACCGTGTCGAACTGCGCGGCGGTCATCTGCGAGGCGACGGTGCGCTTCCAGATCAGTTCGTACAGACGCGCCTGATCGTGCGTGAGAAAGGGTTTCACCGACTCCGGCGTGCG
This sequence comes from uncultured beta proteobacterium, assembly GCA_963726485.1. Lineage (GTDB taxonomy): Bacteria > Pseudomonadota > Gammaproteobacteria > Burkholderiales > Thiobacillaceae > Thiobacillus. Next base: position 273,831 of record CAVSCL010000038.1, on the reverse strand, counting down.
CATGACCGAAGTCGGGCGCACCGCTTCGTGCGCTTCCTGCGCGTTCTTGGTTTTGGCTTTGTAAACCTGCGCGGTGGGCGGCAGATAATCCTTGTCGAAGTTCGTGCTGACGTACTTGCGGATATCGGTGATGGCTTCCTGCGCAAGATTCACCGAGTCGGTACGCATGTAGGTGATGAGGCCGACCGGGCCCGCGCCCAGGTCCATGCCTTCATACAAGGCCTGCGCGGTGCGCATGACGCGTTCGGTGGTCATGCCCAGCTGGCGCACCCCCGCCTGTTGCAGGGTGGACGTGGTGAACGGCGGCGCGGCGTGGCGGGCGCGGCGCTTCTTCTCCACGGACATCACCCGCGCATCGCGGCTCTCCAGTGTCGCCAGCCATTCCTTGCTGCGGGCTTCGTGCTCGACCGAGAACTGGTTGAGCTTTTCGCCCTTGAAATGGGTAAGCCGTGCGGTAATAGCTTGTTCTTCCTTATGCGTGTCGAGGTGCAGGGTCCAGTATTCGCGCACGACAAAGGCTTCGATTTCGATTTCACGTTCGACGATCATGCGCAAGGCCGGTGATTGCACCCGCCCCGCCGACAGGCCGGGGCTGATTTTGCGCCACAGCAGCGGCGACAGGTTGAAGCCGACCAGATAATCCAGTGCGCGTCGCGCCTGCTGAGCGTCCACCAGATCGGTTGCGATTTCGCGAGGGTTGCGCACCGCATCCTGAACCGCGGATTCGGTGATTTCGTAAAAAGCCACGCGTTTGATGGGCTTGACGATCTTGCGCTCTTTGAGTATCTCGCTGATGTGCCAGGAAATGGCTTCACCTTCGCGGTCAGGGTCGGTTGCCAGCAGGATTTCGTCGGCTTTCCTGGCTGACTTGCAGATCGCATCCACGTGTTTGGCGTTGCGCTCGATGACCTGGTATTTCATGGTGAAATTTTCAGTATCGACCGCTCCGGATTTCGGCTCCAGATCGCGCACGTGGCCATAGCTGGCAAGGATTTCGTAATCCGCGCCGAGATATTTTTTCAAGCGTTTTGGATTTGGAGGGAGATTCGACGATAACGAGTTTGGACATTGGCTTTAATGCAGACGGCCTGGCTCGTTAAGCAGTAGATCTTCGAGATGGGTGAAATGTTCGATCAGGCCCCGGCTCCACAACACGATCAGCGTCATCCAGCGCACATGATCCGGTTCGATTTCTTCGCCGGCCAGCGCCATCAGACCGGAGATCACCCATTCGCGCGATTCGGGGTCGAGGATTTCGGCACTCACCAGCCAGGACAGCTCATTGCGGCAGGCTTCATCGAGCTGCTCGATTTCTTCGGGCGCGTAGTGGCGATGCGACGCCAGCGCAAGCCGTTCGTGCGTTTCGCTGCTGGCCAGATTGGCAAACCAGTCGAGCGCAAGATTGATGGCGGCTTCGTCAAATCCGGCGGCAAACAGGCGTTTTTCCAGCGCATCGCGGTCGGGGGCCAGCTCCGCCATGCGGAAGCTTTCGTAAAGGTAAACCAGAATGTCGAGCATAGTGTTATCGATTCGGCGCGATGGTGTTCGGTAAATCGCCGCACCTAATTTGTTTTGGGGATGTCATTTTTCCGCTGCGTGCCGCAATAACCAAATTAATCTGGCGGGTTATCGAGACGGCTGTGCGGCTTGGTTCAGGATCGATCATATCGACCCGTGCAAGATGATTCAAACATAATCCGGTCGTCTCAATAGTAGAGTTTTTGGTAACGCCCGCCGGGCAGTTGAGCCACCCGGCCTTCCAGTTCAAGCACCAGCAGCTTCGCTGAAAGCGCATCCAGCGTCAACCCGGAGCGCTCGGCAATGGCATCCAGCGTCATCGGCGCAGCATCCATCGCGTTCAGTAGCGGATCGGGCGTGGGCGCGGGCTGATTCATCGGCGGCGTGGTCACCGACCAGGCCATTTCCTCAAGCACGTCCTGTGCGGACTCGACCAGTTTGGCGCCCTGCTTGATCAATGCGTGACAGCCGCGCGCCAGCGGCGAATGGATCGAGCCGGGGATGGCAAACACCTCGCGCCCCTGCTCGGCAGCGCTCCGGGCGGTGATGAGCGAGCCGCTGTCGGGCGCGGCTTCCACCACCAGCACGCCGCGGCTCATGCCGCTGATGATACGGTTGCGCCGGGGAAAATTGCCGGGGAGAGGGGATGTGCCCAAAGGGAATTCCGACAGGATCAGGCCCTGCTCGGCCAGTTGGTGCGCCAGTGCCTTGTTGCGGGCGGGATAGACACGATCCAGCCCGGTGCCGACGACCGCTATGCTGGACCCGGCGCCCGCCAGCCCGCCACGGTGCGCAGCCGCGTCTATCCCCAGCGCCAGGCCGCTGACGATGGTGAGCCCCGCATCCGATAAAGTATGCGAAAAGGCTTCGGCATCGCGCAAGCCCTGTGGCGTGGCGTTGCGACTGCCCACAACGCCCAGGCACGGCTTGCCCAGCAGATCGCGCCGGCCTTTGCAGTACAGCACCGGGGGCGGATCGGCGATTTCGAGCAGCAGCTTCGGATAATCCGTGTCGGCCAGGGTCAGCAGGCTGTGGCCGGGCTGGCTCAGCCAGGCCCGGGTTTGATCCAGCAGGGCGGGATCCGGCCCCGCCAGCAGGGCATCCAGTTGGTTCGGGGATAAATGGCGTGCCTGAACGCTGCGCCCGGATGCAAAAACGGCCTCGGGAGAACCGAAGGCCGTCAGCAGTTGGATGATGGTGGCGTCCCCGATGCCGGGGACCAGGCAAAGCCCGAGCCAGTCGTCCCGGTTCAAGGATTCCTGACAGTATCGAGCAGATACACCGGGCGTTCGGACTGCATGATGAGCGCGTAGGATACGCGATCAAACACGCGATACACCATGACCAGGCCGTTGCGCATGTCGGGCAACTGGACTGACCCGGATCCGGCTTCCGTGCAGGCACTATCGTAGACTTCCTTCGGATCGAAATACTGGTCAAAACTGACTTGCTTGCCAGGCTTGATGCAGCCGACATTCATATAGGCCCAGGGGCCCGCCGTTACAGCAACATCTTGCTTGCAGTCCTGCATGGCCTTATTCGGATCGTAAAGCTCGGTTGCGCCGACCTTCTCGCCGGGCTTGATACAACCTGAGTCAAGATAGACCCACTGCTGACTATCATTTCCATATTGCCCAGTACTCACCAGCCTGCCCGTCCGGTAAAGGGCCAGTACATGTCCTGGCTCCAGTCCATCCTGTGCGCCGCGGTTAATGACGACGGTCTGATAACGGCCTGTCGGCGCCAGATCCGGGCCCAAACCGTAGGCCGAAATAATTCGGCCGTCTATGGGTCTTTCCGGGGCGCGCGGAATGAACTCGAACGTAGTCATATCCTGTGCGGGCACCAGACTGTCTGTCGCAATGATTTCCTTTGCCGAACGGGTAATCCGTATTTTCTGGGGTTCTCCCGCCGCCAGCGTTTCCGCGTCACCCAGATACTCGGCTTCATAGCCCAGCAGGGCGCCATTATCGGGATCGATGAGGGCATGGCCCTTCTGATAGATATACCAGCGTGCGGCTTGCGGCCCATAGCCGGTCGCGTAGGCAATGTCGCCTGTCGACAGAATCACGCGTTCTTCATTGTTGCCAAGTATCCTGGGCGAGCTGTCGAACTGGTTCTCGGTCACCACCAGCGGCTGTTTCAGGAAGGGGTGAATCGCCCGTATGGGTATGGTCTGAATTGCATCGCCGCCGACTTCGCTGGTGCGCACGCCGGGCGAAAGCTTGACCGTGGTCATGCCGCTTTTCTCGCCCGCGACCAGAACCAGTCGCGGCTTGCCGCCTGTTTTATCCAGCACAATCAGGTCGCCAGGATAAATCCAATGCGGGTTCCTGATTTCCTCGCGGTTCATATTCCACACCTCCGGCCAGCGCCAGGGGTCCTTGAGGAAGTGGCCTGAAATATCCCACAGGGTATCGCCTTTCACGACGACATATTTTTCGGGCGCATTGTCCTGCAACATGACTTCGTCTGCGAGGGCAGGCGTTGCCAGCAACAGGGTGGCGGCTAGAAACAGGTGGCGCACGGGGGAACCCTCCATTTAGACCTTGTCTATTGAGTGAGACGGCGTGAACAATTTCCAACAGCCTGTGTCGAATCGATATGTCAGGGCTCGAACTGACAGTGGAGCCGTCTCAATAGCCCACTGTTTTAATTGATTATTGATTCGGCGCCCCTTGTCGGCACAATCGACCTGCACCCAGGTTTTACGCGCAGGTTTGTTGAGACATTCAGCATGCCGAATCAATAATCACGTGTTGAAATATACTGTGTGCGAATTAACGGCACAAAATTGCAAATTTTTAATGGTAAAACGCACAGCCATACAGAATTTGCCTGAAAGTGTGCGCCCAGCCCTTTAATTCTTCAAGCTTTTTATGGCCATGTTGAATATTTTACATTACCCCGATCCGAAGCTGCATACCATAGCCAGGCCGGTTCAGGCAGTGGATGCACGCATCCGCAAACTGGTGGATGACATGGCCGAGACCATGTATGCCGCACCGGGCATCGGTTTGGCCGCGACCCAGGTCAATGTGCACGAGCGCGTCATTGTCATCGACATTTCCGAAACGCATGATGCGTTGCGCGTCTTCATCAATCCCGAGATCATTGCACAATCCGGTCGCGCAGAAGGTGAAGAGGGTTGCCTGTCCTTGCCCGGCATCTTTGACAAGGTAACCCGGGCCGAACAGGTGACCGTGCGCGCGCTGGATCGCAACGGGGAGTCTTTCGAGCTGGCCGCCGAAGGTTTGCTGGCGGTGTGCATCCAGCATGAAATGGATCACCTCATCGGCAAAGTGTTCGTCGATTATCTGTCTTCGCTCAAGCGCCAGCGCATCAAGAGCAAACTCGCCAAACAGTCGCGCGAGCTCAGGCCTGCTGCTTTACCTTCCCGCGTTTCGCTCTAACGGACATGGCGGGAAGCCCTGCCCCGAAGCATGAACGTCGCTTCTCGCCGGGTCCGTTCCCTCGCCCCGGCTCTCTACCCCTGCCCTCTTGACCTCGTTGCTCCGGTTTCAAACTGACACCCACTACCTTGCAATTTTCACCTTAAATAATGCGATTGATCTTTGCCGGAACGCCGGAGTTTGCTGCGTCCGCACTGCTGGCGCTGGTGGACGCCGGCCATGACATCGCGCTGGTGCTGACCCAGCCCGACCGCCCAGCCGGGCGCGGCATGAAGATCACACCGAGCGCGGTCAAGCGGGTGGCGCTGGCATGCGGCGTGCCGGTTTTCCAGCCTTCCAGCCTGAAAACCGCTGCGGCGCAGGATGCACTGCGCGCTGCCGCCGCAGATGTGATGGTGGTCGCCGCCTACGGCCTGATCCTGCCGCAATCCGTGCTGGATATCCCCCGTCTCGGCTGCCTCAATATCCACGCCTCACTGCTGCCGCGCTGGCGCGGTGCGGCGCCCATCCAGCGCGCGATCCTTGCCGGCGATGCCGAAACCGGCATCACCATCATGCAGATGGACTCGGGTCTGGACACCGGCGCAATGCTGCTGAAAACGGCGCTGCCTATCGCCCGGGACGACACCGCAGGCAGCCTGCACGACAAACTCGCGCAGGCTGGAGCGGCCAGCATCGTCGAGGCTTTGGCGCGGGCGGATACGCTGACTCCGCTTGCGCAAGACAACACGCTCGCCACCTACGCCGCCAAGCTCACCCGGGAAGAAGCGGAGCTGGACTGGGCACGCCCGGCGGATGAGCTTGCCCGTGCGGTGCGCGGCTACAACCCGGCGCCGGGTGCGCACACCCTGTGGTACGGGAGCGGGGTCAAGATCTGGCGGGCTGCGGTGCAGGTTGCTGCCAGTGAAGTACCCGCAGGCAGCGCCCCGCGAGACGCTAGTACGCCGCCGGACACTCGCCCTTCGGTCGGTCTTGGCGCAGCTCCGGGCGAGGTTCTGGAAGCGGATGCACGCGGTATCGTCGTTGCATGCGGGCGCGATGCGCTGCGGCTGACCGAACTGCAAATGGCCGGGGGCAAACGCATGACCGCCGCCGCTTTCATAGCAGGTCATGCGTTGCGGCCAGGAAGCTTTTTCGGCCATTGAATTTGGTCGTTCCGGCCGCATCTGCTTAACCCTTAAAGCAAGGAGAACCCAATCATGTTCGGTAACTGGCTCAAAACTTCCATCCTGTTCGCGGGCATCGTCGCGCTCTTTGGCGCGATCGGCGCGGTGCTGGGGGGCGCGCAAGGGATGTTGATTGCGCTGGTGTTCGGCGCGGGCATGAATCTATTTGCCTGGTGGAATTCCGACAAGATGGTTCTGAAAATGTACAACGCCCGGGAAGTCGATGCGGCAAGCGGTGGCCATTTTTATGCCATGGTTCAGCAACTGGCCGCGCGTGCCGGCTTGCCTCCGCCGCGCGTCTACCTCATCGACGAAGCGCAGCCCAATGCCTTCGCCACCGGACGCAACCCGGAAAATGCTGCCGTCGCCGCCACCACCGGCATCATGCAGCTGTTGTCCGAGCGCGAGCTGCGTGGCGTGATGGCGCACGAATTGACGCACGTCAAGAACCGCGACACCCTGATTTCGACGATTTCCGCGTCCATCGCCGGGGCAATTTCCGCGCTTGCCAACTTTGGCGCCTTTTTCGGCGGACGCGACTCCGAAGGCCGCGCGCATCCGGCGATGGCGATCATCATCATGATCGTCGCCCCGATTGCCGCCATGCTGATCCAGATGGCGATTTCGCGTGCCCGCGAATTCGGCGCCGATGCCGGCGGCGCGGAAATTTCCGGCGACCCGCAGGCGCTGGCGATGGCGTTGCAGAAGATCGAGGCCTATGCCAAGGGGCTGCCTCTGCCGGCCGCAGAAATGCACCCGGAAACCGCGCAGATGATGATCATCAACCCGCTGCATGGCGGCGGGCTGCAAAGCCTGTTTTCCACCCACCCGGCTACGGAGGAGCGCGTCGCGCGGCTGATGCAGATTGCCCGCGGTGCGTAAGCTGCAACAGCGCGCCGCCGACACGCTCGAGGCCATTCTCGACGGCGGCGCCGCGCTGCATCAGGTACTGCCCACGCAACTGGACGCCCTGGCGACTCAGGGTGAGCGCGGCGCATTGCAGGACATCGTCTATGGCAGCCTGCGTCATTTCGGTCGACTGAATGTCTGGCTCGATGCGCTGCTGCAACGTCCGCTGACCGATCCGCAACTGGGCTACCTGTTGCGCGTGGCTTTGTATCAACTCGCCTATACGCGCGCTCCGGCGCATGCAATCGTTCACAACGCCGTGACCGCGGCGGGCCAGGGCTGGCGGCGGGGGTTGGCCAATGCGGTGCTGCGCAATTTCCAGCGCCGCCGCGCGGAACTGGAAAAAATCGCAGACGCCACGCCCGAAGGACGCTGGTCGCATCCCGGTTGGTGGATAGAAAAACTCCAGGCGGACTATCCGGCACAGTGGCAATCGATTCTTCAGGCAGGGCTCGAACACCCTCCCTTTACCGTGCGCGTGAACCGTCGTCATGGGGACGTGGCCGGCTATTTGCGGCGGCTGGCGGATACGGGAATCACGGCCCGGCAGACCGGCCCGGCTGCCGTGACGCTGGACAAGGCCGTGGCCGTGCACGTCTTGCCCGGATTTGCCGAGGGTCATGTCTCGGTACAGGACGCAGGGGCGCAGTGGGCGGCCGTGTTGCTCGACGTCCGCCCCGGCCAGCGTGTGCTCGATGCCTGTGCCGCTCCCGGCGGCAAGACCGGGCACATCCTGGAACTGGCCGACGTCGATCTGACCGCACTGGATGTGGACGCCACAAGGCTTGCGCGCGTGCAGGATAATCTGGACCGGCTCGGCGTCGAGGCCAGGCTGATACAGGGGGACGCAGCCAAGCCTGAAACCTGGTGGGATGGCCGGCCTTTCGACCGCATTCTGGCTGACGTGCCGTGCAGCGCCTCCGGTGTGGTCCGGCGCAATCCCGACATCAAATGGCTGCGCCGCCCGGAGGATATTGCCGGTTTCGCACGTCAGCAGGCGACGATGCTCGATGCCCTATGGCAGTGTCTCGCTCCTGGTGGTAAATTGCTTTACGCCACCTGTTCGGTCTTCAACCAAGAAAATGATTTGCAGGTGCAGACGTTCGTCGCCCGCCAAAGAGCGTCCGGCTTGGGTAATGTCGAACGGGGCCCGCTAGCGGAAGCTTTGGAAAATAACCGGATTCTCCCCGATGCAGATCACGACGGATTTTTCTACGCTTTGCTGCACAAAACCTGAGTCCTGCAGGCTACCGGGCTGGCTGCTGGCCTGCCTGTTCTCGTTATTCTTGGCGCCATCATTGCATGCGGCCGAGGGGGCCAGCGTCAAGTCCGCCGAAATACGTGCGACCCAAGAAGGCTTTGAACTCGATGCACAATTTGTGCTGAACCCCAACCACACGCTGGAAGATGCCCTGCAAAAAGGCATCGCCTTGTATTTTGTGGCGGAGGCCGAAATCACCCGTCCGCGCGACTGGTGGCTGGACGAGGACGTCGGTGAGGCCACCCGCCGCATGCGCATTTATTACAATCTGCTATTGCGGCGCTATGTGGTGGACGCGGGCTACGTGACCAAGACCGCGACCGCACTGGATGAGGCGCTGGCAATACTGGGGCGCATAGAGTCCTGGCAGGTGCTGGAACGCGGCGCGCTGAAACCCGGCCAGCGTTATGAGGCGCGCGTGCGTTTGCGTCTGGACACGTCGAAACTGCCCAAGCCCCTGCAAATCGGCGTGGTGGCAGGCGGAAAATGGGAACTCGAATCGCCCTGGTATGACTGGGCTTTCGATGCACCCGCCCCCCCGGCAAGACCCTCAATGCCGTCTCCCTGATGCGCAATCTGATCCTGATTTCCGTCGTGTTTGGCGCGGCCCTGCTGTCGCTACTATTTTATGCCAGCAGCGACAGCAGCATGTTTTCGGAGAATCTGCCCGCGCTGTTCCTGACGGGGGGAGCGCTTGCGCTGGCCTTGCTGGTTCTGGTTGGCGGGCAACTGTGGGGCTTGCAGCGCCGGATTCGCCGCGGCGTGTTCGGCGCCAAGCTGACCCTGAAACTGCTCATGCTGTTCGGTCTGGTCGCCATGTTGCCGGGCCTGGTGGTGTATGGCGCCTCGGTATTCTTTCTCAATCGTTCCATCGAAACCTGGTTCGATGTGAGGGTAGACAATGCGCTGCGCGCGGGCGTCAATCTGGGGCAGGCCGCGCTCGACGACCTGTTGCAAGATCTGGACAAAAAGTCCGAGCGTATGGCGCTGGTGCTGTCCGATGAAGGAGCCGGCTCGATGATTACCCTGCTTTCCAATCTGCGTGAGCAGGCAGGGATTCAGGAAATGACCCTGTTTGACGAGCGCGGCGGGGTGATCGCGCATGCCGGGGGTGAGCGCGGCGGCTTCTTGCCGGTGCTGCCAGACAAATCCGTGTTGTGGCAGGTACGGCAGCAACAGCCCTACAGCCGGGTCGAAGACCTGCCGGAGCGGGGGTTGGTCATGCGCGTGCTGGTTCCGGTTTACACCACTTCCCTGGCCGGGGAAACGCGGGTGCTGCAACTGGTGCAACCGGTGCCGACGAGTCTGGCGCGCGACGCGCAGGCCGTACAGTTGGCCTATCAGGAATACCAGCAGATTGCGGTGTCGCGCCTGGGGCTGAAACGCATCTATGGCGTCGCGCTCACGCTGACCCTGATGCTGGCCTTGTTGCTGACGGTCGTCATTGCCTACCTGATATCGGAACGACTGGGTGCGCCCCTGCGCACACTGGCGCGAGGCACCCGCGCAGTCGCCAAGGGTGATTTCTCGCAGATGCCCCTGGTTTCCAGCCGCGACGAACTGGGTGTGCTGATCCAGTCGTTCAACCGCATGACGCGGCAGCTGGCGGACGCGCGTGAAGCGGTCGATCGCAATCACCAGGAAACGGTGCAGGCGAAAGCCTTTCTTGAACGCGTTCTGGCCAATTTGTCTTCCGGTGTCGTCGTGCTCGGCGAAGATCTTGCGCGTGCGCACCGTCAACGGCGCGGCTGCGCTGATTCTGGGCATAAAGCCGTCGGCGTTGGACTCACAGAATATTGACCGAGCTGGGTCAGCCGGGCGAAGCCTTGCACGATTTCAGCATGCGCGTGGCGGCACGCTTTCGCCAGGAAGAAACCGGAGAATGGCGCGAGCAGATCGAATATGCAGGCACCGGGGGCGGGCAAACCCTGCTGGCGCGCGGCACCCGGCTACCGGCCGGGGTCGAGGGCGGCTATGTGCTGGTGTTCGATGATGTGACCAAACTGATCCACGCCGAGCGCGATGCGGCATGGGGCGAGGTGGCGCGGCGGCTGGCCCACGAGATCAAGAATCCGTTGACGCCTATCCAGCTGTCCGCCGAACGCCTGGCGCACAAGCTCGGCAAGCGTCTGGAAAGTGCGGATGCCGAGTTCCTGACGCGTTCCACGCAAACCATCGTCAACCAGGTCGCCGCGATGAAAAGCATGGTTGACGCGTTTGCCAGTTACGCGCGTATGCCGAAAGCCCGGCTCGAGCGCTCTGGACCTCAATGCGCTGGTGCATGAAATCCTGGCGCTATACGATGTAAAGGCCCTGGGTTTGCAGCTTGCATCGTGGAAGAAGGTCTGCCACCGCATAGCGGGAGACTCCACATTATTGCGTCAGGTGATACATAATCTGCTGCAAAATGCGCAGGATGCGCTGGCCGATCGTTCCTCGCCACGCGTCGAGCCGTAAGCACCCGCCGCCTATAACGATACGGTGTGTTTGTCCGTAACCGACAATGGAGCCGGGTTTTCCGGAGCATCTGATGGCGCGCCTGTTTGAGCCCTACGCAACCACCAAGGCTAAAGGCACGGGGCTGGGTCTGGCCATCGTGAAAAAGATCGTGGAAGAACATCAGGGCAACATACAGATCGAAAATCTGAAAACGGGCGGCGCGTCGATCAGTATTACGCTGCCTGTTTCATGTCCCGGCAGGCGGAGAGCACGTGAGCGGACATATCCTCGTCGTCGATGACGAAGTGGGCATTCGTGAACTGTTGTCGGAAATTCTCACCGATGAAGGCTATGACGTGCATCTGGCGGAAAATGCCGAGGCGGCGCGCGCATTTCGTGCGAAGCGGCGCCCTGACCTGGTGCTGCTCGACATCTGGATGCCGGACACCGACGGTGTAACGCTGCTCAAGGAATGGGCGAGCAACGGCCAGCTCACCATGCCGGTGGTGATGATGTCCGGCCATGGCACCATCGATACCGCGGTCGAGGCGACCAAACTCGGCGCCGCCGATTTTCTCGAAAAACCGGTCACGCTGGCCAAGCTGATCGATACCGTCAACAAGGCCATCAAGCGGGGCGTGCCGCCGCCGCGCCGGTCCCCGTCGCATGGATTTGTCGGCCCTGGGCAGAAGCCCGATGATTCTGGAACTGAAAAAACGCCTGACCCAAATCGCCGGTAATACCGCGCCCGTGCTGCTCACGGGAGAAGCAGGCAGCGGTTTTGAGTTGTGCGCCCATTTTCTGCACCAGCCTGCGAGCCCCTGGGTCGAAATCCAGGATCGTGCAAGGCTGGTTTCCGAGCCCACCGGTTTTGTTGAGCAGGTCGGAAACGGCACGCTGTATCTTGCCCGAAATCTGCGAACTGGCGCGGCTGGAACAAAAAGGGCTCGCGCTGATCCTGGACAAGCTGGAAGGAACAGGTGCGCGGCTGGTGTGCGCGAGCAGCCGTAATCTGGACACCGTTGGTGGCGGCGGGCGAGTTCGATTCCCGCCTGTTCTACCGCCTGTCCAGCGTCAGCGTGCGGATTCCGCCCCTGCGCGAGCATCGCGAGGATGTTCCGGATATTGCCAATTTCATGCTGGGGCAACTGATTGAAGACGGCACCTGTCAGGTGCGCCGGTTTACCACGGCGGCGCTTAACCAGTTGCGCAATTTTGACTGGCCGGGAAATTTGCCGCAGTTGAACAACGTGGTGCGCACCCTGGCCGTTACCGCACTCGCCAGCGAAATCGACGCGCCCGATGTCGCCCGGGTGGTATCGCCCATGAAGCTGGCCGCGGCTCCCGTCATTGCCCAGGCGATTCCGCTTGATGTGCCGCTCAGGGAAGCGCGTGACGCTTTCGAGCGCATGTATTTCGAACATCTGATCCAGCAGGAAGGCGGCAGCATGACGCGGGTGGCGGACAAGTCAGGCCTGGAGCGCACCCACCTCTATCGCAAGCTCAAGCAACTCAACATCCGGCACGGCCGCCGCCTCGACGAAGAACTATGAGCGCCCCCTGGAAATCATAACGGGCGGGATGCGGCCACACTCGCGGGGGTGGCAACCGCGCGCCAGCTGTGTCGAGGCGCTCCCGTGCAGTCAGTTCCGGATCGACCGGAGGGGGCATCAAAATGATTCGCAGCCTGTTTATGGTCAAGCAGGGCCAGCGCGAACTGCAGCGGCAAATCCATCCCACCACGGTTCTGCCGATCAAGTTGCAAGGCAATCCGGTATCCAGCCAGGTGGCCTTCGCGGTGCAGGTCTTCGTATGCGCTACGTCAGCAGCAGCATCGCTTTGACCTCGATCGGGGTGGCCAGCAGGCTGGACTTTATTTCCGCCTTCTCCGCCATCGTCGCCTGCATCAACGATACGGGGCCGGGGCTGAACCAGGTGGGCCCCGCCACCCGCTTCGGCGGGCTGACCGATTTCCAGACCTGGGCTTGCGCAGTCACCATGTTGCTGGGCGGCCTGGAGCTGATAACCTTGTTGGTTCTGTTCACCCGGGCATTCTGGCGTGCCTGAACCGCTGGAAAACTTTTTGGCCATGCTGGCGCGGGGGCGCGATAACGCGCTGCTGCGCTTTTCTCTGGGCAACGAATTCATCAAGCGGGGCAATCCGGAAAAAGCGGCCGAACATCTGCGCCAGGCCGTTGCGTTTGATCCGAACTATTCTGCCGCGTGGAAACTGCTGGGCAAGGCCCTGGCCGATGCGAACATGCTGACCGAGGCACTCAGTGCCTACCATCAAGGCGTCGCGGTGGCCGAGGCGCGCGGCGACAAACAGGCAGCCAAGGAGATGAGCGTTTTTGCACGGCGCATCGAGAAACAGATGGCACAGAATCCGGGTGAACCGGGCTAAAATCGCTGAACTTAAAATTTGCAGGAGCAAGAAAATGGCCCGAATGGTGAATTGCGTAAAACTCGGACGTGAAGCGGAAGGTCTGGCGTTTCCTCCGGTGCCCGGCGATCTGGGCAAGCGGATTTTCGACAGCGTGTCGAAAGAAGCGTGGAGCGGCTGGCAGCGCCACCAGACCATGCTCATCAACGAAAACCGTCTGAATCTGGCGGATGTGCAGGCGCGCAAGTATCTGATGGAACAGATGGAGCGCTACTTCTTCGGCGGCGGCAATGTGGATGCCGCTACGGGCTACGTCCCGCCCGGCAGATAAAGGCTGTGCCGGAAACAGAACGGGCTCCCTCGGGAGCCCGTTCCGCTTTGCGCGTCAGGTTGAATTACAAAACCTGCCTCTCGATTTCCTCCAGTGAGGTGTGGCGCACGTCCTTGCCCTTGACCATGTAGACGACATACTCGGACATGTTCTTGGCATGATCACCCATGCGTTCGATGGCCTTGGCGACGAACAGGATATCGATGAACACCGAAATCGTGCGCGGATCTTCCATCATGAAGGTGATGAGGTGACGCAGGTTAAGGCGGAACTCCTCGTCCACCGCTTCGTCCTGGCGCGCGATCTCCACCGCCTTGCTGGCATCCAGCCGGGCAAAGCCGTCCAGCGCCTTGCGCAGCATGTCGCGCACCAGATCGGCCATGTATTTCACCTCGGAGAAGCGCGGCAGGGTGATGCGTTCGGTTGAGTGAATCAGCCTGGCCATGCGCGCGATCTTCGCGGCTTCGTCGCCGATGCGCTCCAGGTCGGTGATGGTCTTCACCACCATCATCACGATGCGCAAGTCTGAGGCGGTCGGCTGGCGGCGCGCGATGATATGCGCGCAATCTTCATCGATGGACACCTCCAGCGAATTCACGGTGTGATCGTTGGCTTCGACCTGTTCAGCCAGCTTCAGGTCGCCCTTGATCAGTGCATCCACGGCCTGTGCTATCTGCTCCTCGACCAAACCGCCCATTTTCAGGACGCTGGCACGCAATGCTTCGAGTTCGGTATCGAACTGCTTGTAGGTGTGTTCGTCAGCCATGTCGGCCTCCAAGGTTTTCAATGATTATAAGCCGCACATCTCGGCATATTGTTACAACGGCGTGAACAGAAAGGTCTTTAACGAGCCGGCGCTATCCATGCATCGGCGATGGTGACGATGCATCACATTAGAGACTGCTGAATGGCAGGACATAAGCCTGGCCATCCACATCAAGATAAAGTTTCCAGTCGCGCCGTCCGGAGACACAAACCGGCAGTGTGATCACCGAACGAAACACGCCGGGTGTTGCGGCCCGCAAATCGTAGCGGTTAAACCCCATGTCCATCCCCGCCATCTGAAACTCGGCGCTGACCCGCTTCACACCGTGTGCGCGCACCTCAAGCGTGAACGGATGCAAGGGCATGAGGGGCATGGAGAGCCGGATCTGCCCGGGCTGTCCCCGATGGCTGAAGGTGCAGCCCTGAACCGGATCGGCGCACACAACGGGCAAGGCTTCAGCCGGACGCTTCAGGATGGCGCCGACAACCGCGATGGCAATGAAGGCGACGGCAAGCATGAACGGTAACAGAATCCGTTGGAACATTTCCAGCAACCGTGGCGGGCGGTCAGCGGGCAGCGTGGGAATGATTCATTCCCACGCTGCCCGCAACAGGGCCACGCCATGCGCGCCGTGGCCTATCGCCAGACGCACGTCCTCGCGCGTCAGCCCGCCGAGGCCATATACCGGAATAGGGCTCGCCGCCGCCCACCTTGAAAATCGCTCCCAGCCCAGCGTGGCAGCACCCGGATGCGTGAGCGTGGGCAGCACGGGCGAGAGCAGTACAAGATCTGCGCCGAGTTCAACTGCGCGGGCGAGTTCCGCATCATCGTGTGCGGACGCACCTACCCATTCCACGTCGGGCCGCCGGGCGAGAACCACCAACGCCGAAGAATCCAGATGCACGCCGTCCGCGCCTGCGGCGAGCGCCAGCTCCGCACTGCCGTTCACCAGCACCCGTGCCTGGTATGGCCGGGCACGCCGTACCACCTCGCGCGCAAGCTGCAAACGGACCGCCTCGTCAAAGCTCTTGTCGCGCACCTGAATCAGACGCAGGCCGTTTTGTAGCGCCGCCTCCAGCCGGGCCAGAAAAAACTCCGCACCCAAAGCCTCGGCATGGCTGATCGCATACACCGGCGGCAATGTGAGCGCTTTCAACACCGGAAAGTTCGCGGGCAATAGCGGCGACACCGTGACCGCATCCGGCTGTTGCCAGGAAAAGAGCTGCCCCTCGTGCGGATGCGGCTCACCCTGCCACTCGAATACCCGGAAGAAGTTCAGTCGAACGGTGGCGTGAGGATAGACAAATACGCGGGTGATCCAGCGATGCGCACGCGTCACGCCTATGCCCAATTCCTCGTGCAACTCGCGCGCCAGCGCCGCATCCAATGTTTCGCCCGGCTCGACCTTGCCGCCGGGAAACTCCCAATAGCCTGCGTAGGCCTTGCCCTCGGGACGGCTGGCGAGGAATACGCTGCCATCGGGCTGGGTAAGAATGGCGGCGACAACTTCCGTCAAATCGGTTTGGGCATTACGTTTGCTCCCTCGCCCGCTTGCGGGAGAGGGTTGGGGTGAGGGGGCGGAGCCATCGGTTTCGGGCTTAGCCTAAAGTCGATCCCTGTGGCTACTTGCTCCCTCGCCCGTTGGCGGGATAACCCGTGATTGGGCTGGCGTCCTTTACCTTCCTGGTCAAATGGCGGGCAGATCCATCAGAGGGGGACGGGCGCCGTGCATCGGTAGGGTTCATTTTTTCCGTCCAGCCCAATCCCGCGCGAATTGCCACGCCACCCGGCCGTTGCGCGCACCGCGTCCCAGAGACCATTGCAGGGCGGCGCGTTCAAAGTGTTCGTCCGCCGGCGCGCCGAGCTGCGCGGCCCAGTGGCGGGCGATCCTGAGATAGGTGTCCTGATCCATGGCGTGAAACGACACCCACAGCCCGAAGCGATCGGACAGCGAAACCTTTTCCTCGGTCGCCTCGCCCGGATGCACCTCGCCGCCGAGGTGCCGGGTTTCCAGGTTCTCGGCCATGTACTCCGGCATCAGATGGCGGCGGTTGCCAGTGGCGTAGATCAGCACGTTGTCGGTGGGCCCGGCGAGCGAGCCGTCCAGCGCGGCCTTCAGACTGGCGTAGCCCGGCTCGTTTTCTGCGAAGCTCAGATCGTCGATGAAGATAATGAAACGGAAGACGGCGTCGGCCAGCAGGTCGAAGAGATCGGGCAGTTGCGGCAGCCCGGCCTTGTCCACCTCGATCAGCCGCAGGCCCTGGCCTGCGTACCTGGAGTGAACCGCTTTGACCAGCGAGGACTTACCGCTGCCGCGCGCACCGGTGAGCAGCACATTGTTCGCCGGACGGCCCGCTACGAATTGCCGCGTATTGGCGTCGACGCGCAGCTTCTGCTCGTCGATGTCGAGCAGATCCTTCAGCGCCGTGCGTTGCGGATGCAGGATGGGTTTCAGCCCGCCCGCCTGCGCCGACCAGCGGGCAGCGCGCACGGTCTTCCAGTCGGGTGGCGCGGGGGGGGAAAAGCGCGCGTCGAGCTTCTCCAGCAGCCGGTCCAGGGCTCGCTCAAGTGCGGTATTCGGCATTGATCTTCACGTAGTCATAGGAAAAATCGCAGGTCCA
The DNA here is from genome assembly GCA_963726485.1 of uncultured beta proteobacterium. Taxonomy (GTDB): domain Bacteria; phylum Pseudomonadota; class Gammaproteobacteria; order Burkholderiales; family Thiobacillaceae; genus Thiobacillus. The sequence continues at coordinate 257,024 of CAVSCL010000038.1, read as the reverse complement.
GACCGTGGCGCAAGCCTCGCCACGACTGAGCACCACGCGAACGATGATTTCGGCTTCCTTCATTACTGCTGCGCCCGCCGCTTCGGTGTAGCTCGCCGCACGGCCGCCGTTTTCGGCCACCAGCACGTCGCCGAGACAGACCTTGAGCATGCTCACATCGAGGTCGGCGACGCCCGCGTAGCCGATGGCCGCCAGAATCCGCCCGAGATTGGGGTCGCTGGCGAAGAACGCGGTCTTGACCAGCGGCGAGCGCGCGATGGCGTAGGCGATCTGCTTGCATTCGGCGCGGTCGCGGCCGCCTTCGACGGCAATGGTCATGAACTTGGTCGCGCCTTCGCCGTCGCGCGCCATGGCCTGCGCGAGTTCGATCGCCACGGCTTCGAGCGCGGCCTTGAGCGGGGCGTAATCGGCATTCGCGACGTCGGCGATTTCCGGGTTGCCCGCCTGCCCGGTGGCGATGAGGATGAAGGAATCGTTGGTAGAGGTATCGCCGTCGACGGTCACGCAGTTGAACGACACGTCGGCGATTTCCTTCACCAGTTGTTGCATTATTGACTGCGAAATGGCGGCGTCGGTGGCGACATAGCCGAGCATGGTCGCCATGTTGGGGTGGATCATGCCGGACCCTTTGGCCATGCCGGTCACAGTGACGGTCTTGCCGCCGACCCGCACCTGATGCGACACAGCCTTGGCGACGATGTCGGTGGTCATGATCGCGTGCGCGGCCTCGATCCAGTGATTTGCCGCGAGATCGGCTTTCGCATCCGGCAGCGCGGCGACGATCTTGTCCACCGGCAGCGGCTCCAGAATCACGCCAGTGGAAAACGGCAGCACCTGCTCAGGCCTGCAGCCCATCAGCCGGGCGGTTGCCTCACAGGTGCGGTGCGCGCGGGCGAGGCCTTCTTCGCCCGTGCCTGCATTGGCGTTGCCGGTGTTGATGACCAGGGCGCGAATATCGCCTGCTGGAGGAAGGTTGTGGCCGAGGTGCTGTCTGCACACCGTCACTGGCGCAGCGCAGAATCTGTTTTGGGTGAACACGCCGGCAACAATACTGCCGGGAGCAAGCTCGATCAGCGTGATATCGCGGCGACCGGGTTTTTTGATGCCGGCGGCGGCGATACCGAGGCGCACCCCGGCAACAGGCAGCAAATCGTCAGGGTTGGGGGCGGTCGAGTTTGACGGGCATGGCGGCTTCGTTAGAGGCAAAGCCGCCATTTTAAGCGTTGTTACGGGGCGCGTCCCATCAGCCAGTGTATCGCCCGGCGAAACTCGGGGCGCCACGGCCATACCGGGTCAAATTCAATGGAACGGGCGAACGAAGCGAGCGCGATGAGCGCGAACAGGAGAAACAGCATTTCCGAGATCATCTGGCGGAATGTCAGCATGCCCACGGGAATATCCAGAAATCCCGGAATAAAGAACAGGCTGGCAAAGGCAGCAAAGAGAAAAGCCGGACCGAGGTACATGATTTTTCCGCTTATCGCTAATCGAAATCATTATGTCTGAAGATAAGCAACCCTTATGCCAGATCAGTCCGCTTTAGGCGGGACAAGGCCTTCGGTGTTCTGGAGCGGAATAGTCATGTATCAATGTAAATTTGTCCGACAGTTATTTGGTCTATTTGGTCGTTGTGGTGCTTAGCTTGCGCAGGATTTCGTGGGAAAGCGAATAAAACTGCGGCGTTGGCCCGAGATCCTCATAAATCGGGTCGCCATAGTCGTCTTCGGCGATCACCCGGCTGCCCGGGACATACGGCATGGCTACCTCCAGTTCGTCCAGCGCGGCGCGGATCAGGTCGGCCATGATCTGCGAGTCGCTGCGATTCGGGTACATCACCCGCAGGGCCTCGATGCGCGCGGCATCGCGCAACGGCAGGCGCACGGCATAGGTGCGCACAGCTGTGCGGCTGTGCGTTTCTTCGTTCCAGCGCTGGATCAGTTCGGCGATTCTCATGACCACCCCCTGTCTAGGGAATGGTTTTGTTATAGCAAACATGCGGGGAAGACAAAGATCAGCCGGACTTCTTCCAGACCAAAGTGCGGTTATTCGCCGGCATGGCAATGTCGCGCTGGAGTGACAATCCCTGTGCCCGGGCGAGCGCATCCACAGCTTCAAAATCGCGCACGCCAGAGGCCGGGTCGCGGTTTTTCAACCACGCATCGAAGCGGGCATTGCTCTCCGAGGTGAATTGGCCGTTGTAATTGAACGGGCCATAAATGGCCAATGTCCCGCCAGGTTCCATTACCTTGCCGACGCCGGCGAAGAATTTTTCCACCTCCGGCCAGCTCATGATGTGCAGGGTATTGGCTGAAAACACCCCGTCGTAGCGCCCCGTGTGCCAGCTATTTTCATTCACGTCGAGTGCAAGCGGCGGCAGGACATTGGGCAAACCGGCCTCGTCCAGCCACATCCGTATCCCGGCGTGGTGCATGGGGCAGGTCGCCGGTCTGCCAGCGGAGATGGGCCAGTTCTGCACCGAAATACACCGCGTGCTGTCCGGTGCCACTCCCGATTTCCAGCACCCGCGTGCAATCGGCAAACACCTCGCGCAGCACTTCCAGGATGGGCTCGCGGTTCTGGGCGCTGGATTCGGAGAAGGGTTTGTCGGTCAAAGCATCTTGCCCTCGGACTTCTTGCACTCACACTTATAGTCCATGCCGTCGCGCGGTGCTGCCTTGCAGGAAAAGGATTGAACGCCCACATCGGCACAAGTCTGCCTGCATTGCGCCTCCTTGTCCCGACATGCCGCGATGTAATCAGGCGCAGCAGGCGACTCGCTGGAGTTGAAGGAAATGCAGCCGGCCAGAAGAGTCAGTGATGAAAAGGAGATAAGTGTGCGCCACGTGGCAGTCTCCAGAAAACCTCAGACCTCACCCTGCCAGCCTGTCGTACTTCCATGAATGCCGCGCGAATTTGATTCATGCATCGTCAGGAGCGGCCAATGCATTTAATTACGCTGCCGGTACCGGAATGAATCTGCCGTCAGCCAGCAGCAGCGCGGAGCGAATGACCTTGTCCGTATAGATCTGCCCTAGCAGGGCCGTGTAGCGGGACAGTTGATCGCCATGTGATTTTCGCAGCGTGTCATCGGTTTCCAGCAGGGCGTCTTCGCCGGTCTTGTAGTCGAGAATCCACACCTCGTTTCTGAACTCCACCACACGGTCGAGGCGCTGGGATCTTCCATCCGCATCGAGTAATTCCAGTTCGTTGCGTGCGCGAAGAAACTGGCCAGGGTCGAAGAAGCGCGTCAATTCCGGGCGATTGACGAGGGCGCGGGCATGACGCTCGATGGCAGCGTAGCGGTCGACGGCAATTCCCAGCCGGACGGCGAGTGCGGACAAGTCTTTCGCTGCGCCCGGCGGCGCGTGGTGTTCGAGGCAGGCGTGGAACAGCTCGCCGGCTGCCGTTGCTGCGGTGTGGTTTGCCGGTGGTGTGCGCTGGCCGATTGCGGGAGCGTGCATGCGCGGCGCCACCGGAATGGCCGGCGGTGTTCCGCTGTGCTCGACGGCGGGCAGATTGGCAGGGTGGTTCGCCTCCTGCCATGCGCTGGCGACGCGAGCCAGCCATGCATTTTTTTTGGCGTCGCCGCTGACGATCAAGGCCTGCTCGGCGCGAGTGAGCGCAACGTAAAGCAGATTGGTCGATTCCCTTTCAGCCAGAGCATCCTCTTCCTCGAACCACGCGGCACGGAATGCGCCCCGGTCCTGCTTCGTCCCGAACAGCGAAAAATGCTGCGGTGCGGCATCTGACGGCGGCCACGGCGCAAGCACGTCGTAAGCGCCCGCATGGTTATGATCGCTGCCGCCCAGCAGCCAGACGATGGGCGATTCCAGTCCTTTCGATCCATGTATGGTGAGCAGCCGCACCGCGTTTTCGCCGTCGGCAGCCAGCCCTTCGCCGGGGGCGGCATCGGCGTCGTCGATCAGGTTCTTCAGCTCGCGAATGAAACCCGCCAGCGTGGGGTAACGCCCGGCATCCTGCGTCAGCGCCAGCTGCATGAAGGCGCGCAGGTTGGCGGCGATTTGCGGGCGCATCGCGGCAGGCGCCGCGGCAGCGTAGCGCGCCTCGATATCGCCTTCGTAGTAAATGCGATCGAGCAGATCGTGCACCGGCAACGTGCCGACGTGGGCGCGCCAGCCGTTCAGCAATCGCCATGCGCGCTGCAAAGTCTGCGGGCAGTCGGCCAACCCGGACACCCGCGCAAGCCTGTTCCACCAATGCGCTCCTTTAATTGGTTTGGGCATCAGGTTCGCCATCGGTTGGGGCTCAGCCTGGTTTGATGAGGACCCGTCGGAAATGCCCAATAGCAACAAGTCGTTATCGGTACCGCCAAAAATCGGACTTTTGAGGCTGTGCGCAAGCTTCAAATCCGCATGCGGCATCACCAGCGTTTCCAGGAGCGCGATCAAGTCCTGTGCTTCCAGCGCGTGCAGCAAGCCGCCGCGCCGCGAGGTGATGAAGGGGATGCCGGCGGCTTCCAGTGCGCGCTCATAAAGCTGCAAGTGGGTGCGCTTCCTTACCAGCGCCATGACGTCGCCTGGACAGGCGGCGTGGGCGCCGTGTTTATCGTGGACTTGCCAGCGCCCGAGGATCTCGTCGTGCAATACACGGGCGAATTGTTCTGCTTCCAGATGCACCGCGCGGTCGGCGGCTTCGGGAAAAGGCGTGGTGAGCGGGTTGCGCAATCCGGTCGTGACCGCCGTTTCGGATTTCTCCGCCTCTACCGGCAGGCAGCGAACCGCGCCGGGCAGCGCGGCATTTTCCGGCGCGGGCGTGTGCGCCTCGAATCCCGTTAACCGGTTTGGGCTTAGCGTTTGCTCCCTCTCCCCGCGGGGGAGAGGGTTGGGGTGAGGGCGGTTTGGGTTTGGCGTTGGCCCCTAGCTCAGCTCTCCCCCGGGGGTCAGCGCGGGGTTCCGCAAACACCGGGTTGATCGCCGCGACCACCGCGGGCGCAAGCCGCCGCGTCATGTTGTTGACCAGGCGCGCGGCACCGAACTGCTGCTGCAGGAACTCGCTGGCGGCATCGAACACCCGCGCCTCGCCGCGGCGGAAGCGATAAATCGCCTGCTTCGGATCGCCCACCGCGAACACCGTCATGTCCGAATCCGCCGCGCGGCTCTCAGCGAGCCACGCGGACAGCGCCTGCCATTGCAGCGGATTGGTGTCCTGAAACTCGTCCAGCAGCAAATGCCGGTAGCGCGCATCCAGCCTGGCGTTCAGCCCCGGCGCGTGTTCCTCGCTTTGCAACAGGCGGCAGCCCAGCCATTCCGCATCGGCAAAGTCGATCACGCCCTGCCGCGCCTTGGCTTCCTGATAGCGTTGCAGCAGGGCGTGGCCGAGCAAAAGGCCGTGGCGGTTGAGGTGCCAGGCGCGAATTTCGGCTTGATGGTCGGCGATGTTTTCGAGTCCGGTTTCCAGTGTGTCCAAATCGCGCAGGAAAGCGGCGAGTTCAGCGGGGGGCAATTTGCTTTGTAACTCCCGGGTGGCCGAGGTCTTGCGGCGCGCACCCGCGGTCATCAGCTTTTTCGTCAGGATTTCGTGTGCGCTGCCGGGATCCAGCGCCAGGCTGCGGATGATTTCGACCCCCCGCTCACGCTCGGTCTTCGATCCCTTTTGCAGCGCAACCCCGACCCGCCTCACCCGCGACGCCATCAACTCGTCCGCACGGAACGCCGCCACCGGGTCGGTCGACGGGTCAAAGCGCAGCCGGGTCCTGATCGCATCCAGCGCATACGCCACCGGATCGGTTTGTGCCTCCGTATACGCCCACCATTCAATACGCCGCGTCACAAAATTGAGCAGCAGCTTTTCCAGATTGGGCGCGCCAAGCTCATGCAACAAGGCCGTCAGCGCAGCGGCGTGCGGCGTGCCGGTTTCCCCCGCCCATAGTCTCGCCGCCGATTCCCATACCTCGCGCTGCAGGCGTTTTTCCTGCTCCAGCAGCGGTGCGCCCCACGGCAGCCCCGCCTCCAGCGGCGCGCGCCTGAGCAAATCCAGAAACCAGCCGTGGAAAGTCGTCACCGTCGGGCCCGGCTGCGCCGTCAGCACCGCCTCCAGCAACCCGCGCGCGCGCGGCAACAGTGCGTCGATCTCGCCTTCCGGGATTTTCCGCTGCCGCAGAAAGTCGCGCACCGCCGCATCGCTTTCCAACGCCAGCATCTGCAACCACTCATACAGCCGATCCAGCATCTCCTGCGCCGCCTTGCGCGTGAAGGTGATCGCCAGCAACTCCGAAGGCGCGGCGCCTGCCAGCAACAGCCGGATCATGCGCGACACCAGGAGCCACGTCTTGCCGCTGCCCGCGCAGGCTTCCACCACCACCGAGCGCAGGGGGGAGAGGGCAGTGGCGGTGTCGAGGACAGGGGTCATGGGCAAGGCATTTCCTCGCGCTCAGCCCGGCTAAATCTTGCGGTATACCTCCGCGCCCTGGCTCACAAATTCCACCGCCTTCACCGCCATGCCGCGGGCCAGGGCTTCATCTTCCGAAACCCCCTGTTTCGCCGCGAATTCGCGCACGTCCTGGGTGATTTTCATCGAGCAGAAATGCGGGCCGCACATGGAGCAGAAGTGCGCCACCTTGGCGGATTCCTTGGGCAGGGTTTCGTCGTGGAAGGATTTGGCCTTGTCGGGGTCGAGGCCCAGGTTGAACTGGTCGTCCCAGCGGAACTCGAAGCGCGCCTTGGACAGCGCATTGTCGCGGATCTGCGCACCGGGGTGGCCCTTGGCCAGGTCGGCGGCATGGGCGGCGATCTTGTAGGTGATGATGCCTTCCTTCACGTCGTCCTTGTCCGGAAGACCCAGATGTTCTTTCGGCGTGACGTAGCACAGCATCGCCGTGCCGTACCAGCCGATCATGGCGGCGCCAATGCCGCTGGTGATGTGGTCGTAGCCGGGCGCGATGTCGGTGGTGAGCGGGCCCAGGGTATAGAACGGCGCTTCGCCGCACTGTTCCAGTTGGAGTTCCATGTTCTCCTTGATCAATTGCATCGGAACGTGGCCGGGACCTTCGATCATCACCTGTACGTCGTGCTTCCACGCGACCTGGGTCAGCTCGCCGAGCGTTTTCAGTTCGCCGAGCTGTGCCTCGTCGTTGGCGTCGTAAATGCTGCCGGGACGCAGGCCGTCGCCCAGCGAGAAGGCGACATCGTAGGCCTTCATGATTTCGCAGATATCTTCGAAGCGGGTGTATAGGAAGCTTTCCTGGTGATGCGCGAGGCACCACTTGGCCATGATCGAGCCGCCGCGCGAAACGATGCCGGTCATGCGGCTGGCGGTGAGCGGCACATAGCGCAGCAGCACGCCGGCGTGGATGGTGAAATAGTCGACGCCCTGCTCGGCCTGCTCGATCAGCGTGTCGCGGAACATTTCCCAGGTCAGTTCCTCGGCGCGGCCGTCGACCTTTTCCAGCGCCTGATAGATCGGCACCGTGCCGATGGGTACCGGTGAATTGCGGATGATCCATTCGCGGGTCTCGTGAATGTTCTTGCCGGTGGACAGATCCATCACCGTGTCGCCGCCCCAGCGGATCGCCCAGGTCATTTTCTCGACTTCCTCCTGGATGCTGGAGCCGAGCGCGGAGTTGCCGATGTTGGCGTTGATCTTCACCAGGAAATTGCGACCGATGATCATCGGCTCGGATTCCGGATGGTTGACGTTGCTGGGAATGATGGCGCGGCCGCGGGCGACTTCGTCGCGCACGAATTCGGGGGTGATTTCGGCTTGCAGGTTGGCGCCGAAGTGCTGCCCGCGATGCTGGCGGTTCATCAGCGCGGCGAGTTTCTCGCCCTGCGGCCCGGACTGGCGCAATGATTCCAGATACGCCGCGCGGTTGTTGTTCTCGCGAATCGCGATGAATTCCATTTCCGGCGTGATGATGCCCTGGCGGGCATAGTGCATCTGCGTGACGTTCGCTCCGGCCCTGGCGCGGCGCGGTGTGCGCGCAAGCCCGGGAAAACGCATGGCGTCGAGTGACGGATTGGCGGCCTGCCGGCGGCCATATTCCGAACTCAGGTCGGCCAGCATTTCGGTGTCGTTGCGCCCCGCAATCCACGCAGCGCGCAGCGCGGGCAAACCGGTGCGGATGTCGATTCGCGCCTCGGGGTCGGTGTAAGGCCCCGAGCAGTCATAGACATAAACCGGCGGGTTGTTCTCCCCGCCAAAGCCGGTGGGCGTATCGGCCTGCGAGACTTCGCGCATCGGTACGCGTATGCCGGGCCGGCTGCCTGCGACGTAGATCTTGCGCGAATTCGGCAAGGGCTGCACCGCCGCCGCATCGACATGGGCGGCGACAGCGAGGAATTGGGGATTGGCGTTCACAGACGCTCCTTTCATAAATCAAGAATGCATCGGCCATTTTCGGCGATGCATCAATTCAGGGAGCGAAAAGTCCGCTTCGCCTGTATAAACTTATAACATTGGAAGCGGTTGAGTCCGCTTCCCTACGTCGGCATGACCCGAATCAGGTTCCAAGGGTATATCTCACTTCGGCTGACCGAAGACCCCTAGCGAGCGGTTCAAGGTAGCGGAAGTATGGAATAATTGCAAGGCAAAGCCTTACCTAACTTATTGATATTCAAGCCGGAGTGCACGATGGACATGGAGCAGGCCCGCCACAACATGGTGGAACAGCAAATTCGCCCCTGGGACGTGCTGGATCAGGACGTGCTCGACCTGCTGCACCGGATTCGCCGCGAGGACTTTGTCCCGCCTGCCCACCGCGCGCTGGCCTTCGTGGATATGGAGATTCCACTGGGACATGGCGAGTCGATGTGGATGCCCAAGCTGGAAGCCCGCGCGGTGCAGGAACTCGACATCCGTCGCTCCGATCGCGTGCTGGAAATCGGCACCGGCAGCGCTTATGTCACCGCATTGCTGGCGCAACAGGCAAGCGAAGTGGTGTCCGTGGATATCGTGCCTGAGTTCACCGAAACAGCGGCAATCAAGCTCAAGGCGCATGGCATTGTCAATGTCCGCCTGCACACTGGAGATGCCGCGCAGGGCTGGGCGGATGACGCGGGTTTCGATGTGATTGTCCTCACCGGATCGACCCCGCTGCTGGCCGACGCGTTCCGCAACAGCCTGCGTGCCGGCGGCCGCCTGTTTGCCATCGTCGGCACAGCGCCGGCGATGCGGGCGCAACTGATTACCTGCAGCGCGCCCGGCGCCTGTCGCAGCGTGACCCTGTTCGAAACCTGCGTGCAGGCGCTGGTGAATGCGCCGCAACCGGCGGCGTTTGTTTTCTGATGAATGCATAATTTGATTTAGGGATGAGACAAATTCGACCGTCCGAACTCACCGTGCAATTGCAGGCGGCCCGCGCACCGGTTTTGCTGGATGTGCGCGAACCCTGGGAGTGGAATGTCTGTCGCATCCCCGGCGCGATATTGATCCCCATGCGCGAATTGCCGGCGCGACTCGAAGAATTGGACAAAGGGGCTGAAACAGTCGTGATTTGCCATCATGGCGTGCGCAGCTACCACGCAGCCCGATACCTGGAAAGTTTGGGGTTTGCCGATATTGTCAACCTGAGCGGGGGCGTTGCTGCCTGGGCCGACGAAGTGGACCCCGCCATGCCCCGTTATTGAATTCTTGACTGAAAACAAATGCAGCTCAAACCCTTGTTTATCGCGCTTGGCCTGGCCTTCGCTTCCTCAGCGCACAGCGCCAATCTGGGCGATGTTTATCGTGACGCGCTCAGCTACGATGCGCAATATGCCGCTGCCCGCGCCGCGTATCAGGCCGGACTGGAAAAGCTGCCGCAAGGCCGCGCCGGCCTGCTGCCCAACGTGAATCTTAGCGGCAACGTACAGTGGAATGACGTGAATACGGACGTCGCCGGCGCGGATGCCTCCTACTCGTCGAACGCTCTCGCGTTGTCGGCGGCGCAGCCGCTGTTCCGCACCCAGAACAGGGTGCAATACGAGGAGGCCAAGTTGCAGGTAAAACTCGCCGAAACGCAGTTGAAGATCGCCGAGCAGGATCTGATTCTGCGCACCGCGCGCGCCTATTTCGATGTATTGCAGGTGCACGACAACATCCGCTTCACCCAGGCGCAGATGGATGCGATCACCGAGCAGCTTGCCTCCGCGAAGCGCAATTTCGAGGTGGGCACCGCCACCATCATCGATACCCACGAAGCCCAGGCCCGTTTCGATCTGGCCAGGTCGCAGGAAATCGCGGAAGAGAACAACCTGGCAACCCGGCAGTACGCACTGGAAAAGATCATTGGCAAACCGGCCACCGGGCTGGCGGCGCTGGGCGACAAAGTGCTGCTCAAGGTGCCCGAGCCGCCCGCCATCGAAGACTGGGTCAGCCTTGCGGACCAGCACAACCTTCAAGCCGAGATCCAGCGCACCGCCAAGCTGATAGCCGACCAGCAGGTTGAATTCAACCGCGCCGGCCACTACCCCACGCTGGATGCCGTTGCCAGCTACAACCTCAACAACAACCAGAGCGTAGGCACGCTCGGCCTGGCCCTAGCCAACGTGCGCACCGCCGTCGTGGGTCTGCAATTGAACCTGCCGATCTATCAGGGGGGTCTGGTCAGTTCGCAAGTGCGCGAAGCCGTCGCCAATCAGGAAAAGGCCCGCTTTGACCTGGACAATGCCTTGCGCGAAGCGAGCCTGCTGGCACGCCAGTCCTACCTGGATTTCACCAGTGGCCAAGCCCGGGCGCAGGCGCTGGAGCAGGCGCTGGTATCGAGTCAGGCGCAACTGGATTCCACCAAACTCGGCATGCAGGTCGGGGTGCGCACCAGTCTTGATGTCCTCAACGCGGAGCAGCAGGTGCATTTGACGCAGCGCGATCTGGCTGCGGCACGCTACAACCTCATCTTGGCCGGACTCAGCCTCAAAGCCGCCGCCGGCGCGCTCAGCGCCCAGGATCTGGCCGTGGTCGACCAGTATCTGAGCGCGCCAGCAGCGGTGAAATAAGCGCCGCCACGCGCGCGGCGGACCCGCGGTGACGGGCGGCGAATGCCAGCCCGGCTTCACGCATTGCCAGACGGGCCGGGGCATCGCCCAGCAATCGCAGCGCCGATTGCAGCAGGGCATCCGCGGTATCCACGCGCAATGCCGCTCCGGCCTCGATCGCCAGCCGTGCCGCCTGCTCAAAGTTGAAGGTATGCGGCCCGATCAATACCGGGCAGCCCACGCTGCACGCCTCGATCAGGTTCTGCCCGCCGTGGGGCAACAGGCTGCCGCCGATAAATGCCACATCGCAGGCGGCGTAATAGGCAAACAGCTCACCCAGACTGTCGCCGAGCAGCACACGGATATCCGGGCTCATGCCGTCCTCCCCCATCCGGCTGCGGCGCAGGGTATTCAGTCCGGCGGCCTGCACCATCGCCGCCACCTCATCAAAGCGTTGCGGATGACGCGGCACCAGCACCAGCAATACATCGTGCGGTGCTGCCGCGGCAAAAGCGCGCAGGATGATGCGCCTCCTCGCCCGCGCGCGTGCTGGCCGCCAGCAGAACCGGGCGCGATTCGCCCCATGTCCGACGCCAGGCTGCGCCGCGCTCGATCAACACCGCTGGCGGCGTGATATCGAATTTGAGATTGCCGGTCACGGTGACGGCGCGCGCGCCCAGCCGCGTCAGCCTCGCCGCATCCGCCTCGCTTTGCGCGGCAATCACCTGCAGGCGGGCAAGGCAGCCGCGCGTGAGCGCCGGCAGCCGCGCATACCCCCGCGCCGAGCGTTCCGACAAACGCGCGTTGGCCAGCACCATCGGCACCCCGCATCGCGCCGCGCTGTGGATCAGGTTGGGCCACAATTCGGTCTCCATCAACACGCCGGCACGCGGTTGCAGATGTCGCAAAAACCGGCGCGCAAGCAGCGCATAGTCATACGGCAGATAGCCCACCCGGGCAAAGTCGCCATACAGTGCTTCGGCGGTGGCGCGGCCGGTGGCGGTCATGCAGGTCAGCACCACCGGCAACCCGGGATAGCGCCCGCGCAACGCCGCGATCAGTGGCGCTGCGGCGCGGGTTTCGCCAACCGATACGGCATGCACCCACAAAGCGCCCGCGGGCAAAGCGGAATGAAACGCGAGACGCTCGCCCCAATGCCTCCAGTAACCGTGCTCCCTGATCCCGCGCCAAAGCAGGCGCAAGGGGATGACAGGCGCCGCGAGCAGCAGCGCCAGCCGGTACAGGCTCCAGTCGACGAGACATCGCAGTTTGGACATGCCGGGATTCTAGCCCGGAGGCGGTGATAAAATCGCCCGGGCCAAGTTCCTGGAATACTTAATGAAAATTCTGCTTACCGGCGCGGCCGGCTTTATCGGCGTGCACGTCGCACAAATTCTGCTGAAACGCGGAGACGAAGTCGTCGGTATCGACAATCTCAACGATTATTACGATCCCGCGCTGAAACTTGCGCGGCTGGAACAGCTCAGGCCCTACCCGAATTTCCGCTTCGTCAAGGGCGACATCGCCGATCGCATGACCATGGAAGCACTTTTCTCCGGGAGTCACTTCCAGCGCGTCATCAACCTCGCCGCCCAGCCCGGCGTGCGTTACTCGCTGAAAAATCCGCACGCCTACATCCAGACCAATCTGGTCGGCTTCGGCAACATCCTCGAAGGCTGCCGCCACAACGGCATCGAACATCTGGTGTACGCCTCCAGTTCCAGCGTCTACGGTGCCAATACCCGGATGCCGTTTTCGGTGCACGACAATGTCGATCACCCGGTCAGCCTCTACGCCGCCAGCAAGAAAGCCAACGAGCTGATGGCGCACACCTACAGCCACCTCTACGGCCTGCCGACCACCGGGCTGCGCTATTTCACCGTGTACGGCCCCTGGGGCCGCCCGGACATGTCGCCCTGGCTGTTCACCTCCGCCATCCTCGAAGGCCGTCCCATCGACGTCTTCAACCACGGCAAGATGCGGCGCGACTTCACCTATGTGGAAGACATCGCCGAGGGCACCGTGCGCGTGCTCGACCGCCTCCCGCAACCCAACCCCGCCTTCGACCGCGCCGCGCCCGATCCGGCATCGAGCTACGCGCCCTACAAGGTCTACAACATCGGCAACCACCAGCCGGTGGAACTGATGAGCTTCATCAAGACCATCGAAGACGCGCTCGGCCAGGAAGCGCAGAAGAACTTCCTGCCCATGCAGCCGGGCGATGTGGAAGCCACCTACGCCGACATCGAGGAACTGAAGCGCGATGTCGGATTTGAGCCGAAAACCGTTCTATCCGAGGGCATCGCTCACTGGACAGCCTGGTACCGGCAATATCACAGCCTCTCTCATTGATCCATGAATCCATTCTGGCCACATGAACACAAGCTCCATTTCCGCCACCAAAATCAACCCGGCGCCGACACGCGCCTTTAGCAAGTCCAAACCACTATGAAAAAAGCGCTCATCACCGGCATCACCGGCCAGGACGGCGCCTACCTCGCCGAATTCCTGCTCAACAAAGGCTACGAGGTTCACGGCATCAAGCGCCGCAGCTCGCTGTTCAACACCGACCGCATCGACCACCTCTACCAGGATCCGCACGAGACCGGCCGCAAGTTCATCCTGCACCACGGCGACCTCACCGACTCCTCCAGCCTGATCCGCATCATCCAGCAGGTGCAGCCCGACGAAATCTACAACCTTGCCGCCCAGAGCCACGTCGCCGTCAGCTTCGAAGAGCCCGAATACACCGCCAACTCCGACGCCCTCGGTGCGCTGCGCATCCTCGAAGCCATCCGTATCCTCGGCCTGGAAAAGACAGCCCGCTTCTATCAGGCCAGCACCTCCGAACTGTTCGGCCTGGTCCAGGAAACCCCGCAGAAGGAAACCACCCCCTTCTACCCGCGCAGTCCCTATGCCTGCGCCAAGCTCTACGCCTACTGGATCACCGTCAACTACCGCGAAGCCTATGGCATGTATGCCTGCAACGGCATCCTGTTCAACCACGAAAGCCCGGTGCGTGGCGAAACCTTTGTCACCCGCAAGATCACGCGCGCGCTTGCCCGCATCAAGCTCGGGCTTCAGGATTGTTTGTACCTGGGAAACCTGGAAGCCAAGCGCGACTGGGGCCACGCCAAGGACTACGTCGAAATGCAGTGGCTGATGCTGCAGCAGGATGCGCCCGAAGACTACGTGATCGCCACCGGCGTCCAGTACAGCGTGCGCGACTTCGTCGATGCCGCCGCCCGGGAACTCGGCATGAGCATCCGCTGGGAAGGGCAGGGCGTCGATGAAAAAGGGCATGACACCCACGGAAAATGCATCGTCACCGTCGACCCGCGCTACTTCCGTCCCACCGAAGTCGAAACCCTGCTCGGCGACCCCGCCAAGGCCAAGACCAAACTCGGCTGGACGCCGAAGATCAGTTTCGCCGAACTGGTCAGCGAGATGGTGCGCGAAGACCTGAAAGCAGCCGAGCGCGATGAACTGGTGAAGAAGCATGGCTACAAGGCCATGGATTACCACGAGTGATGTGATGGAACAAGACGCAAAAATCTATATCGCCGGTCATCGCGGACTGGTCGGCTCCGCCCTCCTGCGCCGCCTGACCCATCCCCCCTCCCCCGCAAGCGGGGGAGGGGCTGAAGGAGAGGGTGTTTGTCACACCAACCTCCTCACCCGCACCCACGCCGAACTCGACCTCACCAGCCAGGCCGCCGTCGCAGCCTTCTTCGCCGCAGAAAAACCCGACTACGTCTTCCTCGCCGCGGCCAAAGTCGGCGGCATCCACGCCAACAACGCCTACCCCGCCGAATTCATCCGCGACAACCTCGCCATCCAGAGCAACGTCATCCACGCCGCGTATCTGAACGGCGTCAAGCGCCTGCTGTTCCTCGGCTCGAGCTGCATCTACCCCAAGCTCGCCCCACAGCCGATGAAGGAAGAACACCTGCTCACCGGCCCTCTGGAACCCACCAACCGCCCCTACGCCCTGGCCAAGATCGCCGGCATCGAAATGTGCTGGAGCTACAACCGGCAATACGACACGCAGTATCTGGCGGTGATGCCCACCAACCTCTACGGCCCCGGCGACAACTACCATCCCGAGAACAGCCATGTCATCCCCGCCCTCATCCGCAAATTTCACGAAGCCAAAATCAATAACAGCCCCACCGTCACCGTCTGGGGCACCGGCAACGCCCGCCGCGAATTCATGTACAGCGAAGACATGGCGGATGCCTGCGACTTCCTGATGAACCTGCCGGATGCGCAATTCAAACCCCTGCTCGCCGCCGACCGCAACGACGGCCTGCCGCCACTGGTCAACATCGGCGTAGGCGAAGACCTTTCCATCAAGGAACTGGCGGAGACCGTGAGGGACGTGGTGGGTTATACCGGCGAGATCGTGTTCGACACGACCAAGCCAGATGGCACGCCGCGCAAATTGATGGACGTGGGTAGACTGAATGCGATGGGGTGGACGGCAATTACAGGGCTTCGAGAGGGACTGGCCCATGCCTATCAGGATTTTTTGTGTGCGGCTGTAGTGAAAAGCCCAGAATGATCAAGAAGCTACTCAGGGGCATGCTCAAACGCTTCGGTATCGTTGCATTCAAGCGTTCGAGCCGAGTGTACATTCCCGAAGAAGAGTCTTACCGGATTGTTTCCCGTCTTGTCGGGCGCCCTGATCCGGTGGTTATTGACGGCGGGGCTCATCTTGGCGACATGGTAGAAAATTTTGGAGCTTTGTTGCCGGGCGCCGAGTTTCATTGCTTCGAGCCGGATCCAACGCTTGGGGAAACACTGGTACGCAACTTCGCGAGTAATCCACGGGTTCATATTGTTCAAGCTGCGCTTGGCGATGGGGCTGGCAAAGCGAAGTTCAATATCAATATCTCACGCCCGACCAATTCGCTACTGCCACCCTCTGAATCATTGCAGACAGACCTCAAGCAACTTTGCCAACTTGTCGAGCAGGTCGAAGTGGAGGTCACCACTATCGATGAATACCGTCGAACGAATTCAATCGAACGCGTGGACGTCATCAAGCTCGATCTGCAGGGCTATGACTATCTCGCCCTCAAGGGTGCGATAGCCACCCTTGAAAAAGCACAGGTTGTGCTCGTCGAAGTGATGTTCAAAGAAATATACAGGGGGTGTCACGGCTTCCCGGACATCCTGAATCTGATGATTAACCAAGGATTCAAGCTGCACACTCTTTGCGGGCTTCATTATGGCGAAGCAGATGAATTGCTCTGGGCAGATGCCATTTTTGTGAAGTCGAACCATACCGACAGCTGGAAGCCGGAACAGGCTGACCCATCGGCTGCTTGACTTTCAATATGGCAGGACATTTCAAGAATGCCACATGGAGCGGGGCTGCAACCGGGTTCCGGGCGCTTTCCGGCTTGGCCAACGCCTTGCTTGCCGTTCGGTTGGTTGGTGTGGAAGGCTACGGTCATCTGGCCGCCTTGCTCTCGGTCTTTGTACTTTATCTCTCCTTGAACACCAGCCTCTATACGGTTCTGGTTGCCCGGCTCATGTCGCCTTCTCTTGCGGAAGACCGCCGCGCCCGATCCGAAACCCTGGCGTCAACGGCTCTGGTGACTGCGTGTTCGCTGATCTTGCTGATCTCAATGACTGGCATGGCATTCTGGATCGCACCTTCGTTCCTGGGCTTGGTCAAGCATCAGGGTATGGGTTTAGCCTTTTTGATGATGGGAGCGCTTGTCGCGGTACAGATCCTGGCTGCATTACAGGCGGCGATCATCGAGGCATCCGGTCGTCTTGATTTAGCGATGAAAGCGCAACTGTTCGGCCCTTTCGTATTGCTGATCATGCTGTGTATCAGCTATTTGTTTCACCTTTCGCTTACCGTGCAGGACTATGTGGCCATGCTGTGCGCATCCGCCGGTGTAGACCTTGGCCTGCTCTGGATGGTCAGGCGGATGATGTTGCGACTGGTGGTATTGCAGACTGGGGCATCCGCCAGCATGGCAAGGCTGAAGGAACTGCTCCGCGCGGGCGGCGTGCTGCAGGCCACCTCGCTGATGAACTTGTTTCTCGAACCCCTGAACAAGCTCCTGTTGAATCACTTTGTCGGTCCGGTCTCGGTGACGACTTACGACCTGGCGATGAAAGTGATCTGGGGTATTCAGGGATTATTTGGGGCTGCCATGCGGGTCTTTCTGCACCTTGCTCACCAGGACGGCGCAACAGTGGGCCGAACCTATACCCGGGTGATTTCCCTGATTGCCGTACCTGCGCTGATTATGCACACCTTCGGAGCGATCCTTCTCTCCTGGGTCGCCCACCGGTGGGTAAATATCGAAGCCTCACAGTTAATGATTTTTTATGCTATCGCCACGCTGTCAAATTTGGGCATGATCTTTGTCACGCCGCTCTACACCAGTTTGATCGGCCGGGGGGACTTGGTCTTCATTCTGCGTAGTCAAGTAACGCTTGTGCTCACCAACATTGTCGCTTCCACTCTTTTTATCCCCCAGGTGGGCTTGGTAGGGGCGGCTTTCGGCTTGATGACGGCTTGTCTGTATAACGTTGTAGCCGTGTACAAGCGTCATGTTTCCCTATGCGGTGCACCTGCAGGCTTGCTGGATTCAATCAGAAACCAGTCCTGGCGAATAGGCCTCATAGCTGGACTGTTTCTGCTGGCTATTTCGCTTGGTACGGCGGCAACGGCAAATGTGCCAGGAATGACAGCGATCCTGATCATAATCGCGGTGAGCCTGGTTCGTGAACCGCTGACTACAGAGTTGGCGCGGCGAGCTGGTTTTAGATGGTAGGTATCAGCACGGGTGTTGATTATGAAATTTGTTGGCCATATTGAAGTGGCGCTTGCCAGGGTATTTCGTGCACTAGGATTTCTGTCCTTGGTGCTTGGACTACCGAGGATAATCGTATTCCTCAGAAGGGTGTATTGGCGGTCCCGTCTCGGGGAAATGGGGCACGGTTGTTATATCTATCCCAATGTAGTGATTCATTCCCCAAGATCCGTATCTATGGGTAACCGTGTGAGTATTGTTGAATTTGTGCATATCTGGGGTGGGGGTCGGGTATGGATTGGCAATGACGTGATGATTGCCTCGCACTGCACGATTACTTCGCAAACTCACAATGTCGATCCATCTACTCGCAGAGAGGATATTTTTGAACAGGTGGTAATCGGAGATAACGTATGGATTGGGAGCGGGGCTACGATTCTTCCGGGTGTCTCGATCGGCAAGAATAGCGTTATCGCCGCGGGTAGTGTGGTTACACGCGATGTTCCGAGCAACATATTGGTAAAGGGAGTGCCCGCCAAAGTGTGCAGGGAAATATAAGTGTCGAGATGTAAATGTCCCGGTTGCACCAGCCCCAAGTACGTATGGTTCGCCCAATTACGCCTGGCAACACCTTTTGCTGGCCCTGTTCTGGTTCACGTGTTACCAGTGGGTGAGTTGTGGCAGTGTATGAATTGCCACCTTGAGTATCGTTATGCAAGGCTGACCTCGGTCGCTATCCTGGTTTGGCACTTGCGCCACCTTACTGGATGAGCGCAAGGGATCATATGCTCGTGGTGTATAGAAAAAATTGTACCAAATGAAAATTCCCCACAACCCTTATTCACCCGCCTATCCGGCGGCATGGCTTCTTTTTGGCATGACCTTCGCACTGGCTGGGGCGCATTTCATGGCGGCTCCCTGGGCACGGTTAGCGACGGTCACTTTCTATGCGGTGGCGCTGGCGTGGGTATCTGTACTGGCACGGCGGGGGCGGCGGCATTTTTGGCCTGTCACCGCGCTTGATGTGCTGTTTGTTGGTTTTGTTTTGCTCGTGTCTGCTTCGCTTGTTTTCCAGGGTGGATCCTGGGAGGAATCGGGAAAGTTCGCTCGTTATCTGCCATTCATGGTGGGGATCCCCTACCTCTGTGGAAGATTGATGCGGGAATGCGATATTGAGCATTTCTCTCGCATTGTCTTGTATGCAGGTCTGGGTGTTCTACCTTTATTGCTGCTGGATCGCGCCGTTTCGCCCGAGCAGGGTGGGCCGCGCTGGGCTTTTTTCGGACAGAGTCATGGCGCGCTGCTGGTGGGCGCATTGCTGGCGGCCGCCTTGATTGCGCTTTGTGTGCGTGGCGCAGCCTCTCGCAATCCGGACTGGTAGTCCCAGGTCCAGATTGTTTCATTACGGCCTTATCGGTCTGGTTACAGGCTTTCTGGTGTGGGTTTCAGCCCGCGGTTGGCTGATGGCAGCCATTGCCGGTCTTGCGGTGCTCGTCCTGAGTGCATACAGGCATCGTGGATTGCGTGGCACATATCTTCGTTACCTGGTCTACGTCATCGCCGTCGTGTTGCTGTCGCTGGTCGTGTTACCGCGCGCTTCCAATCAATTCTATGCGAAGCTGCTGACCATGCCTCCGCAATTGGTGGCTCCAACCCGCGTGGCGGTTCCGACTCATAGGGCTGGCAGGGCTTGGGTTGCTGGCGCAGCACAGGAGGCAACTCACATCCATGCTGCCGGCCCGATACTCGGTGAGTCAAGCTGCCGGCCTTTCAAGGAAGGCGAAAATTCCGTCGCCCATGCGCTGGGTACTTTATCGTGAGGCGGTGGCGATGTTCATGGAGCATCCCTACCTGGGTGTCGGAGCGACCCGGTTTGGTGAGCGCTCCTGCACCGGCCCCGGGTGGTACCCCCATAGCACCATCCTGCAAGGATTCGCGGAACTGGGTCTGGTCGGCGGCGGGCTTCTGGTTGGACTTTTGGCTCTCGCTTGCGTAACGCTGGTGCGTCCATTCCTGTCGGTCAGGCAGGGAGCGATCTGGTCAGCGAACTCCTTTGTCCTGGCGCTGTTTGCGGCGTTTCTTGTGGCAGACCAGATCTACGGCAACTACTTCATGTCTGTGGGCATGTGGTTGATAGTGGGGATTGCCGCAAGCATGCGCGCCAATGCCAAACGAGGGTTTGATGGCCATGGCTGATTTTCCTCGTATCACCATTGTTACACCAAGTTTCAACCAGGCCGCCTATCTGGAGCGCACCATTCGTTCGGTGCTCGACCAGGGCTACCCCAACCTTGAATACATCATCGTTGATGGCGGCTCCACGGATGGCAGTGTCGACATTATCCGCCGCTATGCGGATCGTCTGGCCTGGTGGGTAAGTGAACCTGACCGGGGGCAGACCGACGCCCTCAACAAGGGGCTGCGGCGTGCTACAGGCGAATGGGTGGCCTGGCAGAATTCGGACGACATCTACTATCCGGAATCCTTCAATGACCTGGCGGCGGCTGCCGCAAAACACCCGACAGGCAGGCCTAATCATCGGCGACATGATGCTGATTGACGAACATGATCGTCCGCTGCGCGATATTCGCTATGTGAAACCCAGTTACAAGGCACTTCTGGCAGAAGGCATGCTGCTTGCCAATCAGGCAACCTTCTGGCTTAGAAGTCTCCAGGAGAAAGTCGGTTTGCTGGACGAGGGTTATCACTGTTCGTTTGACTATGAATGGTTTCTTCGTCTGGCGCAGCATACTGAGGGGGTACACGTTGACCGCATCTGGGGCGCATTCCGGTTGCACGGCGAGACCAAGACCAGCCGGCTGGCGCAGCGTTTTCTGGAGGAAAACCGGCAAATCCTGGCGGGTCGTCAGATGCCTCAGTGGCAAAAGAGGCTATACAGGCTGCGCCGCCTGGCATTGATGCTACGCCAGGGACGGATCGATTACGTCTTGCGGGGCTTGTTGCGTCATGCACGTGGCCAAGGCGGGGAACTCTACTAATGTGCGGCATACTTGGATGGTTTGGCCAGCACAGGTCGGAGGATGCCGGGCGCTTCGGCGCAGCGCTGGATCTGCTCGCACACCGTGGACCGGATGACCGTGGCGTAATTGCCGCGCCGGGTGTTCTGCTCGGTCATCGACGCCTGTCCATCCTCGATCTTTCTCCCGCCGGTCACCAGCCGATGGTGGAACCGGTAAGCGGTGCGGTCATCGTATTCAACGGCGAGATATACAACCACGTCGAATTGCGCGCCGAACTCGAAGGATTCGGCCATCGGTTTTTCGGACACTCAGACACCGAAGTGCTGCTGCATGCCCTCATCGAGTGGGGCGAACAGGCGCTACCGCGCCTTAACGGCATGTGGGCTTTCGCGTTCTGGCAACCCGAACAACAGCGGCTATTGCTGGCGCGCGACCGCTTTGGTGTGAAACCGTTGTATTACCGGATTGGGCAGGATGGTCTGGCCTTCGCCTCCGAGCCCAAGGCGCTGCTGGCCTTGTTTGCCGAACACCGCGCGGTGTCGGAGCTGACGCTGCTGGATTTCCTGGGCAACAATCTGCTTTATGCGCGCGGTGAATCGTTTTACCGGGGAATCCAGGTGTTGCCGCCAGCTCACTACGCGCTCTATGAGCCGGGTGCCGACGAACTGCGTTTGTCGCGTTATTGGGATTACCCGGAGCGCACCGTCGAGATGTTGGATGCTGACGAGGCCGTTGCGCAATTTGACGCGTTGTTCACCGACGCAGTGCGCCTGCGGCTGCGCAGCGATGTCCCGGTCGGTCTGACGCTCTCCGGCGGCCTCGATTCGACCGGCGTGCTGGCCGCCGCCAGTCCGCATTCGGCCAGGCCGCTAACCTGCTTTACCTCCGTTTACGGCGAAGGCGAGATGGGCGAGCTGCCCTGGGCGCAACGCGCCAGTGACGCCGTGCATGCGCCACTGATTGCGGTCTCTGCGCCGCAAGAGGACTGGCTTCATACCTTGCGCAAGGTGGCGTGGCACATGGATGGACCGGGCTACTCCCCGGCTGTTTATCCGCTCTGGCATCTAATGATGCGCGCACGTACCGAGGACGTGCGGGTGCTGCTTGAGGGTCAGGGCGCGGATGAAGCGCTGGCCGGGTATCCCCAGTACGCGGTGCTGGAGTTGCTCGGCTATCTTTCCGGAAAATCGGGGCAGCGGCGGAGCTTGAAGGGTGTCGGGCAGCGGATGCGTGCTTTACGCCGCACCTTCTCGTTGCGCTGGGTGCTGGCCTGGTCGGCGCGTGAGCTGTCACCCACGCTGCTGCGTTGGCATCGTCAGCGTGTCGGGTTTCAGTCACTCATGCACAAGGACATCAAGTTGCCGCAATTACCCGAGCATCTGGAGCGGAAGGACGATGACCCGGTCAGGCAAAGACTGCTGGCGGATCATTCGCTGACTATCCTGCCCGGGCTCCTGCACTACGGCGACGCCATCAGCATGGCGCATGGCGTGGAGGCGCGGAATCCGTTCATGGATTACCGGCTGGTTGAGTGGATGTTCAGGCTGCCTGCCCTGCGCAGATTCAATGGCAGTGAAACCAAATGGGTGCTACGTGAATACCTGCGTGCGCATGGCCAGCAGGTGATTGGCAATCGTCCGGACAAGAAAGGCTATCCCGACTCCAGTGGGAAAATGGCTGGCTTCGGAGCAGAGGCCGGAAAGTCGAACGTTTGCTGCTTGATCGTCACAGCCTGCTGCACCAATGGTGTGATCCGGGCAAAATCCGGCGCCTGATCGAACAGAACCGGCAGGGGCGTCATGGCGGCGGAACATCACCTCTACAAACTGGTGTCCACCCAGCTGTGGCTGACTGAATGCATTGAAGGGGGGCGCACCCTGTGAGCAAACTCGCCCCCGTAGTGGTATTCGCCTACCGCCGCCCAGACCATCTGCGCAATACACTCACCAGCCTGATGCGTTGCGATGGCTTCGCGCAAAGTCCGCTCATCGTCTATTGCGATGGGCCGCGCGACGCCAACGAGACAGACTCCGTCATGGCTACTCGTGAACTTGCCAGAAGTATGCTGGGCGAATGTGCCGAATACCATTTCAGCGAAGTGAACCTAGGGCTCTCGCGTTCGGTGATCGCTGGGGTGAGTAACACCGCAGACCGGTTCGGGCGTGCGATTGTGGTGGAAGATGATCTGGAACTGAGCCCATCATTTCTTACCTTTATGAACCATGCGCTCGACCACTACGCGAATGATGAAAGGGTTTTTCAGGTCTCCGGCTACATGTTCGATGTGCCGGAACTGAAGGATGCGGCTTCGGCGCTGTTTCTGCCATCCATCACGTCATGGGGCTGGGCCACCTGGAAGCGTGCCTGGGATCAATTCGATCCGCTGGCCTCGGGCTGGGAAGCATTACGCACAGATAAAGACTTGCGCCGCCGTTTCAATCTTGATGGAAGCTACGACTACGCGACCATGTTGGTGCGGCAGATGGCGGGGTTGCTGGACTCCTGGGCGGTGCGCTGGTACTGGACGGTATTCAAAGCGAATGGTCTTGTGTTGTTTCCGCCCGTTTCACTGGTGCGAAATACCGGATTTGATGGCAGCGGTACGCATGGACGGGGTCTGCTACGGAGATTCGCGAAGACTGGGGAGCCGTGTTTTTCGCAGACATCGAGTTGCCAGAGACCGCAGAACTTGAGGCTAGGCATTACGCCCGCGTTAAGAAGGCGCTGTGGCGGCAAAATGGCGGATTGATTGGCAAGATTGTCGATAAGTTACGTTGGTGGAAAGCTGTCCTTTCAGACAAGCAACAAGCACACTCATGACTCTGGTTAATAAACTCGTGGGTACGTTCATGCCTCGTTTGGTAGCGGAAATTGGACGCGACACAAGAATCAAGAGACGTATTGAACGCCGCCACCTCTTGGCATCCGTGAAAATTAGTCAAGACTCGCTCGTAGCAGGTGTACGAGTCGTGGGAAATGAAAATAGTCGACTGACTATTGGTAACAGAGTATTCATTGGCGGCAATTCTCTAATAGATTGTTTGCATCAGATTACGATTGATGATGATGTGCTGATTTCGTATCAGGTCATCATCATGGATTCCGATAATCATAGCTTGCGGGCATCAGAGTGCATCGGGGATCTTAAACGCTGGCGCAACCAGGAATACGATTGGTCACGGGTCCACAGCGCTCCAGTTGTAATCCGCTCCAAAGCCTGGATTGGCGCACGGGCGATCATCACCAAAGGCGTTGTCATCGGCGAGGGTGGGATTGTCGCCAGTGGCTCGGTCGTGACCAAAGATGTGCCGCCTTTTACCATCGCCGTCGGCAATCCCGCGCGCGTGATTCGTGAATTAGGTCCCGATGAACGCTGATAATGCCTTTTCCAGCTGGGAGGAAGCGGTTGCCTGGTTGCGTCTGCAACCGGACCAATCTCAACTGGTGACAGACTGCTATTACGACGATCCGCTGATCGAGGCGGCGGATCGCTACTGGCGCAGCGACGAGTGGGCCGCGGTACGGGAACTGCTGGCGGGGCGCTCGGGCAAGGCGCTGGATGTGGGCGCGGGCCGCGGAATTGCAAGTTACGCTCTGGCGAAGGAGGGCCTGAAAGTGACGGCGCTGGAACCTGATTCCAGCGCCCTGGTGGGTGGCGGCGCCATCCGTGCGCTAGCCGCCGAGTCGCAACTGCCGATCCGTGTGGTCGAGGAGTTCTCCGAGCGCCTGCCCTTTGCCGATGCTGAATTCGACCTGATCTTCGCCCGCGCAGTCCTGCATCACTCGCGCGACCTGGGTGCGGCCTGCCGCGAATTCTTTCGGGTGCTCAAGCCCGGCGGTCTGTTCATCGGCATCCGCGAGCATGTTATTTCCCGTGAAGAGGATCTGCCCCGCTTTCTTGATCTGCATCCCTTGCACCGGCTCTACGGGGGTGAGCATGCCTATCTGCTCAAACAATACCGTGCGGCCATCGGGCAATCCGGCTTTACCCACCTGAAGGTGATATCGCCGTGGCAAAGTCCTCTCAATTACGCGCCCCACAGCCTGACAACACTCAAGGCCGAACTGGCCCGGCGGGCGAACTTGGGCATTCCGGCTGTCGGCCGCATGATGAAACCACTGCTTGACCTGCCGGGGGTGTGGCCGCTGGCCAGGCGGATGCTGGATCGGTTCGACAATCGCCCGGGGCGGCTTTATTCCTTCGTGGCGGAGAAAGGTTGACCATGGCGCCTGTCTGGATTACCGGGGCACATGGCTTTATCGGCCGCCATCTTGCCCGCTGGCTGGCGAATCAGGGCCACACGGTTGCCGGTATCGGGCACGGCGCATGGCCGCAAGCCGAGGCCGCGCGATGGGGGGTGTCGGCCTGGATCAATGGCGAGATATCGGCGAGCAATCTGGGACAGATGCGGCAGGTATCGGGTGTCCCCGATCGGGTATTCCACCTTGCCGGCGGATCGTCTGTTGGCGCTGCATTTTCCAGCCCGCAAGAAGATTTCACGCGAACTGTAGTCTCCACGGCCGAACTGCTGGAATGGCTGCGGCAGCAGGCTTCATCTGTGCGTGTGGTTGCGGTTTCAAGCGCGGCAGTCTATGGCGCCGGCCATGAGGGCGCAATCGCCGAGGATGCAAGGCTGACGCCCTTTTCTCCCTACGGCGCGCACAAGCTGATGATGGAGACGCTGTGCCGCTCCTACGCAGCCAATTTCGGTTTGCAGCTTGTGCTGCCCCGCCTGTTCTCGGTGTATGGAGCGGAACTCAAGAAGCAGCTTCTCTGGGATCTGTGCGGCAAGCTTGCGGCGGGAGGGGCGGTCGAACTGGGGGGAACCGGCAACGAGTTGCGCGACTGGACCGATGTGCGCGATGTGGCGCGTGCACTCGATCGGGCAGCACGCCTCGCCAGCGATCAGGCCCCGGTGCTGAACCTTGCCACAGGTGTGGCGACACCGGTTCGCGAGATTGCCTCCATCGCGTCCTTGCATTGGGGCGGTGTGGAGGCTGCGGCAAGGGTAAGTTTCAGCGGGCGATCCCGTCCGGGCGATCCGTTCAGCCTGGTGGCAAACATTAACCGGATGCGCTCGCAGGGTATCGAATGTTCTATTCCTGTGGCCCAGGGGATTGCCGAATATGTTGACTGGTTTCGGGGCCGGGCGGCGGACTCCGATTAATGCGCGTCGCGTTTACCCTGATCGGCGGCAGGGACTGGACCGGAGGCCACAACTATCTCCTGAATCTGTTCAGGATAATGGCGCAGCACCAGGTGGATCGCCTGACGCCTGTCCTGTTCGTGGCGGAAGAGTGTGCTGAGGTGGATACTGCCCCGTTCGCTGCCATTTCTGGCGTGGAGGTCGTACGCACACCTTTTCTCAACGCAGCAAGACGCCCCGGCGCACTATTGCAAGCGGTGCTGTGGGGGCGCGATGTCAACATGCATGGCTTGTTTCGGGAACATCACATTGACGTGGTGTTCGAGGCCGCGCAGTTTTTCGGTTGGCGTCTCGGGCTATCCAGCATTGCCTGGATTCCGGATTTTCAGCATAGAGCACTGCCGCACTTGTTTTCCCGATGGGCTTGGTGGAAGAGGGAGATCGGTTTGCGCGCCCAAGTGCTGGGCGGGCGCCACATCATGCTGAGCAGTAACGATACGCGTCGGGCCTGCGAGATATACTTCCCGTCCACGTGCAGACGCACCAGGACGGTCCATTTCGCTATACCTCCCGGTCCTGAGATTACCTATGCGGAAGCGCGCGCAATCGCCGATGACTACGGTTTACCAGAGCGGTTTTTCTATATGCCCAACCAGTTCTGGAAACACAAGAACCATGCGCTGGTGGTGGAGGCCTTGGCACAGCTGCGGCTGCGGGGAATGCGTTTGGTGGTAGCGGCCTCAGGCAACCCGTCCGACCCTCGTGATCCAGGCCACTTTCTGCACTTGCAGAATAGGGTGAAGCAGCTGGGCGTGGGGGACCAGATTCGCTTTCTCGGCCTAATTCCCTATTCGCATGTGGCGCCGTTGCTGCGTGCCAGCATAGCCTTGCTCAACCCTTCCCTGTTCGAAGGGTGGAGCACGACGGTAGAAGAGGCCCGGGCGCTGGGCACTCCCATGGTTTTGTCGGACCTGGACGTACATCGTGAACAGATGGGCGGGCACGCGACCTACTTTGATCGCAATTCCCCCTCATCCTTGGCCGATGCACTGCAGAACTTCCAGCTTCTGGACGAGGTTCGGCGCGAAAAGCTGGCCAGCGAAGCCAGGAAGGATGCCGAACTGCGTGTGATAGAGTTCGCCGATAACTTTGCCGATCTCGTGGAAAACTGTATGCAGGAGCGGAGGCCGTGAAGATCAGCATCGTCACCGTGGCCTATAATGCCGCCGCAACTATCGCTGATACGCTGTGCTCGGTGGCTGCGCAGTCCTATCCCGAGGTGGAACACATCGTGGTAGATGGGGATTCAAAGGATGCTACCCGGGAAGTTGTCGCGCGGCACGAAGGACGTGTTACCCATTTCGTCAGCGAGCCGGATCAAGGCATCTACGACGCCATGAACAAAGGGATCGCATTAGCTACAGGCGACGTGATCGGGACACTGAATGCCGACGACCAATATGTGGACTCGTCAGTGCTCGCACAGGTGGCGAAGGTGTTTGAAAATCCAGTGGTTGATGCCTGTTATGCCGATCTTGCTTATGTCGACCGTGCCAATACCCGCAATGTTATCCGTTATTGGCGTTCCTCAGATTATCGGCGTGGTCTGTTTGCGCGTGGGTGGTGCCCGCCACATCCAACTTTTTTTGTCCGTAGGGAAATTTACGAACGGTGCGGCACGTTTGATCTGGGATTTCATTTGGCGGCGGATTTTGAATTGATGCTGAGATTTCTGGAGATAGAGCGCATACGTGTCGTCTACGTACCGAAGGTCTGGGTCAAGATGAGGCTTGGCGGTGTGACCAACAAGAGTGTCTCCAATGTACTCCAGCAAAACCGGGAAATTCTGCTGGCGGCCACAACGCATGGGTTGTCCTTCAATCTGTTCATTTTCGTGCTGGGCAAGATGCTCAATCGCGCCAGTCAATTCTTGAAGCGTGGGCAAGTGAAGTTTTACATTGCGTCTATTGACGAAGCTGACAAGTCATGAGGGTGACTGTAACCGGGGCGGTGGGATTTATTGGCAGAGCGACCTGTCAGGAATTACATGACAAGGGCCATCAGCCTGTTGCTTTTGTCCGTGCTGAGGATTCCAGGGCGAGGTATTTGCGCGACCAAGGATGCCGAGTGGAGGTGGTTGGAGACCTTACTCGACACCGGCATTTGAGTTCGTTGCTGGATGGGGTTGAATGCGTGGTGCATTTGGCTGGCCGCGCGCACATCCTGAGCGAAACGAATAGCGATCCACTCTCGGCCTTTCGTGAAGTGAATCGCGACGCGACACTTTATCTCGGTCGTGCGGCAGCCGATGCGGGAGTACGCCGTTTTGTGTTTATCAGTTCGATAGGGGTCAATGGCAATTTGACCTCGCAGGCGCCTTTTTCTGAGGAGTCGGCACCTGCCCCTCATGATCTCTATGCCGTGTCCAAACTCGAAGCTGAAATGGGGTTGCGTGAGATAGCAGCCCATTCCACAATGGATTTCGTGATTCTCCGGCCACCTCTGGTGTATGGACCAGGTGCTCCAGGAAATTTTGGTCGCCTGATGGCGTTGATCTCACGGGGCTGGCCACTGCCATTCGGCAGTATTGATAACCGCCGCAGCCTGCTCTATTTGGGCAACCTGGTGGATGCCATTCACCTGTGCCTGATGCATCCGTGGGCGGCCAACAAGACCTACCTCTTGTCTGACGGCGAGGATGTCTCCACGCCAGAACTCGTGCGCCGTTTAGCGCAGGCGATGGGGCAGCCTGCCCGGTTGCTGCCGGTTCCGCCCCGCTTGCTCGAGCTTACAGCCCACCTCGTTGGGAAAGGTCAGGAGGTGCAGCGCCTGCTGGATTCGCTTGCGGTGGACAGCGGCAAGATCCGCCGCGAGTTGGGCTGGCAGCCGCCTTATTCCATGGAAGAGGGGCTTGCAGAGACAGCCGCCTGGTATCGAGCTTCCCGCAAAACGCCTCAAGATCAGTGGCGGGTTAGCTGAACCCTCCAGATCATTGGGAAGCGGCATTTGATCTGCTCCTTAGGTTCCCCCTTTTTTGCACTCAACACCAAGGCAATTATCCCATCTGCTTTTTTCCTCTACCTCTGCAAACTTCGGGTTAGAAGAGTCTCCAAATGTAGCTTGTCTAACCTCGACAAATCCAGCACTTACAAGTTCGGGCTCAATAGACTTATAGTCCCACATCCAAAGATGCTGCGAGTTACCGAGCCAAGAAGCAACAAAACCCTTGAGGGTGTTTGGGCGCACTTCGTGACCGAGATACGTTTCTCTCATGAATTTTAGTGCTGCGTCAGGTGACGCATCACTTAGGTAGGATTTCGCTGAGTTCTCCAAGTCGGGTAGCACAAGACGAAAGGTTCCATTTGGGCGCAATATTTCGTAAGTGTTTCTCAGTGCAATCCTAAACCCTTCAAGTGAAAGATGCTCAAGAATGTGAGAGCAATAGACTGCTTTACATGAATTTGGCGAAACGGGTAGCCCTCTCACAATGTCTCCATATTCGACATTTAGAGGAAAGCGGGAATCGTTCTTTGTGTAGAGCGCTCCGATTAACGGTAGCCTTTCAAATCTTAAGGTAGGGGACGCGTCAAAATTGCGCCAGCCGGCCGGTGCTGACCAACCACACCCATACTGTACGTATTCATTACTATTCATAGAAATCTATCTTGAGGGCTGCCGAAGCCAAAAATAAGCATCATCATTCCATTTTGCCGCAGCCGCCCGGCTGCATCAATATCGCGTCATCGAATTGTCAAATCAAGCAACTGGATGCCAGATCAGGTCCGGCATGACTAAATTGTTAGAGGTTTGCTTAACGCTCGTACCCTCGCCGTACTATGTCGATGGCCATGCGATTCGCCAGCGGCTTGGCTGGATAGCGCCGTATCCGGTGCAGGATGGATTGGCCGCGACCGTGGCCGCTTTCGTTCAGGATAGAGTATCCGCCAGAACCGAAGTAAAATCATGCGCAGAGGAAACCCGCCGTGTCTCATGCCCAAGCCCATCAGCCTTTAAGCGAAGACGATTATCTGCGCCAGGAAGCCGGGGCCGAGATCAAACACGAGCTCGTCGGCGGCGAAGTCTATGCCATGGCCGGGGCAAGCGAGCGGCACAACCGCATTGCGCTCAATATTGCCTACCACCTGCGCACCATCACGCGCGGCAAAGCCTGCCGGGCATTCATGGCCGATATGAAGCTCAGGATTGCCGCCAGTTCCACGTTTTACTACCCGGATGTCATGCTGGTGTGCGACCCGGCCGACGATCACCCGATTTACAAGCAGATGCCATGCCTGATCGCCGAGGTACTTTCACCCGCCACGGCCAGTGTCGATATGCGCGAAAAATGGCAGGCGTATCGCACATTGCCCAGCCTGCGTTATTACCTGCTGGTCGATTCCGAACGGCTATGGACGCGTGCGTTTTTTCGCAAGGAGGGGGGCGACTGGTTCGAGCAGGAGCTCGCGCGCGAAGACATCCTGGATGTGCAATGTGACGGGCTTCGTCTGAACCTTACGCTGCATGACCTCTATGAGGATACGGGGCTGCTGGTTGTTTGATTCCACGTTTTTTGGCCTTTTATCGTCGATGTCAGCGCAAGCTTGATCAAGCGTGGCTTGCGCGACGAAAAAGTTTGGCGGGCGCACCGCGAACATCATTGTTGAGTCGGCACGAATTGAAACCAACCACCGTTCGGCGTGAGCCCTCCGGCTTCGCTCGGAACAGGCTTTCCTGGGAAGCGCTGATCTATTCGGTCATCGCGAGGAACGCAGTGACGTGGCGATCCATCGTTTGTTGATCGATCACACAGCCCGGATTGCTTCGCGTCGCTCGAAATGACAAATACCGATTTGTTCAGCGCGTCCCCTGGATAAACCGCGCCGAAGCAAAATGAACTTTAATCCACGCACCCTCGCCGTCATCCTGCACGATTTGCTGGCCGCCGTCCTGGCCTGGCTGGGCGCGTATTGGTTGCGCCTGAATCTCTCGCTGCCGCAGGAATATCTCGGCGCAGCGCTCGCCACACTGGTCTGGGTGGTGCCCCTGCAGGCTGTTGTATTCTGGCGCTTCGGCCTCTACCGCGGCATCTGGCGCTTCGCCAGCCTGCCCGATCTCAAGCGCATCCTGCTGGCCGTTGGGCTGGCGGCGTTGCTGATCCCGCTGATGTTGATCCTGTTTCGTGTGCAGGCGGTGGTGCCCCGCTCGGTGCTGATTCTCGACCCGCTGCTGCTCATCACGATGATGGGCGGCAACCGTCTTGCTTACCGTGCCTGGAAAGAACACCGGCTCTCCGGTGTGCTGCATCTGAACAGCAAGCCCGTACTGGTTGCCGGGGCGGGCTCGGCCGCGGACTTTCTGTTACGCGAACTGGCACGCAATCCATCCGGCTTCCGCGTAGTCGGCCTGCTGGATGACGGCAGCAACAAGCAGGGCCGGTTCATCCAGGGCATTCCGGTTCTGGGACGGCTGAACGAAGTGGCCGCCTGGGCACGCAAGCTGGGGGTGGAGGATGTCATCCTCGCGCTGCCCTCCGCGGCACACGAGGTGCGCAGGCGCATTACCCAGACCTGTGCCGAGGCCGGACTGAATGTGCTGACCGTTCCCTCGCTGGAAGACCTGGTGGCCGGGCGGGTGTCGGTATCCAGCCTGCGCCGGATCGAGCTGGAAGACCTGCTGGGACGCGATCCGGTCACGCTGGATAACAGCGGGCTGCATCGGTTGCTGACCGGCCAGGTGGTGCTGGTGACGGGTGCGGGCGGTTCGATCGGCTCGGAACTGTGCCGTCAGATTGCGCGCTTTGCGCCGAGCCGGCTGGTGTTGTTCGAGCAGTCCGAGTACGCACTCTATGCCATGGAACAGGAGTTCTCACAACATTTCCCGGCGCTGGAAATCGTGCCGGTGATCGGTGACGTCAAGAATGCCGGCCGCGTGAATCAGGTCATGGCCGGACAGCGTCCCGCCGTAATATTCCACGCCGCCGCCTATAAGCACGTGCCCTTGATGGAAGACCGCAATGCCTGGGAAGCAGTGAAGAACAATGTGTTGGGCACGCAGATTGTCGCCGCCGCCGCGCAGGCACAGGGCGTGGCCAAGTTTGTGATGATTTCCACCGACAAGGCGGTCAACCCGACCAATGTCATGGGCGCGACCAAGCGGCTGGCGGAGATGGTCTGCCAGGCCATGCAGCAACCCGAAGGAACGCGTTTTGTTTCGGTGCGTTTTGGCAATGTGCTGGGCTCTTCCGGCAGCGTGATCCCGAAATTCCAGAAGCAGATCGAAGCGGGCGGGCCGGTGACGGTCACCCACCCCGATATCACACGCTTCTTCATGTCCATCCCGGAAGCCGCCCAGCTGGTCCTGCAAGCCGGGCTGATGAGCGAAGGCGGCGAGATATTCGTGCTGGACATGGGCGAGCCGGTCAAAATTGCCGAACTCGCCAAACTGATGATACGTCTGAGCGGCGCCGACGAAAACCGGATCCGCATTGAATATAGCGGGCTTCGGCCAGGAGAAAAGCTCTACGAGGAACTGCTGGCCGACAGCGAATCCACTCTTCCCACGCCGCACCCCAAGCTTTACATCGCCCGCGCCCGCGCAGCCGATGCGGAGGAAATTCAGGCCTGCATGCAATGGCTGGAGTCGACCGGGGAGATTGGGGAGGGCGAAGTCAAGGCGAAACTGGCGGGGTGGATCCCCGAGTACCGGCCCCAATCCGCGGCCAATTTAACCTAGAAACCGCAGTTGGACGCGGGGCTCACCCATGCGGTGCGCTTTGTTGGAGAGGACTAAGTCTGCATTCATGCAGGATACCAAGGGGAGGGAAGCGGTCAACTGCGGTTTCTAGGTTAAAGCCGCGCGCTGCGGCCACCGTCCACCGCGAGAACCTGACCCGTCACGTAGGCTGCGTCCAGCACGAAGAAACGCACCGCGCGGGCGATATCCTCCGGCTCGCCGGCGATCTTGAGGATGGTGTGGGAAACGATGCGCTGGCGCGATACCTCATCGAAGTGTTCATCGGCTTCCGGCCACAGGATCGGGCCGGGCGCGACCGCATTGACCCGCACCTCCGGCCCCAGCTCGCGCGCCAGCGACTTGGTCAGGCCCACCACGCCCGCCTTCGCCACGCTGTAGACCACATAGCTCTTCATCGGCCGGTCGGCGTGAATGTCGGCGATGTTGACGATGCAGCCGCGGTTCTTTTTCAGTTCGGGCGCCGCGGCCTGAGACAGGAACAGGGGGGCGCGCAGATTGCTGCCCATCAGGTCTTCCCAGTCGCTCATCTTGATGGTGCCGATTGGCGTCGGATAAAAGCTCGACGCGTTGTTGACCAGGACGTCGAGCCGGCCGAAAGTTGCGACGGTCATATTCACCAGGCTGGGCAGTCCGGCCACATCCAGCAGGTCGGCCTGGATCAATGCCACCGAGTCGGAGCGTCCGGCGTTGAGTTCCTCCTGCAGGGCGCGTGCATCGGCTGCGGAACTGCGGTAGTGGATCATCAGATTTGCGCCTGCCGCATGCAGCAGACGAGCAGTCGCCGCCCCCACCCGTTTCGCCCCGCCGGTAATCAACACCACTTTGCCTTGCATCGGGATTCGCCCTTATAGTCCGCGTCTGACCGAATTATCCACGAAGCGAATCAAACCGTCATGACGGGATTGCCCGCTCCCGCTCCGGAAGCACTGCATCACAGCCGACGCCTAACCGGCCACATCCGCGCCGCCATCGATGCGGAGGGCGGCTGGATCAGCTTCGCCCGCTACATGGAACTGGCGCTTTATGCGCCGGCGCTGGGCTATTACGCGGGGGGGGCGGAAAAATTCGGGACCGGCGGCGATTTCATCACCGCCCCGGCGCTCACTCCCCTGTTTGGCCGGGTGTTGGCGCGGCAGTTTGCTCCGGTGCTGACAGCGACCGGCGGGGGCATCCTCGAACTGGGCGCGGGAACCGGCAGGCTGGCGGCACAGATACGCAGTGAACTGCACGTGCTGGGGATCGAGGCGCCTTATGCCATTCTTGATGTGAGCGCCGACTTGCGTGCCCGGCAGCAGGAAACGCTGCAGGCTGTTCCAGGCTCCGCTCAAGGGGAAGGGGTGACCTGGCTGGACGCGCTGCCCGAAACATTTACCGGCATCATCTTCGGCAACGAGGTGCTTGATGCCCTGCCGGTACATCTGCTGAAGTGGACCGGACAGGGACCGCTGGAGCGGGGCGTGATCACGCTGCGCGACGGCTTCGCCTGGGAAGACCGCCCCATCACCGACCCCACGCTGCGCGGACGGGCACTGGCACTGAACCTGCCGGCCGGCTACCTGAGCGAAATCAATCTGGCTGCTCCCGCGCTCACCTGCGAACTGGGGCGGCGTCTGGGGCGGGGCCTGCTGCTGTTCATCGACTACGGATTCGGGCGAAGCGAGTACTACCACCCGCAGCGGCACATGGGCACGCTGCGCGCGCACTATCGTCATCACGCGCTGGACGATCCATTTTATTTGCCGGGCCTGTGCGATCTCACCGCCCATGTCGATTTCAGCGCAATCGCCGAAGCCGGAATGAAATCAGGGCTGCAACTGGCCGGCTACACCAGCCAGGCGAACTTCCTGCTGAACGCCGGCATTACCGACCTGCTGCTGCAAACCTCGCCGGCTGAGGCCGCCGCCTATCTGCCGCAGGCCAATGCCGTGCAGCGCCTGGTTTCTCCCGCCGAGATGGGCGAGCTGTTCAAGGTGATCGCGTTCACTAAAGAAATCGAGATGCCGCTTACGGGTTTCAGTCGCGGCGACCGCTGCCACGCGTTATGAACGTCTGGGACGCGGTTCATAATGCGCCACCGCGCGCATGATCTCCGAGTAGGGGAACCGATCGCAGCCGCCAAAGCGTTCCAGTCCCTGCAACACGACTTCGGCGGTGTTGGTGAATTCGTCCCCCGTGCCGCCCAGCGCCACGGCCAGCCCGCGCACCCCGCCACACTGGGCACGGATTTCCTTGCCGAACGGCCAGGGGGCATCCGGGTTGACCCTGAGCGCGAACTGCGCGTTTTCGTGCAGGGCGTCATGGAACGCGATGCACTGCTCGCGCACCGCCGGGTCGCTGCAGGCGATGGCTTCACGCTCGGCGAGATTGAGCTTGCGTGAGCGGCTGCACCCGACGCAGCGCGACAACAGCGCACGCTCGAACGGGCAGCTATGTTCGATGTAAGCCTTGCGTGCCTGACGATAAGCGTCTTCGTTGTATTCAGCCATGGTCAGCCCGATTGGTGCGCCCTACCGGTTGGTCACGATGCAGGGTGCGCGACTCGCCCCAAGACTACCAGTCATCACCGGACAGTGATTTGTCCAGTTCCCGTTCCGCCGTCAGCGTTTCCTGCGCGGCGAGTTCATTCTCGGAAAAAATCATGCGGTATTTGTCGCCGCTCTTGGGGTCGAGTTTCTTGCGCAGTTCGTTGGTGTGCGCACGCGCCTCTTTGTAGCTTGGCCATTCGCCCTGCTTTTCCAGAACCTTGAACATCCCCACGCGAAAAACGTAATACGGCATGCCGGGCTCTCAGGCAAGCTTGCCGTGGCACTGCTTGTACTTCCTGCCCGACCCGCACGGGCAGGGATCGTTGCGACCGACTTTGGGGAATGGGCGTTCGAACGGTTGCGCGGCTTGCGGCTCGGCATCGGTATTGGCAAGCGCCTCCTCATAGTCGGCATGGTGATACTGCACGTTGACCGGCTCATCGACATGCTCGACCGCCTGCACGTCTTCCTGTGTGCGTACCTGCACGGTGAGCGTGATCTGCGACACTTCGGCCTTGATCGCCGTGAGCATGGCGGAGAATAATTCAAATGCCTCGCGCTTGTACTCCTGCTTGGGATTCTTCTGCGCATAACCGCGCAGGTGGATGCCCTGACGCAAATGGTCGAGCGCCGACAAATGTTCGCGCCAGTGCGTGTCCATGCTTTGCAGCATCACCCCGCGTTCGAACTGACGCAAACCATCGGTGCCCACCAGTGTTTCCTTGCCCTGATACAGCCCGTCCGCCGCCACGCAAATCTTCTTGCGCAGGCTTTCTTCGTTGAGCGCCTTGTCCTCGTTCAGCCATTGCTGCAAGGGCAGATCCAGCGTGAACTGCGCAGCCAGCGCCTTTTCCAGTCCGGCCACATCCCACTGCTCGTCCATGCTGCCGGGCGCAATATGCAGGTCGATGGTCGAATTCAGCACGTCGTCGCGCATGGCGCGAATCGTGTCGGCCACATCCGTGCTTGCCAGCAGTTCATTGCGCTGCTCGTAAATGACCTTGCGCTGGTCATTGGACACATCGTCGTATTCGAGCAGTTGTTTGCGAATATCGAAGTTGCGCTGCTCGACCTTGCGCTGGGCGTTCTCGATGGCGCGCGTGACCCACGGATGCTCGATGGCCTCGCCTTCCGGCATTTTCAGACGGTTCATGATCGCGCTCACGCGGTCGGACGCGAAAATCCGCAGCAGCGGGTCTTCCAGCGACAGGAAGAAACGCGAGGAACCCGGGTCGCCCTGACGCCCGGAACGCCCGCGCAACTGGTTGTCGACGCGACGGGATTCGTGGCGTTCGGTGCCGATGATGTGCAGGCCGCCCGCGGCCAGCACCTGTTCGTGACGCACGGCCCACTCGGACTTGAGCGTATCGCGGCGGACGCCTTTCTCGGTATCGGACAGCGCTTCGTCATGCTGGATTGCGTCCAGTTCCTTCTGGATGCTTCCACCCAGCACGATGTCCGTGCCGCGGCCGGCCATGTTGGTGGCGATGGTGATGGCGCCCGACAAACCCGCCTGCGCGATCACTTCGGCTTCGCGTGCGTGCTGCTTGGCGTTCAGCACGTTGTGCGGCAATCCGGCGGTATTCAGTTCGGCGGACAAGTGTCTCGTTGGCTTCGATCGACGTGGTGCCGACCAGCACCGGCTGGCCGCGATCATGGCAGGCGCGGATCTCGTTGATCACGGCCTGGTCGCGCTCGCGTCCGGTGCGAAAAACCTGATCGTGTTCGTCCTTGCGGATCATCGGGTTGTGTGTCGGGATGACGACCGTTTCCAGGCCATAGATCTGCTGGAATTCATAGGCTTCGGTATCCGCCGTGCCGGTCATGCCCGAGAGCTTCTGGTACATTCGGAAATAGTTCTGGAACGTGATCGAAGCCAGCGTCTGGTTCTCCTTCTGGATCGCCACGCCTTCCTTCGCTTCCACCGCCTGATGCAGGCCCTCGGACCAGCGGCGGCCGGTCATGAGACGGCCGGTGAACTCATCGACGATGACCACCTCATCGTTCTGCACCACGTAATGCTGGTCGCGGAAGAACAAGGCATGGGCGCGCAAGGCCGCATACACATGGTGCATGAGCATGATATTGGACGCATCATAGAGACTGCCGCCCACCGGCAGAAGCCCCATTTCGGTGAGGACGGCTTCGACCTTTTCGTGGCCTTCCTCGGACAGCAGCACCTGGCGGGATTTTTCATCGACGGAATAATCTCCGGGACTGTCTTCCTTTTCCTGCCGGGTCAGGCGCGGCGGCACCAGGTTGATCTGCTGATACAGCGCGACGTTTTCTTCGGACTGTCCGGAAATAATCAGCGGTGTACGCGCTTCGTCGATGAGGATGGAGTCCACTTCGTCGATGATGCCGAAGAACAGCGGACGCTGCACTTTTTCCGGCATCTGATAGACCATGTTGTCGCGCAGATAGTCAAAACCGTATTCGTTGTTGGTGCCGTAGGTAATGTCAGCTGCGTAGGCGGCCTGTTTGGCATCGTGCAGCATTTGCGACTGGTTGACCCCCGTCGTCATGCCCAGAAATCCATACACCCGCCCCATCCATTCCGCGTCGCGGCTGGCGAGGTAATCGTTTACCGTCACCACATGTACGCCCTTGCCCGCCAGTGCGTTGAGATATGCGGGCAGCGTCGCCATCAGCGTCTTGCCTTCGCCGGTGCGCATCTCGGCGATCTTGCCGTCATGCAGCACCATGCCGCCAACCATTTGCACATCGTAATGACGCAGTCCCAGCACACGCCGGGAAGTTTCGCGCACCACGGCAAAGGCCTCGGGCAGCAGCGTGTCGAGCGACTCGCCTTTTTCGATGCGCGACCTGAACTCGCCGGTCTTGCCAGCGAGCTCGGCATCGCTGAGCTTTTCCATGGCCGGTTCAAACGCATTGATGGCGCGAACCTTTTGCATGTATTGTTTAACCAGCCGGTCGTTGCGACTGCCGAAAATTTTCTTGGCGATGGATTGCAGCATGAGGAACCCGAAATGTCCGCAAAGTGCGGTAAATCGTTGAATTTTAACATAGCGGCGCACACTTCCCGTGACACCCGCAAGGGGTACGCCGCCAGACGCACGCCCTGCGGGCGGTCCTGGCGCAGCACCGGAGCATCGCGCCCATGAGTGCCTCCAGCCTGTCGGATTTGCTCGCCACCCAGTTGCCGTCCGCGCTGCTGGCGCGCGCGCAAACCTTGCTCCGGGTACAGGCCGCACTCGACCGCTGCCTGTCTGCCGCACTGGCCGGGCATGTGCGGGTCGCGCGGATGGAGAATGGCAACCTTCACCTCGCCTGTGACAGCGGAGCGGCGGCCAGCCGTCTGCGTCACCAGACCGAAGCGCTGGCGGCCGACCTGAACCAGCGCGGCGTGCCTGTCGATCATGTGCGCGTCAGCGTCAATCCCGAAATGCGGATCTCCGCCCCGCCGACCATCGACAAGCCGGCACTGCCCGCCGCTGCGCTGGCCGAGCTGGCCCGCCTGAGCGGGGATATCGAGGAAGGTCCGCTGAAACAGGCGCTCACTCAACTGCTGCGCCATCACAAACGCACAACGGAAACGAACTGACCTGGAATGGACGTCCAGCAGCCAGCCTCCGCCCCCGGCAATGCCATCCTTGCCGGCGTGCTCAACAGCGAGCGCCAGCGCGCCAGCATCACTGTCGGGATATTTTCGCTGATGATTGTGCTGCTGTTTGCGGTGGTCTATCTCCCCGGCGCCTGGCCCGCCGCGCTGGCCGAGCCCATCCGTGCGTTGTTCTGGCCGTTTCTGATCCTGTACGGCGGCATGATGCTGTATGAACTGGTGCTGCGCCTGCGCATAGGCCGTTTGCTGCTCAGGAGCAAGCTGCCCACCTGGCTGTTCCGCTATTCCAATGTGCTGCTTGAAACCAGCGTACCCAGTGCGACCATGCTGCTGCTCATCGCCGCCATGGGACCCATGCAGGCCATGGCTTCCGCCACGCCCATGCTGTATCCCCTGTTTATTTTCATGGCTACCCTGTATCTGGATTTTTGGGTGTGCGTCTTCAGCGGGGCGGTCGCCGCCATCCAGTTTCTGCTGATTGCGCTTGTTTATATCGGCGATGAAGCCCCCATGGCCGGCCTGGAGATGCTGACCGATCCTTCTGCCTATATCGTAAAGACTGCTCTACTTCTGGCATCCGGCTTCCTGGCCGGATTCCTCACCATTTCACTCAGGCGGCAAATGCAGGAATCGGTGCTGAACGCCCAGCAGCGCGACCACGCAGTCAGCATTTTTGGCCAGCACGTCTCGCCCGAAATTGCACAGCGTCTGCTGCATCAAAACCTCGATGCTGCGGGGGAACTGCGCGAAGCCTGCGTGATGTTTCTCGATATTCGCGGCTTCAGCCGGATCGCGGCCGAAAAGACGCCGCGCGAAGTCATGAGCTATCTCAACACCCTGTTCGGCGAGCTGATCGACGTGGTGAATTCCCACCGCGGCATCGTCAACAAGTTCTTGGGTGACGGCTTCATGGCCGTATTCGGCGCGCCCGCAGACGACGAAGAAAAAATCCCCCACGCCCTGCACGCAGCGGTGGAAATCCTCAGACGCGTGGAAGCCCTCAATCGTACCGGCAGCATCCCCCTCACGCAGGTCGGAATCGGCCTGCATTCCGGAAATCTCGTCACCGGCAATGTCGGCACCAGTCGGCGCAAGGAATACACCCTGGTTGGCGAAACCGTGAACCTCGCCGCGCGCATCGAGCAGGCCACCAAGCAATTCGACGCCCGCCTGCTTGTCTCCGAAGCCATCTGGAACAACCTGCATGAAAAACCTGCCAACGCCCTCGACCTCGGGCCAGTCGAACTCAAGGGGTGGAACAGGCCGGTCAGGTTATTCAAACTTGCCTAGTTCGCAGCCTGGTGGAGCGCGCTTCATCGTATGAAGCGCGCATGAATTGAAATACGAATTAACGCACTCGAGGTTTAACAGTGCCGAATTCCCCCGGTTTGCCTGCCCCGAGAAAAAACGTTCCGACAATTAGTGGCGTGTAGGCAGCCGCCATCCAGGCTATTGCCCACTGTGGCCAAAGCAGACAAGCCCAGGCCAAAGGGGCCAGCCACAGCAGGTTGATCCCGGCCACCAACAGGGTCACCGAGCGATGACCGGCTTTCCGGTCGCCATGCCAGCGGCGGGAGAGCCGCTGATAGGCATGGCTGCGGTGCGCCTCGTGCCAGTGTTCGCCCCGTGTCATGCGGGTGAGCAGCGTGACCGTGGCGTCCGTGGCGAAAACGGCGGCCAGCACCAGCCATGCCGCGTAATTCAACCAACCGGCCTGCACCGAAACCAGCGCCAGTGCAAAGATCATGAAGGCCAGCCAGGTGCTCCCGACATCACCCATGAATATCCTGGCCGGCGGCCAGTTGAGCCGCAGAAAACCCACCGTTGCCGCAGCAACGCACAGCATCAACATCCAGACAGGGCTGGCCATCGCGCCGGGATGCGCCCATGCCGCCAAAGCAGCCCCGGACAGCAGCATGAACACCGCCTGCGACCCGGCTATGCCGTCGATGCCGTCCATGAAGTTGAACAGGTTGATCCACCACACGCCGATCAGCAGCAAGAGGCCGGATAAAACCCATCCGGCAATGATTAACCCCTCGCCCTCCAGGATCCCGGTGCCGCGCAGGGGTGGCGGGGTGAGCGCAATTTCGGGCATGTTACCCAGCACGGCCAGCAAGCCCCCGCACACGGCGACGTGTACAACAAACCGTAGCCGCGCCGGTAAATGGCGGATGTCGTCGAGCAGCCCCACCATCGCAAGTGATAGTGCCAAACCCGTGACTGCCCACAGACTCAACGGCTGACTCCACGCCAACCAGCTGCCGGCAAGGGTGCCCGCCAGAACGATCCCCAGTCCACCGCCATGAGGTGTCGGTTGGACATGGGAGGAACGGTGATTGGGCATCTGCACCAGGCGCAGCCGTTCGGCACGTCGCTGTACCCAAGCCACTGCGCCCCAGGAAACAAATGCACTTAACCCCGCCAACACGACCAGCGTGCTCATGTAACCGCAACCTCCGCCGAAGGCACCAACGCCCTCGGCTCGAAAGCCATACCCCGCGCCGCTTCACTGTAAACCAACGCCAAACCCTGGTTAGTACGCTCGGCCATGGCGGCCGACCATTGCCGATTGCATGGCCGGCGGTAAAGCAGGGCAACAGCAACACGGAAAGGCGAAAATGGCACGAGCAGCAGGCGCAGCGGGCGGCCAAGCGCCGCAAAGACACGCGTCACCATGTCGCGGTAAAGGTGGGTTTCGCCGCCGGAAAGGCGGTAGGCGCTATTCGCCGAACCTGGTGCCCGCAAGGCAGCCATGTACGCGCTGGCTGTGTCTTGCGCATGAGAAACAAGCCTATCGAGTGAAGAATTCAGAATGGATTCCCCAAGGGGCGAACAGAATCTTCGCCGCCGGGAAAGTGCCGCAATAGCGCAACAGCTTAAAAAAGGCTCTTGCAAGTCTACCCCTCGGCGAGGCGGCCTGGCCACAGGCCAGAAACAACAATGCCGACTGAGAACAATCGGCATTGGATAATTGGTGGCCAGGGGCGGAATCGAACCGTCGACACGCGGATTTTCAATCCGCTGCTCTACCGACTGAGCTACCTGGCCTGTGACCGGATTGAAGCATCGCGAACACGCGACCCGGCCAAAAGAGGGCGCATTTAACCGCACTTGGGCGGCTAAGTCAATTAAGGGAACGACTCAAAGGCGCCTCGAAACCATGGTTGGCGCACCCGCCGTGGGTGCAATCATGGCAATGTGCACATCGTCACCCGCTCCGGTACTTTAAGGAGAAAGGGGCTTACCGGCAGCGTCGCGACATCGCATTGGTCAGGCAAGCTTTATCGTATCGCGCTCGGTACGGTGTGCTGATGATGAAGTTTGGGCATCGCGCCAAAAACGCTGTATGGCTGCTCACGCAAGTCGGCGCAAGGGGCCCCGAAATATGAATCGGGTCGGCGACAGATGCAGGGAATCCAGTTTTCCACATTCAGCTCGCCAAAAAACAAAACCCGCCATTCGGCGGGTTATTTTGGGATGCTTGTTACTTGAGCTTGGTTTCCTTGTATGGCACATGTTTACGGACCACAGGATCGTATTTGCTGATTTCCATTTTCTCCGGCATGGTCTTTTTGTTCTTGGTGGTGGTGTAGAAGTGGCCGGTGCCCGCAGAGGACTCCAGCTTGATTTTTTCGCGTCCGCCTTTAGCCATGATCGAACTCCTTAGACCTGTTCGCCACGGGCGCGCAGGTCGGCCAGAACAGACTCGATGCCGTTCTTGTCAATGGTGCGCAGCCCCGCGTTTGACAAACGCAGACGAACCCAGCGGTTCTCGCTCTCGACCCAGAAGCGGCGGTACTGAAGATTGGGCAGAAAACGACGCTTGGTTCTATTGTTGGCGTGGGAAACGTTGTTTCCGACCATGGGCTTCTTGCCCGTAACGACACATACGCGAGCCATGATGCTGCTCCGAGAATTCGAAAGGCGCGATTTATACCATAGATATTACGCGCCGGGCAAGCTCAGGCCGCCCCTATAACTGGCCGGACTCCATGAACGATAGAGAAGACGCGCCTGCGACGATAAAGTGGTCGAGGACGCGGATGTCCACAAGCGCCAGCGCATCCGCCAATCTTCGGGTCAATTGGCGGTCAGCCTGGCTGGGTTCGGCCACGCCGCTGGGGTGGTTGTGGGCAAGGATGAGCGCGGCGGCGTTGTGGGCCAGTGCGCGTTTGACGATTTCGCGGGGATAGACGCTGGTTTGGGTGAGGGTGCCGCGAAACATTTCTTCCACCGCAATCACGCGGTTTTGCGCATCCAGAAATACGCAGCAGAACACCTCGTATTCCTTGCCGCGCAGGGCCAGGCGCAGGTAGTCACGCACGGCAACAGGAGAACCGAGGGCGTCGCCCGCTTTCATATCCTCGGCAAGCGTGCGCCGCGCCATTTCCATCACCGCCTGCAATAGCGCGTATTTGGCTTCGCCGACGCCGGGCGCGGCACACGCCGATTTTTTGTCGGCACGACACAGACCGCCCAGGCCGCTGAAACGTTCGATCAACTCCCGCCCCAAGTCCACTGCGCTTTTGCCGGCCACCCCGGTACGCAGAAAAACTGCGACGAGTTCGGCATCGGTTAGCGCCGATGCACCCTGCTTCAGAAGTTTCTCGCGCGGTCTCGCGTCTATCGGCCAATCGCGAATCGCCATTTCGTCCCCTCTCCCGTAAAATTGCCGTTTTCCCATTGTTGCGCATTGCCGTTCAGGAATCGAGACCGTGCCGCTTGCACAAAAAAGAATCATCCTCGGCGTGACCGGCGGTATTGCCGCGTACAAGGCGGCCGAGCTTTGCCGTTTGCTGGTGAAAGCGGGCGCGATCGTGCAGGTGGTGATGACGGACGC
Source organism: uncultured beta proteobacterium (assembly GCA_963726485.1). Classification (GTDB taxonomy): domain Bacteria; phylum Pseudomonadota; class Gammaproteobacteria; order Burkholderiales; family Thiobacillaceae; genus Thiobacillus. The sequence continues at coordinate 213,500 of CAVSCL010000038.1, read as the reverse complement.
GGCGCAGCAGTTTGTAACCAGGCTTACGTTTCAGGCACTGTCCGGTAAGCCGGTGCTCACTTCGCTTTGGGATTCTGGGTCGGATGACGGTATGGGCCATATCCGGCTCCCGCGTGAAGCCGATCTGATTCTGGTCGCTCCGGCCTCCGCCGATTTTCTGGCCAGACTGGCGCAGGGGCGAGCCAATGATTTGCTCGCCACGCTCTGTCTCGCGCGCAACTGCCGTCTGGCCGCAGCGCCCGCGATGAATCGGGAGATGTGGGCGGCGAAAGCCACCCAGCGCAATCTTGAACAATTGCGCGCGGACGGTGTGTGGCTCCTGGGCCCCGCATCGGGTGCTCAGGCCTGCGGCGAAGAGGGGTTGGGGCGAATGCTGGAACCGGCTGACCTATTGGCTGCGCTGCCGGGCCTGTTTGGGGAAGGCGTGATGGCGGGCAAGCGCATTCTGGTCACGGCCGGGCCCACATTCGAGCCGATCGACCCGGTGCGCGGCATTACCAACCTCAGTTCGGGCAAGATGGGTTATGCCGTGGCGCAGGCGGCACTGGACGCGGGTGCCGCGGTGTGTCTGGTGTCTGGCGCGACGTGTTTGGCCTCGCCTGCAGGCGTGCGGCGGATTGGCGTTCAGACCGCGCGGGAAATGCGCGATGCGGTCATGCGTGAAGTGGACAATGTGGACGTATTTATCGCAGTGGCGGCGGTGGCCGATTATCGGGCTGCTGCCCCATCCCTCCAGAAGATCAAAAAACGTGAGGACACACTCACACTGCAACTCGAAGCCAACCCCGACATCCTCGCCGAAGTTGCGGCTTTGCCCCATGCGCCCTTCTGTGTCGGATTTGCCGCCGAAACCGAGCGTCTTAAAGACCACGCCGAGACCAAGCGCAGAAAGAAAAACCTGCCTCTGCTGGTCGGCAATCTTGCGCTGGACACCTTGGGAAGAGACGACGCCGAGCTGATTTTGTTTGATGACGCCGGCCAGCATGTCCTGTCGCGCGCCGATAAACTCACCCAGGCGCGACGGCTTGTAATTCATATTGCTTCGCTTCTGAATTGACGAAATTCCTGTAACCATGCAAATAGATGTCAAGATTCTCGATCCCCGCATGCACGATCAGTTGCCGCAATATGCCACGGGTGGCGCTGCGGGACTGGACTTGCGCGCCTGCATCGATGCGCCCATCACGCTCAATCCCGGCGAGACGCATCTGATTCCAACCGGACTCGCCATCCATATCTGCGACTCCGGCTACGCTGCGCTGATCCTGCCGCGCTCCGGGCTGGGCCACAAACATGGCATCGTGCTGGGCAATCTGGTGGGACTGATCGACTCGGATTACCAGGGCCAGCTCATGGTTTCGTGCTGGAACCGCGGCCAAAGCGCGTTTGAACTTGCGCCCATGGAACGTCTGGCGCAACTTGTCATCGTCCCGGTCGTGCAGGCCACATTCAGGGTGGTTGATGAGTTTGATGCGAGTGCGCGTGGAAAAAGAGGATTTGGCAGTACTGGCCGGCAATAGTGCCGGAAAACTTTACACCCTGTCATCCCGGTCGCCTGAATGTCTCGCCCGCTATGGGGGATCGAACAGGGCACAGATATTGCTCTCCATGAATTACGCAGGAAAAATTGCAGGCTTTGCGCTGCCCTCTTGATCCTGGAAACGGAAATTCATTCACCACAGAGGCATAGAGAAATCAATGCGCGATGCATTGGCCATTTGTTGACAATGCATAAGCAAATCAACGTTATTGCCTACCCGTCCAACAGGTTTGCGCCGGCAATGCCTCAAGTTGCTGTTCCATGTTCACTGTGCCTCAGTGATTCAACTGCTTTTTTTAGGCTGATTGCGAAGATCCCTGAATTGAAAGCACTTACGGTGGCCCCGCCATGTCCAAAGCATCCATCCTGCGTTTCGGATTGCTGCTGACCGCGGCCCTTGTGCTGCTGGCGGGGCTGGTCACGCTCGGGGTTTATCTCACGCGCCCGCAAACCGGCGCTGACGCCGACGAATCGCCGGACAAACCCGTGATGGCGGCACAAATCGAATTCATGGCCGAAGCCATGCAACGTTCGGCGGCCCAGATTGCCGCGCATCCGCAGACGCTTGCCTGTTTCGAGTCGGGCGCGGTCGATGCGTGCCAGGCGCAGGCCGCCAATCTGTATGCGCTTAACCAGAATGCAACCATATTGTTTGTGACCGAAGGACTGCACCAGATATTGCCGGGATTCCTGCCCAGTGAAACCCGGCGTCAGATTACCGGCATCGCGCAAGGCAACACGGGCATTGCCGCCGCGACCTTCAGTCTGTCGCTGTCACACCCGGTGGTGGATGCGTCCGGCCGCCGTCTGGGCTTTGTCATCGTCGAGCAGGGCGTACCGCAGCTTCAGGTCTTGTTTGAGACTCTGCCCATGCCGGATGCCGCGGCTTACGCCGAACTGCAACAGACCCAGCGTGGTGCGGCCGTGACGGTGCTGATGCGGCGCGGCAACCAGACAATCAAGCAGCGCAATCAGCCTACCCTGATTGCGCTGGCCGGAACCCCATGGAAGATTGCCGTATGGCGCAACAATGTCCACAGGTTCGGAAACCTCGCGCCCTATCTGCTGGCCTGGCTGGTGGCCAGCCTGGGCATCGCGGTCATGGTTGCGGCGGCCTTCCTGTCCATCCGAAACCGGGTACAGGGAAACCTCAGGGTCATGGTGAAACTGGTCAATGACTTGCGCCAGCAGCGGCTGCGCCCGGAATATCCGGTCACTCTCAGTGAGTTCGAGGCACCGCTCAACACCCTGCTCAAACTGGGCAGGGCCATGCTCGGCACGCAACAGGAAGTGACGACCCAGGCACGTATCGATCATTTGTCCCAGGTCAACAACCGCCGCAGCTTTGATGAAAAACAGAAGGAGTTATTCGCCAGCCTGAAGGATGGCTGGCAGCATAGTCTGCTGATTCTTGACATCGACAACTTCAAACAGGTCAATGACACCTTTGGCCACGAGGCAGGCGATCAGCTCATCATCAAATTCGGCAAGGCCTTGAAGACCTGCTTGCGCAACAGCGATTTCATCGCCCGGCTGGGCGGCGACGAGTTTTGCGTCCTGTTCCCGTTCACTCCACTGGATCGTGCCCAGGAACTCGCTGATCGTCTGCGTGAGAACATGCCAGATCGTGTTGAACTGATACCCGGTGTCATGCAGAAGCTCTCGTGGAGCGGCGGATTGAGCGAATACCACCTAAAAGACGCTCAGGAGAATGAGGCGCTCGCGCGGGCCGATGCGGCATTGCTGGATGCCAAGCGGGGCGGACGCAATATAACGCGAGTCAGTGCCGCCTAGGAGCCTGTCGGACTTGAAGAATCGTAGCGAAAATTCGGCTGGGCGAGGGCAGATTTTGACGGTTTTGCAGGTCAATAGTCGTTCTATTGACCAAGAAAGCGGCGAAATATGCACCGGCCAGGCGGATTTGCAGCCGATTTCCTTTGAGTCCGACAGGCTCCTAGGCCCTCTCAAATGATGCATCGTCAACCGTGGCCAAGGCAGTCCTGGCCTTTCCCCTCCAGGCGCCGAGCAACAGCGCCAGGACGCAAACCAGCAGGATGGGCAAATTGCCAAACCGCACATAGGGCGTGCTGCCTGAGTATCCCTGTACCGTCCCGCGCAGCGCACCCTGACTGAACGGGGGCAGGTAAGCCGTCAGATCGCCCCGGACGCCGATGATGGCGGTGACCCCGGTGTTGGTGGCACGCAGCATCATGCGTCCCGTCTCCAGAGCGCGCATCTGCGACATCTGGGTGTGCTGCCAGGGCATTAAAGAGTCACCGAACCAGGCATCGTTGCTGACATTGACCAGTACACTCGCCGCCGGAAGCTGGCGGATAATTTCCTCGCCGAAAGCGTCTTCGTAGCAGATATTCACGGCCACCCGTTGCCCGCCGATCAGGAGCGGGGTCTGTGCCGGGCTGCCGCGCGCAAAATCGGATAGCGGAATGTGCAATACCTGTTCTACCCAACCCCACAGGAACCTGAACGGAATGAATTCGCCAAACGGCACCAGGTGAACCTTGTGATACGCCTGTGACGGCGCCTTGCCGAAACTCTTCACGCTGTTGAAATAGGCGCCATACAGTGAGCCGGTGGCCAGTCCGGTGAGGATGTCCCCGCCGTGTTGCAGGCCGACGGCGCGCAGCCGGGCGATATACTTCGGCGGCAACTCCGATTCGAACATGGGCAGCGCCGTTTCCGGCAGTATCACCAGTTGCGCCGGGTACGCCGCCGCAAGACGGGCATAGAGCACCAGCGAATCCGCCACTTTTTCCGGTTGCCACTTCATGTCCTGGGAAATGTTGCCCTGAACCAGGGTCACCGAGGTCGGCTGGTCCGTGGCCATGGTCCAGTTGACCTGACGCAGCCCCTGCCCGCCTGTCGCGACCGCCAGCGTCCCGCACAGCCCCCAGATCAAGCGGGACCGGTTGCGACGATGCATGGCCGACCATGCCAGCAGGCTCGCCGCCAGCGCCGCCATGAATGACACGCCATAAACGCCAAACAGCGGCGCAAAGCCCGCCAGTGGGCTGTCCGGAACCTGCGAATACCCCACGGCGAGCCAGGGGAAGCCGGTCAAGAACCAGCCGCGAGTCCATTCCAGCAACACCCACAGCGCGGGAATCACCAGCAGCAAGCGGGCAGGTTCATGCCCACGCCAGCGTGCCTGAATTGCGCCGGCGATGGCGGGGAAAAGCGCCAAAACCAGACAGAACAGCAGGGTGGCGAGCCCCGCCAGCCAGCCGGCCATACCGCCATAAACGGCAAGGCTGATATAGATCCAGCTGACTCCCGCACCGAAATATCCCAGGCCAAATCCCAGTCCGGTGAGGAAACCGGAACGACTGCAAGGCGCTGCGCGCCAGAGCGCGAACAGCACGGCAAGTCCGATGACGGGCAAGGGATACAGGTTGAGCGGCGAAAAGCCGCCCACGGCAAGCAGACCGGCAGCGAAGCCAATGAGGGGCGCGCGCACTACTATGGCGGTGCTTCGAAATCGATATGTCCGTCAATCACGGTGTAGCGCACCCGGCCTTGCATGAGGTGATTGAGGAAAGGCGTGTTCTTCCCCTGGCTTTTGAAGGTACGCGAGGTGACTTGCCATTCGGCATGTTCATCGAAAGCACAGAGGTCGGCGCTGGCCCCGACAGACAGGTGGCCACTGGGAATTCCCAGGATTTGTGCCGGTTTCCAGGAAATGAGATCGATCGCCTGGCTCAATGAAACGCCCATCGAACGCGCCCATTTGAGGGTGAGCGGCAGCAGCAGTTCGACGCCGGAAGCGCCAGGAGCCGATTCACCAAACGGCACCTGCTTTTCGTCCTCGTCGACCGGAGTATGGTCGGAACAGATGGCGTCGATCGAGCCATCGCGCAGCGCTTCGCGGATCGCGTCGCGGTCGCGCACGCTGCGCACCGGGGGGGCAAGATGCATTTGCGCATCGAAGCCGACGAGATCGTTCTCGCACAGGTGCAGGTGCGTGGTGGCGACATCACAGCTAATCCCCAGTCCCTGCACCTTGGCGGCACGCACCATGGCGATGCCTTCGCGGGTGGACAAGCGCGCAATATGCACGCGCGCGCCGGTTTCCCGCGCCAGTTGCAAAATGGTGGCAAGCGCAACGGTTTCCGCCAGCGCCGGTATCCCGGGCAAGCCGAGGCGACTGGCGACCGCACCGTCGTGGGCCACCCCGCCACGCGCCAGATGGGCGTCCTGCGGCCGCAGCCACACGCTGTAGCCGAAGGTGGCGGCGTATTCCAGCGCCCGCAACAACACCTGCGTGTCGGTGATTGGCGCATCGGCATGGGTGAAGGCCACGCAGCCCGCCTCGGTCAATTCCGCCATTTCGGTAAGGGCGCGGCCCTCGAGTTTCTGGGTCAGCGCACCGATCGGGTAAACCCGCGGGCCGGGCAGATTCCGGGCGCGGAACTTGAGCATTTCCACCAGGCCGGGCTCATCCAGCGGCGGGTCGGTATCGGGCGGACAGGCCAGCGAGGTGACGCCGCCCGCTGGCTGCGGCGAGCATTTCCGATTCCAGCGTGGCCTTGTATTCGAAGCCGGGTTCGCGCAGGCGCACCGAGAGATCGACCAGGCCGGGGCAGACAATCAGGCCTGTGGCATCGATGGTGCGGTTGGCGTGAAAGTCGGCGGGAGCGTGACCGACCGCGACGATTTTTCCGGCAACGATGCAGACATCGGCCGGGCGATCGATTGCGTTCTTGGGGTCGACGACATGCCCGTTCCGGATATGAATTTTCATGCGGACGCTCCGGCAAGCAGCGCCATCACGGCCATGCGTACTGCAATCCCGTAAGTCACCTGCGGCAGGATGACCGACTGCGGGCCATCGGCGACTTCGGAATCGATCTCGACCCCGCGATTCATCGGGCCGGGGTGCATCACGATGGCATCGGGCTTGGCCTGCGCGAGCTTGCCCGGAGTGAGGCCGTAGAATTTGAAATATTCCTGGGCGGAGGGCAGACGCGCGCCTTTCATGCGTTCATTTTGCAGGCGCAGCATGATGACCACATCGCAGTCGCGCAAGCCCGCTTCCATGTCGTGATACACCTTGATCCCCATGTGCTCGACCCCGGCAGGCAGCAGCGTCTTGGGCGCGATCACCCGCACCTCCGGCACGCCCAGGGTGGTGAGCGCGTGAATTTGCGAGCGTGCGACACGCGAGTGCAGCAGGTCGCCGACGATGGCGACACGAAGATTGTGGAACGCGCCCTTGTAACGGCGAATGGTGAACATGTCGAGCAGGCCTTGCGTCGGATGGGCGTGGCGGCCGTCGCCGGCGTTGACCACCGAAATATGCGGGGCAACATGGCGGGCGATGAAATGCGCGGCGCCGCTTTGCGCATGACGCACCACAAACATGTCGGCATGCATCGCGGCGAGGTTGTCCACTGTGTCGAGGATGGTCTCGCCCTTGGACTGGCTTGAGGTCGCGATGTTGAGATTGACCACATCGGCGGACAGGCGTTTGGCGGCGATCTCGAAGGTGGTGCGGGTGCGGGTCGAAGACTCGAAGAACAGGTTGAAAATCGACTTGCCGCGCAACAGCGGCACTTTTTTCACTTCACGCTCGCCCACATCCATGAACGATTCGGCGGTGTCCAGAATCCGGATAAGAATGGCGCGCGGCAAGCCATCGAGGGTAAGCAGGTGTTTCAGGCGTCCGTCGGGAGTGAGCTGGGGATTCATGTGAGCGTCAGTTTGAGGCTTCCATCCGGTTCGCGCGAGAGATCGACATTGTGTTCGGGAGCCACGTCGAGATTCAGCCCGGCAAAATCCGGGCGGATCGGAAGCTCATGCCCGCCGCGATCAACCAGTACCGCCAGCCGGATGCAGGCCGGGCGCCCGTAATCGAATAGTTCATTCATCGCGGCCCGTGCCGTGCGGCCGGTATAAAACACGTCGTCGACAACGATCACACGGCGGCCCTCCACGGCGAATGGCAGATGCGAAGGCTTGACTTGCGGGTGCAGACCGATGCGCGAAAAGTCATCGCGGTAAAAGGAAATATTGAGCTTGCCGATCGGGGCGGAAACGCCGAGCAGCGCATGCAGCCGTTCCGCCACCCACACTCCGCCGCTGTGGATGCCGACAAGCAAGGTGTCGGGAGTGAGCTGCGGACGGATCGCGTCAGCCAGGCGGGCGATCAGCGAGTCAGCGTCAGGCAGTGCGTCGGGCATCAAAAAATCCCTGCAATATCAGTTGGGCGGCGACGGCATCGAGCAAGGCCTTGTTCTTCTTGCCATGCACACCGGCCGCATGCAGCTCGGCCTCGGCGGCGGTGCTGGTGTGCCGCTCATCCACCAGAAACACCGGCAGGCCAAAGCGCGACTCCAATTGGCGCGAGAAGTTCTTCGCCGCCCGTGTCATTTCATGTTCCGTGCCGTCGCTATGGGTCGGCAGCCCCAGCACCAGCAGCACCGGCCGCCATTCGTTAACCAGTTTTTCAATCGCGGCCATTCTGGCGGCGGTGGATGGCGCCTGGATGACCGTCAGCGGGTGCGCTACGCCTATCCCCAGTTCGCCCGAGGCCACGCCGGTGCGTTTAAGCCCCAGATCAAAAGCCAGTACCGCTCCGCGCGCCTGGGTGGCAATGCCGGTCAAGCGTGTCCGGCCTCTTCCGACAGCCTGGTGAAATCAATGCCCAGCAAGCGCATCGCAGCGGGCAGACGTTGTTCCGGCGCCACATCGAAAATGACGTGCGGATCCGCGCCCACCGACAACCAGGCGTTTTGCTTGATTTCCTCTTCCAGCTGCCCGGCAGCCCAGCCGGCGTAGCCCAGCGACACCATGAATTTGTTTGGCCCCGCGCCCTGGCTCACGGCCTCGAGCACATCCTTGGAAGTGGTCAGGCTGACCTCCTCATTCACCATCAGCGTCGAACTGAATATCTGCGGCGGCGTGTGCAGCACAAAGCCACGCTCGGTCTGCACCGGTCCCCCGAAGTAAACGCTCTGCTTTTGCAGTCGTTCGGGCAGGGAAAGTCCGATCTGTTCAAACAACGTGGACAAATCCAGTTCGATCGGGCGATTGACCACCACGCCCATCGCACCCTGCTCACCGTGGTCGCAGATGTAGGTCAGCGCGCCGTTGAAATTGGGGTCGGCCATGTTGGGCATGGCGATGAGGAAATGGTGGGTCAGGTTGATCGTGTCCATGGTTTCACTCCGATTGTAATCTTCTATGGCATTGAGCCAAACCCTCTTGCCTGTACCCTGCGTCACGTTTAATTCAAGTACAGCAAAGCTCATGCCTGAATACAATCGCGCCCTGGCCTGGTTTCACCGCGATCTGTCCCGTTTTCTCTGTGATCGCTGCGCCGCTGTGGTTCAATTCTTTCTAGCTGAACCCGGGTTTCACCAACAATGACCGTGGTCATCGCTCCTGTAAAACCCGGCATTAAGCCCTCGGTCAGGCGCTCGCCGCGCCGCGCGAATAATTAAAGCCGCGCGAGCCGTGGGCCAGCAGCAGGGTGGCCTCGTGACTGGAAATCGGGGCGCTGTAGAAGTAACCCTGCATTTCGTGGCATTTGAGCTGTTGCAGCCGGAGGAGTTGCGCCTCGGTTTCTACGCCTTCCGCCACCACATTCAGGTTCATGCCGCGTCCCATGCCGACCATGGCATTGACGATGGACATGTTTTCTTCGCGTTCGATGTCCTGGATGAAGGACTGGTCGATCTTCAGGGTATGAATGGGGAATTTGGACAGATATTTGAACGAGCTGTAACCGGTGCCGAAGTCATCGATGGCGAGCTTGATGCCGGTGGCCGACAGCCGTCCCAGCTTGATGGCATTGGCTTCCAGGTCGCGCATCAGCAGGCTTTCGGTAATTTCCAGCTCCATCAGGCCGCCATCCAGTGCATAGACCTGCACAGCGCGCATGACACTATCGACGAAATCCGGGCTTTCCAGCTGGCGCGCCGAGATGTTCACCGACAGGCGCACCCGGGGCAGCGCGGCTTTGCGCCACTCGGCCATTTGCACGCCGGCCTGGCGCAAGACCCAGTCGCCAATGGGCACGATCACGCCGCACTCTTCGGCGATAGTGATGAAGTCGTCCGGTGTCAGCAGGCCGCGTTGCGGATGCCACCAGCGCAACAGGGCCTCGAAGCCCTTGATCTCGCCCGTGGCCACGTCGACCTGCGGTTGGTAAAAAAGCACGAACTCGTTGCGCGCCAACGCGCGGCGCAAATCCGCCTCGACCTGCATACGCTCGGAAAAAGGCGCCTGCATGCCGGACTCCCAGAACTGCAGACGGCTGCGGCCCCGGGTCTTGGCCTGGTACATGGCGATTTCGGCCTGGCGGATCAGGCCATCGATGATGTCGCCATCCTCCGGCGCGGCGCAGGCGCCGATGCTGACCGACACGTATATCTCATGGTTTTTGATGTTGACCGGCTTTGACAATACCTGAATGATCTTGCGGCCGATGTGCTCGACGTCGGCGCGCGCTGCCAGACTGGGCAGCAGGATGGCGAACTCATCGCCCCCGAGGCGGGCCAGGGTGTCGCCTTCGCGCAAACAGTGGCGCAGGCGGGCGCCGATGACGAGCAGGAGTTCATCGCCTATGCCATGGCCCAGCGAATCGTTGATGATCTTGAAATGGTCGAGGTCGAGAATAAGCACCGCCAGCGCCTGCTTGCTGCGCCGGGTCTGGGCCAGCATGAGGCCGAGGTGGTCGCGAAACAGCGCACGGTTGGGCAGGCCTGTCAGCAGATCATGATAGGTCTGGTAATGGACCGTTTCCTCGGCCTGCTTGCGCTCCGTAATATCCTTGGCGACGCCGTAACTGCCGATAAAGCGCTTCTCGAACAGGTTTTGGTCTTCCTCATACATGCCGGTGGCAGTCAGTTCCACGCTTTTAAGGCGGCAGTTCATCAGCCGCGGGCGGCGCATGCCCGGATTGCATTTCAGCTGCAACTCGATATTGCTTGCGCTGCGCTCACCGGCCCGCCGTTCGTTGAAAACATGCTCGCCGCGCGCCATGTCGTCTTCATGAATAAGAATGCTGTAATGCTGGCCGATCAATTCTTCCCTGCAATAACCCAGCAGATTTCCGACCCGATCGTTGACGAAGGTGAAACGCCCTTCCGGATCCAGGGTGTAAATGAAATCCGGCGAACTGTTGACCAGGAAGCGATGCCACTTTTCCGACTGCTGCAGGCGTTGCAGAATCTGGCTGTTCTCTTTCTCCAGGCGCCGCCGCGTCAGGGTGGTGTCGATGCGCCTGAGCAGTTCCTCGGGTTCGTAGGGTTTGCGCACAAAATCGGCGGCGCCGCCGCGCAATGCCCGGATCGCGGCATCGATGCTGCTGTCGCCGGACACCACGATCACCGGCGTATCCACACCGTGATCGGCGATGAAGCGCAAGACTTCGTTGCCGTCCAGATCAGGCATCCCCAAATCGAGCAGGACGATGTCGAACTGCTGCTTGCCGATGACGATCAGGGCATCGCAGCCGCCAAGGGCGGCGACGACCTCATAGTCCCGGGCGGCGAGGAGGCGGGTCAACCCTTCCAGGATCAGAGGCTCATCGTCGACCACCAGGATGCGCGAGCGTGTCGGCAGATTGCTGATCGCCCCGGTGGGTTGAACCAGATCACAGATAGTGTCGGACACGCATTCCTCCTTATGTTGTTTGGGTTTGGGTCATGCCATGGCGAGCGACTGTCGGCGTGGCCCGCGGGATCGGCAAGCGGATCAGGAAACGCGCTCCCTGACTGCTGCTCTCGCACGCCATGCTGCCGCCCATCCTGGCCACCAGGCTGCGACTGATACTGAGACCCAGGCCCGCGTGATCGCCAGCCTTGCTCGATACGATGGGTTCGAACAGATGCGCGTGAACGTGTTCGGGCAGGCCTGGGCCGCTATCGGCCACCTCAATTTCCACCTGGCGCAATCCTCCCACATCCGCCAAGCGTGTGGTGAATTTTAGATGCCCTCCCTGGCTCATCGCTTCCACCGCGTTCTTGGCCAGATTGAACAACACCTGCTTGAGCGGGTCCTTGTGCAGCGGCATGGGCGGGACCTCGGGATTCAGATCGATTTGCACGCTGACCTTGTTCGGCGTGAGCAGGGTGCCCAGGGTCATGCGCACCAGTTCGGAGACGATGCTGTTCACCGAGACCTGTTCCACCTCCGTTGCCGCCGGGGCCTCTTCGACGGCGGTGATCCCTCTCACGATTCTGGCCACCCGGTCGATTTCTTCGCTGATGATGCCGAGATCCCGCTGCACCGAGGAATCCGACCCGATACGGTCTGACAGCAGGTTGATATAGTTGCGCATGATGGTGAGCGGATTGGCCACCTCGTGAACGGCCCGGCGCACGCGCTCGCGGGGAATGCCTTCCCTGTCGTCCACCGCTGCAGCGACGTCCGCGCGATCACGCCTGCCTGCAGCCGCACCCCTCATATCCCCACTGCCCCCCTCCTCCTGGACTCCTTGCGTCGAATATGGCCGGCGCATCCCGGTTGCTTGCCCCGCCGAAAACGGCCGAAGCATATCAAGACGCGCAAATGCCTCGCCCCACTCTGCCACAAAACCCCGCCATGAATCAGATGCGCGACTTGCGTCGTTGAAGACGGCCGATTCTTCCGGACTCATTGATGCATTATTTTTTTCCGGATTGCCACCGGTAGCGCGGAAATCGACCTCGCCACACAGCAGCAGTGCAGGCGTCCCGCCCGACAGCATGACCGGCTGGCACAGAAATCCGCTCACCCCAAGTCGCCGCGCGATCTGCGCGTCCATCACGGAATACTCCGATACGCTGGCGTCGAAATACACGGCCTGACGCTGGGCGTGCGCACGCGACAATACCGATATCCCTGCGTCGTCGAGAATGGCCGGCCCATCCAGACTCCTTGCACCGTCGAAAATGGCTGGCGTATACGACTGCGCACGGGTTTCCGCCGGTAGCTGACCGGAGCCTTTTGGGGCATTGGTATGCCCATCGTCCTGCGGAATGGCCAGCCCGCTCAGGCTGGGTGCGGAGTCGAACAGGGGCCAGACGCGCAACAGGCCGTCGGCCTGCGGCACGAATACACAGGCGCGTTCCGCCCCGAAGAGTGCGCTTAATGCCAGTTTCAACGCGCGCAGCAGGGCGCTGATGTCTTTGGCGTCGCGCAAATATCCATGCAGGGCGGATTGCGCCGCCTGGCCGGCATAAATGTGCAACAGGCGACCCAGCCTGTTGTCATGTCCTCCGTTCAGACTGCCCGCCAGGCCATAGCGCTGCGCGCATTCCTGCACCTGGGCCTGCGCCTCCAGCAACAAGCCCGCGCCCTCGCCTGCTGCCATTCCCAGCCCGCCGAATGCGGCACGAACATCCAAACTGTCGGCGGCCTGCGGCCGGGTCGTCAGTACATAAGCCAGCTGGGTAATCCGGAGCAACGGATGCGCTGCCCTGGCACAGGCAAGCGGGAGCGCGTGGTAGCGCACGGCATCTGCCAGCCCGCCAGCCACGTTGAGATCCTCCAGACACCCGGCGGAGCATTCCGCCATCTCCGCCGGATCCGGCCCGGCAGGCTGGGTATAGGCCGCCAGATTGTGCGTCAAACCGGCCAGCCAGGCCGGCTCGGCTTCCGCCAGACCGGATCGCTCGGCCAGCGCGCGCGCCAGCGCTGCCACCGTCAATGATGCGCGCCAGCGTACGGCATACCCCGGCAACTGGGGCCCGGCTGCGACTGGCGCGGCCAGCAGCACCGCCCGCAGCAATCCGGACTGCCCGCCATCGGGTACGCCGGAACGCTTCGCGTCAGCCTCCAGCTGCCGCAGACGCACACTGAGCACCGGGTCATGCCGCAGACAGGACTCCAGGGCGGCAGGATCGGTTTCCCCGGATGCGAGTAACTCCAGCGCCTCTAAGACGACCCCTGGCGCACAAAGACAAACGGTTAGCTCCGGTTTTTTTAGTAAAATATTCACTATCAACCCCATCCCCTTGCTATATTTAGTAAAATTAGCTAAACCATCAATACCTTATGTTGTTTTATGGGTACGGTGTTGGGATGGGGCGGGAATTGTTGTTTTAAAGTTTCGGGACCTGTCCCCGTTGTTGTTATTATATTTTTATTGCTGCAATTTTAATCGGAATGCCTTCGCCACCATGAAATTCATTGTCGCAAACTTGGTGTTGTTGCTGTGTGCGGCCGCTCCGGTTTCGGCAGCCGACAGCCGGATGGAGTTGCATTGGAGCAATACTTTGGCCGCACCCGCCGACGAGACGGCGGCGCCCATTGAATTGCGTTCACTGGCGGCGCTGGTCTATGACCAGGAAACCGGTAAGCCCCTGTTGGCGAAAAACGCCGATATGCAGACGCCTATTGCCTCGATTACCAAACTGATGACAGCCATGTTGGTGCTGGATGCCGGTCTGGACATGAACGAGCGCATCACGATCAGCCCGCTCGATCGCGACACGCTGAAAGGCACAGGCTCGCGGCTGGCGATTGGCGCAAGCTACACCCGCGAACAGTTGTTGCACCTGGCTCTGATTGCTTCCGACAATCGCGCGGCGCACGCACTCGGCCGCAGCTATCCGGGCGGAGTTGACCGTTTCGTGGAAATGATGAACCACAAGGCCGAACGACTGGGCCTGACCCATACCGTGTATGTCGAGCCTACCGGTCTGAGCAGCGCCAACCGCTCGACTGCATTTGACCTCGCCAGGCTGGCCGATCATGCCTACCAGTACTACCCCGACATCCGCGCAATCAGCTCCAGCGGCAGCTACACGCTAGGCAAGCAACGCGTGGTGTTGAGAAACAGACATCGCAAACCCAAGGTTTGCTTCCGCAGCGTGGCCTTCAACAACACCAACCGTCTGACCCGTGAGGGCGGCTGGGAAATCGGACTGTCCAAGACCGGCTACATTGATGAAGCCGGACATTGTCTGGTCATGCAGGCACGCGTCGCGCAGCAGAACGTCATCATCGTGCTGCTCGACTCACTCGGCAAATACAGCCGCATCGGCGATGCCGCCCGCATCAAGCGCTGGCTCGAGTCCACGCTTGTGCGCCGCGCCGCTGTGACCACCGTCGCCCCCTCCAAAACCTGATCTCCCTGTTCTTTCCGCCCGCCGCTTGCGCTGAATTGTTCGAGTAAAGCCCTCTCCCGCCGGGAGAGGGGAATCAATCAGCGCTTAACTTGAGCGGCGTTATGATTGCCGCAACACCGCATTCTCCCCGCTCATGGCACCCGAACTTGCCCAGCACCTGTTGCTGAAAACCCTGCTGCCGCTCGCACTCCTGATTGCCGCGGGCGCCATCTGGCCGCGCTGGCACCATGAGGTCTCGGTCGCGGGACTGCGCGGCGAAATCAACCGGCTGGTACTGAGTTTTTTTGCACCCATGCTGTATTTTGCAGCGGGCGCGTCAGCCGAAGTCGATATCTCGTTATTGCAGGTACCGGTCGTGGTTGGGCTTGCCACGCTGGCCGGTCTGGGGTTGTCGGCCCTGCTGCTCTTCGCCACGCCGCTGGGGCGTGGCCTCTCGCGTCCGGCGCGCGGCGCGGTCTTGCTGGCCTCGGGTTTCGGCAACGTATTGTTCTTCGGCTACCCCTTTCTCACCACCGTATTCGGCGAGCGGGGCGGGCGCTATCCGTTTTTCGCCGACATGCTCGCCGCCACCCCACTGGTGTGGTCGGTCGGGGTGTGGATCGCATTCCGCTGTGGCCGTCACCAGGAACGCGCCTCCTTTCTGTCGATGTGGCTCAAGCTCCCGCCGGTGTGGGGCTTTGCCGCGGGCATCGCCGTCAACCTGCTCGATCTGCCACTCACCCCCCTGGTTGAAGCAGCGCGCTGGGCGGGCAGCCCCACCATTCCGCTGATGCTGTTCGTGCTGGGGTTGACCATCCCCTGGCACGACCTGCGACCACAGCGCGCCGTTGGCATCGCACTCGCCGTCAAGCTGCTGCGCGACTCCGGCGCTTGCCCTGGGGCTCGCGCTGCTGTGGCCGGAAGCCCTCAACGAAGCGGGTGAAGCGGCGGTTCTGGAAGCCGCCATGCCGACCATGGTCATGGTCATTGCGCTGGCCGACCGTTTCGGGCTCGACACCCGGCTGGCAGGGCTTATCATGGGCTGGTCAACGCTTGCGGGACTGATTACGCTGCCACTGTGGCTGGTCGTACTCAAAGGAGTCGCAACATGAAAATAGGATTTATCGGCAGCGGCATCATGGGACGCCCGATGGCGGAAAACCTGCTGCGCGCCGGCCACAAGCTATTCGTCTACGGCCGCCGCTTCGACCGCCTCGAGCCCATGCTGGTTGCCGGTGCGCTGGGCAAGGGCACGCCGGCCGAAGTCGCCGCGGAAGCCGACATCAGCTTCACCGTCGTCTCCGACACCACCGATGTCGAACAGATCATCCTCGGCGACCGCGGTCTGGTTCACGGCGCCAAACCCGGCCACACCATCGTCGACATGAGCACCGTGTCGCCCGCCGCCACCCGCCGCATCGCCGCCGCGCTGGCCGAGCGCGGCGTGCACATGCTCGACGCACCCGGTCTCCGGCGGCGAAGACCGGAGCGCGCGAAGGCACACTGTCGATCATGGTCGGCGGCGAAGCGCCAATCTTCGAGAAAATCCGCCCGCTGTTCGAAGTGCTCGGCAAGAACATCGTCCACGTCGGCGGCCACGGCGCCGGCCAGGTCGTCAAATGCTGCAACCAGATCGTCGTCGGCCTCACCTTCGAAGGCGTCGCCGAGGCGATTCTGCTGGCGCGCCGCAACGGCGTCGACCCGGTCAAGATGCGCGAGGCGCTGCTGGGCGGCTTCGCCGGCAGCCGCATCCTGGAAGTGCACGGCCAGCGCATGCTCGACTCCAATTACAAGCCCGGCTTCAAGGTCAAGCTGCATCACAAGGACATGGCCATCGTCATGGACAACGCCCAGGAAACCGCCACCCCGCTGCCCGGCGCAGCGCTGGTCGCACAGCAGATGAATGCCTTGATGGGCGCGGGCGACAGCGAACTCGACTCCTCCGCCATCATGCGCGCGCTCGAACGCCTGGTCGGCGAGGGCAAGTGATCACGAAAGAACGCATCGTCTTCCTCGACCGCGCCGGATTGGGCGGCGGCGACTTGCCCATCCCCGACTTCGACCACAACTGGAGCGAATACCCCGCCACCGAAGCGGCCGACATCGTGCCGCGCCTGTTCTGGGCCACCACCGCCATCACCCACGCCTGCCCGATCGACGCCGACACCCTCGCTCAATTGCATAAGCTCACCCGCATCGTCGTCACCGGCCCCGCCGTCGTTGATGGCGCTGCGTGCGCGGCGCGCGGGATTGCGGTGCGGTATTTGCCCGTGAGCGAAACGCCGGGCCAAACGCTGATCGATCTGCTGGAAGCGCTCATCGACGAAGCCAGGCGCTAACGCTTGAAGCCTGAACAAACCGCCAAGCACGGGCCCCTTTTGCTTCCTCATGGTCTTTCACACGAAGGAAACGCCATACTGCGAACCCGACAAATAGCGGTCCTCCTCGTTTCGCTGTTATGCGCCCCGGTTTGGGCTGCGACTTACCAGCTTGACCCCAGCCATACCTTCTCGCGATTTGAAATCGATCATCTCTGGTTTTTCACTCAGCGCGGGCAGTTCGACCGCGCCCACGGCACCCTTGAATACGACGTCGAGCAACATACCGGAAGCCTGGAAGTCGTCATTGATGCCGGCTCGCTTGACACGGAAAACGATGAGCGCGACGCCGTCCTCAAGGGACCAAGCTGGTTCGATGTCAGTCGCTACCCCACCATCACCTTCCGTAGCCAGCGCTTCATATTCGAGCAGGAGCAACTGGCGGCGATTGAAGGCGAATTGACGATGCTTGGTGTGACGCTGCCGATGAGACTGGAGATTGCCCGGATCAAGTGCGGATTGAATATGGTTTCCAGAAAGCGGAGTTGCGCGGCCGATGCAAGCGGCACGCTCCAACGTTCCCGCTTTGGTATGCAAACCGGCCTGCCCTATGTCGGCGACGAAGTCAGGCTGCGCATCCAGACAGAGGCTTATGTGGAATACTGAATGTCAAAAGCACTCAACCTTGCGCCCAATCCGGAGGAATGCGACCTATCGTGAAACTCACCGACCCCAACCTATTCAGGCAACAGGCGCTGATCGGAGGCGAGTGGCGGGACGCCGCCGACGGCGCGCGCTTCGCTGTCCATAACCCGGCCAATACGGAAATCGTCGGTCATGCGCCGCGCTGCACCGCCGCCGATGTCGAACGTGCCATCGAGACCGCGCATGCGGCGTTTGCTGGCTGGCGCGCCACTACCGCGAAAACCCGCGCGCAGTTGCTGCGCCGCTGGTTCGATCTGATCCTCGCCCACCGCGACGATCTCGCCGCGATCATGGTTTCCGAGCAGGGCAAGCCGCTGGCCGAGGCGCGCGGCGAAATCGACTACGCGGCGAGTTTCATCGAGTGGTTTGCCGAGGAGGCGCGGCGCGTGTATGGCGACGTGGTGCCGTCGCCGTGGGCGGACCGGCGCATGTTCACGCTGAAGCAGCCGGTGGGGGTGGCCGCGCTCATCACGCCGTGGAATTTCCCCGCAGCGATGCTCACCCGCAAGGCCGGCGCGGCGCTCGCCGCGGGCTGCACGGTGGTGGTAAAGCCCGCCTCGCAGACCCCCTTCACCGCGCTGGCGCTGGCCGAGTTGGCGCAACGCGCGGGGCTACCGCCCGGGGTGCTGAATGTCGTCACCGGCGACGCGGCGACCATCGGCGGCGTACTGACCACGCATCCATTGGTGCGCAAGGTCTCGTTCACCGGCTCGACGGTGGTGGGCAAACAACTCCTCGCACAGAGCGCCGGCACGTTGAAGCACGTCTCGCTCGAACTCGGCGGCAATGCGCCTTTCATCGTGTTCGACGACGCCGATCTCGACGCCGCGGTGGCGGGCGCGCTCGCCTCCAAATACCGCAACACCGGGCAGACCTGCGTGTGCGCCAACCGGGTGTTCGTGCAGGATGCGGTCTACGACCGCTTTGCCGAACGCCTCGCCGCGGCGGTGGCGCTATTGAAGGTGGGCGACGGCTTCAGCCCCGGCGTCGAACAGGGCCCGCTCATCAATCAGACTGCGCTGGAGAAAGTCGAAGCGCATATCGCCGATGCGCTCAGCCACGGTGCAAAGATCCTCACCGGCGGCCGGCGCCATAGCCTCGGCGGACTGTTCTTCCAGCCCACCGTGCTCGGCAACGCCACCCCCGACATGCAGGTCTGCCGCGACGAGACCTTCGGCCCGGTGGCGCCGCTGATCCGGTTTGCCGACGAAGCCGAGGTCATCCGCACGGCCAACGACACCGACAACGGGCTTGCCGCCTACGCCTACACCCGCGACCTCGGCCGCGCCTGGCGGCTGGCCGAGCAGCTCGACTACGGCATGGTCGGCATCAATGCCGGCCTGATTTCCACCTGTGAGGCCGCGTTCGGCGGCGTCAAGCAATCCGGGCTGGGGCGCGAGGGCGGCCGCAGCGGCATCGAGGAATATCTGGAAAGCAAATACGTGAATCTGGCGCGGGCTGGATTGAAGCAGGCCATGCTCAAATTTCACAACGTCTTGCGCGACTGGCCGGAAGACACGTTCACGCACACGCTGAAACGCGAAATCGAACAACTCGAAAGCGGATCGCTGCCCTTGCAACAGGGCGTAGCCCAGGGTGGCTACGTCGACGACAGCATGCTTGCCGCGACCGTGATCCGCGTCACCGACGACGCCCGCGCCATCCACGCCCGCGTCGGCATACTTCTTCACCGAAATCGTCTCCGCTTGCAGCTGCGGCGACGAGCCCATGGCAACCCACGTGTATTGCGAAATACGGTTCAGCATCGACAAGGCGACGACCGAAGCTGAAGTCACGCTGATGCAGAACTGAAGTGCCGTTGGTCAGACACTAAACGCGCGGCGCGGTTCGGACGACGGGGCCTCCCACTTTGCATGTCATCATAGATTGCACGGTTGGAGTACTTACCCCGTATTCTCCCGAGGGTCCGTGTTCATCGGGGGGTTAGGCGGCTTATCGAAACAACGCACCGTGGAAGAATGCATCGACTGCTTCACTCGAAAGGTAATCTCCCACCTTGCAATCTATGATGACTGTGCAAGATGGGATACATTGACCCCGTGTTCACGATATGAAATTGGAATTATTCCAATTCCATAATCATTGATGTTAATATAACCGTACCTCAACTAAGGGAGATACGGTGATTGGCAAGAACAGCGAGTGGTGAGGAATGGTGTACGAGGCCGGCCTGCTTGGCTCAAGGCGAAGACGGTGGAGGAACTCGACAAGCGCAGGCGGTCGTGTTGCCCCTGGAATTTGGCTTGCGTGCAACAGACGGCGCAGGCGATTGGGTACGGTAGGCTGGCCTGCCAGTTGCGAACGCGCTTTGTCCGCGAAGGGGAGCGTCGCGGAAAGCCGACCCGCGGCCGGTGGCCGACGGCGCGAGAACATGAGCGCGTGGAGGAAGCCGCCTTTCTGCACGTTCTTCGAGAGCCAGGTGCGGTATCCTGATCGTCGGCGAGATCAAGCAGGCACTGATGCACGCCTGGGCCGCAAAGTGGCCCTGGCTTCTGCCTACAACCTGTTGCATCGTCACGGCTGGCGCAAGCTTGCTCCCGACAAGCGACACCCCCAGACCGACGTCGCCGCGCAGGAGGAATGGAAATAAAAACTTCCCGACCTCATCCAGGAAATCGACCGGCAGTGGCAAGGCGAAGCGCCGATCCGGCTGATGTTCCAGGACGAGGCGCGCTTCGGCCGGATCTCCGATCACGCGGCTGATGCTGGTGCCCCAAGCCGATTCGTCCCCTGTGCCAAGCCATGGTCACCCAAGAATACACTTACGCCTAGCTCTGTGCGGTCCGATGGCACACTCGATCGCTGATCTTCCCTCGTCCGGCGATTGCATGCAGAGTTCCTCGACGAAGGCATCGCGCCATCTTGGCGACCGGATCGTCATGGTGCTCGACGGCGCCGGTTGGCATCAGAGCGAATCGCTCGTCCTGGCGTCCAATCTGCGCTTGTTAAAACTGCCGCCCTATTCCCCGGAATCTGAACCCGGTGGAGCATCTATGGACGAACTGCGGGAGAAGTCTTTCCACACCTCGCTCGATAGCCTCGACGCCTTGGAGAACCATCTTGAAATAGCGCTACACGACATGGAACTCGATCGCGAACGGGCCATTCTATCGTCGCATCCTTATGGTGCGACTTGGTCAGACACTAACGCGCGGCGCGGTTCGGACAAAGGGGTCTCCCTCCTTGCAATCTATGATGACATGCAAGATGGGATACTTGACCCCGTGTTCTTTGACCCCGTGTTCGCAGCTAGTCCTTGCGAATTGAATTACTTCTGTCCCCGTGTTCGTGACCATGCCGTGTGCATCCGACAATGCTGTGCGCTGCGAAGACGTGACTTCGTGCACGAAGCCGGCCCCTCTCCAAAAGCGAGAAAACCGGGCGACGAATCTCTTGGAAGACCTTGTCTCGTTTGGCGATCGGGGCGACGATGTGAAGCTTGATGTCCATGTTTGGCTGTAGCGCGAGCAGATCAGCCATCCGGAGGATGCCAGAGTAGACCGCCGTCGTGTGTTCGACTTCAAAGGCGCGGACGATGGAGCGCCCTCGCAGCCAGATGACATCAATCTGCTCGATTGTTCGGAGCGTCGTGTCGTCGTAGTTGAGCGGCAGGCGTTCAAGCAATGGCTGAGGTTCTTTCTTCCACTCCTTCAGGACTCCAGCCCTGTCGTTCGTGGAATCCAGATGGACATTCCCATGCGCGCGCCGACTGCGCGATGAGCGATTGGATTTGAATGGACTCTCTCGTCGCAGCTTCCTGCGGCACGGACACGTCATCGGTGGGCGCGGCGTCCTCCGGCACTGAGACGGTGACTACTTTGTCAGGGCGATTGACGGTGTGTGTCGTCAGCTTCTTGCGATCGAGGTCGTCAAGGGGATAGGACTTCGGTAGTTTGGTTTGTGCCGCTAAAGCGTCGGCAAGGAACTTACCGTCCTTGTCGTCGAGTTTCACCAAGCTCCCACGTACCTTACCAGTCCAAGCGATCGACCCCTTCTCAAGCGAACGGGTGAACGACAGGCCGTTCCATACGGTCGTTTCGTGGATAGGCAGAGACTGGTCAAGCGGAAGCCAGACCTTCGGTCGAACCTTGAACCTCACTACGAACGGATCGTTGTCCGGCAGAAAGATCGGGGTGTTATCGATGAATGGGCCCTCGACAATTTCCAGCAGTCCGCACCAGCGCGAGACCTTGGTCACGTAGCAGGCGAACACATCGCCCGGCTTTATTCGCTCGGCCATCCCCTTGTGTCGCAATCGGAATCCGGACAAGCCCTGCGTCGAGCGTGTGAAAGCGTCGTATGTCTCAGGCGAAAAGAGGTCGATGAAGTAGGTCATGGTTGTTTGCGACGTCTAACGTTAATTCAACTGCAAAATTGCCATGTAACCAAAACGGCCTTGCAATCTAACGCGGTCTCTACCACGCCAACTCCCTGATTAAACAGTCAATCCAAAAACAAACCCGGCGTATTCATCTGACAAAGGCGACACGGATGAATCCGCGCGCCTTCACTGCTTACACGTCCAGATTCCGCACGCCCAGGGCATTGGTCTCGATAAACGCGCGGCGCGGTTCGACTTCGTCGCCCATGAGCGTGATGAAGGTCTGGTCGGATGAAATGGCGTCTTCGATCTGCACTTTCATCAGGCGGCGCACTTTGGGATCCATGGTGGTTTCCCAGAGCTGTGCGGGGTTCATTTCGCCCAGGCCTTTGTAGCGCTGGATGCTCATGCCGCGTTTGACTTCGGCAAGCAGCCAGTCCATGGCTTCGCGGAAGCTTTGCACGGCGGATTCCTTTTCGCCGCGCTTGATTTTGGCGCCAAGCCCGACGAGGTCGCGCAACAGGTCGCCGACCTTGACCAGTTGGGCGTAGTCGCCGGATTCGAGCAGGTCGGATTCGAGGAAACTGATGTGGATGTTGCCGTGGCTATGGCGGGTGATGCGCAGGCGATGGCTGTCGGTCTCACTCAGGTATTCTGCGGCGACTTCATAGCGCTGGGCGTCGAGCGCCGCGCCCAGACTGGCCTCGCTCATCATGGCTGCGCCGCTATCGGCAAGGCTCAGACGCGGGATGCGCATCAGCGCTTGCAGAACGTCCGCGGGCAAGAGACGGCCGAGGCGATCGCTCACGGCTTCGGCCAGGAAATATTCGCGCGCGAGCGTCTCCAGTGCATCGCCCGCGATCGGCATGGCGCCGTCCATGGGCATGAGTTCGGCGTCTTTCATCGCCTCGCTCATCAGGTGTTCTTTCAGCTCGTGCTCGTCCTTGATGTAACGCTCGCTGCGGCCGTGTTTGACCTTGTACAGCGGCGGCTGGGCGATGTAGATGTGGCCGCGCTCGACCAGTTCGGGCATCTGGCGGTAGAAGAAGGTAAGCAGCAGGGTGCGGATGTGCGCGCCGTCCACGTCGGCATCGGTCATGATGATGATGCGGTGATAGCGCAGCTTGTCGGGATTGTAGTCGTCCTTGCCGATGCTGGTGCCGAGCGCGGTAATCAGCGTGGCGATTTCCTGGCTGCCGATGACCTTGTCGAAACGCGCGCGCTCGACGTTGAGGATCTTGCCCTTGAGCGGCAGGATCGCCTGAAACTTACGGTCGCGGCCCTGCTTGGCGGAGCCGCCGGCGGAATCGCCCTCGACCAGATAAATTTCGCATAGCGCGGGATCTTTTTCCTGGCAGTCGGCCAGCTTGCCGGGCAGTCCCAGGCCATCCATGATGCCCTTGCGGCGGGTCATTTCCCGCGCCTTGCGCGCGGCCTCGCGGGCGCGGGCGGCATCGATGATCTTGCCGCAGAGTATTTTGGCGTCGATTGGGTTTTCCAGCAGGAATTCGGCAAGCTTCTGGCCGACGACTTCCTGCACCACGGGCTGCACTTCGCTGGAAACCAGCTTGTCCTTGGTCTGCGATGAAAACTTCGGCTCGGGCACTTTCACCGACAGCACGCAGGTCAGGCCTTCGCGCATGTCGTCGCCGGTGGTTTCCACCTTGGCTTTTTTCGCCAGTTCGTTTTCTTCGATGTATTTGTTGAGCACGCGGGTCATCGCCATGCGCATTCCGGTCAGGTGCGTGCCGCCGTCGCGTTGCGGAATGTTGTTGGTGAAACACTGCACGGTTTCGGAATAGCTGTCGTTCCACTGCATCGCCACTTCGATCGTCATGCCGTCTTTCTCGCCGATGGCATGAAAGATCTTGGGGTGCAGCACGCTCTTGGCCTTGTTCATGTATTCGACAAAACCTTTCACGCCGCCCGTGTGTGCGAAGTTTTCGCTCTTGCCGGTGCGATGGTCGATCAGTTCGATCTTCACCCCGTTATTGAGGAAGGACAGTTCGCGGATGCGCTTGGCGAGAATATCGTAGTGATATTCGACGTGAAGGAAGGTCTCGATGCTGGCCATGAAATGCACCTCGGTACCCTTGCGTTCGGTGTCGCCCAGAGACCTGCACCGGGCCCGTGATCAACGCCATGCGCGAAGTCGAGTTGATAGGCCTTGCCATTGCGCCAGACCTTGACCTTGAGCCAGTCGGACAGTGCGTTCACCACGGAAACGCCCACGCCGTGCAAACCGCCCGAGACCTTGTAGCTGAATTCTGGTCAAACTTGCCGCCTGCGTGCAGTTCGGTCATGACGATTTCCAGCGCCGAGCGCTTGAATTCGTCATCTTCCTTGATGTCGGTCGGGATGCCGCGGCCGTTGTCCAGCACCGAAATCGAATTGTCCGGATGGATGATGACCTTGATGTCATCGCAATGCCCGGCCAGCGCTTCGTCAATGGCGTTGTCCAGCACTTCGAACACCATGTGATGCAGGCCGGTGCCATCGGACGTGTCGCCGATATACATGCCGGGACGCTTCCGGACGGCCTCCAGGCCCTTGAGTATCTTGATGCTGGAAGAATCGTAACTGTCGTCTGCCATGGTGTTTCCTGTGATAACGCTGCGAGAAGAAATGGATTGCCCCTCGAGGGGACTCCGACTTTCTACGGGCTGAAGCCCGTGAAAGCTCGTATGCCGCGCTTCGCTCGCATGACGAAGGCCAATATTTTTACTGGTGATTAACGCGTATTTTTGATGATCTTGCTGGGTGACCCGCGAGGACGCACGTCACCATGAAACCTACGGGTTAGATGCGCATCGGCATCACAACATACTTGAACCCGGCTTCGCCCTCACTGGTGAGCAACATGCTGCTGTTGGCATCGGCCAGCGACAGGGTGACCTCTTCCGAGCCCAATGCGCCCAAGCCATCCAGCAGATAGGTCACGTTGAACCCGACATCCATCGGGTCGCCGGAATACTGCACTTCTATCTCGTCCGCTGCTTCTTCCTGCTCGTTGTTGTTGCAGACGATGCCGAGCGTATTTTCGCTCATGATCAGACGCACCCCACGGAATTTCTCATTGGACAGGATGGACGCGCGTTGCAGTGCCTGCATCACGGTCTGGCGGCCGACTTTCAATTGCTTCGGCTGGTTCTGCGGGATGACGCGCTGGTAGTCGGGAAACTTGCCGTCGACCACTTTGGTGACCAGTTCGGTATCGGGCAGGCGGATGGTGACCTGATTCGAACCAATACGCAGGCGCACCGGATCGTCCACATCTCCCAGCAGCTTGACCAGTTCCTGCACGGTCTTGCGCGGGATGATGACCTCGCGTGCTGTCGCTTCCTGATCGAGCGTGGTTTCCGCGTAGCTGAGGCGGTGTCCATCGGTGGCAACCACGCGCAGCGTCTTGCCGCTTAGCACCAGCAGCATGCCGTTAAGGTAGTAGCGAATGTCCTGGCTCGCCATCGCGAACTGGACCAGTTGCAACAGGCGCTTGAGCGCCTTTTGCGGCAGGCTGATTTCGTCGCTCACCGCGGCGCCGGTTTCCATGCGCGGAAAATCCGCTGCCGGAAGGGTCTGCAGGGTGAAGCGGGATTTTCCCGCACTCACCACCATCTGACTATCCTTGCTGTCCAGCTTGACCTTGGCGCCTTCGGGAAGCGCGCGCACGATGTCGAACAGCTTGCGCGCCGCGACGGTAATGGCGAAATCCTCGCCCGCGCCCGCATTGTCCAGCCGGGTGCTGACCTGCAATTCCAGATCGGTGGCCAGCAAGGTGACCGCGCCGGCTTTCTTTTCCAGCAGCAGGTTGGACAGGATGGGCAGGGTATGACGTCGTTCCACCACCCCGACGGTGGCGGTCAGGGGAGCCAGAAGTGCGTTGCGTTCGCTTTGTACTAATAGCATTTATATATTCCTGAAATTCGTAATTAAGCAGGCCGTTTTATGGGGACAACACAAAATTCATTATCTAAACAAGGAGTTGCTCAATTTTTACCCTGTGGGCAAACCCTTGGGCAAAGGGGAGGAAACGGGATAAGAACAAGGTACACGCCGATGCGATGCCGTTTGTCCACATTTCATCCTCAGCCTGTGAGGCTTTGTAATAACACCAGGTAATCGCGCCCGATATCCACTTCGGTTTCACGCAATTCAGCCACTTTGCGGCAGGCATGGATGACCGTGGTGTGATCGCGTCCGCCAAAGGATTCACCGATTTCCGGCAGGGACTGATTGGTGAGTTCCTTGGCCAGCGCCATGGCGATCTGGCGCGGACGGGCCAGGTTACGGGTGCGCTTTTTCGAATACATGTCGGCGACCTTGATCTTGTAGAAATCGGCGACGGTTTTCTGGATATTCTCGATGGACACGATCCGTGAAGTCGAGGCGATCAGGTCGCGCAATGCTTCCTTTACCAGTTCCAGGGTGATCGGTTTTTCGTGGAAACGGGAAAAGGCGATCACACGTTTCAATGCGCCTTCCAGTTCGCGCACGTTGGAGCGCACCTGTTTGGCAATGAAGAAGGCGACGGTCTCGTCCAGTTTGGCGTTTTCGGTGCAGGCCTTGGCCAGCAGGATGGCCACGCGCATTTCCAGTTCTGGCGGCTCGACCGCCACGGTGAGCCCCCAGGCAAAGCGCGATTTAAGCCGGTCGTCCAGTCCGCTGATTTCCTTGGGGAAGGTATCGCAGGTGATGACGATCTGTTTCTTGTTCTCGATCAGGGAATTGAAGGCGTAGAAAAACTCTTCCTGGCTGCGATCCTTCTTGGCCAGAAACTGAATGTCGTCCACCAGCAGCAGATCCAGCGACATGTAACGCCGCTTCAAGTCGTCGAACTGCTTGTTCAGATAGGCCTTGACTACGTCATCGACGTAATCGTTGGCATGGATGTAGCTGATGCGTGCGGCGGGGTTGGCTTCCCGCACGGCATTACCTATGGCCTGGAGCAGATGGGTTTTGCCCAGACCGACGCCGCCATAGATGAACAGCGGGTTGTAGGCGTGGCCGGGGTTTTCGGATATTTGCAGCGATGCCGCGCGCGCCAGCTGGTTGGCGCGGCCAGAGACGAAATTATCGAAATTGAAGCTTGAATTGATGCGCATGCCCGTCGCAGCAGGTGCGGCAGCAGGCGAAATCGCCGCGGTTATGGACGCAGGTGAAACAGCGGACTTGGGGGCAGCTGGTTTTTTTCCCGAGCGCATAGCTTATGGAGACCGGTTGAGTGAAATACTCCTGCGCCCAACTGTCGATATTTTCGGAAAATTTCTCGCGCACCCAGTCCATGACGAAATGATTCGGGGCGAGGATATGGACATGATTATCCGACTCGTCAAACACCAGTGGTTTGATCCAGGTACTGAATTGTTGCTGGGTCAGGTTGGCGCGAAAGCGCTCTTGGCAAAGATCCCAGAAAGAATTCATTATGGTGTAGGAGACGGGAGTAATTTGCATGAGTTTCAAGTTCCGAATCTTACTCCGCTTTATCCGGGTTATCCACAGACACGACAGGCGGCGGTTACCGTCGTCTTTGCGGCAGGAAAGCCTTCGCAAGCTTGACACCATGGGGGCGTGGCTGGTCTAATGCACGGTTTTTCAACACATTTTTTTGTAGCTGGCGGTTTTACCAGCGCATTCAGGAAGGAAAGTCATGAAACGCACCTATCAGCCCTCGACCGTTCGCCGTAAGCGTACCCACGGTTTCCGCGCGCGCATGAAGACCAAAGGCGGCCGTGCCGTAATCAACGCCCGTCGCGCCAAAGGTCGTGCCCGTCTCGCTGTCTGACAAGAACATTGAAGGTATTGATCAGAGTGCCGATCAATACAGCGGCCTGGCGGTACCCGCGGCAGCAGGCCAGGCCGGCTTAACGTTGTTCATGCGCGATGCGAGGCTGGTCAAACCGGGCGAATTCGAGCAGGTTTTCAAGGAAAACGAGCGCGCGCGCACCGATAGCCTGCTCGTGATGGCGCGACCGAATGAGCTGGGCCATGCGCGATTGGGCATGGTGATCGCCAAGCGTTTGCTTCCGCGAGCAGTAGATCGAAACCGGGTCAAGCGTTGCGTGCGTGAAACCTTCCGTTTGCAGCGCCAGGATTTACCCGCTTGTGATTTTGTTGTACGCCTGATTGCAAAACCCATTGCCGGCGACGAGGCCCGCGACTTGGCACGCACCCTGAAACGGGCAGGACAGCGAGCAATCAATAAATTGCCTGCTCTGCCCATTACTGATTAGAACCCCTTTCATGGATAACCAGCGGCTGATTCTTTTTGTGGTTTTTTCGTTCTCGCTGCTCTTGCTGTGGGAGTCATGGCAATCCAAACATCAGCCGCCGCCCGCATCCCCCCAGGCGGTGACGGCGCAATCCGCGCAGGCGCCCACGCCAACCCAGGCGCTAAGCGCGCCCGCGGCCCCCACCACGCTGGAGCGTGGCCAGCGCGCGATAGTCGAAACGGACCTATTGCGCGCCGAAATAGACAGCACCGGCGGTGATCTGCGTTCCCTGCAGCTTCTGCCTTATCATGAAACCGACGGCAAGGCGCAGGCGTTCTCCCTGTTTGAAGACGACGCCACGCGCCCCTATGTGGCCCAAAACGGCCTGATCGGTCCAGGGCTGCCCACTCACCGCGCGCAATTCCAGCTCAATCCCGGCACCTACCGGTTCGCGAGCGGCGCATCCCGGCTGGAGGTCCCGCTGGTATGGAACGATCCCGCCACCGGCGTGCGTGTCGAAAAGACCTATGTATTTTCGCGAGGCAGCTATCTGATCGATGTGAAATATCGTGTCGTCAACAACGGCGCCCAGCCGGTCGAACTCACCCCGTATTTCCAGTTCACCCGTCACGGCGGGGCGCCGCACGGCGAGTCGGCTTTCATCAACGCCTACACCGGCCCGGTCGTATACACAGACGCGAAAAAATTTCAGAAAATTGCTTTCAAGAATATCGAAAAGGGTAATGCCGATTTCGAAAAAACCGCCACCGACGGCTGGACCGGCATGGTGCAGCATCACTTTGTGACGGCCTGGCTGCCCGGGGCGGGCAACAAACGCGAGTTTTACGTCAAGGCTCAGGGCGAAGGGCTGTATACCTCCGGGGTGATTCTGACCGAAGGAAAATTACTCCCCGGCCAGGAAAAAACCTTTACCGTTCAGCTCTATGCCGGCCCGCAAACCCAGACCGTGCTCGAAAAAACCGCACCCGGCCTGGATCTGGCGCGTGATTACGGCTGGCTCACGCCGCTGGCTTACCCCATCTTCTGGGCGCTGCAACAAATCGAGCGCATCGTCGGCAACTGGGGCTGGGCCATCATCATCCTGACCATCCTCATCAAGCTGGCGCTCTATCCGCTGTCCGCCGCCGGCTACAAGTCGATGGCCAAGATGAAAAAGCTCACCCCGCGCCTGCAGCAGCTCAAGGAGACGTATGGCGACGACCGCCAGAAGCTGCATCAGGCGATGGCCGAGATGTACAAGAAGGAGAAGATCAATCCGCTCGGCGGCTGCCTGCCGATCCTGATCCAGATCCCCGTCTTCATCGCGCTGTACTGGGTGCTGCTCGCCGCCGTAGAGATGCGCGGCGCGCCCTGGATCGGGTGGATTAAGGACCTGACCGCGCGCCGACCCCTATTTCATTCTGCCGATCGTCATGGGCGTGACCTCCATTCTCCAGGTCAAGCTCAACCCGCAGCCCATGGATCCCATGCAGGCCAAGATCATGATGATCATGCCGATTGCCTTCACCGTCATGTTCGTCTTCTTCCCGGCCGGTCTGGTGCTGTATTGGGTGGTCAACAACATCCTGTCCATTGCCCAGCAATGGGCGATCAACAGGCAGGTGGAGGGCGGTGCAAAAGCGGCCTCCGGCAAATCCTGACCTGATCGCGGCCGTCGCCACTGCTCCGGGGCGCGGGGGGGTGGGGGTGGTGCGGGTGTCGGGGCCGGACGTATCGGCGCTGGCCACGGCGATCCTGGGGCGGCTGCCCGTGCCCCGCCGCGCAACCTTTACCCGGTTTCTGGATGCGGACGGCGCGACGCTCGACGAGGGCATCGCGCTGGTTTTCGCGGCGCCGCATTCGTTCACCGGCGAGGACGTGCTGGAGTTGCAAGGGCACGGCGGGCCGGTGGTGCTCAATCTTCTGCTGCAGCGCTGCCTCGACCTTGGCGCGCGGCTGGCGGCGCCGGGCGAGTTCACCCGACGCGCCTATCTCAACGGCAAGCTCGATCTGGCGCAGGCGGAGGCGGTGGCGGATCTGATCGACGCGGCGTCGAACGAGGCTGCGCGCTCGGCGGTGCGCTCGCTCTCGGGTGCATTCTCCAAGCGCGTGAACGAACTCCTGCGAATCCCTGACGCGGCTGCGCATGCTGGTCGAGGCGACGCTCGACTTCCCCGACGAGGAGATCGATTTTCTGCGCGACGCGGATGCGTTCGGCCGGCTCGACCGCATCGACGCGGCGCTGACGGAGGTGCGGGCACAGGCGCGACAGGGCGCGCTGCTGCGCGAGGGGCTGACGGTGGTGCTGATCGGCCAGCCGAATGTGGGCAAGTCGAGCCTGTTGAACCGGCTGGCGGGGTTCGAGGCGGCGATCGTGACGGATGTTGCCGGGACGACGCGCGATACCGTGCGCGAGGCGATCCAGCTTGCGGGTGTGCCGCTGCACATCATCGATACCGCGGGCCTGCGCGACACCGACGACCCGGTGGAACAGATGGGCATCGCCCGCACCTGGGCGGCGGTGGCACAGGCCGACGTGGCGTTGCTGCTGGTGGATGCGGCGCATGGGCTGGGGGCGCACGAGGCGGTAACGCTGGCGCGCCTGCCCGCCATTCCGCGCCTCATGATCCACAACAAGATCGACGTTTCCGGCGAGGCGCCGCGCGTGGCGGGCGAGGAAATCTGGCTGTCGGCCAGGACCGGCGCGGGAGTGGATCTGCTGCAGCGGGAATTGCTGCGGCTGGCGGGCTGGCAGGCGGCGGGCGAGGGCACGTTCATGGCGCGCGCCCGGCATCTGGAGGCCCTGGTCCGTGCGGCCGCGCATCTGGCGCAGGCGCGCGCCACGGCCGCGCAACTGGAACTGTTTGCCGAAGAGTTGCGGCTGGCGCAGGCGGCGCTGTCGGAAATCACCGGCGAATTCACCGCGGACGATTTGCTGGGGGAGATTTTCAGCACGTTCTGCATCGGGAAATAATACCGTTTCCAGGGCCGTCCAGGCGTTACAGAACCCGCCATCCGGTGCCTGGCACTCAACCCGCATGATGCAGCCACGGCCCTCAACAAATCCGAACGCTATGGATCCGTCTGGAAATCCCGCGACGCGCTGCGTGGCGGGTTCAGGGCTTGGGCGCCCCACCGAAACTGAATTCTTCCAGGGAGGCGGCGGCTTCTCCCGCACGCTTGTGCGTCATCCACCAGTGCAGTTCAGCGAGGGATAACAGGTCGCTCATGACCTCGATCGGAAAACCCTTGCGACCACCGCGGGGATCGTAAATCAGGTTGTCGAGATAAGGCTCCAGTTCCGGAGTCTGCCAGCGGGAAACGAGTTCTTGGGCGATGCGTGGAAACAGGGCTTCCAGGGGGCAGGCAGACATGGTCGGGCTCCGGTCAAGTATGATTCCACTATAACGTTTAGCCTGACCGATGAATACCACCCCGCTTTTATTTCCCCCCAATACCCCTTTCGACTGGGCGGGGATCGTCACAGAAATCAAGACCCATCGTGTCCGGCTGCTGCAGGCTAATCTAATCGCGGTGCTGGCTGTGCTCGCCGCGGTGCCGGTGCCACTGTTGCTGCCGCTGATGGTCGATGAAGTGTTGCTCAATCACCCCGGCAAATTGGTCGCGGAGATGGGTGCGCTATTTCCTGCGAACTGGCATGGGCCGGTACTTTTCATCGGCGTGGCGCTGCTGCTGACGGTGGGGTTGCGATTGGCCTCGATCCTGCTCAACGTATGGCAGGGGCGGGCATTTTCGCTGATCGCCAAGGATGTGGTGTATCGCATCCGCGCACGGATGCTGGCGCAGCTTTCGCGGATTGCGCTCTCGGAATATGAAACGGTCGGCTCGGGCCGGGTGACCTCGCATTTCGTGACCGACCTCAATGCCATCGACACCTTTCTGGGCGCGTCGATTTCCGGTTTCATGGTGTCGGTGCTGACGCTGGTCGGCGTGGCGGCGGTGCTGTTCTGGATGAACTGGCAACTGGCGCTGTTCATCCTGTTGCTGAACCCGCTGGTGATCCTGTTTTCCACCCGCCTGGGCAAGCGGGTGAAGGATCTGAAGAAGCGCGAGAACCGGGCGTTCGAGGTGTTCCAGGAGGCGCTGTCCGAGACGCTCGATGCGCTCACGCAAATCCGTGCGATGAACCGCGAGCAGCATTATCTGACGCGGGTGACCGACAAGGCGGCCGACATCCGCCGGCATGCGGGGGAGTTTGCCTGGAAGTCGGACGCAATGAGCCGGATTGCCATCTTCGTGTTTCTCGCCGGGTTCGACGCCTTCCGCGCCGGGGCGATGCTGATGGTGGTGTTCTCCGACCTCTCCATCGGCGAGATGCTGGCGGTGTTCGGCTACCTCTGGTTCATGATGACGCCGGTGCAGGAAATCGTCGGCATGCAGTACGCGTGGTTTGCCGCGAACGGCGCGCTCGCGCGCATCAATGCGCTGCTCGGGCTGAAACGCGAGCCGTGGCATGCCCCTGTCCGCAATCCCTTTGCCGGCGGGCATACAGTGGGGATACAGCTCGACCACGTGAGCTTTGCCTATGCCGACGGCGAAACCGTGCTGGACGACGTGAGCCTCATGGTGGCGCCGGGCGAAAAGGTCGCGCTGGTGGGTGCCTCCGGCGGCGGCAAGTCCACCCTGGTGCAGGCGCTCCTGGGGCTGTATCCGGTGAAATCGGGGCAGATTCTGTATGGCGATGCGCCGGTGACGGAGATCGGCTGGGAAACGGTGCGCGAGCACGTCGGCGTGGTGCTGCAGCACCCGGTGCTGTTCAACGACAGTGTGCGCGCCAATCTGGCACTGGGACGCAATGCGAGTGACGCGGCGTTATGGCAGGCGCTGGAAATCGCGCAACTCGGGGACATCGTGGCCGCGCTGCCGTCCGGGCTGGATACCGTCGTCGGGCGGCAGGGCGTGCGGCTTTCGGGCGGTCAGCGCCAGCGGCTGGCGATTGCGCGGATGATCGTCGCCAACCCCCGCGTGGTGATCCTGGACGAAGCCACCTCGGCGCTCGATACCGACACCGAGCGGCGACTGCACCAGGCCCTGAGCGGCTTCCTTGCCGGCCGCACCACGCTTATCATCGCGCACCGCCTGTCGGCCGTGCGCCAGGCGAACCGTATCCTGGTGTTCGAAAACGGGCGCGTGGTGGAAGAGGGCGGGCACGAAGCGCTGATCGAGCGCGGCGGGCTGTATCACAAGCTGTATCAATCCGCGTGATGGGCCGCACGGTCCCCGCGGGCGACGTCGCAACACGAAGCGGCCGATACGGTGTACGCGCACGCGATACGATGTGGGTTATCGCATAACCGCACAGGCTTATCCCCGGGAACTTGTCCTCGGGAAAAAGCCCCGCCGGATTATATGGACCACACGCTCAAAGGCCTGAAGCCGACAGCCGAAACCCGGCCCTGAGCTTGCAGCGCCTGCCAACCGGATCAGGATTTTTCAGAGAAAATCAAATCCTTACGGGTTTTTTCTGTTAAACTTCGTGGCGTTGTGTTTGCAGCAGTGGGCAATGCCTGTTTTGACGGGCGTATCGCTTTGCCTCGGGACTGTTTCCACAGCCCCATCGTCCCTGACCTCTCTATTGTGCCGCATTGAATCATGTCGCGGCGACAAGTCTTGTGGTTGGCGCCGATGTTTTCGACGCGGCCGGGTTCCATCACCGTTCGTATATTCCAATGACCCGATACGCGGGTCGAATGGCGCACGTGTGCGCCCAGAAGAGGCATTTGCCATGAATTTCTCCGAAATGGGGCTGGACCCCATCATCCTTAAATCGATTGCGGCCGCGGGCTACGAGACCGCCACACCGGTGCAGCAGCAGGCGATTCCCGCCGCGCTGACAGGCGTCGACCTGCTGGTGTCGTCCAACACCGGCAGCGGCAAGACCGCCGCATTTTTGTTGCCCTCGCTGCAACGCCTGTTAACAGAGTCCGCCGGACGTGGCATGGGCCCGCGTGTGCTGGTGCTGACCCCTACCCGCGAGCTGGCCTTGCAGGTGGAAAAGGCGGCGATGAAGTACGGTACTGAGTTGCGCCGTTTCCGCACGGCGTGTCTGGTTGGCGGTTCACCTTATGGCCTGCAACTCAAGCGTTTGAGCCAGCCGGTTGACGTGGTGGTGGCGACGCCGGGCCGTCTGATCGACCATCTGGAGCGCGGCAAGATCGATTTTTCGCGTCTGGAGGTGCTGGTGCTGGACGAAGCCGACCGCATGCTGGACATGGGTTTTATCGATGATATCCAGTCGATTGCGCGGCGTTGCCCGGAAGTGCGTCAAACCCTGTTGTTCTCGGCCACGCTCGACGGCGTCGTGGGCAACCTGGCACGCGAGCTGACCAGGAACGCGCAGCGCATCGAAATCAAAGCCGCGCCGAAGCAGGAGGCCATGATCGAGCAGCGCCTGATGTTTGCCGACAACATGGACCACAAAACCCGCATGCTCGACGCGCTGCTGCGCCATGTCGACATGCAGCAGGCCCTGGTGTTCACTTCGACCAAGCGCAGCACGGAAGAAATATCCGACATGCTGTCTGATAGCGGTTTTGCTTCCGACGCGCTGCATGGCGACATGCAGCAGGCCCAGCGTAACCGGGCCCTGCAGCGTCTGCGCGAAGGCCGTACCCGCGTGCTGGTGGCGACCGATGTGGCCGCGCGTGGCATCGACGTGGCCGGCATCAGCCACGTTATCAATTTTGACCTGCCGCGCCAGGGCGAAGACTACGTGCACCGCATTGGCCGTACCGGCCGCGCTGGCCGCACCGGTATTGCGGTGAGCTTTGCCGGAATGCGTGAAACCGGCCTGGTGCGTATCATCGAGCGCTACACCGGCAACAGCATCGAAGTGCATACCCTGCCTGGCCTTGAGCCGACCCAGCGTCCTTCGTCCAATCGCCCAACGGCAGGCCGCCCGCGCAGCAGTAACGGCCCCCGTCCAGGCTATGGCGAGAAGCGTGGCTTTGGCGCGCGCGACAACGATAATCGCGGCAATCGCAGCTTTGGCGATAGCCGCGGCAATAGTGACCGCCCGTACCGCGCAGAAGGTGCGCGTCCAGCGGGTGATCGCCCTTTCCGCGCAGATGCTCCGCGCACCCCTTACGCCGACCGACCCCAGCGTAGTGAAGGCTACAAGGGCGTACCAAACCCCGAACGCGGCCCAAGGCCTGATGTTGATGGCAACCGTATCGGCTATGGAGAAAAGCGCAGCTACAACAGCGCCCCCAACAGCGCCCCCAACGGTAACCGCAGCGACAGCCCCCGTGGCAACGCTGGCCGCACCGGGGATGCGCCGCGCCGCAGTTATGGCGACCAGGCAAATCGTGGCGGTGTGCGCGGTCGCTTCAAGGACTGAGGCCGGCGGCCTGCGCCGGCCCCCGGTCAGGTATCCGCAACGGCCCGGGTGATCAGCGGGACCAGTGGCACGGGGAGCGTGATCCCACCCGACAGGGCAAACGCCCGGCCGGTCGCGGACATCTTCTGCCAGGTCTTGCGGATAATGCCGAGCCACTTTTCCTCGGTATAGTCAGGCTTCTGGCGGGCGAAATCGAGCATGTAATGCTCGATGAACACCAGGTTCGCCACGTCTTCCATCATCTGGGTGTCCGGATTGACCTTGAGCCCGCGCTTGCCGACAATTTTTTTGACTGCCTCGATCGTGTCGTCGCGGTAGCCCGCTTGCTTCATGAGTTCGCCGGCCCGGTCGGCGTGAAAACGGTAGAGGCGCGTCCGCCACTGCTTGTAACCTTCGGCGGTCATGGGAAAGTCGCTGCGCGGGCTGGTCCAGCGTTCGATATGCTGGGCGCGGCAGGCGAGCCGGACGGTTTCGGGGGCGTCGGGGGCAAAGCGGCCGAGCATGTCGGTCATGCGGCGGGCGTACAGCAGTTCGCGCGGCACGGGTTGGCCGTGGTCGTCGTCAACACGCGGGTCCTGGGCGTTGGCGGCGTCGAAACGGGCAAAGGCGTCTTCGATGCGGGAGGGTTCAGGCTTCATGGAGGGCGCTTTTCCGGAAATGACGTTGAGGCCAAGGGCGTTTCACGTGAAACATCAGTCCTTGAACGGCACGCTCTTGACCATGGCTTCGAGATCTCGACCCGGGCGGCGGCCTGCCCGTCGGCCATAGGGGTCGGCACCCCGCCGGCGGACAGCCCGTAGACAAACACCTGGGGCGGCAGCAGCACGAGCTTCTTCGGCCGGGCCTCCGGCGCGCTGGAAAACGCCGGGTTGACCGCGCTCATGGCCGCAAGTGCTGTCATTGCCGGTAAACTCAACACCCATACCCGCAATGCCATATCAAATAGCCGAACCATGCCAAACTCCGGGCTCAACCCTAAGTCAAAGCCCGGCCTGCGTCAATCGCGGCCTGCAGCGCCCCCGCCGGTGGCCGCCTGGCGCTGGGTTTCGGAGCGCGGCGTGCATCTGGCCACGGGGACCGCGACGCTGGCGCGTTACAGGCAGTTGATTTCGCTGATGTTTGAGGAAATAGAGAGCATTATCCCGGCGGATGACAGCCTGCTGGTGGTGTTGCACCCCGGGGCGGCGCCCTCGGCAGCGTTGCAGGCGGCCTGGTCGGCGGCACTGGCGGACGAACCGGCCACGGCAGGCCCGCTCCACGAGATAAGCGTGGCCTATGGCGGGGAGCATGGCCCCGACCTGCCCGAGCTGGCGGCGGCGGCCGGGCTTACCGAAGCGGCCTTCGTCGCAGCTCATGCCGCAGTCGAATACCGTGTGGCGTTCCTGGGATTTCAGCCTGGTTTCGCCTACTTGCGGGGCTTGCCGCCGGCGCTCTTCGCTGCGCGCCGCGCCAAGCCCAGGGTGCGCGTCCCGGCCGGCAGTCTGGCCATAGGCGGCGCCTATACCGGGATCTATCCCACGGCCGGGCCCGGCGGCTGGCAGCTCATCGGTCTGGCCGACGCAGCCCGTTCCCTTGCAGCGTCGAAAATGGCCGACGCATCCCGCTTGTTCGATCCCGAGCGCGAACCGCCGGCCCTGTTTGCGCCGGGCGACCGCGTGCGCTTCGTACCCCGATGATCGAAGTGGTACGCGCCGGCCTGCTTGACCTGGTGATGGATGCCGGGCGCACCGGCTATGCCCATCTGGGTGTGCCTGTGGGCGGGG
Organism: uncultured beta proteobacterium; assembly: GCA_963726485.1. Classification (GTDB taxonomy): domain Bacteria; phylum Pseudomonadota; class Gammaproteobacteria; order Burkholderiales; family Thiobacillaceae; genus Thiobacillus. Next base: position 176,208 of record CAVSCL010000038.1, on the reverse strand, counting down.
CGGCCGACCGGCGCGCGCTGTCGGCGGCCAACCGGCTGGCAGGCAACCCCGATACTGCGGCCGGTCTGGAGTTGACCCTGAGCGGGCCGGTGCTGGCCTTTCCGGACGGCGGGGTGGTGGCGCTGACCGGCGCGCCCTTTGCCGCCATGCGCGCCAGCGGCGCGCCGGTGGTCTGGAACGAAACCCTGGTCCTGTCGCGCGGCGAAGAACTGGCGCTGGGCCGTGCGGTAACTGGCTGCCGCTGCTGGATGGCGGTTCGCGGCGGCCTGGCGTTGCCGAAGGTGATGGGCAGTGCCAGCACCTTTATATCCGGCGGCTTTGGCGGCTTGGACGGGCGTGCCCTGCGCTCTGGAGACCGGCTGCCCTGCGGCCAGGCGGAAGGCGAGCTGCGCATGCGGCGCTACTGGCCGGAGCCGTCTGACCCGGCCGCCCCGCTGCGGGTGATAGCGGGCCCGCAGGCCGCGCAGTTTGACGATGCGGCGCTGGCGGCCTTTTTTGCCGGGACCTGGCGGGTGGATGGCGCGTCGGACCGGCGAGGCCTGCGTCTGGCGGGGGCACGGGTGGCGCGGTACGGCAGGGGCGAGATGCTTTCGCAGGCGGTTCTGCCGGGCGTGGTGCAAATCCCGCCCGATGGCCAGCCCCTGATCCTGGGCTGGGATGGCCCGGTGACCGGCGGCTACCCGGTCATCGCGGGCGTGATTTACGCCGATCTGGCGAGGCTGGCGCAACTGAAGCCGGGGGACAGGGTGCGCTTTGCAACGGTTGGCGTGGAGGCGGCTCGGACCTGGGCGCAGCGCGCCCCGGTTCTGGAGGACATGTCATGATGGACCTGAACGCCGACATCGGCGAGGGCTGCGACGATGCCAGCCTGATGCCGTATCTGACGCGGGTATCGATCGCCTGTGGCGGGCACGCGGGCGATGCGGCCAGCATGGAGGCGGCGCTGCGGCTGGCGGCGGAATACGGCGTGGCTGTGGGCGCGCATCCGGGCTATCCCGACCGGCTACACTTTGGCCGTCGCATGCTGGCGGCTACCCCGGGAGAGATTCGCGCCTGGGTCATGCAGCAAACCGAAACCCTGGCGGGGGCGGCCGCCCGACTGGGCCTGCGGCTGGCGCACGTCAAACCGCATGGCGCGCTCTATACTGTGGCGGCGCGCGATGCGGAGGTGGCCGCCGCTATTGCCGGGGCGGTGGCAGCGCTGGACGGCGGGCTGGCGCTGATCGGGCTGTCCGGTTCCTGTCTGGTTGAAGCCGGGCGCGCGGCGGGTTTGCAGACGCTTGCCGAGGCTTTCGCCGATCGCCGCTACCGGGCAGACGGACAGCTTGTTTCACGTGAAACATCCGACGCCCTGATTACCGATCCTGCCCAGGCCGCCATCCAGGCGCGCCGGCTGGCGCGAGGCGAGGCAATCGCCTCGCTGGACGGCAGTCCGCTCCAAATCGCCGCTGACACCCTGTGTCTGCACAGCGACACCCCCGGCGCACAAATAATCGCCCAGGCCGTCCACGCCGCCCTCAATCGCGGATAATTCCGCCCCTGACCCGGACCCCCGAATTTCCATGCCCCTGCTGACCTTTGACCGACTCGAACTGGCCTATGGCCACTGGCCGCTGCTGGATGGCGCTTCACTGGTCATCGACGCGGGCGAGCGCATCGGCCTGATCGGGCGTAACGGCACCGGCAAGTCCAGTTTGCTGAAAATCCTTGCCGGGCAAAGCCAGCCCGATGCCGGCGAGGTGTGGCGCAAACCGGCGCTGCGTCTGGCCTATGTGCCGCAGGAGCCGCAGTTCCAGCCGGGGCACTGTGTATTCGATGCGGTAGCCGAGGGCGTCGGGGCTGCGCAAGCACTGCTGGCGGCGTATCACGCGGCGGCACATGGTGTGGCCGAAGGCGAGGCGGAGGCGTTTGCCGAGCTGGAACGCCTGTCGCACGAACTGGAGGCTGCGGATGCCTGGCGACTCAACAGCCGGGTGGAAGAGACGCTGCAACGGCTGGATCTGGCGGCCGATGCTGCGGTGGAAACGCTCTCCGGAGGCCAGAAGAAGCGGGTGGCGCTGGCGCGCGCGCTGGTCACCGGGCCGGAACTGCTGCTGCTGGACGAACCCACCAACCATCTGGATTTCGCCGCCATCGAGTGGCTGGAGGCTTTGCTCAACGATTTCAGGGGAGCGCTGCTCTGCATCACCCATGACCGGCGTTTCCTGGATAACGTGGCCAATCGCATAATCGAGCTTGACCGCGGCCTGTTGCGCGAATATCAGGGCAATTTCAGCGCATATCAGTCCAAGAAAGCCGAGCAGCTGGAAATCGAGGCGGTACACAATCGCAAGTTTGACAAGTTCTGGCGTCAGGAGGAAGCCTGGATCCGCAAGGGTGTCGAGGCGCGCCGCACCCGCAACGAAGGCCGCGTGCGGCGGCTGGAGGCGCTGCGCCGGAGCCGCGAGGCGCGTGTCGCACACGCCGGCCAGGTCGGCTTTCAGCTCGACGCGGGGGAGCGCTCGGGCAAGCTTGTGGCCGAGCTGGAGCACGTCAGCTACGGCTTCCCCCTCCCCAGCCCTCCCCCGCCAGCGGGAGAGGGGGACAACGTGCCGCTGTGCGGCGATGCCCCCATGCGCGTGCTGATTCGCGACTTTTCCGCCACGATATTGCGCGGAGACAAGCTGGGATTGCTGGGCCCCAATGGCGCGGGCAAGACCACGCTGATCCGGCTGATACTGGGCGAACTCAAGCCGCAGGCTGGACGCATCAAGCAGGGCACCCGGCTCGAAGTCGCCTATTTCGACCAGTTTCGCAACCAGTTGAACGATGAGGCCACCCTGATTGACACCATTTCTCCCGGCTCCGACTATGTCGAAATCGCCGGGCAGAAAAAGCATGTCATCAGCTATCTCGAAGAGTTTCTGTTCCCGGCCGAGCGCGCCCGCGCCAAGGTGTCGGCGCTTTCCGGCGGCGAGCGCAACCGGCTGTTGCTGGCACGGCTGTTTGCCCGGCCGGCCAACCTGCTGGTGCTGGACGAACCAACCAACGATCTCGACATCGACACCCTGGAATTGCTCGAACAATTGCTGCAGGACTACAGCGGCACCGTCATCATCGTCTCGCACGACCGCGCTTTCCTGGACAATGTCGTGACGCAATCCTTCGTGTTTGAGGGCGACGGCCGGCTGACCGAAATTGCCGGCGGGTACGAAACCTGGCGTGCCTGGCGGACGCAGCAGGCGGAGGAGGCGCCGCGCCCGGCCGAAGCCAAGTCCGCCGCGCCCGCCGCCCGGCGCGCCGTCAAATCCAGGCTCGGTTACAAGGAGGCCCGGGAACTGGAGGCGCTGCCCGCACGGATCGAGGCGCTGGAGGCCGAGCAGGCGCAACTCGCCGCGCGGCTGGCCGACCCGGCGCTGTACCAGCACGCCCCGCAGGATGCCGCGAGGCTGCACGCACGCAGCGAGGCCATCGAGACCGAGCTGCTCGAGGCGCTGGCGCGCTGGGAGGCGCTGGAAACCCGGCAGGCGCCAGAGTAAACGTGAACGGTTTCACGTGAAACATCGTGCTTAACGCAGAACCGGCTTCGGCGTAGAATGCGCCACTTTGCGGCGCGATCAGCCGCTTATTGTTCCGACTCCATTCATGCAATTCCCTGAAAAATTCGATGTTATCGTCGTCGGCGGCGGCCATGCCGGCACCGAAGCCGCGCTGGCTGCAGCGCGCATGGGCGTGAACACGCTGTTGCTGACGCACAACATTGAAACCCTGGGCGCGATGTCGTGCAATCCTTCGATCGGCGGCATCGGCAAGGGGCATCTGGTCAAGGAGGTGGATGCGCTGGGCGGGGCGATGGCGATCACCACCGACCGCGCGGGCATCCAGTTCCGCACGCTGAATTCGTCCAAAGGCCCGGCGGTGCGGGCCACAAGGGCGCAGGCAGACCGGCTGCTGTACAAGGCGGCGATCCGCCAGCGGCTGGAAAACCAGCCGAACCTCACGCTGTTCCAGCAGGCGGTGGACGATCTGGTGCTCGACGGCGACCGTGTCGTCGGTGTGAAAACCCAACTCGGCATCGTGTTCAGCAGCGGCGCGGTGGTGCTGACCACCGGCACCTTTCTCGCCGGGCTGGTGCACGTCGGGCTGGAAAACTTCCAGGCCGGGCGCATGGGCGATCCTCCCGCCGTCTCGCTTGCCGCGCGCCTGCGCGAACTGAATCTGCCCGCCGGACGACTGAAGACCGGAACCCCGCCGCGCATCGACGGCCGCACCATCGATTACAGCCAGACCCAGGTCCAGCCGGGCGACGATCCGGCGCCGGTTTTCTCATTCATGGGCAATGCGGCAATGCATCCCGAGCAGCGACCGTGCTGGATCACGCATACGACCGAGCGCACGCACGAAATCATTCGCGGAGGCCTTGACCGCTCGCCGATGTACACCGGCATCATCGAAGGCGTGGGGCCGCGCTACTGCCCGTCGATCGAGGACAAGATCACCCGCTTCGCCGACAAGGCCAGCCACCAGATCTTCCTTGAACCGGAAGGGCTGACCACGCACGAGATCTATCCCAACGGCATCTCGACCTCGCTGCCGTTCGACGTGCAGCTCGCCATCGTGCGCTCGATCCCGGGGCTGGAAAATGCGCATATCCTGCGTCCCGGCTACGCCATCGAATACGACTACTACGACCCGCGCAACCTCAAGGCCTCGCTGGAAACCAAGTCGATCGCCGGCCTCTTCTTCGCCGGGCAGATCAACGGCACCACCGGTTACGAAGAAGCCGCCGCGCAGGGTCTGCTGGCCGGCATCAACGCCGGCTTGCAGGCGCAGGGACACGACGCCTGGAGCCCGGGCCGCCACGAGGCGTACCTCGGCGTGCTGGTCGACGATCTCATCACGCGCGGCGTGTCCGAGCCCTACCGCATGTTCACCAGCCGCGCCGAGTACCGCCTGCAACTGCGCGAGGACAATGCCGACCTGCGACTGACCGAAACCGGTCGCACGCTCGGCGTGATCGACGATGCACGCTGGGAGGCCTTCAACCGCATGCGGGATGCGGTGGGGCGCGAAACCGAGCGGTTGAAAACGAGCTGGGTCAACCCGGCCACGTTGCCGCCTGACGAGGCTACGCGGCTGATTGGCCAGCCTATTGACCATGAATACAGCCTGTTCGAATTGCTGCGCCGGCCCGATGTGAGCTATACGCAATTGCGGGCCCTGCCGGGCGGCGGGGTGGGAGAGGCGGATGCGCGGGTGGCCGAGCAGGTCGAAATCGCCGCCAAATACCAGGGCTATATCGACCGCCAGAACGAGGAAGTCGAAAAGCAGCGCGCCCAGGAGACGCTGCGCCTGCCGCTCGACCTCGACTACAGCGTGCTCACCGGGCTGTCGATGGAGGTGCGCCAACGCCTGCAGCAAGCCCGCCCCGAAACGCTGGGCCAGGCGGCGCGGCTGCAAGGCGTCACCCCGGCGGCGATTTCGGTGCTTCTGGTCCATGCCAAGCGAGGCTTTGTCCCGGATCCCCAAACCGTTCCCACCCCGGTCCTCCCCCACAGGGGGATGGCTACCGACGGGCTGAAGCCCGTGAAGGATAGTATGCCCCGCGGGCGGGGGAGGGAGCAGACATGATGCCCAAACCGACTGACGAAACCGGCATGAACCCGCAACAGCAACTTGCGGCGGGCGTCGCGGCTTTAGGCCTGGCTTTGCCCGAAGGCGCCGAGGCGAAGCTCATGGCCTATCTCGGACTGCTGGAGAAGTGGAACCGCGTACACAACCTCACCGCGGTGCGCGAGGCGGACCGGATGGTGAGCCATCACTTGCTGGACTCGCTTGCCGTGACGCCCTATTTTTTGTCTCCCGGCACGGGCAACGGAAGCGTTTTGGATGTGGGCAGCGGCGGGGGGTTGCCGGGGATTCCGCTGGCGATTGCGCGGCCGCAACTGGACGTGACGCTGATCGACAGCATCGCCAAGAAAACCGCGTTCCTGTTGCAGGCCAAGGCCGAACTTGGGCTGGACAATGTCACGGTGGTGACCGGCCGGGCGGAAGATTTCCGCCCTGAAACCGCTTTTGATTTCATCATCTCCCGCGCCTTTTCCGACCTCAAGGAGCTTGTCACGCTCACGCGCCATCTGCTCGCACCGGGCGGACGCTGGCTGGCGATGAAAGGCGTGTACCCGAACGAAGAGATTGCGCAGCTGCCGGGCTGGGTGAAAGTGGGCGCTGACCAGCCGCTGACCATTCCCGGCCTCGACGCCACCCGGCATTTGATTGTTCTGGAGCCGGTGCCTTGAGCCGCGTCCTTGCGATAGCCAATCAGAAGGGCGGGGTGGGCAAGACCACCACGGCGGTGAATCTCGCCGCGAGCCTGGCCGAACTCGGGCAGCGCGTACTGCTGGCCGACCTCGACCCACAGGGCAATGCCACCATGGGTTCGGGCATCGAAAAGCGCAGCGCGCTGCCGACGGTTTACCAGATCCTGCTCAATCTGGTTGGCGTGGCCGAGGCTCGGGTGCGTTCCGTACCAGGGCATTTCGATGTCATCCCGGCCAATCGCGAACTGGCCGGGGCTGAGATCGACCTGGTGTCGCTGGAACAGCGTGACCTGCGCCTGAAAATGGCGTTAGCCAAAATCGAAAACGAATACGACTTCGTCCTGCTCGATTGCCCGCCCACCCTGAATCTGCTGACGGTCAACGCCTTCGCCGCCGCGCAGTCGGTGCTGATCCCCATGCAGTGCGAGTACTACGCGCTGGAAGGCCTGACCGATCTGGTCGCCACCATCAAGAAGGTCAAGCAGCGGCTCAATCCCGGCATCCAGATCGAGGGCCTGCTGCGCGTGATGTTCGACCCGCGCAGCACGCTGGCGCAGCAGGTGTCGGACCAGCTCAAGCAGCATTTCGGCGACAAGGTGTACGACACCGTGATCCCGCGCAACGTGCGCCTGGCCGAAGCCCCCAGCCACGGCCTGCCGGTACTGGCCTATGACCGCCAGTGCAAGGGGGCGAAGGCGTATCTCGAACTGGCTGAAGAAAGCCTCAAGCGCGCCGGCATCGCAGTCAAGGAGAAAACATGATGGCCAAACTCAAGGGACTCGGGCGCGGGCTGGATGCCCTGCTGGGCGGCGAAGACAGTGCCGCGCCGCCGCAAGGCGAGTTGCGCATGCTGGCCGTGAGCCAGTTGGCGCCCGGCAAGTACCAGCCGCGCACCCAAATGGATCCGGCATCCCTGCAGGAACTCGCCGATTCCATCCGCGCCCAGGGCTTGATGCAGCCGATCCTGGTGCGCGAACTGGCGGGGGGCGGTTTCGAGATCATCGCCGGCGAACGCCGCTGGCGTGCTGCGCAGCTCGCGGGCCTGTCCGAGGTTCCGGTTCTGGTGCGCGAAGTGGCCGACAATGCGGTGGCCGCCATGGCACTGATCGAAAACATCCAGCGCGAAGACCTCAACCCGCTGGAAGAAGCCGCCGGCATCAAGCGTTTGATCGACGAATTCGGCATGACCCACCAGACCGCCGCCGAAGCGGTAGGCCGCTCACGTGCCGCCGTGTCCAACCTCCTGCGTCTGCTGCATCTGGGGAAATCGACGCAAACCATGCTCATGGACGGCCAGATCGACATGGGCCACGCCCGCGCCCTGTTGCCACTTTCCGCCGGACAGCAGTCCGAGGCCGCGCATGAAATTGTGCGCCGCGGCCTGTCCGTGCGCGAGGCCGAGGCGCTGGCCGCGCGCCTGCTCAAACCCAAGGCCAAAACCGCCCACAGGCAGGACCGTGACGTACTGCGGCTGGCCGAGGAACTCGCCGACCGCCTGGGCGCCGGCGTCACCCTGCGCGCCAACAAGAAAGGGGCGGGCACGCTGGGAATTCATTTCGCCAGCCTCGATCAACTCGACGGCATCCTCAAGCACATCCGGTAATGACCGCGGTGAAAATCGGCATGTAGCGGAATCCCTCATCAAGCCGCTTGATGTTTGCATAGACTTCGCTGATTCGGGTATCATGCCCGGCTAATGTTGACCGGACCCACACGGGCGGCGCTTGCGCAGGCAGGGATGGCGCCGCTGGCCGCGATTCTCGGATTCGTTTTTTCGGGCGGGGCGGCGGCGCTGGCGGCTTTTTACGGCGTGCTGGTGGCGCTGGTTGCGAGTCTGCTGATGGTGTGGCGGGAGCGCGTTGCGATTCAACATCCCGAGTGGGATGGACGGAAACTGTTCGGGCTGTTTATCCGCGTCGGACTGGAAAGATTGTTCGCGGTTGTGGTGCTGCTAGCCGTGGGATTCGGGGCTTTGAAGCTCGCGCCGTTGCCTTTGGTGCTGGGCCTGGCGGCGGCGCAAACGGGCTGGCTGGCGGCGGCGATGCCGGGCAGGAACAGGAAATAGGCGAGTTTTGAATGCGGGCGTTTACTTGACGGGAGCAAGTGAGCGCGCATCCAAAATTCACTTTGCGAAACATGGTTTGATATGTCTGCAGAAGCGCATACCTCCGGCGAATACATCAAGCACCACATGCAGAACCTGACCTATGGTCAGCTTCCCGATGGCACCTGGGGCTTTGCCCACGGTGCAGCAGAGGCCAAGGCCATGGGTTTCTGGGCGATCAATGTCGACAGCATGCTGTTTTCAATTGGCCTTGGTGTCCTGTTTCTGTTCTTGTTCCGCCTGGCGGCCAAAAGAGCTACGGCCGGCGTGCCGTCCGGCTTGCAGAACTTCGTCGAGTGGACCATCGAGTTCATCGACACCTCGGTACGCGGTTCCTTCTCGCATCAGAATGCAATGGTCGCGCCGCTGGCGCTGACCGTGTTCATGTGGGTATTCCTGATGAACCTGATGGATTTGCTGCCGGTTGACTGGCTGCCCTTTGTTGCAACAACGGTGGGGTTGCCGCACATGAAGGTGGTCGCGTCGACCGACCCCAATGTGACGTTTGGCCTGTCGCTGTCGGTCTTCTTCCTGGTGCTGTACTACAGCGTCAAGATGAAGGGCGCGGGCGGCTTCTTCTCCGAGTTGGCGTTCCAGCCCTTCCCCAAATTCCTGTTTCCGGCCAACCTGGTGCTGGAAGGCGTGGGTCTGATCGCCAAGCCGCTTTCGCTGTCACTGCGTCTGTTCGGCAACATGTACGCCGGTGAAATGATCTTCATCCTGATCGCGCTGATGTTCGGCGGCAACCTGTTGCTGGCGGCATTCGGCGGGGTCCTGCAGTGGGCGTGGGCGGTGTTCCACATCCTGATCATTACGCTGCAGGCATTCATCTTCATGACCCTGACGATTGTCTATCTGGACATGGCGTACGCCGAGCATCATTGATTTCAGTGGTATCTATCCGTTCTGGTTTCTTGTTTTCAACTTTGATTTTTATTTTTTTATTTAGGAGCAACAAATGGAAATGACTCAAGCCGTGCTGTACATCGCTGGCGCCCTGATGATGGGTCTGGGCGCGCTTGGTGCATCCGTGGGTATCGGCATCCTCGGCGGCCGCTTCCTTGAAGGCGCCGCGCGTCAGCCCGAGCTGATCCCGATGCTGCGCACCCAGTTCTTCATCGTGATGGGTCTGGTCGACGCCGTGCCGATGATCGCTGTCGGCCTGGCCATGTACGTTCTGTTCGCGGTTGCCGGTTAATTCGCGGGTTGCTGCGGAACTTGTCTAATCATCCCCGTCATTAAAAGGTGCGGATATGAATTTCAACGCAACTTTGATCGGCCAGTCCATCACGTTTATTTTCCTCGTGTGGTTCTGCATGAAGTACATATGGCCGCCGATCATGAACGCGCTCGAAACGCGCAAGAAACAGATCGCCGACGGCCTGGCCGCGGGTGAGCGCGGCAAGCACGAACTGGAACTGGCTGCCAAAAAGGCCGGCGACAATATGCGTGAAGCCAAGGTGCAGGCCGCCGAAGTGATTGCCCAGGCTGAAAAGCGCGCGGCCCAAATCGTCGAGGAGGCGAAAATGGCCGCCAAGCAAGAGGGTGATCGCCAGCTTGCTGCTGCCCAGGCCAACATCGAACAGGAAGCCAATCGTGCGCGCGAGAGCCTGCGTGAACAGGTGGCTGCGCTGGCCGTGGCTGGCGCAGAAAAGATCCTGCGCCGCGAAGTCAACGCGCAAACCCACGCTGACCTGTTGGGCCAGCTGAAAGCCGAGCTGTAAACCATGAGCGAACTGTCTACCCTGGCACGTCCCTATGCCGAAGCAGTGTTCCGCATGGCGCGGGGGGGAAACGACCTGGCGGGCTGGTCCTCACGTATCGCCACGCTTGCGGCCATCGTCTCCGACGTCCAGGTGGCGCGCCTCATTGCCGATCCTGCAGTGCCGACGGATCGCGTGACCGGCCTGATCATCGAGGTGGCCGGTGCCGGCCTCGGTGAGCGTGGTGCCAATTTCGTCAAGGTGCTGGCCGAGAACGACCGCCTGTCACTGCTGCCGGAAATTGGTACGCAATTCGAGACGCTGAAGGCCAGTGCCGAGGGCCTGCTCGAGGCGACGATCACCAGCGCGCGGGAACTGACGCAGGCGCAGGTCGACGATCTCGTGGCCGGGCTGAAGACCAAGTTCAACCATGCGGTGAACGTGCAGGTGGCGGTCGATCCCGAACTGATTGGTGGCGCGGTGATTGCCATAGGCGACCAAGTAATCGACGGGTCGGTCAAAGGACGGCTGCAGCGCATGGCGTTTGCGCTGCAAGGCTAATCGAAATATATACATTTATCGGAACCTCACGGTTCGGAGAACAGACATGCAATTGAATCCAAGCGAAATCAGCGAACTGATCAAAGCCAAGATCGAGAACTTTGGTGCATCGAGCGAGCTGCGCACCCAGGGCACGATCGTTTCCGTCACCGACGGTATCGTCCGCATTCATGGCTTGTCCGACGTGATGTCGGGTGAAATGATCGAATTGCCGGGCAACACCTTCGGCGTGGCGTTGAACCTCGAGCGCGACTCGGTCGGCGCGGTGATCCTCGGCGATTATGAGCACATCACCGAAGGCGACATCGCCAAGTGCACCGGCCGCATTCTCGAAGTGCCGGTCGGTCGTGGCCTGCTTGGCCGCGTGGTGAACACGCTGGGCCAGCCGATCGACGGCAAGGGCCCCATCGCTGCGGACACCACCATGCCGATCGAGCGCATTGCGCCCGGCGTCATCGAACGCAAATCGGTCGACCAGCCGGTGCAAACCGGCCTCAAGTCGATCGACGCCATGGTGCCGCTCGGCCGCGGCCAGCGCGAACTGATCATCGGCGACCGTCAGACCGGCAAGACCGCCGTCGCGATTGACGCCATCATCAACCAGAAGGGCACCGGCGTGAAATGTATCTACGTCGCCATCGGCCAGAAGGCCTCTTCGGTGGCCAACGTGGTGCGCAAGCTGGAAGAGCACGGCGCGATGGACCACACCATTGTCGTTGCCGCGACCGCTTCCGACGCCGCCGCCATGCAGTACATCGCGCCGTATTCCGGCTGCACCATGGGCGAATTCTTCCGTGACATCGGTGAAGATGCGCTGATCGTGTACGACGATCTGACCAAGCAGGCCTGGGCCTACCGTCAGGTGTCGCTGCTGCTGCGCCGCCCGCCGGGCCGCGAAGCCTACCCCGGCGACGTGTTCTACCTGCACTCGCGTCTGCTGGAGCGTGCCGCTCGCGTCAACGCCGACTATGTCGAAAAGATCACCAACGGCGCCGTCAAGGGCAAGACCGGTTCGCTGACCGCGTTGCCGATCATCGAAACGCAGGCCGGCGACGTGTCCGCTTTCGTGCCGACCAACGTGATTTCGATTACCGACGGCCAGATCTTCCTCGAGACCGACCTGTTCAACGCCGGTATCCGTCCCGCGATCAACGCCGGTCTGTCGGTGTCCCGCGTCGGTGGCGCCGCGCAGACCAAGGTCATCAAGAAGCTCGGCGGCGGTATCCGTCTGGCGCTGGCGCAGTACCGCGAACTGGCGGCCTTCGCCCAGTTCGCGTCCGATCTCGACGCAGGCGACCCTGAAGCAGCTCGAGCGTGGCCGTCGCGTGACCGAACTGATGAAGCAGTTGCAATACTCGCCGATGTCGGTCTCGCAAATGGCCGCTGACTCTGTTTGCCGTCAACAAGGGCTACATGGACGACGTCGAAGTCAACAAGGTTCTGCCGTTCGAGTCCGCGCTGATGGCGTTCATGAAATCCAAGTACGCCAGCATCATGGACACCATCGAAACCAGCGGCAATCTGGATGAAGCCACCGAAAAGGTGCTCACCGCCGCAGTGGACGAGTTCAAGAAAACCGGCGTTTATTGATAGCCCGCGCTGATTAGGAGCCGCTGGTTTAAGGAGCAAATATGGCAGCCGGAAAAGAAATACGGACCAAGATCAAGAGCGTCGAAAGCACGAGCAAGATCACCAAGGCCATGGAGATGGTCGCCGCGTCCAAAATGCGCAAGGCGCAGGAGCGCATGCAGGCCGCGCGCCCGTACGCCGAGAAGATCGCCCGTGTGGCGACCCACCTGGCGTACGCGCATCCGGAGTACAAGCATCCCTTCGTGATTCCGCGTGAGAACGTCAAGCGCGTCGGGGTCATTATTATCGGCACGGACAAGGGGCTGTGCGGCGGCCTCAACACCAACGCTTTCCGCATGTTGGTCAACCAGATGAAGCAGTGGGAAGCTGCAGGCGTCGGCATCGATGTCACCGCAGTGGGCAACAGGAGCCTGGGTTTCATGCAGCGCCTGGGTGCCAACGTGGTGTCGCAGCTCACCGGCTACGGGGACATAGCGCATCTCGAAAAGCTGATTGGACCCGTCAAGGTCATGCTCGACGCTTACCTGGAAGGCAAGATCGACGCGCTCTACATCGTCTACAACCGCTTCATCAATACCATGAAGCAGGAGCCGACGCTGACCCAGCTGTTGCCGCTGGCGAAACTGGAAGACGCCGAGGAAGCCAGCCTGAAAACGCACTGGGACTATATTTACGAACCCGATGCGAAGCCGGTCGTCGATGGCATGCTGATGCGTTATATGGAATCGCTGGTGTATCAGGGCATGGCCGAGAACATCGCATGCGAACAGTCGGCGCGGATGGTGGCGATGAAGGCGGCGACGGACAACGCCATGGACGTGATCGGCGAGCTGAAGCTGATTTACAACAAGACCCGTCAGGCCGCGATTACCAAGGAATTGTCCGAGATCGTCGCCGGTGCGGCAGCAGTTTGAACGCGCCGCATACGATTTAAGTGGCGGCAGAATTTAATTACTAGGAAATCAACATGAGCAACGGAAAAATTGTTCAGATCATTGGCGCCGTGGTGGACGTGGAGTTTTCGCGTGATGCCATGCCCGGGATCTTTGAAGCACTGAAAATGGAGTCCCCCGAACTGACGCTGGAAGTCCAGCAGCAGCTCGGCGATGGCGTCGTACGTGCCATTGCGATGGGTTCCACCGACGGCCTGCGCCGCGGCATGGAAGTGCTTTCCACCGGGAACCCGATCATGGTCCCGGTCGGGCAGAAAACCCTCGGCCGCATCATGAACGTGCTGGGCGATCCGATCGACGAAGCCGGTCCCATCGGTGCGGAATCCAGCATGCCGATTCACCGCAAGGCCGCCGGCCTACGCCGACCAGGCGGCATCGGTGGAAATCCTCGAAACCGGCATCAAGGTGATCGACCTGATCATGCCGATTGCCAAGGGCGGCAAAGTCGGCCTGTTCGGCGGCGCCGGCGTGGGCAAGACCGTGACGCTGATGGAACTGATCCGCAACATTGGCGTGGCGCACTCGGGCTTTTCCGTGTTTACCGGTGTCGGCGAGCGGACGCGTGAAGGCAACGACTTCTATAACGAGATGACGGAAAGTGGTGTGCTGGACAAGGTTGCGCTGGTGTACGGCCAGATGAACGAACCCCCGGGCAACCGTCTGCGCGTGGCGCTGACCGGCCTGACCATGGCCGAATACTTCCGTGACGAAGGCAGCGACGTGCTGCTGTTCGTTGACAACATCTACCGCTATACCCTGGCCGGTACCGAAGTGTCCGCGCTGCTGGGCCGGATGCCGTCCGCGGTGGGCTATCAGCCGACGCTGGCCGACGAAATGGGCCGCCTGCAGGAGCGCATCACCTCGACCAAGACCGGTTCGATCTCCTCGTTCCAGGCCGTGTATGTGCCGGCGGATGACTTGACCGACCCGTCGCCTGCCACCACCTTCGCCCACCTTGATGCCACCCTGGTGCTGTCGCGTCAGGTTGCCGAGCTGGGCATCTACCCGGCGGTGGACCCGCTCGATTCGACCTCGCGGATTCTTGATCCGCTGGTCGTCGGCGAAGAGCATTACAGCGTGGCTCGCGCGGTGCAGGGCACGCTGCAAAAGTACAAGGAGCTGCGCGACATCATCGCGATTCTGGGGATGGACGAGTTGTCGCCCGAAGACAAGCTGGCCGTTTCCCGTGCACGGAAAATCCAGCGCTTCCTGTCGCAGCCTTTCTTCGTCGCCGAAGTCTTCACCGGCTCACCGGGCAAGTACGTCTCGCTGAAGGACAACATCGCCGGCTTCAAGGCGATCGTCGAAGGCGAGTTCGACCACCTGCCCGAGCAGGCGTTCTACATGGTTGGCGGCATCGAAGAAGCCGTCGAGAAAGCGAAATCGATTCAGTAATTGTGAGGGGCCGGGATTCAGGGGCCAGGGGTTAGGGAATGAGGCGCGCCACAGCCCCACCCCCCTGAATCCTGACGCCTGACCCCTGTCCCTGAAAGGTAACACATGGCCATGACCATCCACGTCGACATCGTCAGCGCAGAGAAATCGCTCTACTCCGGTACGGCCGAAGTGGTGATTGCTCCGGGTTCACGCGGTGAATTGGGGATTTATCCCCGCCACACCCCCCTGCTCACCACCCTCAAGCCCGGGTCTGTGCGCATCAAAGTGCCCGGTCAGGCGGAAGAAGAGCTGGTCTACGTCTCCGGCGGCATACTCGAAGTGCAGCCGCATGTCGTCACCATTCTCTCCGACTCCGCCATTCGCGGCGCCGATCTGGATGAAGCGAAAGCGCTTGAAGCCAAGCGCGCCGCCGAGGAAGCGATGAAGGACAAGGCCGCCACCATGGACTACGCCCAGGCGCAAGCCGAACTGGCACAAGCCGTTGCGCAACTTTCGACGATAAAGAAACTGCGCAAGCTGACCTGACGATACGTACGGGGCGAAAAATCAAGGCAACCCGCGGGTTGCCTTTTTTGTTGATGATGGGATCTGCATAAGCGACGCCCAGCGGCTCATAATGCGAAATCACCCGCATCGGGCCTTGCTTGCCAATTCGCATCGCACCGCAGTCATCTCCCGATCTAAAACCCGGCATACTTGCTTTGACTGGGGGTCAATGTTGACAGGAGTGGAGCATGATTGAATTTGCGACTGAATACCTGGGCCTCAAGCTCAAGAACCCCCTGGTGCCCTCTGCTTCGCCGCTGTCGCGCAGCCTGGATCAAGCGCGTGCCCTGGAGGATGCCGGTGCCGCAGCCCTGGTGATGTATTCGCTGTTCGAGGAGGAGATGGGCGCAGAATCAGGCGAGATGGAACGGCAGGTGATAGACCGGGCCATTGCTCAGGTTGCGGCGGCCGGCTTCAGTGCTCCACATTTTCGCTACCGGAGCGGACTGGATCTCTATCTACAGCAACTTTCCGCGCTCAAGGCGGCACTGGATATGCCGGTCATCGCCTCGCTGAATGGCGTCGGGATGTCAAGCTGGGTTGAGGTGGGCCGGGAGCTCGAAAAGGCAGGCGCCGACGCCATCGAACTCAATGTCTACTACATTGCCGCCGATTTCGCGCAGTCGCCGGAAACCATCGAAGCCCGCTTTCTGTACCTGCTCAAGTCGTTGCGCGAAGCGGTGTCGCTGCCGATCGCCATGAAAATCTCGCCTTACTTCTGCGCACTGCCCGCCTTCGTGCAGAGACTGGAAGCGGCGGGGGCCAACGGTGTGGTGCTGTTCAACCGCTTTTTTCAGCCGGACATCGATCTGGAGACGCTCGCCCCATCGGACCAGCACGTCCTCTCCGGCCCTACCGAGCGGCTGCTGACCATGCGCTGGATATCGCTGCTGCATGGCCGCGTGGGCCTCGACCTGTCCGCCAGCGGCGGCGTTTACACTGCGGAGGACGCCCTGAAGATGCTTCTGGCAGGAGCGAATGTGGTGAACGTGACCAGCGCCCTGCTGCAACATGGGCCCGCGCGGCTTGGCGAAATACTGGAGGGCATGCGCGCCTGGATGGAAGCGAGGGACTATGACTCGCTGGATCGGTTTAGAGGCATGCTCAGCCAGCAATCCCGCCCGAACCTCGGCGCCCTGACCCGCGAGGGCTACATGATGACGCTGGAAAACTACGGCCCGCAATCCGCTCCCGCGGGGAATGGATTATCCGAGCCAGGCCGCTAGGTCCCGGAGCCGAGGATGGACATCAGTAAGCAGTTTCTGGAGCAATTCCCCATCTTCCGCTCCCTGCCTCCGGAAGATCTCGATGAAGCCCTGCAGAGCAGTCATGTACGCCGGGTAGCCAAGGGCGGCTCTCCGTTCAGCACCAACAGCCCGTGCGCCGGGTTCTCCATGCTGCTGTCGGGCACGGTCCGGGTGGTCAAGCTCGGCGCCAGTGGCCGCGAGGTGGAGTTGTACCGTCTGCAGCCCGGCGAGAGCTGCCTCATCTCCACCAGCTGCCTGCTGGGCAAGGCCAACTATACGGCCAACGCCATTGCGCAGACCGACGTGCTCATGTTTACCATCCCGCCATCCACTTTCAAGAGGCTGCTCGCCCGCAACGAAGCCTTCCGCGACTTCGTTTTCAGCCAGTTCAGCCAGCGTCTGGCCGATTTGATGATGCTGGTGGAGGCCATTGCCTTCCACAAGCTGGATCAGCGGCTGGCTACGATCCTGCTGGAAGCGGCGCCGGAAATGAAGGCATCCCAGGCCCAGCTCGCCGACCGTCTGGGCACCGTCCGTGACATTGTCGGGAGACTGCTTAAGAACTTCGAGCAGCGCGGGCTGGTGGCCCTAGGCAGGGAGCGTACCCGCGTACTCGACCCCGAGGGGCTCAAGGCGATTGCCGAGCGGCCGGGCTGACAAAACGGATAACCCGGCAGCCCGCCGGACTGCAACGGCCGTTTCCCAATAAATTAGAAATATCTAATATTGTGCGACCAAAGTCGCATACAGCCCCCGTCCGCCTCCCTAAAATGCATCCCATTGTTCAACTCACATTGTCAGAAGGGGTGCACCATGCTGTTCAAGCAACTATTCGACCCGGTTTCTTCCACGTATAGCTACCTGATCGCTGCCGATTCCGGCGAGGCGGTACTGATCGACCCCGTGTATGAGCAGACCGGGCGTGACCTCGCCCTGCTGGGCGAGCACAACCTGAAACTGGTCTGGGTGCTCGACACCCACGTACACGCCGACCACGTGACCGGAGCCAATGCGCTCAAGGCGGCCACCGGCGCCCAGTCCGCCGTAGGCGACGGCTGCAGGGCCAGCGGCTTCGACCATCAGCTCAACGACGGCGACGAGATCCGCTTTGGCGACGAGGTGATCCGCATCATCGCCACCCCCGGTCATACCCACGGCAGCGTGTCCTACCTCTGGCGCGACCGCGTGTTCACCGGCGACGCCCTGTTGATCGGCGGCTGCGGGCGCACCGACTTTCAGGCCGGCAATCCCAACCTTCTCTACCACAGCATCACCGGGAAGCTGTTCAGCATGGAAGACGAAGTGCTGGTCTATCCCGGCCATGACTACAACGGCCGCCGGGTCAGCAGCATCGGCGAGGAGAAAGCGCTGAATCCGCGCCTGGCGGGCAAGAGCGAGGCAGAGTTCACCGCCATCATGAACGCCCTCGACCTGCCCAAGCCGCGCCTGATTGACATCGCCGTCCCGGCCAATCTGGTTGGCGGAACCGCCTAACCCATCACCCGTACTTAAATCGGTGCGCCGGCCATTTGCGGCGGCGCATTAGCAAACCAAAGGAGATTGAAATGCAAACCATCAGCGCCAACGCACTGGCCCATCAGCAACAACAAGGCTTCGTCAACCTGATCGACGTACGCACCCCCGCCGAATACGGCGCCATCCACGCCAAGGGCGCGGTCAACATCCCGCTGGACCGGCTGGAGCCGGGCGCGCTGGCCTACTGCAATGGCAGTCCGGTTTATTTCATCTGCAAGTCCGGGATGCGCGCGCAGAAGGCCATGGACAAGTTGCGTGAGGCCGGCTTCTCCAACATGGTGCACGTCGAAGGCGGCACCGATGCATGGAAGTCCGCCGGCCTGCCCATTGAAAAGGGCAGGAAGGCGCTCGGACTGGAACAGCAGGTGCGTATCATCGCCGGCTCCATGGCGCTGGTCGGCGCCGCCGTGGTGCTCGCCGGCCAGCCGCTGGGACTGGTCTTGGTCGGCTTCATGGGCGCGGGCATGGTCTTCGCCGGGGTCACCGACACCTGCGGCATGGCGATGCTGCTGGCCAAGATGCCGTGGAACCAGGGGGCCCGGGCCTGCCCGGCATCGGCCAGGTAGATCCGGCCGCGTCGGCCGAATGCGCAGCACTAACGGAGGGCGCCCGATTGGGTAGGGCACGATAAGTCCTGCATCTTGAGGCCAAACTGTAATGGTGATTTTGGGCAACCCTCGGGTTGCCCTTTTCATTGATCAAGCCAGTCAAATGCGGCCAATGCCATTGATTTCAGGCAGTCATCCCGGGGCGCGTGGGTTTATACTTGGCGCGCATCTTGCTGCTATCGCGCTAGTAAACAGAATAGCCTCATGAATCCGACGCTTGATATTCTCATCCTCGCGGCAGGCCGTGGCACGCGCATGCGCTCCGACCTGCCCAAAGTCCTGCACAAGCTTGCCGGCAGGCCTCTGCTGGGGCATGTCGTGGCTGCGGCGCATGCGCTGGGGGCAAAGCAAATCTGCGTCGTCTACGGCTTTGGCGGCGAGGCGGTGCCGCAGGCGATGACTGACGAAAGCCTGACGTTTGTGCTCCAGGCTGAACAGCACGGCACGGGGCATGCCGTGATGCAGGCGCTGCCCATGCTCGATGATCAAAGCGTGACGCTGGTGCTCTATGGCGACGTGCCGCTGACGCACCCCGCGACCTTGAGCCCGCTGGTTGCCGCTGCGCAATCGGGCACGCTCGGGCTGCTGACAGTGACGCTGCCGCACCCCGACGGTTATGGCCGCATCGTGCGCGGCAGCGATGGGCGGGTGACGCGCATTGTTGAGCACAAGGACGCCACGCCGCACGAGCGCGCGATCCAGGAAGTGAATACCGGCATCCTCGCCGTCGCCACCCGGCATCTGAAGCAATGGATAGGGGAACTGAGGAACGACAACGCCCAGGGTGAGTACTACCTTACCGACATCATCGCGCTGGCGGTGCGCGACGGGGTGGCGGTGGAAACGCATCAACCGGCACATCCGTGGGAAGTGCTGGGGGTGAACAGCAAGGCGCAACTGGCCGAGCTCGAACGCATCCACCAGGGTGAGGTGGCACGCGCCTTATTGGACGCGGGCGTGACGCTGCTGGACCCGGCGCGGCTGGACGTTCGCGGCACGCTTGCCTGTGGTCGTGATGTGGTGATCGATGTCAACTGCGTTTTCGAGGGTCGCGTGGATCTGGGCGATAGCGTGCAAGTGGGCGCCAACTGCATCCTGCGTAACGTGAAGGTGGCGGCGGGTACGCGCATCGATGCCTTCACCCTGATCGACGACGCCGAAATCGGCGAAGCCGGCCGGCTTGGCCCCTTTTCCCGTATCCGTCCCGGCACCAAACTGGCGCGCGATGTCCACGTCGGCAACTTCGTCGAGATCAAGAACAGTCAGATCGACGAGGGTTCCAAGGTCAACCACTTGTCCTATGTGGGCGACACCACCATGGGCAAGAAGGTCAACATCGGCGCGGGCACCATCACCTGCAATTACGACGGCGCCTACAAGCACCGCACCGTGATCGAGGACGAGGTGTTTGTCGGATCGGCCACGCAACTGGTTGCGCCGGTCACGGTGGGCAAGGGTGCGACCCTGGGCGCGGGCACCACGCTGACCAAAGATGCGCCGGCCGGCGAGCTGACCCTGACGCGGGCAAAACAGATGACCATCAGCGGCTGGAAGCGGCCGGTCAAACAGAAGAAGGAAACCTGAACATGTGCGGCATTGTCGGCGCGGTTGCGCAGCGTAACGTCGTTCCCATCCTGCTCGAAGGGCTGCGGCGGCTGGAGTATCGGGGCTATGATTCGGCGGGACTCGTGACCGTCAATGGAGGGCTGAAGCGCGTGCGCAGCGTCGGGCGGGTGGCTTCGCTGTCGGAAGAGTGCGCGGCGCAGCGGGCGCACGGTCATCTGGGTATCGCGCATACCCGTTGGGCGACGCATGGCGCGCCCAGCGAGCGCAATGCCCACCCGCACGTCAGTGCGAGCATCGCTGTGGTACACAACGGAATCATCGAAAACCACGAAGCGCTGCGCACCCGCCTCAAGGGGCTGGGCTACGCCTTCACTTCCGACACCGATACCGAAGTCATCGTCCACCTTATCCAGCACTACAGCCGGCAGTCCAAGGACCTGCTGGCCGCGACCCGTGCGGCCGTGGCCGAACTCGCCGGCGCCTACGCCATCGGCGTGGTGAGTGAAGAATCGCCCAATCAACTGATCTGTGCCCGCAAGGGCAGCCCGTTATTGATAGGCCTCGGCATCGAAGAAAACTTCATTGCCTCCGATGTCTCCGCGCTTCTGCCGGTCACTCAGCGCGTGATTTATCTGGAAGAGGGAGATATCGCCGATATCGGCCTGCTTTCGGTCAAGGTCTTCGATGCGGCGGGTCAGCCTGCCGTTCGCAGCGTGCATATTTCCGAACTGTCCGCCGACATGGCCGAACTCGGCCCCTATCGCCATTTCATGCAGAAGGAAATCCACGAACAGCCGCGCGCGCTGGCCGATACCGTAGCGATTGCCGTGGCGCAGGACCGCGTCCTGCCCGAGTGGTTCGGTTTCGATGCGGCGGAAGTGCTGAGCCAGGTCAAGGCTGTTTGTTTCCTTGCCTGCGGCACCAGCTACCATGCGGCAAAAGTGGCCACTTACTGGCTGGAAGAGATTGCCGGTATTCCCGCCGTCGCCGAAATTGCCAGCGAATACCGCTACCGCACCTCCGTCCCCAACCCCGACGCGCTCATCGTCACCATCTCCCAGTCCGGTGAAACCGCCGATACGCTGGCGGCGTTGAATCACGCCAAAGCGCTGGGGCAGGACAAGACGCTCACCATCTGCAATGTGCCGGAGTCGGCGCTCACTCGCCAGTCGCGGCTCAAGTTTCTGACCCGCGCCGGGCCGGAAATCGGTGTCGCTTCGACCAAGGCCTTCACCACGCAACTGGCCGCCCTGTTTTTGCTGACGCTGGTGCTGGCCAAGCTGCGTGGCCGCCTCACACCCGAGCAGGAAGCCGCGCACCTGGCCACCCTGAGAGGCCTGCCCCACAAAGCTGCAAAAGCCCTGGCGCTGGAACCGCAGGTCGAAGCCTGGGCGCAGCGTTTTGCCAACAAGCATCACGCCCTCTTTCTCGGGCGTGGCGTGCATTACCCGATTGCGCTGGAAGGCGCGCTAAAGCTCAAGGAAATTTCCTACATCCACGCCGAGGCCTATCCCGCAGGCGAACTCAAGCACGGCCCGCTCGCGCTGGTGGACAAGGACATGCCCGTCGTGACCATCGCGCCCAACGACCAGCTGATTGAAAAACTGAAATCCAACCTGCAGGAAGTCCGCGCGCGCGGCGGCGAACTGTACGTGTTCGCCGATGGCGACGTGCACATCGAAGAATCCGAATTCGTCCACGTCATCAAACTGCCCGGTGGACAGAATGGCGCGCTTTCGCCCATCCTCCACACGCTCCCGTTGCAACTGCTGTCGTATCATGCCGCGCTGCAGAAAGGCACGGATGTGGACAAGCCGCGCAATCTGGCGAAAAGCGTCACGGTCGAATAAGACGACAGCTTGCGACAAAAGGCAAAGGATTCCGTGTTTCCTTGATTCAGCGTTTCCCCGGATCGAATGGGGGCGGCTCAGTGCCGCTTTCTGTCTTCCTTCAGCGCCAGCGTGGCAACCTGAACGCGGTTGCGCAGGCCGAGTTTTTCCATGATGTTGCGCAGGTGGTTGCGCACGGTGTTTTCCGACAAGCTGAGCTTGTAGGCGATGACCTTGTTGGAGAGGCCTTCCTTGACGTGCTCGACGATTTCCATCTCGCGCGCGGTGAGCGAGGCGAGCGCGTTGCTGTGCAATTCGCCGCGCGCCATTTTTTGCATGACGTTGAGCGGGAAACTGCTTTGCCCTTCGCATACGCCACGGATGGCGGCAATGACCTGGTCGGGCTCGCTGGATTTGATCACGTAACCGTCCACGCCCGAGGCAATGGCTTCGGAAATTTCCTCGTCGGTATCGGCAATGGTGAGCATGATGACCTTGATGCCCGTGTCGCGGATTTCGGAGACAAGGTCGAGGCCGTCGGCGTCGGGTAGCGAACGATCCAGCAGCGCGGCGTCGGCCTTGTTGCCGGCAGCGAGCCATGCGCGCAGTTCGGCGGCGTTGGCGAGCTGCACGGAAAGTTTCATGTCCTCGGCCTGATTGATGTAGCCCGCCACGCCCAGGCGCAGCAGCGGGTGGTCATCGATGAGGATGATGTTCAAGGGGGCTGGCATGTTTCCTCCGCTAATTTTTTATGTAGGCAAACCGCGCGGCTTGCGCGGCGCCTTTTCGAATAGTAAATCATAGACCGAAACCGGCAGCCATTTCAGCAGCCGTTCAATCCAGGCCATCTGCCAGGGAATGACGGTATAGGCACGGCGACGCTCAATGCAGCGCGCCACTTTGGTGGCAGCCACCCCGGCCGTCATTTTGAAAGGCATGGCATAGGGGTTGACCTGGGTCATCGGCGTGTCGATGTAGCCGGGTGCGACGGTGACGACACTGAAGCCGCGTGATTTCAGTTCCAGCCGCAGGCTTTCAAGATAGACCGTGGCGGCCGCCTTGGAGGCGGAGTAGGCGCCGCCGCCGGGCAATCCGCGCACGCCCGCGACGCTGGAAATGCCGCACAGCACGCCGCCGCCCCGGGCCTGCATGGGCGCGATAAAAGGGTGGAAGGTGTGCACCAGTCCCAGCACATTCGCATCCATGACGGCGCGAAAAACGGAACGATCCCCGGCCTCTTCAGTGAGGGTGCCAATGCTGATTCCCGCAGCGGCGATGACGATGTCGGGCGGACCGACTTCATCCAGGAATGCCTTCGCGGCGGCCTGTACCGCCGCCTCATCGCGCACGTCGGCCTGGTAACAGTGAGCATCCAGTCCCAGCGATGCATGCTGCAGCGCTTCGATTCGGCGGCCCAGGAGGCCGAGTCGCGCACCGGATTTACCGTAGTGCTGGGCGAGCGCCGCGCCCAGGCCGGAACTCGCGCCCGTGATGAAGACCCGCAAGGGTTTGTTCACGCGCTCTGCAAATCCTATTTCTTCCCGGCAGCACGCTCCTTGCGCGCCATGACGATGAGCTGGTCGAGCACTTCAAATAGTCGTGGCTCGCTGCCGGTCATCGATTCGGAGGTGACATACTTGCCGTCGATCGCGAAGCTTGGCACCCCGCTCAGGTTATAGGCACGGGCAAGCATTCCACCCTGCGTCGCCCTGGACTGGGTGGAAAAGGATTTGTAGGCCGCTTCGAATTTTGTGCGGTCCAGGCCCTGTTTGGCAACCCATGTCATCAACACGGCTTCGTCGTTGAGGTTGAGTCTTTCGACATGATAGGCATCGAAAACTTTCGCGTGCAATTTGTCGACGGCGCCGAGGTCCTGCAAGGTGTAATAGATCTTTGCGCCCTGCATCCAGTCATCGCGGAACACGGCGGGGACGCGCCGGATCTGCGCATCCGTGGGCAGCTTTTGCAACCAGGCGTGGAGCCCCGGTTCAAGATGGGCGCAGTGCGGGCATCCGTACCAGAAGAATTCCAGAACCTCGATTTTTTTACCCGTGGCCACCGGTTGGGACACATTCAGGACGGTGTAGTCCTTGCCGGCAACGGCGGGCGCACCCGCTGCATGGGCGGCAAGGGACAAAGTGGCGACCGTGATTAAGGCCAGTATTCGATTCAGCATCTAAGGGTTCTCCTGGGGTTGGGGCGTTTGTTTGACAAGATGCGGCCGCGATATTGTTCTGGGTCAGCAGGGAACGGGTGGTGTTAACCGCATCCAGGCCGATAAACGGGCCGATACGGACACGATGAAACACACCCTTTTCGGGAACTTCGCTGGTCTGAATCTGGGCTTCGATACCGAGCAGGGCCAAACGTGCTTTCAGGTTGTCGGCATCGGCAGCGTTCTGAAATGCGCCGGCCTGCAAATAGTAGCGCGGCTGATTCGGCGCGGCCGGCTTCTCGTTCGAGGTGGCCGTCGGCGCGCTGCCCGGAAGCACCTTGTAAAAATCAAAACTGGGGGCGGTCTCGGGTTTGGGGGGCGGCGTGTTTTGCGCCGGTTTTGGGGGAGCCGTGTTCGCAGTGGGCGCCGCAGCGGGGCTGAACGGTTTGTTGCCCGTCACCCACAAGGCCACGCCTGCCGCCAGTGCGAGGCCGATGACAAGGCCGATCAGGAGACCGCTAAGCAGCGAACTGCCACGACCCGAATTTCCGTTGCTGCGGGATGAAGGTTTTGCCATGGGCTACATTTTCTCCGGGGCGGATACGCCTAGCAAGCGTAAACCGTTAACAATCGTTTGCCTGGCGGCGGCGGCGAGCGCCAGGCGCGCCCGTTTCAGCGCAAGGTCCTCGACCAGAAATTTTTCCGCGTTGTACCAGGAATGAAAGTCGCCCGCCAGGTCCTGCAGAAAATACGCGATCAGATGCGGCGACAGCTCGCGTGCGGCAAGGGCGACGGTTTCCGGGTATTCCGTCAGCCGCTTCATCAGCGTGATTTCATGCGGGCTGGTCAGAGGCGACAGGTCGGCGTTGGCCAATTGTGCAACATCGCCCCCCCATTCGCCAAACACGCTGCACAGCCGCGCATGCGCGTACTGGACGTAATACACCGGATTGTCGTTGTTCTTCGCCAGGGCCAGATCGATGTCAAACACGTATTCGGTATCGGCCTTGCGGCTGATCAAAAAGAAGCGCACCGCGTCCTTGCTCGTCCACTCGATCAAATCGCGCAGCGTCACATAGCTGCCCGCGCGTTTGGAGATCTTCACTTCCTCGCCGCCGCGCATCACGCGGATCATGGTATGCAGCAAATAGTCCGGGTAGCCCGGCGGGATGCCCGCTCCCGCCGCCTGCAGCCCGGCGCGCACCCGCGCGATGGTGCCGTGGTGGTCCGTGCCCTGGATGTTGATCGCCTTGGTATAACCGCGTTCCCATTTGGTGATGTGATAGGCCACGTCGGGTACGAAGTAGGTGTAGCTGCCGTCGGACTTCTTCATCACCCGGTCCTTGTCGTCGCCATACTCGGTGGATCTCAGCCACAAAGCGCCGTCCTGCTCGTAGGTCTTGCCCGCCGCCTGAAGCTGATTCACGGTGGCCTCCACCTTGCCGCTGGTGTAAAGACTGGATTCAAGATAATAGTTGTCGAAACGCACCTGGAATGCCCGCAGGTCCATATCCTGTTCATGGCGCAGATACGCCACCGCAAACTGGCGGATCGAGTCGATATCTTCCACGTCGCCCGAGGCCGTGTATTCGCGGTCATCCGACTTGACCGTCTTCCCGGCCAGAAAGTCGGCCGCGATATCGGCGATGTAATCCCCGTTGTAAGCCGCTTCAGGCCAGCCTTCATCGCCGGGTTTCAGCCCCCTGGCGCGGCACTGCGTGCTGTTCGCCAGGGTCTGGATCTGAACCCCCGCGTCGTTGTAATAAAACTCGCGATACACCTCCCAGCCCTGCGAGGCGTAGAGATTGCAAATCGCATCGCCCAGCGCTGCCTGGCGACCATGCCCCACATGCAGCGGGCCGGTCGGGTTGGCCGAGACAAACTCCACCAGCACCTTGTTGCCCGCACCGGACGCCGCGCATCCGAACGCCGCGCCCGCTTCGCACACCTGCGTCACAATCCCGCGCCACGCGGCAGGCTGGAGATGGAAGTTGATGAAGCCGGCTCCCGCGATTTCGGTTTTTGCGATCAGCTTCGACGCAGGCAGCGCATCCAGAATCGCCTGCGCCAGTTCACGCGGATTGCGGCGCAGCGGCTTGGCCAATTGCATCGCCACATTGCTGGACAAATCCCCGTGCGCGGCATTCTTGGGGCGTTCGAGATCGAGATCGATCGCACAACCCGGCGCAACGCCGGCAATCGCCTGCGCAAGCAAGGCGGCGACCTGGTCTTTGAGAGCAACGGTGTTTGACATAGTTGATACCATGCACCGGCCATTTTCGACGATGCATTTGATACGGCAAATCGACCGGCGATTATAAGCGCGCCCCACGGGGCTTCAAAATTCCAGGGGATCCACATCCAGCGACCAGCGCGCGACGCGCGGTTTGATCGCTGCCAACCGCGGTCGCCAGTGCGACAGGAAGTGTTGCAAGGCGATGCGTGAGGCGGATTGGATCAGCAGCTGGGCGCGCTCGAGTCCGGCGACGCGCGCCATGGGGGCGGGCGTGGGCTCGAAGACGGTGACTTTCTCGACGCTGGCGGCAGACTGCACGGCGCTATGCAGAAAGGCCATGGCTGCCGCCATGTGCGGCGCTTCGGAGCGCAGCAGGGCCTGTCGGGTGTAGGGCGGCAGGTCGAGCCGTTTGCGTTCGGCCAGGAGTTCACGGGCAAATGCGGCGTAATCGTGACGCAGCAAGTGGCGGAATAATGGATGGTCGGGAAAGGCCGTTTGCACCAGCACGCGTCCCGGTTTGTCGGCGCGTCCGGCACGCCCCGACACCTGCATCAACTGCGCGAA
Source organism: uncultured beta proteobacterium (assembly GCA_963726485.1). Taxonomy (GTDB): domain Bacteria; phylum Pseudomonadota; class Gammaproteobacteria; order Burkholderiales; family Thiobacillaceae; genus Thiobacillus. Next base: position 149,313 of record CAVSCL010000038.1, on the reverse strand, counting down.
CAGCCGCTCGGTGGCGCGGAAGTCCGGGCTGTAGAGCGCGCCGTCGGTATCCAGAATGACCGCCAGCGTCATGCCGGGGAAGTCGTGCCCCTTGGCCAGCATCTGGGTGCCGACCAGGATGTCGGTGTGGCCACCGCGCACGCTCTCGCCCAGCTCCGCCCAGGCGCGCGGCCGCATGGTGTCGCGATCGATGCGGCGGATGCGCGCGTCCGGCAGCATGGCGGCGAGCGTTTCTTCCAGCCGCTGCGTGCCTTGGCCGAGGGCTTTGAGATCGGGATTGCCGCAGTTTGGGCAGGCGTGCGGGATGCGGGTCTCGTAGCCGCAGTGGTGGCATTTGAGGCGGTTTCCGCTGCGATGCAGCACCAGCCGTGCCGAGCAGCGCGGGCAGGGCGATACCCAGGCGCAGCTCGGGCAGTACAGTGCAGGGGAATAGCCGCGCCGGTTGAGAAACACCAGGCTTTGTTCGCCGCGTGCGAGGGTTTCGTTTAGCGCCTGCTGCACCGGCCGGGTGAGGCCGTTCTCGACCGGCGTGTGGCGCAAATCGACCAGTTCAATGTCGGGCAGGCGGGCGCTGGCGATGGCCCGTTCGCGCATTTCGAGCAGCTGATAGCGGCCTTGCAGGGCGTGGGCGTAGCTTTCCAGCGAGGGCGTGGCGGAACCGAGCACGATCGGAATACCAAGCTGCTTGGCGCGCGTCACCGCCACATCGCGAGCGGAATAGCGCAAGCCTTCCTGTTGCTTGAACGAGGTGTCGTGTTCTTCGTCGGCAACGATCAGCCCCAGACGCGGCAACGGCGCAAACACCGACAGCCGGGTGCCGAGCAGCAGATCGCAATCGGCGGCGGCCAGCCAGTTTTCCGCACGCGCGGTGTCGTTCAGGCCGCTGTGCAGGGTGGCGATGCGGCTGGCGGGGAAGCGAACGCGAAAGACATTTTCCAGTTGCGGCGTAAGCGCGATTTCCGGGATCAGCACCAGGCTTTGGCGGCCGCGCCGCTGCATGGCGTCGATCAGGCGCAGATACACCTCGGTCTTGCCGCTGCCGGTCGCGCCATGCAGCAGATGCACGCCGAAGCGGTCGAGAGCGGGCAACAAGGCGTCGAGTACCGATTGCTGTTCCGCGGTCGCTTCGGGCAGTCCGGGTCCGGCGGCAGGTGAGGACAAGTGGCTGCGTGACGGGCACCCCGCCGCATTGCGCCGGCCCTCCTGCCGCCATTGCGCCCAGCCCGCCTCGATCAGCGCGGCGGCATGGCGGCTTTGTCCGTGCTCGCGAATCGCGTCACGGTGCAGACAACGCTGGGTCCGTAATGTGGCGAGCAGCTTGCGCTGCGCGTGCGCCCGTGCAGACGGCTCGGCAAGCTGGCCTGCCTCGCTCAAACACAACCACGGCGCAGCCGGAGAAAACGGCCTGGCATCACGCAGGCGCGGCGGCAGGGCGGCGAGCAGAATCGGCCCCAGTGGATAGTGATAGTAGTCGGCACAGAATTGCGCGAGTCTGATAATTGCCGCGGGCAAGGCAGGACGGTCCTCGAACCGTCGCAGGATTTCGCGCAGTTTTTCCGGAGCATACGATCTTTCACGGGCTTTAGCCCGTAGCAAGTCGGAGTCCCCTTGTGGCGCGCACGATTCCGCAGGCGCTTCAGCGTGTGGCGGATCGGAGTCGTTTAGGGCCGCCTGCGTGGTGTCGGACATGCCAAGCACCATGCCCACCCGCTGTTTGCGCCCGAACGGAACTTCAACCAGGCTCCCGGGCGCAGGCATTTCCATGTTTGCCGGCAGAGCATAATCGAACAGACGATCCAGCGGCGTATCGAGAGCGACCTGAACGACGCGGGACATGAGTTAGCGCCGTCTCTTGCCAGAAGCGTCTAAAAAATACGCTAACTTCATGGCGCCAAAGGGGAATTTGTTGTTGTCCACGAAGCCTGTGGATAAGGTTGTGGGTTGAATGCGTCGACTGCCCCACATAACCCATCCAGCCGTGTATGTTGCATTACGGTTAAAAAACGGGCACGCAACTTAAACTTTAAAAATCATAAAGTTACAAGTTGGTGCCGACTGTCAATAGGTTTTCTGAAAAAAGTTCCCGGCGCGCCAAGATTGTGCATAAGTCAATGCTTCTATACCCATTCTTGACGCGGGGAAGGCAATTAATTCTGCTGTATCCCGGCCACCATCCACCCGCCTATGCCGCTGGCGGACTTGCTCAAGTGCCAGGTCTCGTCGAATGGCAGGGCGCCGCTGTCTTCCTGTTCGCGGATCAGTCCATGGAAGCGCACGCTGGCGATGAGCTGGCCGTTTCCCTCGGCGCATTCGATGACTTCGGCGTTCAGATTCATGACATCGGTTTGCTGGGGAGCGGCGCCGCGCTCGGACAGTTGCAGGCGAATCTCGGCAAACATTTCCGGGGTGGTGAACGCGCGAATGTCATCGATATTGCCTGCGTCGTTGGCAGCCTGCATGCGGATGAAATTGAGCTTGGCCTCGCGGGCGAAGGCATCGGCATCGAATCCAGGCGGAAAGGCGCTGGCGGGCTGCGCCGGCGCAGCCGATCCCAAGGCCGGGTTTGCGGCAAACTGCGTGGGTGCATTGCTGACCCCGGCGTACTGCATGCCGGGTGCGGGCTTGGGGCGTGCCAGGAAACGGAACAGCATGAACGCCGCGATGACGGCGAGCGCGATCAATAGGACATTGGCGAACCCTTCACCCAAACCCAGATGCGACATCAGCGCCGCCAGCCCGAGGCCAGCGGCAATCCCTGCGATCGGCCCCATCCAGGAGCGTTTCTGCGGCGCGGCGGAGGGAGATGGATTTTGCTGTTGCGGCGCGGCTTCGCGCTTGGCCGGGGCGCTGCGCTGCATCCCAAAGGACTTGCCGCCCCCCATGCGGCGCGCTTCGGCATCGTGCATGACGAGTCCGAAACCAATAAAGAGGGCGAACAGGCTGACAAGAAGTCGTTTCATAGTGGCTTACTCCAAAAAAATAATTCGTGGATTCAGGTGCGAAGTGCAAATTGATTAACCTGATCAAGCATTGCAAAAAAATGGTTAGTTAGTGTGAACACAGCCGAATGCATCAACGTGCGCGGCGGCTCTGACCATGCACCGCATCCACCAGCACCGTGACATGGTCCGGGTTGGTGAACTGCGAAATACCGTGGCCGAGGTTGAAAACATGGCCGTTGCCCGCGCCGTAGCCGTCGATCACACGCGCCACTTCGGTACGGATGCTCTCGGGCGTGCCAAACAGTGCGCACGGGTCGAGGTTGCCCTGCAGCGCGACTTTGTCGCCGATGCGGCGGCGCGCATCGCCAATGGCGATGCTCCAGTCCAGGCCCACGGCGTCGGCGCCGATGCCGGCGATGGCTTCCAGCCAGTTGCCGCCGCCCTTGGTGAATACCACGCTGGGCACGCGACGGCCTTCGCGTTCCTTGATCAGGCCGGCGACAATGCGCTGCATGTAAGCGAGTGAAAACTCCTGGTAGCCATGGGGCGTGAGGCTGCCGCCCCAGGTGTCGAAAATCATCACGGCCTGCGCACCGGCCTCGATTTGCGCGTTGAGGTAATCGGTGACCGCCCGGGTGTTCACGTCAAGAATGCGATGCAGGAGGTCGGGGCGCGCATACAACATGGTCTTGATATGGCGGAAGTCGTCCGAGCCGCCGCCTTCGACCATGTAGCACGCCAGGGTAAACGGGCTGCCGGAAAAGCCGATCAGCGGTACCGAGCCATCGAGTGCGCGGCGAATCGAGCGCACCGCGTCCATCACGTAGCCGAGCTTGTCGTTGGGGTCGGGCGCGGTGAGATCGCGGATTTCCCATTCGTCACGCAAGGGCCGTTCGAAGCGCGGTCCTTCGCCCTGCGCGAAATACAGCCCCAGCCCCATCGCGTCGGGCACGGTCAGGATGTCGGAAAACAGAATCGCCGCATCGAGTGGATAACGTGCCAGCGGCTGCAAAGTCACTTCGGTGGCGAGGTCGGGCGTCTTGCACAGCGTCAGGAAATCCCCGGCACGAGCGCGCGTGGCATTGTATTCGGGCAGGTAACGCCCGGCCTGCCGCATCAGCCACAGTGGCGTGTAATCGGTAGGCTGGCGCAGCAAGGCGCGCAGAAAGGTGTCGTTCTTGAGTGGAGTCATCAGGGTGCGCGGTTACGGGTTATGGGGCAAACGCCGATTTTACTCGAACCCTCTGACTTTCCTCGCCGCAAACAAAAAGCTGTGGGTCAGTCAGCGCGTATGCGCCATGCTCGTCCAAACCAGGGGGCGAGGCGTAAAGCCTGTCAGTGCAGCGCCGCGACTTGCACCGCAGAGGCGAAGCCGGGTGGAATTACGGGGCGGGAGCAGCGCATAGACGGTAAAATGCTGTACTTTCCAGTTTTCGGAGTCGGGTTTGTCTTCCATTTCCTACAAAGATGCCGGCGTCGATATCGCTGCCGGCGACGCCCTGGTCGAGCGCATCAAGCCGCTGGCCCAGCGCACCATGCGGCCCGAAGTGCTGGCCGGGATCGGCGGTTTTGGCGCGCTGATCGAAATTTCCAAAAAATACCGCGAGCCGGTGCTGGTGTCCGGCACCGATGGCGTAGGCACCAAACTCAGGCTGGCGTTCGAGTTGAACCGCCATGACAGCGTGGGCATCGACCTGGTGGCGATGAGCGTCAATGACATTCTGGTGCAGGGCGCGGAACCGCTGTTTTTCCTCGACTACTTCGCCTGCGGCAAGCTCTCGCTCGATATCGCCGAGGCGGTGATTGCGGGCATCGCCAGGGGTTGCGAACAGGCAGGCTGCGCGCTGATAGGCGGCGAGACGGCCGAGATGCCCGGCATGTACCCTGCGGGCGAATATGACCTGGCCGGGTTCGCGGTAGGCGTGGTGGAGAAGGCGCGCGTCATCGGCGGTCAGGATATCGCTCCCGGCGACGCGGTGCTGGGGCTGGCCTCCAGCGGCGCGCACTCCAACGGCTATTCGCTGGTACGCAAACTGATCGAGGTCTCGGGCATCGGATACAAATCCGATTTCCACGGCCGGCCGTTTGCCGATGTGGTCATGGCGCCGACGCGGATTTATGTCAAACCCATGCTGGCACTGATGGAGACGCTCGGGGTGAAGGGCATGGCCCACATCACCGGCGGCGGCATTACCGGCAATCTGCCGCGCTGCCTGCCCGCCGCTGTTGCGGCGCGGGTGGATCGCAAATCCTGGAGCCGTCCTCCCCTGTTCGACTGGCTGCAACAGGCGGGCAATGTCGAGGACGCGGAAATGCTGCGCACCTTCAACTGCGGAATCGGGTTTGCCGTGGTGGTGGCGGCGTCCGACTCGGAGTCCGCCATGCAGCATTTGCAGGCCAGCGGCGAAACCGTGTGGAAGATCGGCGAGATCGTGGCGCGGCCCGAGGGTGCGGAGCAGGTCCTGTATTCGTGACCCGTATCGTTGTCCTGATTTCCGGGCGCGGCAGCAACCTACAGGCCATCGTCGAAGCCAATCTGCCGGTCGAGCTTGCCGCGGTGATCAGCAACCGGCCGCACGCCGCCGGTCTCGACTATGCGCGGGCGCGCGGCATCCCCGCCATCGCCCTCGACCACACCATCCACCCCTGCCGCGAGGCGTTTGACGCTGCGCTGGCCGACGAAATCGACCGCCATGAGCCGGATCTGGTGGCGCTGGCAGGCTACATGCGCATCCTGACCCCGGCGTTCATCCAGCGTTTTGAAGGGCGCCTGCTGAATATCCATCCTTCCCTGCTGCCGGCGTTTCCGGGGCTGAAAACCCACGAACGCGCGCTGGACGAGGGCGTGAAAATCCACGGCTGCACCGTGCACTTCGTCACCGCCGATCTGGATCATGGCCCTATCGTCATCCAGGCCGCGGTGCCGGTTCTGCCGGACGACACGCCCGAGACGCTGGCGGCGCGCGTGCTGCAGCAGGAACATCGCATTTACCCCATGGCCATACGATGGTTTGCCGAAGGCAGGCTGATAAAAATGCAGGGGCGGGTAAACTTGCGCGGAGCGGGCGCGTCCCAGTTTCTGTTTCCGTAGGGAGTGAGCATGTTCAGGCATGGTTTCGGTATTCTGGCCATCGGCATGGCAATAGGCGCGGGCGTGGTGCAGGCGGCGCCGCAACAAATGAGCATGGATTACGATCTCTATCGCAACGGCCAAAAGCTCGGCAGCGTGACCGACACCTTCTCCCGCAGCGGCAACCAATACCGGCTGGTGAGCGTGGCGCGCGCCACCGGCCCGATGAAGGGTTTATGGCCGGGCAACCTGCGTCTGGAAAGCCGCGGCGAGGTCACGGCGCAAGGCTTGCGCCCGGCAAGTTTCCGCCATGACCGCAGCGACCAGCCACAAAAGTTCGCCACAGCCCAGCTTGACTGGAAGCAGCACACGATCATCCAGCAATACAAGGGCCGGACGCGCCAGGTCAATGGGCTGAAAGATGGCGCCCAGGATCAGCTTTCCCAGCTTTACCAGTTTGTCTTCATGCCGCGCCTGCCGGTCGATTACACGCTGCAGGTGGTAAGCGGCCGCAAGCTCGACGATTACCATTACCGAGGGCGGGAGGGTGGCCAGATCAAGGTGCCGGCCGGGAACTTTGCCACCCAGGAATTCGTTCGTATCCGTAACGCTGCGGACGAGAAGGCCATCACCGTCTGGATCGCGCCCGCGCGCAACAACGTGCCGGTGCAGGTCCGGGTGACGGACGACGGCGTGATCATGGAACAGCGCCTGGTGCGCTTTTCCGCCAGGGGATGAGCCGCCTGTTGTCGCGCCAAGCGCGTCCGCTGTGGATCGGGCTGGCCGCGTCCAGCCTGCTCCACACCGCCCTGCTGACCTCGGATCTTATCGTCCTGCCTGCCGCATGGGAGAACATGGACGCGCCGCCGATCGAAGCGCGGCTGGAATTGCCCCCGCCCACTCCTCCCCTGTCCGAAACCGCGGCGCCGCGTCAGCCCAAGGCCAAGGCAAAGCCCGTCGCGCGGCCTCGTCGTGTCGTGGCGCAGGTTGAACCCGCGCCCTCGTTTTCACCCGAAGTTGCAGCCCCGGAATCGCCCGTCCGCCGGTCGACCCGCGCCCTCGTTTTCACCCGAAGCTGCAGCCCCGGAATCGCCCGTCACGCCGGTCGAACCCGCGCCACCCGCCCCGCCCTCGGAACCGACGGCGGAAGTCACTCCGCCCGCCGAGCCTCCCACGGCTGCGCTTCCTCCGCCTGAGCCTGCCGTCAAACTCAACTCCCTGCCGCGTCGCATCGAGGTGGAATACCGCATCAACTACGGCCCCGCCGGTGGCAAGCAGACCCTGCTGTGGATCAACGAGGGCGGTCGCTACACCATCACCACGGTGGCGGCTGCCACCGGGATCGCCAGCGTGTTCTATTCCGGCCAATTCGTACAAACCAGCCGCGGCCGCATCACGGCACGGGGTCTGCAACCCGAGGAATACTGGGAGCAGCGCGGCAACAAGCGCGCCCAGGCGCGTTTCGACTACGAGAACCGCAGCATTCTGGTCGAATCCCGCAAAGGCCCGCGCACCATTCCCCTGCCGGAGGGAACCCAGGATGCGCTAAGCCTGCTGTTCCAGATGGCGCTCACCGCACCGCCGCCACAGGATGGCCAGAGCACCCTTTTCAACGGCAGGAAAGTGCGCAGCTACCGCTATCAGGTGACGGGGGAAGAAACCCTGGAAACCGGGCTGGGCGCGTTACACACCCTGCACCTGATCCGCACCCCCGCCGCCGGCGAGGGCCGCTTCGAAATCTGGCTGGCGATCGACCGGCATTATTTGCCGGTGCGCATATTGCGCACCGAGGAATCCGGTATCGATGGCGAATTGCTGGCAGAGCGTATCAGCAGCGTGGATTGATCCTGACGATCATGGCGATGGCGCCGCCCCGGATAAGGATCGTCGCTCTCGCCATGACCGTTCCCCCCGCCCCGGCCCTCTGATGGAACAACCAGGCCGATCGAGTTGCGGGGCGGTGTTGAATTTCGACGCCGTGGTGCCAGCGTCAGATGTCCTCACTCCAGTCCGCAGGGCTGCGCGCATCACAGTCGGCCAGATATCGGGCTACAGTCTCGGCGTCGATGCCGCGGGCTTCGAGTGCCTTGCGGAGTTTCTGTAATGCGCGTATCTCAATTTGCTTGACGCGCGGTTTGCTGCAGCCCAAGGCGGCGGCGATCTCGTCCAGCTCGGCCCCGTCAAGGTCATTCTCGTACGGTCGCGGCGCCGTCCTTGATCCCTTGCTCGCAGCAGCCATGTTGATGAATGTCTCCATGTTCAGTTGTATTCTTCTGTCGCTGTTCTAGCGGTGTGTGTAGTATTGGCCTTGACGTGGATACCGTCTGTCCCAGTGGCGACAATCGATTAACCGGATGCGCCAAGTTGGGTATCAGGGAGGCAAACAGGGGTGAAGCAAAGGGAAGAGATCGACGATAGCCAGACCGGCGCAGACCATTATCTGCGTCATGAGGACACCCATCTCGCCTCAATGGACGTCATGTTGCGGCGCATCCTGGAGCGGTATGGGCTGGATGCAATAGGCATCGCCCGTCAAGCCGGGGTCGATCTGGCTGCCATACCTGAGCCGGGCCAGCGCATCGAAGTGGACAAGCTCGATGCCATCCTCGAAGCGGTGATTCCGCTCATCCAGGACCCTGCATTCGGACTCCAGGCCGCTCGCTGCTGGCACCCATCAAATCTTGGAGTCCTGGGGCATGCATGGATTACGAGTTCTACGCTCAGGAATGGTCTGGAGCACGTTGCGCGCTACTATCGGCTTGTGGGGGAGCGCGCCGCCGTGCAAGTGGACGAAACGCACCGTGGCATCAGGTTCGTTTCCGGGACAATCGCAACAACCCAGCCGTGGCGATCGTGATTACCGACATTGCCATGTCTATCCTGCTGGATATGTGCCGCATGAATGCGGGTGCCGCGCTGCGGCCCGTCAATGTCAGCCTGCGCCGGGATCAGCCCGAGTCCACCGATGCTTACGAGCGATTTTTCGGCTGCCCTGTCGAGTTTCTTGCCAAAGAGAATGCCTTTGTCTTGTCCGCTGAGGACGCAGACCAATTGCTTCCGTCGTCAAACAGGCAACTTGCCGCCATGTTCGACCGGATGCTGGACGAGGAGATCGCACGACTCAACAGGTCCGATGTGGTCGCAAGGTGCAAGGCCGCATTCCTCGAGAACCTGGTCTCGGGCGAAATCTCCGAGGAGGACACGGCGAAAAGGCTTCACATGAGCGCCCGTACTTTGCAGCGCAAGCTCGCCCAGGCGGGCACGACCTATATGCAGCTTGTCGACGACACCCGCAAAGACATCGCCCTGCGCTATATCGACGACCCGCACCTGTCGATCACGGATATCACCTTCCTGCTTGCGTTCTCCTACCCGAGCGCCTTCACCCGTGCCTACAAGCGCTGGACGGGCAAGACGCCGACGGAATCCCGCGTATAAGACTGAGCCGCGCTGTTCACGCTGAATGACCGGTAGCGGCTAGCCATTCGACCAGGCAGGCCAAAGACGCCAGCCTAAGTCGCTGGTGGCCCCTTGCGAGTGCATACCCGGTCACCGTGGCAAACCGCTTATCCTCATGCCAGGACGGATGTCCTTGTTCCGGAACCAGCCCTGGTTCATTTCGAGGGCGTATCGCACGGCAGCCTTGGGACAATGCATGGCCGGAGTCTGCGGCAGCATGTCCTCGATATTGACGATGCTGCCGTCGTCGTCGAGAAAGGCGATCGACAGCGGGATCAGCGTGTCTTTCATCCAGAAGCAATAGCCGGATTTGCTCCCGAACACGAACAGCATGCCCTCGTCATCGCCCAAATGGGTATACCCCATCAAGCCGTGCTGACGTTGTTGCGGGGTGGCGGCGACGCCGACAGAGAACGGGCGATTCCCTGCGTGGAGCACGCGCTGAGGGAGTGCGATGGGTTCATCCGCCCTTGTCTCCGGCGCAATGGCGGCAAGCATCGAAGCAACAACCGCGGCCAGCAGCGCGCGCCTGCGAACCGCCATTAATCCGGCAATCACGCCACATCCGGTAATTGCGCAGCCAGCACCGCATCGCGCTGGCGGTTACGGAAGTCGTCAAGCTGCGCCGCCAGCTTGCTGTCGTAACGCGCGATCATTGCGGCGGCGAACAGCGCTGCATTGGCCGCACCGGCTTCGCCGATGGCGAAGGTGGCAACGGGAATTCCCTTCGGCATTTGCACGATGGACAGCAGCGAATCCATGCCCTTGAGATGTTTCGACGGCACGGGAACCCCCAGTATGGGCACGATGGTTTTGGCCGCGAGCATTCCGGCCAGATGCGCCGCCCCGCCCGCGCCGGCAATGATGGCCTTGAGCCCGCGCGATTCGGCGCTGGCGGCATACTCGAACACCAGATCCGGAGTGCGATGCCCGGACATCACGCGCGCCTCGAAGGGGATGCCGAGTTGCTTCAACTGCATCGCCGCCTGTTTCATCACCTCCCAATCGCTGGAAGAACCCATCACTATGCCGACCAAGGGAGTGCTCATGTGTTGTGTCTCTGAGTAGGAAAAAGCGCCATTCTAGCGTGCGCGGTGCCTACAATCCGCCTGTTCCATTCCGGATGAAAGCCATGCCCGCCACCCTGCAAACCCTCGTGCTGCTGACGCTGTCGAATTTTTTCATGACCTTCGCCTGGTACGCCCATCTCAGGGAAATGGGCGACAAACCCTGGTTCATCGCGGCGCTGGTGAGCTGGGGGATTGCGCTGTTCGAGTATTTGCTACAGGTGCCCGCCAACCGGGTCGGGTTCACGGTGATGACCCTGCCGCAACTGAAGATTCTGCAGGAGGTCATCACCCTGATGGTGTTCGTGCCGTTCGCTGTTCTCTACATGCATGCGGAGCTGAAGTGGGATTTTCTCTGGGCGGGACTGTGCCTGCTGGGCGCGGTCTATTTCATGTTCCGCGGCGCCTAGGTGAAGCGCTGATCCATTCTCCTCCCCCGGCGGGAAGGTCACTCGAATAAACCGGCGGCCTGCTATCTGATCCGCCCCATCATCACCATCACCTGGCACGGGTTGCCCTGAATTGGCGGCAGGTTGACATGCTGCTGTGCCGCACGGGTATCGATTTCCTTGTTATGTCCTTCCCAGTAGGCCTGGCATTCGGGCAGGGTTTTCATGGTTTGCAGCTTGGCTACGTAAGCCTGACGTTCCTGATCGGTCATCAATTGCGCGCCGCGGATATTGTTGCCGGAGGCGTACCAGGGAAAGGCGTGAGCGAGGGGAGCGGTCAGGGCAAGGATAAGGCTTGCGGCGATCAGTTTCATGGGATTTCCTGCGGTTGGATGATGTGCTTACGACATCGTACAACATCCACCCGCCCAAGGCGCAAAAAATCGCCACGCGTGCGGCGGGGCGAGGGTATCGAAGCAATTGGAGTTATACGCAGCCGGTCGGTTTGGGGGTCCCCGCATAACGCCCTGCCTGCTTGGCCGGGCCGAAAGGAAAGAGGTCGAACAGGAATTTCTTTTCGCCCCATTCCGCGCCAAACTCTTCTTTCAGGCCTTTTTGCAGAAAACGCAGGTTGGGCGCGGTGCCGTTTTCGGCAAAGTAGGCACGCATGTAGTTGATGATCTTCCAGTGATCGTCACCCAGCTGCAGGTTGTCTCCCTTGGCCAGTTCGATGGCCAGTTCTTCAGACCAGTCTTCCAGATTGACCAGATAGCCTTCGGGGTCGGTTTCGACCGTCTTGCCGTTGATTTCCAATTCCATGGTGCGTCCTCACGTAGATACATTGCAATGACGACACCATAGCAATAACCGAGTAATTTAGTCAACCACTATTACGGGTAGGGCCAAAATTCCAGCAGCGGGCCGGGGAGCGAAAACGCCCATGCCGACGCTGTCGCCACGGGCATTGGGGGCCACGCACAGCGCGAATATCAGGACGGATGGGACCCGTTGTGCCGCTCGCCCTGGGCCTGCTGCACCCACGCGTAGAGCGCGTCGTACAACACCATGCCGTGGCGCAGCATCTCATGGTCGTCGGGGAAGTTCTGCGACAGGCCCAGCGAGACGGCGAGCAGGCCGGCGCATTGCGGGGCGAGGTCGTTGCGTCCGGTGTCCGCGCCGCGCACGATCACCGCCAGATGCCGCAAGGCGGGATCATCAAGACCGTGTCTGTCGAGAAAGGCATCGAAGCTGCACAACTCGCCATGATGGCCGTATTCGACGCCCGGAATGTCATAGGGAATGGCGCCGGTTTCCGCCGCCACGTTCAGCACCTCGCCGGCGGGCACGTAGAAAAACTCGGCGTCAAGGTCGATGAAGCGTGCGATCAGCCAGGGGCAGGCGATGCGGTCGATCTTGGGGCGTTCGCGGGTGACCCATTTCATTTTCTTGTGACCCTGCCGCCCGCGGCCTTGTAGCCTTCGATTCCGCCCTCGATGAAGCGCGCCTTCACGCCGGCGGCCTGCAGCGCGTCGACGATGGCGTTGGACACCGAACCGCCGCGCACGCAGTAAACCACCACCTCATGGGTTTTGGGCACGGCGTCGATCCACGCGCTGATTTTCTCCGGATTCTTCCAGAACGCGCCGGGAATGGTTTCGCTGGAAGCCGCGTAATCGGCTTCGCGGCGCACGTCGAGCACCAGCGTGGTGTCGGGGTTGAGGTCGGCGGGTTTGATGGTACGTTCCATGCTCAGGCTCCTGGCGAGGGCTGCCAGCCTGGTGGAGGCGGCAGCGAGGTTGAGGTCATTCACAACAGCATCGACATAGGCGGCGGCCTTCGCGCCGAAGTCCATATGTTAGCCGTGCTCGTACATCTGAGCGGTTTCATTTCGTAGCGATGTTCTTGTGCTGTCAGTGACTTAAATAGGTGTAAGCCAATCCGATCGCCGCACAGGCGCCGATGACTCTCATGATGTCCAACTTGTATTTCCACAGCGCGAGGAAAGCCGCCACGGAGATCAGGGCATAGAACCATTCGAACGTGCCCGTGAACGGCGCCGCCTCTGTGGCCTGCGGCCAGAGCACATGCCAGCCAAAGAACAGCGCCAGGTTGAGGATCACCCCCACCACGGCGGCGGTGATGGCGGTGAGCGGCGCGGTGAACTTGAGATCGCCATGGGTGGATTCCACCAGCGGCGCGCCGGCCAGGATGAAGATGAAGCTGGGCAGGAAGGTGAAGAAGGTGGCCACCGAGGCGCCGGCGAAACCGGCCAGGAACAGGGCATCCGGCCCGAATATCTGCTTGGTCCAGGCGCCGACGAAGCCGACGAAGGACACCACCATGATGAGCGGCCCGGGCGTGGTTTCGCCCAGAGCCAGGCCGTCGATCATCTGGGTGCCGGTGAGCCAGTGGTAATGCTCGACGCCGCCCTGATAAACATAGGGTAGTACCGCGTAGGCGCCGCCAAAGGTGACCAGCGCCGCCTTGGTGAAGAATTCGCCCATGTCCTTCAATACCGGATTTTCGAGCATCAGCATGGCCGCACCCCAGATGGCCAGTGCCGCCACCAGCAGCAGGGCGAGATAGGTGGGCTTGAATTTCGTATGCGCCGGGGACGGGGTGTCGTCGTCGATCAGGGCCGGGCCGTAGGTCTTGTTGCTGGCGCCATGGCCGCCGCCGACCTTGAATTTGTCCGGCCAGACCTTGCCGCCGATGAAGCCCAGGATGCCTGCCGCCAGCACGATGTAGGGGAAGGAAATCTTCAGGGCGAAGATGGCGACGAACGAGGCTGCCGCCATGGCCCATAACAGTTTGTTCTTCAGCGCCCGCGAGCCGATGCGCCAGGCGGCGAATACGACGATGGCCACCACCGCCGGCTTGATGCCGTTGAAAATGCCCTGCACGAAAGTCAGGTCACCATAGGCCATATAGACATAGGTCAGCGCCGCCAGGATGAACAGCGACGGCAGCACGAACAGCGTGCCGGCGACGATGCCGCCCCAGGTGCGGTGCAGCAGCCAGCCGATGTAAATGGCGAGCTGCTGCGCCTCGGGGCCGGGCAGCACCATGCAGTAGTTCAGCGCGTGCAGGAAGCGGCGCTCACCGATCCAGCGGCGTCGCTCCACCAGTTCCTGGTGCATGATGGAAATCTGTCCGGCGGGGCCGCCGAAGCTGATGAAACCGAGCTTCAGCCAGTAGACGAAGGCCTCCCAGAAACTGGGATGGGCGGGGCGTTCGGTTGGGGTGGTCAAGCCGGTCTTCCTTTAACTTTAAGCTTGGGTAAAAACGGCGTATAGATCGTCCAGCATCCGCCCGCCTTCCTTGAGCAGGGCGTCGTCATCCTTGACCCGCGCCTTCAGGCCTTTCAGCAGCATCTCGAATCCTGCCGCCTCGGGCGCGTCGCCGCCCACATCCAGCGCGTGGACGATCGTGCCGATGCGTACCAGCGCAGCATCGCTTTCCAGCCCGAAACTCGCCAGCAGGGTTTCGAAGGTGACGCGATGCCCGGTGTGGGTGAAGCGCGCGTCGTCGAAATCAAAGCCCAGCGCATTCGCCGGACAGTCGCGGGTGCGGCGCAACCAGACAAAGCGCGCCCGGCGGTCGATGAAGCGGCGAATCAGCCAGGCCGACGCCAGCCGATCCACCCACAGGTCGCGCCGGGTCGCCCAGGTCTGCTTCTGAAAATCGCGGAGGTCGAGGCGCTCGGGCTGACCTTCCCGGAAATGCGGCTCGCTGGGCGAGCGCCGGGCTTCCAGCGCCGCTTCCGCAGCCAACAGCCGCGCTTCGGTCTCGCGCTGGCCGACGCCCGGAAAGTAGTCGTGTTCGACCAGGGTTTCATAGCGGCGGCGCAGAGCTTTCAGGGTCTTGCCGGCGATGACGGTGTTCTCGGCCAGAGGATCGAAGCGTGTCAGATTCGCCAACAGTTCCGCGTATTCCGCAGCACGATCGAACATCTCCCGAAATGCACTTGTCTGTGCTTCCTCAGCGACCACCCTAAGCAGCCATGCCGCGCCGCCCGCAGAGCGTGTTTCCACCGCCAGCGCATCGAGCGCCTGCCGCGTCGCGGCGGTTTCCGGCAACAGCCAGGCACCGTCACGCAGCGCCGCGCACCCCAGGCCTTTCAGGCCGCGCCAGATGCGCATGCGGGCGGTGGCGTTCTGCGTGGGCAGGCTCAGCACGATCAATAACCATGTAGTCATCGCTACACTCATGTAGCGATTATTGCATTAACTGAAGTCTGCTACAAATGCGGCTGACAGAAATAAACAACGCGCCCCCGGGCGCGTTGTTGGAATGGCGGATGAACAGCGAAAAACTCAGTCCTTGATCTTTGAAATCCCCAGTGCGCGCAGCGTGATGTTCTCGTAGAAGGGCCCGACATTGCCTTTCCTGATCTTGCGCAGGAAGTATTTCTCGAACGCGATCTTGGCCAGGTGCACCCACTTGCCTTCGGAAAACCAGTTGACGTTGCGCGGCGGAATCTGCGGCAGCGCGACGAAGGCGATGCCGGTATCACCGAAGTCGGCCAGGCAGACCGCGTTCCAGGTCGCCCTGACGGCCGGCTCCCTGCCGTCCAGCAGCGCGCGGATGTTGTGCGCGGTGGCGGTGACCATGGATTCGATCATGTAGCCGGTCTTGGGCGTGCCGGTCGGCACCGGGGTGACTTCCACCGGCGGGATGGCGACGCACACGCCGACCGAGAAGATGTTCCTGAACTTGGGGTTGCGCTGGTAGGGATCGATCAGGATGAAGCCGCGCGGATTGGTCAGTCCCTCGATGCCGAACACCGCGTCCACGCCCTTGAACGCGGGCACCATCATGGAATACCTGAACGGCACTTCGTGCTGTTTCTTCTCAGTGCCGTCCTCGTTCACTTCCGTCACAAACATCCTGTCGGCCTCGACTTTCGTCACCCTGGCGTTGCAGATCCACTTGACGTGCTTGTCGCGGAAGGCGGACTCCATCATGCCGCGCGAGTCGCCCACGCCGCCCAGGCCGAGGTGGCCGATATAGGGTTCGGCGGTGACAAAGGTCATCGGCACCTTGTCGCGTATTTTGCGTTTTCGCAGATCGGTTTCCATGATCATGGCGAATTCGTAGGCCGGACCGAAGCACGACGCACCCTGCACTGCGCCCACCACGATGGGGCCGGGATCCTTCACGAATTGCTGCCAGGCGTCGTTGGAGGTCACCGCATGATCGACATGGCACACCGAATGGGTATGACCGCTGGGGCCGAGGCCCTCGACTTCGTCGAATGCCAGTTTCGGCCCGGTGGCGATGACGAGATAGTCGTAATCGACGCTGCGGCCGTCTGCCAGTTCGATCCGGTTCAGCTCGGGATGGACGCGTTTTGCGGCCACCGGAATGAAGTCCATTTTCTTCTTCTTCAGAATCGGCTCGATCGGCAGCACGATGTCTTCGCGCTTGCGCCAGCTCACCGCCACCCAGGGATTGGACGGGACAAAATGGAAGTTCGGCGTATCCGAAATGACCGTGATGCGGTCGTCGCTGCGCGCGTTTTCGCGCATTTCGAATGCCATCGGCATGCCGCCGAGGCCGGCGCCCAGAATGACGATGTGTGCCATGGGTTGTCTCCTGATTGCCCGATTTCTTGAAAATTTGGGATGGACGAAAAGTCCGGAGGGAATTTACAGGCCTTGGTTGCAAGCCCTGTAGCTCGTGCAGAGATTCGTAGGAGGTGACGGTAACAGTCCAGCTTCTCTGCCATGTTCCCACCTGCCCGCGCTCCGATTCCACTTGTCTGGATCGACAAGTGGAGCGGAGGCATGATTGATGTTCAGCAGAGGTCGGCTTCTTTGGAGTATTTCGAGATCAGCACGGCTTGCACGGTGCCGCTGGCTGGCTCACGATACTTTCCAATGCCGAAGTCCTGGTTGAGCTTGGACTTGAATTTCTTGAAGAACTCGTCGACGAGGTCGGCGCCATACATGCCGGTAGCGTAGAGCTCGTCCGTGGCGGCGTCGTGTTCCAGACGGATCGCCGGCAGGGGCTGGCTGGCCGCCCCGGTAATGACACTGGCACCGGCGGCGGGATCGAAGGCGCTGTTGTGAGCGCAGCAGGTGATGACAACGGAGCGGTCAGCAGCTTCGCTCTTTCCCGGGTTGTAGCCCATCACGCTGCCTGACTTTTCAGGGTGAGCAAGCTGATGGGTGCAGATGGCCAGATAGGCGACGATGTTCTTTTTCGGGCCCACGCCACCGGCGAAGCTGTACTCTTCACCTGCCGCGGTCTTGAGTGAAGCGCCGGCCGGGGCTGCCGCAGGCAGGCTGATCAGGAAACTGGGGGTGCCCACAAAAGGGTAACCGAATACATAAGCCTCGGTCTGGCTCAGGCTTGAAGCCTTGAGAGGCTGGCCGTTCCCATCCACGAGTTTTGCCCGGGCGTAATCCTTGGCCGTACCTGATGAATACACGAGTTGGGCTTGCGTGCCCGCCGCGATGGCTGCGGCGCTGGCACCGCACACCTTGATGAAGCTGCGTCGATCCATTGCTGTCTCCTTGATTTATGGGTGAAAAAGGGGCCAAGCGGCCCCTTCTGTGTTCAAGCGGAAGCGACTTAGCCGAACATGTCGCGGTAGATGCCTTCTGCCCATTCCAGATACGCGCGGCCCATGGCCTCGTCCCGAACCTCCCAGGTCTTGGTGTCGGGCGAGAAGCCGGTGATCTCGTCCTTTTTCGCGTCGTAGACGTACTTGGCGTCCACCTTGATGGCCTCGGGCGGGAAAGCCATTGGTCATCGAATAGCAGACGGTCTCCGGGGACTCCCAGGCGATTTCCTTGCCCTGTGCGCGTGCCGCCAGCACCTTGGCGACAAACTGGCCTTCGGTGTTGGAGGTGTTGGCGCTCTTGGAGTAGGGGTGCGGACGGGCATCGCCGGTCACATACACGTGGGGGTCGCCCTTGACATTGTAGAAACGGGTGTCGACGTCGGCTTCCTTCTGCAGGCTCTTGGGATCCACCAGGCCCAGCTGCTCGATCAGCGTGCTCGCGCGAATGTTGGGATAGATCGACGCGTCGTCGAAGGGGTAGGAGTCGAACTCGGTCTTGATGATCTTCTTCTCCGTGTCCACACCCGTGACGGCCGAGGTCGGTTTCCACTCGAGGATACCCTTGTACAGTGTGTCGAAGGCGTCATGGAAGCCCACCTTCTTGATGGTGACCTCGGGGTTGGCGTCCAGGATGAGCACCTTGCCCTTGATTCCGTTCTTCTTGATCCAGCCGGCCATCAGGCAGGCACGCTCGTAAGGCCCGGGCAGACAGCGGTAGTTTCCGGATGGCACGGTCTGGATGAACGTACCGCCTTCAAACTCCTGGAATTTGCGACGCAGGCTGACGTGTTCCATGGGGGAGATGAAGCCGCCAGGGTATTTCTGGCTCACATTGACCACGTTCTCGGGATCGGTCACACCGATCTTGGCAAAGTCGTAAGAGATGCCGGGAGCAAGGACCAGAAAGTCGTAGGCCACCGCGCCATTGTTGGTATACAGCTTGCGAGCCGCACGGTCGAGTCCGGTGACGGTGGCATTGACGAAGATGTAGTTGTAGTTGACCGCAGCATCCAGAAAGCTGTGGGCTGCCAGGAACTCCAGGTTGATGATGCCGACATACCACAGGCTGCTGTTGAAGCAGGAGGAATACATGTCGCGCTTGTCGATCAGCACCACGTCGAAATTGGGATAGTTCTTCTTGGCATGATGGGCGATGGTCATGCCGGAGGTGCCGGCGCCCACGATCACCAGGCGCGGGCCCTTGGCCTTGGGCAGGTTGATCATGGCGCTGCGAGGCCATGCCAGCCGTCTTGCCGCTGGACTCGGCGATGGCCGAACCCGTCACGCCCGTGGCGCAGCCGGCCGTACCGGCGGCCAGGATCGCTCCGCTCAGTTTCAGAAAATTGCGTCTGTTCAAATCGCTGTTGATATCGCTGCTCATTTGGTGTCTCCTCTTGTTTGTTTGACAGATATAGTGCCGCACCGGTCTTAACCTGACCTATAGGGTCCACGTCGCTGGAATGCGGGACGCAGGAATGCTAGGCTTGATCAGGTCAAGCCTGGGTTGCCTTCAGGTCAAGGAATGGTTAGGGGGCGCTGGCTGGAATATCAGAGAGACTGTGGTGCCGCGTCCCGGTGTGCTTTCGATGTGAATCTCCCAGCCGTGCAGGTCGCAGATACGTTTGACCAGGGACAGACCGATGCCCGCTCCGGTCGAGGCCGCACCGCGATAGTGGCGCTGGAAGATCTGGCCCAGATCGGTCTCGGCAATGCCTGCGCCTGTGTCGCTGATGACCAGGCGATCAGGCTCCAGCTGAACGTGCACCCTCCCGGAGTCGGTATGGTGGAAAGCATTTCCAACCAGGTTATCCACCAGCACCACGGCCAGGATCCGGGCTACCGGCAGCCGGACGTCTTCCGTGACATCCAGACTGATTTCCAGAGGCTTGTCCTGGGCCAGGGTTCGGTTCTTCTCTACGGACTCGCGCACGATCTCAGCCATATTGCAGTCGACATCTTTCGTGAGCTGGGTGCTTTCTTCCCGTGCCAGGTGGAGCAGGGCGCTGGTCAGATCAGTCATGTCATGGCTAGCTTGTTCGATGCGGGCGATGCGCTGGCGCTGCATCGAATTCAGGTCGGCATCATCCCCCAGCACTTCCACTGCGCCACGGATGATAGCCAGGGGGGTGCGCAATTCGTGACTAACGTTGGCGGTGAATGCGCGCTCTCGTTCCATGCAGTTGTTGATGCGAGTCAGGTAGCGCTCGAAGGTGAGAGCCAGCTCGCCCACTTCGTCCAGATTCGAATCAGTGGCGGGAGCAGGCGGCGCGCCGTCCGGCTCGGCCGCGCTGACCCTGTCCGCCAGTTCCGTTATTGGCGCGACAACCCGCCGAGCCAGCCAGAAACCGCCCATTGCCGACAGCAGCGTCATGGCCACGGCGCCAGCACCCAGGTAATACATAAAGTGCAGTTCCCGCTGATGCTGGAGTGCTTCGTTGAACAGAAAGATGTAGCGTTTCCCGTTGTGTTCGGCCACCAGCGCACGGTGCGGCTGTCCGTCGATATCGACGTCATGTCTGCCAGGTGCAAGCTGGCGCAGGGGCGGCGGGAGGGTCGCGCCATTTCGGCTATCGTCCAGGACATGGCCGCTTAGGGATAAGGTGGTGGGTAACAGGGCGCGGGGGTTGCGTTCCAGTCGAGCCAGGTAATCCTGCATTTCCGTCCAAAGCGTTTCATCCATGAGGCGCTGGCTCGAGTCGTGAGCGAAGAAATAGACCCCGACGGACAGCAGCAGGCTCACCAGCGCGCCAAACCAGGCGAAGTTGAAGGCGACGCGGAAACGGAAGCTATGACGCCGCACTGGGAGATGCGGCTTGTGGATCAGCGAGTTGGTAGCCGACCCCCCGCACCGTGCGCAGCAGAGGGTGCTCGAACGGCTTGTCGATGACGTTGCGCATGACGTGGAGGTGAGCCTTCAGCGCGTCGCTGTCCGGCGGCTGGTCGCCCCAGACGGCGGACTCCATCTCCTCGCGGCTGACTACCTTGGGCGAGGCGCGCATGAGCAGTTCCAGCAGCTTGAGCGAAATGGGCGGCAGGTCAATAGCGCGGTCACCCCGGACGACGCGATACGTTTCAATATCGTAGGTCAGGTCGGCCACCCGCAATTTCTGGGTATGCCCCTGGGGCTGAGTCCGGCGGGCGATGGTTCGCAGGCGCGCCTCAACTTCGCGCAGGGCGTAAGGTTTAACCACATAGTCGTCCGCCCCAGCTTCCAGTCCCAGGAGCTTGTCTTCCAGGGAGTCCCGCGCGGTCAGCATCAGCACCGGGATATGCCTGCCCGGCGCATCCCGTAGCTTGCGGCACAGGGTCAGGCCATCCATGCCGGGCAGCATGAGGTCGAGCACGATGGCATCGTAATCGTTGGCCAGAGCGAGGTACAGCCCTCCCATACCGTCTCCGGCCAGGTCAACCACATGCCCTCGCGCGGCCAGGAAGTCCGTCAGATTTGCCGCGATGTAGCGGTTGTCTTCGATGATCAAGAGTCGCATGAGTTGGGATTTTGGCCGGAAAATACAATAAGTTTCATCCTGTCCTGAGACGACTATGCGGTTAGCACAGGTAGCGCATAGGGTGGTCCGGATAGTCTCAGGCAGTCGAATTACCCGTGAGCCCCGCCGGTGAGCGGTTGCCCGAGCATGCTCAATAATCCAGTAGGCAAATGCATCGTCTTTTTTTCAGTATCGCGCAATATAAGAGCAAACACCATATTGCAGAAAGCGATCTCCCAGTATGGGGAGTGCCCGCAGTGGGTAGACAAGCCGTTTCCCTTCCTGGGTATGGGCGAGAGCTTCGTCGAGCGACCATGCAGTTTTTTCGCCATGGCCGTGGACGACAATGTGGACCGGGCGGCGAATATCGCCGATTTTGTTGAGAACAGGGGGCCGAGGCCCTCGACTTCGTCGAATGCCGGTTTCGGCCCGGTAGCGATGACGCGATTAGTCGTAATCGATGCTGCGGCGTCTGCCAGTTCGATTCGGCTCAGCTCGGGGTGGACGCGCTTGGCGACCACCGGAATGAAGTCGATATTCTTATTCTTGAGGATGGGCTCGATTGGCAACTCGATGTCGCCAGGTGTGCCAGTTCACCGCCACCCGGTGGTGGACGGCACAAAATAAAACGTCCGCGTGCTGGAAATAACCGTTATGCGGTTTTCGGGGCACGTGTTCTCGTGCATTTCGAATGCCATCGGCATGCCCCCGATACCGGCGCCCAGAATCACGATGTGTGCCATTGTTATGTGCTGCATAGGTGCCTGGGTTTATGTAGGGTCGAGCCCTGTTGGTCTAGTTGCATGCTTCGTCCAATCGGGTCGGTGGATCGAATTGTGCATACCCCGGTCATGCCGCGACTTATCGTTACATGGCAGCGGGTCTAAGCTGTGAAATCAACCAGTGCGCCAAGACCCTGAGCTTGCCGCCGCCCGATTGAATTGGGCGAGCTGCGATCAGGCAATCAATTGACCCGGCCACGCCTGGGAGCGGCCCGGCGGCAACGATCAGGTCAGGCTGCCAGTCTTTCAGCGCGCCCTGGAACATTTGCGGCAGGTGGCCGAAGCCTGTCAGGCATTCGGCGTCCCCGGCGCCAAGCATGGCTGCCAGGAAATTGAGCCGCCTGACCGCGGCATTCTTCACCGAGGCTGCATTCTGGCTTGAACGTGTTCCAGGATAGCCGCCGCCCAGGGTTTCATCCGGTTCAACCAGATGCAGAAAGGCGAGACGGGCCTGATTGAGCCGCGCAAGATGAATCGCTCTTCTGGCAATCTGCTCGTCCGAGCCGTCGAAGCGGATAAGCGCGAGAACGCGGCGGTACGGGCGTATTTCAGGCATGCTTTGCCCTCATCGAGGCAAGCGGCGCGGCTGCCTCCAGCGCCGGTTGGCATTCGCGGAAGATTCTTGCCTTGCAGGTGCGGCAAACTGCAGGATCGAGTTTCTTGTAAATGGCGGAAATCGCCTCGGTCTTGGAGTCGAACAGGTTAGCGCCGCCGATGACTTTCAACGCGCCGCTCTCCGCAAACTGTTCCTGCACCGTGTCCTTGATGCGGATGAAATACAGCCCGCCCCCCTGGCTGCGGCGCCGCGCAGCCTCTTCGGCCAGATAGTGGGCACCCGCGAGATCGATGAAGTTGATGGCGTGGGCGATGACGGCCACATGGTTCTGTCCGGGTGCGTCCAAGTCCTGCGCGGCCAGCGATTCGCGGATGTGTGAGGTGGCGCCGAAGAATAAGGAACCATCGATGCGCACGAATCGCAACTGTGGGCATTGCGGCGCGTTTTCGGCATCGGTAAAGCGGTGTTTTTTGTGGTTAGGGTCGGGCGCGCGCAGGCGTACCTGCGGCTTGGATGTGCGTGAAAGATAAATGGCTAGCGACATCAGCACGCCGATGATGATGGCCTCCTCCAGCGTCAGGAACAGTGTGGCGGCGAAAGTGGAGGCCAGAATGGCGGTTTCCTGACGACTGGTCTTGAAGGTATGAATGATTTCGTCGAAATCGATCAGCCCCCATGCCACCAGGAAGAGAATGCCCGCCATGGCGGCATTCGGCAGATATTGCGCCCAGGGCGCGACGAACAACACCAGAACCAGCAGGAAGACGCCCGCCAGCATCGCCGCCAGCGGCGTTTTCGCGCCGGCTGCGTAGTTGACGCCGCTGCGATTGAAGGAGCCGGTGGCGACGTAACCTGAGAAGAACGCGCCGGCAAGATTCGACATACCCTGGCCAACGAACTCCTGGTTGCCATCCACATGCTGGCCGGAGCGCGCCGCGAGCGCCCGGGCGATCGACACCGCCTCGGTCAGCGCCAGCAGCGTGACCGCGATCACGCCGGAGGCGACGGCACGGATGCTCTCCGCGTCGAAATTCGGTGCCGACAAGGGCGGCAGGCTGGCCGGCAGCGCCCCTACGGCGGGCAGCTCGACGCCGAACCGGATGCCGACAAGATTGCCGAACAGCGCGCCGCCCAGCATGGCGACAATCATGTACGGCAGTTTCGGCAACCAGCGCTTGACCGCGATACCCAGCAGCAGGGTGCAAACCCCCGTCGCGGCAATCGCGATCTCGATTTCGTTGGCGTGCGTGAACACTTGGCTCCAGGTGTCTGAGAAAGAGGAACCGCGTGGAATCGCCAGCCCGGTGAAATGCTTCACCTGATTGGTGGCAATGAGGATGGCGGCACCAGCGGTGAAACCGGTCACCACCGAATGGGAAATGAAATTCACCAGCGTGCCGAGCTTGGCCAGACCCATGACAATCTGGATCAGGCCGACCATAAACGTCAGCGTCAGCGCCAGACTCACGTATTGCGCAGTACCCGGTTCAGCGTGCGGCGAGAGCACCGAGAACAGCACAATGGACGCAGCCGTGGTGGGTCCGGACACCAGATGCCAACTGGAGCCGAACAGGGCAGCAATGATGGCGGGAATCATGCCTGCATACAGGCCGTATTCAGGCGGCATCCCGGCGATGGTGGCAAACGCTACCCCTTGCGGCAGCGCAACCAGGGCACCGGTCAAACCCGCCATCAGGTCGGCACGCGTTGTTTCGCGGTTGACGCGCGGCCACCAGGCTAGAAAGGAAGTAAAGGGTTTGAGCCAGATTGGCAGCGTGTGCGCAGTGGGCAGTGACATCGCGGTTAACGTACATGTGATAGACATGCAAGATATAACCCGGCCTGCATTTGGGTAGCGTCAAGCGTAAGTCAAGAAAACGTCAAGACAGTTAAAACTGCAATACGGCCAGCGTGCCCTGTCCCTCTATGCTGTCCAGCGAAATCGACCAGCCGTATCGGTCACAGATTTTCTTGACCAGCGACAGTCCGATGCCTGCCCCCTCGCTATGAGCGCCCTTGTAGAGCCGCTGAAAGACCTTGTCGAGTGCGGCATGCGGGATGCCCAGCCCGGTATCGGTCACACTCAGCGAGTGCTCGTCCAGCCGGACCCGGATGTCGCCCCGTTCGGTATAGGTGAAACTGTTGCGGATCAGGTTGGCGATCACGATGGCGAGGAGGTTCGTATCGGCAGTAACGCGAGGGCGTGTAGAAAATTCCAGGTGAACCGTCGACCGGGCGATTGCCTAAGAGATGCTGGTGTTTTTCCACCGTTTCCTCGATCAGCGTGGCCAGATCGACCGGTTCGCCACGGTCGTCATCGCGCTCGCGCGCCATGGCCAGAAGCGCAGTGGACAAATCCGCCATGTCGGCAGCGCCGCGCTCGATACGCTCCAGCCTCAGGCGATCCTTGTCTGAACGGGTTTCGTCGGCCAGCAGCACCTCTGCCGCGCCTCGAATTACGGCGATCGGTGTGCGCAATTCATGCGAAACATCGGCGGTGAAAGCACGTTCACGGTCGATGAAATCCGCCAGGCGATTCAGGGTTTGCTCAAAGGCGTCCGCGAGTTCGCCGACCTCATCATGGGGAAAGTCCTCGCTTAGTTTTTCCGGGTGCGAGTCTGGCCGCACATCGCGCACCCGGCGCGCCAGTTCCTTTACCGGCTCGATCACTCGCTCAGCAAGCCAGAGCGCCAGCCCGCCTGAAAAAAGCGTCATCAGCACGACGAATGCCGTCAGGTAAAAAATCAGGCTGGCCTGTTTTTCGCGGAAATGGGTTTCGTTGTAAAGCAGGAAATACAGGTTGCCGGCACGTTCTGCTATGGCGATGCGATAAAATACCGCACCCAGCCTGATTTCATGCAGGCCTGGAGCCAGTCGCGGCAATCACAGACGGCGGGCTGGGCTCGCCCTGGCGGGCCGGTAGGACATAGCCTAGCAAGGTGGCGGTGGCGGGCGGCAGAGAATGCGGGTTGCGGCTGCGCCGTGACAGGTAGTCCTGCATTTCTGCGTTCAGCGTTTCGTCAATCAGCCGTTCGCCTGCGTCCCGCACACCGATATACAGACCAATCGCCATCACCAGGCTGATGATGCCGCCCGTCGCCGCGAAGGCAGTGGCAACGCGAAAACGCAGGCTGCGGTTAAAGCGCATCGGTCACAGCCAACCGGTAACCAATCCCTCGCAGGTTGTGGATAAGGGGTGTCTCCCCAGGACTGTCCACTGCTGTACGTAAAGTATGCATGTGCGTGCGCAAGGCGTCCGAATCGGGCGGCGTATCGCCCCAGGCGGCACGCTCCAGTGTCTCGCGCCTGACTGCCTGCGGTGAAGCGCGCATCAAGGTCTCCAATATCTTGAGTGGAATCGGCGGCAGATTGATGTTGCGCCCCCCACGGCGAACCATGATGAGCGCGGGATCTAACTCCAGGTTGTCCACGCGCAGAACGGACGGTGTCACACCTCGTTTTGAACGCCGGACCAGTGCCTTGAGACGGGCTTCCAGTTCGCGCAGGGCAAACGGCTTGAGTACGTAATCGTCCGCCCCGCATTCCAGTCCGGCTACACGGTCATCGAGCGCGTCGCGCGCAGTCAGCATGAGGACAGGGGTATTGCTTTTGGCTTCATCCCGAAATTTTCTGCAAACAGTCAGCCCGTCCATACCGGGCAACACGATATCCAGAACAATTACATCGAAATTTTTGGTAACAGCCAGATGCAGTCCGGTTATGCCATCGCCCGCCGCGTCCACGACGTGACCCTTTGCTTCCAGAAAGTCACAGACATTGGCAGCCAGATCGGGATTGTCCTCAATGACAAGAATATGCAAAGAAACCGGAAATTTCATCTACCAGAAGTCGTGTTTTGTCATGAATCAGCTCAGTTTAGGCGACTTAATGTTAAAATTACGTCAAATGCCGGCACCCGGATTCGGGTGTGAATGTTTTTCTTCCGATGCATATATCAACAATCAGTTAAATAAGGAGATGTCGATGGCCACAAGTCAAGCCAGCCTTGGCAAGACCTTGATCTGGGGTGGCATTACCGCCTTGCTTTACTGGGTCTTGTTTCACTACGCCGACGAATTCCTGCGCCTTGCCCACACCACGCTGGATGCCTGTGTGCTGCAGGAAGACATGAACACAGTCTACTTCAACAAGGCCACGCCGGAGATGTGCGCGGCCAAGGGCGGCAGCTTCATCGACGGCACCTGGTGGTACGTGTTTGCGCCCATCGCCATGGCTTTTGCCTTGTCCTTTACGCACGGTTTGTTCACCGGCCTGTTCTGGGACGTGGTCGGCCTGAAAGCGAAGAAATAGGAGCCGACATGGAGCATGGCATGGAACTCATCAACTTCATCGAACTGGACGCCACCAAGGCCATCATTCTGATTCTGGTCGGCTTCGTCGGCGGCATGGTGTCAGGCTTCATCGGCTCGGGAGGCGCTTTTGTGCTGACCCCGGCGATGATGACCCTGGGCGCGCCCGGCATCGTCGCAGTGGCCACCAACATCTGCCACAAGTTTCCCAAGGCGCTGGTCGGTGCGGTCAAGCGCAACAAATACGGCCAGGTGGACGTGAAACTGGGCCTGGTGCTGGGCGTGTTCGCCGAGGCCGGCGTGCTGTTCGGCAAGCATGTGATGACGGACATCAAGAACAGCTTCGGTGCGGTGGGCACCGATCTCTATGTCTCGGTGATGTTCATCGTCACCCTGGCCATCGTCGGCACCTTCGTGTTCAAGGACTATCGCAAGCTCAAGAACATGAACGACGAGGAACAGGAGCAGATCGGCCTGACCAGGCTGGCGAAATGGGTGCAGTCGGTGCGCATCCCCGGCACCATGATCTATTCCATGGGCGCCAAGTCCGAGCTTTCCGTCCTGTTCATGGTCCCCATCGGTTTCTGCACCGGCTTCCTGGCCTCCGCCATTGCCGTGGGCGGCTTTGTGGGCGTGCCGGCGATGATCTATATCCTGGGCGTGCCCGCCATCATGGCTTCGGCCACGGAACTGGTGATCGCCTTCGTCATGGGCCTGGGCGGTACCCTCTTCTATGGACTCGAAGGCGCCGTGGACATCCGCATGGCCATGCTGATCCTGTTCGGCTCGCTGTTCGGCATCCAGATCGGCGCCATCGGCACCACCTACGTGAAGGACTATCAGGTCAAGTTCACCATGGCGGTCATCATGCTGACCGTGCTGTTCTCTCGCTTCTTCTACATCCCCGGCTACCTGGGCAAGCTGGGCATGATGGAGCCGCTGCCGGAGGCCACCGTGAAGATGCTGAAGATGGTGGGCGATGGGGTGTTGTTCCTGGCTCTGTTCCTGGGTGCCTACACCGTCATCTCCGCCTTGCTGAAAGGCATGAAGGAACATCGGGAAAGACAGTCCGTCAGTGCGCGTAAAGCCGTGGCCGATTAAACCAGCGAGGAAAGCCCATGACCGCATTATCCGAAAACGGGATGCTTAATCGTGTTCTGGTTGCCACCGACGGTTCCGACTACTCCGCCGGCGCGATTCGCACCGGCGTGGCCCTGGCAAGGGCGCGTAGCGCCCGTCTGATCGGCCTGTCCATCGCCCTGAACAACCCGGAATACAGCACCCTGGTGCCCAACCTCGCGGAGGAAGCCGAAAAGCGCGCACGCGAAGCCCTCAAATCTTTCGTCGCGGAAGCGGGCGTGGGCACCGAGGCGGTGACGCGCGAGGCTGGCGACCCTTCTCAGGGTATCCTGGACTGCGCCAGAGAGTACAGCGCTGACGTGGTTGTCATCGGCCGCCGCGGCAAGCGCGGCATAGCGCGCATGATGGTGGGCGACGCCACCGCCAAGGTCATCGGCCATGCCGATTGTGCCGTATTGGTGGCGCCGCGCGCCTCCCGTCTTTGGGAGAGGCGCGTGCTGCTTGCCACCGACGGCTCCCCCCACAGCGAGGCCGCCGCCGGCACCGCCGGTCACCTGGCCAAGCAGGCCGGCCTGCCTGTCACCGTGGTTTCAGTGGTGACCGGCAGCCATAGCGCGGCGCGCCGCCAGGAAGCTGAACAGGCCGTCGCCTCCAAGGTGGAACGGCTCAAGGGCATGGGTGTCGCGGCCGAGGGCAAGATCGTGGAAGGTCGCCCGGATGAGGCCATCGTCAAGGCCGCCGAGGATGTTGGCGCGGATCTGATCGTCATGGGCAGCCACGGTCGTACCGGGCTGGCCAAGGTCCTATTGGGCAGCGTGGCCGAACGGGTAATCGGACAGGCAATCTGCCCGGTACTGATCGTCAAGCCCTGATCCGGCTGCCACAAAATAGAGGTCGTGCGGGATAATTCCGTACGGCCTTATGTATTTTGGAGATCAGTCATGATCCGCAAGAATCCCTCCGGGCATTTGCCCGTCGTCCACGACAGCGCCTTCGTCGACCCCACTGCCATCCTCTGCGGCAAGATCATTGTCGAGGAAAACGTGTTCATCGGCCCCTATGCGGTTATCCGCGCCGACGAGGTGAACGATGCCGGGGACATGGAGCCGATCGTGATCGGGGCCAATTCCAACATCCAGGATGGCGTGGTGATTCATTGCAAGGCAGGCGGCGGCGTTACGATTGGCCGCTGCTCTTCCATCGCGCACCGTTCCATTGTGCATGGTCCCTGTACTGTGGGGGACAACGTATTTGTGGGGTTCAATTCGGTGCTGTTCAACTGCTCGGTCGGTGATGGCTCGGTAATCCGCCACAATTCCGTGGTGGAAGGCTGCACCGTGCCAGCGGGGTTCTACATTCCTTCCACAGTCAATGTTCATTCCGACGAAGAGCTTGCCAAAATCGAACGGGTGACGCCCGACGTGACCGGCTTTTCCGAGAGCGTGGCGCAGGCTAACAACGAGCTGGTCAAGGGTTATAAACGAATCCGCAACGAGTTCTGACCCGCCGGTCCGGGCGGGTAGGCAAGGCATAGCACGCTTGCGCGGAAGCTTATTTTTCCAGGTCGTAACGCTTCAGCTTTCGCCACAGCGACACCCGGTCGATGCCCAGGATTTGCGCGGCCAAAGTCTGATTACCGAGTGTTTCCTTGAGCACCCACCGGATATAGTCTCTTTCCTGCTCGTTTAGCGTGGGTATTTTCCCATCTTTCTTGCGTGGGCTGCGTAATGCGAGCTCACGCATGGCATCGGGCAGATGCGTGGGTTCGATCGTGTTGCCGACACACAAAGCCACGCCCCGTTCGATAAGATTTTCAAGTTCGCGCACATTGCCCGGGAAGTCATAGGCGACGAGCAGATCGAGCACCTGGGGGTCGATTGCGGTGACCGCTTTCTTCATCATGGTGGAGCATTTATTGAGGAAGTGGTAGGCCAGCAGCGGAATGTCGTCTCGCCTCTCGGATAAGGGCGGGATATGCAGGTTGACGACGTTGAGTCGGAAATAGAGGTCCTGACGGAAACGGCCGCTTTTGACCCGTTCCGGCACATCCCGGTTGGTGGCGGATACGACGCGCACATCGACCTTGACTGGCTGGGTGCCACCCAGACGCAGGACCTCGCGCTCCTGGATGACGCGCAGCAATTTGACCTGCATGGCGGTGGACATTTCGGTGACTTCGTCCAGACAAAGGGTGCCGCCGTTGGCGGTTTCGATGAGCCCGGGCTTGCCGATGGCACCGGTGAATGCGCCTTTTTCGTTGCCGAACAGTTCGTTCGCCAGCAGTTCCTCGTTGAATGCGCCGCAATTTACCGCTACGAACGGGCCATCGGGACGCCCCCCGTACTCGTGCAAATAGCGCGCGAACAGTTCCTTGCCGGTACCGGATTCGCCCGTGATCAGGACGTTGCATCCGGTGGGGCTGATTTGTCGTGCCATTTCCAGCAGTTTCAGCATGGCGGCATTCTGGGTGATGATTTTTACCCGTCCCAGGAAGGCGTCCAGCTGGCCGCGCAGGGAGACGTTTTCGCGTTTGAGGCGAACCTTGTCGAGCGCCTCGGCCACCACTTGGCGTACCTCGTCCAGACGATAAGGTTTTGCGATGTAGTGGAAGGCGCCTTCCTTCATGGACTCCACGGCGGAGTCCAGTGTGGCGTAACCGGTAATCATGATGACCTCGGTATCCAGCGCCAGTTCGCGACAGCGGCGCAGTACCTGCATGCCATCCACCTTTTCCATTTTAAGATCGGTCAGCACCACGTCGAAAACGTGCTTCTCCAGCAGACTCAGTGCGTTGGCGCCGCTGGTGGTGGCGGTGACCGTGTGACCTTCCTTCTTGAGTACATGCTCGAGATTGCGCAGGGCAACGCGCTCGTCGTCTATTAGCAGTAACTTTCCGGCTGGGGTCATGGATTCACCGTGAGCGCTGTCGATGCTTGCGGCAAGCGGATGTGGAAGGTGGTAAATCGGCCGGGTTCACTTTCAACGGCAATGCAACCCGCGTGCTGCTCGATGATTTCACGCACGATGAAAAGGCCCAGGCCCATGCCGTGGCCGACGTCCTTGGTGGTGAAGAACGGATCGAACACGCGAGGCAACACCTCGGCAGCGATGCCCGGCCCGCTGTCGCCAAATATCAGATCGACCGCAGCGCCTTGTACCGGGCAGGCAACCGGGAAGACCTCGCCATCCACCACGCGGTGTGCCGCGATGCTGACCAAACCGGCCGTTCCCACTGCCTGCAAGGCGTTCTTGATGAGATTGAGGCAGACCTGCTGCAGACGCTGACGGTCGGCCACGACGCTCAGATCAGCGGGGATTTCGACCTGTATCCGCACGTCGGCGCCCACCTCGGCCTTGAGGAACGACAGGGTTTCGTTGACCAGTTGTCGCAATACGACGGGCTGCATTCGCAAGGGTTGATCGCGAGCGAAATCGAGCAGGGAACGTACGATGTTGCGCGCCCGTTCGCATTGGTCGTCGATTTGCAGGAGCAACTCGCGCTGCGCCGCAGGGTCCGCCTCGTTCAGTTCCTCGAGCAGGATCTGGCAGGACGACCATATGTTCGACAATGGGTTGTTGAGTTCATGCGCCACGCCCGACACCAGCGTGCCCAGCGCGGCCAGCTTCTCTGCACGTAACATATTGCGTTGGCGCTGTTCCAGTTCGCGCATCAGGTGATTGAAGGCGCTGACTACGGCGACCAGCTCGCGATCATCGGAGGGCACCAGCAGCTTGTCGCGCTTGCCTTGCTCGATGGCATCGACGCCTTCTTCCATGCGTTTGAGTGGCTGTACCACCCGTCGTGACAAGGCCTGACCGATTCCGATCATCAGCAGCGCCAGTGTGACGATGGTCACCACCAGCACCATGCGGAAAGAGGCGAGCAGATGCCGTACCTGGCTGCGCTCCGAACCCGCCGCAGTCTCGGCCACGCCGACGATGCGCTTGCCCACCACCCGGATCTGCGCTTCCAGCGTGCTCCGGCTGGTCAATTCATGCGGATCTGTCTGGGCATAGCGCTGTATCAGCTGGGCATAACTTGCCAGTTCCGCGCGCAGCGTGCCGACGCTGTCGCTCACTCCCAGACGGGTGAAATCCGCCTCGGCGGTGTCCAGCAAACGATGCAGATCATTAATGTATCGGGCATTCTCAAGCCGATCCGCCTCCTCTCGATGAAGAAAGTAGTTGCGTTCGAAACGGCGGATCTCCAGGGCGGTGTCGAACAACTCCGTTACACGCTCGCCGAGCAGCACGCGTTGCTCCAGCACACGGGTCTCCTCGAAGGTGTAGAGCGAAACGGCCAGGGTCAGCATCGCCACCAGAAGGTAGCCGAAGGTGAGCTTGTTTTGCAGCGAGGCTTGCAAGGGATGCCGGGGGTCAGCCAAGGATGGGGTGTTGCATTATGCTACTTAGGCATATTGACATGCAACAATGAAATGCGGGCGATATTGCGTGAGCCAGGGCCCATGCGCAGACTTGATATGCGGGATACGATGCAGTTTGCATCAACCCATCCTATTCATGCCCCCGGGAATTCTAATATATTCTTTACAATACAGGCGGTTACGTATCTGGCATGAACCATGCTTCTGTAAGAGAACGAAGAATCTCATCTGGGCTATTGGCCCACTGCAACCATGATCAACACCAGTCTGCACCGCGTACTCAATGCCTTGGCCTTTGCCAACGTCGGCAACCTGAGCGAGTTCCAGCTTCTATTAGAGCAGTTGGACAATCCCGGGCCCAGCTTGCCCTTTGTGCACTCAATCGTCACGCCCCGGTCGTCCCTGGACCCTCACAAGGCCAGCCCGATAGCCACCAATTCATACCGCCACCTCGCCAAACCCTGACCGCCCATCTTATGTCCATCCATCTTTCCAGAGGCCAGCTTCCGCTTAATCCGTTTTCCCATCTACAGCAACTCTCCTTCAATACAGCCACAGTAAGAGATGATCTTGTCGCGGGCATCACCGTTTCGCTGGTGGCGATCCCGCAGGCGCTGGCCTATGCGCAACTGGCCGGCGTCCCGGCGTATTACGGTCTCTACGCGGCTCTGATCCCGACGATCGTCGGCGCCGTATTCGGCGCGTCGCGTCAACTCT
The DNA here is from genome assembly GCA_963726485.1 of uncultured beta proteobacterium. Lineage (GTDB taxonomy): Bacteria > Pseudomonadota > Gammaproteobacteria > Burkholderiales > Thiobacillaceae > Thiobacillus. Next base: position 116,497 of record CAVSCL010000038.1, on the reverse strand, counting down.
CGACCGGCCCGGTGGCGATGACCTCGCTGCTGACTGCCGCCAGCGTTGCCCCGCTCGCCGCCCACGGCAGCGAGCAGTTCTATGCCTACGTGATTCTGCTGGCGCTGTTATCCGGCCTGTTTCAAGTGGGCTTCGGTGTACTTCGCATGGGCGTGTTGCTCAACTTTCTTTCGCATCCTGTGCTGATGGGCTTCATCAACGCCGCTGCCCTCATCATCAGCCTGTCGCAGCTGCCTACCCTGCTGGGGATTCCCGCTCAGCAGTCAAGTCACTTCCTGGTCGATATCTGGAACATCCTCACTCATATCAATGCCATGCATGAGATGTCGTTAGGATTCGGCCTCACTGCCATGGGCTTGTTGCTGGCTTTCAAGCGCTTCGCCCCGCGTCTGCCCGGTGTCCTGATTACGGTGGTGCTGCTGACCTGGGCAAGCTATGCGCTTGAGTTTGCAAACATAGGCGGTCATGTGGTCGGAGACATTCCGCAGGGACTGCCCAGCTTCAGCCTGCCGCCACTGGATTGGCACGCCAGCATCGCCCTGCTGCCAGCCGGCTTTGTCATCGCCCTCATCAGCTTCATGGAGGCCATGTCGAGCGCCAAGGTCATCGCCATCAAGACTCGTCAGCCCTGGAATGAGAACAAGGAACTGATCGGTCAGGGTCTGGCCAAGATCGCGGCAGCGTTCTGCCATTCGATGCCGGTCAGTGGATCGTTCTCGCGCTCTGCACTGAACCTGGCTTCGAATGCGCGGACAAGTTTGTCCTCGGTAATCTCGGCAATGTTCGTATTGCTGACCCTGTTGTTCTTTACCGCGCCGATCTACCATCTGCCCAAGCCGGTGCTGGCCGCCATCATCATGGTGGCGGTGCTAGGCCTGCTCAATTTCCAGGTGATCTTCAAGGCTTGGCGCGCCAACCGCGATGACGGCATTGCCTCGATCATCACCTTCGTCGCCACGCTGGCCTTCGCACCGAACATCCAGAATGGCATTCTGACCGGCATCCTGCTGTCGTTGGCACTCCTCTTGTACCGCATGATGCGGCCCCGTATCGCGATCCTGGGCATGCATCAGGATGCCACCCTGCGTGATGCCGAACGACACGGCTTGCAGCCGCTACACCCCAAGCTGGGCGCGCTTCGTTTCGACGGCGCACTGCGCTTTGTCAATGTGTCTTATTTTGAGGATGCCCTGCTACAGCTGGAACGGGAAAATCCGGGGATCAGCCATGTTCTGGTCAAGTGTAGCGGCATCAATGATTTGGACGCGTCGGGTGTGGAAATGCTCGGCAATCTGGTCACCAGGTTCAGGGATAATGGCATCACCCTCATCTTCAGCGGAATCAAAAAACAGGTTCAGGATGTACTGGATCGGACAGGGTTGACGAAAAAGATCGGGGCTTCCCAGATCTTTGCCACGGATCAGGAGGCCATCGAGAAACTGAGGCAGGTCCTATCCTGAATCCCAGCGTCAGGGCGCGTTGCCAGTCTGGAAGAGACCCGTCTTGCGAAAAGGAATCCTGTCTGGCCCGGAACGGGTAACAGGCAGCACGCAAGCAGATCACGAGGCTGATTCGTGAACCCGCAAAATCCGTGGCGCACCGGTCTTCATTGGGACCATGGCAGTGCGCCCTTGGCCCTTTTCTAATCCTCGCCGCGCGGCGCAGCCGCCGTCAGCCACTCGGGCAATTTCCTGCCGCCTGCGTTGTCGATGATGTACTGTCGGATTAGCCGCCGCACCACCTGCGATGGCGTCAGGTCACGCTGTGCGCAGATTTCCTCGAACAGTTTCTTTTTTCTCGGATCGATGAGGACGGTGAGCCGGGCGGTACGGTTTTCCATGATCATGGGACGCGTGAAGATTTGTTAATTACATTAACATTGTAGTTAACTTATATTACCAATAAAATCAAATCCGTTTGTTATACCCATGGTCTCGATGTCACTGTTGGCTTACCTTGATGCTCACGTCCTCGATCTGGCCTGGGCCGGGGTGCTTTTCTGGCTGGCGCTGGGATTTGCGGCATTGCTGCTGCAACGCAGTCACGGCGTACTGATCGGGCTAATTTTTCCGCTGGGCGCGCTGGGCGCACTCATAATCGCGGGTGTGGGCGTGGCCGGCATGTTGTTGCCGGCTTCCACCGTCGTGCTGCCCATCGGCCTGCCGGATTTGCCTTTCCATCTTCGGCTCGATGCCTTGTCCGCCTTCTTCCTGGTATTGCTGGGCGGCGCGGCGTTCGGTGTGACGGTATACGCGGTCGGGCTATTTCCGGAGCATGGCCGCAGGCCCGCTCGCCCTGCTGGCCCTGTGGTACCACCTGTTCCTGGCGGGCATGGTGACGGTGCTGCTGGCGGACGACGCCTATGCCTTCATGGTGGCGTGGGAGGTGATGGCGCTGTCGTCCTACTTCCTGGTCACCACCGATCACAAGATTCCCGAGATCCGCCGTGCCGGATTTCTTTATCTGCTGATCGCGCATGTCGGCGCAGTGTCGTTGCTGCTGACCTTCGGCGTGCTGCAGGGCGGGCACGGCGACTACACCTTCAATACCATGCGCCTGGCGCAGATGACGCCGTTCTGGGCTTCGGTCACGTTCCTGCTGGCGCTGTTCGGCTTTGGCGCCAAGGCGGGCCTGGTGCCCCTGCACGTGTGGCTGCCGGAGGCGCACCCGGCCGCGCCCTCGCCGGTGTCCGCGCTGATGTCCGGGGTGATGCTGAAGACCGCCATCTACGGCCTGCTGCGCGTGACCTTCGATCTGCTCAATGTGCAGATCGGCTGGTGGGGCACGCTGGCGCTGGCGCTGGGCCTGATCACCGCGCTCTACGGCGTGATCTTCGCCGCCGTGCAGTCGGACATGAAGCGGCTGCTGGCCTGGTCGTCGATCGAGAACATCGGCGTGATTCTCGCTGCATTCGGGCTCACGCTGATTTTCCACACCGACGGCAAGGGCGCGCTGGCGGCGCTGACGCTCACCGCCTTGCTGTATCACGCGATCAACCACGCCTTCTTCAAGGGCCTGCTGTTTGTCGGCACGGGCTCGGTGCTGCATGCCACCGGCGTGCGCCACATGGGGTATCTGGGCGGCCTGATGCGCTTCATGCCGTGGACCGCCTGGCTGACCCTGATCGGCGCGCTGGCCATCGCGGGTCTGCCGCCGCTCAATGGTTTCGTGTCGGAATGGCTGCTGTTGCAGGCCTTCCTGCTCACACCCGGCCTGACCCAGCCCTATCTCAACATGGTGATTCCGGTGGCGGCAGCCACCGTGGCGCTGGCGGCGGCGCTGGCGGCCTATGTGATGGTGAAGTTCTATGGCGTCATCTTCCTCGGCCAGCCGCGCGACCCGGCCCTCGCATCATGCGCACGAAGCCAGCTGGCCGGAGCGACTGGGCATGATCTGGCTGGCCGCCGGCTGCGTGCTGCTCGGCCTCCTGCCCACCCAGGTCATTGCCTGGTTCGATCCCGTGGTCACGCTGCTGGTGGGCCAGTCCCTGCCGCAGGAAGGCAACTGGCTGCTGCTGGCGCCCATTTCGATGGAGCGGGCGAGCTATGCGCCGCTCGATTTTCTTCGCGGTGGTGGTCGTGGTGCTGCTGCTCACCTATCTGTGGGTGCGCCGTGTCTATCACGGTCGGGTGCGCCGCAGCGATCCGTGGGACTGCGGCTACCCGGAACAGGATGCGCGCATGCAGGACAGCGCCGAGGGCTTCGGCCAGCCCATCCGGCAGATTTTCGAGGTGTTCATGAAGGTGGAGCGGGAAACGCCCGACCCATTCGACCGCCACCCGCAATACCGCGGGGCGTCGCTCGACAAGATCTGGTTCCTCCTGTACCAGCCCATCGCACGCATGGCCGACTGGCTGTCGGCAGCAGGCCGGACGGCTGCAGCACGGCCGCATCCAGTGGTACCTGATCTACAGCTTCGTCACCCTGATCTTCCTTCTGGTGTTTACGCGATGAGCGCCGGCATTGTTCTGCAAATCGCCCAGACCCTGCTGGCCATCCTGCTGGCGCCGCTGCTCATGGGCTGGGTCAACCAGTGCCGCGCCTGGCTGCAGGGCCGCAGCGCGCCGCCGCTCACCCAGCCCTACCGCACGCTGCGCAAGCTGTTCCACAAGGACGCCGTGATCGCGCACACAGCCTCGCCGCTGTTCCGCTTCGCGCCCTACATGATCTTCGCCTGCATGGCGCTGGCGGCCGGCATCGTGCCGACCATCGCCAACGACCTGCCGTTCTCGCCGGCGGCGGACGTCATCGCGCTGGTCGGCATCTTCGCCCTGGCGCGGGTGTTCCTGGCGCTGGCCGCGATGGACATCGGCACCTCCTTCGGCACGCTCGGCGCGCGGCGCGAAATGCTGGTGTCCTTCCTCGCCGAGCCGGCGCTGCTCATGGTGTTCTTTACCGCCAGCCTGATCTCGCAATCCACCGAACTGCCCATCATCGTCGCAGACCCTGGCGCACCAGGAATTCGTCATCTATCCCAGCCTGGCATTCGCGGCGGTGGCGTTCTGGATGGTGTCCACGGCGGAGAACGCGCGCATCCCGGTGGACAACCCCACCACCCACCTCGAACTGACGATGATCCACGAGGCCATGATCCTGGAGTATTCCGCCCGGCATCTGGCGCTGATCGAATGGGCGGTGGCCTTGAAGCTGTTCACCTATTCCGTGCTGGGCATCGCCCTGTTCCTGCCCTGGGGCATCGCCGCCCAGGGCGACTGTCGCCGCGCTGCCCCTGGCGCTGGCCGCGATGCTGGCGAAGCTTGCCATCGGCGGCGCCGTGCTGGCGTTCATCGAGGCCATTTCCGCCAAGGTGCGTCTGTTCCGCGCACCGGAATTTCTGGGCACCGCCTTCCTGCTGGCGGTGCTGGGCATGCTGATCCATTTCCTGCTGGAGGTTTGAGATGTCCCTGACCTACCACCTGCAAGTCATCAACCTGCTGGCCGCACTGCTGCTGCTGATCTCCTTCGCCATGCTGTCGCAGCGCCGCGTCGCCGGCCTGATCACCCTGTTTGCCTGGCAGGGCGCGGCGCTGTCGGCGTCCACGGCACTGATCGCGTGGTCCACCGACCAGCATCACCTGTATTACTCGGCGGCGCTCACCCTGGTGCTCAAGGTCATCGCCATGCCCTGGTACTTCTACCGCCTGATGAAAAAGCTGGACGTGAACCGGGTCGTGGAGCCGATGATCAACATCCCCACCACCATGCTGATCGGCATCGTGCTGGTGATCTTCTCCTTCAATCTGGCGCTGCCCATCTCGGAGACTGTCCGGCACGGTGACGCGCTCGACCCTGGGCATCGCGATGGCCTGCGTGCTGCTCGCCTTCCTCATGATGATCACCCGCACCAAGGCCATTCCCCAGGTGATCGGCTTCCTGGCGATGGAAAACGGCCTGTTCTTCGCCGCCACCAGCGCCACCTACGGCATGCCGCTGGTGGTGGAACTGGGCGTGGCCCTGGACGTGCTGGTCGGCGTGTTCGTGCTCGGCATCTTCATCTTCCAGATCCGCGAGACCTTCGATTCGCTGGATCTGAAACACATGGAAAAGCTCAAGGAAAAATAAGCCGTGGAAATTTTCTGGCTACTCGGCATTCCGCTGGCAGGCGGCACTTTCCTGGCGCTATGGGGCTGCCGGAGCTATGCGCCCGAGATCAATGCGCTGTTCAGCTTCCTGACGCTGCTGGCAGCGGCGCTGCTGACGCACCGGATCATCGAGCGAGGGCCCGATGATGGTGGGCGCGGGCTGGTTCTTCATCGACTCGTTCAACGTCTTCCTGGTCGCGCTCACCGCCTTCGTCGCCTTCACCACGGCGCTGTTCTCGCGTCCCTACATGCGCATCGAGCAGGAGCACGGCCGGCTCAACGCGCAGCGTCTGCGCCTCTACCACAGCAGCTATCAGATCTTCATCGGCGCCATGCTGCTGGCGCTGACCACCAACAACATGGGCATCCTGTGGGTGTCGATGGAGGCGGCGACGCTCGCCACCGTGCTGCTGGTGTCGCTGTACCGCACCCCGGCTTCGCTGGAGGCGGCCTGGAAATACTTCATCCTGTGCGGCGTCGGCATCGCGCTGGCGCTGTTCGGCACCATCCTGCTCTACTTCGCGGCGGAAAAAGTGCTGGGCTCGGGCGGCACGGCGCTGCTGTGGACGCACCTGAACGGCGTCAAGGCGCAACTGGAACCCACGGTGCTGTCACTGGCTTTCGTCTTCCTGCTGGTCGGCTACGGCACCAAGGTCGGCCTGGCGCCCCTGCACAGCTGGCTGCCGGACGCCCACGCCGAAGGCCCGACGCCGGTGTCCGCCGTGCTCTCCGGCCTGCTGCTCAACGTCGCGCTGTATGCGGTGATGCGCTCCAAGGTGCTGGTCGACGGCGCGCTCGGCAACGACATGGCAGGCAACCTGATGATGGGCTTCGGCCTCTTCTCGGTGGTGCTGGCCGCCTTCCTGATCAAGCGCCAGACCGACGTCAAGCGCATGTTCGCCTACTCCTCGATCGAGCACATGGGCCTCATCACCTTCGCCTTCGGCATGGGCGGCGCGGTGGCGAACTTCGCCGGCGCTGCTGCACATGACCATGCATTCGCTCACCAAGTCCGCCATCTTCTTCGCCGTCGGCCACGCCACGCAGAAGGCCGGTACCCAGTTGATGGACGGCATCCGCGGGCTGATCAAGACCAACCCCACCATCGGCTGGGGGCTGATGCTGGGCACCATCGCCATCCTCGGCGTGCCGCCGTTCGGCGTGTTCGCCAGCGAATTCCTCATCATCACCACCGCCATGCACGAACATCCCTGGGCCACGCCCTTCCTGCTCACCGCGCTGGGCGTGGCCTTCGCGTCCATCTTCGGCAAGGTACAGCCGATGGTGTTCGGCGAGACCGAACTGCCGAAGCTGCCTTACCAGCCTGCGCTGACGCCGGTGTTCCTGCACCTGGGCCTGGTGCTGATGCTGGGCCTGTTCATCCCGCCGTATCTTGCCGCCGTGGTATCGGCAGGCGGCGCACGTTGCTGGGAGGCTGAGATGAAGATCGGCGAACAGGACTGGAACCTCGACCCGCACGGCGCCGCACATTCTGGCGCGGCGCGTTGGAAGCACGGCATCTGCCGGCCTTGCCCGTGCGGTCAAGGATGAAGGCGGCCAGCTCATCGCGCTGTGGGGATCGGACGACCGTCACCTGGAGGGCGGCTTCGGCATTCATGTCGCCTTCCTCACCGGCGCGGGCCTGGCCTGGGTGAGCAGCGCCCTGCCGGCAGAGGCGCCCGCCTATCCCGATCTCGCCCATATCTTCCCGCAGGCCGACCGCATGCAGCGCGCGACCTTCGACCTGCTGGGAATCCGTGCCGAGGGCGCGGTGGACGAGCGCAAGTGGCTGCGCCACGGCGCCTGGCCAGCGGACACGTTTCCGCTGCGGAAGGATTTCGACGCCAGCTCAGCCCGCAACACACGACACCGACGCCTACCCCTTCATCCGCGTCGAAGGCGAGGGCGTGCACGAGATTCCGGTCGGCCCCATCCACGCCGGCACCATCGAGCCGGGGCATTTCCGCTTCTCCATCATCGGCGAGCGCGTCCTCAAGCTGGAGGAGCGCCTGGGCTACACCCACAAGGGCACCGAAAAACGCTTCGAGGGCATGGATCTCGCCACCGGCGCCAGACTCGCCGGACGCGTTTCCGGCGATTCGCATAGTGCCTACGCCTGGGCCTATTGCATGGCGGTGGAAACCGCCACCGCCAGCACGGTACCCGAGCGCGCCGTGTGGCTGCGCGCCCTGTTCCTGGAAATCGAGCGCATCGCCAACCACCTGGGCGACCTCGGCTACCTCGGCAACGACGTCGCGCTGTCCTTCGGCTTCATGCAGTTCTGGCGGCTGAAGGAAGACTGGCTGCGGCTCACCGCCAGGCTGTTCGGCCACCGCTACCTGTTCGACTGCATCGTGCCGGGCGGCGTGGCGGTGGACATCACCGACGCAGGCAAGGCGGAACTCGTCAGCCGAGAGCCGACCGCATCGAAGCGGAAGTGCGCGAACTCAAGGCCATCTACGACGAACACGCCGGCCTGCAGGATCGCTTTGCCAACACCGGCATCGTGCAAGCCCGAACTGGCCGCGCGGCTCGGGCTGACCGGCCTGGCCGGCCGCGCCAGCGCACAGGCCTGGGATGCCCGCGCCCAGTTCCCGCAGGCGCCCTACGACCAGCTCGACGTCAGCATGGCCACGCAGCGCAGCGGCGATGTGCTGGCGCGCGCCGAAGTGCGCTTCGCCGAAGTGTACGAATCGCTGCGCCTGATCCGCGACCTCCTCCAGCGCCTGCCGGCGGGTGATCTCCATGCCCCGCTCGCGCCCGTTTCGGCAGTATGCGAAGGCCTCGGCTGGGTGGAAGGCTGGCGCGGCGAAGTGGTGGTGGCGGTGCGCATCGGCGCGGACGGCAAGCTCGATCGGGTGCACCCGCACGATCCTTCGTGGCAGAACTGGCCGCTGCTGGAAGTGGGCGTGCTCGGCAACATCGTTCCCGACTTCCCGCTCATCAACAAATCGTTCAACCTGAGCTACAGCGGGCAGGATCTATGACATGGCCACGCACCTCATCCTGCAAAAGATTTTCAAGACCGGCATCGTCTCCGAACCGGCGCCGCAGGCCGATCCTCGCGCTGCGCACACGCGAGCAGGAACTGCACGCGGAAATCCTCAAGGTGTTCGGCCAGGCCATCGCCATCCGCCACGTCGACGCCGGTTCCTGCAACGGCTGCGAACTGGAAATCCACGCCATCAACGGCCCGCACTACAACATCGAGGGCATGGGCGTGAAGTTCGCCGCCAGCCCCCGGCATGTGGACGTGCTGCTGGTCACCGGCCCGGTCACCCGCAACCTGGAAACCGCGCTCAAGCGCACCTACGATGCCACGCCCGAACCCAAGTGGGTGGTGGCGATGGGCGACTGCGGCTGCGGATGCAACGAGGCGGGCGCGCTGTTCGGCGAGAACTACGCGACCTGCGGCAAGATTTCCAGCGTCATCCCGGTGGACGTGGAAGTGCCCGGCTGCCCGCCCACGCCGGTCGCGCTGTTGCAGGGCATCCTTGCGGCGGTGAGCAGCGGTCGGAAGTAGCCACCTCCATCTGCACGAAAAACCGCCGGGTCAGATGCCTTCAATGGCCATGCCGGTGGTGAGCGTCCGGGAAGTGCGGATGCGTGTGGATCAGGGGTTCGTGCCGGTGGCGATGGCTGTGTCTGGTACCGGGCGTCACCGGATAGTCGTGCGCGTGCTGGTGGTGTTCGTCGTGGACATGTTCGTGGTCGTGCTCCATCGCTTCGTGCACGTGTCCGTGCTCATGGCGCTCGGTCAGATGCAGCCACGTGCCCAGCGCCATCAATGCGCCCGCCACAAGCAGCGGCATTGTGATCGGCTCTCCCATCAGCACGGCGAGCAAAGCACCGAAGAAGGGTGCGACCGAGAAATAAGCGCCCGTGCGTGCGGTACCGAGGTGGCGCAGACCCACTACGAACAAAGCCAAACTCACTCCATAGGCAAGCAGGCCAAGCATCATCGCACCCGCCAAATTCGGCAGTGCCGGCATGGGCGCGCCTAGCGAGAAAGCCAGGCCCAGGTTGACGGTTCCGGACACCCAGCCTTTCACCGATGCGATCCAGGTGGCATCCGTGAGCGATACCTTGCGGGTCAGGTTGTTGTCGAGTCCCCATGCGAAGCACGCGCCAAGGACGGCCAGCGCCGGCCACAGTCCGGCCATACGCGCCTCCCGTCCGGGCAGGCCCAGGACGACCGCGCCCGCCACGATGGCAAGCATGCCGAGCGCGATGCGCCGGTCGAAGTTCTCCCTGAAAGCGAACCACGCCAGCAACGCGGTGAACACGCTTTCGGCATTCAGCAGGAGGGAAGCCCCCGATGCAGGCATGCCCGTCAGTCCGATCATCAGCAGCACGGGGCCGACGATTCCACCCGCCAAAATCGCCCCGCCAAACCAGGGCACTTCGTTCCGGGGAAGCCGAACGGCAGGGGCATGGCTCAGGCGACGATAAAGCGTCAGCCCGACTCCCGAACCCAGATAGAGCAGGCCCGCCAGCAGCCACGGATCGACCCCATCAAGCAGCCACTTGGCGAGCGGCGTTCCCGCGCCGAACAACAAGGCCGCTGCCGAGTGCTGCTGGCACACCGGGCTGGCGCAGCCCTACATTCCAGTTCATCTTCTCAACTTACGAACGGTGACAGGTTCAGCATAGACGCTAAGATCATGAACATTCAGCAAGCGGTTTTTTACACAGTATAGAGGGGGCCGCTATTTCAAAAGCTAACTATGGGCATGCCAATCGACACGGACTTCCTCCCTTGCCTGGTACTCGACACCAACGTCGTTCTCGACCTGCTGCATTTTTCCGATGCAACTGCCCTTCCCATTCTGCGCGCGCTCGAAGCCGGGCGGGCAAGTTGCTGCGTGACGGAGGAAACGCTGGATGAACTGCGCCGCGTGCTGGCCTACCCGGAATTCGGGCTGGATGCGGCCGCACAGGCCGGCCTGCTGGCGCGGTACCGGATGCTGTCCCGGCTGACGGATGTGCCCGTCTCCAACCTGAATCTGCCGCACTGCAGTGACCCGGACGACCAGAAATTTCTGGAACTGGCTGCCGCGGTTGCAGCGGATTTTCTGGTCAGCAAAGACAAAGCGCTGCTCGAACTCGAACGCCGTCCGGGTTTGGGATTCAGGATCGTGACGCCGGGTGGGATCGGCTGGTAAGCCGGCATCAGACCTTTTCGCCGCTGACCATGAGCAGACCGCCCCACGGCAGGGCACTAGGCAAGCCTTGCTCCAGCCAGGCAGCCCATCGCGTTCCGGAAGGCAGAAAAATCGCCGAATGCACGCGTCAAATTGCGCACCGGCAGCCCGGCAAACAGCGCGCGCACCTCGCTGTGCGGTATGCCAGCGCGCGCCGCGATAGGCGCCGCTGCCGCCGTCTCTGCCCTTTTGCCGATACAGCAGGCTGGAGCGGTTGAGCCAGCCGATGGCGAAGCGATTGCGCGCCACCCGCACGATTTCGGCCACGGCCTGCCGTTCGTCGTCGATGAAACACAGCGCGGCGATGGACAGTACATGGTCGAAGCGACGGTCGGGAAAGGGTAGTGCGCGCGCATCGCCCTCCACCCAGCGCAACGCCGGGCTGCTGTGGGCGCGGGCGTAATCCAGCCAGCCGGGATTGGGATCGAGCCCGGTGGCAACGAGGCCGTCGGTCGCCGCGCGGCGCGTGAACCAGCCGGTGCCGCAGCCGACGTCGAGCAGGCTGTCGCCGGGCTGGGCTTTCAGCATGCGCGCAGCCAGCGCGTATTCGGTCTCGCCGATCCAGCGCCCGCGCGGGGTGTCGTACCAGGCGTCGTAGTCGGCGGGGTTCACATCGGTCAATGCCCGGCGGGCTTGCTGGCGCGGGCGTTGGCTTCGAATCCGCCTTTCGCCTTCCAGCCTTCGATGCCGTCCTGCAGCACCTTGACGTTGTCGTAGCCCAGCAGGCGCAGGGCGAATACCGCCTGCGCCGACAGCGAACCGGAGTTGCAGTACATCACCACCATGCGGTCTCTCGGCAACTCGCCGCGACGCGCCACCGCCTGCCGCCACTCGATGTTCACCGCGCCGGGGATATGTTCCTTGGCGTACTGGGCGGCATCGCGGGCATCGACGATGAAGACCTTCTTCCAGTCCTCTTTCGGAATCTGTTCCGGCCAGATCAGGCTGCTGCCGTATTCGGAGAAATCCATGTAGCCGGAGAGCGCATCGACCACGACCGGGTTTTCATCCGCAAGAGCGGGGGCGGCCAGCAGGGACAGGCTGACGGCAAGCGCGACCAGGGTCTTGTTCATTCATATTCCTTTTGGTTTGGAAGCGATCATTCGGCGGCGGGGTTAAGCCGGGTTAAGTCGCGGGTGGGTCTCGTCACAGGCCAGCCAGACGATGGCGCCGGAAACGAACATCGCGGCAGCGGTAAACCAGAAGCCCGCTTCGATGCCGCCGAACAGCGCGGCCACCGCGCCCAGCAGCAGCGCGCCGATACCCATAACCGAGGTCGCGCCAGAAGCGGTAGATGCCGATGGCACGACCGCGCCAGTTGGGGTGGGCGATGTCGGAGACGGCGGCGGACAGCGTCGGGTAGAGCAGCGCCATGCCAAAACCCATCACCGCGGCGGCGAACGACCACCATAGTTCACCCTGGCCCAGCAGCACCAGGGCGACCCCCGCGCCGCACAGCCACATGCCCCAGACGATGGGCTTCTTGCGGCCGATGCGATCGGACAGATGCCCGGTGAAGAACTGCGACATGCCCCAGACGAAGCCGTACACGCCCACCACCCAGCCGATGCCGGCCAGGGAGAGGCCATGCTGGTACAGGTAGACCGGGAAGAACACCCACACCAGCGCATCGACGAATTTCTCCGTCAGCCCGGCCTGGCTGATGGAGGCCATGCGCGCATCGCGCCAGGACATCAGGGTGAACACTTCCCAGGTGCTGGGCGTGGCCGGAGATGTTGGTTGGGTAGCGCGGCTTCGGGCCCGGTCATCAGACCGGCGGCGTGCTTTTTGCCTTCCGCGTGTGCCCAGGGCAGCGTGTCCTTCACCCACAGCAGGGTCAGCAGACCAGCCAGACCCACCACCACCAGGCCGAACAGCATCAGTCCCTCGCGCGGCCCGAAGGCGGTGGCGAGATAGCCGGTGACGATGCCCGCCACCGCCACGCCGAAGTAACCGGAAAATTCGTTCAGGCCGATCGTAAGTCCGCGCTGCTCGGCGGTGGTGAGATCGAGTTTCGAGGTCTGCGTCATCGACCAGGTGAGGCCCTGGTTCACCCCCAGCAGCACCGTCGCCGCCACGATCCAGCTCCACGAAGGCGCATACAGGATCATGAAGGGCATCGGCACCGCCGCCAGCCAGCCGAGGAACAGCACCTTCTTGCGACCCATGCGTTCGGACAGCCGGCCCGCGACGAAATTGAGCGTGCCCTTGACGAAGCCGAAGGCGGTGACGAAGGCCATCAGCATCATGAACGAGCCCTTGGCCACGCCGAATTCGGATTCGGCCAGCGCCGGCACCACGGTGCGGAACATGCCGATGGTCAGGCCGACGAAAAACACCTGCACCAGTTGATGCGCAGAACTGGGCGAAGTTGTTGCGGATGCCGTAGCGGTATTCCGCGACTTCGCGGCCGAGTGCGTGGCTCATGCCGCCAACCCGAATACGTGGCTCACGACGCCCACCCTGATACGTGGCTCACGCCACGCCCAGATTGGCCTTGACCATACGTTCCATCTCCGCCGGCCGGGGCGGGATTTCCTGGGTGAGTGCCTCGACGAAGGCCTCGCGGTCGAGCGAGAGCATGGGGTTCCAGCGTCGCTCGAAGCCGATGGTCGAGGCCGGCTTCCCGGAAATGCCCGCGCCGCACACGCTGCCGGCCACGTGGCCGGCGTACACCTCCACCTCGTCGGGCAGGGTGAGCAGCTTGCCGTGCAGGCTGTCGTAGATTTGCCCGGCCATCTCCGTTTCCCTGCCCGCGAGATCGGGGCGGCCGACGGCGCCGACGAACAGGGTATCGCCGGTAACCACGAACCAGGGCGCTTCGGTCCGGCGCTTGTCGGTCACCTGCAGGCAGATGGAGTCCGGCGTATGGCCTGGGGTGTACAGCACGTCGACGTAGACGTTGCCCACTTCGATGCGCTGGCCATCTTTCAGCGGCTCGAAGGGAAAATGCACCCGCCCGGCGTTGGCTTCGTGCAGGCAGTAGGCCGCGCCGGTACGTTCCGCCAGTGTCCGCCCGCCGGAATAGTGGTCGGCGTGGACGTGGGTGTCGATGACGTGGGTGATCTTCACGTTCTGCCTGGCGGCTTCGTTGATGAACCAGTCCTCGTCGCCCAATACCGGGTCGACGGCGACCGCGACATTGCAGGAACCGCAGCCGAACAGATAGGAGAGGGTGGCCTCCCGGGTTGCGAGTTGGCGGAAAAACATGGCTGCCTCCCTATCAAGTATTCAAATAAACACTTGAATATTGAGTTGGAAGCGGTGTTTTGTCAATCCGGCGCGGGCGTGAGTTTTACGGGGGAATCAGCCGGGTTCGACCGGCCGCTGTTCTGCCTGCCATTCCGGAAAACCATCTTCCAGCCGGCGCGCCTGGAAACCGGCGGCCCGCAGCTTCTCGACCGCCTCGAACGCCAGCAGGCAATAAGGCCCGCGGCAGTAGGCCACAATTTCCTGGTCGCGCGGCAAAGATTCCAGATGCCGCGGCAGCTCGTCCACCGGAATATTCACCGCACCAGGAATGTGTCCGGCGCGATATTCACCGGATGGCCGCACGTCGATCACCATGGTTTCGCCGTTCTGGACCCGGGCCATCAGTTCATCACGGCCCACCGGGGTGAGCGGGTCGCGATTGTCAAAGTTTTCGCGCACGATGCGTTCGACTTCGGCCAGGTGCTTCTCGGCCACGCCCCGGATGCAGGACAGCAGATTGGGAATCTGGTCGTCAGACAGACGATAGAACACCTGCAAACCTTCCTTTCGGGATGTTGCCAGACCGGCGTCGCGCAGAATCTGCAAGTGCTGCGAGGTGTTGGCCACTGAAAGACCGCTGGCCTGAGCCAGCGCATCCACACTGCGCGGGCCTTGCGCCAGGGCTTCCAGCAATTCCAGCCGGTTGGCGCTGGACAGGGCCTTGGCCACGCGGGCGAAGTGCTCGAAGAGTTCTTTCTTGGGAGACATGGGAGGAATTGTAATCCCGTGGGCCCGCTCGCCGACGGCGCGGATATCCGCGAGACGCCGGATCACGCCATCGATGCGACGTTTGGCTGAGGGGGGTGCGCATGACGCACCCCCCATGTAATATTCGGTGCGCACAGCGCACCCCGCGCTCTGCGCTATGTTTGTTACTGTCTTTATTGCAAACTGGAAGAAAATCATGACGCTTCGCTTCATTGCACGTGCCGCCGGTTCGTGGCGGGATGGCTTGTTGATTGCCGTTCTGCTCGGTTTGTCCTCTGCGGCATGGGCTGCCGAACCCAAGGTTCTGAATGTCTACAACTGGGCCGAATATCTTCCGGCCGGCCTGCTTGCCGCGTTCGAGAAGGAAACCGGCATCAAGGTCCGCTACGACACCTACGACAGCAACGAGGTGCTGAACGCCAAGCTGGTGGCCGGTCGGACGGGTTATGACATTGTCGTGCCGTCGGCCAACTGGGCCGCGCTGCAGATTCAGGGCGGCATGTTCCGCAAACTCGACAAAGCCCGCCTGACCCGCTGGGGCAATCTGGACCCCACCATGCTGGCCCGACTGGCGGTGGTGGACCCCGGCAACCAGTATCTGGTCAACTGGGCCTGGGGCTATCTCACCATCGGCATCAATGTCGGGAAGGTGAAGGCGGCGCTGGGCGCCACGCCGCTGCCGGACAACGCCTGGGCGCTGATGTTCGATCCGGCATATTCGAACAAACTCAAGTCCTGCGGCATCAGCATGCTGGATTCGGCCACCGAGGTTTTCCCGGCCGTTCTGGCCTACCTGGGCAAGGATCCGTATACCGCGAACGCCGCCGATTACCGCGAGGCGGCCGGGGTGCTCAAGGCGATCCGCCCCAACATCAAGGTGTTCAGTTCGTCCGGTTACATCGACGACATGGCCAACGGCGGGCTGTGCATGGCCTTCGGTTATTCGGGCGATTTCAACATCGCCGGCCGGCGCGCGCGCGATGCCGGGGCGGGCAACACCGTGACCCCGCTGCTGCCGAAAACCGGCGGGATCCTGTTCATGGACAGCATGGCGATTCCGGCCGACGCGCCGCACCCGGACAACGCCCATCTGTTCATCAACTTCATCCTGCGCCCGGAAAATGCCGCGGCCATCACCAACAAGATGTTCTACGCGACCATGAACGCGGCGTCCGTCAGGCTGGTCGCGCGGGATATCGCGGCCAACCACACGATTTTCATGTCGGACGAGGACAAGCGGAAGCTGATCGCCGCGCGTCTGCTCGACCAGAATACGCGGCGCCTGGTGACGCGGCTGTTCACCCAGTTCAAGACCGGGATTTGAAGTGGAAGCGCCCTTTCTGCGCCTCGACAATCTGAGCAAGAAATTCGACGACACCCTCGCCGTCGATGCGGTCTCGCTCGATATCCGGCGCGGCGAGCTGTTTGCGCTTCTGGGCAGTTCGGGCTGCGGCAAGTCCACCCTGTTGCGCATGCTGGCGGGATTCGAGACGCCGACCGCGGGCCGCATTTACCTGGACGGCCGCGACATCACCGACGTGCCGCCCTACGTGCGGCCGATCAACATGATGTTCCAGTCCTATGCGCTGTTCCCGCATCTCAACGTGTGGGACAACATCGCCTTCGGGCTGCACCGCGCCCGGATGGCGCGCGATGAAATCCGCCAGCGCGTCGCCGGTCTGCTGGAACTGGTGCAGCTGCAATCCTTCGCCCGGCGCAAGCCGCACCAGCTTTCGGGCGGGCAGCAGCAGCGCGTGGCGCTGGCGCGCAGCCTGGCGCGGCAGCCGCAACTGCTGCTGCTCGACGAACCGCTGGCGGCGCTCGACCGGAAACTGCGCGAGCATACCCAACTGGAACTGGCCAATATCGTGGAACAGGTCGGGGTGACCTGCGTGATGGTGACGCACGACCAGCAGGAGGCCATGGCCATGGCCGGCCGCATCGCGGTGATGAACGAGGGCGCATTCGTGCAGATCGGCACGCCCGCGGAAATCTACGAAACGCCGAACTGCCGGTTCGTGGCGGATTTCATCGGCGACGTCAACCTGTTCGACGGCACGCTGGCGGTGGACGAGGCCGACCATGTGATCGTCGACACGCCGGAATGCCGGCATTACGTCGGCCACGGCATCACCGGCACGCTGGGTATGCCGCTTGCCGTCGCGGTGCGTCCGGAAAAGATCAGCGTGAAGCGCGATCCCCCGGCCGGGGAATACAACTGGGTGGCGGCGGAGGTGGTCGATCTGGCTTATCTCGGCAGCCATACCGTCTATCACCTCAAGATGGGTACCGGCAGAAAGCTCGAAGTCAGCGCGCCCAACAGCGCGCGTCTTCAGACCGATGCGCCGACCTGGGGCGACCGCGTCTATGCCACCTGGCCGGAGACGGCCATGGTGTTGCTGACCCGTTAAGGTTCATGTTGTCCCGCCTGAAATCCATAGCCTGGGGCCGCGGGGCCGTGCTGGGCATTCCCTATCTCTGGCTGATCCTGTTCTTTCTGATCCCGTTTCTGATCATCTTCAAGATCAGTCTGGCGGAGACGCAGGCCATCCAGAGCCCGTTCGCGGCCATGCTGTCCTGGCAGGACGGCGCCATCGTGCTGCACCTGCAGCTCGACAACTACCGGTTCCTGGGGGAAGACCCGCTTTATCTTCTGACCCTGCTCAGCTCGATCCGCTACGCGCTTCTCACCACGATCCTCTGTCTGCTGATCGGCTATCCGTTCGCCTACGCCATCGCGCACGCCCACCCGCAACGCCGGCCGCTGCTGCTGATGCTGGTCGTCCTGCCGTTCTGGACCTCGTTCCTGATCCGCATCTATGCCTGGAAAGGCATCCTCGCCTCCAACGGCCTCCTCAACCAGTCACTGCTCGGACTGGGTCTGATCAGCGAGCCGCTGCCGCTGCTGAACACGCCCTTTTCGCTGACGCTGGGCATGGTGTACGCCTACCTGCCCTTCATGGTGCTGCCGCTCTATTCGAATCTGGTGAAGCAGGACCCGCGCCTGCTCGAAGCCGCGCTCGATCTCGGCGCCACGCCCCGGGTGGCGTTCTGGAGGGTGACGGTGCCCCTGTCGCTGTCCGGCATCGTGGCAGGCGCGCTGCTGGTTTTCATTCCGGCGGTGGGCGAATTCGTCATCCCGTCGCTGCTGGGCGGTTCGGACACCCTGATGATCGGGCGCGTGCTGTGGGACGAACTGTTCAGCAACAACGACTGGCCGATGGCCTCGGCGGTCGCCGTGGTGCTCATCGTGGTCGTGCTCGCGCCCTTCGTGCTGCTGATGCGGCGGCAGGAAAAGCTCGACGGAGGGCCGCTGGCATGAAGCAGCGTCACGGGTTTTCGGGCATGACGCTGGCGCTGGTCTATCTGTTCCTGTATCTGCCCATCCTCACGCTCATCGTCTATTCGTTCAACGAATCGAAGCTGGTCACGGTCTGGTCGCGTTTTTCCCTGGTCTGGTACCAGAGCCTGCTGCAGGACGAGGAAATTCTCGCGGCCGCATGGCTGTCACTGAAGATCGCGCTGCTGTCGGCGACGGCCTCGGTGGTGCTCGGCACGCTGGCCGCATTCGCGCTGGTGCGCTACCGGCATTTCCGCGGGCGCACGCTGTTCTCCGGCATGGTGGCCGCGCCGCTGGTCATGCCCGAGATCATCATCGGCCTGTCCCTGCTGCTCTTCATGGTGTCGATCCAGAAAGCGGCCGGCTGGCCGGAGCGTGGCATCCTCACCATCTGGCTCGGCCACACCCTGGTCGGCATGGCCTACGCCACCGTGGCCATCCAGGCGCGGCTGCGCGAGCTGGACCGCGCGCTCGAAGAGGCCGCCATGGACCTCGGCGCCCCGCCCGCCACGGTATTCCGGCTGATCACGTTGCCGCTCATCACCCAGGCCGTCGTGTCCGCGTGGCTTTTGACCTTCACCCTGTCGATGGACGACGTCATCATTTCTTCCTTCCTGTCCGGACCCGGCTCGACCACGCTGCCCATGATCGTATTCGCGCGCGCCCGGCTCGGGCTCAATCCGGAAGTGAATGCGGTGGCGACGGTGATCGTGACGGTCGTCACCCTGGGCGCGGTCGGCGCCGGTTTCTATCTGACGCGCCGGCAGAAGCGGATGCAACGCGAACTGGCCGAGGCATTCGGCAAGGCGGATCAGGGCTAGCGCCTATGGCAGAATCAGGGCATTCGATTCCCGGCAATAGGGTGCGACAGAAATGACCTCACCAATAATCGCGGCCGGGCTCAGGAAAATGGCCGTGGCAGGGGCATGTCTGTGCTCGCTTTGGCTGAGCGGCTGCGCGAGCATGGGACCGGCGACCGTCCCCCGCGACCGCTTCGACTACATCAACGCCATCTCCGATTCCTGGAAACGGCAGATGCTGCTCAACCTGCTGAAGGTGCGCTACACCGATGCGCCGGTGTTCCTGGATGTCGCCTCGGTGATCAACTCCTACTCGCAGGAGGGGGATCTCAGCCTCGGCGGCGAGTACGCCCCGGTCGGACGCGGCGACACCTTTGTCAGCTTGGGCGCCTCGGGCAAATACGTGGACAGCCCCACCATCACCTACGCGCCGCTCCGGGGGGAGGCGTTCGCCCGCAGCCTGATGGCGCCCATTCCGGTCACGGGCATCCTCCAACTGGTGCAGAGCGGCTATCCGGCGGATCTTGTGTATCGGGTCTGCGTGAGTTCGATCAACGGGCTGGAAAATACTTACGGTGGCCCAGGTAACCCGCGCGCGGGCGACCCGAAATTCTTCGAGTTGCTGGCGGCCATGCGGGCGGTTCAAACGGCGGGCGGCATGGGCATGCGCATGAAACCGATAGGTGACAAGCAGACCCTGGTCTTGTTCCTGCGGCCGGCAACGGATGAAGCCGTCGCCGTGCCCAGCCGCAGGATACGCGAACTGCTGGGCGTCAATGCCGAGGCACGCGAATTCACTGTCACCTACGGCGCCTATCCGGCCAATGACACCGAGATCGCCCTCCTCAGCCGCTCGATGCTGCAGATCATGGTCGACTTGGCGTCCTACATCGACGTGCCGCCCATCGATGCGGCCGAGGGGCGCGTCTATGTCCCGTCCCGCGGCCCGGAAGAACTGCGCCTGGCGCCGCCGTTGCTAGAGATCAACCAGGGCGAGACGGCGCCGCAGGACGCCTATGCTGCCGTGCACTACCGCGATCACTGGTTCTGGATCGACGACCGCGACGTGCGGACCAAAGCCATGTTCAATTTTCTGATGTTCATGTTTGCCCTTACTGAAACCGGCGGCCCGCAGGTCCAGGCCCCGGTCGTGACCATACCGGCGCGCTGAAGCCGGATGCCGGGCGGCGATTAACCCGGACAAGCCGACGCCCGCGCCACAAGGATGAGGTCTTACGCGCCTGCGGCTTTCAGCCAGTCGCGCCATAGACCAAACAGTTCCGGGCTGGCCGAGGCCACCACCGAACGTTCCCAGATATTGGCGGTATCAAACGCGCCGGAGAGGCTGGACAAACGACCGCCGGCCTCTTCCAGGATCAATGCTCCCGCCGCGTAGTCCCACAGTTTTTGCCCGCCGTGGACGTAGATATCGAAGCGTCCGGCGGCGGTGTAGCACCAGTCCAGCGTGCTTGCGCCGAAGTTGCGCTGCGAAGCGTACGGCGGCCAGGACGCCAGCCGTCCGGCGAGTTCGCGGTCGATGCGCTTCATTTCCACGCCCGCCAGCGCCCGTTTCAATTCGGTGGCGGGCGGGCGCAAGGGCAGGGCTGTGCCGTTCAGGTGCGCGCCGCGGCCGCGTTCAGCCGTAAACATCTCGTCCGCGATCGGGTCGTATACCACGCCGAGCTGGCGCTCCCCCTTGTAGAGATACGCCACCGATACGGCGAAATACGGCACTCCGGCAACGAAATTCGAGGTGCCGTCGATGGGGTCCACACACCACAGGCCATCGCGCCCGGAATTCCAGGCCGTGTGCTGCTGCGCCTCGGTCATTTCCTCGCCCAGCACCGGCGCTTTCCTGATGCGCGGCAGCGCCGCTTCCAGTGCGGTCTGCGTCGCCGTATCGGCTTCGGTAAACAAGCTGCCGTCGGCTTTGTGGCTGTGCGTGACCTTGAGAAAGCGCGGCGTAACTTCGCGCCGCGCGATTTCGCGCACCAACTGGATGACTTCGTCGAGCATGTCAGATGCGGCGGCAGTAGCAATAGACAAATTCCTGCTCCTTGCCCGCCGGGGTGTGGTGTACCTCCGCTTCGTGCCCGAGCATGCGGAAGCGCGCGCCGAACTCGGCGTGCAGGGCTTCGGGCGCATAGCGCACCACGTCCAGACCGGAACATTGCAGGGGCCCATCCGGGCCAAAGGCGGCGACGATGACATGGCCGCCCGGTTTGACGGCGCGCAATACCTGCTGAACATAACGCGCGCGATCGGCGGGATCAGTCAGGAAGTGGAACACCGCGCGGTCGTGCCAGACATCGTAGGCGGCGATGGGCAGTTGCGCCTGCGTGATGTCGGCGGCCAGCCAGTTGACCTGCCGCGCGCGCTTGCCCAGGCGCCGAC
This sequence comes from uncultured beta proteobacterium, assembly GCA_963726485.1. GTDB lineage: Bacteria > Pseudomonadota > Gammaproteobacteria > Burkholderiales > Thiobacillaceae > Thiobacillus. Next base: position 95,217 of record CAVSCL010000038.1, on the reverse strand, counting down.
GGCTGATTGCCAGCGCCGATTCGGCAAGATCGAGCACGGTCAGGTTGCGGTAACCCGCGTCGAGCAGATTGTCCACCAGCACCGCCGCGCCGCCGCCGACATCAATGATGCCGGCGTCCAACCCGGCGCCGCTGTCCTGAATCAGACGCAGCGATGACCGCGCATGGGCCTGGAACCAGCTGACCTGGTCGGTCCCCCTGGTGCGATAAATCGCTTCCCAGTGCCGGTGACGGTCAGCCACGTCATTCCCCTTTCCACTTGATCGAACACCCCATGCTGGGGATTTGTTCGGCGGGACCGCGCTGGGTGGCTGCGACTTCCTTCATTGCCTCGAACAGGTCGCGCCGCACGTTATCGGGTGCGGTTTCCTTGCGCGATTCATCAAACCGGCCACGATACTGCAACTCGAACTTGCGATTGAAACCGAAGAAATCCGGTGTACACACCGCGCCATACGCTTTCGCAACAGCCTGGGTCTGGTCCATGACATAGGGGAACGGGAAAGCGAACTCCCGGGCCGCCTGCTTCATGTTCTCGAACGAGTCCTCGGCATATTCCGCCGGATCGTTCGACATGATGGCGATGGCATGGATGCCATGTTGCTTCAACTCCGTCAGATCGCGCACCAGGCGCGGGCGGATGGCTTTGACATAGGGACAGTGATTGCAGATGAACATGACCAGGAGGCCATTTGTGCCCATCGCGTCGGCCAGCGTCCAGATCTTGCCGTCCACGCCGGGCAGCGAAAAGTCGGCGGCCTTCCAGCCAAAGTCGCAGACGGGGGTAGTGAGAGACACCATGACGAACTCCTTCGCAAAGCCAATACCGGCATAATACCAACATGTCCAGCCCGCGTTTCTATCTCGCCCAGACGCTCGCGCCCGGCGCGCGTTTTTCGACTGCCGCCCGGACCCGCGCGCCACGCCGCGCGCGCCTTGCGGCTGGCCGCGGGCGATACGCTTACCCTGTTCAATGGGCAGGGCGGCGAGTATGCCGCGCGGATCGATCGCATCAACAAGGACGAGGTGGCCGTGAGCGTGACGGGTTTTTCCGCCATCGAGCGCGAATCCGGTTTGAGCGTGATGCTGGCGCAGGGTATCTCCAGCGGGGAGCGCATGGATTACACCCTGCAAAAGGCAGTGGAGCTTGGCGTAACCGGCATTCAACCCATCGCCGCCAGGCGCAGCGTGGTCAAACTCGCGGGTGAGCGCGCGGACAAACGCGTGACGCACTGGCAGGGCGTGGTCGCGAGCGCATGCGAACAGTGCCGGCGCAATCGCCTGCCGCAGGTCGAACAACCGCTGTCGCTGGCGGCCTGGCTGGGCAGACGTCCGGCGGGGCGCGTGCTGTTCTTGTCGCCCCGCGCCGCGTCCAGTCTCGCCAGCCTGGCGCGTCCCGAAGGGCCGCAAATTCTGGTGGCCGGGCCGGAAGGCGGTTTCGAGCCGGATGAAATCGCAGCGCTGGAGTCCGCAAATGCGACCCCGGTGCGACTCGGCCCGCGCGTGCTGCGTACAGAAACCGCCGCATTGGCGGCGCTGGCGGCGATGCAGGCGTTGTGGGGCGATTTCTGAGTTGGATGCATTGTCGAGAATGGCCAATGCGCGAGTTGAATATGCATTGTCGAAAATGGCCAATGCATCGTGAGTTTTTGCAATAAACTCGCGGCATCCTGATTTGTCGGGGCGAGTCCAAGGTGAAAGACACTACCGATTTTGTTCACTGGTTCCGCGCTGCCGCGCCGTATATCCACGGTTTTCGCGGCAAGACCTTCGTCATCGCCTTTGGCGGTGAGTTGGTGGCCGAGGGCGGCTTCGTGCAACTGGCGCATGACGTGAACCTGCTCAATAGCCTGGGCGTGCGGCTGGTGCTGGTGCACGGGGTGCGGCCGCAGGTGGAAGCGCGCCTGACGGAAAACGGCACGGCGATTCGCTACGTCAATGGCCTGCGCGTCACCGACGACACGGCGCTGGCCTGCGTGAAAGAAGCCGCGGGCACGGTGCGGGTGGAAATCGAGGCGCTGCTTTCATTGGGTCTGGCCAATACGCCGATGGCGGGGGCGGACATCCGCGTCGCCTCCGGCAACTTTGTCACCGCGAAGCCGCTGGGCGTGCGCGACGGAGTGGACCTGCTGCACACCGGCGAGGTGCGCAAGATTGATATCGAAGCCATCCGCCGCCGCCTCGATCAGGAGGAAATCGTGCTGCTCTCGCCCATCGGTTACTCGCCCACCGGCGAAGTGTTCAACCTGACGCTGGAAGACGTGGCAACGCAGGCGGCGGTGGCGCTCAAGGCCGACAAACTGATCTTCCTCATGGACACCGAGGGCGTGCCATCCAAGGGCAGGGCCATCCACAATACGCTGACAGTGGATGAAGCGCGCCGTCTGCTCGAACAGAACCACAAGTTTCCCGAGGACGTAGCCTACTACCTGCCCTGCGCGGTGACCGCGTGTGAGGCGGGGGCGGCGCCAAGACCGCTCGACGGGCGAGCGTCTGGCGGCGCGCCGCTTGCGGCCACGACGCGAGCGCATCTGATCAGCCGTCACCACGATGGCGCGCTCCTGTCGGAACTCTTCACCCGCGACGGCGTGGGCACCCTCATCACCCCCAGTCCGCTGGAAACCCTGCGCGCGGCGACGATAGACGATGTCGGCGGCATCCTCGGCCTGATCGAACCGCTGGAGCGTGAAGGCATCCTGGTGCGGCGCTCGCGCGAGTTGCTGGAAATGGAAATCGGCCGTTTCCTGGTGCTGGAGTCGGATGGCGTGATCGCGGGCTGCATCGCGCTCTATCCTTTCCCCGAGGACCGCGCAGCGGAGCTTGCTTGCCTGGCTGTCGCGCCGGATTACCGGGGCCGGGGCTTTGGCGACCGTCTGCTCGCTGCCGCCGAAGCGAACGGCATGAAAACCGGTTTCAAGCGCCTGTTTGTCCTCACCACGCGCACCGAACACTGGTTCGAGGAACGCGGTTTCGTCGACAGCAGTCTGGACCATCTGCCCAAGAGAAAACAGGCGCTCTACAACTACATGCGGAATTCGAAGGTTCTGGAAAAGCCCATTTGAACCTGGAGGAGAAAGCTTTGCGTTCGTTTGCCGTTCCGTTTCGGTGCGGTCCTTTTCTTGCAGGGTACACGGCAGCAAGCTGTGGTGCGTCGGCACGTGCGCTGCTGCCGGGCATCATGGCCTGCCTGCCGCCTCGGCCGCCATTCGCTTGCTATCAAGCGCTGGCAAGCCACGTGCAGTCGGTTCTGAATCGCCCTGTCCGTCCGGTCGCCGCACCCGACGCCGTGCAGTTCGGGCACCGCATTCCGCACGTTGCATACGAACCGGTGCTGGCGCATGCACCTTCCGGAATGGATATCTACCCGGAACCCAAGCGGCGGGCGCTGAGGTTGAGTTCAGCCAGGCCAGCCAGAATATGATGGCTCATTGTTTAGCCCGGACGTGGCTGCGCGTATTTGCGGTCATGAGTATTCTGCTTCTGCCCGCGCCGCTGCATGCCAACCCGCCGCCGCTGATTTTTGGTGTATTTCCCAACCTTTCGGCCAAGCTGCTGATCGAAACCTACCGGCCAGTGGCCGATGCGTTGCAGAAACAACTGGGGCGTCCGGTGGAAATCTACTCCGCACCGGACTTCAAGACTTTCGTCGCGCGCACCCGCGAAGGCGAATATGACATTCTCCTTACCGCGCCGCATCTGGCCTGGCTGGCGCAGCGGGATGTTGGCTACCGGCCGTTGCTCAAATACGCCGAGCCGGTGCGCGGACTGCTGATCGTGAAGGATGACTCGCCCATCCAGGGTATCGAACAACTGCGCGGCAATACGCTTGTCGCCGCGGATCCGCTGGCCGTGGTCGTCATGGCCATGGTGACCCGGATTCGGTCCCGGGGACTGAATCCGGGCGTCGATTTCTCCATCCAATACGCCCATACCCACAGTAATGCCGCGATACGGGTATTCAATGGGGCCGCCGCGGTGGCGATCATCGGTTCACAGCCCTATCGCCAGCTGCCGCCGGAGGTGAAAGCCCATTTGCGGGTGATTGCCGAAACGCCACCCCTGTCGAGCCAGATGTTTCTGACCCATCCGCGGCTGTCCGATGCCGAGGCCCTGGCCGTCAGGCGTGCCCTGGAGGCTTTCGCCGAGTCGCCCGGCGGCCGCGCGTTCATGGAGCACTGCGGCTTTGGCGGGCTGGCCGAACTGGATGGCCGCGAATTGCGGGAATTCCGCTCCTATGCCGAGCAGGTCGAGCAGGCGTTGAGGGCGATGCGATGAAGGCCTGGCTGCAAGGCCTGTCCCTGCGCTACAAGCTTACCCTGGTCGCACTGGGGGTGGAGGCCGTGATGCTGGCGCTGCTGATCGCCAACAATCTTCATCTCACCTACCAGGCACTGCAGGCCCAGGAGCAACGGCATATCGGTGAAATCGCAAAAACCCTGGAGGTCGCGCTGGCGGCGCCGCTGTCGCAGCGGGACGACGCCAGCGTGCGGGATATCGTCGCGGGGCTGCATCATGACGACAGCATGGAGATGATCGCGGTGCGGGACAGCGCGGGGCGCGTGGTGTATCAGGCGGGGCTTGACGATGCGAGATCACGATTTCCGCGTCAGCCGGCCGGTGCGGCTGGCCGGGCAGAAATTCGGCGAGTTCTCGCTGGTGCTGTCGGGAAAATTCATCGACCAGAAGCGTGCCGAACTGCTTGCGCAAAGCCTGTTGCTTGCCGTGGGTGCGCTGGCGCTCTCCGGCATCTTGCTTGCGGTCGCCGCGGGCTGGGTGGTGCGTCGTTTCGAAGCCCTGACCCGCGCCAGCAAGAGCCTGGCGCAGGGTGATCTGTATGTGAGGTTGCCGCAAGAGGGCAGGGACGAAGTGGGCCAACTGGCCGCCACCTTCAACCAGATGGCGGCGGCGGTGCGGGACAGCATCGACCGGGCACACGAAAACGAGGCGCGCTTTCATGCCATAGCCGACTATACCTACGACCTCGAATTCTGGCTGTCGCCGGAAGGCAAACTGCTGTGGATCAATCCCTCGGCCGAACGCATGCTGGGCTATACCGTGGGCGAATGCATGGGCCGGATGGACTTTCCCATCGACATCGTGCATCCCGAGGACCGCATGGCTGTGGAATTCCAGTTGCGTCAGGCGCTGCGCGGCACCACCGGACAGGGGTACAGCTTCCGGGTTTGCCGCAAGGATGGCGGCCACTTCTGGGTGCTGGCCAACTGGCAGGCGATTCATAGCAGCAGCGGCGTATACCAGGGCATACGCACCAGCATCCATGACGTCAACGATCTCAAGGCGACCGAAGCGAACCTGCGCGAGGCAGTCGGCGAATTGCGCCTGGCGGAGAATCTGAAAACCCGGTATCTGGAGGAATCCGAACAGGAGCGGGCGCGCCTGGTGTCCCTGCTGTCTGCGATGACGCTCGGCATTCTGTTTGTCGCGCCCGATGGCCAGGTGATCTATTACAACCCGTCGTTCAGCCGCATGTGGATGCTGGACGAAGGCGCGGGACTGATCGGTTTGCCGGTGCACGAGGTGCTGGGCAAATCCGCATCGATGCTGTCGCGCCCCGAACATTTTTCCAGGCATCTGAATTCCTTGCTGAAGACACGCGTGGCGTCGGAAAGCTTTGAGATCCAGATGACCGATGGCCGCGTCATCACCGAACTCGATTACCCGGTGCGTGACCGGGAAGGCCGTTTTATCGGCCATTTGTGGATCTACGAAGACGTCACCCGCGAGCGGCAAACCGCCGAACAACTGGTGTACCTGGCCGAGCGCGATGCCCTGACCGGACTCTATAACCGCCACCGCTTCCAGCAGGAGCTGGCACGCACCATGATCGAGTCGGAGCGGCATCGGATGCAATGCGCGGTCATGTTCTTCGACCTCGACGAATTCAAGACCGTCAATGACACTTACGGCCACCGCGCGGGCGATACGCTGTTGACCCGCGTGGCGGGCGAAATCGGCGCGCTGGTACGGCGCAACGAGGTGCTGGCGCGGCTGGGCGGGGATGAGTTCGCGATTCTGCTGCCGGCAGTGCGCGGCGACGAGGCGGAAAACCTGGCCGAGCGCGTGGTGCGCGCGGTGGCGCAAATTCCCATGCGCTTCGACGGCCAGAACCTGCGGCTGACCGCCAGTCTGGGGATTGCCTACTATCCGTCCCAGGCGGCGGATGCCGACGAATTGATCGCCAAGGCCGATATCGCCATGTATCAGGCCAAGCAGGCCGGCAAGAATGCCTGGCGTGTCTATCGTGCCGATCTCGACGCCGATCTCGAAATGCGCGCGCGCCTGTCATGGAGCGAGCGCATCAGCAACGCGCTGGACAAGAACCTGTTCCGGTTGCATTACCAGGGCGTGTACCGGGTGAAGGATGGCACGCTGTCGCATCTGGAGGCGCTGGTGCGCATGAATGATGAGCGCAATCCCGACCAGCTCATCATGCCCGGACTTTTCATCCCGATAGCGGAAAAGAATGGCCGGATCCTTGATATCGACCGTTGGGTCATCCGCGAAGTGTTGCTGCGGCTGGGGCGAAATCAGGACATACCCGATATCGCGCTGAATCTGTCGGGACGCTCGCTTTCCGAACCCAGCATGCCGCAATTCATCCAGGACGAACTGCGCAGCTCGGGCGTGAATCCACAACGGCTGATCATCGAAATCACCGAGACCGCCGCAGTCTCCGACATGCAGGATGCGCAGCGCCTGATCGATGCCTTGCGGCGCATGGGCTGCGGCGTCTGCCTGGACGACTTCGGCGTGGGTTTTTCCTCGTTTGCCTATCTCAAGCATCTCCAGGTCGATACCATCAAGATCGACGGGCTGTTCATCCGCGATCTGCCGCTGGATACCGACAACCAGATATTCGTGCGCGCCATGGTCAATGTCGCCCGCGGCCTGGGCAAAAGGGTGGTGGCTGAATATGTCGAGGATGCCAGGACGCTCAGTCTGCTCGAGGAGTTTGGCATTGATCTGGTGCAGGGTTATCACCTGGACCGCCCCACACCCGAGCACCCGGCATTGATGATTTGAACTTATTGATCAGGCATTGCCAGAAAATGGCCAATGCATTCAAATCCGCGGCCGGTTGCGGAATGTTAGAATCCGCTGCTTTTTCGGCATCCCAGGTATTTCTCCGTGCTCACCGCTTCCGGCATCACCCTGCAGTTCGGGGCCAAACCCCTGTTCGAAAACGTCAACGTCAGGTTTGGCGACGGCAACCGCTATGGCCTGATCGGGGCCAACGGCTGCGGCAAATCCACCTTCATGAAAATCCTCGCCGGCGAGCTGGAACCGTCGGCTGGCAATGTCTCGCTCGATCCCGGCGAGCGCATGGCCTGGCTGCGCCAGGACCAGTTCGCCTATGAGAATCAGCGCGTGCTGGACGTGGTGATGCAGGGCCACGCCGACATGTGGCGGGTGATGCAGGAACGCGACGCCATCTACATGAACCCCGAGGCCAGCGAGGAAGACTATCTGCACGCCGCCGAACTGGAAGCCAAATTCGGTGAAATGGGCGGCTACGATGCCGAGGCGCGCGCCGGCGAGCTGCTGCTGGGCGTCGGGCATTCCGATCGAACAGCACGACGGCGCCATGAGCCAGGTCGCGCCCGGCTACAAGCTGCGCGTGCTGCTGGCGCAGGCGCTGTTCGCCAACCCCGACATCCTGCTGCTGGACGAGCCGACCAACAACCTCGACATCAACACCATCCGCTGGCTGGAAGAGGTGCTGAACGAGCGCAACTCGACCATCATCGTCATCTCGCACGACCGCCACTTTCTGAACCGGATCTGCACCCATATGGCCGACCTCGATTACGGCACCCTCAAGGTCTACCCCGGCAACTACGACGACTACATGCTCGCGTCCGACCCAGGCCAAGGAACGCCAGGCGTCGGCGAACGCCAAGGCCAAGGAGAAAGTCGCCGACCTGCAGGAATTCGTGCGCCGCTTCTCCGCCAATGCATCCAAGGCGCGCCAGGCCACCAGCCGTCAAAAATAGCTCGAAAAGATCAAGATCGAAGAGTTCAAACCGTCAGCTCGCGGCAGAACCCCTACATCCGCTTCGAGCCCGAGAAACAGCTGCACCGCCGCGCCGTCGAGGTGGAAAGACTGGCTTTCGGCTACACCGGGACGCTGCTGTTCTCCAACCTCGAATTTCACCCTGGAAGCGGGCGAAAAACTGGCGGTCATCGGCGGCAACGGCATCGGCAAAACCACGCTGTTAAAGCTCCTGATGGGGGAACTCAGCCCCGGCAACGGCCTGAGTGCGCTGGGCGGAGCACGCCAACGTCGGCTACTTCGCGCAGGATCATGTCGCGGACTTCGACTCCGACCTGAACCTCACCGACTGGATGCGTCAGTGGACCCGGCCCGGCGACGACGAACAGGTCATCCGCGGCATCCTCGGCCGCCTGCTGTTTTCCGGCGACGACGTGAAGAAATCGGTGCGCGTGCTCTCCGGCGGCGAACAGGGCCGGATGCTCTACGGCAAGCTGATGCTCGGCCGCCATAACGTGCTGGTGATGGACGAGCCGACCAACCACATGGACATGGAATCCATCGAGTCGCTCAACCTCGCGCTCGACCTGTTCAAGGGCACGCTGATCTTCGTCTCGCACGACCGCCAGTTCGTCGGCAGCCTCGCCACCCGCATCATCGAAATGACGCCCGCAGGGGCCGGAGCTGTATCCGGGCACGTACGACGAGTACCTGCACAGCAAGGGCGTGGAGTGACCCCCCTCCGCAGCGCTGGCCGGTCCTTGCGGGTGCTGCGGAAGGGTCGCTGCGCAGCAGCGGGGCACCCGCCGGCGTACCCCTTGCGGGTGCTGATGTGGAGCGCCCTTCCATCCGCCGCCCCGGTGAAGTTCGGCGACAGCCTGTATGGAAGTGGAGGCGTGGGTGAGTGACCGGATGCGCTGCGGGTAACCTGGCGCACTCTGCCGGCCCTGGTGCTGGGCAGTGGCGGCGCTCAGATTGACGTCCCCGTCGGTTTTTTCTTTTGCGCGCCGAACACTCCGCTCTGGTCAAACGGCAGCCAGCCGGTACGGTCGGTCCTGATGCGGCCCTTGATTCGGTAGGGCACGCCTTCTTCCGCCGATTCGGGCGGCAGGCTTGCAATCTGCTGCAACAGGTCTTTGGACTGGGTAATGGCTTCGACATGCAGCACGGTGCTGGAAAGCGCCGGAATCAGCGTGGCGGTGCGGGTAAGCCCCTGGGCGAAGGCGAGGCCATTCACTTCGATATCAAGATCCAGGCCTTCGATTTCCAGATCGAAATCGTTGGGATTGCCGACACGCAGGCTGAGGTCGAAACGCTGCTCGAACAGGCCCAGACTTTTCACGTCCACACCGGCAACGCTGATCTTGGGCGCCTGTGCGTTGAGTGGCAGGCCGGAGCAGGCCGCCAGTGCGAGGGTGGAGAGTACGAGGGCAATGCGCCGCAGCATGGATGGGCCTATCCGATGTGAGCCAGCAACTGCGCGATCATGCGTTCGGCTTGCGCCGCATAGCCGCCGCCGAACAGGTTGGCGTGGTTGAGGATGTGATAGAGATTGTAGAGCGTTTTGCGCGCTGCGTAACCCGAATCCAGCGGCCAGGCCTCGCGATAGGCGGCGTAAAACGCCGGCGCGAAGCCGCCGAACAGTTCGGTCATGGCGAGGTCGGCTTCGCGGTCACCGTAGTACACCGCAGGGTCGAAAATGACCGGCTCGCCGTTTTCGATAAAACCATGGTTACCGCTCCATAGATCGCCGTGCAGCAACGAGGCGGCGGGCCGGTAGCCGGCGAAAAACACATCCAGGTTCGCCAGCAGCTTTTCGCCTTCGCGTTGCAGCCTGCCCGCGTAGCCGTGGCCGGATGCGAGCCGTAACTGCATTCCGAGCCGCTGTTCGCGCAGAAAGCCCACCCAGTCATCCGACCACGGGTTCGGCTGCGGAGTGCCGCCTATCGTGTTGTCCCGATGCCAGCCGAAGCGCGGTTGGGTGGTGCGATGCATTTGCGCAAGCTGGCGGCCCAGCTTCGCCGCATCGCCGTGGCCGCCGAGCGTCAGGTATTCCAGCACCAGAAACGCCTGTCCTGCGGCGGTGCCGTGGCAGACCGGCCGCGGCGCGTGAATGCTGTGCGTGGCAAGCATCTCCTGCAAACCTGCCGCTTCGGCCTCGAACATGGCAAGGTGCCGGGCGTGATGGGCCTTGACAAAAAAACTGCGTTGTCCGTCGCTGAGCCTGAACGCCTGATTGATGCAACCGCCGCCGATGGCCGTTTGCCGCGCGGCGACGAAGCGCGTGCCGGTGGCGCGGGTGATGGCGTCCGCGATGGCTGCAACCAGGCTCATGGCTGCAGCGAGGGCTGAATGCGAATCACGAGCCGCGCGTGGGCGAGGCGCAGCGCGGCCTCGGCCGCTTCCGGCGTGGCGGCGCGACTGAAGATGAAGCCGAGGTAACTCGCGCCTTCGGGCGGCGGGGCGACGATCTGGCCGATAGCGGCGGTGATTTCAATGCCGGTGATATGGGGCGTCGCGCGCGCCGCATCCACTCCGTCCACGCCGTGCAGCATGCCCGTTGCCGGGATCGGAATCATCATCACCCCGGCCGCGCCCTGGCCAGCCTGGATGCCGAGCGGCAAACCCAGTTCATGGCGGAGCACAAGCTCCGCCGAATCCATGCCGAGCGTGGCGCCGAGTGTGCGTCCGCACAGGCCGCCGATGGCGCGCGGGGCGATTTCCAGCAGCCACACCCCCGCTTCATTCACCCGCGCTTCGGCGTGAATGACGCCCTCCTTGACTCCCGCGGCGGCGCAGGCGCGGCTGACCGCATCCCGGACGGCGGTCTGGGTGGCGGCGGGCAGGCGCGAGGGCGTGACGTAGATCGACTCTTCGAATGCCGGGCCATCGAGCGGATCGGGCTTGTCGAACAGCGCCAACACCTGCAGTTCACCGTTTTGCATCACGCCTTCAAGCGCGACTTCGACGCCGGGAATGAAGGTCTCGACCAGCACGCCCAAGGCTTCGGCATCGCGCAAACAACGCGCCTGAATGCGCCGGACTTGTGCCACGGCGCGATTGAATTCCTCGGGATTGTTCGCGCGAATGACGCCCCGGCTGGCGTTGAGCCGCCGCGCTTTCACCACCAGCGGAAAGCCCAGTCCTGCCGCGGCGGTTTTGCCGCTGTCGTCATGTTGCAAGGCGGAAAAAACCGGATGCAAAAGACCATGGGCCTGCTGCAATTGACGAAACTGCAACTTGTCACGGAAGCGCATGACCGCATCGACCGCATTGCCTCGCAGGCCCAGCGCTGCGCGCAAATGCGCGGCGAGTTCGACGCCGTGGTCGTCGCTTGCGACCACGGCGTCGACCGGTTGCGCAACGCTTCGCGCCCCTCTCCCCAACCCTCCCCCGGAGAGGGAGGGAGCAAACGCCAAGCCCAAACCGTTTAATGCGGCCAGCACGCGCGACACGGCTGCTTGCAGGCTGGTCGAAAGGCACGCTCATCAAAGGGTGCAGACCCCAGCCAGGCGCCAGGCGATGGCAGTAATCGGCGCAGGCGATGACCTCCACGCCGAGCTTGTGTGCCGCTTCCTGAAAGTCCTGATTGGCATAACCCGCAGCGGGGAGCAGCAACAGAACGCGCATCTAGAAACTCGCGAGTTGGGTCTCGGTCGGCTCCGCGCAGCAATACCAAGGCTCGGAATGGTGCGGGATGGTCGCGCCGAATTGGGCGGGATCAAGCGGCGGCGGGGATTCGCCCAGCGCGGCGTGGGCGCGCGACCAGATGCCGGCAAATACTTCGGCGCGCGGCAGCTTTGCTTTTTCCGCCTGCATCACCCACCCGGAAATCTCGGCTTGCAGGGCATCGACACGGGGGTCGTCGGCCTGCCACGGATAGCCCAGCGTCGCATCGTCGAACGCGCCGACGCGCGCGGCGAATTCGGGAAGGCGCATCAGATAGGAGCCCCGCGGCACCAGCAGGCGAATCGACAACTGCACCGGCGCGATGGCTTCGACCAGATTGAGCCGCAGCAGTGCGGCGAGCAGTTCGCGATAACCCGCCAGCGTGGTCCACGGCGTGAACGCCACAAAGGTGGGCGCGAGCGCGATGCCGAGTTCGCGACAGTGCGCCAGTGCGGCTTCAAAACCGGCGCGGGTGTGGCCTTTGGCGAGATGCTCCAGAATCGCGTCATCGACCGATTCGACCGCGGCAATGATGAACAGCAGGCCAAGTTCCCGCATCCGCGGCAGCAGTTCGGCGTGATTCAGCAGGTGCTCGATCTTGATCGTCGCATCCCAGCTCAGATGCGGAAACCGCGCGTGCAAGGCCTCGGCGATCTTCAGTGCATGGCCTGGACCGTTCATAAAATCCGGATCGCCGAAGCTGATGTGCCGCGCCCCGGCAGCGACCTGCTGCGCAATGTCGGCGATCACCACGTCCACCGGCACGACGCGGAACCTGCCCTGGTACACCGGCACCACCGGGCAGTGGCGGCACAGATGTTTGCAGCCGCGACTGGCTTCGGCAAAGCCCATGGTTCGGGTGCTGCCGTCGGCCAAAAGCAGATACGCGTAGCGCTCGAGGCCGGGCAAGGACGTGCGGTCCGGGACGAGAAACCCGATCTTGTCGCGGCGGATAAGGCTCATGTCGGAGGGCACGGCGGCGCGCGGCGCGGCGGATTCCACCCACGCCAGCAAGTCCGGCTCGGATTCGCCGCCCAAAATCGCTTCCACGCCGAGATTGCGCAGCCACGCGGCGTTTACCGGCGCATACAGGCCAAAGGCGGCAATCCGGGCGCGGGGTGCGAGTTCGCGGATTTTCGGCAGCGCGGCAACGGCAATGCGGGTGGCGGTGTGCATCCCCAGATAAATCGCGACAAACTCCGCACTTTTGAGCAGGGCCGGATCGAGTTTTTGCTGCGACAGGTCAAGACACGCGACTTCGATCCCGGCGCGCCTGAACCAGGCCGCAGGCTGCGCCAGATTGAACGGCTGACGGCCCAGTTCATAGGGGCTGAGCAAAACGACACGCGCCCCTGAGGGCGCGTGGTGGGTCATGACGCAGCCAGACATGCTATTGATCGTGCATGGTCAAAGATGGCCAATGCATCTACTTGGCTTTGGGGCGATGCTCGAACGCCTGGGCGATGCCGGGGTCGCGCGAGGCGCCGGCGGCTTCCATTCGGCGCAGATACTCGGCCCACATGGCCTCGTAATTCGATCCGAGCTGGTGCAGATATTCCCAGGAATAAATCCCGGTATTGTGGCCGTCGGAAAACTCAAAATTCAGCGCGTACAAACCGACCGGCTCGGCGGCGTTGATCAGCACTTCGCGCTTGCCGACCTGCAACACTTCCTGGCCGGGGCCATGGCCGCGCACTTCTGCGGAAGGCGAATATACGCGCAGGAATTCGAAAGGCAGATCAAAGCGTGTGCCGTCGGAAAAAGCGATTTCCAGTTTGCGTGAAACCTGGTGCAGCTTGATTTCGGTGGGAGTGGGAGCAGCCATGGCAGGAACCGTGCAATCAACCAATAGGGATTTCAGTCTAACCGAAACGGAAGCCGCCAAAAACCGGGACGCAAACAGGGCATTATCCCTACCGCTTGGCGTCAAGTTGCGTTGCTGAGGGCCGGGTCGCGGATGGGCACAACTTCACCCATTTCTTCAGCGGCGAGCGGTTCCCGGGTTTCGATCTGATATTGCAGTACCCCCAGATCCGCCTCGGAGGCATCCCCGCCCTGCCGGGTTCGGCCCAGAATCCGCTCACGCAGCGTGGCCAGGGGGACCTGGAAATCAAGAATATGAAAATCCGCGCCGTGAGTTTGCGCCCGTTGCCGGAACAGGTCGCGCTGCCAGCGGGCGGTGCAGGTGGCGTCCACGATCACCGGCCAGCCCGCATCCAGCACACCGCCGGCAAGCCGGGCGAGATGGGAATAGGTACGGTGGGTGGCATCCGCCGCGTAAAGATCATGGCCGACGCCCGATCCGCTGCGGGCCGCGGCATCGAGGCCGGCCAGGCGCTTGCGTTCCACATCGGAGCGCAGCCGGATTGCGCCCGAAGTCTGCATCAGGGTTTGCGTGACGGTGGTCTTACCCGAGCCGGAGAGACCGTGGGTGATGTCGAGCCACAAGGGCGTGGGGCGGGTCATCTCCCCGGCGAGGTGCAGATAGGCGCGCCCCTCGGCGGTGGCCGCGTCGCGGCCTGCGCCCTGGGCCTGATCGGCGCGCAGAACAGCGACCTTGGTGCGGACCAGCGCGCGATACACCGTGTAATAGCGCAGCAGGGCAAGCCCCGCATAGTCCCCGGTTTGCTCCAGCCAGGTGTTCAAAAAAAGGTAGGCCCAGTCAGGGTGCTGGCGGTGCAGCAGGTCCATGAAGCAGAAAGCGACTTCGGAGCTGATGTCGATCCAGCGCAATTCGGGATTGAATTCGATGCAATCGAATATCAGCAACTGATCGTCCACCCAGGCCAGATTGCCGAGATGAAGATCGCCGTGACATTCGCGAATGAAACCATCGCGTTTGCGAAGAGCCATGAGCGGGGCCAGTCGGGCATGTTCCGCCTCGCTCCAGCGCTGCAATGCGTCGAGCCTCTGGACGTCGGCGGGATCGGCCAGGCGCTGAGCGATCTGCCGGAAATTCTGTTCCACCGCATGCCACACCCTGTCCGCGCCGCCCCATGGGCTCTCCGCCCGGGCGCGTGCGCATCCGTCGCGGTGAAATCCTGCGAGCGTCACGGCGATGGCTTCGACCTGCCGTGGCGGTCAGCCGGTCCCGCGCATCGAGTTGATCCAGTGTGGCATCGGCCGGGAACTGCCGCATTTTTACGGCATATTCGATCGCATCGCCCGGGCCGTCCATGCGCGGCGAGGCAGGCGTGCCGGTGATGGGCACCACATCGAGGTAAATGGCAGGCGCCAGCCTCCGGTTCAGACGCACTTCTTCCTGGCATGCCCAAAGCCGCTGCTCCAGCGTGCTGAAATCAAGGAAACCCAGATTCACCGGCTTCTTGATCTTGTAGGCAAAGTCCCCCGTGAGCAGGACATGGGAAATATGGGTATCGATCCGCTGTACCGGCCCGACCGCGTGCGGGTAGCAGGACGGATCGGTCAATGCCCGGATCAGCGCGGGCAACCCCGCAGCCGGATCCGTCTCGCCGTACTCGGGAGGGGCGTGTTCCTTATTCAGGCTCAAGTCGGGTGGGGATGTTTCATGTAGCCCTGTGGCCGCGGTCAAATTTTGGGCTGGCCTTCATGGGGATACAGCTTCTCGTGCCGTTCCTGACAGCCTATGCAGCGTTTTGCGACCGGATAGGCCAGCAGGCGGGGGAAGGCGATGTCCTGGCCGCAGTCGACGCACACCCCGTAGTCACCCTCCTTCAATCGCACGCAAGCTGCTTCAATGTCGCGCAATTCCTGAATCTGGCGGTCCAGCATGGTGATGTTGAAATTCGCCAGCGTATTGGCCAAGGACTCGTCACCGCTGTCACCGGGCTCACGGTTGAGCAGATCGATGGCGTGCCGCTCGCCGGAGTGTTCCAGTTCTTCACGCACTTCCTCCAGCAGCGACCGGCGGTCGGTATTCAGCTTTGCAGCGAGCTGATCAAGTTGTTGTTGACTTAACATGGACATCGTTCACCCCCGTCATCTACCCAAAGAAAAGCCCCCTGAACCAATAATAGGATACAAGCATCCCCTTTCAATGGGGAACCATAGCGTTCACGTTAACCCCGCGCAGCGGCACCGCGACCCCCTCGCCCGTCAATCGGTTTGGGCTTGACGTTTGCTCCCTCCCCCGCTTCCCTCACCCCGCCCTCTCCCGCTTGCGGGAGAGGGGGATATGGCTGGGCCCAAACCGATTGACGAGGGTTGGGGAGGGCAGCGAAGCCGGTGGAGGGCCGGGGGCGAGATGGGGAATTCGCGGAGCAAGCTCCGCGCCCATCGAGCGGTTTCGGCGTGCAAGCCGGAACGCGCCCTGCAAGGGAGGAACGGACACGGTGGAGGCGACGTTCATGATTCGGGGCGGGGTTCTCGCCATGTCCGCTATCGCGGCCGGCCCAGCCAGCGTCTGAGCCGCATATAGGGGCGCTTGAGCGCGCGGGCGAGACGCTCGCTCAGCGTCTCGTGATAATAGGCCAGATCCTCGGGTGCGGGCGTGTCCCGGCGCCTGCGATACTTGTGCTTGAGCCAGGCGTTGTAGTCGTACTGGCGGGCGATGCGGAACAGGAGGTGGTTGAGCGGCGCGAAGCCGGGCTTGCGAATCACGGCGGTGCCAAAGTCGATGAGGCAGGGCGTATCGTCGCCGACAATCAGGATATTGTCCTTGCGCTTGAGGTCGCTGTGAGCGAGCCCCAGCGCATGCAGGCCGGAAATCGCCTCGAACAGAAGGTCGAAAAAGCGCGCGGGGTCTGGCGGGCGCATTTTGCGAAGCGGTGTGGACTGCACAAACTCGATGACCAGGTGGCGGCCGTCGAGCAGACCGTGGCAGCGGGGAGCGTGGCGATAGTGGGCGCTGTTGAGCCGGCGATAGACGGCATATTCGTGCCGCAACATGCGGCGGCGCAGCCAGGCGAGCGGGCCGCGACCCTCCGCGGATTTGATCGCCAATTTCCGGCCGTGCCCTTGGTAGAGATGGACGTGGCCCTGGTAGCCCCGGCCGAGAATGTGCGTGTCGTGCGCGACGTTGCTTCGTATCCAGTCCAGCAGTTCGTCCCTGCCCGGCCGGGAAAGCGGCCAGGCGTCTGCGCTGTCAGACAAGGCGCAAATAGAGCAAGGCGAGCAGCGCGATCAGGATGGCAACGATCACCAGTTCGCCGTTGTGCCAGCACTGGCTTAACGACCATTCGCCCCGCACACCCGGCCGGTAGGGGGTCAGCCGCGGAATCAGTGCGCGCACCTCGGCTTCCCATGCTTCCCAGTCGGCGCCAAACAGACGGTGGAGTACCTTGTCCTCATGGGCGTGGGTGCCGGGGTAGAAAAGCAGGGCAATCACGCCCCAGGCGAGGAAGCTCCACCACAGCCCGGAGGCGAGGCAGAAACCCAGGGCGAGGAGATGGTTGCCCACATAGAGCGGATGACGCACGAAGGCGTAGGGGCCGGTGGTGGCGAGCTGCTTGTCCTTGCGCACGTGGCCTGCTGCCCACAGGCGGATCGCCAGGCCCGGCAGGATGAAGACGAGGCCGGCCACGAACCAGTCCGGGCGGGGTTCGCCGACAAACGCGAGCACGAAAATGAACAGGATGCCCACAAGCTGGCGGAAGCGGTAGCGGCGGTGAATCAGATCGTGGCCGAGTCGTTTCAGGCCGAGCGTGGAGGGTGATTTGAGACGTCTGAAGATGGCCATGGTCGAGAGGTCGCTGAGAATTGCCGGGAAGGATTAAGGGGGCTGCTGTGTTATATGATTATGCATGGTCAAGCATGGCCGCTGCATTCCCGATTTGTAGGTGTGTGGCGCGCCCGGCGCGATTCGAACGCACGACCCCTGCCTTCGGAGGGCAGTACTCTATCCAGCTGAGCTACGGGCGCGGGATGGCGAAGCATAGCGGTTTTGCATGGCGTCGTCCATTTCACGCATCTTGCGTGGGCAAAAATGGCCGGTGCGTTGCGCTGCTTTCCCGGAAGGTACGCTTTCCTTATAATCACGCGTTTTGTAGGCATTGATTTTCATGCATGGTCGATAATGGCCCATGCATTCATAGAGCGCCGTCTCAATAACCCAAGGAACTCGACATGGCTGATCCGCACGCCAAAATAAACAAGACCACGCCGCAGGAAGTCATCATCTCCGTCGTTGCCGGCTTGCTCGCCCCGCTGCTGGCAATATTTCTTGTCACCCAGTTGATTCTGGGAATCCAGGACAGGCATATCGCGGACACCAGCACAGCCGCCAACAATAAGGTCATTGAACGCATTCAGCCTTTCGCCCATTTCGACGCCGTGGACGCCAGCGCGCCCAAAGTCGAGAAATCCGGCGAGGAGGTTTTCAACGCCACGTGTACGGCCTGCCACACAGCGGGCGCGCTGGGGGCGCCCAAGTTGAATAACAAGGGCGACTGGGCAGGACGGCTGGCCCAGGGTTACGACAAGCTGGTTGCCAACGCGATCAGCGGCAAGAACCAGATGCCTGCGCGCGGCGGCAACCCCGATTTGTCCGACGCGGAAATTGCCCGCGCCGTGGCTTACATGGCCAATTCCGCCGGCGCCAGCTTCAAGGCGCCGGCGGCAGCAGCGCCGGCAGCGGATGCGGGAGCAGGCAAGGCACCGGACGCTGCCCCCGCCAACACGGAAAAAGCCGCACCGGTTCAAGCCGCATCTGCCAAACCCGCCGCGAGCGCCAAGGGCGAAGCCTTATACAAGCAGACTTGCGCCCTGTGTCACGCCGCAGGCGTGGCCGGTGCGCCCAAGCTGGGCGACAAATCCGCCTGGGGGCCGCGCATCGCCAAGGGCAAAGATGCGCTGTATGCCTCCGGACTCAAGGGCAAGGGAGCCATGCCGGCCAAGGGGGGCAACCCCGCGCTGGCGGATGCCGATGTAAAAGCGGCGATTGACTACATGGTCAGTCAGGCCAAGTGAGCCCGGCCGGCGATAGACCATGCCCCCTATCTGTACCCGATGCGGCGAAATGAATGCGCGGAAGTCATCGCTGCATTCGAGCGACGGCCTGTCGCGCATGCTGTTCTATACGCCCTACCGGTGCCGGGAATGCCATTTCCGGTTCTGGGTTTCCAATCCGCTCAAACCGTTTTTGCTCGCCGTCATCCTGGGATTCGGGATCATGGGAAGCTGGTGGCTTGCCAACAGCGAGGGGACGCCTGCCGATCGCTCAACCGATAGCGAATACAGTCAGGTCGGTGTCCGCGCTTCGAGGGGTGATGGCGAGGCCGAACTGCAAATGGGGTTGCGTTATGCCGAAGGGGAAGGGGTCGTCAAGAACGACAAGGAAGCGGTGCTATGGTTTGAAAAAGCCGCCCGCCACAACAATGCCGAAGCGCAGTATCGGTACGGCCTGGCGCTGCTGCAGGGGCGCGGCGTGGTGCAGGATTACAAGGCGGCCTTTCACTGGATCGAGCAGCCCGCCCGGCGCGGACATTCGCAAGCCCAGTACAACCTGGGCGAGCTTTATCGCTACGGCACAGGCATCGGGCGGGATCCTGCGCGCGCCTACCTCTGGTTCAATCTGGCGGCCGCTCAGGGGGTGGAACCGGCTGCGAAGGCCCGGGACAGCCTGGTGTGGCAATTGAAGCCGGAGCAGATTGCCGCCATGCAGGAAGAGGCGCACCGAATCAGTGGTGGCGAACATCCTGTTGCGGGTGCTGCGGAAGGGTCGCTGCGCAGCAGCGGGGAACCCGCCGGCGTACCCCCTGCGGATGCTGCGCCAAGACCGCCCGAAGAGCGAGCGTCTGGCGGCGTACCCCTTGCGGGTGTGCCAAAAGCTTCGGCGAAAGACCCGGCTGCGGCAGCGCAATAGAGTCTTCATTGATGCATCGTCAGAAATGGCCGATGCATGAAAAATATCGTTAAGGCGGGCTGAGCGCACCAATCATAACGGTGCGGATAACGCATCCCGCGAACACAGCCGCCCCCAGGGAGAACTGGATCAACCCAGCATCGCTTTCAATTGCGACAGCCGCGCGCTGCCGTGGGCACGGGTCTCGGCATCGCCCTTCTGCGCCGGCACGCGCACATCGTCCCCGAGTTCCGCGATAAAGCGTGACGGATCGCAAGCCACTGTTTCGCGCGCGCGTTTGCGGCGGGCGCACCAGGACAGGGTCAGCGATTTCTTGGCGCGGGTGACGCCCACATACATCAGGCGGCGTTCTTCCTCCATCCGCCCTTCGTCCACCGCCTCGCGGTGCGGCAGGATGCCCTCCTCCACGCCCACCAGAAACACATGGCCGAATTCCAGGCCCTTGGCGGCGTGCAGGGTGGACAGGCGCACGGCATCCGGCTCGGTTTCATCGCGGCCTTCGAGCAGGGTGATCAGCGCGATAGTCTGGGTAAGCTGCAACAAGTCCTTTTCGTCCGCTTCGCCCTTCTTCGCAATCCAGGCGACAAATTCGAGCACGTTGTTCCACTTGTTCTGTGCGGCGCGGTCATCGTCCTGGTCGAAAATATAGACTTCGTAGCCGATGGCCTTGAGCAGATCGTTCAGCACCTCACCCGCCGGTTCGCGGGCAGCGCGGAATTCAATGCGCTGGATGAAGCTGCAGAATTCGGTCAGCGGCGCCAGCTGGCGATCGCCGATGGCGTGCGCGGCGGCGGCGGAAAACACCGCCTCGAACAGGCTGACGTGCATGGTGGCGGCGACCTGGCCGAGCTTTTCCAGGGTCGTGTTGCCTACGCCGCGCTTGGGCGTGGTGACAGCGCGGATAAAAGCCGGGTCGTCGTCGGCATTGGCTATTAGCCGCAAGTAGGCGATCACGTCCTTGATTTCGCTGCGGTCGAAAAACGACTGTCCGCCGGAGACCTGGTACGGCACCTTCTCGTTGCGCAGGGCCTGCTCGAATACCCGTGCCTGATAGTTGCCGCGATACAGAATCGCGTAATCGCGCCACTCGCTGCGGTGCTGGAATTTGTGCGACAACAGCCGCATCACCACCGACTCGGCCTCGTGTTCGTCGTCGCGGGTGGGCATCACCTGCAACGCATCGCCGTGGCCAAGCTCGCTCCACAGCCGTTTTTCGAATTGCTTGGGATTATTCGAAATCAGGCTGTTGGCGGCCTTGAGGATGCGCACGGTGGAGCGGTAATTCTGCTCCAGCTTGACCACGTGCAAATGCGGGTAGTCCGCGCTCAACTGCCGCAGGTTGTCGCTGGAGGCGCCGCGCCAGCCGTAAATCGCCTGGTCGTCGTCGCCCACCGCCGTGAACGCGGCGCGCACCCCGGTCAGCTTCTGCAGCAGGCGGTATTGCGCGGCGTTGGTGTCCTGGTATTCGTCCACCAGCACATGGCGCAGGCGGTTCTGCCACTTCTCGCGCAGTTCGGCATGGGTGTCCAGCAGTTCGGCCGGCAGACGGATCAGGTCGTCGAAGTCCACCGCCTGATACGCGCGCAGCGTGGCATCGTAGCGGTCGTAGATTTTGGCGTACGCGCGGGCGTTGTCGTCCCCGGCGCTTTGCAGGGCAAGCACAGGCGACACCAGCTCGTTTTTCCACAGCGAAATGCGCGTCACCGCGCGGCGGATTTCCTGCTTGTCGGTGGTCTTCAGGATTTCCGAGACGATCTGCATCGCGTCGGCCGCGTCCAGTATCGAAAAGGCAGGCTTCAATCCCGCGTGCGTCGCGTCTTCGCGCAGCATCCGCAAGCCCAGCGAATGAAACGTGGTGACGATCAGCCCCTTCGCGTTGATGCCCTGCATCAGCTTGCTTGCCCGCTCCTGCATCTCGCGCGCGGCCTTGTTGGTAAACGTGATCGCGGCAATCGAGCCGGGCTTGTAACCGCACTCGCCAATCAGGTACGCGATCTTGTGGGTGATGACCCGGGTCTTGCCCGATCCCGCACCCGCCAGCACCAGCAGAGGGCCGTCGAGATACCTCGTTGCTTCGCGCTGCGGCGGGTTGAGCTGGGACAGCATCGCACTCACGCTGCAGGATTGCCGCCGAATTCCCGGTTCAGATACGTGTTGATGGCATCCGATTCATACATCCAGGTGCTGTGTCCGTTGCCGTCCGTGATCCGCAGGCAGGGCACCTGTGCCTTGCCGCCACCCTCGACCAGCGCCTGGCGGTGCGCGGGGTCGCGGCGCGCATCACGCAGTTCGATGTTCAGCGACAGCCGGTGCATGGCGCGGCGCGTCTTGATGCAGAAAGGGCAGGTAGGGAAGTGATACAGCACCAGCGACTGGGTACGCGCATCGACCGTGCGCTGTTCGGGCCCGGGACGGACGATGCCTTTGGGTCGGGTGAGCCAGTCAACAAACAGCAGGATCGGGCCGAGTATGGCGCGCAGGGTTCTGAAGAAAAGGCGGATGATTGATTTCATGAGGAGGGTGCGTTGATTATCGGGGACGGCGCTATCATTCTGACCGACACTAAGCCGCACATTTTATATGCCTACCTACGCTATTGGCGATGTTCAGGGTTGCCACGATTCCCTGCTGCAATTGCTGGATGTGATTCGCTATGACCCGGCGGCCGACCGGCTCTGGTTTGTCGGCGATCTGGTGAACCGGGGGCCGCAATCGCTGGAGGTGTTGCGCTTTGTAAAAAGTCTGGGGGAATCCGCAATCACGGTGCTGGGCAATCACGATCTGCATTTGCTGGCGTTGGCCGAGGGTTACGGAAAGCTGCGCAAG
Source organism: uncultured beta proteobacterium (assembly GCA_963726485.1). Classification (GTDB taxonomy): domain Bacteria; phylum Pseudomonadota; class Gammaproteobacteria; order Burkholderiales; family Thiobacillaceae; genus Thiobacillus. Next base: position 72,926 of record CAVSCL010000038.1, on the reverse strand, counting down.
GGCGATACCCTGGAGGCCGTGTTGTCCGCGCCCGACCGCGACGAATTGCTGAACTGGCTGCGGCGGCAGCGGCTGGCGTGGCGCGAGGGAAATTTTCTGCTGGTGCATGCCGGCGTATTGCCGGGCTGGACGGTGGAACAAACGATGCAGCGGGCGGCGGAAGCCGAGGCGGTGTTGCGGGGGGCGGACTACCGCGAGTTTTTTGCCCGCATGTACGGCAACGAGCCGCGTGGGTGGGATGAGTCGCTCGCCGGCATCGAACGGCTGCGGGTGATCGTCAATGCGTTTACGCGGCTGCGCTATTGTTCTGCGGCGGGCGAGATGGAGTTCCATCACAAGGGTGCGCCGGGCACCCAGCCAGGCGGCTGGCTGCCGTGGTTTGAAGTGCCGGGGCGGCAAAGCAGCGAAGCCACGATCATCGCTGGCCATTGGTCCACGCTGGGCCTGATCATTCGTCCCGACCTGATTGCGCTGGATACGGGCTGCCTGTGGGGCGCGAAGCTGACGGCGGTGAGGCTGGAAGACCGGCAGGTGTTTCAGTTCGGTTGCCCGCAGCAACGACGCCCAAAAGCCTAGCCACTTCGGTCTCCGCCTGCGCGGCCAGCTCGCGCCGGTGGCCGTTGGCCGCGATGGACTCGCCAAAGCGGAGTTCGGCGACGATAGCGGGCTCGCTGACGATTTGCATGAGGCTTTGCCCCATGCTGATATCGCCGATGTAGGCAGGCGCACTGCAAATGTCGCCCGCCGGGGTGCGATAGCGCAGGGCGGCGGGCACGACCGGGCAGCCGAGTTCGACCGCGGGCTGCAGCAGCGAAGGCATGAACCGCCTCAAGCTGATGCCGTCGCCGGTCGTGCCTTCGGGAAACACGGCGACCCAGGCGCCCTCCTGCATCAGTTCGCGCATGGCGGCGTTGACGCGCGCGGTGTCGGCGCGCCGCCTGCGATCCAGGAACAGGGTGCCGGTCTTGTGCGCGAGCCAGCCGGCCACGGGCCAGTCGCGCACTTCGGATTTGGACACAAAGTGCACGCGTTGCGCGGCGTGGATGAGGTAAATGTCCAGCCACGATACGTGATTGCAGACCAGCAGGGCGCCGCCCGGGTGTGGCGGCGGGCGCTCCACCCTGACTTTCAGACCCAGCACGCCGAGCATTTGCCTTGACCAGTTGCGAATGAGGCTGTCGCGCCGCGCATGGCTGACCAGAGGAAACACCCCAGCCGCCAGCGTCATGCCCCAGAGCAGATGCAGGGCAAACCGGCTGAGGCGGACCAGACGCCGGAGGAAGGTGAGAACACGGTCGGGAGTCACCCATGCATTGTAACGGGCCGCCGCGCTTTCAGCCCATGGCCTGGCTGCCTCACCCTGCATGCCCTTCAGGGTGCAACCCTCCACCCGCAAGGCGTGCGCCGGCGGGTGCCCCGCTGCTGCGCAGCGACCCTTTCGCTGTCCCACAAGGGGAACTCGGTACCCCGCAGGCATGAAATTAGCGTTAACAGGCCCCAAAACAGGCTGGGTCCGAATCAGTCAAACGTCGCGCATCGTCGCGGTTGCGCCGCGACATCGGCAGCAGCATCAGCAGATCGGCGGTGTTGAAGTCCGGATTCCAGGCAGGCTCGCCGCAGACCAGGGCGCCCAGGCGGGTGTAGCCCTTGAGCAGCGGGGGTTGCCGCGCGGACACGCCGGTATCGAGCGACTCCACCGGAAGGCGATAATGCGGCGTGACGCGCCAGCCGATCGGGCTCAAGTGAGAGCCGGCCAGTTGACGATACACGCTGGCGGCGTTGTGGCCGCCGTCGGACATGCCGATATGGGCACAGCCGATGATGTGTTCGTAGCCGTAGCGCGCCATGTAGCCGGCCAGTCCCGCCCACAGGCGAGCGATGACGGCGCCGTTGCGGTGATCGCGATGGACACAGGAACGCCCAAGCTCGGCCATGCGCGGGCGCAGGACATCCAGGCGGGCGAGATCGAATTCCTGCTCGGAGTAATAGCCGCCGACGCGTTTGGCGGCTTCCGGGGGGAGGATGCGATAGGCGCCCACCACTGCGCCATTAACACGGTCTCGCACCAGCATATGGTCGCAATGGGGATCGTAGAGATCGGTGTCGAGCCCCGGTTCGCGGCTCGACAGGCGGGCGCCCATTTCTTCGGCAAACACCTGATAGCGCAGACGCTGCGCTTCGTGGATTTCCGCATCGTCAATCGCCAGCGAGACGTGGTAGCGGCTGGCGGGGGGGCGGTGAATATTGCTGTAGGCATTGAGCATCGGGCGCTCCGGTTCAGGAAATGCGCCCAGCCTAAGCAGGGGGTATTAAATCCTGATGAAGGCGGCGTTGCGGAACGATGACCCCGATAGACCTGGAAGCGGGAATTCCCGCCACGGTCTGCGCCCCCTTATGCACTCACTGTTGGAGGGCCGTCCCGATAGACCAGCCTATTCGAAATGATAGCCAAACTGCTCAAAGAACTGGCTGGCGATCTCCTCGCGGCTGGGACGGTGGTTCTGCCCGCCCCGGTGCGCGATCTTGAAGGCGCCCATGAGCGCCGCCAGGCGCCCGGTGGTTTCCCAGTCCAGGCCGCGGGTAATGCCGTATAGCACTCCGCTGCGATAGGCGTCGCCACAGCCGGTCGGGTCGAGTATCTGCGCCGGGCGCGCAGCGGGGATGTCCAGCGCCCTGCCGCCGGCATGAATGACCGAGCCTTCCGCTCCGCGCGTCACGATGAGCGCCTTGACGTGGTGCGCCAGCGTGGCGAGATTTTCGCCGGTGCGGGTTTGCAGCAATTCGGCTTCGTAGTCATTGAGGATGACGTAATGCGATTTGTGAACGCACTCCAGAAGTTCTTCACCGTTGAACAGCGGCATGCCCTGGCCAGGGTCGAACATGCTGGCCACATCCGCTTCGTAAAAGCCGCGGATGTGGCGCAGCATGCCGTCACGTCCATCGGGCGAGACGATGCCCAGACTCACGTCGGCCACCGTGCGCACGTCGTTTTCATGCGCGTAACTCATCGCGCCGGGGTGAAACGCGGTGATCTGGTTGTCGTCGAGATCGGTGGTAATGAAGGCTTGCGCGGTATACGCACCGGGAATGTGGAGGACGTGTTCGCGGCTGATGCCAAGCGTGTCGAAATGATCCGCGTAGGGTGCGAAGTCGTCGCCGACTGTTGCCATGATCAGAGGCTCGCCGCCGAGCAGCTTCAGGCTGTACGCGATATTGCCCGCACAGCCGCCGTATTCTCGGCGCATTTCCGGCACCAGAAACGACACATTCAGCATGTGAATCTTGTCCGGCAGGATGTGATGCTTGAATCTATCCGGAAACACCATGATGGAATCGAAGGCGAGAGAACCGCAGATAAGCGTGCGCATGGGTCTGGACGATGAATGTGACAGCCGGGATTATACCTGCCGGGCAATGGATGCCGGGACCGCTCGATACACGAAAGACCCGCGCCGCGGGCTATTCCAGGCTTGATTCAGGCTGCGATCGGAAGTGCGGTTTCCTGCGCAATCGCGCGCAGCATGAGAATATCGCGGTAGGCGAGAGGTTCGAAGCCGAGGCGGGTGCCGCCGCGGTGATCGTAGATCAGATCGTTAAAAAAAGCGTCGCGTTCCGCCGTCCGCCAGACTGCTTCCAGTCGCACCAGCACATGCGGGTAGGCTTCGAGTCCCTTGCCGGAAGCGGCTTGGGGTGCAGCCAGTTGCGGTATCTGGATGTTGAAGTGGCGCTGGCATTCGCTGCGTGCAGTGTTGTATTCAGTTTCGTTGCCACTGCGCTGCAACAGGTCCAGCAGCAACAGCCAGGGCACGGGCGATTCAGTCGGCACATCGCGCAGGTGTTCCTGCATCAAATGAATGGCGAAGTCGGCGTGACCATGAGCGACGAATACCTCGGCTTGATCAATGACGCCTTCCTTGAGCTCGGTACCTTCCGGATACTGGAGTTTTGGCGCAGGCGGGATCGGCGTGTTGCCGATCGCGGGGCGCGTGGGGTGTGGCGTCGCGGTCGTGGGTGTTTGCGACGGTTCGTCGTCGGACGGCGTGGTCACCGGCCATTGTTGGCTATTGGCTTCCTGGGCACGGGGAGGTTGGCGACGCTTTAACCATAACGCCAGCGCTGCGCCCCCGGCCAACAGGCTCAGTCCCAGCAGATACAGCGACCAGCGATCATGCCGGTCCGGGTTGTTGGTTGCAGCCGGTGCTGGCGGGGGCGCCCTGAGCAAGACGTCGAGTTCGGCATTGCGTTTTTTCAGGGCCGCCAGCCGGAGTTCCAGATTATCCAGGTGGTGAGCAACCGCGGTGGCGTCATCCGACAGTTCGGGCGTGGCCGGCGCCGGTTGGGGCGGGGGCGCAGCGTCCGCCCGAGCCATGTTCTTCGGCACTGCCGCGGGCGCAGCCATTGCCCCGGCTTGCGGGTGGGGCTTGCCGGATATTATCAGGCGTGGTCCGGGCGATTTTCCCGCCTGCGGGCGCGGGGAAACGGGCCGGCGGCTGTCTGCTCCGGCGGCACGGTTAAGCGCTTCAGCGCGGGCCGGCCTGGCCTTGGCGCGGGTGTGCGCGGCGTGCTTCCGTGTATCCGGAGAGGCAGGTTGATTGAGGCCTTGTTCGCTATCGGAATGGGGCGGGCGTGCCTTGATCCGAAGGGGCAGCCCTTGGGGCAGACGCGAATCTTCGCTGCCCCTGTACTCGGGTGATTTGGCCGGGTGAAAGCCACGCTCGCCGGACACGACCGCCGAGCCACCTGATGATGCATCGACGACAATGGCCGATGCATCAATGTTCATGGGAGGCGGGTCAAGCAGCACCACGTAATCCCGGCGCAGCGAGTCCCGGCACTCCGTCGCAATCGCAAACTGCATCACCGGGTCGTTGATCGCGCGGGAAGTGGTGATGACTAGATGCGTGCCGCTCCTATTGCGTTCCAGGCGGATGCGGGCATCGCCGGCAGACGGCAGGCGGGTGCCGGCCTCGCGGCTCAGGCTGAAGCAGCCGGCGTCCAGGCCCTGCGGCGCATCCAGTAATTCAATCGCGGCGTTCAGTGGCTGGCCCAGGTATGAGCGCACCACGATCTCTCCCAGCCCCACGGCCCCGGCGGAACCGGGGAGACCGATGCTTAACAGCAGGAAAACAGGTTTGAGCTTCAAGGGGCGGTCAATGGTTGGGATCACCCTGTTTTTCGGGTCAATTGCCCCTAAACTTTAGCCAAAGAGCAGCAACAGCCAGACCGCTACCGCGTTGATGAGCGCCAGCATGACCGCCGCACTGCCCATATCCTTGGCGCGCTTGATGAGGAGATGCTGTTCCAGGGAAATTTGATCCACGCTGGCTTCGATGGCGGAGTTCAACAATTCCACAACCAGAACCAGCAGCAGCGCGCCGATCATGAGCGCGCGCTCGATACCGGTTTTGCCCAGATAGCACGCAAGCGGAGCGAGCAGCGCGGCCAGCCACAACTCCTGGCGGAATGCGCTTTCGTGCCTGTAGGCGGCACATAATCCGGCCCAGGAATAACCCGCCGCATTCCATATCCGGCGGATGCCCGTTTTGCCTTTGAACGGGCTGGGGTCAATCGGTTTGGGCCCAGCGTTTGCCCCCTCTCCCGCAAGCGGGAGAGGGTTGGGGTGAGGGGGCGAAGCCGTGGGTTCTGGCTGCTTGGTCGTGTTATCCATGGCGCCTGGGGTAAGGGGCGTTTGCCGTGCGCCCAAGGGCAATCATCAACCTGCCTGCTTGTACGCCAGGTCCAGTTCCCGCGCCGCTTTCACGTCGTCCAGCCGTCGCACCGGCAGGCTGTAGGGTGCGCCTTTAACGAGATCGGGACGGGTTTCGGCCTCATGCTTGATCGCCTTCATCGCTGCGACAAAACCGTCAAGCGTCTCGCGGCTCTCGGTTTCGGTCGGTTCGATCAGGAGGCATTCCGACACCAGCATCGGGAAATAAGTCGTCGGCGCATGGTAACCGTGATCGAGCAGGCGCTTGGCGAAATCCATCGCCGACACACCGGTCGCGTCCCTGAGCTTTTTCAGCGTAACGATGAATTCGTGGCTGGCGCGGCGTTCGGGGAAGGCCAGATCGAATCCGGCGCGGCGCAGCTCCGCCATCAGATAGTTGGCGTTGAGCGTGGCGTATTCGGCGACGCGATGCATGCCTTCCCGCCCAAGCAGGCGCGCGTAGATGTAGGCGCGCATCAGCACCCCGGCGTTGCCCATGTTGGCGGACAGGCGGCCGATGGATTGCGGCAGGTCGGTCTCGGTCGCGAGGCGATACGCGCCGGTCTCAAACAGCACCAGGGGGATCGGCATGAAGGGCAGCAGGCGCTCATTCACGCCCACCGGACCTGCCCCCGGCCCGCCGCCGCCGTGGGGCGTGGAGAAGGTCTTGTGCAAATTCATGTGGATCACATCGAAACCCATGTCGCCGGGACGCACCTTGCCCAGAATTGCATTCAGGTTGGCGCCGTCGTAATACAGCAGGCCGCCCGCGTCGTGGACGATTTTCCGGATGTCGGCGATGGTCTTTTCGAACACGCCCAGCGTCGAGGGGTTGGTCAGCATCAGTCCCGCCGTGTGCGGGCCGACCGCGGCTTCCAATGCGGCCAGATCGACGCTGCCGCCGGCATCGGTGGGAATTTCCCTGACCGTGTAGCCGCACATGGTCGCGGTCGCCGGGTTGGTGCCGTGCGCCGCGTCCGGAACGATGATTTCCGTCCGCGCCGAATCGCCGTGCGCATCGTGGTAGGCGCGGATCATCGCCACCCCGGCGAATTCGCCGTGCGCGCCCGCCATCGGCGCCATCGACACGCCCGCCATGCCGGTCACGTCTTTCAGCATCTCCTGCAGCTCGAACATGCTGGCGAGAAAACCCTGGCCGGTTTCGTCCGGGCTCGCCGGATGCCGCGCCAGAAACTGCGGCAGCATCGCCAGCGAATTGCACGCGCGCGGGTTGTACTTCATCGTGCACGAACCCAGCGGGTAGAACTGCGTGTCGATGGAGAAGTTCTTCTGCGACAGGCGCGTGTAATGGCGCACCACCTCGAGTTCCGAAACCTCCGGCAGACCCGGCGCGTCCTTGCGCAGCAATTCAGCGGGCACGTCGTCGAGGCTGCCGCCCGCGGCGGGCAGTTGCGATGTGGCCGTGCGGCCGGGACGGGAATGATCGAAAATCAGCATGGTTCTAGGGGCTAGGAGTTAGGAGCCAGGAATTAGGGAGGAACATCAGAGCCAAGGCAAGCGCGGCGCAAGCCGCTCATTCCCTAGCCCCCAATTCCTAATTCCCAGTTCCTCGAAAATTATTTCAAGGCAGCCAGCGCGGCGTCGTAATTCGGTTCCTGCTTGATCTCGGGCACCAGTTCGGCGTGGAGGACTTTATTGTTCTCATCCAGCACCACCACCGCGCGCGCGCACAAGCCCGTGAGTGGTCCGCTGTGGATGTCCACACCGTAGTTCTTCTTGAATTCCCAGCCGCGCATGGTGGAAAGGGTTGTCACCTTATCCATGCTTCCGCAGAGGCGGCCTTGCGCGAAGGGCAGGTCGGCGGAAATGACCAGCACCACGGTGTTATTCAAGGCCGCCGCGGCGGCGTTGAACTTGCGGGCTGAATCGACACAAATGCTGGTATCCAGACTGACCACGATATCGAGCACCTTGCGCTTGCCGGCGAAGTCGGCCAGCGCGACATCGGCCATATCCTTGTTGACCAGTTTGAAATCGGGCGCAGTGTCGCCGACTTTGGGGAAATTGCCTGCGACGTCGATGGGGTTGCCGCCTTGGGTGACTGCCATGTTTGCTCTCCTGTAAAAAGTCAATTAAACATCCGGTGCAATAACGACTGCGTCCTGCGTGGATAAGGAAGCCTCAATTCTTGTACGCGCACGGCGGGGCTTCGCGCCGCTTCGACAGGATACGCGCCATTTGTTGCACGTAATGATCGAGGTCGGCAATGGTCTTGGTTTCGGTCGCGCACACCAGTATTGCCTGCCCGAGTTCGGGATACCAGCCGGAAATATCCAGCCCGCCGAGGATGCCCTGCGCGCGCAGGGCGCGTAGCACGTCGCTGGCCTTGTCGTTGAGTTTCAGCACGACTTCGTGGAAGAACGGGCTTGCAAACGCGCGCGTGACGTCGGGAATCGCGGCGAGTTTGTCGGCCAGCAGCAGGGTGTTGGCGTGGCTGTTTGAAGCGACTCTGGCCAGTCCCTGCGGCCCCAGCAGCGCCATGTATTGGGTGGCGGCGGTGACCACCAGGCCCTGATTGGTGCAGATGTTGGACGTGGCCTTGGAACGGCGGATGTGCTGTTCGCGCGCCTGCAGGGTCAGCGTGAAACCGGGCTTGCCGTCGAGATCGACGGTGCGGCCGACGATGCGCCCCGGCATCTGCCGCACGAACTCCTGGCGGCAGCACATGAAACCGAAGTAGGGGCCGCCCGAGGCCATCGGCGCGCCCAGCGGCTGGCCTTCGCCCACCGCGATGTCGGCGCCGCCGCCTTGATTGTGCGGCTGCCCCAATTGCCGGGGGCTTCCAGCACCGCCAGCGTGGTCGGGTTGACCAGGGCGATCGCCAGCGCGTCCTTGCGTGCGCCCAGTCGGTGAGCGCGTGCACGTCTTCCAGCACGCCGAAGAAGTTGGGCTGCGGAATGACCAGCCCGGCGAAGTCGCCGGCATTGTCCGGCAGCACGGTGCGACCCGTTGCCGGATCGTAATCCAGTTCCACCAGTTCGATGCGCTGGTTCTTCACCGTGGTATTGACCACGCGGCGATAGATCGGATGCACGGTCTTCGGCATCAGCACGCGGCGCGAAGTCTTGTGTGTGCGCACGGCCATCAGCACCGCTTCGGCCAGCGCGGATGCGCCGTCGTACAGCGACGCATTCGACACGTCCAGCCCGGTCAACCGGGTCATCATGGTCTGGTATTCGTAAATCAGTTGCAGCGTGCCCTGGCTCGCTTCGGCCTGATACGGCGTGTAGGCGGAATAGAACTCGCCGCGCGTGGTGATCTGCCAGATCGCCGCCGGGATGTGATGCTCGTACACGCCTGCACCGATGAAGTTCGACCAGAAGCCGTCCTGCGAAGCGCGCTCCTGCATCAGCCGGGCCACCGCCATTTCCGGCAGGCCATCGGGCACGTCCTTGAGCTTGCCGGTCTTGAGCGCGGGCGGGATCTCGTCGAACAAATCCTCGATGCTGGCAGCGCCGATGGCGCCGAGCATGGCGGAGACGTCTTGCGCGGTATGGGGGATGAAGGGCATTTTTGGGAGCTAGGATCCGGGAGTTAGGGACTAGGGAGCAAGGACGGAGCCGATTCTTTCAGGGGCGCGGCGCAGCCGCACGTCCCCTAAATCCCGGCTCCTGATTCCTAGCCCCTTAATGGGCTTCCGATTCCACCAGTTTCTGATACGCCGCCGCATCCAGCAGGCTGTTCACGTCGTCCGCATTGGCGGGTTTGATTTTGAACATCCACGCGCTGTAGGCATTCTGGTTGACCGTCTCGGGGCTGGATTCGACCTCGCCATTCGCGGCAATGACTTCACCGGCGACAGGCGCGTAAACGTCGGAGGCCGCTTTCACCGATTCGACCACCGCGCATTCTTCGCCCTTGCCGAGGATGCGGCCGGCGGCGGGGTTTTCGATGAATACCATGTCGCCGAGCAGGTCCTGCGCGTGGTGGGTAATGCCCACGGTCAGCGTGCCGTCGGTTTCGACGCGCACCCACTCGTGGCTTGGAGTGTATTTGAGGTCAGCAGGGATGGTCATGGTGTTTTCCAGGAGTTAGGGGCTAGGAGTGAGGGGCCAGTGGGCGAGGACCCGGCCCTTCCAATCAAATTAACGCTTTTCCATTACGCACGAACGGATATTTCACCACTTTCGCTTTCAGTTTCCGGTCGCGGATTTCGACCTCGACTTCCTCGCCCGGGGCGATGCCGAGGGGGATGCGCGCAAGCGCGATCGATTGCTGTAGCGTCGGCGAAAACGTGCCGGAGGTGATTTCGCCTTCGCCGTTCTTCGTGAACACCTTCTGGTGGCTGCGCAGGACACCCTTGTCCAGCAGCACCAGGCCGGCCAGTTGGCGGGTGACTTCGCTGGCCTGCAATGCGGACTTGCCGATGAAGTCGCGCCCGCTCTTCAGGTCCACCGTCCACGCCAGGCCCGATTCCAGCGGACTCCGGGTTTCATCCATGTCCTGGCCGTAGAGATTCATGCCTGCTTCCAGCCGCAGGGTATCGCGTGCGCCGAGGCCGCAGGAGCGCGCGCCCTCGTCCAGCAGCGTCCTCCAGAAGAAAGGCGCAGCCTTGGCCGGTATCATCACTTCAAAGCCGTCTTCCCCCGTGTAGCCGGTGCGGGCGATAAACATTTCGCCGACGACGACGGCATTGAAGGGTTTGAGGTTTTCGGTAAGTTGCTGGCTGCCGGGCAGCGCGTTCCACAATTTGGCTGCGGCGTTGGGGCCCTGCACCGCGACCATCGCCAGATCGCGGCGCGGGGTGATCTCGATGCCTGGCGCGGTCTTGTCACGCTGGGCGGCCATCCAGGCGATGTCCTTGTCCGCCGTGCCCGCATTCACCACGATGCGGAACCAGCTTTCATCCATGAAATAGATGATGAGATCGTCGATCACCCCGCCTGCTTCGTTCAGCATGCAGGAATACAAGGCCTTGCCGGGCGTCTGGAGCTTGTCGACGTTATTGGCGACGAGGCTGCGCAAGAAATCGCGCACGCCCGCACCCCTGAAATCCACCGGCAGCATGTGCGACACGTCGAACAGGCCGCAGTCGCGGCGCACCGCATGGTGTTCCTCGATTTGCGAGCCGTAATTGACCGGCATGTCCCAGCCGCCGAAATCGACCATCCTGGCGCCGAGTTCGCGGTGCAGGGCATTGAGCGGTGTTTGTTTGAGCATGATCGGAGCCAAGTGTAAAACAACAAGGAAAACAAAAAGGGGTGAAGCGCGCAAACGCCTCACCCCTCTGTCCTTGGTACCTGAGAGATTACAGTCTGACGACTGCTGCCCCTTCGGTGGTGGCCACTGGCCACGCTCTCCAGAGATTATTTCGATCACTTCGCTGCGCGAAAGTATCGGTCAGCTGCGGTCCTTTTGCCTGAGCGATTCCGGGTGGTTTACGCCTTCGGCGACGCCTGTTAAGCGTGCTCTCCCGCAACGGGAGCGGGAACTATACCGGAGAAGCCCAGGCCCGGCAATTTCAGCCCAGCCAGCAGCCCAGCCAGGTTTCGATCTTCTTGCGATCCGGCACACCGCCCGCGTGCACCCTCTTGCCGTCGATGACCTCGCCGGGCGTGGACATGACGCCATAGCCGACGAATGCCGCCAGCCACAGCCAGGTCGGAGCAAGCAGATTCATCTGCCCGAGAAAATGGGTCAGCGCCAAGGCGATCAGGGCCATGACTGGCATCATGCGTACCGCTTTCTTACCTGCTAGTCTAAGTAGCTCGGGTTTATCCAGAAATCCAAGACAGAGGAGAATCAACATGACTCAAAACGTATCACGCCGTGATTTTTTCAGAATCAGCGGCGGCCTTGCTGCCGGGGCGGGTGTCGCGGTCAGTGGCTTGGCCAGCGCGAATGGGGAAGCTACCCCCAATACCGCCACCACCCTACCCTATCCGGCCAAGGCCGTCGGCAAGTCAGGCGGCATGAAGGTCAACGTACCCGTCGCGTTCAACTACCCCGATGCGGCCAGTCCCTGCCAGGCTATCAAGATGGGTGAAGCGGTACCGGGTGGCGTGGGGCCGAACAACGATATCGTCGCCTACAGCATTCTGTGCACACATCTGGGTTGCCCGACGGCCTATGACGCCAAGGATCGCTGCTTCAAATGCCCCTGTCACTTCAGCATCTTCGACGCGGAAAAATCCGGCCAGACAGTGTGCGGCCAGGCGCCGACCAATCTGCCGCGCATCGTGCTGGGTTACGACGCCAAAAGCGACACTGTCAACGCGGTTGCTGTGGATGGCCTGATTTATGGTCGTCAGGCCAACGTACTGTAAGGAGGAGAATAATCATGGCTAAAGATCGTATTGCACTGCCCCCGGTCAACGCGGAAAAGACCAACATGACCTGCCACTTCTGCATCGTCGGTTGCGGCTACCATGTTTACAGGTGGCCGGAAAACACCGAAGGCGGCAAGGCGCCGAACCAGAACGCGATGGGCCTGGATTTCCGCAAACAGTTGCCGCCGTTTGCCACCATCGCCTCTACCACTCAGCAGAACACCATCGTGGGCAAAGACGGCAAGCGCGACACGATACTCATCGTGCCCGACAAGGAATGCGTGGTGAACCAGGGCGGTGGCTCAATTCGCGGCCTGCGCATGGCCAGCTACATGTACGCCCCCGGCTCGATGACCAACGAGCGCCTCGTGAATCCGCGCCTGTTCACCGGCGATCAGTGGCTGGAAACCGACTGGAACCAGGCGCTGGCCATTTATGCCGGCGTGACCAAGAAAATTCTCGATAACAAGGGACCGCGCGAAATCGCCTTCGACACCTTCGACCACGGCGGCGCGGGCGGCGGGTTTGAAAACACCTGGGGTACCGGCAAGCTGATGTTTTCCGCCATCCAGACCCCGCTGGTGCGCATTCACAACCGGCCGTCCTACAACTCCGAGTGCCATGCCACCCGCGAGATGGGCATCATGGAGCTGAACAACAGCTACGAGGATGCCGAAGTCGCCGACTGCATCATCAGCATCGGCAACAGCCCCTACGAAACCCAGACCAACTACTTCCTCTATCACTGGCTGCCCAATCTGCAGGGCTCGACCGCTGACAAGAAGAAGCAGTGGTTCAAGGGTGAAGAAGCCGAAGCCGCACGCTTCATCTTTGTCGATCCGCGCAAGACACCGACCATAGCCATCTGCGAATCGGTCGCCAAGGACAGCGTCCTGCATCTGGACATCGCTCCTGGCACCGACGTGGCGCTGTTCAACGGCTTGTTCACTTATGTGATCGAGCAGGGCTGGATTGACAAGGAATTCATCGCCAAGCGCACCAAGGGCTTTGACGAAGCCGCCCAGGCAAACAAAATGTCGCTGGCGGAGTGCAGCCAGATCACCGGCGTGTCCGTAGCCAAGCTCAAGCAGGCGGCGGAATGGGCCTACAAACCCAAGACCGGCGGCAAGATGAAGCGCACCATGCACGCCTACGAGAAGGGCATCATCTGGGGCAACGACAACTACGCCATCCAGTCCTCGCTGCTCGATCTGGTCATCGCCACGCACAACGTGGGCGGCCGCCGCGGCACCGGCTGCGTGCGCATGGGCGGCCACCAGGAAGGCTACACCCGTCCCCCGCATCCCACTGGCGAGAAGCTCTATAACGACCAGGAAATCATCGCCGGCAAAGGCATGATGTACACCGCCTGGGGCGCCAACCCGTTCCAGTCCACTTGCAATGCTGAAAACTTCCGGGATGCCGTCCTGCGCCGCTCGGAAATCGTCAAGGCCGCGATGCGCAAGACGCACGGCGCCAGCACGGCAGAGATGGTGGATGTGATCTACGATGCGGTCGCCAACAATGGCGGGCTGTTCGTCACCGCGATCAACCTGTATCCCACCACGCTGGCTGAGGCCGCGCACCTCTTGTTGCCCGCCGCCCACCCGGGCGAGATGAACCTCACCTCCATGAACGGCGAGCGCCGCCTGCGCCTGTCGCAGAAATTCATGGATGCGCCCGGCACGGCCCAGCCTGACTGCCTGATCGCCGCGCGCATCGCCAATACCGTCAAGGCCATGTACGAGAAAGAAGGCAACACCAAGATGGCCGCGCGTTTTGCGGGCTTCGACTGGAAGACCGAGGAGGACGCCTTCAACGACGGCTTCCGCCGCGCCGGTCAACCGGGTGCCGGCCCCATCGACAGCCAGGGCGACGATACCGGCCATCTGGCCACCTACGCGTTGCTGCGTAAAGCGGGCAACAATGGCGTGCAATTGCCCATCAAGGAATTGAAGGGAGACAAGCTCGTCGGCACCGAAGTGCTGTACACGGAGAAATTCGGCACCGACGACGGCCTGGCCCACTTCAAGGCTTCGCCCTGGAAGGGCTTGCTTGCTCCGGTGCAGATGCAAAAGGACAAGTACCGCTTCTGGATCAACAGCGGCCGCGTCAACGAGGCCTGGCAGACCATGTACCACGACCAGTACAACCCGGCCATGCGCGCGCGCTGGCCGATGGCGCCGGTGGAAATCAACCCGGCTGATGCCACGGAACTGGGTATTGCCAACGGCGACATCGTCGAAATCCACAACGACTACGGTTCGACCTATGCCATGGCGTACCTCACAGACGATGCCAAGCGCAACCAGGTGTTCATGCAGTTCGGACACTACAACGGCGTTCAGGGCGACGTCACCACCGAAGCGGTGGACCGCAACGTCATTCCTTATTACAAAGGCACGTGGGCCGACATCCGCAAGGTCACGAGTGGTGAATACAAATCCACGGTGAGCTTCAAGTCGCGGCGGTATTCGGTCTAATCATGGCTGTACCCTTTCTCGTGCTGATATTAGCCGGCCTTCGGGCCGGCTTTTTATTCGGCTGGGCATCCCGTGTTTCAGGAAGAATCTGCCCGCTTGCTGGAGTTATGCCTTTACTTCCGGCAGAAGTCTAAAGCTGGCGGCTGGCGAAAGTCGGTGAAAGCAACTTATTACACCCTTCTGGGTGGGTAATCGATCATGTTATGGGGTTTCGACGATGCCCTATCGCGTGACTCCCCGTTAGCATGTTGACGCAGCCCGGCTTCGATTTCCTCGGTGCGCGGCGGGCCCGTCAGCATCACCCGCCCGTCCGCCAGCACCGCCTGGGTTTGGGCAAACGGGATGCCCAGCGCCTGCGCGTCCTTGCGGATGTCCAAATCCAGGGCCAATCCCAGTCCGGTGGCGGTGCAGGGCAGGCTTTTTTCAAGGCGCAACAAGGGCTCGCCGCTGCCCACCGCAGTCAGGCGGATGACTGGCGCATTGGCCGGAGCGATGTCGAAGCGGCCATGCCGTCAGCGCTCGTAGCCGGAGCACGGAATGCACACGTGCTTGTCGCCCACCACCCGCAGATAGGCCCGCGCGGTAAGTTCATGACAGGCGGCGCAGGGCACGAAGCCCATGACCTCGGGGAACCACTCGCGTTCGAACTGGAAGATTTCGCCGATGGCGAGCACGTCGGATTCAGGGGCGTTCCAGATCAGGTCCACCAGTTCCATCTGTTCCGCCTCGGGAATCTCGTCCGGCTCCATGCCCTCCCCGCGCTTGACCATGAAGGCGGATGCGCCGATCTGTTTTTGCAGGGTGGGCTTGTAACTCACCCGCACAGCACGGTTGCTGGCCCGTTCGATCAGCGTTACCGCCAGCTTGCCATAGGGTGTTTTCTCCATGTTGCCCTTGCCCAGGGTGCAGCCGGTGGCGTATTGCACGCCGTCTCCGAAGCACATGCCGCCGTGGTCCTCGCCGATCTCGATGAAGGCGTGCAATTGGCGCCCGCCCGAGCGTTTGACGCCCAGCAGGCGTATGGCGGCGAGCCCGGCGCGCACTCCGGCGACGCTGGCCCAGCAGCGATGGCCATGGAATTCGAGGGTTTTCAGGAGGGTTTGGCGATCGTCTGACATGATGAAACTCCTTGTTCAGGTTGAGAGGAATTGACCCCGAGTTATAGCAGGCCCCATGCCATCTTGGCGGCGACGGCGATCAGTACCAGGGCGATGACTCGCTTTAACTGATCGCCGCCTAATTTCTCGCTGGCCAGCCAGGCGCCCAGTGCGGCTCCGACTGCGCTCGCCAGCCCGCTGGAAACCAGCAGGGTCGAGTCGATCTTCGCCACGCCGACATGGGCCAGAAATCCAGCCAGCGATGCGAACAACACCACGAAGGAGGCGCTCGCCGAGGCGCGTTTGGGCTCCAGACCGGCGGCTATCAGGGCGGGAACGATAATATTGCCGCCGCCCACGCCCAGCAGGCCACCCACGAATCCCGCCAGCACACCGACCGGCAACCCCAGGATCAGCGCGTCGCGGGTCGAGCTGTGATCGCCGCGAGCCTTGGGCCGATAGAAGAGGATCATCAAGGCGGCGAACACCAGAAAGGCCACGAACAGCGCCAACAGCACGGTGCGGTCCAAGCCCTGTGCCGCATGCACCCCGACCGGCGAGGCCAGCACCGCCAGGACCAGCATGGGGGCCACCAGTCGCCACTCCACCAGCCCTTTGCGAATGAAAGTCACCGAAGCGACGGTCATGGCGATGGCGTTGAGCAGCAGCGCGGTGGCCATGGCCGTGTGCAGTTCGATACCAAAGGCCAGAAAGACCGGAATCAGCACGAAGGCGGCGCCGACCCCGGCCATGGCGAATACCGTGGTCAATACGAAGGTGACCACCGCAGCAAGGACGAGACTCAGCCACAGCATCCGGCTTCACCCTTCGCCCGCGCCGCCTGGATCGGCGGACAGGGCACGCTTGCCGTAGGAACAGAACACGCAGCAGTTTCCGGTCTTGGGCTTGAGCAGGCTCTTGCAGGCCGGGCATTCGTAGAACCACTGGCAGGCGTCGGTGGGCATGGTCAGTACCTCGGCATGGCCGCAGACCGGACAGGTCAACAGGGATTCGAGGCAGGGTTCGGCCACCTTCATGCTCCTATTTGCGCCGTAAAGTGCCGGTGAGTTGCGTGCCCGGCGCCACGGTGTTGAACACGGTGCCGAATTTCTTCACGTTGTCGTGCAGCAGTTCCAGGCGGCGGTCCGATTCGTCGGTATCGACGATAATTTCGTAGGTGATTGACTCCAATTTCGGCGGCGCATCCTGGCGCACGCCGTCCACGCGCACATCGACACCGCGCAGCGAGAAACTGATCATCGGGATAATCCGCTCGATGCCCTTGATAATGCAGGCGGACAGGGCCGCCAGCAGCAGCTCGGCCGGGTTGAAGGCTTTGGGATTGCCCGCCAGGTCGGTATCCAGCGGGATTTCCGCCAGCTTGCAGCGCGATAGGCTTCCGTGGGGGCCGAGACGAGTGGTCTCAACATGAAAACTCATTTTTGGGTCGCTCATGGCAGAGCCTCCTGGCTGAACAAGCGCTGTACAACAAGACTTAGCCGCAGTTGCCACCGCTGCAACAACCGCCGCTTGCGGGCGCGGCTTGCGGCGCGTTGAGCGAGCCGGCCAGCCACTCGGCGATCCTGGCGCGGGTTGGCACGCCGCCGGCGTGAACCACTTGGCCGTCAATCACGACACCGGGGGTGGACATAACGCCGTAGCCCATGATGGCCTGGATGTCCTCAATCTTTTCGAGTTGCACGGCTGCTCCGTTTTCGGCGGCGACTTCCTCGATCAGCTTGAGGGTGGTTTTGCAGTTGGCACAGCCGGTGCCGAGAACCTTGATTTGCATGGTTTTATCTCCTGTTGAATTCGATCAGTTGCCGCAGCAGGCGCCGGATTTTTTGCCTTCGCCCAGCATCTTGCTGGCCGGGCAGAAGCCGGTGAAGGTGGCCTGTAACGCCATGAAGCCGACGAACGCCGCCAGCCACAGCCAAGTAGGGGCGAGCAGATTCATCTGGCCCGAGAAGTGGGTGAGCGCCAGCGCGATCAGGATCATGGCGGACATCATGCGTATGGCTTTGTTACCTTTCATGCGGTTTACTCCTCTCGTTGAAAAATCGTTGAATCAATCAAAGCACGGCATTGAACACATAGCCCACCATCAGGATGCCGGCGGCCACGACACCTGCGAAGGTGGCGATCAGCCGGGGCTTCAGCACCTTGCGCAGAATGATCATCTCGGGTGCGGACAGCGCGATCACGCTCATCATGAACGCCAGCACCGTGCCCAGCGCCGCGCCCTTGGCGAGCAGCGCCTGGACGATGGGGATGACGCCCGCCGCGTTGGTGTACATCGGCACGCCGATCAGGACGGCGGCGGGCAGCGCCCACCAGGGTGCATCCTTGCCCATGATCGATGCCATGAAATCTTGCGGCACATAGCCGTGAATGCCGGCGCCGAGCGCGACGCCCAGCACGATGTAGATCCACACCTTGCCGACAATTTCGCGCACATGGTGGAAGCCGTTTTCAATGCGCTCAGCCCAGGTCCTGCTGAGCATCGATCGCACCACTCGGTGACTGGCTGTTCTGCATGGCGCGCACCCAGTCTTCCAGATGGTTTTCCATACCGAGCTTGCCAATCACCAGTCCGGCAAAGATGGCGATGAAAAGCCCCAGCCCCAGATACAGCGCAGCGACCTTCCAGCCGAACAGGCCAAACAGCAGCGCCAGCGCGACTTCGTTCACCATCGGCGCGGAAATCAGGAACGAGAACGTCACCCCCAGTGGCACGCCAGCCTGCAAAAAGCCGATGAACAGCGGCACCGCCGAGCACGAGCAGAACGGCGTGACGATGCCCAGAGAGGCCGCCATCACGTTGCCCACACCCAGACGTTTACCGGACAGCATTGCGCGGGTGCGTTCCGGCGAGACGAAGGTGTGGACGATGCCCATGACGAAGACGATGCCGGTGAGCAGCAACAACACCTTGGGCGTGTCGTAGAAAAAGAATTGCAGCGCCCCACCAAGATGGCTGTCGCGCGCCACCGGCAGCGCCGCGACCAGGGCTTCGGAGAAGGGAATCAGGGTCTGATAAAGCGTGAACCACAGCGCCCCCGCCAGGGGCAGGAAGAACAGCGGCTGCGCGATAGTCCAGTGTTTCAGTCGGGATGCAATCGCTTGCATGGTGGTGTCTCCGTTTGAATTGAATAAGGCGAAATGCGCCTCTCAGCCAAGAAGACGAACGAGCCCGCGAAAGGATGCAGGGCGGGGTAATGGGCGACGGCTTGCAGTGCAGCCATCGCCATTACAGATAGCTCACCGGGATGGCATCGACCGCTTGCGATAACGGCTACATCGGTTTCACGCAGACAGATCACGGCGCCGTGCCCAATAGGCTTGTCGAGTTTTTCCAGCACCGGAAAGTGCCTGGAGGCGGTTTGGCTCGGGCTGGCGGTTTTCTTGAACTCGATGGGGTAGAGGGTGTTGTCCCGCTCGATCAGCAGATCGACTTCCTTTTGATCCTTGTCCCGATAGAAATAGAGTGGCGGCGTGAGGCCATGATGCCAATAGCTCTTGATGATTTCCGCCAGCATCCAGGTTTCCAGGATGGCGCCCGACATGGCCCCAGCCTCCAGGGCTTCGGGCGTTGACCATTGCGTCAGATAAGCGCACAGGCCGGTGTCGAGGAAATACAGTTTGGGCGTTTTGACCAGCCGCTTGGTGACGTTGGTGTGATACGGCGGCAGGAGGTAAACGATGCCCGAGGTTTCCAGGATGGAAAGCCAGGCCTTCGCCGTCTTCTGATCGATATCGACATTGCGGGCGAGATCGGCGCCTCAATCAGCTATCGTCCATTACGGAATAATGTTACAGATGAGACGAATTGCATGATTATGACTACCTGAGCGCTCCGTCTCAACTGGCCTTGACCTGCGCCCAGGCATGGAACGCGTCCAGAACAATCACTCCCGTGGCCCCCTTGGCACGAAACAACACACCTTGCCCGTCGCATCGAAGCTCACCTGGCAGGCGCCGGTGAGGTGTTCGCGCAGCCGCGTGCGCGCGCGCTGCACACGGGACTTGGCACCGGGCAGGGTGAGGCCCTTCAGGCGGGCATAGCCTTTCTGGGTCATGCCTTCCAGGTCACACAGGGTGATGGCTTCGCGGTCTTCGTCGGAGAGTTCAGCCAGGGCGCGCGGCAGGCAGGCGGCAAGGCTGTCCACGGCGGCGGGTTCTTCGGTCTCGTGGGCCAGGTCTTCCGGCAGTTCCACCTGTTCCTTTTTCAGGCGCAGGCGGTCGGCCAGGGCGTTGCGCGCCACCTCGAACAACCAGGCGCGGGCATTGCCGATTTCGCAGAACTTCTTGTCCTGGCGCAGGGCCTTGAGAAACAGTTCCTGCAGCATGTCCTCGGCATCGTGCGTGTTGCCCATCCGGCCACGCAGCCAGGCGCGCAGTTCGGCTTCATGGCGGTGCCAGGCGGTCATCAGGCAGTTCATGCTGTGGTTTTACGCTTGAGTCAGCCTTGGGACAACCAGCCTTCGATCGCTTTGCGGCCGGGCACGCCGCCGCTCGAAACCAGCTTGCCGTCGACCGCTACGGCGGGAACGGATAGCGCTTACGATGTCAATGCCCAAATCGTGCGGATAATCGTGTCCCCCCCGTGACGCGGTGAACACTCGAACCGGCAAGGTAGCTGGTGATGTTCTGATCGCGGTTGCGGCGGGGGAGGTCGCCGGGCGAGACCTCCCCTGTTCGCTTCGATGAAATGCGGAGGGATTCCCCTTCCTCGACTTACTTAACGAACCCCCGCATCATCTGCCCCATTGTCTGCATCATCCCCTGCATCATGTCGGCCGTCCCGCACGACCCGCCGTCCTGGCGCTGGCGGGAACAGTTGTTGGCCTGCGGACTCGGTGATGGGTTAAGGCTCAGCATGGCCGGCGCACTCCGCATCATCTGCCCCATCATCTGCATCATCCCCTGCATCATGTCGGCCGTCCCGCACGACCCGCCGTCCTGGCGCTGGCGGGAACAGTTGTTGGCCTGCGGACCCGGTGATGGGTTGGAGGCCGGCATGTCCGGCGCACCCGCCTCCGGCGCGCTCTCGATTCGTCGCTGCGCTTCCTGCATGCGCAGCATCTCGGACTCGAGATCGCGCTTCTGCGCTTCCAGCCACTGCAATCGGGCGCGCAGCAACTGCATTTGCTCCACCGGGGTGGTGACTATGTCGTCGGCGACCAAGGTCGGCATGGCCGACGTGACGCCGGGCATGGTCATGGCAAGTGCTACGGAAGCGGCCGTCAGGGTGTGTTTGAACAGATTCATGTCAATCTCCTAGCCAAGAGGTGAGTGCGTGCATACCGATTGGCTCGCTACCGGGAAATCCATTGGGTGGACGAGCAACCGATGCGGTTTACCGTTAACGACAACGCGAACGCTTCCATTCAGAATGGCGAGGACGTGACCGCGAGCGGAACCGATTAGACTGCCCCACAAGCTCGGCGGTTCCCGGCAGGTTCTGAGAATTTTCTTGATCCATTCGGGTGTTTCGACAGGAATCGCGGCCTACGCCGGTGGCCCGCCGCGATGCAGCGTGGCACCCGGATCGCCTTCCTGCCGACAAGGATCGCCTCCCGCGTGCTGCTTTCTCGTCCGCGTTCATGCCACGCTCGGCAGGACAGTGCCGGAAAGAAAGGATAGGAAATTCAACGCTACTTCGGACAGTATCCCCGGGTCTTTCAGCTGCGGCCAATCGCGGATTTCCTGCAGGGGGCTCCAGGAAAGCGTTCAGAATGGCGACTCAATCGCTGCCTGTGGCCACAAGCCCGGCCAACTGTGGCCGATCCTGGCCTTGACCGACGCCTGGGCATGGACGACCCCAGAACAATCACTCCCGTGGTCGTCGATGACCACGCCCGGAGTGGACATGACGCCATAGCCCATGATGGCCTGGATGTCCTCGACCTTTTCGATTTGATTGCGCCGCTTGACGGCGCGCGCCACCTCGGTGTCGACGCCGACGCCCAGGGCGGGCCATAGGTTTTTGGCTTGTAGTCGTTTCAGGGTGGGTTGCTTTCCGGGGGTGGAGTGATGACAGGCCACCCCTGACCCCGCCAGCCCGCGCCGCCGCCGCGATAACGCCGCCCCATGGCCTCCACCAACTCGTCTTCGCTGATACGGCCATCGTGGTCGGCGTCCAGCGCGGCGAAGTCGAGCAGGCGGGCGGGATCGCAGCGGTGCCGACCGGTTTGGCCGCACCGTTCCTGGCAGCGGGTGCGCAGGGCGGCGTACTCCTCTCGGCTCAGATAGCCATCCCGGTCCAGGTCGTGCACCGAAAAGGCTTGCGGCATCGCACGGTTCGGCCCGGCAGCCATGCCGTGCAGCGGCGCGGATAGGGCGAGCAGGGCAAGCAGCATGAGCGGAGTGCGCATCAGCGAGCCTCCTTCAGGTAATCCACCAGGGCTTGCATATCGGCGTCCTCCAGGGTGAAGCGGTGGGAACGCACCTTGCCCGTGCGCAACAAGGCCGGCACCTCTTCGGGCGGGGTCTTCAGGCTGGCCGGGTTGGTGTCGTGGCAATAGACGCAGTTGCTGTCGTACACCGCGGCGCCTCGATTCGCGGGGGAATCCCCGGGCGCGGGCGCGGCGATGGCAGCAGGCAGCGGCGTGTAGAAACTGCCGCGGTCCCAGAAGCCGGGCTCGCTACAGCCCAGGCAGGGATGACCGGATTCGACCGGATTGCCCACCCCGTTCCAGCGCACGGTGGAACAGGCGTTATGGGTCAGCGGCCCCTTGCAGCCCAATTCCAGCAGACACCAGCCGCTGCGCGCGCCTTCGTCGTCGAAGGTCTTGGCGAAACGGCCGGCATCGTAATGGCCGCGCCGGGAACAGCGGTCGTGTACCGTCTCGCCGTAGAAGGCGAGCGGGCGGCCCTGCGCGTCCAGTTCGGGAAACCGGCCGAAGGCAACGCGATGCGCCAGCACGGCGCTCATCACCTCCGGAATGGGCGGGCAGCCCGGCAGGTTGACCAGGGGCCGACGTGGAACCAGACCGCTGCTGCATCAACTCGGCGATGCCCATCGCCCCGGTCGGATTGGGCGCGGCGGCGGGCAGGCCGCCGAAGCTGGCGCAGGTGCCCACCGCGAGCACCGCCTCGGCCGCTTCCAGGCAGCGCCTGAGCAGGCTCAGGTTGTCCTCGCCGGCGATGGTCGAAAAGACGCCGCCCTGCGCGGTCGGCACCGAGCCGTCCACCACCAGCAGAAGCTGGCCGGCGGATTCCCTGAGCACCGCTTCCCGCGCCTGTTCCGCCGCTCCGCCCGAGGCGGCTTGCAGCGTGTGGTGGTAATCCAGGGAAATCAGATCGAACAGCAGACGCTCGATGGAGGGCGCCGAAGAACGGGTGAGCGATTCGGTGCAGCCGGTGCATTCCTGGAACGATAGCCACACCAGCGGCAAGCGCCGCGCCCGGCTCAGGGCCTCGGCCAGAATCGGGCCCGCGCTGGGCGGCAGCGCCAGCAGCGAGGCGGTCAGCGCGCAGAACTTGAGGAAGGCGCGGCGGCTGAACGGCCCTTGCCTGGAAATTCCGATGGGTTTCGAGATTGGGTTCATCGCGGTTCTCGCGGGATCAGTGTGCTGTCCGGCACGTTCCTGTAATCATCCTGGATCATTGTCGTGGCGCTGACCCACGTCCTTGCAAGGCGGCGCCGGCCAGACGTAAACGGGGTTGTCGGTCACGTCCACCGACTCGCTGGCGGGTCGGCTCACGCGTTTGTTAGCGTACGCCCATTGCAGGCCCTGGAAAAGGCCGAGTCGGCCGGCTCGGACTTGCCCGATTCGATTTTCTTCATCGGCATGCGCACGTCCTTGGGATAGGTGGCGGCGTTGATCACCACGCGCACCGGTTTGCCGCTGGACACGCGCCTGACCACGAAATCGCTTTCCTTCAGCCTGGGGCCGATCAGGCGTGTACCGAAGCGGGCGCGGGAAAACAGGGGGCATGCGGAAGTTTCGCTCATGAAGTAACAACAGGTCGAGTCTTCTTGAGGAGCTGGAACCAGACCACGCTGGCCAGCCCCAGCCCGAACGCGACGGCCAGTTCGGTCAGCGGCAGGGGCGCGAAGCGAAACGCGCCGGCCAGGCCCGGGACGTAGAGCGACAAGGCGAGAAATCCCAGAGTCAGGCCGGTCACGATCCACAGCGTGGCATTGGGTGCGCGCAGCGACGCCAGCAGAGCGCGCGAGCGCGAGCGGTTGGAAAAAATCAGCGCCAGATTGGCGATCACCAGCGTGGTGAAGGCGAAGGCGCGGGCTTCGGGTTCGGCCAGACGGTGATTCGCCCAGGCATAAGCGCCCATCACCACCAGCAGCACACCGAGGCCCTGCAACAGCGCCAGCCACAGCGTGGCGCCGCCGAACAGCGGCGCATCGGGGTCGCGCGGCGGGTGCTGCATGCTGTCCGCTTCCGCCGCTTCGTTCTCGAAGGCCAGCGAACAGGCCGGGTCGATGATGAGTTCGAGAAAGGCGATGTGCATGGGATAGAGCATGGCCGGGAAGCCCAGCAGCACCGGCAGCAGCGCCATGCCGGCGATCGGCACGTGCACCGCCAGGATGTAGGACATGGACTTCTGCATGTTGTCGAAGATGCGTCGTCCCAGACGCACGGCGCGCACGATGGAGGCGAAGTTATCGTCCAGCAGCACCAGCGCGGCGGCCTCGCGCGCGACGTCGGTGCCGCGCCCGCCCATGGCGATGCCGACGTGGGCGGCTTTCAGCGCCGGGGCGTCGTTGACGCCGTCGCCGGTCATGGCGGTGATTTCGCCGTCGGCTTTCAGGGCCTGGACGATACGCAATTTCTGTTCCGGGGCAATGCGGGCGCACACGCTTGCGGTCTTCATGCGCGCCTGCAATTCGGCGTCACCCATCTCGCCCAGTTGATCGCCCGATAGAACTTCATCCGCATCCAGCCCCGCCTGCCGGGCAATCGCGCGCGCCGTGGCGGGGTAGTCGCCGGTGATCATCACCACCCGAATGCCCGCTTCGCGGCACTGGCGCATGGCGTCCGGGATTTCCGCACGCAGCGGGTCGGCCAGCCCCAGCAGGCCGACGAATTCGAACTCGAAATCGTGTTCGACGGCGGGAAAATCCGCGCCGGCAAACTGCGCCCGGGCCACCGCCAGCACACGCAGACCGTCTGCCGCCATGGCTTCCACGGCTGCGGTGACGTTTGCTTGCGCGACGGCATCGAGATGGCACAAATCGACGATCGCCTCCGGCGCACCCTTGGCAGCGACCACGTAGGCGGCGCTGTCCACGGCTTTCCAGACATGGGACATGGCGCGCAACTCGGGCGTCAGGCCGTATTCGTGCACCAGCGTCCAGTCGCGGTGCAGATGTTCGGTGTTTTCCAGGAAGTGCCGGCCGAGACGCTGAAACGCCTGTTCCATCGGGTCGAACGGATCGGTTTCGCTGGCCAGTATCGAAAACTCCACGAGCGCATGAAACGTTTCGGGCAGTTCGACCGGCGCCGCAGCGTTCACCGTGAAGCTGTCACCGGCGGCGAACAGCCGCGCGACCGTCATGCGGTTCTCGGTGAGCGTGCCGGTCTTGTCCACGCACAGCACCGAGGTGGCGCCCAGGGTTTCGATGGCAGCCACGCGCCGGGTCAACACGTTCTCCCTGGACAGCCGCCAGGCGCCGAGCGCGGGGAAGACGGTGAGCACCACCGGGTATTCCTCCGGCAGCATGGCCATGGCGAGTGCGATGCCGGCCAGCAGCGCCTGCAACCAGTCGCCGCGCAGCAGGCCGTGGACGAGGACCAATAACAGACTCATGCCAAGCGCCAGCAGCGCCAGCGTGCGGATCAGTCGTGCCGTCTGCTTTTGCAGCGGCGAGCGTTCCGTGTCCAGCGTCCCCAAGGCCGTGCCGATGCGGCCGATTTCGCTGCGCGCGCCGGTGGCCGTGACCCGTACCGTGCCCTGGCCCGCTACCACCAGCGTGCCGGAATAGACAAACGGCAGATCGTCGCCACCCGGCCGCGCAGGCGGCGGTTCGTCCGTCGCGGTAATCTTGCTTACCGGTACGGGCTCGCCGGTGAGCAGCGATTCGTCCACCTGGAGATTGCTGCTTGATACCAGCACGCCGTCGGCCGGCACCCGGTCGCCTTCCGCCAGCACCACCAGATCGCCGCGCACCACCTCGCGCCCGGCGATGCGCTCACGCTGGCCATCGCGGATCACCAGCGCGCGCGGGCTGGTGAGATCGTGCAGCGCCTCGATCGCGCGTTCGGTCTTGCCTTCCTGATAGAGCGTGAGGCCGAGGGTCACCAGCACGAAGCCGAACAGAATCAGCCCTTCCTGCAATTCGCCGAAGACCAGATACAGCGTGCCGGCGGCGAGCAGCAGCAAAAACATCGGCTCGCGCGCGGTTTCCCAGACGATGGTCAGCCAGGTGCGGTGCTGCCCGCCGGGCAGGGCATTGGGGCCGTCCTCGGCCAGCCGCTGTGCGGCCTCGCGGGTACTCAAGCCATCCATTTCGGTCATGGTCTTGCCAATCGTCTGTAGAACCAGCGCTTGCCCGCTTCCGCCAGCACGAGATAACTCGTGACAAGACCCGCCAGCAGGCCGAAGAACAGCGGCGGCAGTGGCGTAAAACCGAGCCAGGCCGCCGCCGGGGTAAACGGCAGCAGCATCGCCATGGCCACCACGCCCAGCGAGGTCAGCGTCAGCCAGGGATGCGGGCGGCTGCGCAGCGGGTTGCGACGGGTGCGGATGACGAAGATCACCAGCACCTGGGTGGCGATGGACTCGACGAACCAGCCGGTGTGGAACAGCATTTCGTTGGCGTTGAGTACCGCCATCAGCAGATAAAAAGTGAGGAAGTCGAACAGCGAGCTGATGGGCCCGATGGTGAGCATGAAGTTGCGGATGAAGGCCATGTCCCAGCGGCGTGGGCGGGCCAGGTCTTCCTCGTCCACGTTGTCCAGCGGCAGCGGAATTTCGGAGACATCGTAGAGCAGATTGTTGAGCAAAATCTGCATCGGCAGCATGGGCAGGAACGGCAGGAACAGGGTCGCCGCGGCCATGCTGAACATGTTTCCGAAGTTGGAGCTGGTGGCCATCATGATGTACTTCATCACGTTGCCGAAGGTGCGGCGGCCTTCCAGAATGCCCGCATGCAGCACCTTCAGGTCATGTTCCAGCAGGATCATGGCGGCGGCCTGCTTGGCCACGTCCACCGCGCTTTCCACCGAGATGCCGACATCCGCCGTGTGCAGCGAGGGCGCGTCGTTGATGCCGTCGCCGAGATAGCCCACCACATGGCCGCGCGCCTTGAGCGCCAGCAGAATGCGGTTTTTCTGCGCCGGATTGACGCGGCAGAACAGGTTGGCCGCCTCGGCCTTCACGCTCAGGGCATCGTCGTTCATGGCCTGAATGTCCGCGCCTATCAGCACGCCGGTGACCGTGATCCCCAACTGGGCACAGACATGACGCGTCACCCGTTCGTTGTCTCCGGTCACGATTTTGACCGCCACGCCGCTCGCCTGCAGCGCGGCCAGCGCTTCCCCCGCGCTGGCCTTGGGCGGGTCGAGGAAGGCGGCGAAGCCGGCGAAAACGAGTTCGGTTTCATCCGTCACCACGGCGTGCGGATGATCCATAGTCACAGGGCGCCAGGCGATGCCCAGCACCCGGAAGCCTTCCTCGCTCAGGGCATCGTATTGCGCCTGGATGCGAGCGCGCGACGCGTCGTCCATCAGGACGGAAATGCCCGCCTCGCCTTCGTAATGGGTACACAAGCGCAGGGTGTCTTCGGGCGCACCCTTTACCGCCAGCATGCGTGCGCCTTCGCGCTCCACCAGTACGGACACGCGCCGCCGTTCGAAATCGAAATGGACTTCGTCGATCTTCCGCCAGCCTGAAATGTCGATTTCGCCGTGTTGCAGAATGGCGTCGTCGAGCGGGCTTTTCAGGCCGCTTTCGAAGTAACTGTTGAGATAGGCGAGCTCCAGCACACGCGTGCTATCCCGCCCCATGGCGTCGACGTGGCGTTCCAGGCGGATTTTAGCCTCGGTGAGCGTGCCGGTCTTGTCGGTGCAAAGCACGTCCATCGCCCCCATATCCTGGATCGCCGAGGGTCGTTTGACGATGACCTTCCAGGCCGCCATGCGCAGCGCACCACGTGCCAACGTGACGGATACCACCATGGGCAGCAGTTCCGGTGTCAGCCCCACCGCCAGCGCCACGGCGAACAAGAACGACTCCAGCAAGGGGCGATGGAAGGCCACGTTGACCAGCAGCGTGAACAGCACCAGCAGCAAGGTCAGACGCATGATGAGCAGGCCGAAATGGCGGGTGCCAAGTTCGAATGCGGTGGGCGGCGGAGGCAGCGCGAGGCTGTCCGCGATCTGACCCAGAGCGGTGCCGCTTCCGGTGCGGCCGATGAGCGCGCGGGCCGAGCCGCTCACCACCGAGCTGCCCATGAACACGGCATTGTCTGCTTCGGGCGCCCAGCTATCGGGCTTGGCCGACGGGTCGGCGCGCTTTTCCACCGGATAAGCCTCGCCGGTGAGCTGGGCCTGATTGACGAAAAAATCATCCGCCTCCAGCACCCGCGCGTCGGCCGGGATCAGGTCGCCGGCCGACAGGAGGACGACATCGCCGGGCACCAGTTCCGCGACGGGCACTTCGCGCGGCTTGCCGTCGCGCAGTGCCGTGGCGGTCACGGCCACCTGCGCGGCGAGTTGTTCCGCGGCCCGTCCGGCGCGGTATTCCTGGACAAAATCCAGGGTCACGCTCATCAGCACGATGAGGCCGATGATGGCAGCCCCCGTCGTGTCGCCGGTCAGCGCGGAGATGCCGCTGGCGGCCAGCAACACCAACACCAGGGGATTGCGGAAATGGGCGAGAAATTGCAGCAGGATGGCGCGCTGCCGGGCGGGCTTGAGTTGGTTGGGGCCGTATTGATTGATCCGGGCTGCGGCTTCGGCGCTGCTCAAGCCGGTGGATAACGGTGCGGGATCCATGGTCAAGCCTTGTCAGTAGTAGTGCCCACTCGGTCTGACGGGCTGTGTCAGAGGCGAATTACTGGATTGTGCCAACAGCCGTCGTTCACACCGATGTTCGAGCCCAAGTCAGGTCGCCGGTTCGGACAAATCCGGGTACTGGATTATCGTGGTTCCGGTTTGACGTTGGCACTTGCCGGCATGCGCTGTCGGTAATCTTATTGGAAGTTTTCAGGAAACGCTGAAACCTTTCGGCCCCCTATCCTTATTAGCCCGCTTTCGACCTGTTTCTGCCATTGGCGCCGGTGAAGAGTTGGTGACTGCTTTGTGGTATTGAACAGATGGATGCTGAGATCAATTGTGTGGCAACTGCTCGGCCCGTTCAGCCTTTCCGGACCTTCACACCCAACCGAAAACGGACCCTCGTCAACGTCCGCTTTCGCCAGTGTGTGAGATTCGTCTTCCGACCCCGACCGTCCCTTCACACGTGTCGGTCAGACCTGTCGGTGTTGGTTGACAACCGACTGTCACGGGGCTTGATTGCTGTCATTCGTGGGATTCACTTGGGGTGTGTTTTCCTCGCCTTCCGGCAGTCGAATCACGCCCGAGGTGTAGTTGTATTCGAAAACTTCGCCGTAACGTCCCCACTCGATTGCCACCCCCAGGACTCGCTGCGCCTCGGCCTCGCCCATGGTGAAGCGCAGCAGCCTGAGGAAAAGATTCTCGTGCAAATCACCGGAAGGGTCTTGTTCCA
This sequence comes from uncultured beta proteobacterium, assembly GCA_963726485.1. GTDB lineage: Bacteria > Pseudomonadota > Gammaproteobacteria > Burkholderiales > Thiobacillaceae > Thiobacillus. Next base: position 43,654 of record CAVSCL010000038.1, on the reverse strand, counting down.
GACCGTGCCGGATGTAGGCCACCAGGGGTACATGGGTCAATATCTGCTGACGGAACAACTCCTGGCGCAGGGTCTTGTTCCCCGCTACATAACGCTGACCCAGGCTGGTGATGAGGAGGTCGCCCCGGTCGACCTGCGCGAAGCCGAGCAGCGCCAGGGCGCTGGAGACATGCAGCAATTCGTCGTCGGTGAGTTCCGTCACGGCGGCCAGTTGGGGCAAGTCCGCCCGGCCCAGGTAGGGCTCGTTGGCAAGCAGTTCCAAAAGGCCTTCCATGCGCGTGACATCCGCGTCCGGCAAGCGATCGCCAAGCTTCAGCTTGGCTTCCTTCTCGGTCGCGCGACCTGGTCGACGGGCTTCGCCCGCGGTCAACAATCCATAGATATCGTCGACCAGGGCGCGCACCTCCACACTTTCCACGTCACGCGGGCGGGGCAGGTCAATGGGCAGTTCGCTGCGTATGCGTCCCGGGTCGCTGGCGAAGATCAGGACGCGGTCGGCCATCATCACCGCTTCCTCGATGTTGTGGGACACCACCAGCATCGCCTTCGTCGGGATTCGACCGGAATTCCACAGATCGAGGATGTCATCGCGCAGACGCTCGCCGGTGAGCACATCCAGAGCGGAAAAGGCCTCGTCCATCAGGAGTATTTCAGGTTCCAGCACTAGGGCGCGGGCGATGCCGACCCGCTGTCTCATCCCGCCGGACAACTCCCTGGGCAGGGCGCCTTCGAAACCGGACAGGCCGATCAGCTCGATGGCCGCCCTGGCGCGAGTCGCTCGCGCATCGGCAGGTACGCCGCGCGCTTCCAGACCCAGTTCCACATTCTGCTGCACGGTGAGCCAAGGGAAGAGCGCGAAGGACTGGAACACCATGCTGATGTCGCGGGCTGTTCCGTAGAGCGGCAGGCCCTTGTACAACACCTGGCCCGAATCACACCCAATCAGTCCGGCCATGATGCGCAGCAAGGTGGATTTTCCGGAGCCGGACCTGCCCAGCAGGGCGACGATTTCCCCCTCGCTCAGGGTGAGGTCCACGTTGTCCAGTACCGGCCGGGTCGAACCGACACCGGACTGGAAGGATTTGCCCACCGCCTTGAGTTCGATGATCGCGGTTGCCGTATCAGTTGCCATCTCGCGTCCTCAGAAATGCATGCGTTCTTGAGATATTTGATAGAGACGGCGCCAGAGAAAGTGATTCAGGCCCATCACGAAGACGCACATCACGCAGATGCCCAGGGCGATGCGGGGAAAGTCGCCCTGCGTGGTCATCTCAGCGATATAGCTGCCGATGCCGTGGGCCTTCAGGGTGCTGTGGCCCCAGGTGACGTACTCGGCGACGATGCTGGCGTTCCAAGAGCCGCCGGTCGCCGTGATCGCGCCGGTGACGAAACTTGGAAAGATCGCCGGCAGCAGGTAACGCCGCCAGCGCAGCCAGCCGGTCAGGCCGAGGTTATGCGCCGCGTAGCGCAGTTCGGTGGGCACGGTGGAGGCGCCGGCGATGACGTTGAAGAGCAGATACCACTGGGTGCCGAGGATCATCAGCGGCGACAGCCAGATATCGGGATTCAGATCGAATCGGACGATCGCCATGACCGCGATGGGAAAGAACAGGTTGGCTGGGAAAGCGGCGAGAAACTGGGCCACGGCCTGCAAACGGCCGGCAATGCGAGGGTTCATTCCGATCCAGACCCCGATTGGCACCCAGATGACGGCGGCCAGTGCGATCAGTACCACGACCCGGGTCAGCGTATAAAGGCCCAACAGGAACACCCGTGCCACCTCGGTCCAGCCCACCTCGGTGTGGATGAAGTGCGCCAGGGTCCATACAGCATAGAAGGCTGCCGCGGCGATGAGCGCGTCCAAGATGCGTTCGGTGGTGGCGGATGAAGGACGCGGACTTGCCCTGACCGAGGTGCCGTCATAGGTGCGCCGGAACAAGATGAGGGAGTTTTCTAGCAGCCGCACCGCCGCCCGCGCGGCGCCCTGGGTCCTCTCTGTGCGGCGCAGCCAGGACAGCAGCCAGGACTGCGGCGCCACTTCGCTCTCGCTTTCCTCGAAGCGAAATTTGTCCGCCCAGGCCAGTAGGGGGCGGAAAAAAGCTGGTCGTAGAGCAGGATGCCGATCAGCATGGCCGCGATGGCCCAACCGACCGCCACCAGGTCGCGCGACTCGATGGCTAGGGCGATGTAGGAGCCGATGCCCGGTAGCATGATGTTCTGGTGAGAGACCGAGATCGCCTCGGCCGCGACCACGAAGAACCAGCCACCCGACATGGACATCATCATGTTCCACAGCAGCCCCGGCATCGCATAGGGCAACTCCAGACGCCAGAAGCGTTGCCAGGCGGAGAGTTGGAACACCTCGGCCGCTTCCTGGAGTTCCGTAGGTACGGTGCGCAGCGACTGATACAGGCTGAAGGCCATGTTCCAGGCCTGTGAGGTGAAAATCGCAAATATGGCCGCGCATTCCACCCCCAGTAGATTGCCGGGAAACAGGGCGATGAAGCCAGTGACGGTGATTGACAGGAAGCCCAGGATGGGGATGGATTGCAGGATGTCCAGCATCGGCACCATCACCTTCTCGGCGGCGCGATATTTAACCGCCAGCACGGCGAAGAGGCAGCTGAACAGAATGGAGGCCGCCAACGCGATGAACATGCGAAGGGTGGTGCGAAGCAGGTAGTAGGGCAGATTGGTCGGGTTCAGCGACAAGAGCAGCGCCTCGCCGACGTGGTAGGGCCTCACCATCTGCTCGGCACCATAGGCCATCAGGACAAATAACGCCAACACGATCGGTAGCAGCGCCCAGTCCCAGCGATTGCCCCCCGCCTCGACGACTTGCAAGGGAAAGAACTGTCTTGTTTGTCCCATCGTTATGGATCGTTTGTAGTGGGGCTGACTGGCCAGGTTATCTTAGATACATCAGCGAATTCCAACACGCAAAATTTTGCGGCCCGTTACATATTGTGTAATGGGAATGGTCTGGGGTGTTGACTAAGCCAGCACCAATTCGATATCCGTCAGTTTCTCAGCCCGCTTGATCAGCTTCCTGTCGAACGTGGCAAATCTCCCGGCGCGGCGGCTGCTGGCGAGGTGTAGCGCATCGGCAAAGTCGAGTCCCCGCTCGAAACCATCGAGTGCCTCAGCGATTTCGCGCTGCTGTTCCACCATGACATTCGGCAGGCCGACGAGATTGCGCAATGCCTGCAAGATGATTTTTGGAGGCAACTCGTAAGAAAAGCGTAGTACCCATTCCGATTCAAGCAGCACGGTCTTTGAGATATAAATCTGCTCGCTGGCAAACAACGCCGCTGCGCGGCGCGTTTGTGCTGCGTCATCGTTGGCGAGCAGTCTGACAATGGGGTTGGTATCAACCGCGAGCATGGCGAGCCTTGATCCCCTTTGCGATTGCCTCTTCCATGTCTTGAAGTGTTTTCGTCGGCCCCTTGTAACCAGTGCAGCCGATCACGTCTTCCAGGCGCGTGGGTTTGAAGGATTTGGCGGGCCGAAGCAGCACACCGTCGGGTGTGTCCTCGACCACGAATTCAGTGCCGGGCACCCAGTGATGCGACTCCCGCACGGATTTCGGGAGAATCACCTGCCCCTTGCTGGATAACCGGGTTGTTTCCATTTGACGCCTCTGGTTGTAAGACCAAGCAAGAATAGAGCTATACGCCCCGCCATCACGCATGACAGGAATCCGGGAATTCCGGTATCAGGTCTTGCATCAACCCATTCACAATCAAGCAACCTTGTGCGATGCCAGCCATTCCTTTTCCCGAATTTGAAGTTCTGACGCAACCTGCCTGATTTAGCCTAGAGCCGCTACAGCTTATCCGCCTCTTCAACAGGCAACGGAAACGACAGACTACCCAACAAGTCATCAACCAGACCACGGATGACGTCTTCTTCGTCCGCAGCGATGCACAGCACGGGCTTGAAGCCGGCAGCGCTGATCCAGGTACTGTTGGCCTGGTTGGCTCTAGCATCGAGGGCCAGACCGAGAAAGCCGAGCGGTTCGCAAATGCGCTCGCGTATCCGCGGCGCGTGCTCGCCGATGCCGCCGCTGAACACCAGCGCATCGATCAAGGATCACAACTCATAAGCCTGTCCGAGCGTGGGCATTTCCACCTGGGTGTTTTCGAGAAGCGCCCCGAACTGTTGCATGACTTCTTCTTCACCATGGACCAGAAAAGTTCGCGCTGCGCCCACTCGGTGATGCCAGGCGAGCAATTCATCGCGATCGGCGTGCGCGGAAAATCCGTTGATGGTGTGGATGCGCGCCCGCACCGGAATTTCTTCGCCAAACAGATGGACGGTTTTCGCCCCATCGATGATCTGGCGCGCGAGCGTGCCTTTGGCCGCAAAGCCGACGAAGATTACGCTGGAATTGCTGCCGCCACAGATTGTGCTTGAGATGGTGGCGTACCCGCCCGCCGGTCGCCATGCCCGATCCGGCCAGAATCACGGCGCCGCCGCGGATACGGTTGAGATCCATCGAGTCGGCGGCCTCGCGGGTGAAATGCAGGCCCGGCAGCATGAAGGGGTCGCGCCCGTGGCCGAATCTGGCAAAGGCTTCGGGATCGAAGCACTCCGGATGGCGGCTGAAAATCTCGGTGGCCGAGATCGCCATGGGCGAATCCAGAAACACCTGCATGCTCTTGCTGAGACGGCCGTTCTCCACGGCTTCGCGCAGGTAATACAGCAGCTCCTGTGCGCGTTCCAGCGCAAAGGTGGGGATGATGACATTGCCGCCGCGCCGGAAGGTGTCGTCGATGGCCTGATAGAGTTCTTCAACCGATGATTGCAGCGGCTTGTGCAGACGGTCGCCGTAGGTGGTCTCCATCACCACCGCATCCACCCTGGGTGGCGGCACCGGGTCGCGCAGCAGCGGACGGCCGCTGTTGCCGAGGTCGCCCGAGAACGCCACGCTGCGGCTGCGTCCGTTTTCTTCCAGTTGCAGATAAATGCTGGCCGAACCCAGGATATGCCCGGCATCGAGGAAAGTGGCACGCAAACCCGGTGCGAGTTCGATGGGCTTGTCGTAAGCCGCGGTGCGGCCGAAATAATCCAGGGTGTTGAGCGCGTCCAGCGTGGTGTAGAGCGCTTGTGGCACCCCCTCGCTGCCGCGCCGCGCGGTCTTGCGCGCCTGGTATTTGGCTTCTTCCTCCTGCAGATGGGCGGAGTCGAGCATCACGACACGCGCCAGTTCACGCGTTGCCGAGGTGGCGACAATCTCGCCGCGAAAGCCGCGCTTGACCAGCAGTGGCAGCCGCCCGCAATGATCCAGATGGGCATGGGTCAGCAGGACATAATCGATGGCCGCGGCATCGAAGCCGAAAGGCTCGGCGTTCTCTTCGTCGAGTTCATGTCCGCCCTGATACAGGCCGCAGTCGATCAAGACGCGCTTGCCGGCGCACTCCAGCAGATGGCAGGAACCGGTGACGCCCCGATCGGCGCCGTGAAAGGAAATTTTCAAGATTGTTCTCCCAATGTGAATCCACCCTCTTGACGATGCAGGCGGACAAGGCGGCCGGCAGCAGCTCGGCCGGGTTGAAGATGTTTTTCATGGGTGTTCCCTTCAGTGAATCCGGTATGCCGCGTGACAGGCCACGCATTGCCGGGAAACCTTGCTCAGGTCGGTCATGGCGGGGCGCAGGTCTGCATTCACTTCCGCGTTACGGACGCTGACGGCAAAACGGCTGGCGGCACGGTGCATTTCGGTGCCGATGGCCTGCATCTCGGCGGGCATGAAGGGCGCCATGTGTTCCGCGCCATGCGATTGCAGCGAGCTCATGCCCAGGCGCTGTTCGGCGATGTCGGCCGCCTTGCCGTACTGGTTCGCGCCCAGCGCTTCCTCGATTTCGGACAAGGCCAGCAGATGGTCGCGCATGTTCTGCTTCATGTGGTTTTGCATCATGGCGGGCATGTCGATCTTCTGGCGTGGATCAGTGGGCTCGCCGGCGTGGCCCGGGGCGGTCACGGTCATCAGCAGGGTGAGACAAAGAATATGACGCGCGTTCATTCTGTTCTCCATCAGCAGCCGGGTTGTCCGGCAGGGGTGGGTGTGCAGCAGTCGCAAGCCGCGGCGGCCACCGGAATGTCCAGCGGCTCGCCCGCGGGCTGGCGGCGTCCGGCAAGGTCTTCATCGAAACGGGCATCGAGTCTTTGCGCGGCTTGGTCGCGGATGTGACGGGCGATTTCGATGACCGGGTCCACTTGCTCATCCGAAACGCCATATTGCCTGAGCCGGTCGATCTGGCACAGGCCCTGTCCCGGATGGTTGGGCGCAATGTTCGACGCCAGCGATACCAGGGCGACGATGGAAGGATGCAATTCGGTACTCATAACACACCTTTCAGGGAATTGAACAATAGACCGACCACGACGAACGCGGTGGCGAGATGACCCGCAAACAATGCAAGCAGCGGTACTTTCACCCCTTTTTTCAGGATGACGCTCCAGCACCAAGCCGCCGATGATCGCCACGCTGAGGCCGCGACATCAAGCACGGTGAATTTCCAGCCGATCACGGAGGCCAGCACCCCCACCGCCACTTCGTTGACCATCGGGCTGGCGGTCAGGAAGGACAGCGTCACGCCCGGCCGAATACCAGTTTCGACAAAGCCGATAAGGAGCGGGATCGACGAGCAGGAGCAGAACGGCGTGACTGCGCCCGGGCCCACGGCCACATTACATTTGTTTTGCGGGATAAAAAGGTGTGCGAAGTTAGTACGTGACTTGCAGCCGATACCCGACCAGAGTCAGGTCGCGTATATCCAGCCGCAAAGTGAGGGGGTATTCGCTTTGTGCGGGGATGCCGGATTCCAGCAGTGTTGCATCGGCCAGATATGCCTCGGGAGCGAAGCTGCGACGCGCCTGGGGACGATCTTTGCTGTCGGTGAGCGTGAGCATGAGCACGGGCCATGCCTGCGCATAAGCGGCGCGGTTGCCCAGGGTGAGCTTGAGTTTGAGGTGGCCTTTGCCCGTGGTTTCGGCCTGCAGGTCGGAGCCTATGATCTGGATCAGTTGGGCATTTTTCGGCAGGCTCAAGGTGCAGCCCAGCGTGGCGCAGACTTTCTCGAACCAGGGACGGGTTTGCGGCGCCTGGCTGATCAGGGTGTCTCGCAGGAAATAGCTTGCCTGGGCAAGCAGCGCGAGCAATAGAAACAGGCTCAGGACTGCCCACACCCAGCCTTTGATGCGGCGACGGGACCTGAACTTTCTCCTGGCCCAGCCAGGGGACGGATAGTCTGTGGCTCCTGCCGGGGGGCTGGCGGGGATGGCGGGGCTGGAGGGGATGGCGCGTGCGGCGTTACGCGGGGGCCCGGTGGGTGAGGAGGCCAGGGCAGGAGCAGGAATGACTGGAAACGGGCCCATATCTTCCGACCCACTGGCGTTGGGTTCGATGAGAATAATCGAGGGCAGGTCGGGGTTGCTCGAGCGGTGATCGATTCCCGCCACCGCGAGATGGGACGGGCTCGTGCCCCCTCCCGTATTGTTCCCGGCTTGTGCCGGGGGCGTTTCGCCTGTTGCCGCGCGAGCCTGCGCAGCCGCTTCAGCTGAGGGGAGTTCTGCGGTGGTCGGTCCGGCGCCGGTTTGCGGCTCCGTCGCCGCGTCGTCCGCCATGTCGGGCAACGGCTCGCCGTCATCCGATTCCAGCGTCACGCGTGCGTCAAACGCTGCGCCACACACTCCGCACTGGGTCCATCCTCTGGCCGCTGCGAGTTGTTCCGAAGTGATGCGGAACGCGCTGTCGCAGTCGCTGCAGGAGGTGATGAAACTCACCGTTTTACTCCAGCCAGACGCACCCACCCCTGGTCTTCTGCGGGCGGGGCGAAATCGAACCAGGGGCCGTAAACCTGCATCACGTCCTGTGCCTGTTCACTCAATATGCCTGAGAGCACCAGTCGCCCAGCCTGCCGCACCCGGCCCGCGAGCAGTGGCGCCATGGCTTTGAGGGGGTTGGTGAGGATATTGGCCACCACGACATCATACTGCCCGTCGGCCAATTCGTCCGGCAAACAGAAATGTGCCGTAACGGAATTGAGTTCGGCGTTGTCCCTGGAAGCGGTGACGGCTTGCGGGTCGATGTCCACGCCATCCACCGGGCCTGCGCCGAGTTTGACGGCGGCGATGGCGAGAATGCCGGAGCCGCAGCCGTAGTCGAGCAGGGTCTCAAAGCCGCGTAGATGTTCGTCCAGCCAGCGCAGACATAAACGCGTCGTGGGATGGCTGCCGGTGCCAAATGCCAGACCCGGGTCGAGTTTGAGATTGATGGCCGTGCTGTCCGGAGCCTCATGCCAGGTCGGCACAATCCACAATCGCGGCGAGATGGGGATGGGGTCGAATTGTGATTGGGTCAGCTTTACCCAGTCCTGTTCGGCGACGGGCTCGACGTGATATTGACCGGGGGCAGGAATGCCGGCGCTGTTCGCTGCCGCTGCGAACAGCGCCGGAATATCGGCCTGTTCGTCCAGAAGCACGACGGCGATGCTGCGCTTCCACAATTCAGCCGAGGGGTGGTCGGGTTCGCCAAACAGCGGCGTTTCGTCCACCGTGCCCGCGTCGGCGTCTTCCAGCGACACCGCCAGCGCACCGGCTGCTATCAGCGCGTCGGAGAGCGGCTCGGCTTCTTTGGAATCGACGAGGATGCGAACGGATTGCCAGGGCATTTCAAAGGTGAGGGGTGAGGGGCCAGGGAAAATCGCGGCGAAGCCGCAGCGCCTAGCTCCTGGATCCCTTCTCTTCCTCCAGCTTGTGCTCAAGGTAATGAATGCTGGTGCCGCCGGCGATAAAGGCACTGTCGTTCATCAGTTCCTGGTGCAGCGGAATGTTGGTCTGGATGCCTTCGACCACCATTTCCATCAGCGCGCCACGCATCCTGGCGATGGCCTGGGCCCGGGTGTCGCCATAGGCGATCAGTTTGCCGATCATGGAATCGTAGTGCGGCGGCACGTTGTAGCCGTGGTACACGTGCGAATCGACCCGGATGCCGGGGCCGCCGGGCGCGTGGTAGGTGGTCAGTCTGCCGGGGCTGGGTACAAAGGTGAACGGGTGCTCGGCGTTGATGCGGCACTCGATGGCGTGGCCCCTGAACTGAATGTCTTTTTGCCGGAACGGCAGCGGCTCGCCCGCCGCGACGCGAATCTGCGTCTGCACGATGTCGATGCCGGTGATGAGTTCGGTGACGGGGTGTTCGACCTGCACCCGGGTGTTCATCTCGATGAAGTAGAACTCGTCGTCTTCGTACAGGAACTCAAAGGTGCCGGCGCCGCGATAGCCGATCTTGCGGCAGGCTTCCGCGCAGCGTTCGCCGATCTTGTCGCGCAGTTTGCGGTCGAGGCCGGGCGCGGGCGCCTCCTCCAGCACTTTCTGGTGACGGCGCTGCATGGAGCAATCGCGCTCGCCCAGGTGTACGGCGTTGCCTTGCTCGTCTGCCAGAATCTGGATTTCGACGTGACGCGGTTTTTGAAGGAATTTTTCCATGTATACCATGGGGTTGCCGAAAGCGGTTTGCGCTTCGGTGCGGGTCATGGAGACGGCGTTGAGCAGCGCCGCTTCGGTATGAACCACGCGCATCCCGCGCCCGCCGCCGCCGCCCGCGGCCTTGATGATGACCGGATAACCGATGTGGGCAGCGGTTTTGACGAGTTCATCAGGGTCGTCCGACAACGCGCCGTCCGAGCCTGGCACGCAGGGTACTTTGGCTTCGATCATCGCCTGCTTGGCGGCGACCTTGTCGCCCATCAGCCGGATGTTGTCCGGGCGCGGGCCGATGAAGGTGAAGCCGGAAGATTCGACGCGCTCGGCAAAGTCGGCGTTTTCGGACAGAAAACCATAGCCGGGATGAATGGCTTCGGCATCGGTGACTTCCGCCGCCGCAATGATGGCCGGGACATGCAGATAGCTCTGCGCCGAGGGCGCGGGGCCGATGCAAACCGACTCGTCGGCGAGCTTCACATACTTGGCTTCGCGGTCAGCTTCGGAATACACCATCACCGTCTTGATACCCATCTCGCGACAGGCGCGCTGGATACGCAGGGCGATTTCGCCGCGATTGGCGATCAGAATTTTTTCAAACATCTCTATAGGGGCTAGGAGTTAGGAGCTTGGGGCTAGGGGGGCGAATGGCAGACCGCGCATAGCGCGACCAACCCTAGCCCCTAAATCCTAGTTCCTAGTCCCCACTCAGCCGTCTCCCTTCAAGCAATAACAAACAGCGGTTCGCCGTATTCCACCGGCTGGCCATTTTCAACCAGAATGGCCTTGATGACGCCGCCCTGGTCGGCTTCGATTTCGTTCAGCAGCTTCATCGCTTCGATGATGCACACCGTGTCGCCCGCAATCGACGCTCTGGCCCACTTCGACAAAGACCTTGGAGCCGGGTGCGGGAGCGCGATAGAAGGTGCCGACCATGGGCGAGCGCACCACATGGCCTTCGGGGACGGCATCCTCTGCCGACTGCGGCCGGAGCTGCCGCCGCCGGGGCGGGCATGCAGCATATGGGGTGCGTGCGCCATCATCATCGGTGCGCCGGCAATGCCTTTGGCGATACGGACTTTTTCTTCGCCTTCAGTGATTTCCAGCTCGGCGATGCCGGAGGCTTCGACCAGGTCAATGAGTTTTTTCAGTTTTCTGAGATCCATGGGAGCTCCTGTTTTGGAGATGGCGCAAGGCATATTCCAGCGCCAGTTCATAGCCGTGCGCGCCCAGTCCTGACACCACGCCGACCGCCGAGATCGGAGAAATACGAATGGTGACGGAAGGTTTCGCGCGCGTAAATGTTGGAGAGATGCACTTCGACAAAGGGAATCGCGATCGCCGCCAGCGCGTCTCGCAGCGCCACGCTGGTATGCGTGTAGCCCGCCGGGTTGATGATGATGAAATCGACATGATCGCGTGCGGCCTGATGGATTCGTTCGATAAGGGCGCCTTCGTGGTTGTGCTGGAACGTTTCGACATGGGCTCCCGCCATTTCACCGCGACTGGTAAGCGCCCGGTTGATGTCGTCGAGCGTGGCGAGGCCATAGTGCTTGGGCTCACGGCTGCCGAGCAAATTCAGATTGGGGCCGTGCAACACCAGCACCTTGGGATGCGGGTTGACGCTGGTCTTGGTCGCGGTAGGACCGGGCTTCTTCGTCGTCATGTCAGCAAGTTTGCCGTAAATAGGGGTGGATTGTCCAGATATTGACGGAAGTTCGCTACGGTGCAGCATTTTGCTGCAGAACCGCTTCAAGTCTGGCGCGGGGCAGGCGGCCCAAGTGACTCAGGACAATTCTTCCCGCGCGATCGACGACGATGGTGAAAGGCAGGCCGCCGGAAGCGTTGCCCAAAGCCTGTGCCAGCGCATGGGCCTCGCCCTCCCCAATCAGGATCGGATAGGTGATTTTCGTTTCACGTAAAAAAGCGGCGACGGAACCGGCGTTGTCGATTGCGATGCCGACGAATTCCACCTTACGGGATTGATATTGTGTACGCAAGGCCATGAAATCCGGGATTTCTTCCCGGCAGGGTGGACACCAGGTGGCCCAGAAATTCAGCACCAGCACTTCTCCTCGCCACTGTGAAAGCGCCTGCTCCTGCCCATGACTATCAGGCAGGCTTGTTGCCCAGAGGCGGGGCGGCACCTGAGTGCCGGCAGGCCGGGGTTCGTGCAAAGTCCGCGCCGTCAAACCGCCGATGACCAGTGCGAATAAGCCCGCAAAAGCGTAGAGAAGCGTCTTCCTGTTCATCAAGACGCGTTGCCCCGTAAATGGGGCGACGCAAGTGTCCGGAAGCAAGCTTTACCTGGCGGGTGCTGCGGGCGCGGCCTGGGGCCTGCCGCCCATCATCAGCATCAATAAATCAAATGGATTGCCGACTGCGGGGGCGGGCGTTGCGGCCACGGGCGCTGCTGCCGGCGCAGGCGCGGCAGGCATGCCGTAGTAGGGCATGCCCATCGGCATGGGCGTGGCGTAGCCACCGGCCGGAACCGGGGCGGGAGCCGAAGTCATACCATAGCCGCCCAATGCCGGCCCGCCCCCGGTGCTGTTGCCGGTGCGGAGGTTGCAGGCATCATGGGAAGGTAAGAGGGTGCCGACTGGTTTACGGGTGCAGGAGCGGGGACAGGCGCCGCAGTCATGCCGTAACCGCCATATGCCGGTGCGGGAACCTGCGCTGGCGTGGGTGCGGAGGTTGCTGGCATCGGCGGGAAAAACGAGGGGAATGTTTGCGCTGCGGCAGGTGCTGGCGCGGGGGTTGCAGGCGTCATGGGAAAGAACGAGGGCGCCGCCTGCTTTGCGGGTGCAGGAGCAGGCGCAGGCGCCGGAAGCATTATCGTGAAAAGCGAGGGGGACATTTGTGCGGGTGCAGGAGCAGGCGCCGCAGGCATAAACGGGAAAAACGAGGGGAACGTTTGCGCGGGGGCAGGTGCAGGCGTGGGCGCCGCAGGCATTATCGTGAGAAGCGAGGGGAATGTTTGTGCGGGGGCGGGTGCAGGAGCAGGCGCCGCAGGCATCATGGGAAAGAACGAAGGCGCCGTATTATAGGCGGGCGCTGCCGGCATTGCATAGGGATTGCCTCTGTCAGCCATGGGGTTCAGATAGGGGTTATTCGCGGCCATGGGGTTCAGATAGGGGCTAGTCACTGCCTGCGGGTAATACATCTGGGTCGGCGTCATCGACCCACCCATTCCCATCATCCCCAGGGGATTCGACATGGCATAGGGGTTCATCAGGGGCGCGGCAATCATGCCCAGGGGGGCGAGGAGCAGGCTCAGCGGATTCACTGCGGATTGCATGCCATATTGGGCATGAGCGCTGGCGCTGACAAACACCATTGCGGTGAGGGCGAGTTTGCGGGTATGCATGTCTATTCTCCGGTGTGGTTCATTTCAGGCTGAATTGTGTTCACCACGGGTGGCGTGCCATTTATGGATTGCAGTGTATAAGGCGTGCCTACGCAGGTAAAGCAGGAAACGCCCGCGCCGTGTCCTGAGCCCGCCTCAGGGTTCCGTGCCCTGGATCCCTGAGGCAATCGTAATTATTTTTCCGGGGCAGGTGCAGGGGTAGCGGGTGCAGCGGCAGCGGCAGCGGGGACGGCAGGAACTGGCATCATCTGCATGGGCATCATCATCATGGGGTTCATCATGCTGTTCATGGGCGCCATGATGGGATAAGGGCTAAGCATTGGCATCGTCATGGAATTCACCGTGGCGGAATCCATCATGTTGCTCATGGGCACCATCACGGTGTTGGGGTTGGCCATCTGCCCCATTTGTCCCATCATTGGATTCATCATGGCATAGGGGTTAGCCATCTGCCCCATTTGTCCCATCATTGGGTTCATCATGGCATAGGGGTTAGCCATCTGCCCCATTTGTCCCATCATTGGGTTCATCATGGCATAGGGGTTGGCCATCTGCCCCATTTGTCCCATCATTGGGTTCATCATGGCATAGGGGTTAGCCATCTGCCCCATTTGTCCCATCATTGGGTTCATCATGGCCGTCGGGTTCATCATTTGCTGCGTGTCAAATTGAGCGTGAGCGCCGGTGGTAGCAAGCATCATCAGGGCGAGGGTGAATTTACGTGTCTGCATGGGGCAAGTCTCCAAGTTATTGCCGAATGGCCCGGCGGGCTTTGAGTATTGCTTACAGCGATGCACCGGCCATTTTTAACGGTGCAAGGCAAACAGAATGAGCTATACAACTCATTGCGCAATCCTGTCAGCGGATCACTGCAGGCCGATTGTACAGAAGTTGAGTGACATGCAGATTTGGATGATCTGCCGATGTCAGGCAGGGGCTCTGAGTTTCTTATGGCGTTGGCCGATCGAAAGCACTACGCCCCGCATGGCGGGGCGTAGTGTCGTGCAAGGGACTACCGGGCGGTAGCTGCAGTTATCACCTGCTCATCGGCACCATCATCGGTGCCATCATGGGGTTCATCATCTGGCCCATGGGCGCCATCATCTGGTTCAGCATGGCGGGGTTCATCATCTGACCCATGGGCGCCATCATCTGGTTCAGCATCTGGTTGTACATGGCGGGGTTCATCACCTGACCCATGGGGGCCATCATCTGGTTCAGCATGGCGGGGTTGGTCATGGGCGCCATCATCGACCCCATCATGTTCGGGTACATCATGGGGTTCATCATCTGACCCATGGGCGCCATCATCTGGTTCAGCATCTGGTTGTACATGGCCGGGTTCATCACCTGACCCATGGGCGCCATCATCTGGTTCAGCATGGCGGGGTTGGTCATGGGCGCCATCATCGACCCCATCATGTTCGGGTACATCATGGGGTTCATCATCTGCTCCATCCCATACTGGGCATGGGCGCTGGTGGTTGCCAGAAGCGCGGCGGCAAGGGCGAGTTTACGTGTATACATGGTGAACCTCCGGGTTGGTTGCCGGCAAGCCGGCGGGTTGGTTGCTGAAAACCAGCGGGGTAAAACTCAGGTCTTATTATTGGTGTCGTAAGGGCCAGTCTTATCAAAATGATGCATCATCGAAAATGGCCTATGCATTCTAGTCTTGGTCAGTCAAAGACCAATAATGCCCGCCAAAATGATGCAAGGAGTGCGGGATGGTCATGCCGTGCCCGGTTGCGGGCATTGCATGAAGGCATCCGCTGCGATCTTACAAATCACCGTTGGCGCCGGCGCGCATCACGTTGTCGATATTGTCGCGGATCTTCTTGGCCAGCCTGGTCATTTCCGGGCTCACGCCCATGGCGGTGCTGTTGACGCCATCCATCCAGGCGGTATCCCAATCCAGGGTCAGCACCCAGACGTTTTTCTGGGCATCTTCCATGACGGCGATGCGGCAGGGCAGGTAAACGATGGATTCGGGCACCAGCTTCATGATTTCACGGCCGGCTTCGATGTCGCAGTAGTGGAACACTTCCATGCGCGGTGTGCTCATGTCACCCAGCACGGCCTGGATGTCCTTGATCATCGGCGAATGGCCGACCAGTTTGAGGTTGAGCTGATTGGCGCGCAGAGCCATCGACGCGACCACGTCATCAAAGGAAAGCCCCGGCTTGGCCTGATATTTGGTCGCCATGAAGTTCATGATGTCCCGTAAATTCAGTCCCATGCTGTTGAGCTGGGGCAGCATGGATTTCATGAACTGCTTTTTTTCCTCGGGTGTCGGCGACTTGGACATGGTCCAGGGCGGCACGCTGGTGATCGGCCCGGTGCCCTTGGGCATGCCGGGGATCAAGGCAGGCATGACCGGTGCCATAAGGGGCATCAAGTTGGGAAACTGAGGCGGCGCGGGCGGTGGAACGTTCTTGAGGTAAGGATTGTTCGTGTAGGGGTTGACCGGCGCGGGGTCGGCGGCGTGTGCGGAAGCAGTGAAGCCAGTTGCGGCTATCAGCATCATAAGGATTCTTGACATGGGGTTCCTCCGGAAGTCAGTGAACAACAGAAACTATTTGAATGCATTGGCCATTTTCGACAATGCACGATCAAGTCTTAGGTAATGGTAACTGATTCAAGGTTGTTTATCGAATGGTACGGTCGTCAGTCCCAAAGCCTTCCACTCCTGGATGCCACCGCGGTACCACTTGATCTTGTTCGCCGGGTAGCCCAAAACCAGCAGGGTCTTGATGTTGGTGGGCGACTGTCCGCACCACGGGCCGTTGCAGTAGAAAACCAGCGTCTTGGCTTGCGCGAAACTCCACAGCGGTCCATCGCGGCGCGCACCGAAGCGCTCTTCCAGAATAGTCGCTATCTTTTCCGGGTCGTTGCGCGCGGGGAACAGACGATCCCAGGGAATCACCGTTGCACCGGGAATGATGCCGGTGCGCTGCGGCCAGTCGCCATCGCGCGAGTCGATCACCAGAATGCTGGTATTGCCGGCACTCATCGCGCGCAGGGCGTCGATCAATTCCAGTTCGCCAATGGTTTCGACCCCGGGCGCGAGATACATGGGCTGGATGCAGAACGGCGGGCAGGGGCGCGAGGTGAGCGCGAAATCCGGCTCGATCATGTTCTCGGTGTCCGGATTACGCTCGATCACCACGGGCTTGCCCTGGTGTAGCACGGTGACCGAGGGCAGGTCGTGGGTGATATAGACCGTATGCCCTTCGGCGTGTGCCAGCATGGCTCCGGCGAAAGTCAGGGCCACGAGGATATACCTGCTGATTCGCATTTCATGCCGACGTTGATTCATGCCGTGACCTGGGTTTTCCATTCGTCGAGACCGCCCTTGAAATTAGCGTCCACGAAATTGGCGTGCAGAAGGATGCTGCACGGGGGGTTCCGTTGCCGGTCCTGTGCCAAAAGTAAGAGGCAGCATGGCGGGTAGCGCGTGTTTCAGCATTTTCCCTCCGCCTGTACCATGCATCGGCCATTTGTTGATGACGCATTCTGTTTGAAGGCTGCGGGAATGCGGCTTCTTTTGCATTAAAAAAGCACTGATTTGTTCTGCCATCGCCAGCAATAATGTGACCGGGAGATTCATAGTTTGTTGATTGATCAACCATTCTGGATTACTTTGCGTTGCCCGCAATGACAAAAATGGATTTGTTCAGGGCTTCCTTGAATCAACCGGCCACGGCTTCGGCGCTGCCTTGGTTCCCCTTGTTATCCACGACGCTCACGGTGACCTTGTCGCCTGCTTTCATGCCACGGACCCTGAATGCCAGGTAAGGGTCTTTCGATACGCCGACGCCCCACTGGCCATCCATCACGGTTTTACCGCTGACCGCAACGACCGCGTTCTTGATGAAATGGGCCGGAATCAACTGGCCGCTCTTGGCATCCTTGCGCAGGCCATTTTCAGAAGGATGGCTGACCAGAAGTTTGATTTCGCCATTGCTCGCACGTAGTTTCATGACAATTTCCACAGTTTTCTCCGGTTGTCCGTTGAATTCGCCGATCAGCCGCCGCAACCGCCAATGGTGACTTTCACTTCCTTGGCAGCGGTATAAACCTTGCCGCCGGCCTTGACCACGACGCGCACATTGGCGGTCTGTGCCATTTTCATGCGGATGGAGAGGAAGCCGTCGAAGTCCGTGAGCTTGTATTCGGCGATCAGCGGAGTGGGATTTTTCTCGCCCAGGATTGCGATGGATTCCACATTCGCCAGCTTAGTCGTCACTTCCACCGGCACTACCGCACCGTTTTCGGCGATGTCCGGCGCTTTTACCGTGATCTCACCGGAATCGGCCGCGCCACCCGCGCCAATGGCGGCCAGCGCATCCGCTGCATTGGTCGCATTGAATCCCGCACTATTCCAGTCGGCCAGCGCCTGACCGGGTTTCAACAGCCCGGCCGCGACGGCTGCGCCTATCAGCCCGGCGGATGCAGCGCCTTTCAGCACTTGTCTGCGAGTTGCATTCATTGCTTGCTCTCCTTCGATGATGCATTGTCAACAATGGCCAATGCTTTCAATTAGATAAAAAAAGCCAGATTGAATTGATGCCGACAAATGAAAAAGGGTGATTTGCATCACCCTTGGCCGGATCTGGGGCACTGTATCCGTTTAATACTACATCGTCGAAAATGGCCGGAATATGTTACCGCAAACCCTGAATGTAAGCCGCCACCGCTTTCATGTCGCCATCGGTCATTTTGGCGGAAATCACGCGCATCATCTTGGCGCCGTCGTTGGCACGCTCGCCGGTGCGGAACTTGTTCAGTTCGACGTAGATGTAGTCGGTATGCTGGCCGGCCAAACGCGGAAACTGCACCGGAATGCCCTTGCCCTGCGCGCCGTGGCAGGAAGCGCAGGCCGGTACGCCCGAGCCCTGCACGCCGCCGCGATAGATCTTCTGACCGATCAGCGCCAGCGCCTGATCCTTGGATGTGCCGAGCTTGGTCTGCTGACCGCTGAAGTAGGCGGCCAGATTGTGCATGTCCTGCGGCGACAGGCTGGCCACCATGCCGGCCATAACCACGCTCTTGCGCTCCCCGGATTTGAAGTTTTGCAACTGCTTGTAGATATATTCGGCGTTCAATCCCGCCAGTTTCGGGTTGGCGGGAATGGCGCTGTTGCCGTCCGCCCCGTGACAGCCGGCGCAGACCTGATTGACAATCGCCTCGGCCTGTTTCGGATCGCCCTTGCTGGCGGGGACGGCGGCGGGCTCGCTGGCGAGCGCTGAAGTGGCAACCAGAGCGGCGGCAAGAATGGCGATGCGTTTCATGAAAGCTCCTGAAGCTTGCAAAACTTCGAAAAATCGGTAGTTTAGCCACAACTAATATAACTGCCAAGCCCGTGCTCAATCGCGCCACTTTCCACACATCGGTTGCCCGCCTGCACGATTTGCCTTTCAGCCGTGCCGAAATTGCCTTTGCCGGACGCTCCAACGCCGGGAAATCCAGCGCGCTCAACCTGCTGACCCGAATCAAACGGCTGGCGTTTACGTCCAAAACACCGGGGCGCACCCAACTCATCAATTTTTTTGAGCTTGCCCCGGACATTTTTCTGGTTGACCTGCCTGGTTATGGCTATGCCCGCGTGCCACCCGAGGTGAAAGCCCAGTGGGAAGGCCTGCTCTCACGCTATTTGCAGGAGCGCGAAGCGCTAGCCGGCATGGTGCTCATCATGGATGCGCGCCACCCGCTCACCCCGCTCGATCGGCGTATGCTCGACTGGTTTACCCCAACCGGCAAGCCGGTGCATATCCTGCTTTCCAAAGCCGACAAGCTCTCGAACAGCGAGCGTGTGCTTACTCTGCGTAAAGTCAAGAAAGAACTGGAGTCGCTCGATGGCGTCAGTGTCCAGCTCTTTTCCAGCCTGTCGCGTCTGGGGGCGGACGCGGCGGCCGGCGTGATCGAGGGCTGGTTGCAGGCAGGCCCTGATCGAGGGCGGGTTGAAGGGGTAGGCACGGAAGTCGCGGAGAGCCCACAATAAAAAAGCCCCGAACCAAAGCATGGCCGGGGCGAAAGAGCCTTAAGGGGATTAAGGCATCCCGCTCAGGGAGGAGAAGCGGGAGACGATAAAATATCGTCTGCAAACATAGAGCGTTGGCTCATAAAATAGTTCCAGCCGTTTTTTGGAGATTGCCGTGAGTTTGCCTTTTGGCCAGTTTTCCAGCCGCCGCATGCGTCGTATGCGGCGCGATGATTTTTCCCGACGTCTGATGCGTGAGCATACCCTCACGCCCAATGACCTGATCTATCCCGTATTCGTCCTGGATGGCCAGGGACATGCGCGAGACGGTGGCGTCCATGCCCGGCGTCGAGCGGCTCAGTCTCGACCTCTTGCTGCCGGTGGCCGAAGAGTGCGTGCAACTCGGCATCCCCGCGCTGGCCTTGTTCCCGGTCATCGCCCCCGGCCTGAAAACTCCGGGTGCGGAAGAAGCGCTGAACCCGGCTGGGCTGGTTCCGCGCACCGTTGCCGCACTGAAAAGCCGCTTTCCCGATCTCGGCATCATTACCGATATCGCGCTCGACCCCTACACCAGCCACGGCCAGGACGGCCTGATCGATGCAACCGGTTATGTGCTGAACGATGAGACGGTGCATGTATTGGCGCAGCAAGCGGTCGTCCACGCCCAGGCCGGCGCCGATATCGTCGCCCCCTCCGACATGATGGACGGCCGGGTGGCTGCCCTGCGTGCCGCGCTCGAAAGTGCGGGTCAGATCCACACCCGCATCCTGGCCTACGCCGCCAAATACGCTTCCAGCTTTTACGGTCCGTTCCGCGATGCCGTCGGCTCCGCCGCCAACCTCGGCAAAGGCAACAAATACACTTATCAGATGGACCCCGCCAACAGCGACGAAGCGCTGTGGGAAGTCGGTCTGGACCTGCAGGAAGGCGCGGACATGGTCATGGTCAAGCCCGGCATGCCCTATCTGGACGTGATCCGCCGGGTCAAGGACAGCTACGGCGCCCCCACCTACGCCTATCAGGTCAGCGGTGAATACGCTATGTTGAAGGCTGCCGCACAAAATGGATGGATCGATGAGCGGGCCTGCGTGCTGGAAGCGCTGTTGGCGTTCAAGCGGGCGGGGGCAGATGGCGTGCTGACCTATTTTGCGCGCGATGCGGCGCGGTACATCAAGGCGTAATCTGAATTGTTGAATACATGTCAAGTTATCCGCCGTTGTTGCCGAAATATCCTTTGTCAGCAGCCAACGGATGACCAACATGATCAGATTGCATTCATCCCACACGACCCGGAAAATGCCTGACACACCTAAACTGCCATTAGGCATCAAGAACCGACGCCGGGAACCGGACGAATGGGACAAAACCATCGTCGCTTTTCAGTCGCCTTACCGACTGAAAGATTTGTGCATCGATCAGAGTGCAGAGACTGGCCAGCGAAGAGAACCCGGGTCAGCCAGACAGGAGTTCAAGGTACGCCTTGCCACCACGGAAGACCGCCGCAAATCGGCCAGCCTGCTGATCGAGAAAATGTATGGCTGGCGTGGCTATGATGCGGATGCCCTGGGCCACGATCCGAACAAGATCACCCTGGTGGCGTATCAGGAAGATAAAGTGGTGGGTACGCTGACCTTGGGCATGGATTCCCCCAAGGCATGGTGGTAGATCAGCTTTACAAGCGGGAGGCCGACCAACTGCGGGCAGAAGGCCGCAAAGCCCTGCGATGTCACCAAGCTGGCCGTCGATCAGGACATCAAGTCAAAAAGCGTGTTGGCCGCCCTGTTTCATCTTGTCCGTTCATCTATGGCCGCAACATTCACCATGCAACGGATTTCCTGATTGAGGTCAACCCGCGGCATGCGCTTTTCTATCAGCGCATGCTCGGATTTGTGCCGTTTGGCGAAGAAAAGCTTTGTCCCCGGGTCAATGCCCCGGCCGTATTGCTGAGGCTGGATCTGGCCTATGCGGATGAGCAGATTCGAAATACGGCGGGCTGGGCGCGTCGGTCGCAGGGTGTCAAGACGTATCTACCCTTACTTTTTTTCGCAAGAGGATGAATTGGGTATCACCCAGCGTCTGCTTAAGGGAGAATGAGCCCCTTTGAATTTCCAAACGGGGCTCCATGCAATCCTTTTTCGTATGAAGAAGCCTTTTCCCGCAACATCGGCTGGTTGACCCGCCAGGAGCAGGACCGGTTGCGCCACAAGCGCGTGGCGATTGCCGGTCTGGGTGGAGTAGGCGGGGTTCATCTGTTGACCCTGTGCCGGCTGGGCATAGGCAAATTCCATCTGGCCGATTTCGATACCTTCGATCTGGCCAATTTCAACCGTCAGGCCGGGGCAACGGTCAGCACCCTGGGCCAGAACAAGCTCGATGTCATGATCCGGCAGGCGCGCGACATCAATCCCGAGCTCGATATCACCGGTTTTGCCGACGGTGTCACCCAGGACAATCTTGGAGACTTTCTCGACGGTGTCGACCTCTATGTCGATGGTCTGGATTTTTTCGCGTTCGAGGCGCGCCAGCAGGTTTTTGCCGCGTGTGCGGCAAAAGGCATTCCCGCCGTCACCGCCGCCCCGTTGGGAATGGGTGCTGCCGTGCTCAACTTCCTGCCGGGGGGCATGAGCTTCGAGGACTACTTTCGCCTGAACGACGGCACCGAGGCGGAAAAGCCACTGCGCTTTCCTCATGGGGCTCGCGCCCGCCCGCCTGCAAATGGGTTACTTGGCCGATCCTTCAGCAGTCGATCTGGCCAACCACAAGGGCCCATCCACCATCATGGCCTGCCAGCTTTGCGCCGGCGTCGCCGCTACCGAGGCCCTGAAAATCCTGCTTGGGCCGCGGCCCGGTTCGGGCGGCCCCCAAGGGCTACCACTTCGACGCCTACCGCAACAAACTGGCGCTGACCTGGCGGCCCGGTGGCAACCGCAATCCCTTGCAGCGTGTTCTCATCGCGCTGGCCAAGCGCAAACTTGGACTGTAAATGCAGCCGATACCCCAGCCCATCGCGGATATTCTCGAACTCGCCCGCTGGGCACCCTCCGGCGACAACACCCAGCCCTGGCGTTTTGAAGTCCTCGACGACCGTCACCTGATCGTTCATGCATTCGATACCCGTGACCATTGCGTCTATGACCTCGATGGCCATCCCAGCCAGATCGCCCACGGCGCGCTGCTGGAAACCCTCGCCATCGCCGCCAGTGCGCACGGCCTGCGGGCGGTATTCAAACGCCGCCCCGATTCGCCGGATACGCACCCGGACTATTTGGTGGAACTGATCCCGGACAGTGCCGTTGACACCCGATCCCTTGCTGCCCATGTCCAGCAGCGTTCCGTGCAGCGTCGCCCCATGAGCACCACCCCCCTTACCGCATCACAGAAACAGGCGCTGCAAGACGCAGTCGGAAAACCTTACACCGTGCGCTGGTTCGAGGGCGGGGCACAACGCTGGCGTCTGGCCAAACTGATGTTCGACAACGCCAAGCTCAGGCTCACCCTGCCCGAAGCCTATACCGTTCATCGAGACATCATCGAGTGGCAAGCCCGTTTCAGCGAAGACAAAGTGCCCGATCAGGCGCTGGGGCTGGATGCCATGACCCTCAAGCTGATGCGTTGGGTTATGGCGAGTTGGCAGCGTGTCAAGTTTTTCAATACCTGATCTGGCCGGGCACCTGATCCCGAGGATTGAAATGGATCTGTTGCCCGGCCTGTTCTGTGCGGCCCACTTTGCCATTCTGGCCAATAAGGCGCCGGAAACGATGGACGATTACGTGGCGGCAGGCCGCGCAGTGCAGCGCTTCTGGCTGACGGCCACCGGTCTGGGGCTGCAATTGCAGCCGGAGATGACGCCGCTGATTTTTGGCCGTTATGTCCGCGAGGGGATTGAATTTAGCCGCATGCCGGGTGCCACGGAAACGGCGGCCAGGCTAGGCAAGCGTCTTGCCGGAATATTGCAGGATGTGCCGGTCAGCCAGGTGGCTTTCTTGGGGCGAATCGGCAGCGGGAAAGCGCCAACCAGTCGCTCGTTGCGACTTCCCGTCGAACGGTTGACGCGCGTCGAATAAGTCAGAAGCTGTAGCGTAACGTGGTGTAAACCTGATCATTGTTATTGTAGTTGCCAAACAGGCCATTTCCGTTGCCTCCAAAAAAAGCGAGGCCGGTTGTCAGGCCCCAGTTGCCGCCCGGTTTCCAGGTGAGCTTGAACTGGGCCATCCAGTCAACGCGGTTCAGACTGCTAATCAGCAGGATTTCGGGTTCGAGCTTGGGATGCAGGGCCTGGGTGCTGAGCAGCACCGAGACACCGCTTGTGAGTTTGTCCGGCACGATGTTCGGATCGTAATCGGGAAACCAGCGTTGGAAGAACTGTACGTTGAAACGCGTCTCCTGCGGGAAACTCCATTCCAGCCCGACGATGTAATCGAAGATGTTCTGCTTGACCAGCCCGTCGGCATCAAGAGGGTCGAGCGTGCTGATCAGCCTGTCGCGCGTATAGAGTGCCTCGGCCTTGAGCACCATCGGCCCCAGGTCCTTTCCCAGGGTGGCGCCCAACTGGTATATGCGCTTGTGGATCGGCTGGTAAGTGATGGTGCGGGTGGTGAGCGAAGTCTGTCGCGAGAATGCAGGCGTCGGATCATTGGTGGTGTAGTAGAAACCCGAGACATCCCAGCCGCCCTTGAGCCAGGAAAGCCGTGCGCCATAGGCGGAATCGTCCAGCCCTTGAGGTTGCTGTTCCTTGGCGATGACCGTCTGGAAACCGGGAACGGCAGGCGGGTCGAACGGATAGAAGTCCATCCCGGGCACGCCGATGTTGTCATACGTCATGTAGGGAATCCACACCCCTTCGGCGTGAAAATCCCCGGAAAAATATTCCGCGCGCGCCGCCCATTGCGGGATACGGATCATGTCGAAATCGGGCAGCATGAACTGCCGCAAATCCTTGGCGGATACCGCATCGGCAACGAACACCCCGACCATTTCGCCCCACACGATGTTCTGGCGGCCCAGGCGGAAATCCCAGTCGCCCGCGGACTGGTCGATATAGGTCTCACGAAACATGGCCTCGAAGGTTTCTTCATTGCCCACCGATCTGGGGTAATAGTCGGTGAGATAGTAGATCGGGTTGTAATTGATCCGTCCGCTCAGCTTCCAGCCCATTCCGCTTGCGATACTGCCCTGGCCGGACAGCTCGATCGTGTTGTTGAAGTTCGACCAATGCTTCTTGTCCGCAAAGATATAGGCCAGGTCGGTCTCATAGAAACCGGTCAGGGTCGGGCGTGTGTATTCGGACATGATCCTTGGCGGGCGCTTCGGCCAAGGCGGGCAAGGGTGCAACTGCCGGTTCACCCATGGGGCCGGCTCTGTTGCGCGGGTGCGGTCGCGGCCGGCGCCGGGGCTTGCGGGGCGAGCGTTTCCGGCGGGGGGGCTACCGGCGCGGGAGTCGATGCCTTGGGTGTGGGCTTTTTGGCCGCGGGTGGCGGGCCGCCGAACAGGTCGTCGATCGATTGCGCCCCCGATTGCGCTTCGGCGGCAAGAGCCGGTGCTGCGCTCACCATGAGCCCCATCAATGCGCTCGAAAGCAGCGAGGAGATGTGAGCGGTCCGTGTTTTCCGGAGATAAAAACAAGCGGGCGTCATGCTTCCTATTCCATGATCTGGCCGTCGGCCAGTTCGATCACCCGGTCGGCCATTTCCATGACCCGCGCGTCGTGGGTGGAAAAAATGAAGGTCGTGCCTTCTTCGTGGTTGAGTTGTTTCATGAGCCTGAGGATGTCCTCTCCGGTCTTGTGGTCGAGGTTGGCCGTCGGCTCGTCCGCCAGCACGATCTTGGGGTGCGTCGCCAGGGCGCGGGCGATGGCGACGCGCTGGCGCTGCCCGCCGCTCAGTTCATTCGGGCGGTGGTGGGCATAGCGCTCCAGACCCACGACCTTGCAGGTAATGTTCGATCCGTTTCTGCCGCTCGTTCTTGTCCACATCCCGTTTTTGCAACAGTGGATATTCGACATTCTCCCAGGCCGACAAGACCGGCAGCAGGTTGAAGGTCTGGAAAATGAATCCGAGCGTGTTCAACCGCAGGTCGGCCAGTTCATCCGGCGACTTTCCGCCGATATCCTGACCCCCGATCCGGATCGTGCCCGAGGTGGGCGTATCAATACAACCGATCAGGTTGAGCAAGGTCGATTTTCCGCTGCCTGATGGCCCGGCCAAGGCCATGAACTCACTTTTACGGACAGTCAGCGACACATTGTGCAAGGCGGTGACGGTCTGCTTCCCGAGCGCGTATTCCTTGCTCGACCCCTTCTATCTCGACCACGGCTATTGTGGATTCGGCTTTTTCGCTTTCATCGGCAAGAAATTCCAGCCGAAAGGGGGAATGATGAATTTGTCCCGATTTAGTAACTGCCTGCGCTGAATCTTTTCCTGGTTGATAAAGACACCGCCCGTGCTACCCAGGTCTTCCATGAAATAAAGACCATCAATCCGGCTAATTATTGCGTGCTTGCGGCTGACACTCCGGTCATTCAACTGAATTTCACATTCCGAGGAACGACCAATCTTGAGGCTTGCCTTGTAGACCTGGACTTCCCGAAGAATCTGCTGATCCTGCCAGATCAGGACGCTAGCCATGGCCGGTCTTCCCCGAATTGTGGCAGCAGAACCGGAAAGCGATGCAGCATAGACGTTAGCTTGCCAGCTGGCATGAACACAGACCCGTTTAATCGAAGCAATATAATAGCCGATAATGTTTGAACCCAAGTTTGGGCGACGGGACACGATGACCATGATCACGCTTACGGCAAACAATTTGTCTGCCTTTCAGACACGCTGGAGACGACGTGGCTATTTGTGTGGGCAATGATTGCCACAGCACTCCTGCTGGCGTCGGCTTCGCAGCAGCCCGACATCGGCAGAGGACGCCCAGCGAGGTAGACAAGCTCGCGCGCGAAATCCTGCTGCGCGCCGACCGCATCCGCTTTCCGGAAGAGAGCTTTCCAGGTCGACGTCGTCATCACCACCACCGCGCCGGACAGCGAGCCGGACGAACGCTGCCTATCGGATCCTTTCCAAGGGCAACAGCCAGACCCTGGTGCAAACCACCGCGCCCGCGATTGATCGCAACCAGATTCTGCTGATGCGCGATCAGCGATCTCTGGGCCTTCCTGCCCAATCTTTCGCAACCGATTCGCCTGCCGCTGTCGCAGCGACTGACCGGCCAGGTTGCCAATGGCGATCTGGCGCGCGCCAATTTTGTCGGCGACTACGAGCCGAAAATCCTGCGTAAGGAAAAAATCGACGGCGAAACGTATCACGTCCTGCAACTGGACGCGGTCGATAACTGGGTGACCTACCGGCGCGTACTCTACTGGGTGAACGCCAAGAATGCCCGGCCGCACAAGGCAGAGTTCTACGCGGTGTCCGGCCGCCTGCTCAAGACCGCCTACTACCAGGACTTTCAGACCCTGGGCGGCGCAATCCGGCCGACCCGGCTGATCATCGAAGACGCCTTGAGGAACGGCCATCGTTCCGGTGCTGGAATACAGCGACATGGTGCTGACGCGACCTGCCCGACAAGATCTTTACCAAGGATTATCTGAAAAAGCTCAGCCGTTGAGCTAGCAGTCGATGCCAGGCCTCGATCATCGATTTGTTGTGGCGTAAATGCTCATCCGAAGGCCGAACCAGCGGAAGCCGGGCGAAGCGCGATGCGCGCCGGGGAAGCTAACTTGCTGGATCCGGCCGACCCGATGTGCGGCGAGCATGCCCACGATAGACGGCGGCGACCGCATCACAGCGACCCAGGCGCGCACCGCGCCGGTCATGGCGGCCATCGCCAATATCCACGGCACGATGCGGATGCTTGCGTGTAAGCCGCGTTCGAACCCGGAGGCGGCGGCATCGGCAGGCCGATGCCGGAGATCGATGCGGCCAGTGCGAAGCCGACCACCACGCCCAGCACGCCGCCGACCAGTCCCAGCAGGGTGTTTTCGAGCAGCACCAGCGAAAAATTTCCCGTCGCGTCAGCCCAATGGCCAGCAGCGTGCCGAATTCGCCCGTGCGTTCGTACACCACCATGTTGACGGTGCTCGCCACGCTCAGCACCAGCATGACCAGGATGATGAACTGCAGGGCGCCGAACTGGCGTTTGTACAGCGCCACGGTCTTGTTGTAGAAATCCGCCAGTTCGTGCCAGGACTTCACCTCGTAGCCGTGCTTGCCGAGCCGTCCTTGAACTGCATTCACTACCGCATCGGTATGCGCGGTGTCATCGAGCACCACCACCACGCTGTGGACGGCCGGGGTGTACAGCAATTCCTGCGCGGCCGCCTGCGGGATGCGCACGGCGCGGTCGTCATAATCCTTGGAAAAGGTGCGGAAAACGCCCACCACCTTGAACTCCAGCGTGTTCAACGCGCCCTCCGGGGTGTTGACCGTGAGGTTGAGCGGGCTGCCGGGCTTCAATTGCAGCGCGGTGGCGACGCCTTCGCCGATAATGACGCCGAACGGATCGGCATCCTGCAGCGTGTGTCCGGCGACAAACTCATGGCCGTTCCCAGGCGGGCTTCCTTGTCCGGCTCCACGCCTTCGCCGATGATGGGCAGATCGGCCCGGCCGTTGTTGGCCAGCCCGGAGAAATTCACCCGCGTCATGACCGCCTGCACGTGGGGAATCGAGCGCACGCTGATCGATCAGCGGTTGCGGTTGCTCGATCAGATAGCGCGACGGATCGCGCCGGCCGTACTCGAGATAGCCCTCGCGGAAAATCTGCGCGTGACCGAGACGCGAGTGAATCGTGGACTCGCGCAACTGCACGAAGACGTCCTCGACAAAGCCGCCGCTGACGATGATCGCGGCCACCCCGCAGATGATCGCTGCCAGCGTCAGCGCAGTGCGCAGGCGATTGCGGAAGATGTTGCGGAAGGCGAGCTTGAACATGAGGTTGCGCAGTGAATCAAATATTGTGGCGCAGCGCGTTGATGATGTGCAGGCGCGACGCTTTCCATGCCGGGTACAGGCCTGCCAGCGCGGTGGTGATGAAAGCGATCAGGCAAAGGCGTTGGCAAGCACGGCCAGGTGACGCGGATTTCGCCGGTGTAGCCCCTCCATCCCCGGCGGCGGCGGCATGGGGATGCCGATGGCGGAGATCAGCTCGGCCAGCCCATAACCGATCAACACACCCGCGAGCGCCGCCAATCAGTCCGAGCAGCAGGCCCTCGATCGCGAAAAGTTGCAGGATCTTTCTGCGCCTGAAGCCGACCGCCAGCAAGGTGCCGATCTCGCCGGTGCGTTCCAGCACATTCATGACCAGCATGTTGGAAATGCTCAGCACGATGATGACGGCGATGATGGCGCGCAGCACATTCATCTGCTGGGAGAACAGAGGCCACCGTCTTGTTGTAGAAATCGGCGCGTTCGTACCAGGGGACAAATTCCAGATGGTGCGACTTTTCCGGGAAGCGCGCACGGAACTGCGCCAGAAAGCCGTCGGTGCTTTCGGTTTTCTCCAGCAACACCAGCCACATATGTGCGCCGTTCACTCGCAGCAGCGACTGCGCCAGGCCGATGGGCAGACGCAGGGCAGAATCGTCGTAAGCCTGGTTGGCGCTGATGAAAATACCCGCCACCTTCGCTTCGATCGCGTTGATGCCGCCGCTTGCCGTGGTGGCCAGCAGCGCCACCGTGGCGCCCGGCTCGACGCCCAGATTGCGCGCCAGCCCCCGCCCCAGAACGACCTCCTGCGCCTGCGCGCCAGATAGATTGTGGCCGTTGACGATGCGAAAGGCCTTGCTGAGTTCTGCCTCCTTGGCTGGATCGACGCCGTCGGCCACGAAGGACACGGTGGTCTCGCCGTGGCTGATGAGGCCGGTGACCGTCAGCCGAGGCGCCGCCAGCTTGACGCCCGGCGTTTGTTCGATGGCCTGACGTTCGGGCGCGTTCTCGGGGATGATATAGGCAAAGGGATCGGCTGCCCCCGCGCTGTGGTAGCCCGGCCGCACCACCTGGATATGGCCCAGTTGGGACTGGATCGTGCCTTCCCGCATGGCCCAGAAAATCCACTGGACGAAGCCGTCGGCCAGCACCATGGCGATAACGGCAATGCTCACCGTCAGCAACGCCGTCAGCGCCCGCCGCCGGTTGCGGGTGAGGTTGCGTGCGGCGATCAGCAGGTTGGCCATGACATCTGGTGCTGGCAAAAGTGTTGGCATCAAGCTCGCGTATGAAAGTATCGAATTATCCGTCAATCACGACCAATCCGCTTTGGGGAAGTGCTGCACCCGCTGCGATGCGCCTGAAATTCACGGCATGAGCGCCACGATGCATGCAATAGCGTTCCGCTGGATGAATTATCCAGGTTAAATAGCACGAGCCATGATAAAATAGTCCCCATGCTATGGTCTTGCTTTCCGGTGAGCGAGTGTAATGCAAACCCGAAACCAGCCGGTCATTCTGCTTGTTGCGGAAGCGGTCACCCTGGCCCATTTCGCGCGGATCGTGGCACTGGCGAAAGCGCTCGACGCTGACCGGTACGAAGTCGTGGTTGCCTCCGATCCCCGCTACGCCGATCTCGAAGGGCCGTTTGGCTTTGCGTTCCATCCCATTCGATCCATTCCCTCGGCCGAATTCGCACAAGCCCTCGCCCGGGGCAAGCCCCTGTACGGCGCCGAGACGCTCAGCCAGTACGTCGAAGACGACCTGGCGCTGCTCGACGCGTCAAACCCGATCTGGTGGTCGGCGACTTCCGGCTGTCGCTGGCGGTGAGCGCCCCCTTGCGCCATATTCCCTACGCTGCCGTGGTCAATGCCTACTGGAGCCCGTACGCCGACATCGCCTATCCGGTGCCCGACCTGCCGATGACCCGCATGCTGGGTGTGTCCCTTGCGCAAAAACTGTTCGATCTGGCGCGGCCCATCGCCTTCGCCCTGCATGCGCGACCGCTGAACCAGGTGCGCCGCCGCTACGGGCTGCCGCCGCTGGGGCACGATTTGAGAACCGTCTACACCTGGGGCGATTACACCCTCTATGCCGATGTGCCCGAGTTGGTGCCCATGCGGCCGTTGCCCGCCAACCACCGCCATCTCGGTCCGCCGCTCTGGTCCGCCCGGATGCCCCTGCCGGATTGGTGGGGCCGCCTGCCGGAGGACAAGCCCGTGGTATTGCTGACCCTGGGCAGCTCGGGCCGGGCTGATCTTGTTGCCGATGGCCTTATCCGCCCTGTCCGAACTGCCGATCACCGTCATCGCCGCCACCGCGGGCAAAATCGACCTTGCCGATGTGCCCGCCAACGCCTTCGTGGCGGATTATCTGCCGCTGGATGTCGTTACCCAGCGCTCACTCTCATCAGCAATGGCGGCAGCCTGACCACCTACCAGGCCCTGGCCTGCGGCGTGCCGGTCCTCGGTATCTGCTCCAACATGGACCAACTGCTCAACATGAACGCCATCGAGCGTCTGGGAGCTGGCATTACATTGCGCGCTGCGGGCCTGACATCTGCCGGATTATCTGAAGCGGCCACCGCCATGTTGGATAACCTGTCTTATACGCAGGTAGCCAGTCGGTTCGGTCAGGCCATAGCGCAAGTTGATGCCGGACAACGCTTCCGCGAGATCGTGGCGGAAATTGTCCGCGAAACGCAGGGAGCCGTTGACACGCTAATTGCATGACAAACATGATGGAAGAGATTACCCAGCGGCATTGGGATGTGATCGTAGTGGGGACAGGCATGGGCGGTGCCACCTTGGGTTACGCCTTGGCGAAAGCGGGCAACAGTGTTCTGTATTGCGAAAAAGGCAGATTCAGCACACTCTCCTTCCAGTTTGAAAGGCCGCTACGCAGAAGAATTTCTCGGAGCTACGAGCGCTTCAAAATCAGGTCGGCCCGACGTCTTTAAGGGGGCAGAACGAAATGGACGATATCGAAAAAAGACAGACCAGGGCCCAGGGTCAAGAATCATACTCCGTTCATCGGCTCGGGAACTGGCGGGTCAACCGCACTTTACGGCATGGCACTGGAGCGTCTTTTTCCGGAAGACTTTACGCCCCGAGCCTGTCACCCCGGCGCTGAAGACAGCACACTTCCTGACGCCTGGCCGATCACCTACCATGATCTGCTTCCCTACTATGAAGCGGCAGAAAGGCTCTACCGGGTGCGCGGCAGCCCCGATGCCTTGCGGGGCGCGGATTCTGCCCCGCCTTATCTTGATCCTCCCCCGCTCTCGGCGGGTGCTCAGGCTTTATCCAACTACCTTCGCGAACAGGGCTGCCATCCTTATCGCCTGCCGATGGCGTGCGAGTTTGTACCGGATTGCAACTGCTGTCAGGGCTATCTGTGCCCCAAATCGTGCAAGAACGACAGCGGGCGCGTGTGTCTGGAACCCGCGATCAAGGAATATGGAGCCACGCTTCTGGACGAATGCGAGGTCGTTCGGCTGGAAGCGACGCACCATGAGGTGACTGGCGTGGTCTGCAGGCATCACGGCAAAACACTTACCCTGCGTGGGAACACCTTCATCCTTGCGGCGGGCGCATTATCCAGCCCGAAAATCTTGTTTCAGTCGGCTTCCGCTGCTTGGCCAAACGGACTAGCCAACGGTTCCGGACATTTGGGCAGGAACCTGATGCGGCATTATGTTGATTTATACGTGCTCAGATCCAGGGCTAACCCGGCGGAAAAAGCGACATGGAAAGAGCTGGCCTGCAATGATTTCTATTTGGCCGGGGATGGAAACTGGGCTCGATACAGGGATTTGGTGCGCTTCCACCGGCGGCACTGCTTGTGGAAAGCATGGCTCACGACCTGCAGCAAAGTTCTTTTCCGTTTGCCGAGCTTCTTTTCAGGCCCATGAAGCCGCTCTTGCGTCGGTTTCTTGAGACCCGTCTGACCGGAAGTCTCATCCTGGCGACAGTGGTGGAAGACCTGCCCTATGCGGATAACCGGGCGGCGGTCGGTGCTGGCGGGAGCATGCAGCTTTACTACCGGGTCCGACCCAGTGAACGGGAACGGATAGACCAGATGCGTGCGCGCATGAACCGGCTGCTCAAGCCTTATCGACCCATGCTGATCAAACAGGCGGAAAACAACGAACGGCTGGCGCATGCCTGCGGCACCTGTCGTTTTGGTGTAAATTCTGCCGACAGTGTCCTGGATGAGGATAATCGCGCCCACGGTCTGGACAATCTTTACGTGGTCGATGCCTCTTTCTTCCCGAGCAGCGCGGGGATCAACCCGAGCCTGACCATCGCCGCCAATGCGTTACGGGTGGCAAACAGCATTTTGGGGGCATCGTGAATATTGCTATAGCGACCATCGAAGAATACGAGTGCGTAGTCTGTGGCTACAAGGCCGGCGCGCACAGGGGCCGGAGAATGCGGTGCTTGCCGTGGCAATACCGCACGCTATCGCAGATCATCTCCACAACCTGTGGAAATGCCCGCGCTGCCTCACGATCCATAACGTAGACCCAGTGGATTTCGCGGACATCTACCGCGACTACCCGCTGAATAAGCGGCGCCTGGACGTTTTCGCCCGGGGTACCTTGCGGAATCTTCTTGGGCGTCTGCGCCGGGCCGGTCTGGCCAAGGAGGCATCCATCCTCGACTACGGCTGTGGCAATGGGGTGTTCATCCAGTACCTTAAGGAAAAGGGATATCCACGGGTCGAAGGCTACGACCCCTTCGTGGCACCTTACTCCAAAAACGCCGGAGCTTCAGTTCGATTGCGTTGTGGCCAACGATGTCATCGAACACGTATCGGATCCCCGAAGCACCATCCGCGAGTGCACCCGGCTGGTGAAGCCAGGCGGACTCCTTTATCTCGGCACAGCAGATTCAGAGCCGGTGGACATGAGCAACCTCGATCCCCATATCATGAGGCTGCACCAGCCATTCCACCGTGTGATCATCACCCGGAAAACCCTGCTTGCGCTGGCCGAAGAGACGGGCTTCGAGCTTGTTCACGCCTATCGCCGGTCCTATATGGATACCTTGATTCCATTTTCCAATTACCGCTTCCTCGACGAGTTCAGCGAGGCGCTGGATCACGATATGGATTTCCGATGCTGCAACCGGCCGCGGCCAAGGCCATGCTGCGGCACCCGCAGCTTTGGTTTTATGCTTATTTTGGCTATTTCTTTCCTTCTGCCTTCGAGCCGGCGGTGGTCCTGCGTCGGCTGTCATGAACCACGGAGCTGGCAAATGAAGATGAACCGCGTCGAAAAATTCTTGATGAACAACCCCATCCGCGCCGCCTTCCAGGTTTGGATCGAGGCGCCGCTGCTGGAGCGGCTGGGTGGCCGCACCGAAGGATTGCGAGTATTGGAGGTGGGTTGCGGGCGTGGGGTAGGCACCGAGCAGATTTTCCGCCGGTTTGGCGCCCAGTCGGTCTATGCCATCGACGTCGACCCCGACATGATAGCCAAGGCGCGCCGGCGCCTGAGCCACTTCCCCGCCGAGCGGCTTAAAGTGGAGATCGGCGATGTCACCGGCTATCGATGCCGAAGACGCCGCCTTTGATGCGGTGTTCGACTTTGCCATCATCCATCATGTGCCTGACTGGCAAGCCGCCATCACCGAGATCCGCCGCGTGCTTAAGCCAGGCGGGCGATTCTACTTCCAGGAGGTCACCCGCCACTTCCTGGAAAAGTGGTTCGCCCGCACCTTCATGGAACACCCCACGGAGAACCGGTTCAGTGGCCGGGAGTTTATTTCCGAACTGGAGCAGCAAGGCATCAAGGTGGGCTTACGAACCACGGAAAAACACGGGGGCGATTACGTCTTTGGAGTGGGGCGTCGCGACTGAAGCGTTTGACCACGAGGCGGTGGTAGATAAGGCAGGCAACAAGTGTCGAGAAATTTTACATTCCCACCCTTTTCCCATGATTATTGCGCGGGCATAAAACCATAACTTATTGTTTTTGTTGGCGGTTTTTTTTGGCTGGCACAGCTTGTGCTTTTATCTGGTTACGCTCAGTAAGGCGTCTGGAAATTCTCTCGTGAAACTTATGCAAGGAGTCTGAAAATGAAACGTAAACTTCTCTACACAGCCACCGCTCTGGCTCTGGCCACTATCGGCTCCGCCCATGCGGGAGTACTGTTTGACCCCGATGGCGCTGCGGGCGGCGATCCAATCATCGACGTGGGCGCGTTCGATTGGGGCCCCACCAGTTTTTTGGCCAAGAATGCCCGCTCTGCCTTGGCTGATTTCAATGTTGGCACTCAAACCTAACACACTCGGCGGCTGTACCTTCGACGTCCTGACCCACGCTAAGCTTATCGGCACGCTTAATCCAGGAGGGGCGAACAACACCCCTGCTGGCATTGTCGGCACAACGCCAGACTACGAGATCACGCTGGTGGCTCGCTATACCGAGGTAGTGACGACTTTTGCAGGTAGTTTTGCCGCGTTCACGACCGTCACCAGCGCTCCCATGTTCCTGGAAATGTACTTCGACTCAAGCCCTGACTCGGTGGACGTCTCCGGCTTCGGCTTCAATGACGGCGACCTCATTCTCTCTGGCAGCCAAGTCGCAAGCGCCACGGGCAGTTTCCTTATCACAAGTAGCGCACCCGTTCTGCTGGATCAGCACACTACTAACCAATACGGCCCCACTATCCCTTTAGGCGGCGCACCGTCGTTAGCTGATCAGGCAACAGTCACCGGCACTGGCAGTAACACCAACACGGCTGTAACTTCGCCATTACAGACCCGGATTTTCAGACCGCCCTGGAGTTGTTCGGTCTTTCCTTTGCCAACATCTCTATTGGCCTGCCATACATCAGTGTCGATCCCTCCGACTGCTATACGGGTGCGGCAAGTGGCATTGCCATGAATTCTGGCGCCACCGGTTCTGATGCAACCAATACGAGCACGTGCAATAACGTTCACGACGATACAACCTTCGCCCTGCAAACGGGAACACCAGTGGTGGGGTGCTTCCTGTAACTGGGCAGTTGAACGCTGGGCCGACAATATCAACTCTTGATCCTGATTTTGTCGCCCAGACCGACTTCAACTCCCCCGTAACAGCGGCGGTGCCGGAGCCGGGTTCGCTCGCCCTGCTCGGGATCGGATTGGCTGGACTCGGCACGCTGGGCCGCCGCCGCAAGGCCTGAACGGCGCGGATATGAGATCACAACCGATCTAATTCTGAGCGTAACGACGCGACGGGAATTGGAACCCAAAGGCCCGCGCAAACAAGTTGTCGCAACTCACAACGC
Source organism: uncultured beta proteobacterium (assembly GCA_963726485.1). GTDB lineage: Bacteria > Pseudomonadota > Gammaproteobacteria > Burkholderiales > Thiobacillaceae > Thiobacillus. The sequence continues at coordinate 8,617 of CAVSCL010000038.1, read as the reverse complement.
CCGCAGTTTGATGCCGCGGGCGTTTTCTTTGGTCGGCCCAGGCCCGCAGACCTTGCCGGTACGGCGAAATGAAAGGCGGGTTGCCGCTGACGGGCGTGTTTGGTGGGCTGGATGAAGAGCATTTTCCGTTCCGCCATCAGGACCTGGCGGCCGCGCTGGACTGTAAGTGAGCAAGCTCAACCCGCGCGTTGCAGAGTCCTTTGCCCGCCTTGTCCAGCGATTCGCTTCGAATCCATGCCCCAACTTGTTTCGTAACCTGTCACTGCCTTAAGACCGGGTCGCGCCGGCCGGGATTTCTTGGAGTTTATAGGCAACTTGATTGGACTTCTGTGAATTGTCAATGGTGCGTATTGTTGGCGGTGCATTCGGATAGTCATATGCCGATTGTGGCAGCAACGTCATCAGCCTCTCTCCGCCCATGCCTGTGTAAAGGAAATCGAGACGGGCTAGCCCGGATATTTCACCCCAAAGAGGTCGGCACAGCCTTAGACCCGCATAAAATCAGCTTGCGAGAAGATTTTGAGGGGAGCTGTGCCGATGCCAAAGTGTACCGTGAATGCGATGGAATTCGGGCGTCTTGGACGCCGGGTCATCGAAGCCGATTTTCTGGGTGGATCGATCGCCTCCGACGGTGGCGTCATGCTGTTACGGCAGGCGGATCGCAGGATCGGTCTGTCCAGGGCGGTAGCGGCGGCGCTTTCCGATCCGCGCGATCCCGAACGCATCACCCACAGCTTGCGCGACCTCGTCGCGCAACGCCTGTACGGACTCTGTTGCGGCTACGAGGATCTCAACGACCACGACCGCCTGCGCCACGACCCGCTGATGCAGACCGCCGTCGGAACAGTCGAGGAACTGGCCAGCAGCCCCACCCTCTGCCGCCTGGAAACCCGCGCCACGCGCGCCGACTGCGTGGCCTTGAACCGGGTGCTGATCGAACAGTTCATCGCCGCCCATCCCCAGCCGCCCACGGAACTCGTCCTCGACATCGACGCCTCCGACGTGCCCTTGCACGGTGATCAGGAGTGCTCGCAATTCCACGGCTACTACGATCATTACTGCTACCTGCCGCTGTACGTCTTCTGTGGTAAAGCCATGCTCGCCTGCCTCCTGCGCCCCAGCCGCATCGACGGCGCGAAGCACGCGGCGGCGGTGATCAAACTGTTGGCGACTCGCTTGCGCCAGGTCTGGCCAGACGTGCGCCTTGTCGTGCGCGGTGATTCGGGTTTCTGCCGTCAGCGGCTGATTCGCTGGTGCGAGCGCCGTCACATCGGCTACGTCATCGGGGTAGCGCGGAATGCGCGCCTGCAAAGACAGGTCGAAGCCTGGGAGGCTGAGCTGGAAGCTGCCTTCGCCCTCCACGGCACGAAGCAGCGCGTGATCCGCGAGTTCCGCTACCAGGCCGACTCGTGGAACGTCGAGCGCCGCATCGTCACCCGGCTGGAGTTTGGCGCGCAGGGCAACAATCCGCGCTTTGTCGTGACCAACCTCGACCTTCCGGAAGAGGATCTCTACGATGGTCTGTACTGCCAGCGCGGGGAGGCGGAGAACCGGATCAAGGAAGTGCAGCTCGATCTGTTCGGCGCCCGCGCCAGCAGTCACAGGTTCCACGCCAACGGGCTGCGTCTCTTGTTCGCGGCGCTGGCGTACACGCTGATGAACCGGCTGCGCGAGATTGCGCTGGCGGGCACCGAACTGGCGCGTGCCAGCGCCAGCACGATCCGGGTGAGGCTGTTCAAGATCGGCGCCTCGATTCTGCGCAATACCCGCCGGGTGCGCATCCTGCTGGCTTCGCATCATCCGCTGCGCGAGACCTTCCTCACCGCGGCGCGCGCGCTCGCACCGTAGACCGCCCCGAGTGCTGTCCCCGGCACGATGACAAACAACGGGGGTAGGGGGTGGTGCGCCCGTTTGCCGCAGGATTGCTCAAATAACAGGCAATCCGGCGGTAGGACAATTCAGGACGGGCGCGAAGCGCAAAACAACGGGATGCAAGCGGGGATGGTGAAATATCCGGGCTAGACCTGGCCTAGAAGGCGGCGGGCCTGTTCCCTTTGGTCGAACTTTATGTTTGAGTCCAGCAAGCGCTGCAGTTCCTTGCGAGCCTCGGCGTTGTTTCCTGTTTTTGCCAGGGCGGCTGCGTAGTGGTAGCGGATATCGCCTGCGCTGGGGGCAGCCGCAACAGCAGCCTTAAGCAGCGGTAGCGCCCGCTGGAGATCCCCGCGCTCTGCCAGTATCCACCCCAGCGTATCCAGGACTTGGGGGTTCTTGGGACGAAGTTTGTACGCCTTCTCCGCATAACCCAGCGCCCGGGGATCCTTTAAGAGGTGGAAGGCGCTAGCCGCGTCGTTCATGACGGCGTAGTCATTCGGCGCCGACTTCACCGCAAACTCATAATGCGGGAGAGCGTCATTGAGGCGCCCGTCCCTTACTAGGGCACCTGCCATGTAGAGGCGGGAACGGAGGTCTGTGGGGTGATCCTTCAGCCATCCGGACATCACCCGATACGCAGCCTCGGGCGCGCCCGCCCTGCGGCGGGCATTGAACAGGCGCAGTGCATTGACTGTGCTCGGTCCGAGCCTCAGCGCGTTTTCGTAGGCCCCCGCGGCGGCAGAGAATTGTCGCTGAGAAGAAAGCAAATCGCCCTCCAGGGCAAAGCCTTCGGCGACTTTCTACGTCGTTGCTGGATCTCTTTGGCGACGCGGAGTGCGGCGCCAGTTCCGTTAAGGTACTGTTCCACGGTGAGCAACATCACCTCGGCTTCCAGGAAGTCCGGCTGCAATTTCAGGGCGGTAAGCAATGATGCCTTGGCATCGGTCAGGTTGCGGGCCAACGACGGGCAGTGGCCAATTCATATGCGCCCGGGCGCCTGGGGGACGAGCGCTGTCAGGCGCTTAAACGTCCCTATCGCATTGACGAGATCCTTGCGGGCCAACTGAACTTCTCCCAACATTTCCAGGCCGGCAGGTCCCGGGTTTGCTTGCTGGTACTCGGCGGCAACCGTAAGGGCCATATCTGGCTTGCCTCTTTGCAAGTAAATAGCAACCAGTTCCCTACGTGGGGCGATGGCTTTCGTGGGCTCTGCCGCCCTCTCAAACAGGTTTACTGCCTCGTCAGTTCGTCCACCCTTGGCGGACAGTCGTGCCAGTGCCAGCAACGCGGGCAGATGAGTTTGATTGACACTCAAGATGGACTTGTAACGGCGTGTAGCCGCTTCTTCATTTTTTTCCATCAGATCGAGTTGAGCGAGGTTCATCGCAGCGGCAAAGTAAGTAGGCCTTGCCTTGAGCGCCGAATCGAAAGCGACCCGTGCTTTGGCAAGATCGTTCTTGGTCAGATGACCCCCTGTAAATTGAGAAGGATGGCATTGTTGGGGAGCTTCTTCTTCAGATCCTCAATCGCTGACAGGGCCTTGTCATGCTTGCCCGCATTAAGCAGGCCGATAATCAGGGCCATGCTTGCTTCGGTGTGTGGTTCTCAAGGCGCATCACGGATTCCAGTTCTGCAACGGCGCGGTCCGTGTCCCCGGCTGCAAATAGGGCCTGCCCTAAATGGGTGCGAAGGGGAACATTCTCTGGTGATTGCGCTATTGCCTTCTCTAGCAGCGCAGTTGCCTTATCTGTTTGGTTCAGTTGAAAATAGGCATCGCTGGCCAGTGCTAGCGTCTGGGGATCCACATCAGACTTGCGTAAGATGGGTGCCAAAGTCTTAAGCACCCGGTCTGGTTGCTTATTTCGCAACTGGATTGCGGCCAGGAGCTTTCGGGCTTGTTCGTTACCCGGATACCAGGCCAGGAATCTGCTGGCCTCTTTCTCGGCTTGCTGGTCCGAACCAAAGTGATGGTTGAGCGTGGCCGAAATCAGTACCGCCGGGGGATAGTCTGCGTCAACCTTTAATGCCTCTTGCACGCCTTCTCTAGCGGCCTCAAATTTGCCGCTGCGGTAATTAACGAGCGCGTGAAGGTATCTGGGGACAGTATTCTTGGGTGCTAGCGTCTGCATTCGTTGAATGTCCTTTTCGGCCTCCACGAGCTTCCCTTGAGATAGCAGTAACAGAACCCGCCCAGTCAGTGCCGAGAAATTCTCGGGATAGATTTTCAAGGCCTGTCCATATGCAGAGAAGGCTGCGTCTGGGTCGTCGCTCAGTCGCTCCAAATCGCCGAGCAAGACCCAGCTTGCGGGTATGGACCTGTTAATCTCGATCGCTTTCTGGAGCACGCTTCGTGCACTTGGCACATCCTTTTTGGCCGCCGCGCATTGGGCGATTCCCCAATACGCCCGACAAGGGTTGGGTCTAGTCGCCGGGCCTCGTTAAAGAGCTTGCAGCCTTCTTCAAGTCTCCTCATACTCTAAGATTCGCGCTTCCCCTAAGATGAGCATTGCGTGCGTTTATTTTTGAACTGGATTGCGTATCTATCGGTAATTTATCCAGCACCCGCTGGTAGTTACCCTGCAGAATCCATGCTTCGCCAAGCAGCGGGAGTAGAGACTCATTCTTTAGCCCCAACTCCTTCGCCTTGGTAAGCTCCTTCTCTGCTTCCGCACCAAAGCCAAGCTTAAGATAGGTCTGCGCGAGCAACCATCTGCCTTCTGCGTTATTAGGCTCTTGGTTCAAGGCATTCTTTAATTCAATGACGCTTGCTCTTAGCTTGGCGCAACTCACTCTGATAATCCTTAGCACGCTGGATGTGCTCCTGTTCAGTGAGATTGGAGGTACGATCGCACCCGCAGAGCGTGACGGTTGCGGCAAGGCCAGGGCGATGGCCAGGGCGACGGGGTGTTGGGTCATTTAGGTGAATTCCATTCAAACAATGAGTTATGAGGTGCCTATTGGAGGCCACCGTGTCAGCGTATTGTGCCTTGAAGCTGTTGGAGCAGGGCGCGCGCCTCCTGCTCCTGAGGGAAAGCCATGCCACTCGCCAGCAATCGTTCGAGCTCGCTCTGTGCGCGGGTGCGGTCGCCGCTTTGGCGAAGGCCGCGGCCAGGTGGTACTGGATTTCCGCGGCATCGGGCGCCTTGGACAGAGGCCTGCTGCAGCAGCGTGATGCCGCGTTGCGATTGCCCCTGCTGCACCAGCAACCAGCCCAGTGTATCCATGACCGCGGGGTTGCCGGGCTGGAGCTTGAAAGCCTGCTCGGCATAGCCGAGGGCGCGCGGGTCGTTCTGCTGTTGCAGCGCCCAGGCGAGATTGTTGAGCACCACCAGATTGCCGGGGTTTTGCTGGTTGAGGGTCAGGTAGTGGTCCGAAGCCGGTTTGTACTGCCCGCGCAGATTGAGATTTTCAGCCAGATAAAGACGTGTGTTGCCGTCCTGCGGGTGGCTGGCGAGCCAGGCGGCAAGCCGCTTTTCGCCTTCTTCTGGGCGGCCGGCGCCGGCCAGCGCCCGATGTTGGCGGATCAGCATGGCGCCCGAGGGGCCGAGTTTATGTGCGCGCTCGTAGGCGGCGAGTGCGGCGTCGTACTGCTTGCGCGCCAGGGCGACATCGCCTTCGAGCATGGGGCCCGCGGGCGACCCGGGTTTTTGCTGCTGAATCTGCTGGGCAAGCTTCATCGCGTCGTCATAACGCGCGGACTGGATTTCGAGGCCGCCGAGCATGAGTTGCGCCTCGATCAAGTCGGGTTTCAGCCTCAGCGCATCCCGCAGGGTTTTGCGCGCATCGTCCACTTGCTTCATCGCCATCTGCACCTGGGCGAGCTTCAGGCGCGGTCGCGGCCTGATTGGGGAACTGGTCGGCGATCTTGCGATAGGTGCCCAGCGCGTTGTCGTAATCCTTGCTCGCAAACTGGGTGGTGCCCAGGAGGTCGAGCGCAGCGGGGTTGTTGGGCTGGGCGTTGACCGCGTCGCGCGCGGCGGCGACGGCCTTGGCGCTGTCGCCCTTGGCGAGCCAATAGCGCGCGAGCAACATTCGCGGCGGGAGCGCCTGCGGGTTGGCGCTGGCGGCCTTTTCCAGCCAGCTTGTGTAAGACTTTTCGTCTTTCTGACGCAGGCTCAGATCAGCCAGCGCGAGCATGGCCTGGAGATGTTTGGGGTCGGCTTTGAGTACGCCCTCGAAGCGGCCGCGCGCGGCCGCCGGCTGGCCGTCCTTGAGATCAAGCTGGGCAAGATTGGCGGCGGCGGGGAAGAATTTTGGATCGAGTTTCAGCGCCTGGCTGAAACTTTCACGCGCGCGGACCGGGTCTTTTTTGCCCATATAGACGGCGCCGCGGTAATTCCATGGCTGCGGGCTGGCTGGCTGTTTCTTTTCCAGTGCGGCAATGCTGGCAAGCGCGGCGTCGAATTTCTGCTGCTTGATCTGATTGAGGATGATCAGGTTGTCGGCCCGGCTGCCTGCGCCTTCCATGCCCGCTGCGGCTTGCAGGTCTGTCATGGCGCGGCTGTCGCCCTGGGCCAGACGGGAGATGCCAAGTTCGGTGCGGATGGCCGCACTCTCCGGGCTGATCTGGGCGGCCTTCTCGAAGTGCGCCGAGGCTTGGGCAAACTGCTTCTTCGCCAGGGCGATTTCGCCTGCCACCACATGAATGCCGGCATCAGTTCGAATTGTCCGGGCCAGCCGGGGCGAGGGTGAGCGCGGCATCGTCCGGGCGCCCCAGCCGGAGCTGGGTGGCGGCCAGCAGGCGCCGCGCGTAGTTATTGCGGGGCGCCGCCTTGACCACCTTGGAGAGATGCGATTCGGCGCTCTGCATGTTGCCCAGCGTATATTCGATGGAGCCGCCCAGCAGCACGGCCGGGAGGAAGTCCGGCGCCGTCTTCAGCACGGGGGCCAGATGGTCGCGCGCGGCTTCGGTTTTCTTTTCGCGGAAGTCGATCAAGGCCTGGGTGTAGCGGGCTTGCAGGTTGTTGGGCGCGGACTTGAGCACGGTATCGACTTCGCGGCGCGCCTCCGCAATCCGGTTTTCGGCCAGGGCGATGCCGGCCAGCGCCAGGCGCGCGCCGTGATGCTGCGGATCAATTTGCAAAACGGTCTGATAGGCCGCAACCGACTCCTTGGGTTTGCCGGTTGCACGCAACAGGTCAGCCTTGAATAACCAGGCGTCGCGGTGTTTGGGGGCGAATTCGAGCGCGCTGCCGATTTCCTGGAAGGCGGCTTCGGGTTTGCCGTCCGCCAGCGCCAGCCGCGCCAGCGCCAGATGCGTGTCGGCATCCCGAGGTGCGATGGCGAGCGCGCGTTCCAGGCTGCGCCGGGCTTCCTCTTTCTGCCCCAGGCCCAGTTGCGCATTGGCGCGGGCAACCAGCATTTCGGCTTCGCTGGCGCTGCCCTCGGCCGGTTGCGGAATTTCGTCCAGCACCCGCTGGAACTCGCCCTGACCGATCAGCGCACGGGCGAGCAGGGGATTGACCCGGTCAGCCGCCAGCCCGGCCTCGCGTGCGCGCCGGAATTCCTTTTCCGCCGCTGCGTATTGCCCTTCTTCCAGTTGCAGGCTGCCCAGCTGATAACGCGCTTCGGCGTTGCGCTCGTCTTTCTGGATGGCGCTTTTGAGCTGAATGGCCGCGGCCTTGCGGTCGCCCGCAGCCAGGCTGGCCTTGGCCTGGTTGAGCAACGTCTCGCTGGATTCGCCGCTACATGCGGCCAGGCCGATGCTGAATATCAATGCCAGTATGAGATGGGCTGGGCGTGCAGAGGTCAGGTGCGAAAATAGTCGCATGGTTAATTGCGGTCTCCTGAAATTATTGGCCAGATTGTAATGGTTTATCTTGAATGCAACATTCGAGCCAGATCTAATCTCAAGAAAGGGAAATCTATTCACCACAGAGGCACAGAGGCACAGAGAAATCAACCTAACGGACTGGCGGTCGTGACATTCATCATTCGGAGTTGCGCGGCCGCCTTGTCCGTAGGGGAACCCTGAACAAACAATCAAGAACGGCGGCTTGTTCAACGCTTCCTTAGGTTAATTGCCAATTGCGTCGGAAAATCGACAGTCTCCAGCGAGATTTTCCCGATAATGCGTTTTGTCCCCTATTTGCAGTAAAGTTCTATCGATACGGCCCGAATACAATTTGCACAGGCTAGGCAGAAATGGCTTGCCTGGCTTTGCGCGGCGCGGTCAAACCGTCTCGATAGCCTGCTTTCTTGATTGATTGTTGATTCGGCACAAGCGGCACTCGGCAACCCATAATGTGAAATCGCAAGCATCGGTTTTTGAAACCTTATTCGTGCCGAATCAATAATACTGACTATGCAAAATTCAAGCCCGATGCCGCGCTCCCGATTCCTTGTCCGACTTTGCCTGTTTTGTTATGGCTTGATGCTGGGCTTCTCCGCTCTCGCGGATGAAGGCATGGAACTGGCGCAAAAGGTTTATGACCGTCCCAATGGCCGTGACCTGACCATAGCTCGGCCGTATGGTGCTGACCGAAAAGGGGCACGCGCCGCGCATCCGTGAAATCGTCACCTATCGGCTTGACAAGTCGGGCGGGGAAACGGCCAACCTGATCCGTTTTCTCGACCCGGAAGACATCGCGGGAACCGGCCTGCTCAGCATCGACAAAGCCGACGGCAGCACCGATCAATGGCTGTATTTGCCGGCGCTCGACCGGGTGCGGCGCATTTCCAGCGACCGCAAGGGCGGGCGCTTTGTCGGTTCCGACCTGTATTTTGAGGACCTGCAGGAACGCAA